>JAFIFW010000014.1 GCA_020831825.1 Methylophaga sp. | reverse complement strand
AGTTTGGCACCTCGATGTCGGCTCATCACATCCTGGGGCTGTAGCAGGTCCCAAGGGTATGGCTGTTCGCCATTTAAAGTGGTACGCGAGCTGGGTTTAGAACGTCGTGAGACAGTTCGGTCCCTATCTGCCGTGGGCGTTAGAAACTTGAGGGGAGCTGCTCCTAGTACGAGAGGACCGGAGTGGACGTACCTCTGGTGTTCCGGTTGTCACGCCAGTGGCACTGCCGGGTAGCTATGTACGGAAGGGATAACCGCTGAAAGCATCTAAGCGGGAAGCCCACCCCAAGATAAGGTTTCTCTGGATCCTTGAGATCCCTGAAGGGCCCTTGAAGACTACAAGGTTGATAGGCTGGGTGTGGAAGCGCAGTAATGTGTGAAGCTAACCAGTACTAATTGCCCGTGAGGCTTGACCATATAACCCCAAGCTAATTTGGGGGCGACACAGTTTCCAGTTACTTTCCGAACAGTCTGCAATGCAGACAAGCGATTATGCCTGGCGGCCATAGCGAGTTGGCACCACCTGACCCCATCTCGAACTCAGTAGTGAAACGACTCAGCGCCGATGATAGTGTGGGAGTTCCCATGTGAAAGTAGGTCACTGCCAGGTTTTTATATGAAAATACCCGGTCCTCTTCGAGGTCCGGGTTTTTTTTGCCTGAGGTTTAGTACCAGTAGCGATATCGATATCGGGGATGATGCCAATAGCTACCGTGAAACCGATAATACGGACTGAAAAAAGGATCGTAGTAGTAAGGGCTTCTGTGAACGGGCTGCTGAATGGGTGGCCAGTTGTGCATAAACTCAATGTCGAGGATAGGTAATGTCAGACTCCGCTGGTCAACTTTACGATCTGCCGTACCGTTTATGCTACCTGTGAAAGTCAGTAGTGTCCCCGCTGGATAAACAATTGGGTCGATAAACTCGGGTGTCCGAGCAAGAAACCGTCCCTGGCTGTTTCGGTTAGTATTTGGACGCCCGAAATGGTTGAGCGGGTATTGAACGATTTGAATCAGTGTTGCATCCGCGGTATTCTCGATGGCAACAACCTGACCACCCCAGCGAACGTATTGACCCTGTTGTAATTTCACATCCTGATTCACTTGTTGAAGCTGAATATCATTGGTGGGCGCTGTTTGAATCTGTGATGGTACAGAGCTACAAGCGCTCAGTGTCGTTACTGCAATCGCAATAAGTGGAACTAACCTACGTAACATTTTCATCTCCTGCTAGATTCAACAACTATGACAACAGAACATGCCTGAGAAGTTTCTCAACATGACAGATATAAAATATCTGCAATACGCTGGACGAGGCGAATCAATGCTGTTATTCTTGCTGGCAATTTCTGGTAACACCTCCCATTTTTCAAGTATCGCGCCACCCTTCTGCGCGTATCAAAACAACTCCAAATAGAAAATCATCCCACTAGGTAATACATGAATCTGACAGAACTAAAAAAGCAGTCTGCTGCTGAGCTGATGGAACTTGCCCTTTCCATGAATCTTGAGGGCCTTGCCAGAAACCGAAAACAAGAATTGATATTCGCTTTAGTCAAAGCACACGCGAAGCAAGGCGAAGATGTCTACACCACAGGTGTACTCGAATTATTACCGGATGGCTTTGGTTTTCTCAGATCGCCAGAAGATTCCTACGTCGCAGGACCGGACGATATTTACGTTTCGCCCAGCCAGATCAGACGATTCCATCTACGCACTGGCGACACCATCAAAGGCAAAATTCGCCCCCCGAAAGACAGTGAGCGTTATTTCGCGCTGGTAAAAGTAGAAGAGATTAACTTCGAAAAACCAGAAGCTTCGAAGAATAAGGTACCTTTTGAGAACCTGACGCCATTGTTTGCCAATGAGCGTTTTAATCTGGAACGTGGCAATGGCAGCACCGAAGATTTGACAGCTCGTATCATAGATCTGGCCTCACCCATCGGTAAAGGGCAGCGCGGCTTGGTCGTCGCACCACCGAAATCTGGTAAAACAATGATCTTGCAGTCGATTGCCCAATCAATCGCCAATAACTACCCCGATAGTACCTTGATTGTGTTACTGATTGATGAACGCCCCGAAGAAGTTACCGAAATGCAGCGTTCAGTGCGTGGTGAAGTCGTTTCCAGTACATTTGACGAGCCAGCAACACGCCATGTTCAAGTTGCAGAAATGGTCATTGAAAAAGCCAAACGTCTGGTTGAACACAAACATGACGTGGTCATCCTTCTGGATTCAATTACGCGTCTTGCACGCGCATACAATACTGTCTCACCTTCATCAGGCAAGGTTTTGACCGGTGGTGTTGATGCCAACGCACTGCAAAGACCCAAACGCTTTTTTGGTGCTGCCAGAAACATAGAAGAAGGCGGCAGCTTGACCATCATTGCTACAGCGCTGATTGAGACGGGTTCTCGGATGGATGAAGTCATCTTCGAAGAGTTCAAAGGCACGGGTAATATGGAAGTGTTACTTGAGCGTAAGCTGGCAGATCGCCGCATTTATCCTGCCATCAACGTCACCCGTTCAGGCACACGTCGGGAAGAACTGCTCACCAATGAGGAGGATCTGCAGAAATTGTGGATCTTGCGTAAGCTGCTTGCGCCGATGGAGCCGGTTGAAGCGATGGAGTTCCTCATGGATCGTCTCAAATCAACCAAAACCAATATGGAATTCTTTGATTCAATGAAGCAGGGTTAATTGACGAAGCAGTTATACCAGTCACTGCCGCCGGCGATTTGTCTGATGGGCCCTACCGCGGCTGGTAAGACAGATCTTGCCCTGCAGATTGCCAGCAAGTATCCGGTTGAGATTATCAGTGTTGATTCAGCTCTGGTGTATCGTGGTATGGATATCGGCACTGCCAAGCCTGACAGCGATACACTGAGTCAGTATCCACACCATTTAGTCGATATTCTTGAACCGGAACAAGCATACTCAGCAGGACGTTTCCGTGCGGATGCACTCAGCCTGATGGCTGAGATCACAGCACGTGGTCGAGTACCTTTGTTGGTTGGCGGAACCATGCTTTACTTTCGAAGCCTGATTCACGGTATTGCTGACTTGCCTGAGGCTGATGCAACTATCCGAAGTAAACTCGAAGCTGAAGCTTACAGTCATGGGCTTGCCCATATGTACCAGCGACTCCAGCAAATTGATCCTGTTGCTGCTGCCAGAATTCATGTCAACGACCCCCAACGTTTGCAGAGAGCGCTTGAGGTCTTCGAATTAACCGGTCAAACCTTGACTCAACTCACCCAATCAAACGCCTCAAGTCCGCCTTATGAATTTATCAATCTGGTGATATCGCCATTTGACAGACGAGTGTTGCATCAACGCATAGCAAACCGCTATCACAAGATGCTGGAAAATGGATTTATTGAAGAAGTCAGAAAACTCATGGCTCGGGATGGTTGTCATAACAAGCTACCCAGTATGCGAGCTGTAGGTTACAGGCAGGCTTGGGCCTATCTGAAAGGTGAGTATGATCAGGCAACATTCGTGGAACGCGCCATTATTGCAACGCGGCAGATGGCCAAACGTCAATTGACATGGTTGCGATCGCAAAAGGACTGTGTCTGGTTTGACAGTGGTCCCGACTTGCCAGTACAGGATGTACTTTTATACCTCTCAGCGCGTTTGCCGGGTATCATTAAGCTTTGACTGTCGAGTCAATGATCACAAAATTAACCACAGATGGTAACAATAACAAAAAGGCGAACAACTAATGGCTAAAGCTCAATCATTGCAAGATCCCTTCCTGAATGCACTGAGACGTGAAAACGTTCCTGTGTCGATTTATCTGGTAAACGGAATCAAACTGCAGGGGCAAATAGACTCATTTGATCAGTTTGTGATTTTATTGAAAAACTCCGTAAATCAAATGGTGTACAAACATGCGATCTCAACCATCGTGCCTTCTCGTAATGTACACATCAACACCAGTGCTGAAGGAGCAGAGTGATTGTTTGAGCGGCCCAACAGTGATGCAGCATTTGATGAAAAATCAGATCGTGAGGCAGTGGTTCTCGTGCATCTTGATTTCAATGATGCCGATTATGATGAGACCCGTCAGGAATTCATCGAATTAGTTAATGGCACAGGTGCCCGTATCGCGGCCGTCACCAGTGGCAAACGGCAAAGGCCGGACCCTCGATATTTTGCAGGCACTGGCAAAGTCGATGAAATTGCAGAACAAGTGCTCGCTTCCAACGCAGCCTTGGTCATTTTCAATCATGAACTGTCTCCCAGTCAGGAACGTAACCTTGAACAGAAGTTGCAATGCCGGGTGCTTGGCAGAACCGGACTGATTCTGGATATTTTTGCTCGCAGAGCTCGTTCACATGAGGGTAAATTGCAAGTCGAACTGGCCCAGCTTCAACATTTATCAACGCGACTGGTCCGGGGCTGGACGCATTTGGAAAGACAAAAAGGTGGTATAGGTTTGCGTGGACCCGGTGAAACGCAGCTGGAAACTGACCGAAGGCTTCTGGCACAGCGCATAAAATCACTGAAGAAGCGCCTCGATAAAGTCAGATCGCAGCGCGAGCAAGGACGTCGATCACGGCAACGTGGAGGTGTGCCGGTGGTGTCTCTGGTTGGTTACACCAACATGGGTAAATCAACATTGTTTAATCGTATGACTTCAGCCGAGGTCTATGCCGACAATCGCTTATTTGCCACGCTGGATCCAACCTTGCGCCGTTTGCGCCTCGCCGGAACCGAACCTTTAGTATTGGCAGATACGGTCGGTTTTATTCGGGATTTGCCACACGATTTGGTCGAGTCTTTCAGTTCAACGCTTGAAGAAACCCGTGATGCTGCACTGCTGCTGCATGTTGTAGATGCTGCCTCATCTGAGCGAGAGTCGCTTATCAGCCATGTTGACGAAGTGCTGTCTCAGATAGGAGCTGATGAGGTTCCTCAAGTCATTATCTACAATAAAATCGATCGCCTGGAAGGTGTTTCGGCAAAACTTGAGCGCAATCAAGATGGTCAGATAGATCGAATCTGGCTGTCGGCGCATTCTGGTGAAGGGCTTGAATATCTTCGTCAGGCACTTCATGAATACTTTCCTGATTACAAATTACATCAGGCCTCAGCAAATTGAATGTGTCCGGTTTTGGTTGCCTTCGTCAACCATGTCCGTAAAATAGTCGGTTTGTGAACAGAATTTTTCCTCTAATTGGAGTTTTACATGGCTTGGAACGAACCCGGTAACGGGGGTAACAAGGACCCATGGGGCAACCGTGGCAACTCGGGTCCTCCTGACCTAGATGAAGTAGTACGTAATATGCAGCGCAAACTTGGCGGTATATTTGGCGGTAATAAAGGAAACGATAGTGGCTCATCCGGGTCCGGTCCGATGGGATCTATCGGAATCGGCTTGATCGCAGCTATTATCTTTGTCGTATGGCTGTTGTCAGGTATCTACATAATCGAACCTGCAGAGCGAGGAGTAGTGACTCGGTTCGGTGCTTACACCCACACCGCGATGCCCGGGCCACACTGGCGTCTTCCTTTCCCAATTGAACGCGTAGAAGTTGTCGATGTTTCGCAGATTCGTACTGTCGAGATTGGCTATCGCTCATCAGGTGGCAGGCCGGAAACCAACGTTCAATCAGAAGCGCTGATGCTGACCAACGATGAAAATATTGTCGATTTGAAAATCGCAGGTCAGTACAGAATCGAAGATGCAGCTCAATACTTTTTCAACGTGCGTAATCCTGACACAGTGCTTCGGCAAATGATGGAAAGTGCAGTGCGTGAGGTGGTTGGTCAGTCCAATATGGATTTCGTATTGACCGAAGGACGGAGTGAAGTGGCAACACGGACCGAACAGCTGTTGCAGAGAATGCTGGATCAACATGAGACCGGCTTGACCGTCACCAGTGTTAGCATGCAGGACGTTCAGCCACCTGAACAGGTACAGGCTGCTTTTGCCGACGCGGTCAAAGCCCGGGAAGACGAAGTACGTCTGCGTAACCAGGCTGAGGCTTATGCCAACGAGGTATTGCCTCGTGCACGTGGTGAGGCCTTCCGGATCATTCAGGAGGCTCAAGCATACAAGAGTGAAATTGTTGCTCGCGCAGAGGGTGAAACCAGTCGTTTTCTGCAAGTCATGGCCGAGTACGAAAAATCACCGGTAATCATGCAAGAACGACTTTACCTTGACGCCATGGAATCGGTCTACTCGAGAAGTCAGAAAGTCATGGTCGATCTGAGCAGCGATAGCAATAACGTGCTTTATTTGCCAATGGACAGAATGCGTGGCGCCTCTGGCTCACAAGCGGCGCCCTTGGATCTGCAAAACTTGACTGCTTTTCCGAGCACAGGCAGCAGTCAGTCATCCGGAACGAATGCCGCTCGTGACGATGTTCGTAGCAGAGGAGGTCGATAGTCATGGGTGCACGTCTTACACAAATCATTGTTATTGCAGCAGTGGCTCTGGTTACGCTCAGTTCGGCGATTTTTTACGTCGACGAGCGTGAGCACGTATTGTTGCTGCGTCTTGGTGAAGTTCAGCGAGCTGACTATGAGCCAGGTATTCATTTCAAGATACCGTTTGTCAACGAGGTTCGTCGCTTCGACAATCGCACCTTGTTGTTGGACTCATCCCCATCGCGTTACCTGACCGGTGAGATGAAGAACGTCATCGTTGATTCATTCATCCTGTGGCGCATTGTTGATCCGGAAGCTTTCTTCACTTCGATGAGTGGTGATGAAGAGAATGCGCGGCTGCGCCTTGGGCAGATCATTCGTGATGGTCTGCGTGGTGAATTTGGTCGTCGCACCATCCAGGAGCTGGTGTCTGGAGACCGGTCTGAAATGGTTCGTGACATCATGCGCGATGCCAATCGCATCTCCGCGGGCTTCGGCATTGAGGTGACCAATGTGCGCATCAAACGCATCGACTTGCCTAGTGAAGTCAGCACATCGGTGTTTGCCCGTATGGAAGCCGAACGGGAGCGGGTAGCCATGGATCTGCGTTCACGTGGTGCAGAAGAAGCCGAGAAGATTCGTTCTGATGCTGATAGACAACGTATTGTCATTGTTGCGGAAGCTGAGCGAACAGCCCAGACACTTCGAGGTGAAGGCGATGCAATTGCTTCTAACACCTATGCGAGTGCTTTTGGTCAGAATCATGAGTTTTTCTCGCTTTATCGTCGCCTGAACGCATACAAGAATGTGTTCAGAGGGGATGATTTGCTGGTCATCGATCCACAAGGTGAGTTCTTTAATCGCTTCAGTGATCCTATGGCTCGCTAAGGTGTGAATGAAGTCCTGATCCATAGCCTGTTGCTGGCAGCGGCATTGATGCTGGTGATTGAGGGCATCATGCCGTTTTTGAATCCCGCTGCGTTTCGACGCGCCCTGCTGCAAATGGCAGGGATGCGGGATCAGCAGCTGCGTGTGATTGGCATGCTAAGTATGCTGGCAGGCTTGGCCTTGCTTTAC
Organism: Methylophaga sp.; assembly: GCA_020831825.1. Classification (GTDB taxonomy): domain Bacteria; phylum Pseudomonadota; class Gammaproteobacteria; order Nitrosococcales; family Methylophagaceae; genus Methylophaga. The sequence continues at coordinate 57,245 of JAFIFW010000014.1, read as the reverse complement.
TGGGTAAATGACTGAATGACAAACAAAGAAAGTTGGCTACTGCCTGAAGGTATCGACGAGTTGATGCCGGACGAAGCCGCACAACTCGAGAAGCTGCATCGAATTCTCATTGATAAAATGCAGACCTGGGGATACCGAATCGTGGTGCCGCCACTGGTCGAGTATCTTGATTCACTACTTACTGGTACAGCCAAGACACTGGATATTCAGACATTCAAGCTTATCGATCAGCTGACTGGACGTCTGATGGGAATTCGCGCTGATATGACGCCACAGGTGGCACGTATCGCCGCCCATAAGCTGAAACATACGGGTGTTGTGAGACTTTGCTACATTGGCAGTGTGTTGCACACCTTGCCAGAAGGTCAGGCAAAATCTCGTAATCCTATCCAGCTCGGCGCTGAGATTTTTGGCCATTCCGGCCCTGAAAGCGACATGGAAAGTATTCAGCTGATGGTCGAACTGCTGACCCTGAGCGGTGCTGTACAAGCACTGTCGCTGGATCTTGGTCATGTAGGTATTTTTCGTGGCCTTGCTGAACAAGCACAATTGGATGCAGAACAGGAACAGGCTTTGTTCTCCGCCTTGCAGCGTAAGGCGGATGCTGAAATCCGATCCCTTGTCAGCAGCTTTGAACTGAACCAGGACAGTCATGACATGCTCATAGCGCTGGCAGAGTTGAACGGTGGCAAAGACATCCTCGCCCGTGCACAGACAGTGTTAAAAAATGCTCCAGCCAAAGTATTGGAAGCCTTGAATAGCCTGACTCGTATCGGTGAAATGGCTGAGCAGCGGTTACCTTCTGTGACGCTTAATTTTGATCTTGCCGAGTTACGCGGCTATCACTATCACACCGGTATAGTATTTGCCGCATATCAGCCCGGATCCGCTCAAGCGATTGCACTGGGTGGGCGCTACGATGATATTGGTCAAGATTTCGGTTATGGACAGCCTGCGACTGGCTTCAGTCTAGATCTAAAGAAACTTGCAACTCAGATACCGCTCGACAGGCAAGCACAAGCATCGGTGATTTATGCGCCGTGGTCTGATGATCCATCACTCGCCAGTACGGTTGAAAGTCTGCGGCAAAATGGCGAAGTGGTGAGTTATTTGTTTCCTGATGAAGCAAATCCATCAACCGGACAGAAAATTCTATCTAAACAACAAGGTCACTGGGTGGTGACTCAAACAGGAATGCACTGAAGTGGCAAATAATATTGTTGTAATTGGCTCTCAATGGGGTGATGAGGGCAAGGGTAAAGTTGTCGATTTGTTGACTGACAATGTCTCGGCAGTGGTCCGTTTTCAAGGTGGACATAATGCCGGACACACACTGGTCATCAATGGCGAAAAAACCATTCTTCATCTGATTCCATCGGGAATCCTGCGTGAGCATGTACAGTGCCTGATTGGTAACGGTGTAGTGTTATCTCCAGAAGCCTTGATCCGTGAGATGTCCTCACTCGAGGCCAAAGGCATTCCGGTTCGCCAAAGACTGAAAATCAGTGCAGCTTGCCCGTTGATTTTGCCTTTCCACGTTGCACTGGATCAGGCACGTGAACGTCGTCGCGGTAAATCTGCGATTGGCACAACCGGGCGTGGCATCGGACCGGCTTATGAAGATAAGGTCGCGCGTCGTGGATTACGCGTTGGTGATCTGGTCGACAGTCAATCACTGGCGACAAAATTGAAAGAGCTGGTTGATTTTCATAACTTCTCTTTGATTAATTACTATCAGGCTCAAGCGGTCGATTTCAAAGCAATACATGCTGAATTGATGGAAATGCGTGACCAGATCCTGCCGCTGATTGCCGATATTCCTGCGATGCTGCAACAGTATTCTATCAATGGTGAGCGTGTCATGTTTGAGGGCGCTCAGGGTGCATTGCTGGATATCGATCACGGCACCTATCCTTATGTGACATCTTCAAATACGATTGCAGGTGGAAGCGCGACAGGCGCTGGCGTGGGTCCATGTCATATTGATTATGTACTGGGCATCACCAAAGCCTATGCAACTCGTGTCGGTGGTGGGCCATTCCCATCTGAGCTGACTGACAGCATTGGCAAACATCTTGCCGAAAAAGGTCATGAAAAAGGCTCAACAACCGGGCGGGATCGTCGGTGTGGTTGGCTGGATATGGTCGCTTTGAACCGGGCCAGCTGGATTAACAGCATCACCGGCTTGTGTTTGACAAAACTGGACGTGCTTGACGGTCTTGACACGATTCGACTCTGTGTTGCCTATCAGAAAGACGGGCAGAATGTTTCAACATTGCCATTGAGTGCAGACGAGTTCGAGGGCTGCGTACCGGTGTATATCGATATGCCAGGCTGGCACGAATCTACACTTGGCGTGACACAATTCGATGATTTGCCGGAAAATGCACGCGCCTACATTGAAAAAGTCGAATCATTGGCCGGTGTGCCGATCGATATTATTTCTACGGGCCCAGACCGGATGGAAACCATCATCAGACGGGACCTTTTCAAAATCTGAAAGCCTGCTTGATGCATGAATAAAAACGCCCCTTCAAGGGGCGTTTTTGTTTTAATCAGATGCCAGGTTAACCGCTGCATAAATGGCAGAATAATCGGTGTCGGCAAGTCCCATTTCCAGCGTTTTATCGAGAATGCCTGCAATACCCTCAAGCCCCTGCGTATTCAGCCCCATGGACTCAGCCACTGAGAGAAACAGTCGTGTGTCTTTAGCGAGGTGTTTGGTTGGGAAATTGGGCCCATCGAAATGTCTGTCGAGCATCCGGCTGAGCTTTTTATCAAATGTCGGCGCATACAGCGCACTCTCTCGCAACAAGCTCATAAACTGCTCGATTTGAATCCCTTGTTTTTCGACTAGCCCCAGACTCAACGAAAAGCTTGCCGTCAGCCCGGCAATCAGCTGATTCATGGCCAGTTTCATCGCTGCTCCCTGACCTGTTTCGCCGATGAACTGAGGATCACTGCCAATGATGCTGAGTAATGGTAATGCTGATTCGAAATCAGACTGATCTCCTGCCGGCATCAAAATCAATCGGCCAGAACGTGCTTCAGGCAGGCTGCCCAGTACCGGGCATTCGAGATACCTGCCACCCAGTTTTTTGATTTGTTTGCTGATTTCGATTGATTCTGAAGGTGCAATGGTTGCTAATTGAAGCCAGAGCCGATCTGCAATATCTGCTTTGGACAGTGTTTGCAGTACAGCATGAATTGCAGCAGCATCGCTAAGCATCAGTAAAACGATTTCTGCTTGCTGAACAGCTTCGCCGGGTGTCGTGGCAACCTTGGCTCCCAGTGCTTCCAGTCCCGATGTTTTGCTATGGTCACGGTTATAGACTGTCAGGGTCTGATGCTCAGCCAGTAAACGCTCGCCAAGTGCTTGTCCCATGAGCCCGGTACCAATGAGCGATAAATGCATGACTTTTCCTGTTTTTTGCCGAATAAAAAGCCATTCTCACATAGATGCATGGTGCTTTGTAAGATACAATATCGCAGGATTTTACCGTACAGACAGGGGAATACTGTGTACAAGAAAAGCATGACCATCGCGGGTTTTGACGATGAAGTATTCAAAGCGATTTCAGCCGAAGACCAACGTCAGGAAGATCATATCGAACTGATTGCTTCTGAAAATTACACCAGCCCAAGGGTAATGGAAGCTCAAGGTTCATCATTAACCAACAAGTATGCTGAGGGCTATCCTGGCAAACGATACTATGGCGGTTGTGAACATGTTGATACGGTCGAAGACCTGGCGATTGAGCGTGCCAAGACTTTGTTCGGCTCCGATTATGCCAACGTTCAGCCTCACTCAGGCTCACAAGCCAATGCCGCGGTATATCTGGCTTTACTGCAGCCGGGTGATACTATCCTTGGCATGAGTCTGGCGCATGGCGGTCACCTGACTCACGGTGCAAAAGTCAGTGCCTCTGGCAAAATCTATAACTCAGTGTCGTATGGCATTAACACTGAAACAGGTGAAATTGATTACGCTGAAGTTGAGCGACTGGCCAAAGAACATCAGCCAAAAATGGTTGTGGCTGGTTTTTCTGCCTACTCTCGAGTCATTGACTGGCAGAAGTTTCGTGATATTGCGGATTCCGTAGGGGCTTATCTGCTGGTAGATATGGCACATATTGCCGGATTGGTAGCAGCAGGTCTTTACCCGACCCCTGTTCCAGTTGCGGATGTTGTCACAACCACAACCCACAAGACGCTGCGTGGCCCACGCGGTGGTCTGATTCTGGCCAAGGCTAACCCTGACCTTGAGAAAAAACTCAACTCAGCAGTCTTCCCCGGCTTTCAGGGCGGCCCGTTGATGCATGTGATTGCCGCCAAGGCCATCGCGTTTAAAGAAGCCATGTTGCCGGAGTTCAAAACATATCAGCAACAGGTCATCAAAAACGCACAAGCCATGGCCGAAGTGTTCATGGCCCGTGGTTATGATGTGGTGTCAAAAGGAACCGATGACCATTTGTTCCTGGTCAGTTTTATTCAAGCTGGCCTCACAGGCAAGGAAGTGGATGCCTGGCTGGGTGACGCGCACATCACCGTCAACAAGAATGCGGTGCCGAATGATCCACAATCACCGTTTGTGACATCAGGCATTCGTGTCGGAACACCCGCAGTCACTACCCGAGGCTTCAAAGAGCAGGATTGTACGCAGCTGGCCTCCTGGATGTGTGATGTGATTGACAGCAAGGGTGATGCTGCTGTCATTGAACAAACCAAGCAGAAAGTGGTTGAAATTTGTAACCGCTTGCCGGTGTATGCCTGATTTGAAAGGCCAACTCTGATGCGCTGCCCATTTTGCGGTGCAGATGATTCAAAAGTCATCGACTCGCGTCTCTCTGCCGAGGGAGACGCGATTCGACGGCGGCGTATGTGTGTAGTCTGTAACGAACGATTCACCACCTACGAAACAGCAGAACTCAGCATGCCGAGGCTCATCAAACGCGATGACTCGCGTGAGCAGTTTGACGAAAACAAACTCAAGGCAGGCATCATGCGGGCTCTGGAAAAGCGACCAGTGAGTACAGATGCCATTGATCAGGCTGTCAAATCCATTGTCAGAAAGCTCTGGGCGACCGGTGAACGTGAGGTTCAAAGCCGGTTGGTGGGCGATTGGGTAATGGATGCCCTTCGTGAACTTGATGAAGTGGCTTACGTACGGTTCGCTTCGGTGTATCGTAGTTTTCAGGACGTGAATGCATTTCGTGAAGAAATTGAGCGAATGGAGAATCGAGCTGGCTCCGAAAAAACAGATGTTTGAGCCGCTTGACGTCGCCGGCTGAACAACTAAACGGACGGGAGACAGCAATGGTGAATGTGCACGAACAATTCATGGCCGATGCGCTACGACTGGCCGAAAAAGGACTGTACACCACTGATCCCAACCCACGTGTTGGTTGTGTGCTGGTCAAGCAGGGTCAAGTCATTGGCCGCGGCTGGCATCAGCGAGCAGGTGAAGCGCATGCTGAAATAAATGCACTTTATGAGGCGGGTAATGAGGCGGCAGGTGCCGATTGTTACGTCACGCTGGAGCCTTGCAGTCATTTTGGCAGAACACCTCCCTGTGTGGACTCGCTGATTCGTGCTGGCGTAGCACGAGTATTTGTGGCGATGCAGGACCCTAATCCGATTGTGGCGGGTTCAGGCATTGCCTTGCTTCAACAGGCTGGTATTGAAGTGCATACCGGCATACTCGCCGACCAGGCAGTAAAATTGAATCCGGGATTTTGCCAGCGAATGCGCTTGGGCAAACCGTTTGTTCGCAGCAAGATCGCCATGAGTCTTGACGGCAGAACAGCCATGGCCTCTGGTGAGAGCAAATGGATCACTGGTCCCCTGGCCAGACTCGATGTGCAAAAGCTAAGAGCACGAAGCTCGGCAATATTGACAGGCATCGGCACAATTCTGGCGGATGATCCCTTGCTGAATGTTCGCGGCACCGAAAATTTTGATTGGTATCCTCAAAATCAAGCGGTCAGACAGCCACTGCGTATTGTGGTGGATACTGATCTGCGCATGCCGGCAAATGCACAAATACTCAAAACCGGAAAGGTTCTGCTGGCAACGGCAGTCGACACACCGTCTCATCACGATATTGAGACGATTGTATTGCCTTCACTGGAACACAGCATCGATCTGTCAGCACTGATGACAGTTTTGGCACAACGTGAAATTAATGAAGTGATGGTGGAAGCCGGAGCTGTTTTAAACGGTGCTCTGCTGCGATCACGCCTGATAGATGAACTGGTCATCTACACAGCGCCAAAGATCATGGGTAACGAAGCCCGCGGGGCATTTGAACTGCCGAATATGACGACCATGGCTCAAAATATCGGCTTGAAAATTACCGACATGCGCTCCATTGGAGATGACTGGCGTATTACTGCTATCCCTGAATATAACGAGGAATTCTGAGATGTTTACCGGTATCATTGCCGCCGTTGGGCGGATTGCATCGCTGCAGCCTCAAGGCGGTGACATACGTTTACTGATTGATACCGTCAAGCTGGATATCAGCGATGTCAAACTCGGTGACAGTATTGCGGTCAATGGCGTCTGTCTGACCGTGGTGACTATTGAAGGCCAAACGCTGGCGTTTGATGTCTCCAAAGAAACCCTGCATCGTACTAGTCTGGCCAGCGTGTCTGCAGGAAGCTCCGTCAATCTGGAAAAAGCACTGGCTGTAGGTGAGCGGCTGGGTGGTCATTTTGTCAGTGGTCATGTCGATGGACTGGGTAAAGTAACCCGATTACAGCCATCGGCACGTTCATGGCAGTTTCACATCGAAATGCCGGCCCCACTGCGTCGCTATGTGGCTGAAAAAGGCTCTATCTGTGTCGATGGGGTCAGCCTTACCGTTAACGCAGTCACAGACACGGGGTTTGAAATCAACATTATTCCGCACACCATGCAGGAAACCATCATCCGTGATTATTCCATTGGTCAGTCGGTCAACCTTGAGGTGGATTTGATCGCCCGATATCTTGAGCGACTGCTGCCCGGTAATGCCGCAGGCATGAGTTATGAAACCCTTGTTAAACATGGCTTTGCATCATGAAGCTGAATAGTAGTCAAGAAATCATCGAGGATTTACGCCTGGGCAAAATGGTCATCATCATGGACGATGAAGATCGTGAGAATGAAGGCGATCTGGTCATGGCAGCTCAATGTGCAACTGCTGAATCAATCAACTTCATGGCTCGCTTTGGCCGCGGTCTTATCTGTTTGACACTGACAGAAGAACGCTGCCGACAGCTTCGGCTGCCATTGATGGTGACAGACAATCAAACGCCTTATTCGACCAACTTTACCGTTTCAATTGAAGCGGCGACTGGCGTCACTACTGGCATTTCAGCGGCAGACAGGGCGCTCACCATCCAGGTCGCGGCCAATCCAGAAAGCCGTCCTGAAGATCTGGTTCAACCTGGACATATCTTCCCACTCAAAGCACAACCAGGCGGGGTACTGACTCGAGCGGGCCATACCGAAGCAGGTTGTGATCTGGCTCAATTGGCCGGCTTTGAGCCAGCGGCAGTGATCGTGGAGATTCTCAACGATGATGGCAGTATGGCGCGTCGACCGGATCTCGAACGCTTTGCAGAAACACACCAGCTCAAGATCGGCACGATTGCGGATCTGATCAGCTACCGACTTGAGAATGAAATGTCTATCAAAACACTCTCAGAGTGTTATTTCCCCACCGAATATGGTGATTTCAGGCTGCATAGTTTTGAAGACACCGTGAATGGGCAGGTTCACCTGGCTCTGGTTTACGGAAACATAGACCCGGAACAGGAAACGCTGGTCAGGGTGCATATGGCTGATCCGCTCAGCGATTTGCTGGCTTCACAGCGCGAGCCTGCACATTGGTCTTTGGCAGATGTCATGCAGCATATCCAGGCCGCAGGCAAAGGGATATTGGTGGTGCTGCGCCAGCCAGAGCAAAACAAGCAACTGGCGGCCAAAATTGCACGTTATCAAATGCAGGATCAAGGTGATGTTTCGGTTCAGAAAGGTGGCTGGGATATGCGAACCTTTGGTGTCGGAGCGCAGATTCTATCAGCACTTGGCGTCAGAAAAATGCGTGTAATTGGCACGCCAACCAAACTTACCGGAGTTTCTGGATTTGGTCTTGAATTGATGGGTTATCTGGAAACCTGAAATGGCAGATCGCTACCACGTCTTCATCGTTGCAGGTGAGGCCTCCGGTGAGGCACATTCAGCGCGTGTCGCAGAGGCACTAAAACAGATTCAGCCGACGATTTACCTCAGCGGTGTAGGTGGGGAAAAAATGCGTCAGGCAGGTGTGGATGTTGTATATGACTTCGCTGAGCTGGCCGTGATGGGGCTGGTCGAAGTCATCAAAAGTTATCCACGGATCAAACAGGTATTTAACGGCGTTGTTGACAGACTCGCCAGAGAAAAGCCTGATTTACTCGTACTTGTGGATTATCCCGGTTTCAATCTCAAACTCGCTAAACAGGCAAAAAAGCTCGGTATCCCGGTGCTTTACTACATCAGCCCGAAAATATGGGCCTGGCGACCGGGTCGTATTAAACAGATCAAGCGTTATGTTGACCATATGGCAGTCCTGTTTCCATTTGAGCAGAGTTTGTATCAGTCGGCAGAGGTGCCGGTAACCTGTGTCGGACATCCACTGGTCGATGCTGTTAAAAATGACTTGTCTGTCGAACAGGCCAGAGAAAAGCTTGGAATAAATAGTCAGCGGCGCATCATCGGATTGTTTCCGGGCAGTCGTCACAGTGAAATTTTACGTTTGCTACCGGTGATGCTTGAGGCCGCTGAGCGTATCCAAAGTCGCCACTTTGATCTAGATATCCTGCTGCCGGTGGCACCTGGCATTGATGCTGGGGAACTGCAGGCCCTAGTTAATCAGAGCAATTTGCCGGTGACACTGATAAAAGACAACTTCTACGAGGTGATAAAAAGTTGCGATGCCATTATCGCCGCATCCGGCACAGTGACGCTGGAAATTGCCCTGCACGGCGTGCCGCACTTTGTTTGTTATCGTGTTGCACCGCTGAGTTATCGAATCCTCAAACATCTGGTGAAAATACCCTACGTCGGCCTTTGTAATATCGTGACCGAGCGTAATGCAGTGACGGAGTTGTTGCAGGATGAAGTCACTGCCGTGCGACTGGAACAGCAATTGACCGATCTGCTGACGCATCCACATGCTAAAAGTAGAGCAGAACAGTTGCGTGAGGAAGTTTTAACGGCACTTGGGCCTGCCGGTGGCGCAGACAATACTGCAAAACTGATTATTCACCTGGTGGAACAGGGTTGATGACCAGTCCGTTGATAGCGGGTGTTGATGAAGTGGGCAGAGGGCCACTTGCAGGGCCTGTTGTGACAGCCGCGGTTATTTTACCCGATGATTTTGCTATTGCGGGTTTGACCGATTCCAAGAAACTGTCAGCCAAACAACGAGAAGCACTGGTACCCCAGATCAAGCAACAATCGCTGGCATGGGCGCTAGGACGCGCGGAAGTACACGAAATAGACCAATTAAACATTCTGCAAGCAACGCTGCTGGCCATGCAGCGGGCGGTGATGGCATTATCAATAGCACCTCATCATGTGCTGGTCGATGGTAATCATGCGCCAACGTTGAACTGTCCGGTGACTACCGTGATTAAAGGAGATTTGACCGAGCCTGCGATTGCTGCGGCCTCGATTCTGGCCAAAGTTGTCAGGGATCAGGAAATGGAGCAGCTGGACAGTCTTTATCCGGGTTACGGACTTGCAACGCATAAAGGCTACCCGACGGCCCAACATCTTCAGGCCTTGCAGCAATTGGGCCCTTCAGAAGTGCATCGGCGATCATTTCGTCCTGTTCAGTTAGCCCTGCTTTGATGAGACGGCTTGTGTTTCATCATTGCACAGAGCCTTTTTATCCATGCATGGTATGATTCGCCACCTATGTTTTCATTGAATAAAATTCTTAACAAACTGAAACCATCCAAGGGTGCTGCAAAAGCTACTCAGGTGGCAGAGCCGCTGATTTTAACTAGAGACAAGCACTCGATCTCCCGCAAGCAAATCCGGCAAAGTGCGCTCAAGGTGCTGTACACGCTCAACGAGGCGGGCTATGAAGCCTATCTGGTTGGTGGTTGTGTTCGAGACTTATTGCTGGGTCACGAACCCAAAGATTTTGACATTGCCACCAATGCCTTGCCCGAGGAAGTTCATAAGTTATTTCGGCGCAGCCGCCTGATTGGTCGGCGGTTCAAGTTGGTGCATGTTCGTTTTGGTCGTGATGAGATCATCGAAGTCGCTACTTTCAGAGCACCGCCAGAGGCGGAAATGCATGTCGATGATCAGGGTCGCATCATGCAGGACAATGTTTACGGCACATTGGCTCAGGATGCCTGGCGACGTGATTTCACAGTTAATGCCCTCTATTACAATATTCGCGATTTTTCGATTGTTGATTACACTGGCGGCATTGCAGATCTCGAAGCAGGACTGATTCGACTGATTGGCGATGTAGAAACCCGTTACCGTGAAGATCCGGTTCGCATGCTCCGAGCCGTGCGCTTTATGGGCAAACTTGGTCTGCGACTGGCGCCAGAGACGGAAGCAGGGATCACTAAATTCGGAAGTTTGCTGGCGGATATTCCAGCCGCCAGATTATTCGATGAAACGCTCAAGCTTTATTTGAGCGGGCAGGCCGCGATGACACATGAACTGTTGTGTCACTATCACTTGTTTGATCACATGTATCCTCAAACCGCAGCTTTGTTGAAAACCGAGGCCGATAATTACCCTCGAACCTTGCTGATGAAAGCCCTGGAAAATACAGATAAGCGGCTGGCAGATAATAAACCGGTCACTCCTGCGTTCCTGTTTGCTGCACTGCTATGGGAGCCGTTACGCCAACGTTGGCAGCATTATCAGACCCGGATGCCGGAAATGCCGGCGATGCAACGGGCAGCCACAGAAGTGCTGTCCGAACAGGTTCAGCGGGTGGCCATTCCCAAGCGTTACAGTATGGTCACCAGAGATATCTGGAGTCTGCAACCACGCCTGACCAGGCGTCAGGGCAAACGCGCATTTAGTTTGCTGCTTCATCCCAAGTTTCGGGCCGGATATGATTTCCTTGCATTAAGAGCCGAGGCGGGAGAATCGATTCAACCGTTGGTCGACTGGTGGACCCGGTTTCAGGCTGTGCCTGTGAACGAACAAAATGAGATGGTGCAAAGTTTGTCTGGGCAAGGGGACACTGAAAAACGCAAGCCCAGACGCAGGCGCAGGCGGCGTAAACCGGTAAACAAGGAAGACTGATGCGGGTTTTTATTGGTCTTGGCAGCAACCTTGATGATCCCGCAGCGCAAGTACAATCAGCATTGCAAGCGCTGAATGATTTGCCTGATAGTCAGCTGATTCAAAGCTCAAGCCTGTATAAAAGCCCACCGATGGGCCCGCAGGATCAGCCAGATTACATTAATGCAGTTGCCGAAATTGAAACCGCCTTGTCTGCAGATGAGTTACTGCAACAACTTCAAGAGCTTGAACAAGCGCACGGCCGGATTCGTCGCCGACACTGGGGAGAGCGAACACTGGATCTGGATATTCTGTTGTATGGACAGTTACAGACTGCCGATGCAACACTGACAATTCCTCATCCGGGCATTGCCTTGCGTCCATTTGTGCTTTATCCGCTTGCCGAGCTCGCCCCAAATTTGTCTGTCCCCGGGCTTGGCAATGTTGCAGAACTTTGCCTGCATTGTCCGACTGATGGACTGGAAAAAATGGAAAAGACTCAATGAACAACTTGCCGCACCGCTATATTGTCGTAGAGGGTCCCATTGGCGTTGGCAAAACGCACTTGGCGAAACGACTTGCCGAGAGTTTCATGGGCGGAACCATACTCGAACAACCCGAGCAAAATCCGTTTTTGGAAAAGTTTTACCTGCAACCCAAACAGTCGGCCTTGCCTACCCAGCTGAGCTTCCTGATGCAGCGTGTTAAATTATCACAGTCCTTGCATCAGGAAGATTTGTTTACCGATTTGCAAATTGCCGATTTCATGGTGGAAAAAGATCGTCTCTTCGCGCAGATTTCGCTCGATGATGATGAGCTGGCACTCTACAACATGGTCTATGACAACTTGACCATGCATCATCGCACACCGGATTTGGTGATCTATCTGCAAGCCTCATTGTCAGTCCTCAAGAACCGTATTGCCGCGCGAGGAATTCGTTATGAGCAATATGTTGAAGATGCCTATCTGAAGCGGCTGGCTGACAGCTATGCCGATTTTTTTCATTACTACGATGCTTCGCCTTTGCTGATCGTCAATGCCGAGCAAATTGATTTGGTTAACAGCGAGCAGGATTACCAGCAGCTTCTGGAACAAATTTGCAATCTTCAGACAGGCCGGCATTACTACAATCCATTACCGGTGAGAGGTAAATAGCATGAGCCGACTCAGCCTTGGCAACCTGCGCAAAATGAAAGCGGCGCAGGAAAAAATTGCCGTTCTGACCGCTTATGACGCGAGTTTTAGTCATCTGCTTGAAGAGTCTGGCGTGGATGTCATCCTGGTGGGCGATTCTCTGGGAATGGTGATTCAAGGCCAGGAGAGTACGCTGCCTGTCAGCGTCAATGACATGATTTATCACACGGCCAATGTGGTTCGGGGCAGCGAAAAAGTCTTTGTAGTGGCCGATATGCCATTTATGAGTTACGCCAATATTGATCTGGCCTTGCTCAATGCGGCCAGATTGATGGCAGAAGGCGGTGCTCAAATGGTTAAGCTGGAAGGAGGCAAAACCGTACTTCCGGCTGTCAGAGAACTGACTGCGCGGGGCATTCCCGTTTGTGGTCATCTTGGTTTGCTGCCGCAGTCTGTGCACCGTGTCGGGGGATATCATGTCCAGGGGCGTGAATCTCAAGTAGCCCAGCAAATCACGGAAGATGCGCTTGATTTACAATCTGCGGGTGCTGATATGCTAGTGCTGGAATGTGTTCCAGCCAGTCTGGCAAAAAGTATTACTGAGCAACTACGAATTCCGGTGATCGGCATTGGTGCTGGCAAGGATTGTGACGGTCAGGTGTTGGTGCTTTACGACATGCTGGGCATCACACCGGGTAAGCGACCACGTTTCAGTCATGATTTTCTGGCGGAGGCAGGCCATATACCTGCAGCGGTCAGTCTGTATGTGCAATCCGTTAAAAACGGTCAATTTCCGGGGCCGGAGCAACAGTATTAATGCAGATCGTTGATAGTTTATTAGGTCTGCGCGCGCAGATTAGAACCTGGCGTGCCCAGCAAATGAGCATCGCCTTTGTACCGACAATGGGTAATCTTCATCAAGGTCATCTGAGTCTGGTTCAGCGGGCGCAGACCATTGCCGACAAAGTGGTGGTCAGTATTTTTGTCAATCCACTGCAATTTGACGACAAGGCAGATTTGCAGGCTTACCCACGGACGTTGCAACAGGATATTCAGCAACTCAGTGAGACAGACTGTGATCTCCTGTTCACGCCACCTGCAGAACTGATCTATCCCAAAGGCATGGCGGCCCAGACAAAAGTCGTGGTGCCGGGTGTTGACGACAAACTCTGTGGCAAGATGCGCCCCGGACACTTTGACGGCGTTGCAACCGTGGTGACCAAACTGTTTAATCTGGTTCAAGCGGATATGGCCTTGTTTGGTGAAAAGGACTACCAGCAACTGCTGCTGATTCGCCAGCTGGTCGAAGATTTGAATGTGCCGATAGATATTGTTGCTGTGCCTACCTGCCGAGAACAGGATGGTTTGGCAATGAGCTCTCGCAACCATTATTTAACCGAAGCTGAACGTGAGATTGCGCCGCAGCTATACCAGAGTTTGCTCAATGTCGCTGAACAGCTCCGCTCGGGCAACACTGATTGGCCAGCAGTGCAGAGCGCTGCAGTTCAACAGCTTGCCAGTAGAGGCTTCAAGCCGGAGTATCTGGAAATATGTAGGGCTGCAGATCTTGAAACTGCTCATCCTGGCACTGATACGGCGTTGCGTATTCTTTTGGCAGCGCGCCTGGGCAAGGCCCGCCTGATAGACAATATTGCCTGTGACCTTGCTTGATATTACTGAAAAAGCGATAATACTTGGCTGTTTGACTGAAGATTGCCGAACATGCAACTGAATTTCCTGAAAGCAAAATTACATCGTGCCTGTGTCACTCACTCCGAATTGGAGTACGAGGGCTCGTGTGCGATAGATGGCAAGTTGCTTGAAGCTGCTGGCATCCATGAGTACGAGCAGCTCCACATCTACAACGTTGCTAACGGTGAGCGTTTTATCACCTATGCCATTCGGGCGGAAGATGGTTCCAATATCATTTCTGTCAACGGTGCCGCGGCCCACAAAGCTTCACCAGGGGATCGCATCATCATCTGTGCCTACACTACATTGCAGGCCGATGAAGTTGCAGATTTCAAACCGACCCTGGTGTATCTGGACGAGACCAATACCATTACCGGCATGCGCCATGCTATTCCGGTTCAAGCGGCCTGATCACTTCGTCACAATACCGTCATCAAAGCATCATTAATCTGTCATTTGCACTCAGTATCATTCCGCATCAGGATAATCATGAGAATGACAGCAGATGCTCAACATTGAACAAGCCGTTCAACAAAAATTCCCCGGATTTGCTCAGCAAAAAACCTGGATAAAAAAGCCCACCCTGGGCTTTTTGCGTAAATTGACCCACGAACCTGAGGTCAATCAGTTCCTGTTGCAGCATCAAAATCTCAAAGGTTTTGATTTTCTTGACCAAGTGCTGGATTACTTCAATTTCAGCTATCGGGTGTCTCATCGTGAACGGGACAATATTCCGGCAACAGGTCGGGTGTTGATTGTGGCTAATCATCCCTTGGGAGCACTGGATGGTTTGGCGCTACTAAAGCTGGTGAGTGAAGTCCGACGCGATGTGCGAATTGTTGCCAACGACATGTTGATGCAGTTCGATGCTCTGCAGTCATTGTTTCTGCCCGTGGATAACTTGTCCAAATCGACCCGCAAGAGCGGTATCGCCGGAATCATTGAAGCCTTGAATGCTGAACAGGCAGTCATTGTATTTCCGGCGGGTGAAGTGTCACGCATACGTCCCAACGGCGTGCGCGATGGACGCTGGAGCACCGGTTTCCTGAATTTTGCCCGTAATACCAACGCACCTATCTTGCCTGTGTATATCGGTGCCAGAAACTCATCTCTGTTTTATGGCGCTTCGATGGTCTACAAGCCGCTTGGTGGGATGCTATTGGCCCATGAAATGTTCAATCAGCATGAAAAAACCATCAATATGCGGGTTGGCGCACCGATTCCGTTCCAGCACATTCAACAGCTACCGTTGATTAAAACGGAACAGGCAAAATTACTGCGTCGTCACCTGTATCGTCTGGCAAAAGGCAAAAAACCGCTATTTGCTACCGAACAAACCATTGCCCATCCACAAGCCCCAAGGGAGATCCGAAAGGAGTTGCAACAAGCTGAATTGCTGGGTGAAACCGCCGATAACAAAAAAATCTACCTGTTTGATTATCGGCCGGATTCCGCAGTGATGCATGAGATCGGCCGGCTTCGGGAAATGACTTTTCGTCAAGTCGGAGAGGGTACTGGTAAAAAGCGTGATCTGGATGAATTCGATAGTATTTACCGACACTTGATCCTCTGGGATGAGCAAGAGCTGGAAATTGCCGGAGCTTATCGACTAGCCGATGTGGATAATATTCTTAGCCACGCTCATGGCAGGATTTACACCCAGCAGTTATTTGATTTTGATGCGAACCGCATGGCTCCTTATTTTGCTCAGGGGATTGAGCTTGGCCGCAGCTTTGTCAGCCCCAAGTATTGGGGCAAGCGCAGTCTGGATTATCTCTGGTATGGCATTGGCGCCTATCTGCAACGTTACCCGCATATTCGTTATCTGTTCGGGCCGGTCAGTCTGAGCAACAGCTATCCTGACTTTGCCAAGGCGCTGATTGTGAATTTTTATCAACGCCACTATGCCGATAAGCAAGGGCTCGCCAGAGCAAGAACGCCTTATGTGATGGAAGCGAATCTGGCAGAGCTGGTGGATCAGACATTGCTGCACAATGATGCCGAAACAGACTTTGCTGAACTGCGCGAGCAACTGGCACATATGAATGTCACGGTGCCGACGCTCTACAAGCAATATGCAGAGGTTTGCGAGCCCGGCGGTACCCGATTTATTGACTTCAATGTCGATGCCGACTTTGGCCACTGTATTGACGGTCTGGTGCTGGTGGATTTGTACAAACTCAAGCCGGCTAAACGCAAACGCTACCTCGGCGAATAAGAACTGTCAGCGTCCGTGGCAGCGTTTGAATTTTTGGCCACTGCCGCAAAAGCATAAGCTATTAGGTTCTGGCTTTATTGGCTTTAGCATCACGCCATCCAGGTAATACCAGCGCTGCTCGATCTTGCAAAAGCGCGATCGTTCATGCAGTTGTCCCAGCGGTGTGTCATGATACCAAGCAATAAACTCAACCGTTGCTTCATCATTACCGTCGAGACTTGATTCAAGCACTTGCAGTCCCAACCACTGTGTCTGCTCAATCGTCTGTTGCAACTGCTGGCGATCATCCGACTGCCGCATCGCCGGTGCCAGAGTTTCCAGCAGGTAATCAATCTTGCCCAGCACAAACGCGCAATAGCGCGATCGCATCAAGCTTTCGGCATTTTGGGCAGGCAAGCCATCGTGCAATGGTTGGCAACAGTGCTGGTAGTGACGGCCACTCTGACAGGGGCAGGCGAAGTCAGTCATCGAAGCACAACCGATACAGATCCGGGTGTTTGAATTGATATGCCAACCGTTGTTGTACTTTTAGGTTGCTGACAATTTTCCAGTCTTGCGGCGTGTCATCGTCCAGGCTTTTGGGTTCAGGTAAACTAATCTGAGCTGCCCAATAGCCATAAAACTCGCGCTTGGCAGGGTGGAAGTCTGCGCAGCCGTTATAGATTTCCCCCCACGATTGCTGCTTAATAATGGCGTCGATAATGCCCAGACAATCATCCAGGTGAATCAGGTTTACCGGAGCAAGCGGTTGGCGAATTACTTTGCCCTGACTGAAAAACCGTCCGGGATGCCGGCGGCCACCAATCAGTCCGGAAAAACGCACAATCGTGGTAGTGAATCCTTCGTGTGTCTGTAGCAGCTGTTCAATCTGCCACAGTGCACTGTCAGGGTTTTCTGCAGCTTCATCTTCACTCACCTGACGATTCAGATTCTGATACACCGATGTTGAGCTGACCATCAGTACTTTCTGCACTGGCGAGCTTGCAATGGCTAGTGCCAGTTTTTGATAAGCATCAAAGTCCTTGCCGTTGATATTGATGATGAGTGTTTCACTATCGAGGAAGTCTTTCGGGATAGCTAATTGCGTATCAACAATATAGCCTGTGGCCCCATGTTGACTGAGTAAGGGCAGCTTGTCGATGTTTCGAGTGGAAGCCTTGACTGCATAACCCTGTTTGACGAACATGTCGATGAGTGGCAAACCAAGCCAGCCACTGCCAAGAATACTGATTGAGTTTTTCATCATGCCTTGCGTGTTCAGGAGAAAAGCACGGTCGCAACGAAACCGGCCATAAGCACGTAATATAACATCGGCAGCAAGGTGAGACGGATGATCTCGCCCTCGCGTCCTGATAAATTCACCACCGCGGCAGCGGCTACAACATTCACCACACAAATCATGTTGCCAGCGTTGGCACCCAAAATTTGCAAGGCAAGAATGACCTGTTCAGGCAAGTCGGCTTGTATGGCGATGGATTGCTGGAAACTGGCAAACATCAGATTTGAAAAAGTGGCCGAGCCCGCAATAAAAGACCCCAAAGCCCCCAGAGCGGGGGCCAGCCAGAACCAATAATCAGCAAGATTCTCAGCAGTAATCACAGCAAGTTCCATCGGCATTGCCTGCAAACCGGCATCATTAACATCAGAGTGCAGAAATATTCGCACCATGGGAACTGCAGCAGCCAACGCGATGCTAGAGGGTAACAGCATACGGCCACTGTGCAGGGCTGCCTTTCGCAAATGTGAGGTTTTACCGCCTTGCAGCAACAGCGTGATAAGCGCGGTGACCACAAACAGAAAACCCGGCAAGTAAAGCGGTGCTACCGAAGCAGAAATTTGAGTCGACAAGATCTCATTCCAGTGAATCTGCACTGAAGAAAGCAATGCTTTGAGCGGTAAAAAATCCAACCTTGAAATAATCAGTAAGCCAGCAATCAGCAGATAGGGCATCCAGGCGCGGAAAAGACTGAGTTCGTGGCTGCTGGTACTTAGCCTGGAATGAATTTGTTCTGATGATTGACGTAAGGCATCATCTTTTGAAAAGTACCAGATGGTTTTGGGGAGTAACCAGCCTTTTTTGATGAACAGTGTGACGATAGCCAAACCGGCCATGGCGCCCAGGATAGAGGGAAATTCTGGCCCCAGAAAACGAGCAACTGTCCAGGCGGGCAACAGAAAGGCCAAGCCTGAAACCAGTGCAAAAGGCGCGATCCGTAAACCGGGTAACCAGCTGCGTTCCTCTCCAAAAACTCGACATAGCAGCAGGCACATGATCACCGGCAGCATCGAGGCAACCAGGATATCTATGGCAATTGCTGTGAGGGCAATTTCCATCAGTGCTGATTCTGAAACCGAATCAAGACCTCGGCCCATGCCGATAATGACCGGGGTGCCCACTGCGCCAAAAGAAACAGGGCTGGAATCGGCAATTAACGTCAGCACAACAGCCGCCAGTGCAGGGAAGCCAAGTGCCAGTAACAAAGGTGCGGCGATTGCAGCAGGCGTTCCAAAACCGGCGGCGCCTTCCAGAAAACAAACAAACAACCAGCCAATCAAGATTGCTTGAACCCGTCTGTCTGGCGAGATGGAGCAAAAACCGGTTCGAATCACAGCAATGGCACCGGTCTCCCGAAGCACATTGAGCAGCAGGATGGCGCCGAAGATGATCCATAAAATCGAAGCACCAATCATCAAACCTTCTGCACTGGCTGCTGTCAGTTGACGGAGAGGCACTTGCCAGAAAAAGAAGGCAAACAGGGCAAATATTGCCAGACTGAGTGGCATGGCTCTGGTGGCGGGCATCCGAAATACGACCAACAAAAGCAGTACGGAAAAGACCGGCGTTAGTGCGGTGACAAGTTGTAACGGACCCATGAAAGTACCCAGTAAGGCAATGCAGATGATTATGTTACCGTAGAATCATGTTCGTCACGCGCAATGGAGTATCTTCTGGCACCAGTAGAAACAGCGACTGAGATACTAGCCTTGGAATTTGTTGCAGATCTCCATCAGAATACGGTTAAGCCACTTATCAACAGAACGGAAAAGCAATGAGTAAGGATTATCAAAAAATTGTTGAATCTGCCCATGCCTTGCATGGCGACCATGTGCTAGATGCGTTGGAAAGTTCGGCACATGGTCTCAGCAGTGACGAGGCCACAAGTAGGCTCGAACATCATGGTCCTAACAGTCTGCCTGCACCAGAGAAAGAAGGCTTGCTGAAACGTTTTTTCAAACACTTTCATGATTTGTTGATCTATATCCTGATTGTCGCGGCATTGGTCACAGCCTTACTGGGGCACTGGATTGATACCGGAGTGATACTCGCCGTGGTGTTGATTAACGCCATTATCGGTTTTATTCAGGAAGGTAAGGCCGAGCAGGCTTTGGCCAGTATTCGAAAAATGCTCTCGGCACTGGCCCATGTACACCGTGACGGGCACTGGCGTGAGATTGAGGCGGAAACACTGGTTCCGGGAGATGTGGTGCGCTTGAAGTCCGGTGATAGAGTACCGGCAGATTTGCGGCTCATCAAAGTTACAGACCTTCGGATTGAAGAGTCGGCATTGACCGGTGAGTCTGTGCCCGCAGACAAAACCACCGAGGCCGTGGAGGCGGATGCCGGGGTGGGAGACCGTCATGGCATGGCCTATTCCGGTACCTTGGTCGCCGCCGGGCGCGGTCTTGGCGTAGTGACGGCAACCGGCGCTTCGACACAAATCGGTCAAATCAACCAAATGATTGGTGAAGTGCAAACATTGGCGACACCACTGACCCGGCAGATGAACGAGTTTGGCAAAGTACTCTCAGTGGTGATTGTTGGCCTGGCCTTTGCCATGTTTTTAATCGGCTGGTTGTTACATGACTTCACTGTTAACGAGCTGTTTCTTGCGGCAATAGGCTTTGCGGTGGCAGCTATCCCCGAGGGCTTGCCTGCTATTTTGACTATCACCCTGGCCCTGGGTGTGCAGCGTATGGCGATTCGCAATGCCATTACCCGCAGACTCAATGCCGTGGAAACCCTGGGGTCGGTCACTGTGATTTGCTCTGATAAAACCGGCACCCTGACCAAGAATGAGATGACGGTGCGTCATGTGGTGACGCGTGCTGCTCGTTATGATGTCAGCGGAACCGGCTATGCACCAGAGGGTGAAATCAGTCTCGACGGGCACACTGCTGAGCTGTCTGCACATGACGATTTAGATGCGCTTGTTGAAGTCGCCAGTGTCGCCAATGACAGTCATGTTGCCAAACACGAGGGTACCTGGACTTTAACAGGTGAACCGACTGAGGGGGCGCTTTGCACACTGGCCTTGAAAGCATGTTTTAGCTCAGACGACTACCAGCGTCTTGCCAATATCCCATTTGAATCTGAAAACAAATTCATGGCCACACTGATCGAAACCAAGCAAGGCCAGCGTCGAATTCTGCTCAAAGGTGCACCGGATCGTTTATTAGACCGTTGCCACTATCAGCGCAGCGCTGACGGCACAACTGAGCCACTCGACAAAGCATTCTGGGAGACGGAAATAGATGCACTGGGCGCAGAAGGCCTGCGTGTGCTCGCGGCTGCAGCCCGAGAGGTTGAGTCAGGGCATGATGATCTTAAATTGACCGATCTTGATAAGGATATGGTGTTTCTGGGTCTGATTGGCATTATCGACCCGCCACGCCCGGAAGCGATTGCCGCGATTAAAGCCTGTCATCAGGCCGGTATCCGAGTGAAAATGATTACCGGTGATCATGCCGGTACCGCGATGGCCATTGGCCGCGAAATGGGCATTGGCGATGGCCAGCATGCGACTACCGGCGCTGAAATAGAAACTGCAACCGATGAGCAGTTACAAGTGCTGGTGCATGATAACGATATCTTTGCCCGAACCAGCCCAGAGCACAAATTACGGCTGGTCAAAGCCTTGCAGGCACGCGGTGAAGTGGTGGCGATGACCGGTGATGGTGTCAACGATGCGCCTGCTTTGAAACGCGCCGATGTAGGTGTTGCCATGGGCATCAAGGGCACTGAGGCGACCAAGGAAGCAGCTGATATTGTGCTGGCTGATGACAACTTCAGCTCCATCGAAAAGGCGGTAGAAGAAGGCAGAACCATTTATGACAACCTGAAAAAAGCCATTCTATTTATTTTGCCGACTAACGGTGCACAAGGGTTAGTCATGCTGGCGGCAGTGGTGTTCGGACTGGTCTTGCCACTCACACCGGTACAAATTCTCTGGGTGAATATGGTGGTGGCAGTCACACTGGCATTGGCTCTCGCCTTTGAACCTGCCGAACCGGAAGTCATGCAACGACCGCCGCGAGATCCGGCTGCCTCAATTATTGATGCCGGTTTTCTCTGGCGCATAGCTTTTGTTTCCCTGTTAATCGGCGGCGCCACATTGATGGTGTTTCAGTATGAAATTGCCATGGGCATGTCGCTGGATGTGGCAAGAACCATGGCCGTCAACACGCTGGTATTCGGACAGTTGTTCTATCTTTTCAACAGCCGTTTCTTGCGAGAATCGGCCTTGAGATTACCCTTGCTGTTTAGTAATCGTGCCGTTTGGATTGCGGTCAGTGTTCTGATCGTGCTGCAACTGCTGTTTGTGCATGCACCATTCATGCAGCTCTGGTTTGGCACTGCAACGCTGGAGCTTAGACACTGGTTGATCCCGATCGGTATTGGCTTTGTGGTGTTTCTGGTAATCGAAACAGAGAAATATTTGCTGCGCCGCTGGGTGGCTAAATAGCTTTGAAACTGGCTGACTTTTGACCTGTCAAGTATGATGCTTCCGGCGTCGGTTATTGATAGATTTAAGGTCGCATCAAGCATGCGTAATCGTGCTGTGATGGTTATTCACAGATATTCAATCTCATGCACAAACTCCTGTGACTCATAAAAGCTTTTAGATGATGGATTGGTCAGACCAGAATACTGCTGAACTTGAACAGATAATCTTGCAGGCCAAGCTTTCCGATCCACAGGAGAGAACCCTCAAGCTCAGTTTTCAGGAACACGTCGTTTGGCTCAAACAAGCCGAGCAGCCACGCAATCTTCGCTGGCAGCAGTTGGGCAGAATGATGGCAAAGCTGACCGGTAACAAAATGTTTGTTTCAGCACTGGGACTGGGAGGAGAACAGGCGCTTAAGAAGGAGGCTGCTCGTCTGAGGCTGCTGGCCGAGGCCGGTATTTCTGTACCGATAGTGTTAAAGCAGACCCGGCAATGGCTATTACTGAGTAATGTCGGGCCTGCCGTGCATAAATGGTTACGCCGACCTGATAGTCCGGCCGCTCTGAAGCGAACTATTGTGCTTAAGACTGCTGAAGCCATGGCACAACTTCACCAGCTCGGCTTTTGGCATGGTCGTCCGGCACTGCGTGATATGGCCTATGATGGCGCACAGATCAGTTTTCTTGATTTTGAAGAGGATCCAGCAGCCGTGATGACACCAGAACAATGCATGGCTCGCGATGCATTTCTGTTTGTCCATAACCTGTACCGAAACCTTGCTATCAGCGAGCCGCAGTTGCTTGACGAAGTGATTGCGCAGTATCGCAGTCAATGTCCACAAAACGTCTGGCTTGCCACCCGGAAAATGGTCAAGAGCATGTGGTTCAGTTACTATCTTCTTAGATTATTTAAACCGCTCTCTGGCAAAGATGGTCGTGCCGCCTTGTTTGCTTTTGAGGTATTTAGAGTGGTTTGATGTCGCATCGACTTCAAAACTATCGGGAACTGTTGAGTTGCCAAAAAGTCCCAAACAAGCAGACATTTATCTGTCAAATTAATAAAAAAAACAGATCATGAAATTATATAAACGGACGTTATTTGCACTTTTAATGGGGCCAGCGGTGGTCTCGGCTGACGGTGTTTTTAAACCGGGCGATGAACTGTTGTTGCAGACCTCGTTCTGGACCACACACTACAAAAGTAACCCGGATCACATTGAACATCAGAAAATGATCAACGTTGAGTGGTATCTGCCGACTTACATGGAGCCGGAATGGTTGCAGGCAGAAGATCCAGACAGTTGGCGTAATGATGTGCGTTGGATGGTTGGCGCGGCCAACTTCAGAAATTCATTTGGCCAACGCAGTACCTATGTCTATGGTGGGGGACGCTATCATTTCCCCATGACAGAAAACACACGGGCCTATGTCAAACTGACAGCGGGTCTGTTACATGGCTATCGTGGCAAATACCGTCATAAAATTCCGCTCAACAATCTCGGGGTTGCCCCTGTCATCCTGCCGGCGGTGGGAGTAGAGGTTTATGACGTCAATCTTGAGTTGGTGCCTTTTGGTGCATCAGGTGTGATGGCTAATATTGGTTATTATTTCCGATAACGCCGATAGAGCAGTACGCTCAATATCAACATCATCAGCACTATCAGCACAACCGTCAGTGGCGGCATGAGTCCGCTGCTGGCATTGACCGGTTGCCGCTGCTGTAAATGTTCTGGAAAAGCCCTTGGCGGTGATTCAACCGTTTGCCAATCGTTGCGGTCGGCAGGCGCGCGTTCAATGTATTCCCAAATATCATAAGCCGGTGCACTGCCAACGGCTCTGCTGGATGGGATTTGCGGAATACTGACAAACCACAGCTGCTCGATATCGTTGACCAACTGTTGCTCAAACGTGCTGAGCTGGCGGTTTTCCGGATCAGTCAGAATTGCCAGCAAATCTCGGGCAGCGCTGTCGAATGCCTGAGCAGGGTACAGCCGGGTTCGTTCCGTCATCATGTAGTCGTAGGCTTTGCGAGCCTCAGTCAAGCTTCGCTCACTGACCAATGCCAGAAAATACGCGGCCACTGCTTTGAGCCTTCCCTCACGTCCTCGCATAGGGATTGACCAACCCAGCGCACGAAAGATATCCATGCTGACGCCTGCACAGTTAAACGCTGCGTGGTTGTAGAGAAAATCGTGTTGATAAAAATGATTAAAAACTTCATTGACCGAGAATTGATAGGCCTCAGCCAGCCGACTGTCTGACATCACCGCTACCAGCATGAAGGACGGACGATAATAGTTCTGGCCGCTGTTGAGATCGGCCAGATAATTATCCATGGGCGTCGGTGCGGCGATAATCGCCTTTTCGTTATAACTGTCGAGGTTGTAGAAGTTATTCACTAACCAGTGACGGTAGCTGCCATCAGCCATGAATCTCCCTGTCACGACTGCAAAATGCCCCGCCATTGCTTCGTCATCATCACCTTGAGCACCATTGAGCATCAGGCCTATGACGGCCTCAGGTGCCGAAGAGCGAAACCCTGCACTGCGTTGCCAAATCAGTCTGGATTGATGCGATTGATCGGCGTCTCTGACCAGTTGCTCAACTGATTCTCCTCGCTCGAGACTTTTCAATGGTTGGCTAAGATTCAATCGAAAGTCGTTGGGCCAGACTGTTCTGGCGATAAACCCGCCTTTGCCATCAGCTTCGCCGCGGATATTGAGTGAACGATTATTAAAAAAATCAGTGGTATTTTGGTTCCAAAAAGCCTGATTGACAGGAATTTGTTCGGTCAGTGTCAATGGAATTCGTTTGCCAGTGGCCAGGCGTAGTTGAGCGCCATCGGCGATTAAGCGGGCATTTTTCAATTGCAGAGAAGATGCCAGCCAGATGGGGGTTGGTTTCAGGCGAATTTCAGGAACGTTTGTCAGCCAGTCAGGCCTGACCACGGTATTCGGATCAACCGGCACAGGCGCAAGCGCAATGATTTCGTTCTGAAAGTACCAAGCGGCAGCTGGCACAACAGGGCAGTCTTCCATGACTGATGTACAGATATGTAGTTGTTCCGTTGGCGTTAGCCCCAGCCAGTCTGCGGAAACTGTCTGCGGCAAGGTTGTCATAAGCAGGCATAGCAAGGTGATAATGGAGCTTGAGGTGCGGGTCATCGGTTTTTTTGTGTCCGTCATTAACTGTAAGTTGTGGAAAGTTGGGGAGTTCATGTTCGAGATGATCAAACTTTGTCTAGTGTACCTGTCGCCACAGAAAAATCTGCAAACCGAGTTGACCGTAATGCAAAATATCGTTGTTGGCGACGCCATTTATTCATTGGGCTTGTCTATACTGTGATGAGTCTTTCATAAGGATCACTGCCAAAAAATGACTGAGCCGACACGTAACAAGCGGCCGATTGGGACGGCGTTTACCATCGCTTTCTGGATTCTGTTGCTGATAGGGCTTGCCCAGATCTTTGGTGACTATCTGGATCGGCGCAATAATCCGAATCGTCACCTGGCGGCGTTTGATATCAGTGAAGGTAACGAACTGGTACTGCAAAGAGATAATCGTGGCCATTACCGTGCCCCGGGGCTTATCAACGGCTATCAGGTACATTTTCTGGTAGACACAGGTGCCACCAGCATCAGCGTTCCGGAGTCAGTGGCCAAAGCCGCGGGATTGGAGGAAGGCAGGCGAGGCCTGGTGTCTACGGCCAGCGGTGTTGTCCATGTCTATCAAACCCAAATTGAAGAGTTACAGTTGGGGCCAATCCGCATGCGTGATGTTCGAGGCCATATCAACCCGCATATGCCAGACAACACAGTATTGCTCGGCATGAGTTTTATGCGCGATCTGGAGATTATTCAGCGCGACGGCACCCTGACCCTGCGTGTGCCTGACTGAGTCAGTGGTTATTTACGCTCAGAGTCCCCAGTGACGATTCATGATTTTATGCAAAATCGCGTCTCAATCTGACGCAGCCTTACATTATTACTTCTTCCAAAACGGCAAAATACAGGATTTATTTCTGCCTGATTTTGACTGACAATCGGCCGCCATCCCGCACCAATACTCAATATGAACAGATAAGATAAACAATCCAGTTTTTCTTGGTTTGGTTTTCTGCCCCGCTTTCCTAATATTCGCTTGCACTCAACGAATACAGGAGATAACCGGGTGAACTTAAAACTTAAACCACTTAGAAAACAGTTGCTGCTGGCGGGCTTGGTTACACTGCTGCCATTTGGCGCATTGGCTGATGCTGGCAGTGACGCCGAGCGTATCGAAAAGCTGGAGCAACAGGTCAATCTGTTACTGGAGCGTCTTTCAGCGCAGGAGTCACAGCTTAATCAGCAGCAACAGGAAATTACTGAAACCAAAGCGGTCACCAAGGGCGCAGTTGTTGCCACTACCAATGGCCGTAGTTTGACCTTCAAAGATGCAGATGGTGATTTCAGCTTTAATGTTGGTGGCCGAATTCAGACGGATGCGGTCTACCACAATGAAGACGATATCAAGCTAGGTGATGGCAGCCGCTTTCGTCGGGCATTTCTGGATATCCGCGGCACCGTCTATCGTGACTGGAATTACCGCTTTCAATATGACTTTGCCCGGCCTGGTGGCAGCGATAGCTCCCAACGAGGCATCCGTGATGCCTACATTCAATATACCGGCTTCACCCCTGCAGTCACTGTTGGTCAGTTCAAGCAGCCATTTGGTCTGGAGCATTTGACCAGCAGCCTGAACACCACTTTTAACGAGCGGGCACTGACCAATGTGTTTAATCCGGATCGTGCGATTGGTGTAGGTCTGAGCCATGGCGGTAATAACTGGAGTTTGGCTGGTGGTGCCTTCGGTGAAAAAGCCGAAGTGGATCCGGCTGATGAGGGTAACGAGGGCTGGGGCCTGGTTGCACGGGGTACCTTTAATCCGATCATCGAAAAAGATCGCCTGATTCATCTCGGTGCCGCGGTTTTACACCGTAATCCGGAAGAGGGCGATTTGCGCTTCCGTGAGCGTCCAGAAGCCAATGTCACCGGGGTACGTTTCATCGATACCGGCACCATCAGCAATGTCGATGACTACCAGCAATATGGCCTTGAAGCGGCTGCGGTGTTGGGTCCGTTTTCATTGCAAAGTGAATACATCAACACCCGTGTGCAACGGGGAAGTGGCGACAAAAATCTCAGCTTTGATGCCTGGTATGTCTATGCCAGCTACCTGTTTACCGGTGAATCACGTGGCTATAACGCCAAGAGTGGTGCCTTCGGTGCGGTCAGACCCAATTCAACGGTCGGCAAAGGTGGCATCGGTGCTTGAGAAGCGGGTATTCGATACAGCCGTGCTGATTTGAACGACGGCAGCTTTATTGGTGGCGATCAGGACAACCTGACACTGAGCGTCAACTGGTATGCCACTGACAACATTCGTTTTTCGGCCAACTACATCAAGGTGCTGGATGTAGATCGACCCGGCAATGCGGCTGATGGTGAAAAACCAAGCATCTTTGCTCTGCGTGGCCAGATTCACTTCTAAACCGATCATTCTCACCATTTAAATTTGAGGAAAATACAATGAAATTGAAACAACTTTTGATTGCCTTGCCGCTGGCATTAAGCGCGGTCAGCTTTTCTGGTGCCAGCCTGGCATCAGACAGTCTGCTGAATGTCTCTTATGACCCAACACGTGAGCTATATCGTGAATACAACGAATGGTTTGCCGAAAAGTGGAAGAGCGAAACCGGCAACTCACTAAATGTGCGCCAATCGCATGGCGGCTCAGGCTCACAGGCTCGTGCCATTATCGACGGCCTGGATGCTGATGTCGCAACACTTGCACTGGCCTATGACGTTGATGCACTGCGCAAGCGGGGCAATCTAATCCCGGAAAACTGGCAGGAGCGTCTGCCGGGTAACAGTTCCCCTTACACCTCAACGATTGTGTTACTGGTTCGTGCGGGAAATCCAAAAAATATCCAGGATTGGGACGATCTGGTGCGTGATGATGTGCAGGTGATTACACCCAACCCCAAGACCTCTGGCGGAGCTCGCTGGAATTATCTGGCGGCATGGGGTTACGCCGAACAGAAGTACGGTAGCAAAGAATCCGCTTATGATTTTGTGAAGAAAATCTTCGGTAATGTACCGGTTTTGGATCCTGCGGCTCGCGGTGCAACCAACACCTTTGTACAGCGCCGTATCGGTGATGTGTTTATTGCCTGGGAAAATGAGGCTTTCCTGTCGGTAGAGCAACTTGGTCGTGGGCAGTATGAGATTGTCGTGCCATCAGTAAGCATTCTGGCGGAACCCCCGGTAACAGTGGTTGATGCCAATGTGGATCGTAAAGGCACTCGGGCACTGGCCGAAGCCTATCTGGAAGGTCTCTATAGTGATGACGCCCAGCATTTGGCAGCCAAACACTTTTACCGTCCATCAAATGCTGAAATTGCAGCGCAGTATGAGGACAAATTTCCCAAGGTGAATTTGTTCGGCATTGATGACGTATTTGGTGGCTGGGATAACGCGCAGGAAACCCATTTCAATGACGGTGGCCATTTCGACACCATCCTGGAAGAACTGGCACAACAACGCCGCTAACTAAAACGGTTTATCAGCTAAACGACAAAGGTGTTGCTCGCATTCAAGAGCAGCACCTTTCGTCTGCAGGAGATTATCAATGTCCAACACAGCCAAGGCTAAAAGCGTTATCCCCGGTTTCAATATCACCATGGGATTTTCGTTGCTTTATCTGACCTTTATTTTTCTGATCCCCGTAGGCGGATTATTGCTCTACACCTCGTTGATGAGCTGGGATGAATTCTGGCGGGCCGTCAGTCATCCACAAGTGGTGGCATCCTACAAATTATCGTTTGGTGCCTCATTTATCGGTGCGTCGATCAATTTGGTGTTTGGTTTTCTGGCCGCATGGGTACTGGTGCGTTATCAGTTTCCGGGCAAACGACTGATTGATGCCTTGATTGATTTGCCGTTTGCACTGCCCACCGCTGTGGCCGGTATCGCATTGGTGACCTTGTATGCCAGCACGGGCTGGGTCGGACAGTATTTCGAGTTGTTTGATATACGCATTGCCTATACCCAAATCGGTGTTGTCATCGCACTGACTTATATCGGCTTGCCGTTTGTGGTCAGAACGGTACAGCCCGTACTAGAAGATTTTGAATCGGAACTTGAGGAAGCTTCAGCAGCACTGGGTGCGTCTCGATTAACAACAATTCGTAAAGTCATTCTGCCTGCGTTGTTACCGGCGCTGCTGACCGGCTTTGCCCTGGCGTTTGCAAGGGCCTTGGGGGAATACGGATCGGTAGTGTTTATCTCCGGTAATTTGCCCTACGCCACTGAAATAACGCCATTACTGATTGTCGCCAAGGCAGAGCAATACGACTACAACGGCGCAGCAGCCATCGGTACCGTGATGCTGTTTGCGGCCTTTATCTTGTTGCTGGTGATCAACTTTCTGCAATGGTGGTCTAGCCGCCGTTTTTCACATTAATTACAGGACGACAGCACTATGACAACTGTAACGGAAACAACAACCCTGACATTGGACAGGGCAGATGTGTGGCGCAGGGCCACCGAAGAACCTCAGTGGGTTAGGCGCTTGTTGATTGGTACCACACTGGTCTTTCTGGCGTTATTTTTGATTTTGCCGCTGATTGTCGTGCTCTATGGGGCTTTCGAGCAAGGGCTCAAAGTCTGGTATGCCGCCATCACCGAGCCCGATGCCGCGGCGTCGATTCGACTGACCTTGTTGGTGGTGGCGATTGTGGTGCCGATCAACATCGTGTTTGGTGTGGCAGTCGCCTGGGCAATTGCCAAATTCGAGTTTCGAGGCAAGACCATTCTGATCTCGTTGATTGACATGCCATTTGCCATCTCACCGGTCGTCGTCGGTTTGATTTTTGTGATTCTGTTTGGCTCGCAAGGCTGGTTGGGCGATTGGCTGAACGCTCATGATCTGCGAATTATCTATGCCGTGCCCGGTATCGTCATTGTCATTGCTTTTGGCACGCTGCCGTTTATTGCTAGAGAACTGATCCCGTTGATGCAGCAACAAGGCAAACAGGAAGAGGAAGCCTCTCTGACATTGGGCGCCAGTGGCTGGAAAACCTTCTGGTACGTCACCTTACCCAACATCAAGTGGGGTCTGCTCTACGGGGTAATTTTGTGTAATGCCCGAGCCATGGGCGAGTTCGGTGCCGTTGCGGTGGTATCAGGTCGTATTCGCGGCGAGACCAACACCATGCCATTGCACATCGAGGTGCTTTATAACGAATACATGTTTACAGCGGCTTTTGCCGTGTCGTCACTGCTGACTGGTTTGGCGTTGGTGACCATTGCCATCAAAAGCTTCATTGAGTGGCACGAGAAACGCGCCTGAG
This sequence comes from Methylophaga sp., assembly GCA_020831825.1. Lineage (GTDB taxonomy): Bacteria > Pseudomonadota > Gammaproteobacteria > Nitrosococcales > Methylophagaceae > Methylophaga. Next base: position 26,788 of record JAFIFW010000014.1, on the reverse strand, counting down.
TAACAGCTAACCTTATTAGTGAGAGATTTAACCATGAGTATACGAGTAGAAAATATCAGTAAACGTTTTGGCAATTTTGTGGCGTTGGACAACATTAGTCTGGATTTGCCAGAAGGTCAGTTGACGGCCTTGCTTGGGCCGTCCGGCTCTGGCAAAACCACCTTGCTGCGCATCATCGCAGGTCTTGAAGCACCGGATTCGGGCAAGATTGAGTTTTACGGCAAGGATCAGACCCATCAACATGTCAGTGAACGCGGTGTGGGGTTTGTGTTTCAGCATTACGCGCTGTTCAAGCACATGACGGTGTTTGAAAACGTCGCCTATGGCCTGACAGTCAAGCCACGAAACGAACGACCCAGCAAAGCCGAAATTCACAAGAGAGTAATGAGCTTGCTGGAGTTGGTGCAACTGGACTGGACAGCGCACCGTTATCCTAATCAATTGTCAGGTGGCCAACGTCAGCGCATAGCTCTGGCGCGAGCACTGGCGGTTGAGCCCAAGGTGCTGCTGTTGGATGAGCCTTTTGGCGCACTCGATGCAAAAGTTCGAGCAGAGTTGCGTCGCTGGTTACGGAAGTTACATGACGAAATTCATGTCACCAGTGTCTTTGTGACGCATGATCAGGAAGAGGCCCTGGAAGTGTCTGACCGGATTGTGGTGATGAATCATGGGTCGGTCGAGCAGGAAGGCACGCCTGATGAAGTCTATGAACATCCCGCAACTCCTTTTGTGTATGGCTTTTTGGGGTCTGTGAATCTGTTTCATGGCCGGTTTGAACAACAGCAGATAGTGGTAGGGGGCGATGCCATTCCGCATCAGGACGAACTGCTCAACCATGGCTCGGATGTATATGCCTTCGCTCGCCCGAATGAGCTGACGATTGTCACCGATCCGACCGCCAGCCATGGCATTGCCGCAAAAGTCACACAGGTACTGGCCTATGGTCTCAATCCACGGGTCGAACTGGAGAGCATCGCTGATGGCAGTTCGGTGCAACATTTTCAGGTTTCATTGCCAGCACATGATATAAAGGCATTGGCGCTGGAAACCGGCCAGCAGGTCAGATTAGTGCCCTCCAGACTCAAGGTATTCGAGCGCACTGAAGCCAGTGCAACAGGGGATGAAGCAAAGTGAATTTTCAGCAACTCAGAATCATTCGTGAGACTGTGCGACATGATTTCAATCTAACCGATGTGGCTAATCACTTGTTTACCTCGCAGTCAGGGGTGTCCAAACACATCAAGGATCTGGAAGAAGAACTTGGCGTTGAGCTGTATCTCAGAAAAGGCAAACGCTTGACCGGTCTGACCGATCCCGGCAAGGAAATGTTGCCAATCGTTGAACGGATGTTGCTGGATGCCAGCAATATTAAACGCCTAGCCGAACATTATAGCCAGCGAGATACAGGGACTTTGACTCTGGCAACTACCCATACTCAGGCGCGATATGTTCTGCCCAAAGTGATTACGCCGTTCAAACAGCAATATCCGAAAGTGCATCTGAAACTGCATCAGGGCAGCCCTGATGAAATTGTGCAGATGTTGGTCGACGGACGGGCTGATATTGGTGTCGCCACCGAAGCCCTGGGTGATATTCCTGAGCTGGTGAGCTTTCCTTATTACAGCTGGCATCATGCGGTTGTTGTGCCGATTGATCATCCGCTCACCCAAATCAAAACACTGACACTGGCCGATCTGGTTCAGTGGCCCATCGTGACCTATCACGAGGGTTTTACCGGCCGGGCCAGCATCGATCGTGCCTTTGTGCATGCCGGAATAGAGCCTGATATCGTCATGTCTGCACTGGATGCCGATGTTATCAAGTCGTATGTTGAACTAGGCTTGGGTATCGGTATTGTGGCAGCCATGGCGGTAGATGCCGAGCGGGACAGTCAATTAGTCCGTCTAGATTGTGATCACTTGTTTGATGCCAATCAAACCAAGATTGCCGTTCGCCGTGGGCATTACCTGCGACAGTTTGCCTATGACCTGATCAACCTGTGTGCACCTGATCTGGATCCGGACACTATCCGCCGCGAATTATCAGTCTGATTGATGTTTGCTGAATAGCCGGGAGTGTAGTCCCTCTGCACTTCCGGCTTTATCATGATGCGGTCGTTTGCAAAAATTAATGACTTTTTACTCAATCGCTGTCATCTGTGCTCGTGTCTTTTCGGTTAAAGCTCAACACCAACCTGCCTTAGCATTCACAGTAAAAAGCAAAGCTGTTTTTCTTGGTTCGCAGCACATGCTGACTTGCTTATCATCTACTCAACGATTGATTGATAAACAGAATTCAAGGAGTAGCTCATGAGTATCGTCGCAGTTAACAGCAGAAATCAATTTAAAGGAGTCATCAAACAAATCAAGCGAGGTGACGTTGTTTCCGAAGTTGAGGTTAATACCGGGGTTGGCATTATCACCTCGGTAATAACGACATCATCTTTGGATGACTTGAAGCTCAAACCGGGTTCGGAAGTCATTGCACTGTTCAAATCCACTGAAGTGGCGTTGGCCAGCTTTGCCAAGCTATGAGGTCGTAATTAGATGACTACTAAAGTGATCACTATTCCCGGCTACCATGGCAGTGCTCCAGAACACTGGCAAAGCTGGCTGGAGGCCGAGGATCCGAAGGTTGAGCGAATTACTGGGATTAATTGGGAAGCGCCCAATATTGCTGAATGGTCGGCAGTTATTGGTCATCGTATTTCAACATCAAATGAACAGCTTGTCTTGGTAGCACATAGCTTTGGCTGTTTGGCAACGGCTAAAGCGATTGTTGAACATCCAGAACATGTTGCCGGGGTGATTTTGGTGGCGCCAGCATCACCCCGACGATTTTGTCTGTCCGGCGCGATTGCCGACTCGGCAACTGCTTTGCATGACATCAGTCAGTTGCTGCCGCAATCAGCATTACCCGGATTCGGTTTGATGATTGGCAGTGAGAATGATCCGTGGATGGATTTGGCAACGGCCAGATATTGGGCAAGGGTTTGGGATCTGGCGTTTTATAATGCCGGACTGGCCGGGCATATCAATGTCGATTCCGGGCACGGTGCCTGGCCATTAATCAGGGAGTTTGTTGATGCCATGCAGGAAGCTGTTCACCCCTTGCCCGATGAGGAGGTGACACATCTGGGACGCTGGAATCGCAATCGACTAAATCAGCAGCCCCAAGTGGCAACAAAGCAACTGTGTTACGGATAGAGTAAAGCAGACAAGGTGGCTATTTTTTACAGGATTACCATGCAAAACAACGTTCAGGGCGAAGACAACAATACAACGCTAAAAGTCAGTTTTATGGAGGCTTTCTGGTTCTGGTTAAAACTAGGTTTTATCAGTTTTGGCGGTCCAATCGGCCAGATCGCCATCATGCATACCGAGCTGGTGGAAAAGCGGAAATGGATTAGTGAAAAGCGTTTTTTGCATGCACTGAATTTCTGCATGTTATTACCGGGTCCAGAAGCCATGCAGTTGGCCACCTATGTCGGCTGGCTGATGCACAAATCACGCGGCGCCATTGTCGCCGGGCTGTTGTTCATCCTGCCTTCCTTGATATTGCTGATGGCGCTGGCCCTTTTGTATTTACGCTACAGCAACTTACCTGTTGTTGAGGCGTTGTTTTACGGTATCAAGCCGGCTGTGGTTGCAATTGTATTTTTTGCGGCCTATCGCATTGCCAAAAAAACACTAAAAACACCGCAGCTGATGTTGATCACGGCACTCGCTTTTGTCGCTCTTTATCTGTTTCATCTGCCGTTTCCGCTCATAATTCTCAGCGCGGCTGTGTTGGGTTATCTGTTTGCCAGAATCAAGCCAACAGTAGAGCACTCGTCGCCAGATTTTGATAGTCACACTCAGGCAAGTCATACACGTTTTAGTTGGCGGCAGAGTGGCAGGGTTTTAATCATTGGACTTGTCTGCTGGTTCGTACCTATGGGTGCGCTGTATCTGATATTGGGCTGGGATCACAGTCTGACGCAAATGGGCTGGTTCTTTACCAAAGCAGCTTTTTTAACCTTTGGCGGGGCTTATGCAGTATTGCCTTATGTTTATCAGGGCGCGGTGAGTCTTTATGGCTGGGTTACGCCGGTTCAGATGATGGATGGTTTGGCGTTGGGTGAATCCACCCCTGGACCCTTGATCATGATAGTGGCTTTTGTTGGCTTTATCGCAGGTTACATGGACGCTTTTTGGGGGCCAGATGCGTCATTGTGGGCCGGTGTGCTGGCGGCGGTACTGGTGACCTGGTTTACCTTTCTACCTTCGTTTGTGTTTGTGCTGATGGGGGGGCCATTGATCGAGTCCAGCTTCAAAACAACCTTTCTGAATGGCCCATTGACTGGCATTAGCGCGGCGGTTGTCGGCGTGGTATTCAGTTTGGGAATGTTTTTTGCCGAGCATGCGCTCTGGCCGGAACAATTGGAAGGTGCTATTGATGGCTGGTCAGCATTGATCCTTCTGGCCAGCATGATTGCATTGGTTAAGCTGCGTATCGGCATCATGCCGGTTCTGGGGCTAAGTGCGCTGGCCGGTGTGGGGTTGCAGATGTTTTTGTGATGGGACAGTGAATCCAGTCAGGTCATTTCGGGAAACGATACCGGGTTTTGAGAAATATCAGCCAGCCTGTTGATATCTACGATGCAGAATGCCGACGCGTTCAACATAGACTTCGGTTTCAGCATAGGGCGGGATTCCGTTGAAACGGCGCACTGCATTGGGTCCGGCGTTGTAGGCGGCCGTGGCCAGGCGAATATCCCCGTCAAACTGGCGCAGCATTTGCGCCAGATATTTCACGCCGCCTTCGATGTTCTGGCGCACATCAAAGGCGTTATCGACACCCAAATCTCTGGCTGTGCCCGGCATCAACTGCATCAGACCTTGAGCACCCTTGTTTGATAAAGCCCGGGCATTGAATGCCGATTCGGCATGAATCACAGCACGAACAAGTGCAGGATCGACCTGATATTTGTCTGCCATATCACGAACAATATCCGCATAGTCACGCGTATTCAGTGTGACTGAGTGCCAATCGACTGGTGAGCGAGGATCACAGGCAAAACAGTCATAGCGGATAATTTCAAAGTGGGCCGTGGATGGTTTTTGATCTGAAAAAACAAAGCTGTCGCCTTCATCGGACAGTGATTTGTATATAAGCGTCGGTTGGCGGGTATTCAGCCGCGGTTTGCGAACATCGGTGTCCACATTGGTGAATTCGATGCTGCCATCGGCATGCTTGATCCGTTGAATACCGTCAGCCATGCCGGGATGGCTGAGCAGGCACAAGCTGCTGAAGAGAATGATTGGCAGTCGTTTAAACATGGTGAATTTATATCAGATATCGGCCACCGGCACCTATCAGAACGACAAAAAGTCCCAGTGCCAGATTAATACGAAACACAAAGCGAATTTTGTTCAGTGCATCAGCGCCGGTGATCCAGTCGCGTTCGCGGACTGCCCAGCGAAGCTTTTGATAGGGGTTAAAAAATACATGGGCAAACAGCAGCATCATGACAATTCCCAATACCAGCATCAGGTGCACATGATGGCCTGCCATTGCCATACCGCCCAGATCGATAATCATGGAAGCACCGGTAATCAGCAATAGCACAATGCTCATCCATACCCATGGGAAAAAGCGCTGAAACACCATGCTCCACAAGGGCAGACGTTGTTCGGGTTCAAGATGAATGGCGGCGACAGGGCGCAGGCAGACATAGGCAAAAAACATGCCGCCTACCCAGATCACGGCGGACATTACATGCAGGGCGATGGCAATGGACATGATTAACCCCCTTGTTTAGACAGGTTCAACTTTAATCGGAATTTCAGCAATTTTCTGCTGCCAGAGTTTGGGACCTGTTTCATGGACGGATTGACCTCGACTATCCACGGCAACGGTCACCGGCATATTTTCAACATAAAACTCACGAATCGCCTCCATGCCCAGCTCTTCGAAAGCCACCATGCGTGACTGTTTGATGGCTTTTGATACCAGGTAGGCTGCGCCACCTACGGCAATCAAATAGACAGACTGATGTTTACGAATTGCTTCAATTGCTTGCTGACCACGTTCCGCTTTGCCAATCATGCCCAAAAGACCGGTTTTAGCGAGCATCAGCTCAGTGAATTTATCCATTCGAGTGGCGGTTGTCGGGCCGGCTGGACCCACCACTTCACCTGGCACTGGATCGACCGGGCCAACGTAATAGATAAATCGATTGAGAAAGTCCAAGCCTTCTGGCAAGGGTTCGCCTTTGCTAAGCAGATCAGCAATTTTCTTGTGCGCTGCATCTCGCCCGGTCAGGAAATGTCCGCTCAACAGCAGTGTTTCACCGGGTTGCCAAGCCTGAATATCGGCAGCGGTGAGAGTATCCAGATTGACATGTCGGGTATTGCTGGCCGCCTGCCAGGTAATGTCCGGCCAGTCATCCAGAGAGGGAGGGATGAACTCGGCAGGTCCGCTACCATCCAGCACAAAATGTACATGGCGTGTGGCCGCGCAATTGGGAATCATCGCGACGGGTAGTGACGCTGCGTGAGTCGGGTAATCCTTGATTTTGACATCCAGTACCGTTGTCAGCCCTCCGAGTCCCTGGGCACCAATGCCCAGTTGATTGACTTTGAAATAAAGCTCGACCCGAAGTTTTTCGGTGGCGGTTTGAGGGCCTCGATCTATCAATTCCTGAATGTCGATGGCTTCCATCAGACTTTGTTTAGCCATCAGCATGGCTTTTTCGGCAGTGCCCCCAATGCCAATGCCGAGCATGCCTGGAGGGCACCAGCCAGCGCCCATTTTGGGAACAGTTTCCAGTATCCAGTCGATCAGACTGTCACTGGGATTGAGAATGGTGAATTTAGCCTTGTTTTCACTGCCACCGCCCTTGGCGGCAATATCTATTTCCAGCTTGTCGCCGGGCACCAGCTCGACATGAATTACTGCCGGCGTGTTGTCACCGGTATTTTTCCGTTGGCCAATGGGATCAGCCACAATCGAGGCGCGCAACACATTGTCAGGATGCAGATAGGCACGACGCACACCTTCGTTGATCATGGCTTCCAGTGATTGATCAGTTTGCCATTGCAATTGCATGCCGACTTTGACAAACACATTCACAATGCCAGTGTCCTGACAGATCGGCCGATTGTTTTCGGCGCACATGCGTGAGTTAATCAGGATCTGGGCAATCGCATCCTTGGCGGCAGGCGATTGCTCACGCTCATAGGCGGCAGTCATGGCCTGAATAAAATCCTTGGGATGATAGTTGGCGATGAACTGCAGCGCATCTGCGATGCTGTCGATCAGGTCCTGTGATTTGATAATGGTCATGGCAGCGCCAGATCCTCAGCTCAACCGTTGTTTGATGTGGTCAATCAGGCTATCAAAACTGAATTCAGCGCCTTCGCCGGTGGCGCGATGCTTGTATTCGATAACGCCATTATCAAGGCCACGCTCACCGAGGATCAGTCGATGTGGTACACCGATCAGATCCCAGTCGGCAAAGGCCACACCAGGGCGCAGACCACGATCATCAATAACTACATCTACACCGGCTTCGAGTAGCTGTTGATAGACCGCTTCTGCCTGATCACGCACCCGTTGTGATTTATGGGCATTGACCGGGATCAGCACCACTTCGAAGGGGGCAATAGATTGTGGCCAGACGATGCCTCGCTCGTCATGATTTTGTTCGATGGCAGCAGCGACCACGCGCGAGACGCCGATGCCGTAACAGCCCATAGTCATAACTTGAGACTGGCCGGTTTCAGTCAGCACCACAGCATTGAGTTTGTTGGAGTATTTTTCACCCAGCTGAAAAATATGACCGACTTCGATACCGCGGGCGATTTCCAGTGTGCCGTTACCATCCGGGCTGGGATCACCTGCCTGAACATTGCGCAGATCAGCGGTTTCAGGTTCTGGCAGGTCGCGGCCCCAGTTAACACCTGTCAGATGTTTTTCATCCTCATTGGCACCGCAGACAAAGTCAGCTACATGCGCGGCCGCGAAATCGACAATCACCGGAATATCCAATCCGCGTGGGCCAATGGAGCCAATATTGGCGCCGCACACTTCACGCACTTTCTCTGGAGTGGCAAAGGTCAGTGGTGCGGCAACCAAAGGATGTTTTTCAGCCTTGATTTCGTTGAGATCGTGATCTCCACGCACGACCAAAGCAACCACAGTGTTCTTTTCTGCACCCTCGACCAGCAGGGTTTTCAGGCAACGTTCGGCAGGGAGTTTAAGAAACTCACTCAACTCGTCTATAGTGTGTTTTTGTGGCGTGTCGACGCTCTGCATGGTTTCACTGGCGGCCGCACGAGGCGAAGCAGGTGGTAGTGTCTGAGCCAGTTCAACATTGGCGGCATACTCACTCTGGTTACTGAAGGCGATAGCATCCTCACCCGAGCTTGCCAATACATGGAATTCATGTGAGGCATTGCCTCCAATGCTGCCAGTGTCTGCCAGCACTGCACGATAATTGAGACCGATACGTTCGAAAATTCGACTGTAGGTCTGGTACATGGTGTCGTAGGTGTCTTGCAGTGAAGCCTGATCGAGATGAAACGAGTAGGCGTCTTTCATCAGAAATTCGCGCGCTCGCATCAAGCCGAAACGTGGGCGAATTTCATCACGGAACTTGGTTTGAATCTGATACAGATTGATCGGCAGTTGTTTGTAACTGCGGATTTCCTGCCGAACCAGATCAGTGATGACTTCTTCGTGTGTAGGGCCGTAGCAGAAATCACGTTGATGGCGATCAATAATCCGCAACAGTTCCGGACCATATTGTTCCCAACGACCACTTTCCTGCCACAGTTCCGCAGGTTGAACAGACGGCATCAGTACTTCCTGAGCACCAGCGCGATTCATTTCTTCGCGCACAATCGCTTCAGTTTTGCGTAAAACCCGCAGTCCAAGCGGCAGCCAGGTGTATAAACCCGAGGCCAATCGACGAATCAGACCGGCGCGTAGCATAAGCTGATGACTGACGATTTCAGCATCGGCTGGCGTTTCTTTGAGTGTGGCAATAAGCAGGTTCGATGTGCGCATGGAAGTGTCGTTGTCCCGAATAAACAATAATTGCAAAAGTAAAACCGCCGGTAAGCCGGCGGTGTGTATCAGAAGGTGCTGTGATTCCAGCCCCAGTTCTGTCGTTCAGAGTCTGTCATGCTGATGTAGATGCGATCACCTTGAATGCCCAGCTGTTCGCTGATAAGGCTGCACAAGGTATCAGAAAATGCCTGGCGATTACCGGGTAAACCCAGTGCGCGATAGTCCAGAAATGCGGCCGGCGCATCACTACCGCCAAACAGCATGTCGGCTTTGGCTTCAAGGGCAACCAGGACATAGTTTTCAGGTTTGCCTGATGCTTGGGCAACCGTTTTGCTGGCGGTTTTAAGAAAATCTGTCCGGTTGTCGACAGTTTGATTGGTCACGATATTTAAATAGGGCATGGCGTGCTCCTTTTCAGGGTTGGCAAAGACTATCTACTTGCTGTTGAAGATCGATCATGCGCTGCTGGCGCTGTTCTTCGGAAAGTCGCTGAAAACTGCCATCGCTGTCCATAAACCGCCGGTTGGGATTATCCTGGAACAGTTGCAGGTTTTCTTTGGCAATACGACAGTTTTCCTGACGTTGCTGGCGAATTTGCTCAGCTTGTTGCTGTTCGCTGCGTTGTTGTTCGCGTGCCAGACTGCTTTCACGCTGTGACTGGATTAACTGACGAATTTCCCGGACAGCATTTTCATCCAGCGGTGGCGGCGGTGGCGTGATGACTTGTTCTGACGGTCGATCTGCCGGCGCTGTCTGGCTGTAACTGATGGTGCCGTCATCATCCGTCCAGCGATAGATATCAGCTATTGCCAGTGCAGGAACTAACAGCAGTGTGGAGACAATCGTTCGCATGAGATAAGCTGATGACATTTATTGCCCCCATGTATAAAAGCCCAATTCTACGTCAAAGCGCTGCTACAGAAAATGTCTGTCAAACCCACCTCTGTTGATTGTCACGTTTCGGTGACGACGCCAGGCCTGTCTGCTCTGGAAATACTGACCAGCGAATCAGGTGTTTCCAGGCAAAAAATCAAGGATGCCATGAACAAGGGCGCCGTCTGGTTATCTCGTGGTAAAAAGACTCAACGCCTGCGCCGAGTTAAATTCATGCCCGTGCCCGGTGACAAGCTTCGATTATGTTTTGACCCGCATCTGTTGGCCTTGGTGCCACCTAAACCCTCACTGATTGCCGATAGTCAGGGTTACAGTGTTTGGTACAAACCATCCATGCTGCTGTCACAGGGCAGTATCTGGGGTGATCATTGCAGTTTGTTGCGTCTGGTCGAGCAATACTTTCAGCAAAAACGCCGGGTCTTTCTGGTGCATCGATTGGATCGTGAGGCGTGTGGCTTGATGCTGGTAGCACATCAACCGCAAGTGGCTGCGCAATTATCCGCAATGTTTCAGGACCATCGCGTTAGCAAACGTTATGAAGTGTTGGTTGCAGGCAATTTTAGTGAAACGACAGGGCAGCAGCAGGTCACTGTGGATCTGCCAATTGATGGCAAGCAGGCTGTCAGCCATCTGACGCTGAAACACTTTGACGTTGAGCGTCAGGAGTCTCTACTTGAGGTTTCCATAGAGACAGGTCGCAAGCACCAGATCCGCAAACACTGCGCCTCGTTGGGCTTACCGGTGGTTGGTGATGCTCGCTATGCAAGTGCAGACCAGCGTGGCTTGCAACTTAAAGCGTGTCGTCTGGAGTTCGTTTGCCCGATCAAAAAGCAAGTCGTGACCTACACACTGGGTAAAAATACTGGCAATGCCAGTGGCTGAGTCGAATGGCCTGCAGACTGTCCAAAAAACTTCTAGATGTTGATTAAATGCTGTTGAAGATGCGTTTGAGGTAGAGCGCCTGAATCAACCCTCTGGATGCCAGAAAGATCAATAAGGCCAGCCACAAGCCATCATTGCCCAACGATTGCAGCAGATACCAGGCAGGCAGATAGCAAAGCAAGGTCGCGGCCAGCATGGTGTTGCGCATTTCACGACCTCGTGTCGCGCCAACAAACAGTCCATCAAACAGATAGGTCCATACTGCCAACAGTGGCGCAATGATCAACCAAATCAGATATGTTTGAGCCGTTTCCATCACACTATCGATACTGGTTAACAGGCCGATAATCTGCATGCCAAACAGGCTGTAAATCACACTGAACAACACCGCCATCAACACTGCCCAGAAACCACTTAACAGTAGCGCTTCGATCATCTGATGGCGGTTTTTTCTACCGATGGCCTTGCCAGTCAATACCTCAGTGGCGTTGGCAAAACCATCCAGCACAAAGGCCATGAAGGTGATGAAGTTGAGCAGGACAGCATTTGCCGCCAGTACAACATCTCCTTGTCGGGCACCTTGAGTGGTGAAGAAGGCAAAGCTGAAGATTAAACACAGGGTTCGGAGTAATAAGTTGCCGTGAATGCTAAAAGCGCGAAAATCAGCCAATGACTGCCAGGTATTCACCAGCAGGCCATAGCCGGGCAATATGATGCCGTGTCTCTTGAGAATCACCAGCGCTACGGCCAAGCCGGTGTACTCGGCAATGACTGAGGCCAGTGCCACTCCATCGGTTTTCATGCCCAGCCAGTACACCAGCAACAGGTCAAACACAATATTGGTAAGATTAATGACTAGTACCAGCCACAATGCCGAGCGCGCGGCTTCCCGGCCAATCAGCCAGCCGATAATGGCATAGTTGAGCAGTGTCGCTGGTGCGCTCCAGATTCTGATATCGAAATAATATCTGGCATACAACGCCACTTGGTCACTGCTGTCGATAAGGGCAAACGCCAGTTGTGCAACTGGCCACTGTAAACAAAGCAGTATTAGTGCGATGAGCGTCGCCAGCATCATTGATTGCCACAATACCGACTGAATACGAAGTTGATCCTCTGCGCCATGTGCTTGAGAAGTCAGTCCTGTGGTCGCCATGCGCAGAAATCCAAAACTCCAGAACAGAAAAGTAAAGATCATGCTGCCAATGGCGACAGCCCCCAGGTAATGCGGATCATCAAGATGGCCAACCACAGCCGTATCAACCACGCCCAACAGGGGTGTTGAGATATTGGCAATGACCATCGGCAGGGCAATCTGCCAAACACTACGATGGTTTATTGACGGTTGAATCCCGTGTCTCATTAATGGATGACCTGGTTGATGAAATTTTTCATAGCCGACAGACGTGTATCATGGGCGGCCTGAATCACCGGGGACTAAGAATGACAAGCAGACCCTGGAAGCTTGGCAAAACTTATACTTGCCGGGCAAAACTGTGTAAAGCATGCCTGCATAGCCAAACCGGAGGAAACAATTTGTGCTGATGGAACTGTTGAGCTACGCCGCGGTGGGTATCGTTGCTGGAACGATAGCTGGCCTGCTCGGGCTCGGCGGCGGCTTGATTATCGTACCGGTATTGGTATGGCTGTTCGCTCGTCAGGGAATGCCAGAGGCATTTATTATCCACATGGCGGTTGCCACTTCACTGATGACGATTGTGGTGACTTCAGTTTCTTCGATTACGGCTCATCATCGTTATGGCAATGTGATCTGGCCAGATTTTGGCAAACTGCTGCCGGGGCTGATGCTTGGAGCCGTTGGCGGCGCGTTGTTGGCGATTAACCTCAGTGCCGGAGCGATGGAGACATTTTTCGCCTGCTTCGCTTTGATGATGGCCGCCAGATTGTGGTTGCCATCTCTCGATGTCACATACAAGAGCCTGCTGAATTGGTTGCCGTCTTCACTATATGGCGTGTTTACCGGAACACTTTCAGCCCTGGTCGGAATCGGTGGCGGAACATTGATTGTGCCTTATCTGGTGACTGCCAGCAGAGCTATGCAGCAGGCAGTGGGTACAGCGGCTGCTTGTGGTTTTCCGATTGCCGTGGCGGGCGGTATTGGTTTTATGTTGTTTGCGCCCGTCAGCGCCTTGCGAGAGACTGGCTGGACGGCAGGTTTGATTCATTGGCCTGCGGTGTTGGGAATTATTTCTACCAGTGTGCTGTTTGCGCCATTGGGGGCAAAACTTGCGAAACAGCTGCCATCAAGCGTGTTGAAACGAATTTTTTCAGCCGTCCTGTTATGCGTGGCCCTCTACTTCTTTTTACGTTAAACGACATTGTCACAAGTTTAATCCGAGCTTGAATTCTTTTATAATCTAGCGATTTATTCACGTCCTAATTGGAGCAGTAACAACATGAATCTTGACCGCGTAGGCCCAGGAAGCAGCGTCCCCGATGATATCAATGTGATCATCGAAATTCCCGCCAATGCCGATCCTGTCAAATATGAAGTCGACAAGGAAACCGGCGCATTGTTTGTGGACCGTTTCATGAACACCGCTATGTTTTATCCATGCAACTATGGTTATGTACCTCAAACGCTGTCTGACGATGGTGACCCGGTGGACGTCCTGGTAGTGACGCCATATCCCTTGATCAGTGGTTGCGTGGTGCAATGCAGACCTGTGGGCATGCTGCAAATGACCGATGAAAAAGGTGAAGATGCCAAGGTTGTCGCAGTGCCACATGACCCAATGTACGAAGCAGTGCAGGATGTCAAAGATCTGCCAGCCTACCTGTTAAATCAACTGACGCACTTCTTTGAGCACTACAAGGATCTGGAAAAAAACAAATGGGTCAAAGTTGATGGTTGGCTGGATGCTGCTGCCGCCAAAAACGAGATCACTTCCAGTATCGAGCGCTACAATCAAAAAGCTGCCAAGTAATATTCTGCAGCGGATACTACTATTCAGCGGTCAACAGACCCTGTGGCCATCAGGCCTATTGTTTCGGCGAGCTGAAGCTTTTCAGACTCGCCGAAGTTTTATTTGCAGGCAGAATCTATGAACACAATGGTATTACAGGGAGCCGGCCTGACGGTACATGCCGGCGAAGCAATTGCCCGTCAATTGGCTGCCGAAGTTAAAGCTTTCGAAAATTTTGTCGTTTTGCACTTCGACAGTGCAAACATGCTTGATTTGGATGCACTCCGGCAGGAGTACAGTTTCGATATCAACGTGCTACCGGGTGATTTTCTGGCCAATCAGGCCAAGTTGCTGGTGATGGATATGGACTCGACGCTGATCAGTATCGAGTGCATTGATGAAATTGCAGATTTCATGAACCTCAAACCACAAGTCTCAGAAATCACCGAATCAGCAATGCGCGGGGAAATCGATTTTGAAACTTCGTTGCGAAGCCGGGTGTCCTTGCTCAAGGGGTTGCCTGTGTCTGTGTTGGAGCAGGTTTATCAGCAGAGACTCAAACTGAACCCGGGCGCTGAGCTGATGATAAGCACGCTGAAAAGCCACAACATCAAAACTGCCTTGGTTTCGGGCGGATTTACTTTCTTCACCGAGCGGCTGCAACATCGACTTGGGCTTGATTACACAATGGCTAATGTGCTGGCAGAACAAGACGGCAAATTAACCGGGGAAGTGGTGGGGGATGTCTGCGGCGCTGAGTCAAAGGCACAGTTTCTACTCAGGCAGTGTGATGCATTAGATATTCCACCCTCGCAGGCGCTGGCAATGGGTGATGGTGCCAATGACTTGTTGATGATGGCTGAGGCCGGACTGAGTATTGCCTATCATGCCAAACCCAAAGTCCAGCAACAGGCAAGCACAGTGCTGAATCATTGCGGTCTGGAAGGTGTATTAGGACTCTTGCATCTGAATTTCAGTCAGGCGTAATCTTGAAGCTGTGAGGGGTAGACCCCATCTAGTCGTTGAACAAGCGACACACAAAATTTTTCTTAGAGGTAGTAATTAATGGACATTATGGAACGGATCAAGCAGGCCATCGAATCAAACTCAGTGATTCTTTTTATGAAGGGCACCCCTGAATTTCCGCAGTGCGGATTTTCCAGCAGAGCTTCCCAAGCCCTTGCCGCTTGTGGCTCAGAGTTTGCATATGTCAATGTACTTGCAGATCCGGAAGTACGTGAAAATTTGCATCGTTATGCTAATTGGCCCACCTTTCCACAGCTTTACATCAAAGGTGAGTTGGTTGGCGGTTGTGACATCATCATGGAGCTGTATGAAAATGGAGAATTGCAGACCATGATTGACCAGGCGAGCTGATATTAAGCAATGACTGATGAACGAGAACGTGACTGGCCAGGTAGTGATTACCTGGTAGCGCCATCCAAGCCGGAGCTTAAGCAACCACCCAAATATCGGGTGATTATGCTTAACGACGACTACACGCCGATGGAGTTTGTCGTAGAAGTTCTGGAAAAGCTTTTTGATATGGGGCGCGAGCGGGCCACACGCACTATGTTGCAAGTCCATACCGAAGGCAGTGCTTTATGTGGCATATTTACTTATGAAATCGCTGAAGCCAAAGTGGAACAGGTGAACAGCTACGCCCAGCATCATGGGCACCCACTGCAATGCACCATGGAGCAGGAGTAACGGGTGCGCTGCAAACACACAGGCAGGAACTGCTATGTTGAGTAAAGAACTTGAACAAACCCTGAGTCAGGCATTTAACTATGCACGTCAGCGGGCACATGAATTTCTGACTGTTGAACATTTACTGCTTGCACTGCTTGAAAACGGACAAGCACTGGCGGTACTCAAAGCCTGTGAAGTAGATATTGCTCAGTTACGACAGGATCTGACAGATTTTCTGGCTGATAATCTGCCAACACTCCCGGAAGATACCGAACGGGAAACGCAACCAACGCTCGCTTTCCAGCGCATCTTGCAGCGCGCAGTTATGCATGTACAATCCTCCGGAGGCAATGAAGTGACCGGTGCCAATGTTCTGGTATCGATTTTCTCCGAACAGCAATCACAAGCGGTTTACTTACTGCAAAAACAGGATGTGACACGACTGGATGTGGTCAATGCCATTAGTCATGGCGGAACGCAGAGTGTGGTTGATGAAACCAAAGAAGAAAAAGTCGAAACCGATGAAGAGGGCGCTGAACGTAAAAGCGCACTGGCACAATTTGCTACCAATCTGAATGCCGAAGCAAAACTGGGGCGGATTGATCCTCTGATTGGTCGCGCACTGGAAATCGAGCGTACCCTGCAGGTGCTCTGCCGACGCAGAAAAAACAATCCTTTGTTTGTCGGTGAGGCAGGTGTGGGTAAAACAGCACTGGCTGAAGGTTTAGCCAAGCGTATTGTTTCCGGTGATGTGCCTGAAGTGCTTGAAAACGCGGTGGTCTACTCTTTGGATATGGGGGCTCTAGTTGCCGGTACCAAATACCGTGGTGACTTTGAAAAACGTCTCAAGGCTTTGCTCAAGGAAATCAAGCAACAACCGGAATCCATCCTGTTTATCGATGAAATCCATACAGTGATTGGTGCCGGTAGTGCGGGTAACAGTGCCATGGACGCGGCTAACTTGCTCAAACCGCTGCTGGCAAGCGGTGAGCTGAAGTGTATAGGTTCAACCACCTATCAGGAATATCGTGGCATATTTGAACATGATCGCGCTTTGGCAAGACGCTTCCAGAAGATTGATGTGCCAGAACCCAGCGTTGCTGAGACTATTGAGATCCTTAAAGGCCTCAAACCTGGACTCGAAAAACATCATAACGTGCGTTACTCAAATGCTGCTATCGAACAGGCAGCCGAATTGGCCGCACGCCATATTAACGACCGTTATTTGCCGGACAAGGCCATTGATGTTCTGGACGAAGTCGGGGCAGCGCAGCGAATCCTGCCTAAATCCCGTCGCAAGAAAATGATCGGTGTAAATGATGTGCAGGCCATTGTGGCGAAAATCGCCCGTATTCCGGAAAAAACGGTCAGCAGCGCCGACAAGGATAATCTGCGTAAGCTTGAGCAAAATCTGAAGCATGTGATTTTTGGCCAGGATGAAGCGATTGCTGCCTTGAGTTCAGCGATCAAAATGGCCCGCTCTGGATTAGGGCATCCGGAGAAACCCACCGGTGCCTTCTTGTTTGCTGGTCCTACCGGGGTGGGTAAAACAGAAGTGACGCGTCAATTGGCGCATATCCTGGGGGTTGAACTGATTCGCTTTGATATGTCCGAATACATGGAGCCGCACACCGTTTCACGCTTGATAGGTGCGCCTCCAGGCTATGTTGGTTACGACCAGGGCGGACTGTTGACCGATGCTGTTATCAAACAGCCGCACGCAGTGTTGTTGCTGGATGAGATTGAAAAAGCTCATCCTGATGTATTCAATCTGCTACTTCAGGTAATGGATCACGGTACGCTGACTGATAACAATGGCCGCAAAGCCGATTTCCGGCATATTGTTTTGGTGATGACCAGCAATGCTGGAGCACATGACATGGATAAAGCTTCTATCGGCTTTACCAGTGAACGCAATCAAAGTGATGGTATGGAAGCATTGAAGCGGACATTCACGCCAGAGTTTCGTAATCGACTGGATGGAATCATTCAGTTCAAACCACTCACCCGAGACGCGATTTTGCGTGTTGCTGACAAGGCGGTGCTTGAACTGGAAATGTTACTCCAGGATAAACATGTCACCATCGAAATCGACAATGCTGCGCGAGAATGGCTGGCTGAGCACGGATATGATGTGCAAATGGGGGCCAGACCAATGGCCCGCCTGGTTCAGGAACGTATCAAACGTCCGTTGGCTGATGAGTTGCTGTTTGGCCGCTTGAGCGAAGGTGGCCACGTCAACGTCACGCTCAAGGATGGCGAGCTGGTGCTGGATATTCATACAGAAACAGCATCTGTCTAAGCTCAATCAATCTGGCCTGATAGTACCTACTCTCAGGCCAGATGTTCTATTTTCTTGTGCATCAGATAATGCTAATGCGCTTAAGTTATTCACTTGTTTCACATAATTTTCACATCGTGTTAATGCGATATGACAGCGGCAAAAACGCATATTTCATGATATGTAACCCATTGAAATATATCACTATTAAAGGTCTGCTCGTTTTTTGAGCAACAGACAGCTAGTCCATGTAGATTAAGCACTTAGCAGCAATCCCCAGAGTTAGGCACAGACTTATCCACAGAAATTGTGAGTAACTTTGATGTTACAGCCGTCTGCAAAAGTCAGGCCACAATTGGCAGCCAACGACGATTTTCTACATGCCCAAACATTGAGCTGCTGATGCAAGTTATGCACCTGTTTTTTTCAATGCTCATGCGATTAAACAACAGCCACGGCTAACTGTATGATTTTCAATGATTGTTTTCTAACACATTGAAACCATTGGATAAATTTGAGTTGGTTATTTTTTGCTCAATTTGAGCAGAGTGTTTAGCGATGAACAACTTGGCAATTAACTCAAAAGTTAAACACAGACTTATCCACAGAAATTGTGAGTAACTTTACAGTTTTATGACACAGCAAAATGCAGGCCATGAGCAGGGTCTAGCGTTACTTACTTGTGCTGTATAACTTGCATAGTCTCAATTGAATACTCGTGGCTCACGTTTGATTTTGCTACTTAATAGTGAATAGTCCTTTGACCGGGCTCGCTACAGAGCCCGGAGGAATCTGCCCGTATCGTTGAGATTATCAACTTTGCGGATGGATATTTTCTTCACATTAATTTGACACTGAAACTGATGGTGCCTAATATCCCCGGCTCTTCAGGTGCGATGATGCAAATCATTGTTAAACGGGAAGTTGGTGCAATTCCAACACTGCCCCCGCAACGGTAAATGTTGATAAAACTGGCACACAGCCACTGCACAGAGTGTGGGAAGGCGTCAGTCTGGTGAACTACCTCAACATGAGTCCGGATACCGGCCTGGAGCCGTCTCTGATGCAATTCAGGGTTTCCGACTAATAGGATCGCGGGTGAGCGTATCCAGAGGAGTTTTCTTATGAACCCATCCCACAGCTTTAAGCTGCGCACCACGTTGATTGCAGGCGTTGTTGCCAGTGTTTTATCACCAGTACAGGCGGATAGCCTGAACACCATTACAGTTACAGCTAACCGAATGCCGACTGGCGATGTTTTAGCTGCATCGACAATCATTACTCGAGATCAAATAGATCAATGGCAAATTAATGATTTGCCGACATTATTAACCCGTGCGCCCGGCGTTGATGTGACCATGACTGGTGGTCTTGGTCAGCAGAGCAGCATTTTTATGCGCGGCACCAACTCTGGACATGTCTTGATTCTGGTTGATGGCGTTAAATGGTATTCAGCCACCACAGGCTCTGCCGCCATTCAGGACTTTCCTGTCAGCCATATAGAACGCATTGAGATTATTCGTGGACCTCGATCCGGTCTATACGGTGCCGAGGCCATTGGTGGCGTCATCAACATCATTACCCGACAGGGAAGTGATGAAATCAAACCCTATGCAGAATCGGGCTATGGCAGTCATGACACCCGCAAGGCTTCGATTGGGGTGAATGGTAGTCATGGTTCGACGCGTTTCAACCTTGGAGTCAGTGTACTTGAGAGTAACGGCATTGATGCTCTAAAAACAGCTGATCCGGATAAGGATGGTTATCGAAACAAGAGCGTTTCGGCTAATTTGAGTCATCAATTCACTGCACAATGGCAAGGTGGTGTGCGTTTTCTCAGAGCAGAGGCGCGTAACTATTTTGATGAAGCATTTTCGCCTGGAGCCAATCCATTTAATAACAACACACAGCAGATCATCGGTGCAGATACTTCTTATGCACTTACTGAGCGATGGACAGTTAATTTTGACATTGCAGAATCACGAGATCGATCAGAAACATTTGAAAATCGTGCAGCGGTTAGAGAACTGAATACTCGTCATCGTCAATTCAGCCTGATCAATACTTTTGCGTTGGCGGATACGCAGAGACTCAATATCGGCTTTGATTACGCTCACGATAAAGTGACCGGGTCGACCGATTATGATGAGGACAGCCGAGACAACAAAGCGATATTTGTCTCCTGGCAGGGATCGCATCAGCGCCATGGTTGGTTATTGAGTCTTCGGCATGATGACAATGAGGCTTTTGGTGAACACACCACCGGGACTGCAGAGTGGGGATATTCCCTTACAGAGTCTCTGCAGTTTGTAAGCAGTTATGGCACAGCTTTCAAAGCGCCAACCTTTAATGACTTGTATTTCCCCGGCTTTTCAAACCCGGATTTGAATCCCGAAAAGTCCAGAAGTATCGCTTTTGGCTTTAGAGGTACTCACGATTTTGCGCAGTGGTCTGTTGATCTTTATGAAACGACAATCCGGGACTTGATTGTCTTTCAAGCGATTCCTGAAAATGTCAGCAGAGCTAGAATTCGAGGCATTGAATTTGACATTCGTGGGGACGTTAAAGATTGGTATTGGAGCCTGAATGCAAGCTATATAGAACCTCAGGATCGTGATGACCGAAAACGTTTAATCAGAAGAGCCAGACAGCTGATGAATGCTACATTGGATCGTCAGTTCGGTGATTGGTCTGCAGGGGCCAGTTGGCATGTCCGTGGAAATAGCAATGACCGTTTTTTCAACACCGACACATTCACCACGGATGATGTCAGACTTGCAGGTCACGGCTTGGTGGATCTTCGTTTTGCCTATCAGATTAGTCCAGAGTGGACTGCACGCCTCACCGCACATAACGTTTTTGACAAGAAATATGAGCGTGTCAAAAACTACAACAGCCTTGATCGAACAGTAATGTTCACAGTGCAATATCAGCCCTAGTTAAGCATCACAGCAGCCGAGCTCGACCCATCTGGTCGAGCTCGGGCTGTTTTACAGGATGTCGGTGACTGACCTGGAAACATCTTCCGCACCTCGATAAATCTCATCGATAATACTCTGAACTTCTCTGACTTGTGACAGGCCTTTTTCTGCGATATCTGCAGTGTCTCTGATTTGAGCACTTATCTCAGATGTTAATTTGTGATTGGCATCAACTACAGAGGTGATTCGCAATGTTGATTCAGCAGTGTTTCGTGCCAGGTTTCTCACTTCATCCGCGACCACGGCAAATCCACGGCCTTGATCACCCGCCCGTGCGGCTTCGATTGCGGCATTCAGCGCAAGCAGGTTGGTTTGTTCTGCAATGCTGTTGATAGTGGTCACAATACTGCGAATTTCTTCAGATTGAACATTGAGTCGTTCAACCACTTCACAGACCTCTCGCGAGCTATTGCAGATTTGTTGTGACGTACCAAGATTTTTTTCGATGGTCGACATGGACTGTCTTGAAATCTGCGCGGTTTCCTCAGCGGTCGAGTGCGCCAGTTCAGCTGCTTGTTGAATTTTATGGTTTCTCTCAATTCGTTCAGTAATGTCGCTGGCAAATTTTATGACGCCGGTGATCTGACCGGTTTCATCCATGGTGGGGTTATAAGTGGCTTCCAACCATATTGTCTGACCTGCTGAACCAAAACGTTTGAAGATGCCTGAATGAAAGTCACCATCAGAAAGTTGTTGCCAGAAATTGGGATTGTCGCGATAGAATCCTTCATCACAAAACATCTTGTGATGTTTACCAACAATATCCTGCAGTTTGTACCCTACAGTCTGCAAAAAGTTGTCATTCGCATCCCGGATAGTGCCGTCTGGATCGAATTCGATAACTGCCATGGAGCGATTTAAAGCATTGGTGATGGCGATTTGTTTATCTGAAATCAATTTGTCTTCGGTGATGTTTTTTGCAATCTTCATCACCGACGTGACATGATCAGAATTGGGTTCACGCACCGGGAAGTAGGTGGCTTCAAGCCAGATGGTTTTGCCACTCGAATTAATTCGCTGAAAGGTACCGGAAAAATACTGACCACTGGCCAGTGATTTCCAAAAGGTTTTGTAGTCTGCCGATTGCCGAATGTTTTCGGGACAGAACATGCTGTGATGTTTGCCTAAGACCTCGGCGATAGCGTATCCCGCAGCCTGAAGAAAAAGGCTGTTGGCATCCTTAACAAAACCTTCTGGCGTAAACTCAATCCAGGCGACAGATTCCTTTATGGATTTGAGTTTGGATTCCAGTTCTAAGATTTGCTGGTTTTTTGAAAACAGCTCTTCATCGTGCCGTTTTTTAGTGATCAGCATTGAATGCATCC
Organism: Methylophaga sp.; assembly: GCA_020831825.1. GTDB lineage: Bacteria > Pseudomonadota > Gammaproteobacteria > Nitrosococcales > Methylophagaceae > Methylophaga. The sequence goes on along the minus strand of JAFIFW010000014.1, from coordinate 4,749 downwards.
TTCGGTGGCTCGCGCGCGTGACATTATGGTGTCCAACAAGTTTTAGCAAGCCTCGTACCAATATGAAGGTTGTGGTGTCGATAATCTGGCTGGATAACCTATAATATGCTGTAAGTGCAATGGCATCGACGCCAAACAACATTACTAAATGGTTCTTTTTCAAGGCATATTTACACACAATGAGTAATAAATTTCAGGACGGCGGCTTCGCTACACGTGCCATCAGAGCAGGTCAGTCACGTACGCATGAAAACGAACATTCAGAACCGATCTTTCTGACTTCAAGCTACGTTTTTGACAGTGCGGAACAGGCGGCGGCAAGATTTGCCGGTGAAGAGTCGGGAAATATCTACTCAAGATTCACTAATCCGACCGTTCGTGCGTTTGAGGAACGTCTGGCCGCTTTGGAAGGCGGGCAATGTGCCGTGGGTACCTCATCAGGCATGTCAGCCATTCTTTCAACGTTCATGGGGCTGTTGTCTTCGGGTGATCATATTGTGTCGTCACGCAGTATTTTTGGGACCACGCGTGTGCTGTTCGACAAGTACCTCGCCAAGTTCGGTTTGCAAACGGATTATGTCTCTCTGACAGATTTAGCCGCCTGGGAGGCTGCAATCAAACCAGAGACCAAAGCCTTGTTTCTGGAAACACCTTCCAATCCGCTGAATGAAATTGCAGATATTCGTGCCTTGTCGGCTTTGGCAAAAAGTCATGGTTGTCTGTTGATAGTGGACAATTGTTTCTGCACCCCTGCATTGCAAAAACCGCTGGCCTTGGGTGCTGATATTGTCATTCATTCGGCAACCAAATTTATTGATGGTCAGGGACGTTGTATTGGTGGCGCAGTAGTCGGTGACGCAGAACGGGTGGGGGAAGAAGTGTATGGCTTCTTGCGGACAGCAGGGCCGACGATGAGTGCCTTCAATGCATGGACATTCTTAAAAGGACTGGAAACCCTTGAGCTTCGTATGAACGCTCATTCGAGCTCGGCATTGACACTGGCACAGTGGTTAACCGAGCAGCCGCAGGTTGCCAAAGTTTATTACGCCGGTTTGCCTGATCAACCAGGTCATCAGCTGGCGGCTGAACAGCAATCAGCCTTTGGTGGCATCATCGCTTTTGAGCTTAAAGGCGGACAGTCGGCAGCATGGTCGTTGATCAACGCAACGCAAATGCTGTCTATCACTGCCAATCTGGGTGACAGCAAAACGACCATTACTCATCCAGCCACCACCACACATGGACGTTTATCCGCTGAAGCCAAGCTTGAAGCCGGTATCACGCCAGGACTCGTCCGTTTGTCTGTGGGCCTTGAATCGGTCGATGATATCAAAGCGGATTTACTTAGAGGTTTGAAAGCACTTTAAGTTTAAGTTGTTGCCGTTTGTTCTAACGGCACAATTTCTGCATGACAGCACCACATGCGTCGACAGATGGCATTTTTTTGTCATTGTCGAGACTGACAAGAGTGTATATATGGTGCTTTTTCGATCTGTCATTTTTTGTTTGCTGTTGCCATTGTCGGCGGCAGTGACTTCTGATCCTGCGGCTGCAGAGCCGAGAAGTGATATTCGTATCCTGATTGATGTATCAGGCAGTATGCGCTGGACAGATCCAAATAATCTTCGCCAACCTGGATTGCGAATGCTGGCGGGCCTCTTACCAGCCGATTCGCGGGCCGGTGTTTGGACCTTTGCCTCGCAGGTCAATATGCTGGTGCCATGGACTGATGTTGATCAAGCCTGGCGAGATAATGCCAACCAGCAATCCTACAAAATAAATTCCCCTGGCTTATTTACCAACATCGAAGCGGTGCTGGAAACGGCCCGAATCAACCAGACATCCCCCGATCCAGCCTTTCGCCGCAGCATGATTTTGTTGTCGGATGGCATGGTCGATATCAGTAAAGATGAATCCAAAAACCGGCAATCACGTCAACGAGTGCTGGAAAAAATCGCCCCGCAATTGAAACAGGCGGGGATTGTTGTGCATACCATCGCGTTGTCAGATGAGGCCGATCATGAGCTATTGCGTGATTTGTCGCTGATTACCGATGGCTGGTATCACCAGGTAAACGATGCGGAAGAGTTACAACGGGTATTCTTGTTGTTGTTTGAAAAATCCGCACATCGCGACAGTGTTCCACTGACAGACAATCAATTTAGTATCGATGGCTCAGTCAAAGAAATGACAGTACTGGCATTTCGAATACCGGGAAGTGAAGCCTCGGTACTTGTTGCGCCGGATCAACAGAGGATTGTCTATCCTGACCTGCCAGAGAATGTCCGCTGGCAATATGAACAATATTTTGATCTTGTCACGATTGAAAATCCCTCCGCAGGTCGTTGGTTGATTGATGGAGAAATGGATCCAGACAACCGTGTATTGATTTTGACAGACATGAAGTTACGCACGACTGATTTGCCCAACAATATGCTGATTGGTGAACGATTCGACTTTGAAGCCAGCCTGACGGAAAAAGGCGAGATCATTCGTCGACAGGACTTCCTGACTTTGGTGGACGCCAACCTGATGCAGAGCCATGAGCTGGGAGATTTTCTGGATAGTGAACTTAATACCAGCCAGCATGACGGTGTATACAGCAGGCAATTGGGTAACTTTTTTCAGCCAGGCCGAAACGATGTAGTGATGACCGTCAAAAGTGAAACTTTTGAGCGTGAGCGTCGACAACAACTCAATGTGGTACCGTTGCCTGTCAACATTGAGGTTACACAAATTCCACAACGTTCGACTCGTACCCATCGGATTAATCTGGAAGTCGATACTGCCTGGTTGAGCACCGAAAATCTGGCGATCAGTGCCTTACTGGGGGCACCCGATGGCAGTGAATGGTCTTATGACGTTATCAAGCTTGATGATGAGTTGTGGCAATTGACCATTGCTGAGCTGGATCCCGGTGTGACCTACAACTTGCAACTGCAGATGAGAGGCCAAACGCCCGAGGGAAGGAGTGTTTTTCTACAACCTGCACGCGTGCTGCTTGAGGATGAGCTTGACTCGCTACCTTTGGCTGAGATCACCACAGACATAGTCACAACCACACCTGTAGAGCCAGTTATTGATGAGCCGGTATACGACAGCACCGTGACATCAGAAAAAACGTCGTTATTTGACAATGAAATGAACCTGGCAATGACAAAACTGGCCATTGGTAACCTGATTATTTTGATGCTGCTCGGCTTAGCCTATTGGCGCTGGCGCAAATATCAACGTGACTACGTTCCGGCCGGGGAGATGATATAGATGTCGATAACCGATCCCGTCCTTCACATTCTGGCATTTGAGCTGGCGGCCATATCTGGGCTGATGTTTGCTGGACTATTGTTCATTCTTTGGCGCAGACGGAAAAAATATGAACGTGAAACGGCCGCACTGGTAAAACAACTCAAATCTCAGCGTGAAAGCCGTTCAGAAAGCCTCAGAAAAAGTCTGTCAGAGCGCTTTGGTCTGTCTGGTGAAGCCCTGGAAATGCAAGTTTCGGAACTTGAAGAGCGTGAAAGGGAAATTCACAAGGCACTTTTGAACACTTATCTGGACCACAACAGCAAGGCTTTTCATGCTTTGCCAGCGTATCTAGCCGGGCTGACCGATGCGACGCTGCAGCTACAGGCACAGGCGGTGCCCAATTCAGAGATAGAGGAAAAGCAGGAGCCGGAAACAGACAGCACATCAAACTTTGATGGGGAAGAAGCACTGGCTGAAACGACTGAACAATCAGGGAGTGATGACAATCCCGAACTGGAAGAAAACGAGAGCGGGACAAACGATGCCATCGAACTGAATGCCTATCAGGATGAACCGGAGCAGGCTTTTGGCGACAGCAGTGAGGTCACTCAGTTTGAAGATGTCATAGCTGAGGTTGGTAGTAGCGAAAGCGAACTAGATGAAGAGCTTATCGTCACGGATGAGATTGAAGAATTACTTTCTGATGCTGAGCTGAGTGCTGATGAAGGAGCGTCCGAGCTGCAGGAGCAAACCAGCGAAAGCGAGCTAGATGAAGAGCTTATCGTCACGGATGAGATTGAAGAATTACTTTCTGATACTGAGGTGAATACTGATGAAGGAGCCTCTAAGCAGCAGGAGCAAATCAGCGAAACCGAGGTTATTGAATTCGCGAACATTAAACCACAAGATGTTGAGGATACGTCTCAAGTATCGGCAGAAGATGACTTTGATATTGAGTTGGCTCAAGACAGTTATGAAGATGATTTGCTGGTCGATGTTACCACCGAAATCGAAAACGAGAGCCAGCCAGAAGTCGAGGAAGTTACGGATGATTTGACTGCGAGTGAAGCTGCTAAAGCTCGAGCAGTCACACCATCACGAATGGCCGACTTTTTACGTGGTGACTGGAACCCGCAGGTTCCTGACATCTATGGCAAAGCCGAGACGGTTTCCAAACAAGTTAACAAAAAAACTGAATCATTAGATAGCGAGAAAGAGTTGGTCAGTGCACCACGAAGCCTTGCTGATTATGCTGCGTCAGGCTGGCGGGCGATAACACCTGATATTTACGGAAAATCCAGCCAGTTAGCAGTTGCAGATGCACTTTCAAGCAATCAAGAGAACAGAGCGAGTGATGAGTTATTGACTGACGAGCCGGAGCCTGAGCAGACAGTTACAGAATTTTCCGAACAAATAGAGACAAATACGGCTCCGGAAACTACGCTGCAAGCAGAGCAAGCAGAGCAAGCAGAGCAAGCAGAGCAAGCAGAGCAAGCAGAGCAA
>JAFIFW010000010.1 GCA_020831825.1 Methylophaga sp. | reverse complement strand
TGCTCGCGGGTTATCTCATTGGCGAAATTGGTTATGGTGACTTTTTCAACGGCGTGAATACGGTGATGCCGTACAACGATGTGTTGGCTGCGGCGGGTTATGAGGGACTGCTCGGTTTTGTGCTGCATGGTTTGACGGCCTTGCCTGTTTGGCTGGCACTGGCTGGTGTATTGACGGCCTGGTGGTTGTATATCAAGCGGCCTGAGCTTCCAGCACAGATCCAGCAACGTTTCTCAGGCATTCATAAGGTTCTGGAAAACAAATACGGTTTTGACGGTTTTAATGATCGTGTTTTTGCGGGTGGTTCGCGTGGACTAGGCAGACTGCTGTCCAATGTGGGTGACCGGGTAATGATTGACGGAGTGGTGGTGAACGGCACCGCCAGGCTGATCAACCTGATCGCCCGGCTGGGTCGGCACATACAAACCGGCTATCTCTACCACTATGCGTTTGCCATGATCCTGGGGGTGTGGCTGCTGCTCACCTGGTTTGTGAAAGGGTAGCGGGGCCATGACCTTGACAGATTTACCAATGCTAAGCCTGCTGATCTGGTTGCCAATCTTCGGTGGCTTGATATTGCTGATGATGCCCGCCGAGCATCGAGGAATCCGAACTGTCGGACTGGTCACGGCGCTACTGACGTTTGTATTGTCATTGTTGCTCATTGCCGGTTTTGACAGCCAAACCTATGAAATGCAGTTTGTTGAGCGACTGTCCTGGGTGCGGGCATTCAATATTGAGTATTACCTGGGCATCGATGGTTTTTCCATGCCATTGATTGTCTTGACCACATTCTCAACCTTGCTGGTAGTGATCGCGGCCTGGGAGGTTATCAAGGATCGGCTGCATTACTATCTGGCTGCTTTTCTGATCATGGAAGGCATGATGATTGGCGTCTTTTCGGCGCTGGATGCCATCCTGTTTTACGTGTTCTTTGAAGCGATGTTGATACCACTGTTTCTGGTCATCGGCATTTGGGGCGGCCCGAATCGGGTGTATGCCACTCTGAAGTTTTTCCTCTACACTTTTCTGGGTTCAGTGTTTTTGTTGTTGGCATTGCTGTATCTGCAGTTCCAGACGGGCAGTTTTGCCATTCCTGATTTTCACGCGGTGCCGCTGACACTGAACCAGCAAATCTGGTTGTTTTTGGCATTCTTGATTGCTTTTGCCGTGAAAATACCGATGTGGCCAGTGCATACCTGGCTGCCTGATGCTCACGTTGAGGCACCTACCGGTGGTTCGATCATTCTGGCTGCCATCACGCTGAAAATAGGCGGCTATGGCTTATTGCGTTTTGCCCTGCCAATCACCCCGGATGCCAGTATGACCCTCGACTGGCTGGTCATCATGTTGTCACTGATAGCGGTGGTCTATATCGGCTTTGTTGCGCTGGCTCAAACCGATATGAAAAAACTGATTGCCTATTCGAGTATTGCCCATATGGGCTTTGTCACACTGGGCCTGTTTATCGTGTTTCGCATTTTTGCCAACACCAATAATGGCTATGGTGAAGTGCTGGCGATTGAAGGCGCCATGGTTCAGATGATTTCTCACGGCTTTATTGCTGCTGCCATGTTCCTCAGTGTGGGCGTGTTGTATGACCGCATGCACAGCCGTGATATTTATGCCTATGGCGGCGTTGCCAATCGCATGCCGGTATTTACCGCCTTTGCCGTATTTTTTGCCATGGCCAATGCAGGGCTACCTGGCACTTCTGGTTTTGTCGGCGAATTTATGGTCATTCTGGCGGCATTTCAGGCTAATTTCTGGTATGCCTTCCTGGCCGCAACCACATTGATCATCGGGGCCGCTTATACGCTGTGGATGGTCAAGCGGGTATTTTTTGGCGAGATTGCCAATGAACAGGTCGCGGCTTTGCAAGATGTGAATCGACGAGAGTTCTTTATACTGGCAACGCTGGCGGCCATTGTGTTGTTGATAGGTGTCTGGCCTGATCCCTTGTTGTCGGTGATGCATGCCTCAGTAGAAAATTTGCTGACCCAACTGGCACAAAGCAAGCTCTAGAGGACTGATAATGCCATTTTCGCTCACCAATCCATCTTATGCCTTGCCCGAAATGCTGATGCTTGGCTTTGCCTTGGGCTTGTTGCTGTTCATTGCCTTCACCGGTAAAGACAAAATGAACTGGACCTTCGCGCTGACTCAATTGTCACTTTTTGCAACGGCGCTGGTGATTGTTTTATCTATGGGTGAGCAGGGGTTGGCCTTTAGCGACACCTACATCAAAGATTCACTTTCTGACGTACTCAAACTCAGCATCTGCCTGATCAATATGCTGGTACTGCTATATAGCCACGATTACCTCAAAGACCGTGGTCTGCTGCAGGGCGAGTTTTATGTACTGGTATTGTTTGCCACGCTGGGCATGATGGTATTGGTCTCCGCATCACATTTTCTGACCTTGTATCTGGGGCTGGAGCTGATGTCTCTGTGTCTCTATGCATTGGTTGCGATGCATCGTGACTCGTTTATTGCCACAGAAGCTGCCATGAAATACTTCATTCTCGGTGCGATTGCCTCGGGCATGCTGCTGTATGGCATGTCGATTATCTATGGCGTCACAGGCAGCCTGGCACTGGCAGATATTGCTGTGGCAATTGATAGTGGCATGCTCAACAATACCGTGCTCAGTTTTGGTCTGGTGTTTATTGTCATCGGCGTGGCATTCAAGTTTGGTGCGGTACCTTTTCATATGTGGTTGCCAGATGTCTATCAGGGTGCACCGACAGCGGTGACGCTGTTTTTGGCCGCAGCGCCCAAAGTCGCCGCTTTTGCGATGTTGATCCGCCTGATGGTTGATGGCTTGGGTGGCGTGCAGGATGCCTGGCAGGACATGTTGATCATGCTGGCGGTAATGTCGATGATTGTCGGTAATCTGGTCGCCATTGCGCAGACCAACCTGAAGCGAATGTTGGCATATTCAACAATTTCGCATGTCGGTTTTTTACTGTTGGGGGTACTGTCAGGAACAGCTGAGGGATATGCTGCCTCAATGTTCTACACCTTGATCTACGCGCTGATGACGTTGGGCGGTTTTGGCATGATTCTGCTGCTCAGCAAGCAGGGTTTTGAGGCTGAGGAAATTGCCGATTACAAGGGGCTGGGCAAGACACAACCCTGGTATGCACTGATGATGTTGATCTTGATGTTTTCCATGGCTGGCATCCCGCCGCTGGCAGGGTTCTATGCCAAGCTGACGGTCATTAAGGCCGTGGTTGATGTCAACCTGATCACGGTTGCGGTAATTGCAGTACTGATGTCGGTCATTGGTGCCTACTATTACCTGCGAGTCATCAAGGTCATGTATTTTGATGCGCCAGAACAACAGCTTACCGTGCAGGTTTCGGCCCCAGCGCGTATCATGTTCAGCTCGAATGTTTTATTGGTGCTGGGACTGGGTCTGTTCCCGGGGTCGCTTCTGGCAATTTGTGTCACTGTTTTGAGTTAATTATGTCTGTAGCTGCGTTATTGTTGTTGTGGTTCGTGCTGGCCAGTTTGCCCTGGGTCAATGAGCGGGCCTTTGTTGTCATCAAAGTCAACGCACCCAAGTCCGCCTGGATTCGTCTTGGCGAGCTCGTGGTTTATTATTTTGTGGCTTTAATGGTCGCGGCAGGTTTTGAGCAGCGATTTTCCGGCAATATCTATCAACAGGACTGGGAATTTTTTGTGACCACGCTTTGCCTGTTTCTGGTGTTGGCAGTGCCGGCAGTTGTATACCGTCACCAATGGCTGCCTGCGCAACAAAAACAGCGTTAGACTGACAAGCCTCTATATAAACACCTCATATACTACCGTGTAGCAGGGCCTCTCGCTGCACCTGTGGAATGGGGGATGCACAGACCGTCATTCTGGTTTAGAATTGGCGGGTTTAACTCCTTGCTGATGACAATCATCGCTTTTTGACAATCTACAGAGAACAGGATTTATGGCTGCTTCCGATCTATCCAAATACCGCAATATCGGTATCTTCGCCCACGTTGATGCCGGTAAGACCACCACCACAGAACGTATTCTTAAACTGACCGGTAAAATCCACAAGACCGGTGAGGTTCATGAGGGTGAATCCACCATGGACTTTATGGATCAGGAAGCAGAACGTGGTATCACCATTCAATCAGCAGCGACCACCTGTTCATGGAAAGGTCATCGTCTGAACGTTATCGATACTCCGGGTCACGTTGACTTCACTATCGAAGTTTATCGTTCACTGAAAGTATTGGACGGTGGTATCGGTGTTTTCTGTGGTAGCGGTGGTGTGGAACCTCAATCAGAGACTAACTGGCGTTATGCCAACGACTCTGAAGTATCGCGTCTGATCTATGTCAACAAGCTGGATCGTATGGGTGCTGATTTCTTCCGTGTTGTGAAACAGGTTGAAGATGTTTTGGCTGCCACTCCGCTGGTTATGGTACTGCCTATCGGTATCGAAGACGAGTTCAAAGGCGTGGTTGACCTGCTGACCCGTAAAGCCTGGTACTGGCCAGATGAGAAAGATGCTGAAAACTTCAACATTGAAGAGCCACCTGCAGAGATGGCTGACCAGATCGACGAATGGCGTGAAAAACTGATCGAGACTGCGGTAGAGCAGGATGACGATCTCATGGAAAAATACCTTGAAGGTGAAGAACCCTCAATCGAAGAGCTGAAAAAATGCATCCGTAAAGGCACATTGGAACTGGCCTTCTTCCCGACCTACTGCGGTAGCTCATTCAAAAACAAAGGTCTGCAACTGGTGCTGGACGCCGTTGTTGACTACCTGCCCGACCCGACTGAAGTTGATCCACAACCAGAAGTTGATCTGGAAGGCAACGAAACTGGTAATGTCGCCAAAGTTGAAATCAATGCTCCACTGCGCGCACTGGCATTCAAAATCATGGATGACCGTTTTGGTGCGCTGACTTTCGTCCGTGTTTACTCCGGTGAACTGCGTAAAGGCGACACTATCCTTAATACCTTCACAGGCAAGACTGAGCGTGTAGGTCGTATGGTGGAAATGCACGCAAACGATCGTAACGAACTGGATTATGCCCACGCCGGTGACATCATCGCCATCGTGGGAATGAAAGATGTGCAAACCGGGCACACCCTGTGCGATCCGAAAAACCCAGCCACACTGGAACCAATGGTCTTCCCGGATCCCGTTATCTCTATCGCCATCGCGCCTAAAGATAAAGGCTCTGCCGAAAAACTGGGCATCGCATTGGGCAAAATGATTAAAGAAGATCCTTCGTTCCGTGTTGAAACTGACGAGGACAGTGGCGAAACCATCATGAAAGGCATGGGTGAGCTGCATCTGGATATCAAAGTCGACATCCTCAAGCGTACCCACGGCATCGACGTTATTGTCGGTGAGCCACAAGTGGCCTACCGTGAAACCATTACACAGCGAGTTGAAGACAGCTACACCCACAAGAAACAATCGGGGGGTTCTGGTCAGTTCGGTCGAATTGATTACATCATTGAACCAGGCGAGCCAGGCAGCGGTTTCAAATTTGAATCCACTGTTACCGGCGGTACTGTACCTCGTGAATACTGGCCTGCAGTTGAAGGCGGTTTCAAGAAGATGATGGGCCGTGGTGTTCTGGCTGGCTTCCCGCTGCTGGACGTTAAAGTTAACCTGTTTGATGGTGCTTTCCACGCCGTTGACTCATCAGCAATCGCGTTTGAACTGGCAGCGATGGGCGGTTTCCGTCAATCAATTCCTAAAGCCGGTCCGCAACTGCTTGAGCCAATCATGAAAGTTGACGTGTTCACGCCAGATGACAACGTCGGTGATGTTATCGGTGACTTGAATCGTCGTCGCGGCATGATCAAATCTCAAGATGCTGGCGCAACGGGCGTACGTATCAAAGCTGAAGTGCCACTGAGCGAAATGTTCGGTTACATCGGTACGCTGCGTACCATGACTTCTGGCCGTGGTCAGTTCTCAATGGAATTCTTGCACTATCTGCCATGCCCTCGTAACGTGTCAGAAGAAGTTATCAAGGAAACCAAAGAGCGCGAAGCCGCTGCCAAGAAATAAGCAGCCAGCGTTAAAACTTTAAAAAAGGGGCGATTTATCGCCCCTTTTTTTATGGCTGTTTTAGGCCAGTCCTGAGATAAGTTGACAGATTGTGAAAGCTTTTCAGTTCAGGAAAATCAGATTAGATAAAGTGAGTGATGCGAAGATACAGAAGCAGACGGTCCACAGCGCGGATTTTTTAAGCACTGTCAGTATCAGAAACCCAGCCAGGGCTATCAGTAAATCAGTCCAGTGATGAAGACTGCTGGTGATGATGGGATCATACAACGCAGCAGCCAACAGACCGACTACCGCAGCATTGACACCAACAATGGCAGCACTGGCCTTTGGAACGGACGCGACTTTTGCCCAGAACGGCAGTACCGCAAGCAGTAATAAAAATCCGGGCAGGAAGATGCCCACAATCGCAATCAGCGCACCTAAGCTTGCAGGTAATCCGGTCTCTATTTCTGCGCCCAGATAACTGGCAAATGTGAACAAGGGCCCTGGCACAGCCTGGGCGGCACCATAACCTGCCAGAAAGGTATCTGTATCCACCCAGCCATGACCGACGGTGCTCTGTTCAAGCAGTGGAAGCACCACATGACCGCCGCCGAAAACCAGTGCGCCAGCTTGATAGAAACTTGCAAACACATTCACGGGCGTACTTTGCTCCGTGGGTAAAACAATGCTGAACAACAACAAGCTTGCAAATAGCAGGGCAAAAAAAGTTGCCAGACTGCTTGAGTAGTTGACGGATAACTGACTGACCGGCGTTGTGTGTTGTCGGCAAATGACAAGACCGAACAGTGCGCCCATGACAATGACAATTAACTGCATCCACAGATGACTGAATAACAGCAAAACCAGCAGTGCAAGCAGGGCAATAAACCGTCTGGGCCAGTCGGGTGCAAGGCTCTTGGACATGCCAAACACGGCATGTGCAACAACCGCCACGGCGACCAGTTTCAGGCCTTGAATGATTGCCTGGCCGTTGGCATTGTCGAGATAGATGACAAGGCTCGCGAAGGCAAACAAAGCCAGTGCAGAAGGCAGGGTAAAAGCAACAAAAGCTGTAAAAGCTCCGATCCAGCCAGCTCGCAACAAGCCAATGGCGAAACCCATTTGACTGCTGGCCGGGCCAGGTAAAAACTGGCAAATGGCGAGCAATTGTGAAAACTGCTGCTCAGTGAGCCATTGTCTGCGTTCAACAAATTCCTGCCGAAAGAAACCAATATGCGCGACTGGCCCACCAAATGCCGTCAGACCAAGTTTGCCAAAGGCTTTCCATACTTCGAGCATTGCAGCTGTGTCTGATTAATCTGAGATAAGGCGAAAAAGCGGTTGTTGGTTCATGAAGGGAACATCCTCAGCAATATGGCAAGCCATGCAGGCGTCAGTGGCCAATCTAAAGGCCCGAGAAATCTCTTGTTTATCTTCACTGGCCAGGGCTTCTGAGAAGCCCAGCCATGGTGCTCCGAGGAACATGGCTTCTGCGCTGGCTCGTCTGGTAGGACGCTTCATGAGCCCGTTTTCAAGTGCCGCTCTGATCTTATCCCAGTGATAATCAGCCAACAGCCAGTTTCCTTCATTGATTGCATCGAAGGTATGCTGATATCGCTGACCAATCTCTTGCATGGACACACTAAAACCACCCAGATACGCTTGCAGCCGTTCATCGCGAAGTGCTTGGCTTTCTGCTTCGGTCAGCCAATTATTGTTTGTAGTTTGGCGAATATCATCTGCAGTACTGATACCCACTGTTAGGCCCAGATACAGACACATCATGCTTACTCTAGTCACAAGTGACATCACGATAACCTCGAATTTATCTGAAATTAATGACAATTAGTTTACAGTGGCAGCATCGAGTTGCAGTGCCGATATCAAAGCTTGCATATCATCAGGTAACGGCACTTCCCAGCTGACCAGTTCGCCGCTGGCGGGATGATCAAATCCTAATAGACCCGCATGTAAAGCCTGGCGTCGAAACCCGGTCACTGCTTCACGACAGGCTTCGCTTAAGCCTTTGCCATGCATTCGACCACCATAGACAGGATCACCGACCAACGAGTGACGAATGTAGGCCATGTGAACCCGAATTTGATGGGTGCGGCCGGTTTCCAGCTTGCAGCGGATATGAGTGTGCGCACGGAAGCGCTCGACCACCCGATAATGGGTCACAGCAGGTTTGCCACTTTCAGTCACAGCCATTCTTTTACGATCAATATGATGACGGCCAAGAGGTTCATCGACAGTTCCTCCAGCGGTGAGTACGCCGCCTACCACGGCCTGATATTCACGCAGCACCGTGCGTTCTTGAAGCTGGCTGATTAGCGAATTGTGGGCTCTGAGTGTTTTGGCAACCATTAACAAGCCGGTAGTTTGTTTGTCGATACGATGCACGATACCAGCGCGTGGTATGTGTATCAGTGATGGCGCATGATTGAGCAGGGCATTGACCAGCGTACCCTGATGATTGCCCGCGCCGGGGTGAACGACCATACCAGCAGGCTTGTTGAGAATGAGCACTTCCTCATCTTCGTAGACAATGTCCAGATGCAGCGCTTCAGCTTGCCATTGGTCATCCTGTACTTGATGCGTGGCGCGAATGAGAATTTGTTCGCCAGCGTGTACTTTGTCCCGGGGGCGGCGTTGATTATTATCAACCAGTACCTCACCAGCTTTGATCCATTTAGTCAATTGACCGCGGGAATAATCGGGGAATAATTGTGCAAGCGCCTGATCCAGGCGCATGCCGGTCAGTTCCTCAGGGATTTCGCAATCGAGCTCTATTGTTTCGGACATGGGGTATCATTGTATGTAATCAGACCAGCATTATAGCCTATGCGCTTGGAATGACCTTGATGTATCTAAGGAGTGATGATGCAAAAGCAACTATTTGTCGCAATGACCATGTTTCTAGGAATATCAGCAGTGCAAGCTGAGCAAAATGTGGTCTTATTGGCATCAACCTGTGCGGCTTGCCACGGAACTGAGGGACGCAGTGTGGCCGGCATGCCTCGATTGGCAGGTCTTGATGAAAGTTACTTTATTGAGCAAATGTTGCAGTTTCAGACGGGACAGCGGCCTGCAACCGTAATGATGCATCATGCCACTGGTTATACCGCAGAAGAAATAGCCAAACTTGCCAAATATTTTTCTGAGCTGGAATAGGGGATGTTGATCGCTCATGGCCTCTGATATTGGTGGCTATGAAGGATTAATCGACCATGGTCAGAGACCCTGGCACACTGGACAGAAATAGGTGGCACGGTTTGCCTGCCGGAAAAGCTCTATCGGATGACCACATTGTCTGCAACCCAGTCCCGTCCTGTTGTAGACCTGTAATTCCTGAGCAAAATATCCGGGGTTTCCCTCGGAGTCACGAAAATCTCTCAAGGTAGTGCCACCTGCAGCAATCGCTTTGCCAAGCACTGCCTTGATGGCCTCAACCAGCTTTAATGCCTGATTTCTTTTGAGTTGGGCAGTGATCATTTTGGGATGAATGCCTGCCATAAACAGGGCTTCACTGGCGTAAATATTGCCAACACCGACTACGACCTCAGCATTCATAATGAATGTTTTGATGGCAACTTGGCGTTTGGCCGCCTTATCCAGCAGGTAGTCAGCATCAAAATCAGCTTCCAGTGGTTCCGGTCCAAGATGCGACAATAAGGGATGTAGTTCAACAGGTTCGTGCGTCCAGAGAACAGCGCCAAACCGCCTTGGGTCGGTATAACGCAGCCTATAGCCATTTCCAAAGACAATATCAACATGATCATGTTTGTCAGGCTGCCGCGGCTGACTGGAATCAAGCACTCGCAAACGCCCCGACATGCCCAGATGTATGAGTAAGGTGCCGCTATCACAGTCAAACAGCAGATATTTGGCGCGACGGCGTATTTGATGTACTCGCTGCTCAGCTAATATCTGTGGCAGGTCAGGGTTCACCGGCCAGCGCAGACGGTGGTCTCTAACGATGACTTCAGCAATATTTTGTTGTTCCAAAAAGGGTGCTATGCCGCGTCGGCTGGTTTCGACTTCAGGTAATTCAGGCATCCGTTGATGAGCTCTGTAAAAACAGTTGTTGCAGCATGCCCGAAGGAAAGACGTAGCGCAGGCCCGCTTCGGGATGACTGATCAGCAGTCCATTGGCTGAGACTTCTACCCACAAAACCACCGGTTGATCTTCATGGCGTAGCCAGATTCGAACAGGTACTGCCTTTTCAGGGACAGCATTGTCTACCATAATCACCACTTGCATAGCGTATGCATTTGACCAGTTTTGTATTAATTGAACCAGTTCATCACTGCTAAAAGACGGGTTTTTGATATCGCTGCGCCAGCTGCCTTGTTGTTGAATCAGGCTAATGGTTTGTCGCGGATCAGGTTGCCCGTCATTGAGCATTGGCAAGGTCATTCGTTGTAGCTGCGCAGCTTCTGGCAGCATCCGAGGTTCGACAAAACTGCCCGCTGCTGCTTGCAATAGCGGAGAAATATCATCGTCGATGAGATAAATCACGCCTTTGTACATGACATAGCGTCGACCGCTGAGTGATTCGGTATCACCGAATAATAACAAGCTGTCATCAAGCTGAAGGCTTAATCTGGGTTGTGCAAGACCAAAAGCTCGGAGCCCACTGTTGTCAAAAGGATAGAACTCACTGTAAACAGGGCTATCAAGCAACTTCAGAATCAGTGCGGCGCGATGATTGCTGGCTCGTGCAGGTCGAGGTTGCTGCATGTACCATTGCCCTGATTTTTCAATCAAGCCTACCGACGGACTGTCTGGCCGTCGAATAATGATACTGGAAGCTGTCTGCTTGCCAATTACATCTGCCAATGTATTGTGAGTAGGACTTTGCATGGCGATACGCAAAGCCCATAATGCCAGAAAGATGACAATCAACAACAACAGATTGGTCAGTAGTTGACGTCTCATCGTCTGCGTCTCAACCACCAGAGCAATAAGCCAATTCCAGCCAATAACAGTGGTAATACAAACAGAAAACCTATACCGAGTAACATGGATTGGACATCAGAAAGTTCTAGCTGATTGTCAGGTGTTGTTCTGAACGGGATCTCAATCAAGGCGTCATCCTCGGTCAGCCAGTTGATGAGTGCATTGGCAAAATCAAGATTGGCAGCATTACCAAGATATGTATTAGAGGCAAAGTCACCATCACCCAGTACCGCGATACGCTGAGGGCTATCGTCGCTGTCAGGCCAGCGCTCCAACAAATAGCCGATAGAGAATGGCCCAGACATGTCGGTATTGGGATTGAACTCGTGCACAAATGTGTCATCTGCATCAGTGTTCATTTGAATCCAGCTTTGAGCCCCCGTATGCAGCAGACTGGTGTAGTTCCAATCAGTGGCTACCGCCGTATTTTGCTCAATAGCGACGGCATCAGGAAATATTGTGACGGAGGGGGTCGCCGCCGCTACCGGATGATTGGCATAGTCTGCGATAACCACAAATCCGGGATCCTGAATCCCCAGCAGTTGAGCATTGACATCCAATACCCGGCCACTGTTGAAATACAGTCCCAGTTGTTCTGCAACAGGGCTGAGCAGCAGGTGTTGTTCCGGTTCTGCCAGCCACAGCAGATTACCGCCATCGTCGATATATCGTTGTATCAGCGTGATCTCACCTTCAAGCCATGCACGTTGAGGGCTGGCAATGACAATGACACGGGTATCCTCGGGGATAGTCGGGCTGGCAGCCAGATTTAGAGACTCAATCTGTACCCCGGTTGCTTGAAGATAATCCGACCACAGTGACAGACCAAAATTGGCATCGCTAAAGGGACTGCGTTCACCGTGTCCTTCCACAAACAAAATCAGCGGCTGCTGCTGTCTGGCAATACTGAGGAGTGCGTTGGTGATGGATTGCTCGGAAAAGTCCAGCACATGCTGCCTGCGAGCGCCCTTGCTGATCACGATTTCACCTTGCTGGCGAATATTCAGTTCACGTACACGCTGAGGTGCCTGTTCTGGATCAGTGAAATGCACATTTAGCTGTGAACTGGCGGCTTGATAGCGCTTAAGAATACTGCTGGCCAGATCACGAAATTCATGATTGTGGCTGATAAAAATTTCGATATCGACTGGCTGCTCAAGACCTTGCAGCAAACTCAGTGTGGTCGGGCTGAGGCTATGACGCTGGCTGGCGGTCAGATCAAAGCGTGTGTTGGTATGTTCTGCCAGTTGTGCCAGTACAACCACGGCGACAGCCAATAATGCCCAAAACAGCCACTTTTGCACTGTAAACATGCGGATGTATTGTCGATTCAGTTTCATCCCGTCAGTCGCTCATTGTCGAGTTTTCGAATCGCCAACAATAGAAAAGTCACCGTCACAATCAAATAGTAGGCAACATCTGAGGTATAAAGCTCTCCTTGCAGCAAGGGTTCAAAATGTTTGAGCAGTGACAGCCAGCCAAGCCAGCCGGCATCATTATGACCAGATTGACCGGCCCAGTCGACGATCCACAGAAAGAATAACAGGCTGAAAGTGGCTACCGCAGCGATTGCAGGTTGCCGGGTCAGCGAAGACAAGAACAAGCCAATCGCTATGAAACTTGCGATTAGCAGCAGCAGACCCAAGGCACCAGAAGCAAGTTGCATGAGGTCGATATGACTGCCAAGCAACAGACTCAGCGGCATCAGTAACACCATGAGCAGCAGTATCAGTAAAAAAGCAAAACTGCCGAGAAACTTGCCCATAACCACACCGGCAGCAGTCAATGGTGCGGATGTCAGCAATGGCAAACTCTCGTTACGACGTTCCTCAGCCAGTAAACGCATGGTGATCAGCGGACTGATCAGCAACAGGACGATGGCTGCATTACCAAGCAAGGGGGCAACAATCATTTCGGTGACACCTGGCGCGCCAGGAATGGCAGCGATTTGTGACTGAATTTGCATAAAATAATCGAGATGGCTCAAAAATAAATAAGCCAGTAGAGCCTGACTCAGCGCGAGAATGACCCAGGCAAGTGGTGATAGAAACAGTCGATAGAGTTCATTGCGGGCAAGATTAAGCATCTTTGCTGATTTCCTCTCTCTGCACGATTTTCATGAACACATCTTCGAGGCTATGCTGTTCCGCCACCAGTTGGCGCAGTTGCCAGCCCTTTGCAACCGCCAGGCTGACCAGTCGCTCGGTAGGATCATTGTCGGGCTGATAGTGCAGACGAAAAGTCGAGTCGGAAATCGTTTGTACGGAGACCACGCCCGCTATCGCTGACAATTCACGTACTGATGGGGCATGGGCTAACTGGACCTGCAGCGATGATGCATGCATTTGTTTGCTTAACGCATCAATACTGTCGCTGAACAGTAATTCCCCATGAGCGATGATTTGTACTCTGTCACACAGCATTTGCACTTCCGGCAGAATATGAGTGGACAGTATGACGCTGTGTTCGTTGGCAACTTCGCGGATAAGGTGACGAATGTCGCGGATCTGGATGGGATCAAGGCCCGAAGTTGGCTCATCAAGGATCACCACAGCTGGATGATGAACAATCGCCTGGGCAATGCCGACTCGCTGCTGAAAGCCTTTTGATAACTGGCCTATCAAACGATGCTGAACATCGCCAAGTCCACAACGCTCTATTACTTTATCAACGGCGATCCGCAGTGGCTTCCCGGCCAGCAGGTTCAGCCGACCACAAAAAACCAGAAACTCCCTGACGGTCAGTTCACGATAAAGAGGCGGGGTTTCAGGCAGATAACCGATGTGTGCTTTGGCTTGTTTGGGCTGTTCAAGCAGATCAATACCGTTAATGAGAATTTGCCCATGCGTGGGCGCAAGATTGCCACTTAACATTTTCATCGTGGTCGACTTGCCGGCACCGTTAGGACCTAAAAAGCCCAGTACATCACCGCGAGACAGGTGAATATTGATATCACTGACAGCGGTTTGTTGGCCGAATCTCTTGCCGAGGTTATTTGCTTCCAGCAGTTTTGTCATGATGTCTACAGAACGGATTTAGCCTGAATTGCCCAATCGGTTGCTTCTACATATGCATCGCTCATCTGTGTCAGACTCAGATGAGTGTCCTGTATTTTATCCCACTCTCCCTGTTCGTAAAGCGCTACTGCCTTAAGCAGACTGCCAAGTGGGCCTCCGCCCTGTGTCAATGCGAGCTTGATTTCGCCACTGAGCGGTAAGCTCGTCATCAAGTTCTCCATGGAAATTCCCATCATGACGTCCAGATTGGACAGCATGCCCGTCAGAAAACCGGTTTGTTCCGGAAAGCCATACTCAGACGCTAGTTTTTCACACATCTTGGCGCGTATCAGCGCGTTCATCATTAATTCCGGCGGGACAGATTCAATGGCATTCATTGCAATCAGCGTTGTCCAGGTTCGAATTGCACCCAGGCCAAGAATCACCAGCGCCTGTTGAATGGATTCAACTTTGCGTCGCAACCCCATCGCAGCTGAGTTGAGTAGTCTCAGCAGTTTATAACTGAGTGTGACATCCTGAATTATCAGGGCTTCAACTTCACGAAACTCAACATCCTGATCTTGCAGCTTTTCTATGATTTGAAACAGTTTTTTGTGGCCACCTGGAACAGGCTTGTCTTCGATGATATTGGGTCGGCTGAAATAATAGCCTTGAAAAAGCTCAAAGCCTAGTTCTTTGCAAAGTGTGAACATGTCACGGGTTTCTATCTTTTCGGCAAGTAAACGCACCGGAAAGAGCTTAAGCTCATTCACATGGGCGCGCAGTTCTGCCTCGGAAACATTTAGTACATCGACTTTGATGATTTTGGCCAGTTGAACCAGTGGTTTTAAATGTTCATTCAACACAAAATCATCAAGCGCCAGTGTGTAGCCTTGTTTGACAAGATTTTGTACAGCGCTCAGCAGACTGTCATCAAGCTCGATATCTTCGAGCACCTCAAGCACAATTTTTTCCTGGGTGAATGGCAGCGGATCATCGCTAAGCAGAAATGTGCGTGTCAGATTAATAAATCCGATATGTTCCCCCAGCACTCGTTCGATGCCGATTTCCATAAAGGCGTGATTGATGACCCGGCTGGTGGCCATATCGGCCTGCTCTGCCGTGAAGTTGGCAACATTTGCACTACTGTCTGAGCGAAACAACAGCTCATAGGCAAACACATTCATATCGCGGTCAAAAATTGCCTGTCTGCCGATGATGACCTTTGGGGATTCGATAAACATAACTGACTCAATTAGAGGGTGTTGCATTTCATCTAATGATAGACCAAATCTATCAAACGAGCATAAAAAAACCCATCCTGAGATGGGTTTTTAGTGAGCATATCGGTAACGATGTGTTACTTGATTTTTGCTTCTTTGTACATCACATGCTTACGAACAACGGGATCAAATTTTTTGATTTCCATTTTCTCTGGCATGGTGCGTTTGTTTTTATCAGTGGTGTAGTAGTGACCTGTACCGGCTGATGAGACTAATTTGATTTTATCGCGCATGATTCAACTCCTCAGATTTTTTCGCCGCGGGCACGCAGATCAGTCAACACGGCATCAATACCGCGCTTGTCGATAATGCGCAGACCGTGGTTGCTGACACGCAGTTTAACCCAGCGGTTTTCAGACTCGACCCAAAAACGATGCGAGTGAAGATTTGGGAGGAAGCGACGTTTTGTTTTGTTATGAGCGTGAGAAACATTGTTACCGCTCATAGGGCGTTTACCCGTTACCTGACATACTCTGGCCATTGTAGAACCTGCTCCTGATGAACTCTTTTTACTCCAGGCAGCGTGGTCAACGCGCCCGACTGAAACGACAAAGCAGGACTTTATACCATACTCGCTTGTCGATGGGTAGGGGGATTTCTCCTCAAGCGGGTTGAAGTCCCATTCTGTTTAATCTGGTTTCGATCACCTGGCGATCCAGTACACCAATTTTGCGCATAACAATTTCGCCGTTGGGCGCGATCAGAAAATGCGTCGGCGTGACCCGGACATTATCAAAAGCCCGACCAATGCTGCCGTCTTGATCCCAGACAATCGCGTAGGGCAGCGATCGTTCGGCTCGCATGGCCTTGAGATGTTCCGGCGTATCATGCGGCAAAGCAATGCTCAGCATACTCAATCCCTGTGGAACATAGTCTGCATAAAGTTTCTGCAAATCAGGGATTTCCTGGATGCAGCCCGGACAATCCGTGGACCAGAAAATCATCAGTACCGGCTGCCCGAGGTAGTCCGCTAACTGGTGCGTCTGTCCATCGATGTCAGTGAAGCTGATATCAGGCATTTTTGGGCCTTGGCCGTCCCTGAACCAAAACACCAGAAACAGCAGTAATGCGATGCTGACAGTGTAGGTTAGCAGGCGACTTGTTGATTTCATTTTGACCTCAATCCGGGTTGGTGAGCTGACCGAGTTTGGCGGTCAGTTTGAGATTTTCACGGTAATCCACCGGGCAATCGATTACGGTGACTGTGTTGCGATCCAGTGCCGCTTTCAAGGCGGGCATCAGCTGCTCGGTATGCTCAATTCTGACACCTTCTGCGCCAAAAGATTTTGCGTATTGGACAAAATCAGGGTTAGTAAAGTCAACATGACTTTTGCGTCCAAACTGGTTTTGCTGTTTCCATTCGATAAGCCCATAACTGGCGTCATTCCAAATCAAAATGACAATGGCTACCTTGAGGCGCATCGCAGTTTCGATTTCCTGTGAATTCATCAGAAATCCAGCATCACCTGTAACCGCGACGACTCTGCGTTCTGGATGCGCCAATTTTGCAGCGATAGCGCCAGGCACAGCAATGCCCATGCTGGCAAAACCGTTCGATATGATACAGGTATTAGGATATTCACAACGGAACATCCTCGACATCCACATTTTGTGGGCGCCCACATCACAGATCACGATGTCTTCAAGATCCATGGTGGTGCGCAAATCCCAGATGATTTTTTGTGGTTTGACCGGAAACTCAACATCTTCCTTATGTTGGTTCATATCCTCAATAAGGCTGTTGCGCAGTGTTCTCAATGCTCTGCCCTGATGTGGTGAAGCAAGTGCCGCAATACGATTAAGGCTGTGGTTGATATTGCCAACCACGGCCACCAGAACGCTGTAGTAAGCATCCACCTCGGCATGCGTAGTGTCGATATGAATCAGCGTGCGATCCCTTGAGGGATGCCACAGGTAGGGGTGATACTCCACCATATCGTAACCAATACAGATGATTACATCGGCATTGGCAAAGCCGGTGTTGACGTAATCGTTGGATTGTAAACCGACACTGCCCAGCGCCATGGGATGACGAAACGGAATAACACCCTTGGCCATGAAGGTGTTGGCTACCGGAATATTCAGGTTTTCGGCAAAAGCCGCTAACGTCTCTGCGGCTGCCGAGCGAACCACCCCATTACCAGCGAGAATAATGGGATTTTTGGCGTTGGATATCAGCTCTGCAGCGCGTTCGATATGTTCGCTGGCCGGCTCAGGGGAGGTGGCATTTTTAACTCTCAGTGGCGTGTCATCCACTGACATTTCAGCAATGTTTTCCGGAAACTCGATAAAGCAGGCGCCGGTTTTTTCTGTTTGTGCGACCTTGAAGGCTTTGCGGATGATCTCCGGGATGACTTCCGGACTGACAATGCGAGTGGAGTACTTGGTAATGGGCAAAAACATCGCTTCTAAATCTAGTACCTGATGTGATTCCTTGTGCAGACGCCGAGTGGAGGCCTGCCCGGCAATCGCCACCAGTGGCGCATGATCCATATTGGCGTCAGCAACGCCGGTAATCAGATTGGTTGCACCGGGTCCAAGTGTCGCCATGCAAACACCGGCACGTCCGGTCAAACGACCATAGACATCGGCCATAAAGGCAGCTCCCTGCTCATGGCGAGTGGTGATAAAACGAATACGCGAGTCGAGCAGGGCATCCATGACATCGAGGTTTTCCTCGCCCGGAATACCAAAAATATACTCAACACCTTCGTTTTCCAGCGCTTTGACGAACAGTTCTGCGGCTTTC
This sequence comes from Methylophaga sp., assembly GCA_020831825.1. Lineage (GTDB taxonomy): Bacteria > Pseudomonadota > Gammaproteobacteria > Nitrosococcales > Methylophagaceae > Methylophaga. Next base: position 250,863 of record JAFIFW010000010.1, on the reverse strand, counting down.
ATGCAGGTGCTTCCTCAGGATGTAAAATCTGACCGAAATCATAGCAGATTGCCATGCTGGTGGATGTTGTTGGTTCAGCAAAGTGCTTGTGATCATCCGAAGATTACGCAGATGACACAGATTGAAAAACAGCTATGTTTTCGCTGAACCTTGCGAGCTCTGTGAATCAGATACAAAAACCAGTTCGAGAAACTGAAATATCGCATGCAGCGCTAGAAATTCAGCATTCATAGTCCTCGTGACATGAGCTCGACTCATAATCTGCGTAATCTGCGGATAGCTATAAAGCAGCCTAAAGAAAAAAAGGGGCCGAAGCCCCTTTAGAGTGAATCAGGCAAACGCTGCTGGTACTTGCTTGTGCCAGTTGGTGACCTGTTGGTAACGATGGGCAATATTGAGCAGTCGGCCTTCGTCAAAGTAATTGCCGATGATTTGCAAACCGGTCGGAAGTCCTTCGGCAAAACCCGCAGGAATCGACATGCCCGGCAAGCCGGCCAAGTTGGTACTGATGGTGTAGATGTCAGCAAGGTACATTGCAACCGGATCATCGGTTTTTTCGCCCAGTTTGAATGCTGTGGTTGGCGCTGTTGGCCCCATGATGACATCCACTTCGTTAAATGCTTGCTGGAATTCATCACTAATCAGGCGGCGACATTGTTGTGCTTTCAGGTAATAGGCGTCGTAGTAACCGGCAGACAAAACATAAGTGCCAATCATGATGCGACGTTTGACTTCAGCGCCAAAACCTTCAGAACGTGAACGCTGATATAGATCCTGCAGATCTCTCGGATTTTCAGCTCGATGACCGAAGCGAACGCCATCCATGCGAGACAGGTTTGATGAACACTCCGCAGGTGCCACTACGTAGTAAGTTGGAACCGCCAAATGAGTATTGGGCAGGCTGATTTCTTTGATGGTCGCGCCAAGTTTTTCAAACTCTTTGATGGCTGTTTCGATGGTGGCTGCAACCTGTGGGTCCAAGCCTTCGCCAAAATATTCTTTTGGCAAGCCAATACGCAGACCTTCCAATGAATCATTCAGCGTGGCGGTGTAATCTGGCACTTCACGCTCGACACTGGTCGAGTCACGTTCATCAAACCCGGACATGGCATTCATCAGCAGGGCGGCATCTTCGGCATTTGCTGCCATTGGACCTGCCTGGTCAAGGCTTGAGGCAAAGGCAATCATGCCGTAGCGAGAGATTCGGCCGTAGGTTGGTTTCAAGCCGGTCAAGTTACACAGTGATGAAGGTTGGCGAATGGAACCCCCGGTATCGGTACCCGTCGCAATTGGCGCCAGACGTGCGGCAACAGCGGCTGCTGATCCCCCAGATGAACCACCGGGAACGCGATCAGTGTCCCAGGGGTTTTTCACCGGACCGTAGTAACTGGTTTCGTTGGATGAGCCCATAGCAAACTCATCCATATTGGTTTTACCGAGCATCACCATACCGCTGGCGGCGATTTTTTCGACCACAGTGGCATCGTAAGGCGAAACAAAGCTATCAAGCATCTTTGAAGCGCAGCTGGTGCGGACGCCCTTGGTGCAAAAGATGTCTTTATGCGCCATCGGAATGCCGGTTAATTTGCCGGCTGTTTTGTTTTTCAGTTGTTCATCGGCAGCAGCGGCTTGTGCCAAAGCACTCTCTTCGCAAACGCTGATGAAGGCATTCAATTCGGTGTTGTGGGCTTTGATACGGTCCAGAAAGTGACGAGTCAGCTCAACACTGGTGACCTCGCCTTTGTGTAACATTTCAGATAGTTCGGAAAGCGTCTTGTTATGCATGTCGGGGCCTGTAGTTATTCAATGACTTTGGGAACCAGATAAACACCGGCTTCTGTCTCTGGTGCGATCGATTGGAATAATTCTCGCTGATCATGCTCAGTGACGATGTCAGGGCGCAGGCGCTGATGAGCATCCAGAGGGTGTGCCATCGGGCTCACTTCAGCGGTGTCAGCTGCGCCCATCTGTTCAACCAGATTAAGAATGTTGTTGAGATCACGTGCATAGTCAGCCACGTCAGCCTCATCTATAGTCAACCGTGCAAGGTGAGCAATTTTCTCTACATCGCTTTTATTCAAACTCATTGATAGTCCCGAAGATTGATGTTGGTAAATCATTCTGTGCAAAAGTCTGCAAGTTTAAATCATTCGTCGCTTGCCCAACAGACCAGAGCATTGCTAAAGTACGCATTTTACCCCTATTAGTGTGTGGTCTCCTCAATGTTCGAACGCTTACGTGGCATCTTCTCCAATGACTTGTCCATTGACCTCGGTACAGCGAACACGCTGATATACGTTCGAGGCCGTGGCATAGTACTGGATGAGCCTTCAGTGGTAGCAATACGCCAAGACAGAGGACCAGGCGGACCGCGCTCAATCGCTGCTGTCGGCGTTGAGGCAAAAAGAATGCTGGGTAGAACTCCCGGTAATATTACGGCAATCAGGCCGATGAAAGACGGCGTTATCGCCGACTTCACGGTCACTGAAAAAATGTTGCAACACTTTATCCGCAAGGTTCACGAAGGCCGTTTTCTTAAACCAAGCCCGCGTGTTTTGGTTTGTGTGCCTTGTGGCTCCACTCAAGTTGAACGTCGTGCCATACGAGAGTCTGCTGCAGGGGCGGGTGCAAGGGATGTATTTTTGATTGAAGAACCAATGGCCGCCGCGATTGGTGCTGGCATGCCTGTAGAAGAAGCTAGCGGCTCCATGGTGCTGGATATCGGTGGGGGCACCACCGAAGTTGCAATTATTTCACTCAACGGTATCGTTTATTCATCATCGGTTCGTATCGGTGGTGATCTGTTTGACGAAGCTATTGTCAACTACGTTCGCCGTAACTATGGCACGCTGATTGGTGAAGCCACGGCCGAAAAGATCAAAAAAGAAATTGGTTCAGCCTATCCGGGTAACGAAGTTCGAGAAATGGAAGTGCGTGGCCGTAATTTGGCCGAGGGTATTCCGCGCAGCTTTACGCTTAACAGTAATGAAATTCTTGAAGCCCTGCAGGATCCGCTGTCTGGCATTGTTGCTGCCGTGAAAACTGCACTGGAACAAACGCCACCTGAGTTGGGTGCCGATGTCGCCGAGCGAGGCATCGTGCTGACCGGTGGTGGTGCTTTATTACGCGATCTTGACCGTCTACTGATGGAAGAAACCGGTTTGCCGGCGATTGTTGCTGAAGATCCACTCACATGTGTTGCGCGCGGTGGTGGCCGGGCACTTGAGTTGATTGACGAGCGTGGCACGGACGTTTTCACTTTCGAGTAAAAAGCTTTTCCGGGGTGACCCTTTATCAGCATCCATTTATTCCGGAATGGTTCATTGCTGATGGCAATGAAAGTCAAGCAGGCCCTGCTGACAGACTGGGCAGTTTTTTTCGTGGAACATAGCCATTAAACCGTTATTCGCCCATGCACCATCACTCAGCACCCGCATGTTTTTCGCGGTCATTGCATCCTTGACGCTGTACATCATGGATGACCGGCTTGATTACTTTGGTCAGGTCAGAAGCTTGATTTCCTCAGTGGTTTATCCGGTTCAGGTCACCGCAGCATTACCGGCGGACTTTGCGACGTGGCTGTCGACTTTTTTTCAGGATCGTGAGCAGTTACAGGAACGAATCAGGGTGCTTGAAGCCAGTCAACAGCTGATGAGTGCCAGATTGCAGCGTTTACAAGCACTTGAGCGGGAAAATCTGCGCTTGCGGGAATTGTTGGGATCCTCATTTCGACTGCAAGAGCGAATTCAGATTGCAGAATTGCTGGCAGTAGATTCCGATCCATTCTCACAGCAAGTCATCCTGGACAAGGGCCAACGCTTTGGTGTCTATGTCGGTCAGCCGGTACTAGACGCTCATGGTGTGATGGGGCAGGTATCAGAAGTCAGTCTGTTTTCCAGTCGGGTCGTCTTATTAACCGATCCGAATCACAGTATTCCGGTTCAAATAAACCGCAACGGACTGCGAGGAGTGGTGTTTGGCAGAGGGCCGAGTGAGCAGTTGAAAATGGACTACATGCCTCATAATGCAGATGTCAGAGTTGGTGATTTGGTGGTGACATCTGGTCTGGGCGGCATTTTTCCGACTGGGTATCCAGTCGGTGTTGTTACAGAAGTAAGCTTTCCTGCTGGTAAACCCTTTGCCGAAATCGCCATCAGCCCGGCTGCCAATTTGGGCACCAGTCGTGAGGTCATGCTGGTATTGCCGGGTGAAAGAATCGAGTTTGACTTGCCTGAGCCATCAGTCGAAATGCCTGAGTTTCTCGGTATCGAAGAGATCGAGGCCGGAGGTCTTCAGTAATGGCAACAACAGCTCCGGGAAGAAATATCAGTGTCATCTGGTTCAGCTTGCTGCTGGCGCTGATTTTGATGATTATTCCATTGCCTGAAATATTACGATTTGCTCGGCCTGAGTGGTTGGGGATGTTTCTGATTTACTGGGCTATGGCATTGCCACAGCGCGTCAGTATTGGTGTTGCCTGGTTTGTTGGCATCCTGATGGATGCGTTAAGTGGCACGACACTTGGTGTGCATGCTTTTGCCTATGCGCTGATTGTATTCTTAGTGGCCCGTTTTCATTTGCAGCTCAGGCAATATCCACTTTGGCAACAGGCCTTAACGATTCTGTCGCTGGTGATGATCGTGCAGTTAATTTTACTGCTGGCATCATCGATGCCACATCAGTGGCAGGTCTGGATGCCTGCGGTGACCAGCACACTTGTCTGGCCAGTGGTCTATGCGCTTTTGCGTAAAACCCGCCGTACCTTTCAAGTGAGCTGAGGCTGGCATGACGCCTTGGCAAACATTCAAAGATCATATCTCTGAATATCGGCTTATCAACAGCAGATTGATATTTGCCGGAGTCTTTTCGGCCTTGCTGTTCAGCGCGGTAATGGTGCGCCTTGTTATCTTGCAAGTTTATGAGCATGAGCACTTCGAAGCACTTTCCAATCGTAACCGGATCTCAATCGAGCCACTGCCTCCGCAACGAGGTCTGATTTTTGATCGAAACGGAGTCATCCTCGCGGAAAATGTGCCGACTTTCAGTCTGGAAGTTGTGCCGGAAAAAGTGGTCGATATGGAGGCCACGCTGGCAATGCTGACCACATTGTTGAATTTGACAGAAGAAGATATCAGCCGTTTCCGTGAACGACTTCGGCAACATCGACGCTTTGAGGGAGTAACACTTCGATTACGGATGACTGAGGACGAAGTTGCCCGATTTGCGGTACATCGACATCGTTTGCCCGGTGTTGAAGTTGTCGGGCGATTGATTCGTCATTATCCGCATGGTCATCTTTTCGCGCATTCGGTCGGCTATGTGGGACGAATCAATGAACGTGAAATGCAGATCATTAATCGTCAAAACTACAGGGGCACGCTACACATCGGCAAGACTGGCATAGAAAAGCAGTATGAAGATTTGCTGCATGGCACAGTTGGCTACCGGCATGTGGAAACTAATGTGCAGGGACGAATTGTCCGTGAATTACAGAGTGTGCCTGCCGAGTCAGGCCAGGATCTTTATCTGAACATGGACATCACCCTGCAACGCACCGCGGCAGAGGTGTTGGGTGACTACAATGGCTCTGTTGTGGTGATGGATCCACGCAATGGTGGCATTCTGGCGATGGTCAGCAAACCAGACTTTGACCCAAATCTTTTCATATCAGGCATTAGCAATAAAGATTATGCTGAGCTGCGTGATTCCATAGACCGGCCTTTATACGACCGTGCACTGAGAGGCCGTTACCCGCCGGGATCAACGCTCAAGCCTTTTGTCGGGTTGGCTGGTCTTGAAATGGGTGTTGTCAATGAACAGACCCGTACCTTTTGTCCGGGTTGGTATTCTCTGCCCGGGCATACTCATCGTTTTCGCTGCTGGCGGCATCAAGGCCATGGGCAAATGAATTTTTCCAGTGCAATGGCACAGTCTTGTGACATCTATTACTACGATTTGTCCAATAACCTCGGCATTGACCGTCTGCATCAGTTTCTGGATTTATTTCGCTTTGGACAGCGAACAGGTATCGATATCCCCGGAGAAAATACAGGTTTATCCCCATCGAGGGAGTGGAAGCGCGCCTTTCACAATGAACCCTGGTATCCCGGTGAAACACTGATTTCAGGTATCGGGCAAGGTTTTAATCAAATGACACCAATACAACTGGCACATGCAACGGCAATACTGGCGATGCGCGGATCGGGTATGACGCCTCAGGTATTACGAGCCAGCCGGATGCCCGGTGATGATCGTCTGCAGTTAAGAGCGGCATTGCCCGAAGAGCCTGTGCCGGTGGTCTCAAGCCGTAACTGGGAAGCTACCATCGATTCGATGATTGAAGCTGTCCACGGAGAGCGTGGAACCGCCCGTCAAATTGGCCTGGATCTGCCTTTTGAAATTGCCGGAAAAACCGGCACAGCACAAGTATTCAGCCTGGGGCAAGATGAAAAGTATGATGCTGATAGTCTGGATAAACGATTGCACAATCATGCTCTTTTTGTTGCTTTCGCACCGGCAGATAACCCGGAAATTGCCATTGCAATCATCGTTGAACATGGTGGTAGTGGCAGTTCAGTAGCGGCACCCATTGCACGGAAACTGATTGATGTTCATTTTGGCTTGCAAAAAGAACCAGAGATAGAAGTCGATGATATTGACTAGTGAATCACGACGAAGACAACCGCCCAGCCTTGGTGGCTGGTTACGCTATATCCACATTGATGGTCCGTTGTTGTTGGGCTTGTTGATTTTGATGGGGGTTAGCCTGCTGGTGCTTTATAGCTCGGGAGGTCAGGAGACCGCTTTGCTGGTCAAGCAAATGATTCGCATGGTGGCGGCTCTGTTGGTTATGTTGGCGATAGCACAAATCAACCCAGAGCGGATGCGAAGTTGGGCTCCAGGCTTGTTTTTGGCGGGTTTAGCCTTGTTGGTGGCGGTGCTAATCTTCGGTGTTGTAGGTAAAGGTGCTCAACGTTGGCTGGATCTTGGTTTTTTCAGATTCCAACCATCGGAAATCATGAAGTTGGCAGTACCGATTCTAGTCGCAGCCTATATCGCAGAAAGGCCTTTGCCACCAAGTTTTTTCAGAATGCTGGTTGCTTTGGTCATGATTGCAATTCCAACACTTTTGATTGCCAAGCAACCTGATCTTGGAACGGCCATGTTGATAGCTTCATCAGGTTTGATTGTGATTTTCCTGGCGGGGATCTCATGGAAAGTTATTATTTTATTTTTTGCTCTGGCCTCAGCTGCGGCACCTGTGCTTTGGCTTTTAATGCACGATTATCAGCGCCGCCGCGTCTTAACGTTTATGAATCCTGAGTCAGATCCGCTTGGTGCCGGCTATCACATCATTCAATCAAAAATTGCCATTGGCAGCGGTGGTTTGACCGGTCGTGGCTGGCTTCAAGGCACTCAGTCGCACCTGGAGTTTCTACCAGAGCGATCAACCGATTTCATTTTTGCCGTCATGGCCGAGGAGTTCGGTCTGATTGGGGTTGGTCTGCTTTTGTCTCTGTACTTGCTGATCACCGCCAGAGGTCTCTATATTGCAGGCCAAGCACAAACAACATTTGCTCGCTTGCTGGCAGGCAGTATTTCGCTGACTTTTTTGGTCTATGTCTTTGTTAATGTCGGGATGGTCACAGGGTTGCTGCCTGTGGTTGGCGTTCCGCTACCGCTGATCAGCTATGGTGGCACATCAATGGTGACCTTATTGGCTGGCTTCGGTATCCTGATGTCAGTTCACACCCACCGAAGGATGATGTCACCGTGAAACAACTCCTGATAGCAGTCTCAGCACTGATGTTTGCTCTACCTGTAGCTGCCCAATTGAATCCCGAGTTACCGGAACTCGAGCAGTTTATTGATGAAGTCGTTGACGAATTTGGCTTCGATCGCGATGAACTGATTGACCTGTTTGCTCAGGTTGAGGTCAAGCAAAGTATTCTCAACGCCATAGCCCGACCTGCTGAGCGGGTTCGACCATGGCATGAGTATCGTAATATTTTTATCACGCCTGCTCGTATTAAGGGCGGAGTGAACTTCTGGAAGAATAATGCAGAAACACTTGCGCAGGCTGAACAGCAGTACGGTGTCCCGGCAGAAATTATCGTCTCCATCCTCGGTGTAGAAACTAACTACGGCGGCAATATGGGTAGCTTTAGAGTGATTGATGCACTATCTACGCTGGCATTTCGTTATCCACCAAGAAGCCCTTTCTTCCGCTCTGAATTGAAACATTTTCTGGTGCTGACGCAAGAGGAACAAATGTCAAGGCTTGACCCTGTCGGTTCATACGCCGGAGCAATGGGTCTGGGGCAGTTTATGCCAAGCAGTTACCGAGCGTATGCGGTTGACTTCAGCAATGACGGTAAACGGGATATCTGGACTAATCCGGTAGATGCTGTCGGCAGTATTGCCAATTATCTGAAAGTACATGGCTGGGTGCGCGGTGAGTCGGTAGTTCATCCAGCCGAGCTTGAGGGTGATGTTCCTCAGATCTTGTTGGAACGCGGTCTTAAACCAGCTACCAGTCGTGAAGAGCTACGCGTAATGCATGTCCATATGCCTGATTTGCCGCCCGGTGATGACAAACTGACCTTGTTTTCACTCACGCAGGTTGATGGGGAAGAATATTGGATCGGCAGACAAAATTTCTATGCGATCACCCGGTACAATCACAGCCGTATGTATGCAATGGCGGTTTATCAACTGGCGAATGAAATTCGTCACGCCTATGAGAAATAATGCATGAAGCGTTTCCTGAGAACGAACCTGGTTATAGTGGCAACGCTGATGTTGTTTGCCTGTAGCACGACACAGCAAAGAGAACAGCAAGACAGCGCGCCACATCCGTCTCAAGTGCCTGATATTGCGAGCATTCCGGATGCCGTGCCCAGGCAGGAACCGCTCAGTCGCTACGGCAACATGCCCTCATATGAGGTGTTCGGAAAAACCTACTACACTAAAGCCTCAGCGGAAGGTTATGTAGAGCGTGGTCTTGCCTCTTGGTATGGCACAAAATTTCATGGCCGTCGAACATCAAGTGGCGAGCCCTACGATATGTACGCAATGACCGCTGCGCATAAGACATTGCCATTACCGACATACGCAGAAGTCACCAATCTGGAAAATGGTCGTAAGGTGATCGTCAGAATCAATGATCGTGGACCGTTTGTTGGCGATCGAATTATCGACTTGTCATACACGGCTGCTGTGAAACTCGGCATCAAGGAGCAGGGCACCGGCATGGTCGAGGTACGTGCCATCACGCCGGGTGGCACTAGCTCTTCAACACCGCGTCAACCAAGCGAAACACAAACTCAGGCACAGCCACAGCCTCAGAAAGTCGCACAAACATCGCCTATGGACGCGGGAGTTTATGTACAAGTGGGGGCTTTCAGTACGATGAGCCGCGCCCAGGAAGTCAAAACCTCATTGCAGCAACAGATCTCTGACAGTGTCAGAATCCAGCCGGTGTCTCGCCCGCAGGGGGATGTTTATCGGGTCAGAATCGGACCATTAGCCAGTGTTGAACAAAGCGATGCTTTGTCAGACAAATTGAAACGTATGGGCTTTGCAGAGACCCAGGTTGTCATTGAATAATATTTGTTTTTTTCGAGAGAGTCAGATGATTAAAAAGATCCAGACACTTCTGCTTGCAATGGTCATATTGCCCTTGTCAGCCAGTTTTGCGGGAGCACCTGTTGTGCCTAACCCTGCTGCACCACAAATTGCTGCGAAATCATACATTCTGGTCGATTTTGATAGTGGCATCCCAGTGGTCGAAGGTAACGCGGACGAACGCCTGCCACCTGCCAGTATCACCAAGCTGATGACTTCTTATGTGCTGTTTAACGAGCTTGCTTCAGGCAATGTCAAACTTGAGGATGAAGTGCTTATCAGTGAGCGGGCCTGGCGCATGGTTGGTTCTCGCAGCTTTATCGAAGTGAACACCCGTGTACCGGTGGAAGCGCTGTTGCGCGGCATGATCGTTCAATCGGGTAACGATGCTGCTGTCGCATTGGCAGAACATGTCGCTGGCAGCGAAGAAGTGTTTGCTCAGATGATGAATCAGTATGCTCAAAAGCTTGGTATGCACAATACTAACTATACCAACTCTACCGGTTTGCCTGACCCGGACTTGTACACCACCTCACGTGACATCGCGACACTTGCTGCGGCGATGATTCGCAATTTTCCTGAGTATTACCGCTGGTACTCTGAAAAAGAATATACCTATAACAACATCACCCAGCACAATCGTAACCGGTTGCTGTGGAGAGATGAAACTGTCGATGGTCTGAAAACCGGACATACCGAAGCCGCAGGCTACTGCCTTGCTGCCTCAGCCAAACGTGGTGATATGCGCCTTATTTCGGTGGTACTGGGTACACGCAGTGAAAATGTCAGAGCACAAGAAACCTCCAAGTTACTCAACTATGGCTTTCGCTTCTTTGAATCGCATCGGTTATATCCAGCCGGTCATGTAGTGACGCAAAACCGTGTCTGGAAAGGTAGCGAAAAAGAGCTTGCCATCGGCGTGCAGCAACCTTTGCACGTGCTTGTGCCTCGTGGCAGATATGAAAATCTTGTAGCCACCAGTCATCTGACAACACCCATCGTCGCTCCAGTGACTGCCGGTAGCGCGCTTGGTGAAGTTGAAATTCGATTGAACAATGAAGTGATTGCCACTCAAACCCTGGTGGCCATGCAGGATGTACCCGCAGGCAGTCTGTGGCGTCGTCTGTTGGATGCCATGTTGATGCTGATTTGGGGCTAGTGAGTGGCAACAGTCTATTTGAATGGCGAGTACCTGGCTGCTGAACAAGCCAAAGTATCAGTATTTGACCGAGGCTTTTTGTTAGGTGATGGCGTCTATGAGGTAATCCCTGTCTATCAGGGTCACTGTTTTGAGCTGGAAGGCCATCTTGCCCGGTTGCAACGCAGTCTTGATGGCGTGCGCATCAATAACCCACTGACAGACGCTGAGTGGTCTGAAATGATTCAGACACTGATTGACCGAAATGGTGGGGGTGACCAGGCGGTATATTTGCAGGTTACGCGTGGCGTGGCACCCAGAGATCATCTTTTCCCGGCCAATGCGACGCCTTCGGTATTTGTTATGAGCAACCCGATGCAGCCCATTCCTGATGCATTCAAAGCACAGGGCATCAAGTGCATTACCTTGCCTGATATCCGGTGGCAACGATGTGACATCAAAGCAATTACCCTGCTTGCCAACAGTCTGCTTAAACAGCAGGCGCATGAGCAGGGTGCGCAGGAAGCCTTATTGATAAAAGACGGACATCTGACCGAGGGCGCTGCCAGCAATGCCTATATCGTCAAGAATGGCGTTATCTACACCCCCGAAAAAAATGCAGAAGTATTGCCCGGTATCACCCGTGATGTTGTATTACGCCTCGCAGAACAGGCAGGCATCGAACTGCATCAACAGATGATCACTGAAGCCGAATTACATGATGCTGATGAGATCTGGATTTCAAGTTCAACCCGAGAAATGTTACCTGTCACCGTACTGGATGATCATCCGGTCGGAAACGGTCAACCGGGTCCAGTTTGGCAACGCTTGATTGCACTGTATCAGCAGTTGAAGCAGGAGCAGAATTTTGGCTGACACTACACAAGAAACGCTGCTTGAGTTTCCCTGCGAATTCCCCATCAAGGCGATGGGCATCAGCAGTGATAACTTCGATGCACTGGTGGTTGAAATTGTCCGCAAACACGTAAGCGAAGTGCCCGAGGCTGCGGTCAGCAGCAAACAAAGCTCAGGTAGCAAATATACCTCAGTCACTGTGCTGATTCAGGCCAGCAGCAAGGCACAACTTGATGCGATTTATCAGGAACTCAGCAGCCACGAGCTGGTGAAATACGTACTCTAGCGACCTGATGCAGATTCGTGATCTCGGCAAGGTGGACTATTCAAGCACCTTGCAGGAAATGCGGGACTTTACCGACCAGCGTCAGCCGGAAACGGAGAATGAGCTGTGGTTACTGGAGCATTATCCGGTGTTCACGCAAGGTCACAATGGACAGCCTGAGCATTTGCTGACGAGTTCTGACATTCCGCTGGTGCAATCGGATCGCGGCGGTCAGATCACTTATCACGGTCCCGGACAACTAGTGATCTATACCTTGCTCGATCTCAAGCGCATGCACAGGGGTGTTCGCCAAATGGTGACGCTTCTGGAAACCTCAGTTATCTGTCTGCTGGACAACCACGGAATAAAGGCTCACGCGCGAAAAGATGCTCCGGGCGTTTATGTCGATGACGCCAAGATAGCAGCGCTTGGTTTACGGGTCAGGCGTGGAGCCTGTTATCATGGCATCAGTCTTAATGTTGACATGGATCTCACGCCATTTGATTTGATTAATCCCTGTGGCTATGCGGGAATGCCGGTCATCGACATGAAAAGCCTTGGCGTATCTCTGACCATGCCTCAGGCAAAACAACAACTGTCATCGCTGTTATTGTCAGCGATTAACCAACAGGCAAGCATAAAACCATGACGCAAGCTGAACACGCCAAACGTGATGTCAAAGCCCTCAAGGGCGCTTCCAAGGTGGCGAGAATTCCGATCAAAATTGTGCCAACCGATCCCAAGCGAAAACCCGAATGGATCCGAGCAAAATCACATGCTGATCCAGAAGTGAGCAGACTTAAAGGTCTGATTCGCGAACACAATCTGCACACCGTTTGTGAAGAGGCGGCCTGCCCGAACCTTGGAGAATGTTTCGCGCATGGCACGGCGACTTTCATGATCATGGGCAACATTTGCACCCGCCGTTGTCCGTTTTGTGATGTTGCTCACGGCCGTCCCGATGCACTGGATGAAAACGAGCCTCAACAACTGGCAAGTCTGATCGCTGATATGCGACTCAAGCATGTCGTCGTGACCTCAGTTGACAGAGATGACCTGCGTGACGGCGGAGCCGCTCACTTTACTCGCTGCATCAGTGAAATACGCCTGCGGTCACCACAGACCAGGATCGAAGTATTGGTGCCTGACTTTCGTGGACGAATGGATCTTGCCTTGGAAGTACTTGCACATCAACCTCCCGATATCTTCAACCACAACCTTGAAACAATTCCGAGACTCTACAAGGCTGTCAGGCCCGGATCTGACTATCAGTGGTCTCTGGACTTGATTCAGCGTTTTCAGAACCAGCACCCGGATGTACCGACCAAATCAGGTCTGATGCTGGGGCTGGGTGAAAGCATTGAGGAAGTGCATGCGGTCATGCAGGATCTACGTCAGCATGGCTGTCAGATGCTGACCTTGGGGCAGTATCTTCAACCCAGTCGACATCATCTGGCAGTTGAACGCTTTGTCACGCCGGCAGAGTTTGAGCAACTGGCTGAAGTCGCTAAACAAATGGGCTTTGTGCATGTGGCCAGTGGCCCGATGGTTCGTTCTTCCTATCATGCTGATCTGCAGGCGCAAGGCGTCAGCGTTTCCTGAGTTTGGTTGTTTCGGAGAGTCACCCTGTGTCGATTAAACGCCGTGATTTTCTGAAAAGTGTTGGCTACACCGCGGCGGGGAGTTTGTTGTCTGTGCCTTTGATGGCCTGCAAAAAAACCCGGAAAGCTCCCAGAATTGTCATCATCGGTGGTGGTTTTGCAGGCTGCACCGCGGCGAAATATATCCGTATGTGGGCACCTGACTTTGAAGTCATCATGGTTGAGCGTCAGCGAACCTTTGTTTCATGTCCACAAAGTAATCTGATTCTCAGTCACAGCCGTGGTTTGCAGGATCTCAGTCATGGCTACGATGGACTTGGCAATAATCACGGGGTGAATATCATTCATGCTGAAGTGATTGCGATAGACACTGAAAAACGCCGGGTCTTGCTACATGATGACGTTGAGCTTGATTATGATCGACTGATTGTCGCGCCCGGGCTGGATATGGATTACAGTCGACTGCCGATGCTAGCGTCAGCCGAAGCACAACAGCGAGTTCCACATGCCTGGAAAGCCGGAGCGCAAAGCGTATTACTGCGTGATCAGTTAACGGATATGCGTCAGGGCGGCCTGATGGTCATGACCATTCCAGCAGCACCTTATCGTTGCCCACCGGGGCCTTACGAACGTGCCTGTCAGGTGGCTTTGCATCTCAAGCGGCACAATCCGCGTGGCAAGTTGGTGATACTGGATGCAAATGTCGATATCGTCTCCAAAAAATCTTTGTTCGTAGAGGCCTGGAGTGAACTGTATCCGGGGCTTATCGAATATCAACCGATGAGTCCACTGGAATCTGTGGATGTCGACCACTTGACGGTTGAAAGTGCTTTTGACACTTTTAAGGCAGATGTATTGAATGTGATTCCGCCACAAAAAGCAGGCAAAGTCGCCCAGATGGCTGGCGTAATGGATGTCGACGGGCGATGGTGCCGGGTGGATTATCGCAGTTATGAATCGCTCACAGTGCCGCAGGTTCATGTGATCGGCGATGCCGTTTCTGCCGGTGTTCCCAAGTCGGCCCATATTGCCAACTCACAAGCCAAAGTCTGTGCTGCAGCCGTTATTGCACTGATGCGTGGTGAACAGCCTGAACAGCAACCGGTTTTCAGTAATACCTGTTATAGCTTTGTTGATGATCATCAAGCGGGACATGTCGCCGCAGTTTATCGTTATGATGCTGAACAGGCTGATATGCTGCCAATGCCCGGCGGCGGAGTTTCTGCAACAGCCACAGCCATCGAAGGCGACTATGCGGTTGCATGGGCAAAAAATATTTGGGCTGATATGCTCAACTGACGATCAGCGAATTGTCAGAAGATGTTCCCGACCAAGCATTGCAGTATAATGGCGCGTCTTTCTGATAAATCTCCACCAGCTAAACAATCAAGAGGTTCTAGATGACTGAATTTTTACCGGGTCTGGAGGGCGTTGCCGCGACCAAGTCTGCCATTTCATTTATCGACGGTGAAAAGGGCATATTGAGTTATCGGGGCTATCCGCTTGAAACCCTGGCAGCCAACAGCACTTTTGAAGAAACAACGCTACTGCTGCTGGAAGGTGAACTTCCCACTGACACCTCGTTGAAAAGCTTCGTCAAAGATCTCAGAGCACATTACCGAACCAAATATCACATCCGTGAAATGATGCGACATTTCCCGGCAACAGGTCATCCGATGGACATGTTGCAAACCGCAGTTTCCAGTCTAGGCATGTTCTATCCCGGAACCGAGTGTCTGACCGATGCCAATAGCTGTGAAGACATTGATTATGTTCGCAACATGACAGTGAATATCATTGCTCAGATGGCCCCGCTGGTGGCGATGTGGGAACACATGCGTCAGGGCTATGACCCGGTTGAACCACGTTCAGATCTCTCGGTAGCAGAAAATCTTCTGTACATGTTCACAGGGCAAGAGCCGGACCCGCTGATGGCACGCATTATGGATGTCTGTTTGATTCTGCATGCCGAACATACTTTGAATGCTTCAACCTTTGCCGCGCTGGTCGCGGGTTCAACACTGGCGTCACCTTATGCAGTGATTTCTGCGGCGATCGGTACCTTATCAGGCCCGTTACATGGTGGTGCCAACCAGATGGTGGTGGGCATGCTCAAGGAAATTGGTGCGCCTGACAAAGTGGAAGCCTGGGTGGATCACAAGCTGTCCAACAAGGAAGTCATCTGGGGCATGGGCCATCGTGAATACAAGGTCAAAGACCCGCGTGCCAAAATCCTGCACAAACTGGTTGAAAAGCTGGTTCAGGAACGCGGCGGTCATCTGGATCAAATGTTTGAAACCGCACTCAAACTGGAAGAAGTCTGCGCTGACAGACTGGGCCATAAAGGCGTCTATCCTAACGTTGATTTTTATTCAGGCATTCTCTATTCAGAGATGGGGATTCCCGAAGATCAGTTCACCGCATTGTTTGCGGTTGCCCGTAGCGCGGGTTGGCTGGCTCACTGGCGTGAGCAAATTGCCAACAATCGTATTTATCGACCTACCCAGATATACATTGGCAGCGAACAGCGGGAATACGTGCCCATCAGCAAGCGCGGCCTTAAGCCATAATCGTCTTACTGGGCTGGCCAGCAATTTCGCGAACCAGCCTGGGTACCAGATAACCTGACAAGCGCTGGCGCATGGTGGTAATCAGCGCTTCTCCCTGATCTTGTGGCACATCAAAGTGACTGGCACCAGCTACTGGATCCAGCAAGTGCAGATAGTAGGGCAACACGCCACATGCAGACAGCTGTTCACTGAGTTGGCACAGTGCATCAGCGCTGTCATTGATACCACGCAACAAAACCGTCTGGTTGAGTAACTGACAACCTGCCTGCTGCAAGGCACTTAGCGCTTTTGCAGTAGCCTCATCAAACTCATTGGCGTGATTGGCATGGATGACCATGATCACATTCAGCCGACTCTCACTCAGACTGCAACACAAATGTTCAGTAATACGCTCGGGCAGCACCAGCGGTAATCGACTGTGAATTCTAAGTCTTTCGATGTGTTTGATCTCCGACAGATCAGCAATGATTGATGACAGTTTCTGATCGCTGAGCACCAGGGGATCGCCACCGCTTAGAATCACTTCCTTGATACTGCTATCCGCAGCCAGTGTCTCCAGCGTTTGCTGCCACTGACTGGCAAGTGGATTACTGCTGCTGTAGGGGAAATGTCGCCTGAAACAGTAACGACAGTGAATCGCACAGGCGCCGGTGGTCAGCAATAAAGCCCGTCCCTGATATTTCTGCAGCATGCCCGCCTGACGAACTGCCTGATGATCTCCGACTGGATCAGCGACAAAACCCTCTGCTTCATAAGCTTCATCAATCAGAGGAAAAACCTGTAACAAAAGTGGATCTCTGGCATCGCCATAACGCATTTTGCTCATATAGCTAGCAGTCACCTTGACCGGAAATTTTTTCAGTCGCAGCGGATCAAGTGTCTGCAATTGTGTTTGCAGGCCCAGGCGCTGTAACAATTCTTCTGCGGAGGTGATACTCTCGGCCAGAAGTTGTTGCCAAGGGGCAGCTGTCGCGCAGGGTTGTGATTGCGGTATCATAGGGCGCTTTGATTTAGAAACAGACGACGATCGTCCCCTAAAAGAGGTTAGCATGGCAACTTATAGTACCAATGAGTTCAAATCCGGACTGAAATTCATGCTGGATGGTGATCCTTGCAGCATTATCGAAAACGAATTTGTGAAGCCGGGTAAGGGACAGGCCTTCAATCGGGTCAAATACCGTAATCTGAAAACCGGTCGTGTCAACGAGCGTACCTTCAAGTCTAACGATTCGGTTGAAAGTGCTGATGTCGTCGAAATGGATCTGGAGTTTTCATACACCGATGGTGAGTTCTGGCATTTCATGGATCCACAAAGCTTTGAGCAATATGCGGCAGATGCCAATGCAATTACTGAGAGCAAGGATTGGCTGAAAGAGCAGTACGTTTACACCGTTACTCTATGGAATGGCTCGCCTCTGCTGGTGACACCACCTAACTTTGTTAACCTTGCGGTTGTGGATACTGATCCGGGTGTGCGCGGAGATACTTCAGGCGGTGGCGGCAAGCCTGCGACATTGGAAACCGGCGCGGTTGTTCGAGTGCCTTTATTTATCGAAATCGGTGAAGTGTTGCGGGTGGATACGCGGTCAGCATCGTATGTAGAACGCGCCAAAGACTAATCTGACTTTGGTTTTTGCGCTTCAGCGGTCGGCTTGAATGACTTTATTGGCGTTGCCTGATGGCAGACACTGAATTGATGCAAAACAAACTAAAACGGCGGGCTCAGCTAATGGCTGATGTCCGCCATTTTTTTGCTGAGCGAGCTGTATTGGAAGTCGATACGCCGATGTTGTCATCGGCCGCACCCACGGCGACTTATCTGGACAGTTTTGCCACACACTGTGATGCGGGGGAAACGTCTCACAGCCGTTATCTGCACACCTCACCTGAATTTGCCATGAAGCGTTTGCTGGCGGCGGGAAGCGGACCCATCTATCAAATCTGTCATGTGTTTCGCAATGGTGAGCTAGGGCGTCTGCACAGTCCGGAATTCACTATGCTGGAGTGGTATCGGCCCGGTTTTACACTGTTAATGTTAATGCAGGAATTGGATCAGTTACTGCTAAAGCTGACCGACTTTGCACCGGCCGTTTATTTCAGCTACGCACAAGTATTTAGCGATTATTTGCAGATTGATTGCCATCACGCAGATGAAACTGAACTGCGTATGCTGGCATTGGACAAGATCCCTGCATTGCCTGCCTGCTGGCAAACTGATCGGGATGGCTGGCTGGAATTATTGATGACGCAGTGCATTGAACCGCAGCTGGCTCAATTGTCCGCACCGGTGATGATTTATGATTTCCCGGCATCGCAAGCGCAATTGGCAAAATGTGTTGAGGATGCACAAGGAAACAAAGTAGCTGCCCGGTTTGAGCTTTATGCCGGCGGACTAGAGCTTGCCAACGGCTATGATGAACTCACCGATGCCACTGAGTTACGCCAGCGCTTTATGGCAGATAACCGCGTCAGAAAATCACTAGGCAAGGCAGAAATGCCGATAGATGAACATTTGCTGATGGCTCAAAGCCAGGGCTTGCCCCAATGCAGTGGTATTGCATTGGGGCTGGACAGGCTATTGATGTTATTGCTGGATGCCCGGGAGATTGCTGCGGTGCAATCGATTGGTTTTAGCGACAACTGATCAATACTGCATCAGTCCTGGCAACCAGAGTGTCAGTGCCGGGAAGGCAATCAATGTCACCAACACCAGCAACTGTATGGCAACAAACGGGCGAACACCTCGATAAACATCGCTGAGTTTCAGGCTCGGAGGGGCACTGGCTTTCAGGTAAAACAGCGAAAAACCAAATGGTGGTGTCAGGAATGAGGTTTGCAGGTTAATCGCTATCAACAGGGCGAACCACAGCGGATCAACGCCCATGTAAATGGCGACAGGTGCAATCACCGGCACCACAATAAAACAGATCTCGATGAAGTCGAGAAAAAAGCCGAGCAGAAAAATCAGCAACATGCTGAAAATCAGGAAAGTCCACATTCCACCTGGCAAGCCAGTGAATATTTCCAAAATCAGCTTGTCGCCGCCCATGCCCACAAATACCAGTCCGAAAGCCGTTGCGCCGATAAAAATCAGAAACACCATGCTGGTCAATCGAGTCGTGCGTTGCATGGCTTCAGTTAAGGTGCTCAGGGTGAGTTTTCGGTGCAGTGCTGCGAGCAACAAGGCTCCCATTGCGCCCACGGCTGCAGATTCTGTGGGTGAGGCGATGCCAAAGAAAATAGAGCCCAGCACAGCAAAAATGAGCAAAACTGGGGGAATCAGACTCTTAACGACGCTCAGGGCAAGGTTGGGCAGATCAGTATCATTTTGTTGGCTGGCAGGTGCCAGATGTGGATGACGCCATGCCACATAGGCGATGTACAGGATATAAGCCACAATTAGTAGAGTGCCCGGCACAATCGCACCGATAAACAATTCACCGACCGGCACGCCAATCACATCGCCCAATAAAATCAGGATGATACTGGGCGGAATAATTTGACCCAGTGTGCCAGAAGCGGCAATGGTGCCACTGGCCAGTGAGGGCGCATAACCTCGTTTGAGCATGGCAGGTAGGGCGATCACAGCCATTGTCACCACCGATGCACCCACCACACCGGTGGTGGCTGCCAATAATGCGCCAACCAGTACCACCGATATTGCGAGACCTCCGCGGATCTGACCAAACAATCTGCCCATTGTCTCAAGCAATTCTTCAGCAAGGCCCGATTTTTCCAGTACTACACCCATAAAGACAAATAACGGTACTGCCAGCAGCGTGAAATTGGTCATCACACCCCAGATTCGAAACGGCAGTAAATTAAAAAAGTCGATTCCGAGAAAGATGCCGCCAAACAACATCGCCACTGCACCCAGGGTAAAGGCGACCGGGAATCCTGCCAGCAACAGCAGGAACAGCACGGCAAACATGATCAGTGCCCATACTTCCATTATCGGGTCTCCTGTTTGCCAAGCACGATTTGTAAATTACGGATCAATTCAGCGACGCCTTGCAATAACAGCAGACCAAAGCCCAGCAGAAGTGCTGATTTGATTAAAAACCGATGAGGTAAACCGCCCGGATCCGGTGAGGTTTCGGAAAACAGCCAGGAGTTATAAACAAAAGGCCAACTGGTAAATAGCACCATCAAACAGAAAGGTATTAGAAAGAACATGGTTCCGAGTAGATTGATCCAGGCGCGCTGGTGATCATTCAGCAAACCGCTTCTAAATACGATATCGACCCGCACATGGCCATCATGCTTGTGGGTATAGGCCATGCCAAGCAGAAAAAGCAGGGCAAACAAATGCCACTCCAGCTCCTGCAAGGCGACTGAGCCGCTCTGAAACCAGTAGCGCATGGTCACGTCGTAGACGATTAAAAGTACCATTGCCAAAACCAGCCATGAAACAGTTTTACCGCTGAACTCCGTCAGCGCATCAATACGTTGCTTTAAAAAGTCAAGATGTTTGTTCATTGTCAGGGAGTCTGTAGCACATGAAGGGCAAGTGTCCCACAATCTACCAGCAAGCTCCAGATACGGGTGATTAAAGTCGCATATCTGTGCATGACAGATGTTTTCTAGAGGAATGACAGGGCTTTCTGAAGATGGCTTTGTCACTGAAAATGAAAGAATTTGTCTAAAAAGATGTTAAAGTATCAGGATTATTTCAATATGGACTATTGCCCGATGGAGTTACAAACTGTTAAGCAAAACCTGAGCCGTGGTTCGCAGTGGATTCGCCTGCTGTTTATGTTGGCATTTGCTGTAGTGCTGTATCTGTTGTTGATGTTGCTGGCGGTGGTGGTGGTTGTGCAGCTGATTTTTGCGCTGTTTACTGGCGCGGCTAATCCCAGCGTTCGTACGTTTAGCAGCAAACTGGCTCAATATATCCAGCAAATTGTGTTGTTTCTCACCTACAACATAGAGAACAAGCCTTATCCCTTTAGTCCGATTGATGCGATTTCAGAGGTGGATGACGTAATTGTTGTCGATGACTTTGAAGAAGTGAAAGATTCAGATCCCAACGATGATCACCGCTCGGCTCCTTGACTCGGAATAACGCATGCTAGCTCTGATTTCCCCGGCAAAAACGCTGGATTTTGAAACTGCACCAGTCACAAAGCTTCACAGCCAACCGCGCTTTCTGGAACAGTCCCAACAACTGATTGATCAACTCAAGCAATTGTCGGCTGAAGATATTGCCAGCTTGATGAGCCTGAGTGACAAGCTGGCTGGCTTGAACATGGCACGCTTTTCATCCTGGTCTCAGCCGTTTGATCTGGATAATGCCAAGCAGGCAGTGCTTGCCTTCAAGGGCGATGTTTATACCGGACTGGATGCCGAAAGTCTGGACCAGGCAGGTTTCGAATATGCCCAACAGCATTTGAGGATTCTGTCCGGTTTGTACGGTGTTCTTCGACCACTGGATTTGATTCAACCCTACCGATTGGAAATGGGCACCCGTTTTAGTAATGCCAAGGGCAAAGATCTTTATGAGTTCTGGGACAGTCAATTGCGTGAGTCGATACAGCATGAAGCTGCGCTGGACGACGGTATCCTGATCAATCTGGCGTCAAACGAATACTTCAAGGCTGTTGATGCCAAAAAACTCGATGCAAGAATCATTACACCGGTATTCAAAGACTGGAAAAACGGCCAGTACAAAATGATCAGCTTCTACGCTAAAAAAGCCAGAGGCCTGATGAGCCGCTTCATTATCGACCAAAAACCGGATGAACCCGAACAGATCAAAGCCTTTGACTATGAGGGCTATCGATTCAGCGCTGATATGAGCAAAGGCGATGATTGGGTGTTTATCCGGGAAGCTCAGTAAAGCCCACTGAGATGAAAAAGCAAGGATGCTTAACATGAAATATTCAGCAATCACTTTCGGATTGCTGTGCCTGCCCTTCTCAATACTGGCCGATAGCCAGCTTCCACTGACCGAGGCTGAACAACAGTTTATTGAAGCACACGGGCCGATCAAGCTCTGCTCTGATCCAGACTGGATGCCTTATGAAGGCATTGATCAACAAGGGCAACACATAGGGCTGTTTTCAGATCTTCATGCACTTTGGGCCGAAAAAATCGGTGCTGAACTGCAATTAGTAGTCACTGACAGCTGGCCACAATCACTCGAATATATTCAGGCTGGACGTTGCGACGTCCTGTCCAGTGCACAGGATGTGTCTGACAGGCGTGGCTATCTCACTGTGACCGATCCTTTTATCCACTACAACTTTGCAATCGCAACCCAGCCGGGTAATGAGTTCATCATCGACCTTTCGCAGGTGCTCGACAGACAATTTGTTCTCATTGAGGGTTATGCCAGTGTGGACATATTGCGTAATGCCTACCCGGATATTGATATCACCACCGTTGGCAGTGCTCAAGAGGGTTTGAGAAAAGTCGAAAAAGGCAAAAAGTATGGCTATATCGACACAGTGCCCAGCATTAATTATCAGATGTTTCGTCATGGCATATCGCATCTTAAAATCAGCGGTGTACTGGACCAGCATTATGCAATGTCAGTCGGTGTGCGTAAGGACTTGCCGGAATTATTGACGATTTATAACAAGGCAATTGCGGCGACTTCAGAAGCCGAACGGCAGCGAATACTCAGCAATTGGCTGTCGATACAGTACGAAGTGGTGGCGAATCACCGACCACTCCTCTGGACATTGGCGGTTTTGTCATTGCTGGTGATATTGCTGACCTATCGCTACTGGAAGGTACGTGGTAATAATCTGCGTTTACGAGAGCTCAACAGACAATTGCACACACTTTCGATACAGGATCAACTGACTGGCTTGCTTAACCGCCACGGTTTAAATCAGGCCTTTGCCAGTGAACTGGCACGAAGTACTCGCAGTCATCACACTTTCTCTCTGTTGATGATAGATATCGATCACTTCAAGCTGATCAATGATCATTTTGGCCATGATGCAGGGGATTTGATTATTGCTAATTTTGCAGAGCTGCTCACTACGATGGTGCGTCAGCATGACGTTGTCGGTCGCTGGGGCGGTGAGGAATTTATGATTATCTGCCCGGAAACACCTATGGCAGGAGCAAGACAACTGGCAGAACATCTAAGAACCAATGTTCATCAGCAAACCTTCAAACCCAACGGACAGATTACTGTCAGCATCGGGATCGCTGAATACCAACCGGGCGAATCAATTGAAGAATGTATCAAGCGCGCTGACAAGGCACTCTACCAAGCCAAACACCTCGGACGAAATCGTTGTGTCGAGGCAAAAGCTTGAGTCGACGGTTATTCTTTGCTATTCAGCCACCGGCTGACATTCGCCAGGCAATGGATGACTTGTTCAGTGTCAGGCAACAGGGGCTTAAATATCTGTCAGCCGATAATCTTCATGTGACACTGGTCTTTTTGGGGCAAGTGGAGGCGGACACAGAAGCACGGTTAGTCGAGCTGGCCGGACATATTGAAATTTCGCCGTTCAGTTTGAGTTTCACCGAAGCTGAATTCTGGCCAAAACCCCGTATTATTTGTCTGACAGCTACAGAGGTTGCTAAGCCTCTGCAACAGCTGGTGCTAGCCTTATCTTCGATTGCCAAAGACTGTGGCGTCACCATTGAGGAACGACCGTACCGACCGCATGTCACGTTGGTGCGAAAAGCCAATCAGTTGCTGCCATTGGAGCCTTTTGAGTTTCAATGGCAGGCACAATCCTTTGCATTGTATTTATCAGAATCAACCGATGACGGGCCAGGTTATACTGTCATCAGACAATGGCGGTTGAGCCCCGGCTGAACCTGCCTGAAAATCTATCAATCTATGCTTCATCAATGCCTGAACTGATGTTAGGCTTTGCCTGATGCAAAATGGAATAACGAGGATTTCTTATGAAGTTTAAACTCATCATGGCCTTCGTTGATGAAGACAAAACAGAGACTGTCATGGATGCATCACGGGCAGCCGGTGCGACTGGCGCCACCATAATCAAAAATGCCCGAGGTCAGGGGCTGAGTAAAACATTGGGCATTTTTGGTTTTGAAATTCTCGACCCGAGAGATGTGGTGTTGATACTGGCAGAAAATCGGCGTGCCGATGTTGTCTTGGACAGTGTACTTGCTGCAGCTAAGCTTGATGAGTCGCTGGGTACAGGTATCGCCTTGACGATCGATGTCGAACGTGCCGTGGGGCTTAGCGAGCATGTCAAAAAACTGGCCGCCGAGCATCCGCCTGAAAACGGCTAAGTCACGCTTGCCGAGAGACGGTGAGCCGGGTCTCAGCCTCACGCAGATCGGTTGGCGAACCAAATAATACCAGTACATCGCCTTCCAGGATTTTCATGGTTTCCGGTGGAGAGATGATGCGTTTACCATGTCGGACCAGCGCGGTCAGTAATACTTTTTGTCGATCAAGGTTGAGCAGCTCAATTGATTGTCCGCATGCTGGACTGTCGACGGCGATAACCACCGGTTGTAGTCGATCATTCATTCGCTGTTGTGGCTCAATCAAGTACTCACTTTCTGAGTGAAATAACTCGCGCAACGCAGGATAGCGTTCGATGCGTTGTTGATCGATATAAGAGATGACCTGCTCGCCCGGTATTTTCAAGGTCAGCAGGGTATGAAATACCATCATCATGCCGGCTTCTGCGGTTTCGGCAATGGTTTCGGTCGCACCAGCGGCACGTAGCTCCTTGGCATGACTTTCATCACGTGTACGAACGATGATCGGCAAATCGGGCAACAACCCACGTATCAGACGCAGCGATTTGAGTGAGGTCGGTGTGTCCTCATGGCTAATCACCAGCATTTGTGCGCGGTGTAAGCCAATGGCCTCAAGCACATGCATATCACTCGCATCGCCGTAAAAGACCGGCTCCCCAGACAGACGTGATTTTTTGACTTTCTCACTGTCCAGATCCAGAGCGACAAAGGGAACCCCCTGAATTTCCAATGAATTAGCCACGATCTGGCCGATACGACCGTAGCCACAGATAATGACATGATCGTGATAATGGCCGGGGCGAGCCTGTAAGTGCTGGTCATAGCGCTGTACAAAACTCTGAGATTGACCGCTACGGGATAACATGGCGCTGATTGGCTTGTTATATCGAATGATAAAGGGTGCAATCATCATCGAGAGTAACACAGAAGCCAGGGCAATTTGCGCATATTGTTGGGTGACAGCATTGGCGTCCAGCCCAATCGCAAGCAGAGCAAAACCAAACTCACCACCGACGGCGAGAATTAATCCTGTTCGCACAGCTGTGTGCATGTCCAGTCCAGCGAGTTTTACGATTGCAGTGACTAATAGGGCTTTGATGATTAACAAGGCAATCGCGCCGAGTAAGGCTTCCAGCCAGATATCAGGGAACATGGCTGGATTGATCAGCATGCCGATACCAACAAAAAACAGTCCAAGCAAAACATCACGAAACGGCCGGATGGCCGATTCGACCTGATGTCTAAATTCGGTTTCACCCAACATCATGCCTGCCAGAAAAGCACCAAAGGCCATCGACAAGCCAAGCGTTTCAGTCACCCATGCTGATACCAGAGAAACAAACAAAACGGTGAGGGTAAACAGTTCAGCAGAGCGTCTTTCTGTAACCAGATGAAACAGTGAGCGCAACAGGTAGCGTCCGGCAAGAAAGACAATCACAAATGCCAGTACTGCCTTCAACAAGGCCATACCCAAGGCTCCGGCAATATCTTGGGTAGCCGCTATACCAATAACCGGAATCACCACAACAAACGGCACTGCGGTGATGTCCTGAAACACTGACATGGTGGTAGCGAGGCGGCCGTGCCGGGTTTGGTCTTCGCCTTGTTCAAGTAGCTGTTTGGTAATAATAGTGGTTGATGATTGTGCAAATACAGCACCGATGACAAAGGCGATAACGCCTGGCACTCCAAGTGCCCAAAGCAAAGAGGCTACTAGCAGCGTGGTCAGCAATACTTGAGCCGTTCCCAGGCCAACAATCATATGCCGCATGGCATAAATTTGAGCCAGCGAAAAACTCAGACCGATAGTAAATAACAGGAATACGATGCCAAACTCGGCAATATAGCGAATCATAACTTCATCAAGCACCGGCCCGGCAGTGTGAGCACCCAGTAGTACACCGACCAGCAGATATCCCAGGCTGGCCGGGATCTGCAAGCGTTGAAATACCAATACGATAGACACTGTTGCCCCCAACAGCAGCAGCAGTTGAATCAGTGTTTGCTCCAACATCACAGTACCTTTGTCATTTACTCATCAGCATGATAGCACCCGACTTCATCTCACCAATCATTTCCGAGTCATGATGAATCAGTGTGGCATAATCTGAACCATATGGATTCCATCAATACATTATTTCTGCTCAGTGGCTTTTTGATTGCTTTGAGCATTATCGGCAGTCGTTTGTCTTCGTTATTTGGCTTGCCCTTGCTGGTGATATTTCTGGTATTGGGCATGTTGGCTGGTGAAGAAGGACTGCTGGGGATTCGTTTTGACGATTACTCTCTGGCATTTACCATCGCCCACCTGGCGCTGGCGATGATTCTGCTTGATGGCGGCTTGCGCACTCGCCTATCGACTTTCCGGGTCGGCTTTAAGCCAGCATTATCTCTGGCAACTTTTGGGGTAGTGTTCACGGGCGGTATTGTCGGTCTGCTGGCGATGTGGGTGTTTGATCTAAGTCTGATTGAAGGTTTGCTGATTGGTGCAATTGTCGGTTCCACCGATGCGGCTGCCGTCTTTTCCATGCTGCGCGGTCAAGGCATCAACCTGAACGAGCGGGTGGGCGCCACTCTGGAAATCGAATCGGGTACCAACGATCCGATGGCTATTTTTCTGACCATTCTGCTGGTCGAGTTGTTAATGGGCAACGTCAACGGCATTGTTGATGGCGCATTGTTTCTATTGCAGCAATTTGGTCTTGGCATGCTGGTCGGTATTGCTGGTGGCTGGTTGAGTGCTCGTTTGTTACGCTGGCTGGATCTGGCTCCTGGCCTGTATGCACTGTTGGCGCTTGCGCTGGCCATGTGTGTTTTTGGTGGTGCCAGTGTCATGGGAGGCAGTGGCTTTTTGGCCATTTACCTGTGTGGCTTGATGATTGGTAATCAGCCAGGCCGACATCTGAACTTTATCCTGCCCGTGCATGACGGCTTGGCATGGCTGAGTCAGATCGGCTTGTTTTTGATTCTTGGCTTGTTGGTGAATCCTAGTGAGTTACTCAGCTTTGCATTACCAGCATCATTGATTGCTCTGGCGCTGATTTTTATCGCCCGGCCGCTGGCAGTAGTGTTGTCCATTAAACCATTTTTTAAATTTCGCTGGCATGAGATAGGCTTTATTTCCTGGGTTGGCTTGCGGGGGGCAGTACCAATTGTGCTGGCGATTTTCCCGGTGATTGGTGGTGTCGAGAACGCTCAGTTGTATTTCAATGTTGCTTTTGCCGTAGTGCTGATGTCGCTGCTGATTCAGGGCGGGACGATCTCCTGGGTAGCGCGTTGGCTGAAAGTGGAGGTGCCTATCGGTACCCAACCCAACCATCGTGGACCACTGGGTATATTGCCGGAAAATGACTACGAGCTGTTTGTCTACCGGGTAGAAAACCAGGATCTCGACAACCAACCAATTCGATTACTTCGATTTCCATCCGGCACGCTGATTTCAGCATTGTTTCGTGACCATGTGATGCTGCATCCCAAAGGCAGCACCCGCTTGCAACTGGGAGATGTGATTTGCGTCATCAGTCGCAACGAGGATCTGGCGGCGCTGAACCGTTTGTTTAACGGCGATGCCAAACTCAAACAGGAATTGGCCTTTTTTGGTTCGTTCACACTCAATGGCGATGCCATGCTCAAGGATGTCGCCAAAGCTTATGGCCTGACCGTCAGTGCAGGTGAAGGCGATATGACGCTGGGTGAATTCATTGCCCTGAGGGTGGGCGGTCATCCCGTGGTTGGCGATGATGTGGATTGGCACGGTATTCACTGGGTAGTCAGTGAGGTCAACGGCGACAAAGTACTCAAGGTTGGCTTGAGGTTATATTAACGCCTATAAGACAGATTTCCCGTGCTTAGGGAGAGAGGATGGCTATTTACCGAGCAATCAGGAACTGCTGTTCAGTAACTTCAGGCTGTAAAGATCGTCGCGTCGATCCTTGAGGTTAGTGACGGAGCCCTCATTGCGGGTCAGTTTGAGTTTTTCCAGATCCATATCGGAAAACATGATCATCTCGGTATTAGGCGTGGTTTCGGCCATTACTGCATCGTGAGGAAAGGCAAAGTCTGACGGCGAAAATACTGACGATTGCGAGTATTGCACGTCCAGATTCTGTACTTTTGGCAGGTTACCAACACTGCCGACCACCACCACATAACATTCATTTTCGATGGCGCGTGCCTGGGCGCAATGGCGAACCCGCAAGTAGGAGTTTTTGGTGTCAGTCCAGAAGGGTACAAAAATGATGTCAACGTCTTGCTCTGCGGCAATTCTGCCCAGCTCGGGAAACTCGATGTCATAGCAGATCATAATTGCGACCCTGCCGGCATCGGTTTCGAAGACTTCAAATTTATCGCCACCTTCAATGACCCAGTCACGTCGTTCATGTGGCGTGATATGGATCTTGCGCTGCTCATCCACCCGACCATCACGATGGCATAAGTACGAGACATTGTAGACCCGATCATTTTCCAGCAGTGGCATCGAGCCGGTAATGATATTGATGTTATAGCTGACTGCCATGTCCGACATTTGATTGCGAAACTGTTCGGTAAAGCCGGCCAGATAACGAATGGCACGGGTTTGATCCATTTGGTCGGTCAGCCCCATCAGTGGGGCATTGAAGAATTCTGGAAACAAGGCAAAGTCGCTTTTGTAATCGGACAAGGCATCGACAAAGTATTCGACTTGTTTTAGTACTTCATCTACCGAGTGAAATTCACGCATCTGCCATTGCACAGCGCCCAGCCGAGCCACGGTTTTCTGATTACCAACCATGGGCGCTGGTGGTGTGTAGAGAATATTGTTCCAGTCGAGCAGGGTGGCGTAGCCCAATGATTTTTCATCTTCGGGCAGGTATTTGTGCATCAGCCGCGTGACCTGAAAATCATTGGATAGCTGAAAGGTAAGAATGGGATCGTAAATTTCCCGGCGTGATACCTGTTCAATGTAGTCGGCAGGCGACAGTTTATCGGCAAATTTGTGATAGTTGGGAATGCGGCCACCCGCCAGAATCGCCCGCAGATTCATATTTCGACATAAATCCTTGCGCGCTTCGTAGAGTCGTCGTCCGAGGCGATAACCGCGATAATCGGGATGAATAAATACATCCAGACCGTACAAGGAATCGCCGCTGGCGTTGTGCCAGATTTTGTCATTGCTGAGAATCAGATCGTCGTAGGTATGTGGGTTGCTGAAGCGTTCGTAATTGACCATCACAGTCAAGGCAACCGCTATCAAATCTCCGGAATCTTCGATACAAATCTGCCCATCGGGAAACTGTTCTATCAGACCTTCAATCGTCGTTTTGGGCCAGGCACCGCCGATATCATTGTACACCACATCCATCAATTGCTTGAGCTGCGGATAATCTGCCATTGTCAGATTTCGCAGGTTCAGATGTAGCTCTTCGTGTGCCATAAGGATTCCTTAATTTAAAACGTTGGTGTTCAGTCACTAATCACCCAGTCAGGGTTCCATACCACCTCCCATACGTGTTGATCAGGATCGCAAAAATAACCGGCATAACCGCCCCAGAAAGTTTCATGGGCAGGTTTGAGTAATTGGGCCCCAGCCGCCGCAGCTTCATCCATGACGCTATCGACCTCATCACGGTTACTGACATTGTGCGAAATCATGGCATGCGATGGACTGGGGCTGTCGGCTTCAATCCCCAGCTCCCTGATGATGCTGGCTCTAGGCCATAAGGCCAGTTTCAGGGTAGGCTGAAGATCGATAAACACTACTGCACCGTGGTCATATTGTTCACCGATGATGCCTTCGGTGGCTAATCCCAATCCGTCGCGGTAGAACTTCAATGCCCGGCTCAAATCGTCCACCCCCAGGGTGATGACACTGATTCTTGGTTTCATGCTGAATCCTCCGGAAAACGATTGCACATGACATTCGACCAGACGCTATCGGCGGTCCAATCGGTGAATACCTGCTGTCTGGCCTGCAATTCGGACAGGCCCTGAACATGATGGAGATACAAGAACAAAAATGCTGAAGCTCGATAGTTGAGCAGACAATGTACCCAGACCTTGGTGCCGGCACGTTGTTCCATCAACTGATTGAAATGATTCCAGTGCGCTCGCTGGGGTTGGTCAAAAGGCACTTCGATATGCAGATAGTGCATGCCCAGTTCACTGACTATGGCAGCCTCGTTTTTGAGTGCTTCGGGGTGAGTTGCTGGCAGCAGGTTGATCACCGTTTCGAAACCAGCGTCGGCGATTAATTGAAACTCTTCGATAAGGGGTTGCCCTGATGAATGGATATGTTCATTCACCTGTTTAACGTTGATGATCCGCTGCAAGTCCATGCTGGCTCTTTATTGGGTGGACTGATTGCAGTTTAGCAGAGCCACAGGATAAAAATTCAATGTCTTTTGGTCTTATGGTTTCGGGTTATGCTGATGGCCCCTGATGGAGTGAACCATGATGAAAACTGCTTTTGCATTGCTGTTGTTTTTAACCAGTAGTCCAGTGTTTGCTGACCAGTCGCTTTGCGCTGAAGCACAAACCACGCTGGAGATGAATGCCTGTCTGTCAGAGATGCTAAAGGACACTGAGCAACAGATGCGCGTCACCCTGTCTGAAGCCATGCAACGCCATCAGGATGACGGTCAGGCGATGGAAGCGATTAGTGACAGTCAGCATAACTGGCAATCATATCGAGACAGCCACTGCCGCTCTTTGTACGAAATATGGCGTCAGGGCTCCATCAGATCTGCGATATATCTCGGATGTGCCATTCAACTGACAGAAGCACGTATTGAGCAGCTCAGAAATGACTATCTGACTTTGATGGATAGTGCGGAAACGCCCAAGCCGGATCGAAAGCCTGGGCGATCCTCAAGTGGCCGACCACTGTAGGCTGGGCTAGCCCAGGCGCACGTCACATTTCGGCGCTTGAGTATTGGTGTCCGAAGAGCTCACCAGTACCGAGTTTTTCAGAAAATTGCGGCCCACCAGTATCGGGAATGTCATATGGCTGCGATCTGCCAGGGTAAATCTTGAGTTTTCATAGTGATCGCCCAGGCATAGTCCCATTTCAACCACATAACGCCTTTGTTGGCCACTGGCCTGCGTGACTGTGACTTGATCGATCAGCGGGCGTGTCAGTCGATGTGATTTGCCTTCGTGATCCACAAAGGTGAATTCCACATGCTTTTGTCCACCTTGCTCGACCACCTCGGTATCGACTGCGTAGATGGAGTTTGTTGCGGCTCCGGTGTCGAGTCTTGCAGTGGCCTTAATACCGCCTGGAAAGAGTTTGACCTTTTCTTCGTGGCCAAAGACTTTTGCTTGTTGCTCGCCAACACCTGTGTCGGCCATCAGTGGCATCACCGTCATTAGCGATGCCAGGACCAGAGAATGCATGTTTTCTCCTTTATTAAAAAACTCTATCACAAGTCGCTTAAAAC
Source organism: Methylophaga sp. (assembly GCA_020831825.1). GTDB lineage: Bacteria > Pseudomonadota > Gammaproteobacteria > Nitrosococcales > Methylophagaceae > Methylophaga. The sequence continues at coordinate 219,178 of JAFIFW010000010.1, read as the reverse complement.
GCGATTTGCGTTATTAGGGAATCATTCTGCTTTGGATAGTTCCATCATCACATAGTAGCAGTCAGCGATGACGGCTTGATGACAGGCTCTTGATTTCCAATGGCGCAATCCCCATATGCAGGCTATCAATTCAACAAGCCAGATGGAGGCATAACTGCAATGGGCGTTGACGCACATAAAGAGACTTTAGGGTTCCAGACTGAAGTCAAACAACTACTGAATCTGATGATTCATTCGCTGTACAGCAACAAGGAAATCTTTCTGCGTGAGCTGATTTCCAATGCGGCGGATGCGGCTGACAAGCTGCGTTTTGAAGCGTTGTCGGATGATGCGTTGTATGAAGATGACGCAGAGTTGAACATCCGCGTTGCTTTTGACGAAAAAGCACGCACCATCACCATCACCGATAACGGCATTGGCATGAACCGCCAGGAAGTTATCGACAATATCGGTACAATTGCCCGCAGTGGCACCAAGGCCTTTTTTGGTCAACTGACCGGTGATCAGGCCAAAGACTCTCAGCTGATTGGTCAATTTGGTGTCGGTTTCTACTCGGCGTTTATTGTCGCCGACAAAGTCACCCTGAAAACCCGTCGAGCGGGCCTCACCGCTGAACACGGTGTGCTGTGGGAATCTGGTGGTGAAGGCGAATTCAGCATTGAAACCATCGAAAAAGCCACGCGTGGCACCGAGATCACCTTGCATCTGCGTGAAGGTGAAGACGAATTCCTCAACGGCTGGCGCATCCGCAACATCATTCGCAAATACTCGGATCACATCAATCTGCCGATTGTTATGAACAAAGAGCCGGTGCCGGATGAAGACGGCAAGATTGATGACAGCGTGATTGAAGATGAAACCGTCAACAAAGCCACCGCGCTGTGGACACTGTCAAAAAACGACATCAGCGATGACCAGTACAAAGAGTTTTACAAGCAGGTTGCTCATGATTTTGAAGATCCACTGAGCTGGAGCCATAACAAGGTCGAAGGCAACACCGAATACACCTCGCTGTTGTTTATCCCGTCACGGGCACCGTTTGATCTGTGGGATCGGGATCGCATGCACGGCATCAAGCTGTATGTAAAACGTGTCTTTATCATGGAAGACAGCGAGCAGCTGATGCCGCGTTATCTGCGCTTTATCCGCGGTGTGATTGATACCAACGATCTGCCGCTCAACGTATCGCGTGAGATCCTGCAAAGCAGCAAAGTCATCGACAGCATCCGCACTGCCTCAGTGAAGAAAATCCTGTCTGAACTGAGCAAAATGGCCAAAAACGAGCCAGAGCAATACAGCAAGTTCTGGAAAGAATTTGGTCAAGTCATCAAGGAAGGTCCGGGCGAAGATTTTGCCAACAAAGAAACCTTGGCCAAGCTGTTGCGTTTTGCCACCACTGAATCCGGCTCTACCGAGCAAACAGTTTCGCTGGAAGACTATGTTGGCCGGATGAAGGAAAAGCAGGACAAGATTTATTACATCACTGCCGAAAGCTACGCCGCAGCGAAAAACAGCCCACATCTGGAAGTCTTCCGCAAGAAAGGCATCGAAGTGCTGTTGCTGACCGATCGGGTGGATGAGTGGTTGGTGAATTCACTGACTGATTTTGACGGCAAACATCTGCAATCCGTGGCCAAAGGCGATCTGGATCTGGGCGAACTCGAAGATGAGCAAGAGAAGAAAGCCCACGAAGAAGTTGAGAAAAACTTTGAAGATCTGGTGGAGCGTGTAAAGAAAACACTCGACGAGAAGGTCAAAGATGTTCGCATTACCCATCGTTTGACTGATTCACCTGCCTGTCTGGTGGCTGATAACTACGACATGAGTGCCAACTTGGAACGCATGCTCAAGGCAGCGGGGCAGCAAGTCTCAGGCAGTAAACCGATTCTGGAGCTTAACCCTGAGCATCCGATGGTGGCCAAGCTGAAAGACGAAAGCAACGATGATAAGTTCGGCGATTGGGTGTCTATCTTGTTTGATCAGGCGCTGCTTGCTGAAGGTGGTCAACTGGATGATCCGGCCAGCTTCGTCAAAAAACTCAATGCCATGCTGTTGCAGCAGGCCTAATCCGACTGTTCGGCCTCTCTCCCTGCGTGCGGGGAGGGGCCGGTCATTCTCGGATGCGATAGAATATCTCTGCTAAGCCTCATCATTTAACCCGCCGCGATCATCGCGTAATCAGGACACCATCATGCAAGACAGCCCTCAACAGGATCATCTGCAACGCTTTATTTTTGACAATGCCGAGGTGCGTGGCGAGTGGGTTCAGTTAAAGAGCACCTGGCAGGAAGTCAGCAAACAACGTGACTATCCGGCACCGGTGGCGCATCTGCTGGGTGAAATGCTGGCGGCTGCCGCATTACTCACCGAAACGGTGAAAATTGAAGGTCGTCTGGTGTTGCAAATTCGCGCCAATGGACCAGTATCAATGATGATGGTCGAATGCACCAGTGATCACACGCTGAGAGGTCTTGCCAATTGGCAAGGTGAGATTGCAGATACCGCCAGTTTCAGCGAATTACTGGGCGAAGGCACGTTGGCAATCACTATCGAAGTAGTGGGTGCCAAGCAGCCCTATCAAGGCATTGTCAGCCTCAATGGTGACAATTTGTCTGCGGTATTGGAAAACTATTTTCAACAATCAGAACAGCTTGATACCCGTATTTGGCTGACCGCTGATCAACAGGCCGCCGCCGGTTTGTTTTTACAACAATTGCCGGGCGATAAAAAACCTGAACAGGCCGAAAACTGGTCACGTATTAACCAACTAGCGTCAACCGTCACACCACAGGAATTATGTGAACTAGATGCCATCAACCTGTTACATCGTCTGTTTCACCAAGAGCCGGTTCGGCTGTTGACCACCACGATGCTTGAATTTGCCTGTACCTGTTCCCGCGAGCGGGTCGGAGAAACTATTCGCATGTTGGGTGAAGCCGAAGCCGATGACATTATTGAAGAACATGGTTATCTGGAAGCGGCCTGCGAATTCTGTAATACCCACTATCAGTTTGATAAGGTCGATATTGCGCAGTTATTTAACGACACCATATCGCCCAGCAGTGATACCGACGTATTGCACTAGGGCCTAGATATAAATGTTGCGACTGCTGATATTAAGTTCGATTTTATTGATATTAGCCGGCTGCTCGGCGCGCATTACGCCGCCAGTCACACCCGAAACACCCCGCAGCATATTCATACTTGATCATGGCAAGCATTCCAGTCTGGTATTGAGTCAGGCCAACGGCGATTTGATTCGATATTCCTATGGCGATTGGCGTTACTACGCACAAGCCCAGACCGGTATTTTCTCCGGTTTCCGGGCAATTGCCTTGCCCAGCAAAGCGGCATTGGGCCGACGGGAATTGCCGGGGCCAGCCACTGCCGATAATGTTCGGCAACAGGTCAAGGTCGGTATCGAAAACATGCTCAGTCTTGAGGTCGAAGCCGAAGCGGTTGACCGTCTGCTTGAACAACTGCAACAGAAATTCGACGCGGCCCGAGACAGCCTGCAATATCGCGCTGAATATGATCTGGAGTTTGTCCATCATCCGGATAACTACACACTAAGGCACAATTCCAATCGGGTGCTGGGCGACTGGCTCAAGGCACTGGGCAGCGAAATTCACGGCTGGCCGTTATTATCTGACTGGAAATTGCAAAAAAACGCGTCAAAGTGATTTTTAGCTAACTTCCCATCCACTGGGGCTTTCAGCCACAACATCACCATGCACTGTGGCATATGGCACAGCAGGTGGCGATAAGCCACAAAACTTATCTGCAGGCATCGCGTAGTGTTCATCTCCGTGAATTTTTTCGGAGTTTTATAATGCGTGTGCTGTCTCGTTTATTGATCACAAGTCTGGTGGCTAGCCCAAATCTGGTACATGCCGAAGACATTGATGTTCGTCCGCTTGAACCCATGACAGTCACCACGGCTGCGCAACGTGGTCTGGATTTGGACACCCCCTCAAACGCCGGTTCCCGCTTGGGGTTGTCGAACCGCGAAAATCCTGCTTCTGTCGCGATTGCCGATCGTGAAACGCTGGATTTGATTGGTGCGCGTGATCTGCAAGATGCCGCCAACATTCTGCCGGGCATTAACCTGGCATCGTTTCCCGGACGTGGTGGTTTTGTCTCTTATCGTGGTTTTACCGGCGCACAAGTCAACCAGTTGTTTAATGGCATTCCGCTTGCTTACGTCATTGCAGCAAGGCCTGTTGATTCCTGGATTTATGACCGTGTAGAGGCGGTGGGTGGCCCGTCATCATTTTTATATGGCGCAAGTTCAGTTGGCGGCAGTCTTAATTACGTGACCAAATCAGCGCAGCGCGTTGATCAGGAAGTGACTGCCAGACTGGGTATTGGAAGCTTTGATACCAAATCAGCAGCGATCGGCGTCAACAAGGCAGTGAATGAGACCAACTGGGTTCGATTCGACTATAGCTATACTGATAGTGAGAGTCATATTAATCGAGTTGAGCGCCGGGCAGACACGCTGGCGCTTTCTTGGCTAACTGACCTATCAGATCGTTTGTCACATACCCTGGCATTCGAATATCAGGAAGAGCAGGTTGACAATCCATATTGGGGAACCCCTACCTTAACGCCGCAATTAGGCACCATCCGAATTGATAAGGGCTTACGCAAGAAAAACTTCAACGTTGAAGACGGAATTTATCAGCAACGGGTCCGCTGGCTCAGGTCAGTCACGCAGTATCAGTTTAATGACAAAACTTCTTTGCAAAACACGCTCTATCATTACGGTGCCAAGCGAGATTACCGTAACCTTGAAGGTTATCGCTATACAGATGCCAGCAATACGCTGGTAAGACGCCAATCAGGTCTGCTGCAACGACACACCCAGGAAATGACCGGTAACCGGCTTGAGCTGACACACTTGGGGCAATTATTTAATCGGCAAAGCGATTGGGCATTGGGCTTAGACTTTAACGTCAATCGTCATACCGGCTACCCAACCTCATCCGGCGTTTTTGATACTGTTGATCCCTTCAACTTTGCACCTCGAAAATTTGAAGATCTCGGCCTGGGGTCACTGCAACGCGGTCGCAGCAACCGGGTTGAAATGGCCTCGATATTTGCTGAAAACCGTCAAGGGCTGACAGAGCGTTTGTCTCTGGTGTCAGCGCTGCGTTATGACTCTATACGTTCGCGTTTGCAGAGACAGCGCGGTGGTGAGGCTTTTCGTGGTGATTGGAATACCCTGTCAGGACGTTTGGGGGTGGTTTTTGATCTGAACAGCGATGTGATGTTTTATGCACAATACAGCACTTCTGCAGAGCCACCCGGCGGCACTTTAACGACTAGCAATAACTCCAGTCTCGACGATTTTGATATCAGCAAAGGTCGTCAGTTTGAAGTTGGCTCCAAATTTAACTATCTGGATGGTCGAGGCACGGCAACCATCGCGGCGTACCACATCACACGCCGTAATTTTTTGACGCGTGATCCCAACGACAACACAGTGTTTGTGCAAGTGGGGCAACAGAGTTCACTGGGGCTTGAGATCGCCAGCACATTGCAAATTACCGATACGGTTCGTGCTGACGGTAACGTGGCTTTTGTCGATGCCGAATATGACAAGTTTTTTGAGAGCGGCGAATCACGCAAGGGTAAAACGCCAAGCAGCGTGCCTAAGCGAGTAGCGAATCTGTGGCTGATTTATGAGCCTGATGTCAGCTGGCAGTTTGGTACTGGCCTGCGACATGTCGCTTCGGTGTATGCCAACAACGAAAATACCACCTGGTTGCCGGCTTATACGCTTTATGATGCTTTTGTATCGTACAACTTGAACCAGCATGCGGCGTTAACGCTGCGAGGACGTAACCTGTCCAACAAGCACTACGCGTACTCCGGTTCGGGCGCGCAATATTACGTTGGAGAACCACGCAGTGTTGATTTGACACTGGATCTGAAATTCTGATGATGCGTCAGTTGTTTTTATGGCATCGCTGGCTGGGGATTATTCTTTGTCTGTTCATGGCTGCCTGGTTTGTGTCCGGTATTGTCATGTTGTATGTGGGATATCCCAAGTTAACCCCAGCCGAACACCTCGAGCGACTGCCAGCACTTTCGTTTGAAAGTGAACAATGCTGTATTTCTGTTGCCTCTGCACTCAAGCAAACCGGTCAATCGAGAGTGCCTGAGAAAATCAGGCTCAGCAGCATTGCTGGTCAACCTCACTATTTATTCAGCTATCGAGGTGAGCCTGTTATTGCGGTTCATGCTGAAACGGGGGAGCGACGCAAACAGGCGGATAGCGAACTGGCACTGGCTTCGGCCAGTGCTTTTTTTCAGGGTAATGCAGCGCCTGACTATCTCGGTTTGATTGATCGTGATGTCTGGACGCAATCACGAGGACTGGACAGAGAGCGACCTTTGCATGTCGTTCGCATTCATGACGAAGCTCATCGCTGGTTATATATTTCATCGCATAGCGGTCTGGTGATTCGCGATGCTACCCGAGTTGAACGGACCTGGGGTTGGATAGGGGCCTGGTTGCACTGGCTCTATCCGGTCCGTTCACTTTCCTGGTGGGCTGAACTGGTGATTTATTTGTCTCTGGCCGGCACGTTTATGGCGATTATCGGACAAGTGCTGGGCATCAAACGTTGGCGTTTTTCCAAAACCTTTCGCAGCGGCTCTCACTCGCCTTATCCTGCGGGATTTTCCCGTTGGCACCATGTGGCCGGTCTGTTGTTTGGAGTTGTATTAATTGCCTTTATTTTTAGTGGTTTGATGTCGATGAGCCCATGGAATGTGCTGTCAAAACCCAGCAGTTTTTCGGCTGCAAGTTATCAGGGCGATCTGGCCGGCAGCATTATGTTTGACAATGGCATCTCGACCCGGGATTTACTCAAGCGATTTTATGCCGATGGTTTCACTCCCCATGAGCTTGAATGGAACAGTGTTGCAGGTGAGATCTGGGTGACAGCCTATGATTCATCGGGGCAAAGTCGTGTGCTTAACCGTGAAGCGCCAGAGACAATCTTCGCAACCATTCCAGTTGAACAACTGATTTCAGCGGCCAGCGAAATCACTCAGCAACATGCCATGCAGACACAATGGCTGACGGAATATGATTTTTATCATGTCAGTCGTGAGCAACAGAGCATGTATGGCAGTCATATCCGACCATTACCCATGCTACGCATCAAGTTTGATGACGCAGATAAAACCTGGTTTCACATCAATCCCTACAATGGTGAAGTACTGCAGCAACTGACTCAGCAACGGCGTATTAACCGATGGTTATTTAATCTGCTGCATAGCTGGGATTGGCATGTTTTACTGGCGAGACCATGGCTTCGCGAGGCGCTTGTTATCGCTTTCAGTATTGGCGGACTGATCATAAGCATCAGTGGCGTCGTGATGGGATATCGCCGTCTAAAGAGACAGAGCAATTCACTCAGAAAACGAAGCCCCAAGCTGCGATCAGGGCTTCGTTATTCTGATAATTGACGGAGCTCGCCTAGAACATCAATTTCAGGCCCAAAGATACAGTGTAGTTATCCCGGCGCTGATCATTGCTGCTGGCTATGCGAGCAGTGCCGCCCAGTAAACGATCGTAGCGAACATCCAGATAAGGTGTGAACTCACGACTGATTTCGTAGTTAAACCGCAGCCCAAGCCGGCCTGAAGTCAAACCGCGCCCCAAATCCTGTCGTGCTACCCGCTGAGCTGCCATTTCCAGTCGATAATAGGGCTCAACAGCAAAACGCTGGGTAAACAGCAAATGGGTGTTTTGCTTGAGTCTGGCCGTGACATCACCATAATCGCTGACAAACAGATGGGCATCAGTTTTCAGAAAATAGGGTGCCAGTCCGTGCACACCAAACACGGCATAACTGGTGCTGGCTGGTTGAGTGTCATGACGAAAACCCGCCTGAAAATCCCAAAACTCGGCAATGTTTCGACTGTACATCGCCCACAGCTCATTTTCCTTGAGTTGGCCTTTTTTCTGTTTGGTTTCGGTTTTCAGCCACAGCTTGTGGGTGTCACCGCCAATCCAGCCGTCCAGATCCAAATGGGCAATGCCGCCCTGGCTGCCACCACCATATTGAGCTTCCAGCCAGAAAGCATGAAAGATCTGCTGGCCTTTATGGTGTGGATCGGTGTCGGCTGCAACAGTCTTGCTCAGCAATATTAAGCACCCGGCAATCATCAGTTTAGTGATGGCCATGATGATGTCCTCCGTGATGTTGGTGATGATCGGCGTGGGTATCGGTTGGGTCTGCATCAGGTTCAGCCACGACCATGACGCCCATCATGCCTGCTGCCATGTGATAGAGCAGATGGCAGTGAAACATCCACTCACCGGGTTCATCGGCGGTAAGTAACACTGATAATTGCTGACCTGGCGGCACATTAACGACATGCTTGTTGGGCAAATAGTCAGGATCCTGGCCATTTTCCAGTTGCATAAACATGCCGTGCAGATGCATCGGGTGCGCCATCATGGTGTTGTTTTTGAAGATGATTCTGACGCGCTCGTTGTATGCGAGCTGAATTGGCCTGAAGTCGGGATCGCTGAATTTTTTACCGTTCAGAGTCCAGATAAAACGCTCCATCGAACCATCCAGAGTGACCACGATGTCTCGTGACGCTGGCCGGGTGTCAGCTTGTGTCGTTAATGATCGCAAATCAGCATAGCTTAGGGCGGTATGACCTTCTGGCGTACCTGCTTGTGCCCAGCCACTGTCAGTTGTTTCGGTGTGACTGACATCATGGCCGTGATGTCCATGGTGAGAGTGATGGTCATGATGATCATGTGCTGAATGATCCTGATGTTCAGCATGATCGCCATGGCCCATATCTGTCATGGTCAACAAAGCTCTGGACCGATGTGTTGGCTGCGGGCCACGCATGCCTGCTTGTGGTGCCAAGGTGGCCAATGCAAAGCCTGCCCGGTCAATCGACTCTGCGACAATGGTAAATGCCTCGGCAACCTGTGGTTGCACAATTACGTCATAGGTTTCAGCCACGGAAAATCGCAATTCATCGACGGTCACTGGTTCGACATATTGGCCATCGGCCTGCACTACTGTCATCGGCAAACCAGTGATACGCAGATCGTAAATAGACATGGCCGAGGCATTGATAAAGCGCAGTCGAATACGTTCACCGGGGGTAAACAGCCCCGTCCAGTTTTGCTCTGGTGTTTTGCCATTGATTAAAAAGGTATAGCCACTGACATCGGCCAGATCAGTTGGTGACATCCGCATCTGACCCCAGGCTTTTGTATTCTGCCAGGCGTTGGCAAAGCCTTGTTCACGGACATCGGCCATAAAATCACCGACTGTGCGTTGAGCATAGTTGTAGTAATGCGGGCTTTTTTTCAGATTCTGCATGATGCGTTGGCCGCTGTGTTCATGAAAATCCGAAATCAGCACCACATAATCGCGGTCGGCCTGCACCGGGCTGTCGTCTTTGGGGTGAATCACCAGGCCAGCATAATGACCATCCTGTTCCTGGGTGCCGCTATGGGCGTGATACCAGTAGGTGCCGTTTTGACGCAGCGGAAAACGATAAGTGAAGGTTTCTCCCGGTGCGATACCACTAAAGCCGCCCATGCCCGGCACACCATCCATCTTTGGTGGTAACAGCAGGCCATGCCAATGCACGGATGTGGGTTCATCCAGTTTATTGGTGACATGAATGACTGCCTCATCACCTTCTGTGAAATGCAAAACCGGACCGGGAATAGTGCCGTTAATCGTGATGCGATCAACCGTCTTGCCAGTGAGATTAACCGGCTGGCTTTCAATGATCAGCGAGTACTCAGTCTGATTGGCGAGCGCTGAAAAACTCAGCAGGGTGGCCAACAATGGAGTCAGCCAAAAACGAATAATGTTCATCTGAATAATCCTCAGAATGTTGCAAATCGGTATCCATCAGATACCGGCCAGAACAGGAGGATTAGCTTCGAGGAGGGCGTTTGAATTTATTAGGATCGGGATCAACAAGATGCGCGTTCGAATAGTTTAAACGCACAGCAAAATCAGCTCGGCTTATCAGCAGTGGCGGCATGTCTAACAACGCCGAATTATGACATTGAGCGGACATGCACAGGCAAACATCGCCAGAGCAATGAGACTGCGCTTCAGGTGTTGTGTGCGATGATGCGTCGGAATGACACTCATTCGCGCTCTGGCTCAGCTCCGTCGTCATCAAAACACTGTGATCTGCATGCACCACAGGCAACAACATCGACAATATAAAAATGCCGATAAGCAGGATGTGGAAACAGGGCGAGTGTCGGGTCATAAAACAATTTTCAGAAGCGGACAGCGTTTAGACACAGCATAAGCCAAAAGTTTTTCCAATGCCAAAAATCAATGAGAAACAATCGCTGTGGTGCCAAAAATGGACGTTCTATTGTAATTGCCGAGTCTCATCAACCCGTTGCAAAGATTTATCCAGCTTGATTTTCCGACTGGATTGGCCGAACCTCGTAGATCATGAAACCGTAAATTCGCTGACTATCATCACAACAAGCTGCCTATCGGGGCATGACGCTTATGTGTTATCTGAAAACCTATGTATTTGCTTTATTGGTGGTTCTGCCAAATGTCGCACTCTCCACGGATCGTGAAGCGACCGTATGTGGATGGTTTAAAGAGCGATTGTATTTCCAAATGTGGAGTTCTATGGCACCGCCTCCCGATGCGTCCAGGGTTGCCGGATACGACCTTATCAAGAGAACAGAATTTACAACGGCAGATGGCAAGGTTCTGAGAGGTTACAAATATCAGGCACAAGATAAAAATGGCCTGGCAATGCAACCTGAAGGCTACATTCTGGTGGCTTTGGGTAACGCCATGATAGCCGACCTGATGATTACGGCTTTAGAGCGGTTTTCTCAGCGTGGTTACGATGTCTATATTTACGATTACCGCGGCTACGGCGAATCTGAAGGCAAACGCAGGATTAATGCCATCATAGAAGATTACAAAGAGTTAGTGGTGCATCTAAACACACAGTACGAGAAACAACTTTTGTATGGCATTTCTCTTGGCGGTGCTGTGATGGCAAATGTCATCGGAAGTGGCGTGCAGTATGACCGCGCAGTAATTGACGCCAGCCCAAGCAGATTGTCGCCTCACGGCTGTCCAGAGTGGTTGGACCCGGCAGAAAATATTCCAGATGATGCCAAAAACCTGCTGGTGATAACGGGGGAAATCGATTCTGTTCTTGGTCCCGAAATGACGTCTGAGTTTAGAGAGCGAGCCGAACAAAAAGGAGCAAGTGTTTATAACGGTTCGAATTATGGTCATCCCTTTATGGACAGCAGCCATGAAATTCACAATGAACGATTAAATCGGGTGATTAACTTTTTGGATGGCAGTGAAGACAAGTGAGGTTTGACATGAGCCTGAACGGATTTTGCCTAGCTATCAGCATCTGACTGCACAATCTCAACCTGATTGATCAACGACTTATCTGCCACTTAATTTGCCAGCCATTCAAATCTGTGAAATATTCAGGCCATTACAAGCAATGGATTGGATCAATAAAAATCAAGTTGTCTGACCCCTTGAACATGAAAATCAAGTTGTCTGAACCTCCCCCAGTTTAACGGACACTTTTAATCGGCGACAATGTCGCCTGGAAGGAGTGTCCTATGACAACAAGTAAGCGTAAGCCATATAAGACCTATACCAAGGAATTCAAGCAAGAAGCTGTTTGCATGATGCGTGAATCGGATCGACCAGCAGCAGATATAGCTCGCGAGCTCGGGATTCGTAGGAATCAGCTCTACAAGTGGGCCCAACAACTGGATGCCGCTGGGGAAGGCGCCTTTAAGGGCCGTGGCAGGCCCAATACAGCAGACCAATCAGAATTGAGCAAGCTCAAGTCGGAGAACGAACGCCTCCGGGAAGAGCTAGAAATATTAAAAAAAGCGGCGGCGTACTTTGCGCGAGATCTGAAGTGAAGTACGCCTTCATAAAGAAGCACAGCGATGGCTATAAAGTGGGCCGCTCGAATCAAGGGGTCAGCCAACTTGATTTACTCATCGTAATGACCACCAATGGCAAAGATATAGACGTAGTTGTCATCGAATTTGTAAATGAGCCGATCTTTATGGCTAAGTCGTCGAGACCAGAACCCAGATAGGCTGTATCTGAGTTGCTCTGGTTTGCCTGAACCTGTTGCTGGATCATCACGAAGCATTTCTTTCAGAAGTTTGCAAAGTGCCTTGTGTAATTTTTTGTCATTTTCACGAAGCTGTTCGTATGCAGTCCAGGTACTGCCCTCAAAAACGAGTGATCTCATCGATTTCTGCTTCCTTGGGAATATAGCCGCTGCCTTGCGTGTGAGTGGTCATGGATTCTGCAATTTGACGCATCAGACTGTTGTTTTGCAGAACGTAAAGCGTTTCCTGCTCGCGCTCCCAGTCGTCGGCACTTATTACTACAAACGCCTCACCTGATCTTCGGGTGACTTTCAGTGGCATATGGTCATTCACTGCCTTCTCTACAAATGCTTTAAGATTGTCTCTGAACTGATTTACGCTGATTGAGTCCATATCGAATACCTATATGTACGGTGTTTCCGTACAGTTTATCTGGCGGGTATGCACAAATCAATAATGAATCTTGGGCCTTGAATCTCTCACTGAGCTTCCAGCAGAGTTATTGGGGAGATCAAGGGGTCAGCCAACTTGATTTAGTTTTATTCCATAAAGTCATTTAGTAAAGTAGATAAAATCTAATCGCTACAAGGATGTAACGACATGGCAAGACTTCCTCGATTGGTACTACCCGATCAGCCACTACACATCATGCATCGAGGCAATAACCGTCAAAACATATTTGAAAATGAAGAGGATATGACACGTATCCTCAATGATATTGGCGAAGCACTTCATAAAGCTGATTGCCAGCTCCATGCTTACGTCATCATGACAAATCATCTGCATTTGTTGCTCACACCTAAAAACAAACAAGAACTTGCTGTATTTATGCAGTCGATGGCGAATCGTTATGTCAGGTATTTTAATGCCAATAGGCAACGAACAGGAACCATTTGGGAAGGGCGTTTCAAATCATGCCTGATAGACAGTGACAATTATCTTTTCACGTTATACAAGTACATTGAAATGAATCCTGTAAAAGCCGAAATGGTTAAAGACATCAAAGAGTATAGATGGTCGAGCTATCATCACAACGGCCTTGGAGAAGTCGATCCATTGATTACAGAACATCCACTTTATCTGAATCTGGCAGGTACAAGAGAAGAGAGAGTTACTCGATATAAATCAATGATGGACAAAATTGCTTTAGGTAAAGAAAATCAAAAAATTACTGATGCCACTATCAGGGGAGAGGCACTTGGCAATGAAAACTTTCAACATTGGGTCTGCAAGAAAATGGATAGACCTGCAGTATTAAAATCCCATGGAGGAGATAGGAAAAGTGCGAAATATCAGAATCAAGTTGGCTGACCCCTTGATCCCCATCAGTGGTAAGGTCATATTAAAAACTGGTTTCAATAAGATAGCTCAACACCTAAAACTCTGTATCGACTTAAGGCACTCACATGGATGAACTAAAACAGAAAATCGCACTATTCATTGATGCGGATAATGCGCCAGCGAGCAAGTTCGAAGATGTGCTAAGTGAAGTCGCAAATTATGGCGTAGTGACCATTCGCAAAGCCTATGGCAACTGGAAGTCACCGACACTCAAAGCCTGGGAAGATCTGTTGCATGAATATGCCATTCAACCCATCCAGCAATATGATTTAACCAAGGGGAAAAATGCGTCCGATATCGCACTGGTGATCGATGCGATGGATGTGATGTATACCAAGCAGATTGATGTGATGTGCTTTGTCTCATCGGATTGTGATTTTACGCCGATGGTGACCAGAGCATTAGCCGAAGGGAAGGTTGTGTTGGGGTTCGGCGAGCGGAAAACACCGTCGGCATTTGTGAATGCCTGCTCCAAGTTTCTTTTTCTGGATCAAGAAAAAGAAGTCACCAAAACAACGGTTAAACCAAAGAACATAAAATCCGATACCAAACTGATTCATTTGCTGCGCCAAGCCATCGAGGCAACGGAAGACGAGGACGGCTGGGCTATGCTTGGGCCTGTTGGGTCAAATATCTCTAACAAGACTTCATTTGATACCAGAAACTATGGATTCAAAAATCTCAGCAGCCTGTTTAAAGCCATTGATTTGTTTGAGTTAAAACGTGGCCCTGGTAACTCATATCTAGTACGCAATTTACGGAATAAATAAGGCTCAATTTCATTATTTGCAGAGAGTGCAGAATATCTTCCAGCACATGCAAGCAGTTGTAACTGCGGCACTGTTAAGCTTGTTGCAAAGAAAATCAAGAACTTAGGATAAGCATGTTTCCAGCCCTTCATGACGTTTTGGCGGGCGTCATAGGCGGTATCATTGTCGCCCTTATCGGCTGGGGTTTGATACTTGCCAAACAGCTATCGGCTAGATGCCAAAAAACCGATAAAAGCGCCGCATTTGTTGCTGCGCTTCTGCCAGTGGCATGGTGGTGAATCTGAGTTCGGTCATCGCTTGCTGCTGGGCCAGCAAGAACACATCCATTGGAAAAACGCTGCCAAGTACGGGATAGCCGCCAATGGTTTGCCGATCTTTGAGCAGGATGATGGGTTGACCATCTGGGGGGATTTGAATACTGCCAAACGCAGTGCCTTCGGAAATAATGCCTTTGACCCTGGGCTTGATAGCTTCACCCTGTAATCGCAGGCCCATGCTGTTGCTCTGGGCTGAGATTTGGTAAGTGTTGTGAAACAGTTTTTGTTGTTCCGACGGGCTGAAATCATTGCGGTGATGATTGACGATAACGCTGACAATCAGTGGTTGTTGATAGTCTGGAACAAACATTGATCGCACGCGGGTTCTGATATCTGATTTGGATGCCCGGCAGGGGAGAAGGTCACCGGCTTTTAGTGGATTGCCTGTTCCATCAAGACCACCAGTTTTTTCACGTACGACGGTGGCCACCGAGCCAAAACTTGGGATTATCTGAAAGCCACCTTTGACCGCCAAGTAAGTTCGAATGCCTGATTTTGCGTAGGCAAAGCTTAATGTATCACCTGACTTGATTGCGTGACTTTGCCAGTTTGCCAATGGTTGGTTATTGCGCGTTACCAGCATATCGGCGCCGGTAATGGCGATTTGGCTGTCTGTGAAGGCCCGAAGTTGCAGACCGCCAAAACAAATCTCCAGCGCGGGACTGTTGGCGGGATTGTCCAATAAACGATTTGCCCACAGATAGGCCTGTTCGTCGGCTGCGCCTCCGGTGCTCAAACCAATGTGTCGATAATTAAATCGGCCCAGATCCTGAACCAGCGTCAGCATGCCGGGTTTGAGCACTTTGAAGCCAGTTGGCATCATGACAAAACGCCTTCAGCCTCCAAAAACTGCTGTTTACTAATCGCCTTGAACTGCACTCGGTCGCCGGTTTTCACTGGACATAATTCAGCATGCGCTCGGTCCAACATCGGCATGGGAGTTCGACCCAAAATATTCCAGCCGCCCGGTGTCTCAGTGGGATAGACCGCGGTTTGTTGATCGGCAATGGCAACAGAGCCAGCACTGACGCGTTGTCGTGGTCGATCCAGCCGCGGCGTTGCCAATTGCTGACTGACTTGTCCCATATAGGCAAAGCCAGGCGCGAAGCCTATGGCAAAAACCTGATAAGTGTTGGCGGTATGCCGATGAATGACCTCATCAATGTTGATCTGATGATAGTCAGCGACTCGCTGTAAATCAGGTCCGACCGCTGGGTCATACCAGACCGGAATTTCAACCAGGCGGCCTGTGACTGAGTTGTCGATAACAAGCTTAGTAAGCTCCCGTTCTATCAGGGTTTGAATGCTGGCAAAGTCATGCTTTCGCAGATCATAAAACAACATCAAGGTGGTATAGCTCGGCACCATGCCGCGAATATCTTGCCCCAGTGCGCGTTGCAGACATTGGCTGGCAGCAGTAATGGTTGGCACTAAATCCAGCTGAATCTGCTCGCCAAAACGAATCAAAACAGCATCTAATCCTGCGGGTTCAATGTGCCATATCGCCTTCATTGCACGTTGTAAACGGTATTGAGTTGTTTGCGAAGTTGTTGCAGCACCTTGAGCGATTCGGGATTGTCGCCGTGCACACAAAGCGTATCCGCTTGAATACTGAGTCTTTGGCCACTGTGGCTGACGACCTTGCCTTCTGTTGCAAGCAGCATGGCCTGATCAAGGATGCGTTGCGGATCATCCAATACCGCCCCGGCAATATCGCGTGACAGCAGCAGTCCGTGATCGTCATAGGCACGATCAGCAAACGCTTCAAATAATAATTTGATGCCCAGGGCATCGGCCATTTGCTGTTCAGCGTGATTATCACCTTTGGCTAACAGCATCAGTGGCAAATTTGAATCATAGCTGGCAATCGCTTGCATCACAGCTTTGAGAATCGCCTGATCACGCATCATGTCGTTGTAGAGTGCGCCATGCGGTTTGACATAGCTGACTTGCAGTTGATGCGCCTGGCAGATCCCGGCTAACGCGCCGACCTGATAATGAATCAGCGAAATTATTTCCTCTGCTCGCAATTGCATGCTGCGCCGACCAAACCCCACCAGATCAGGATAGCTGGGGTGCGCACCGATTTTTACGGCGGATTGTTTAGCCAGCAGAACAGTGCGATTCATGGTGAGTGGATCGGAAGCATGAAAACCACAGGCAATATTGGCCATGTCAATCAATGGCATGGCTTGTTCGTCCAGCCCCATCGACCAGAGGCCAAGGCTTTCGCCCATATCACAGTTGAGCAGCAATTTTTTGTGCGTGATTATTGGCATGTTGTTGGTGTTTTTGCAGATAAGTCAAAAGCATACACAAAACAGACCGTCAGTTGATCCGGCTTGAGCGGATCAGCGCAGGCAATGCTATGCTGAGCATACACCAACGGGGGAATTTCATATGAACCAGTTTTTTGCTTCAATGTCACGATGGATGGCCGTTATCAGTCTAGCCATAGTGGTCAGCGGTTGTGCCGCTTATGGCGCGGCCTCTGGTGGTTACAACAGTGCACCTCGCTCTAATGAATATGTACCACAGGGCTATATGCCACCGGCGGGTCAATGCAGAATCTGGTATTCAGATCGCAAACCGGAACAACAGCCACCTGTCGGCAATTGTGCCGAGTTGGAGCGACAAGTACCCACGGGTGCACGGCTGTTGCGAGGGTAAGTTGTCATTTTGACGTCATAACGTTATAGTGACTTGACGTTTTAGAGGCGAGTTGTGTCATGAGCGAAGTATCCAAAAGAGCCACTATTTATTTCGACCCACAGATTCACGCCGCCTTACGCCTGAAATCAGCGCATAGCCATCGTTCTGTATCTGAAATCGTGAATGAAGCGGTGCGTGTTGCTTTGGCTGAAGATCATGAGGATCTGACGTCATTCGAAGAACGCATCAGTGAACCGACTATATCCTACGAGGCCTTGCTGGATGAGCTAAAGCTGCATGGCAAAATTTGAACTGACGTTTAAAAAGTCGGTGAGTAAGGATCTTCGTTCAATTCCCAAGCAAGATGTTCAGCGAATACTGCAACGTATCGAAGCATTGAGAGATGATCCCAGACCGCCGGGTTCAGAGAAACTTTCCGGAAAGGATGCATACAGGATCAGGCAAGGGATATACAGAATTATCTATGAAGTATCTGATGAAAGACTACTCGTGATGGTAGTCAAGATTGGTCATCAAAAGTTGGTTTATCGCTAAATAAAAACGCCCGCAATGCGGGCGTTTTTTTATAACTCAGTGTTGCATGGCAATTATCTGATTTGGCCGCCGCTCCAGCAATATTTCAACCACAGCTTCTGCCATGGCTCGTGCCGAATTGGGGTTTTGGCCGGTGACCAGGCGGCCATCAACACTGACTTTTTCCATAAATGGAATCAGCGCTTTTTTGACCTGAGCACCACGTTCTTTTAACTGTGTTTCCAGCAAAAACGGCATATCGCTGTACAGGCGCACAATGCGTTCTTCAAAGTTGGTAAAGGTGCTGACTTCACGGCCGGACACCAGAAAACGATTATTGGATAAAGTCACATTGACCAGCGCTGCAGGGCCGTGACAGACCGCAGCCACCACGCCATCATTTTCATAGATGTCACGGGTCAGGCGCAGAATATCTGGATCATCTGGGAAGTCCCACATGGTGCCGTGTCCACCAGCAAACACGATAGCGCTGTAATCTTCGGCTGCGATGTCACTCAATTTGAGCGTGTTTTGCATTTTGCTCCAGTCTTCAGCCGTGGCGACAAAACGCTGGTTATCCTCGTCGTTAAGTTTGTAACTACTGGGGTCCATCGGTGGTTCACCGCCTTTGGGGCTGGCAATGTCGATGTCAAAACCGGCGTTTTTGAACTGGTAATAGGGGTGAGTGACTTCTGATAGAAAATAACCGGTGTCGCCTTTGCTGCTGGCGGCGTCTTTACCGATATAACCATGGCTGGTGACGACAATCAGTACCCGTTCGCTGGCGTGTGCCGCGAGTGGCATCAGCATGGTCAGAAGTAAGGTGATTACTATGAGTGGCAGGTTACGGCTCATCGGCGTGTCCCTCATTGGATGAATGTTTTACTGAATAAGGCAAACTGTGAGCATACAACATTGAAGGCAGGCACAAAAACAAAAACGCCCGCAGTGCGGGCGTTGTTGATGCAAACGGTGACGGGTTAAATGACACGCTTGCGAATGGCGGAGGAAATCTGCTCTACCGCAATCACCACGACCAGAATCACCAGAATAATGGTCAGCGCCTGGTCAAAGCGGAACATGCGCATGGATACGGACAGTTCAACACCAATACCTCCAGCGCCTACCAAACCCAAGACCACTGCTGAGCGGATGGCTTTTTCAACACTGTACAGACTGGTGGCGGTCATTGAAGCCATTGATTCAGGCAGAATTGCACCAAAAATCACTGACATGCGACCGGCACCGGTTGCTGTTAATGCTTCTGAAGGGCCGGGACGTATTTCCTCAATACGTTCCGAGAAAAACCGGGCGCAAAAACCGATGGTATCCATGACAATAGCGAGAATACCGGCTAGTGGTCCCAGGCCTACTGCCACCACGAAAATCAGTGCCCAGATAAGATCCGGAATGGTACGCAAGGTGGCGACAATCATCCGGCTGACACTACGAACCACGGCATTGGGTGAAGTATTACTCGAGCAGAGCAGGGCAAAAGGCACGCTCAGAATCACGCCGAAGGTGACGCCGACAATCGCCATGTTCAATGTTTCCAGCATTGCCCGAAAAATTGGGCCGAGACGGCTGGTATCGGGGGGTACCGATTGGGCAAAAAAGTTGCCCAGGTTGCCAAGGCCCTGCAGCAGTCGATCACTGCGAATATCTGCTGATGCAAACCCCTGAATAAAAAAAGCCGCAAAGCTGATGATCACCACCCAGATAAAAATCGATGGTGAGCGAAATCTGGCGGGGGCGGCCATCGCCGCACGTTGATCTGCGTTCATTGAAATCTCCGGATCAGGCCATGACTTCGGTATCTGTCGCCAGCTGAGTTTGCTGACCATCGACCCGAACCTGACCCTGGTACAAAGTGGTTAAAATTGCCTTGTCGACGGCATCGCGTTTGGCATCAATATGAATCGTGCCGGCCTTCATGCCCAGAAAACGCTCGCCGTATTCCAAGGCCACATCGAGCTGATGCAGGGTACAAATCACGGTCATGCCGCGCTCGCGTACTACATCCCAAAGCAAGTCCATCACTTCACGGCCTGATTTGGGATCCAGACTGGCAATGGGTTCATCAGCCAGGACAATTTCAGCTTCCTGCATCAGCATGCGGGCAATCGCCACACGCTGTTGTTGACCACCAGATAACGATTCAGCACGTTGAGAGGCTTTATCGGCAAGACTGACCCGTTCCAGACAGGCCATGGCCTTGTCACGTTCTTCGGCATTAGCCAGGGGTGCCATGGCACCCATCAGGCCCCAGCGTTGGCGACCTATGGCTCCAAACAGCACGTTCTGAAAAACCGAGAGGTTATTGACCAGATTGAATTGTTGAAACACGACGCCCACTTGACGACGTACCTGACGCAGTTGTTTGCGTGATGCCGTTTGAACACAGACACCGTTAATGTGGATCTGACCCTCATTGGCTTTGGTCAGGCCATTCAGACAGCGCATCATCGTGGATTTGCCGCAGCCATTGGCACCCAGCAAGATAACGCCTTCACCGGCGTTGACTTCAAAGTTAAGGCCGCGCAGGACATGAACTTTGTCAAAATGTTTGTGCAGTGATTGCACGCGGATAGCAGTCATGGTGCTCTCCTGTGGTTATGAATAAAAAAATCCCGGCCCTGCGACCGGGATGGAGAGGACTTCCGGAGAGGAACTAGTTAAGTGGCATACCGACCAGCGCATAGGCTTCGGTGATGCGGTCATATTCTTCTTCAGTCAAATCATCAACAAAACGAGCACCGATGTATTTTCTACGCTCGCCTGGGTTGAGGATAGATTCCATCAGCATTTCACCGTTAGCCATGATTTGCTGATTGACGTAGCTGATGCATTCATCGCTGATGCCACCGCGAGCAACAAACAAGTCACGTGGCATGGTGTCGCTTTCGGCGATAACGCGGTAATCACCTTCAGGATGACGTTCACGCAGTACCGCTACATCACGGACACCACTGCCCATGGCATCTACATCACGATTAACCATGGCTTCATAGCGTGCGCTGTCCAGCAGCAATGCCTGTACATCACGGTCAATGTCCAGACCGGCTTCTTTAAGCATCAGTGTTGGGATGATGTGGCCAGTGGTAGAGCCGGGGTCTTTCATGGCAATGCGTTTGCCCTTGAGATCGGCCAGGCTATGAATATCGCTGTCAGCATGAACAACAAAGGCACTGCCGTATTCAGTACGCTCGATACCGACCATCATTTTGACGTCCTGACGAGCGCGCATGACTGCGTATTCAGAAGGGCCGGCCAGAATCATGTCCACCTGATTGAATTGCAGCGCGTTAACGGTGGCAGTGCGATCAGAAACCGGGAAGAATTGGACATCGATGCCCAGAATATCGGTGAGTTTTTGTTGAAACTCGCCATAGGTACGCACCATTTCTTCCATGCCTTCTATGCCGGTATCGGCAAAACGCAAGGTGGTCGGGCATTGAGACGCATCTGCAACCGCATGGCTACTCCAGGCAGCGCTTAGGGTCAGCAGTGAAACAGCAAGCAATTTTTTCATGAAATATCTCCAGTGAATGTGTGGAAGCAACATCCACAGCACCCTAGAGACGGTTTCTTACATCCTGATGAAAGATTTGTGACAGTTGTGTTACGTGCAACATTAATGGGGATGACTTTTATGTGTCTCGATTGTGTTCAAACAGTTCATGATGTGATCATCACTGGTGGCGGGTGATTTGGTACCTTTACTGTGTTCTAGTGCAAATTAAATGAGGTTTAATGAAATTTTCTCTGTTAGCGTTTTTGGTTTATGGATTGATGATGGCTGCAAATGCTTTCGCTCAGGTTGAAATGCAATCAGAGCAGGACTGGCAGCGCATTTTTGATGATTTTGCCGCCAATGGCACAATCGTCGTGTTGGATAAACGACGATCTCAAGCTGAGATGAAGGTGTGGAACCAAGCTCGAGCAGACCAGCGTTTGCCACCTGCCTCTACATTTAAAATTCCACATGTCTTGTTTGCCCTTGATGCCGGTGTGGTGAAAGACGAATTTCAAGTATTTCCATGGGATGGTGTGCAACGCACATTTGCAGACCATAATCAGGATCAGGATTTACGATCGTCGATGCGAACCTCTGCGGTCTGGGTATATGAGCTGTTTGGCGAGCAAATTGGTCAGGACAAGGCACGAGAATATCTGAGTCGTATCAACTACGGTAATGCCGACCCGACCGGCAATACCAGCACTTACTGGATTGACGGCAATTTACGAATTACAGCCCAGGAACAGGTCAGCTTTCTGGGAAAATTATATTTGAATCAATTGCCGTTTGATGAGGCAGAGCAGCGTTTGGTTAAAGATCTGATCATTGTTGAAGCTGGGCGCGATTGGATACTTCGTGCCAAGACAGGCTGGGAGGGACAAATTGGCTGGTGGGTAGGCTGGGTCGAATGGCCGAGCGGGCCAGTGTTTTTTGCCTTGAATATTGATACGCCTAACCATCTTGAAGATTTACACAAACGCGAAGCGATCACTCGCAAAGTGCTGCAATCCATCTCAGCATTACCTGGAACCTCTGATTAAGCAGATAAATTAATGTTGCCTGACAATAAAACAGACACACCGCTCAACGATATCACCGCGTTTTTTCTGCAATTGGACGCGTTAAAGCATATCAATCGCCGCAGCTATATTACTGGCGGAGATCGCTATGAGAATTCAGCAGAGCATTCCTGGCATCTGGCAATGGCCTGCTGGGCGCTGGCAAATTACTTCAAGCTCGACCTGAATATTGAGACTTTGCTAAAGCTGGCCTTGGTACACGATTTGGGCGAGATAGATGCCGGAGACACTTTTTTATATGCTAAGGATCGCACTGCTGCGCATCATGCCGAACGACAATGCCTGGATAGATTAGCCGGGCACCCAGGCAACACCATTAGCGATCTCACAGAGTTATGGGAAGTGCAGGAGCTGGGTCACAGCAAGGAAGCGACCTTGCTCAAGACCGTCGATCGTTTGTTACCGTTTTTATTGAATATCAATAATGAGGGTAAGCCCTGGAGGGAAAACAACGTCACAAAATCACAGGTCAGCGCTGCACATGCCTTTATCGCCGACACTTTCCCTGAAATTTACCAGTGGCTGATGCGCAATATTGATGAGGCGGTGGCAAAAGGTTGGTTATCGGATAACTGATCAGACACATTGTTCAGCTGTCGATCATCGTATGTCACGTGAAATATGAATGCTTGAAATTCTTCCATATTTCATTTTCTGAAAATATGGCTGTAATATGCGCTTAATGTTTTCTGACTGTGAAATATAGGCTCAAGACATTCATTCTTATTTTCAGGACAAGTCATGGCACGCAGTGGCACCTACCGGCAAACGCTAACCGGCAATAAAGCCTTCCATCCGACAGATTTACCGCCAGATCCTGCCGTGGTGCTTGATGGGGAGTTATCGCTGTTGCTGTCTGATGCGGATAGAGCACTGGGTGCCATTAATACCATTGCCAGTGTGTTGCCGAGTCCAGAGCTTTTTGTGGCGATGTTTATTCAAAAAGAAGCTTTGTTGTCTTCGCAGATTGAGGGCACACAATCTTGGCTAACCGATGTTCTAGGGGCTGATGAGTCACACATATCTACTGCAGATGTCGGTGAGGTTGTGAACTATGTCAAAGCGATGCGCCATGGCTTGCACAGATTGCAACAGGATGCATTCCCGATGTCATTACGCTTGCTGCGTGAGATACATGGCGTTTTGATGCAGCAAGTGCGTGGCGGTAAACCTGCTTTAACACCAGGAGAGTTTCGTAACGGACAGACCTGGATTGGCGGTGCCAATCTGAAGACCGCACGATTTGTCCCACCACCGGCGGAGATCATGCTTAACTCATTGGATAATCTGGAGAAATATCTTTACCAGGAAAATGATCTGCCGGTGCTGGTTCAATGCGCTTTGATTCATTATCAATTTGAGACGATTCATCCATTTAATGATGGTAATGGCCGGCTGGGAAGATTGTTGATTACCTTTTTCTTGGTCTGGCGTGGCGTTTTGGAAGAACCCATGCTCTATTTGAGTGCCTACCTGAAAACGCATCAGCAGGAATATTACGACCGGCTGATGCAGGTCAGAAATAGCGGTAATTATGAGGCTTGGATTAAATTTTTTCTGGAAGGCGTGATTACCGTCTCAGGCCAAGTCGTCAGTACGACCAAACGCTTACAGCAACTGGAACGCGAGAATATGGATCGGCTGATTGCCGCTAACGCAGGTCAGGAGGGCATTCAGTTATTGCGTTACTTGATGCGACAACCAGTGGTGATGGTCAAAGATATCAGTAAAGCTCTGGACGTTAGCTACGGCAAAGCCAATAAACTGATTGCGGTGTTTGAGTCAGTTGAACTGCTGCAGCAAATAAATCAGGGGCGGCGTAATCGCAAATTTGCCTATAAGGCCTATATTGATATTTTGGCAGAGGGAACAGAGTTAGTCTCGGAACATGCAGCTGATTAAAAACATCCGAGTTTGACTCAATGAGATGCCATATTTACCTCGCTTCCAGACTACCAGCCAAACTGGGATGAGGTCGCTTCAAGGTGGTTAGATCTAATATGTCGAACAGTCGAATTCAGGAGTAGCTTGATGCTCACCGTTATTTACAGCAACTCCATGAACCAGTTGGCCACAAGACTGGCAGAACAATTTGAAGTTGATCCGTTACCACCTCTCCAAGCTGAAACCGTGATCGTGCAGAGTAACGAGCTGGCGCGCTGGTTAAATCTGCTTCTGGCCTCCAACCAACGGGTGGCTGCCCATATTGAATTTCCCTTTCCCTCAGCCTGGTTATGGAAACTGTTTCGGCAAGCTTGGCCGGAGATCCCCAAAGAATCACCTTATTCAACCGATGCAATGAGCTTGAAAATTTTTGAACTGCTGCCATCGATCAGTAGTTTGCCAGAATTTGAAGCGATTGGTCGTTATCTTGGTAATGAGGGTGATCCACGTAAAATGCTGGATCTGGCCCAGCGGATTGCTGATAGTTTTGATCAATATCTGATGTATCGCCCTGACTGGATTGCTGATTGGGAAGCTGGCAAGCAGGCACATTGGCAAGCTGCCTTATGGCGATTGTTAACGACTGACGATCCTGCGCCGATGCACCGGGCAAGGTTGCTCAACAAGATGCAACAGGCGCTGACAAACAATCAGTTTCCGGCGTCATTATTGCCACCGCGAATTTCAGTCTTTGGTCTGACGGCGATGCCGCCGGTTTATCTGCAATTATTGGCAGAAATTGCTCAGTTGACCGAAGTGACCATCTATTTTCTGTCGCCGAGCGAAGCCTATTGGGGCGATTTGCTGAACCAGAAATCACAAGCAAAACAGCGTTTGCTGTTTGATGATGAAACCGATGTCAGCGAGCAGGGGCATCCCTTGCTAGCTAGTCTGGGCAAATTGGGCCAGACTTTTTTTGAACAACTTCAGGCGATTTCTCATCAGGCCGAGTCCCTGTATCTGCCGCCGCAAGGTGACGACATGCTCAGTCAGCTCAAGCGGGATATTTTTGATCTGGATAGTGCGCAAAGCGCATTAGCGGTTGCCAACGATGATGACTCTTTGCAGGTTCATAGCTGCCACAGTGCGATGCGTGAAGCCGAGGTGTTGCACGATCAACTGCTGAACCTGTTTGAACAACATCCCGAGTTATCGCCTACCGATGTCGTGGTGATGACACCGGATATTGAAAGCTATGCACCTGCGATTGAGGCCGTGTTTGGCAGCCAGCCCGCAGCGCGATTTATTCCGTTCAGCATTGCCAACCGCGGTGATGCACAACAACAAACATTGATCGAAAGCTTCAGCACCTTGTTAAGTCTGCCGCAGTCGCGTTTTGATGCCGAAACCATCATGCGCCTGTTGGAGTGCACAGCCATACAGCGACAGTTCCGTCTGGATCATCAGGATCTGGACATTATTCGCGATTGGTTACGGCAAACACACATTCGCTGGGGGTTGGACGCAGGCGATAAACAGGCTTTGGGTATGCCAGCTCTGGATGCCAACACATGGCGTGCCGGGCTTGACAGGTTGTTACTTGGTTATGCCTTGCCACCGACGCAAGAGGAACAGTGGCAGTTGTTTAATCAACAGTTACCGATGCCTGGTATTTCCGGTGATCGGGCGCGGCTGGTCGCACAATTAAGCGCCTGTATTGAACAGTTGGATCAATTCAGAGCCGCATTAAAACGTCCCCGCACAGCGGCCGACTGGCAGCTGTTGCTCAATGAACGGCTGCGTCGTTTGTTCGCCATTGAGGATGAAAACGAGCAACTACAACTGGATGCCATTCTGAAAGCGATAGATTCGCTGACAGAAGCCGCGCAGCAGGTTGGATTTGAACAGAATCTGTCAGTTGAATGTCTGCGAGACTGGCTGGATCTGCACATTGAATTACCCGGCGCCGAGCATCAATTCATGGGCCGGGGACTGACTTTCTGTGACATGGTGCCGATGCGCAGCATTCCCTTTGATGTGGTGTGCCTGATTGGAATGAATGACAACAGCTACCCGCGTCGTCAGCCCAAGCCGGGCTTTGACTTGCTGTCCTCACATTACCGGGCAGGTGATCGCTCTCGCCGTGATGATGATCGTTATCTGTTTCTCGAGGCATTGCTCTCAGCCAACAAGCACCTCTACATCAGCTATGTCGGTGCCAGTATTTATGACAACACAGCGATTCCGCCGTCGGTGCTGGTCAGTGATTTCGCCGACGTATTGAACAGACGTTTCAAGACCGAACAGGGCACTGACATCTGGACGCAGTTGCTTACCCGCCATCCCTTGCAAGCGTTTAGCCCGCGTTATTTTTCCGCGCAGGATGACAGGCTATTCAGCTTTAATGCCGAGGCCTGCCCGCCGGCGCAAAAACAATCACAAGCGGTTCAGTGGTTTGCCAATCCTTTGCCAGAAGCGGAAGATAGTTGGCGATTTGTCAGCTTGTCGCAACTCATCAGTTTTTTCAGTCATCCGGCGCGATTTCTGGCCCAGCAACGGCTGGGAATTAATTTTGAAAATGAAGACGCCACTCTGGAAGTACGAGAGCCATTTGCCCTGAACGGACTCGATGGTTGGGCGATTCGGCAACAGATGCTGGAAGCTCGCCTGTCAGCAAGAGAAATCGACGAGATAAAACCCGTTATTCAGGCTACCGGTGTTTTGCCACAAGGGGCTTTTGCAGACTTGTTGTTTGACCAGCAGTTGGCACAAGTCGACAGCTTTACCGAAAAACTGCAGCCGTTGAGAACGTCAGCACCTCTGCCAGCACTGTCATTTGAGTTTGATTGCGGTGCATTCACGGTTACCGGTCAACTGGAAGGTTTGTCCGCCTCTGGTTTATTGCACTATCGCTTGGCCAAGATGAAAACCAAAGACTTGCTAGGTCTGTGGTGTTCTCATCTGGTGTTGAACTGTCTGAAACCTGAGGGTGTGACTTTCGAGAGCCAGTTGCAATGTGAAGACAGTTATCTGCTGTTCAAGCCGGTCGATGATGCCAGCGCATTGCTGGCTGACTTGCTGGCGATTTACTGGCAGGGATTGCACCAAACCATTCCGTTACCGCCTCTGACCAGCCTGAGCTACGCAGCCGCTGAGTTGCAAGGCGCCAGCGATGCCGATGCCAAAGCCTTCAAGGTCTGGACCAGTGGCTATCAGCTTGGTGAGGATGCCGATCCCTATCATCAATTACTGTTCAGCGAATCACCGATAAATGATGAATTTCGGGCATTAGCACTGCGCCTTTATCAGCCAATCTGGGATGCAGTTGAGGGAAACAAGCTATGAAACAGTTTGATCTCAAAACCACGCCATTACATGATGTGAATCTGATTGAAGCCAGTGCCGGTACCGGTAAAACCTTTACCTTGGCGGGGCTGTATCTGCGTTTGATACTGGAACATCAGTTGAATGTCGATCAGATTCTGGTGGTCACTTACACCCGCGCCGCGACTCAGGAGCTGCGGGATCGCCTGCGTAAAAAGCTCAGTGACGAACGTAATTTGATTGTCACTGAACAGCCCGGCAGAACTCAGGATTTGAAACGTCTGGAGCTGGCTATTCAGAGTTTTGATGAAGCGGCGATTTTCACCATTCACAGTTTTTGTCAGCAGGTCTTAAAAGACTTTGCCTTTGAATCTGGCAGCCCGTTTGAGATGGATTTGATGGGCGATGACCGCG
Source organism: Methylophaga sp. (assembly GCA_020831825.1). Classification (GTDB taxonomy): domain Bacteria; phylum Pseudomonadota; class Gammaproteobacteria; order Nitrosococcales; family Methylophagaceae; genus Methylophaga. Next base: position 191,183 of record JAFIFW010000010.1, on the reverse strand, counting down.
AGCTGTTGCAGGCGGTGACCGATGATTTTTGGCGCAGGAACGTCGTGCCAATGGACAGAGAATTCAGCGCCTATCTATTGGCTAGAAAACAAACACCGGAAACCCTGCTGCAATCGATTCGCAGTCTGGTGGGTAAACCTTATTTGCAGATTCAGGATTTACCGGAAGTTGATGTCGAGACGGTTACTCAAGCCTTAAATAATGCCTTCTCGAATGCCAGCCAAAGTTGGCAACAAGAGTCTGAGCAGATAATGGCTTTCTTAGCGGGTGATGGCTTTAAGAAGAATATTTATATTCCTGCCAAAGTTGAGAAATTGCTGGCTTTGTTACCCATTGTTTTTAATGAAACAAGCGGTCCATCAGCCTGGGATGAATTGCTCGATTTAACCACACTGGAAAAAGCCGAAACCAGTTTGAGAAAGGGTACTGAATTACCAGAGCTGCGATTCTGGTCAGCGATGGACTCCCTAAAAAAGGGTTATCAAGACTTAGATAATGTTCGGGCACTGCAGCTGCAACACCTGCGTCTGCAATTACTGCGATTTATTCGTGAACAATTGCCCCAGCAGAAAATTCAGCAACAGGTGCAATCCTATGACGACTTGTTGATCAATCTGTCTCAGGCAATACAGGGACCTCAAGGGGCGTGGCTGATCACCCGATTGCGTGAACAGTTTAAGACCGCGCTGATTGATGAGTTTCAAGACACCGACCCCGTGCAATACGATAATTTCCGGCGAGTCTTTGCCGACAGCGGTTTGCCGGTGTTTTTTGTCGGTGATCCCAAGCAGGCGATATACAGTTTTCGTGGCGCGGATATTTTCACTTACCTGACAGCCAAGCAGGATGCCAACGAGACCTATACCCTGGGTAAGAACTGGCGCTCGCATCATTCGCTGGTGTCGGCGGTGAATCGCTTGTTTATGCAAACGGCCACCCCCTTTGTTTATGAGCAGATTCCCTTTGTTGAAGTTGAAGCCTCGCGAGTTGGCGATCCGGCGTTAATGCTTGATGAGCTTGAAACTTCAGCCTTGCAGTTTTTTTATGTGGACAGCGACAAGCCAGAAAAGCCTCACACGCTTGAGGTGATGAGAAAGATTGCCGTGGAGATCACCGCTGATGAAATTGCCCGTTTGCTCAACGCAGCTGCCAAAGGTAAAGCCAGTTTGTTTGACGAAAACAGTCAACAGACACGCGCCATCAACGGTGGAGATATCGCAGTGCTGGTGCGCAGTCACAGAGACGCTGATATCACCCAGCAGGCTTTACGTCAGCGGGGTGTCAACAGTGTGCAGCAGGGGCGGGAAAACGTGTTTGCCTCAAAACAGGCGACTGATCTCGCATGTCTGATGCTGGCACTGGCCCAACCAGATCATTTTCACCGATTGAGCACAGTACTGGCCGGGCCATTATTTCAATATTCAGCCGAACAGCTTTATCAAATCCAGCAGGATGAAGCACTGTGGAATGACCTGATAGAGCAGTTGCAACGTCTGCAACAGCGTTGGTTACATTCCGGCTTTATGGCAATGTTTCGCGCCCTGTTGCAATTGGATAATGGGCTGCAACGTCTGTTGCAACAGCCTGATGGTGAACGACAACTGACTAATTTTCTGCATCTGGCCGAGTTGGTACAGGCGGAATCAGCGCGTCAGAATCACCATATCGAAGCAGTCAATCAATGGTTTGCCAGACAACAACAAGCCAGTGATACCGAAGATGAAATGGCACAGTTGCGGCTGGAGAGTGATGCGGCCCTGGTCAAGATCATCACGATTCATTCCAGTAAAGGACTGGAGTATCCGATTGTGTTTTGTCCGTTCAACTGGACCAGCAGAAAGCCGGATAACAAGGCTGAGATCATTGAGTTTCATGATCCGGCCCAGCAGCATGCAGCGAGCGTAGCGCTGGCCGAACCGCTGTTGTCTGAGGCACAAGCACTCGCTCAACAGGAAAAACAAGCTGAAGAACTGCGCCTGCTCTACGTGGCACTGACTCGAGCCAGAGAGCGTTGCGTGATTGTCTGGGGTAACGTAAAAGGCATTGACCAATCGGCGCTATTCCAATTACTGCATGGCGAGAATTCTGCGGCGATGCGAGAGGATTTACAGGTCTTGGCAGCCAGCAGTGGCGGCACGATTTCAGTGACGGATTATCAGCCACAACCACCGATGGTCTATCAGGCGCCTCAATCAGATGTGGCTGATTATCAGGCACGCGCTTTTAACGGCGAGATTCATAAGCCTTGGCGTATTGGCAGTTTTTCTTTGTTAAGCCGCGGGCATGTGTCGGAGCAGCCTGATTATGATGCCGATCCAGTCATGGTTGATACTGGGCTGAGTAGTCAACGTAACACTATGGACAGATTTGGCTTTGAACGGGGGCGTCAGGCGGGCAATTTTCTGCACAAATGTCTGGAAAATATTGAATTTGACTTGGCAGAGCCGGTGAACATCAGTGCCACGGTGTCACGCCTGTTGCCGCAGTTTGGTCTGGACCTGCAATGGACAGAAGTGGTCACCGACTGGCTGTATGCAGTCATCAATACACCGTTAAACGCAGAAGGATTGCGTTTGAGTGATCTGAAATCCGGGCAGCGAGTCAATGAAATGGCGTTTTATTTTCCAGTGGCCGGTTTGAATGTGGCCTCGTTGAAAACAGCGTTGCAACAGACAGCCACTAACAGTATCTGGCAGTCACTGGCGCGTGATTTGCACTTTCATGAACTGACCGGCTTTATGAAGGGGTTTATTGATCTGGTGTTTGAGTCTCAGGGACGTTTTTATCTGGCTGATTACAAATCCAATCACCTGGGCTTTGAACCGTCGCACTATCAGGGAGAAGCCCTGCACAATGCCATGCTCAGTCATGGCTATCCACTGCAATATCTGATCTACAGCGTGGCCCTGCACCGGCACCTGCAACAACGACTGCCAAATTATGATTCGGAGCTGCATTTTGGCGGTGTTTATTATCTGTTTATTCGAGGAATGCAACCGGACGATTCGCTCACGGGTGTTTATTTTGACCGGCTGGATCGACGCTTGTTGGAAGCGGTGGATCAGTTGATGGCAGGTGAACGATGAACGCGGTGAAACTATTGTGTGAAGCCGGTTACTCCGAGTTGGCTTGTCAATTTGCCGCTTATATCGCGCGTCAGCAGCAGACAGAAGATCCTTTGGTTACCCTGAGCGCCGGACTGTTGAGTGAGGCAATCAGTGACGGCCACGTGTGTTTGAACCTGCACGAAACGCCTGCGACACAACCAATGATTGCAGCGGTCATCCCGGAGACATCACAGTGGTTAATGCAATTGCAGCGCAGTGAGGTGGTCGGCAGCGAGAGCGAATTTAAACCGTTGGTGCTGACTGAAAACGGCTTATTGTATTTGTATCGTTATTGGCAGGACGAGCAGCAGGTAGCCAAGTCTGTTTTGCAACGCGCCAAAGCCGTTGAATTGCCTCTGGATAAACCTGCATTGCAAAGCTTTTTTGCCAACTGGAACAGTCAAGTCCCCGGCATTGATTGGCAAAAAGTAGCGGTGTTAAGCGCTTTGCATCAGCAGTTGGTGGTGATTTCCGGTGGACCCGGTACCGGTAAAACTACCGTGGTGATGAATATTTTGCGTGCATTAAACGTGCTTGAGCAGACGACTGCACATCCATTACGAGTCGCATTGGCTGCGCCGACGGGTAAAGCCGCTGCCCGCTTGCAGCAAGCGGTGAATCAGGGCAGTGAACAGATATACGAAGCCAAAACATTGCATCGGCTATTAGGTATCACGGCACGTCATGACCAAGGGCGTTATTCTGCCGACCGGCCATTGCCGGTGGATGTCTTGATTGTCGATGAAGCCTCAATGATTGATATCAGTCTGATGGCGTTGTTGCTCAAATCATTGCCGGTGCATGCCCGGTTGATTTTGCTGGGCGATGCCGGTCAGCTGGCTTCGGTCGAGTCGGGCGCGGTGTTGGCAAGTTTGTGTGCTCAAGCCACCGGTTTTTCTGATGGTTTTCGACAGCTTGCTGCAGAGCTGGCAGCGCTTGAATTGGCTGATTCGAGCGACAAATTGCCGCTACAGGACTGTGTCATCAAACTTGAGCACAGTTATCGTTTTGCTGCGGGCGGTACAGTTGGCCAATTGGTGACCGCGGCCAATCAGGGTAATGCCGTGCGCTTGATGGATTTGCTGACAGAATTTGATAGCTGGCAGTTGTTTTCCAACGAGCAGTTGCAACGGCAATTAACCGAGGGTTATCAACACTACATCAGCGCCGTCGAAAGCGAAAAATCAGTGCCTGAATGTCTGAGTACTTTTGAGCAGTTTCGGGTGTTGTGTGCAATGCGTCAGGGGCCGCAATCCGTGCTGGCCGTGAACATCATGATGGAACGCTTGTTGGCAAGGCGAGGCTGGCGAACTTCACAGCCGTATTATGCGGGTCGGCCCATTATGGTGACGCAAAATGACTATCGTCAGCAGTTATTCAACGGCGATGTCGGCATAATATTGGTAGATGCCTCAGGCGAGTTGAAGGCCTGGTTTCAGTTTGCGGGAGAATTGCGGCAAATCCCACTCAGTCGCTTGCCTGCACATGAAACCGTGTTTGCTATGACCATTCACAAAAGTCAGGGCTCGGAGTTTGATGCGATCTTGTTATTGATGCCAGAAGAAGATAACGCCCTGCTGGGGCGAGAGCTGGTCTACACCGCGCTAAGTCGGGCAAGGCAATCAGTGTCAGTCATGGCGTCTGCCAACGTGTTGCAGTGGTCGTTACAACGCAAGCTGGAGCGGCAAAGTGGCCTTGAACGATTGATTAATCATCCCGACGAGGCGGTTGCTCGCTGATGATAGGTTCAGGTGCCATGCTCGGGTCAAACGGGTTGTTGGTTTTGTCTGGCTCGGGACCATCCAGCAACGCACCCGCACGTTCCGGCAAGATTTTGTGTTGGGTGAAATCACCCAGACGGTCATAGCCTTCTGACAAATGGTCAAACATTTCCCGATAGGGCGCGGCCATTGATACAAACAAATTGGCCGTTTTTTCGTGGTGTTGATGCACTTCTTCACGATAGGCATCAAACTCTGCTTGTTTCTGCATCAACTGTTGTTCATGAAGTGCGCGAATATGCTCGATGTCTTCAGGGCTTCCCGGCTGATTTCGCCGCCCCATGACATAGCCAAACACGCCACTGATCAATGCTGCACTAACGATGATGATCCAGAATACTGCTGACATGAGAGACCTCGAAAAAAGTTTTACCTGACAAAGCATAACGTGCAAGCGAAACCATCGCAAACAGACCCTGAGTTCAAACAGCATTCACAGTCGCGATGATTGCCGTAGAATAAACTTCATCAGAAACAGGTATCAGAGGAAAGACCATGATCGACCCGAAAAAGTTTGACGAAATCATCGACACATTCACCAAAGCCTTGCCACCGGGTTTGTTACAGATGCGTGATGATGCGCAGAAAAATCTTCGCTCGGCCCTGAGTAGCACTTTCAACAAGCTGGATCTGGTGACACGTGAAGAATTTGAGGTGCAAACTCAGGTATTATTGCGCACCCGCGAAAAGCTGGAAGCGCTGGAAAAGCGTGTTGCTGAACTCGAACAAGCCCACAAACCTGAATAAGAGAGCCTTATGTCTGTATTTGAAAATGTCACGGTGACCCGTGAAGCCAATGTCTACTTCGACGGCAAAGTCACCAGTCGTAAAGTTACTTTTGCCGATGGCAGCTATAAAACACTTGGCATCATGATGCCGGGCGATTACACCTTTGGCACCGAAAAAGCCGAATTGATGGAAATCATGGCTGGCACCCTGGATTACCGACTCAAAGATGAAACAGAGTGGCACCACATTGAAGCGGGTCAGTCTTTCAACGTACCAGCCAATGCCTCATTTGACCTGAAAATCAGTCAACTGGTGGATTACTGCTGCAGCTATCTCGACTGATAACTGCTAAAGCATCAAAAAAACCGTCAGAGCTTGGGCGTTTACGGTTTTTTATGTCTCACTTTCAGGCTGGCTGGACAAACCTATAATGCCGGGTATGCTTGACTTGATAAGTGCTAAATTCCAGGGAAAGGAAGATGAGTATTGCAAAGGTTCACAGCCGGGCACTGACCGGTATTCATGCGCAGCCAGTCACGGTCGAAGTACATTTATCCAATGGTCTGCCCAGTCTATCTATCGTCGGCATGGCGGAAACAGCGGTCAAGGAGAGCAAGGATCGGGTTCGCTCTGCCATTATCAACGCCCGTTTCCAGTTTCCACAGCAGCGCATCACCATTAATCTGGCCCCGGCCGACTTACCAAAAGAGGGCGGTCGTTTTGATTTGCCGATTGCACTCGGAATATTGGCAGCTTCCGGGCAAATTCCAACCGAATCTTTGAGTAATATGGAGTTTATTGGCGAACTCGGACTGGGTGGTGAACTCAGGCCGGTACGTGGCGTATTGCCATCCGTATTAGCCTGCGCCGAAGCTCAGCGGCAGTTATTGGTGCCGCAAGACAATGCCAAGGAATCCGCATTGTGTGAACAAGGTGAGAGCTATGCTGCCCGGCATTTGCTTGAGGTGTGTGCCCATCTGCATCAGCAGCAACGTCTGGTTTTGCTTGAACCGCAGTTGCAGGATCTGACACCCCGGTATCCTGATTTAAGTGATGTTCGAGGTCAGGCAAGTGCTCGCAGAGCACTGGAAATCGCCGCTGCTGGTGGTCATAGCCTGTTGTTTTCCGGGCCACCGGGCACCGGGAAAACCATGTTGGCCAGCCGATTGCCGGGCATATTGCCGCCGATGAGCGAACTGGAAGCCATTGAAACGGCGACCTTGCATTCAATTTCCAGTCAGGGTTTTAGTGTGGAGACCTGGCGGCAAAGACCGTTCAGATCACCACATCACACGACTTCTGCTGTGGCTTTGGTCGGTGGCGGCAGTCAGCCCAAACCGGGTGAAATCTCTCTGGCACACAATGGCGTGTTGTTTCTGGACGAGTTGCCGGAATTTGATCGAAAAGTGCTTGAGGTATTGCGTGAGCCAATCGAGTCGGGCCGAATCATGGTGTCTCGCGCCGCACAGCAGGCAGAATTTCCATCACGTTTTCAATTGGTTGCTGCCATGAACCCTTGCCCTTGCGGTTATTTGGGGCAGGCTCGGTGTCATTGCACAGCCGATCAGATACGTCGATACCGTGCTAAAATCTCCGGCCCGTTGCTGGATAGAATTGATTTGCTAATGGAAGTCCCTGCGGTGGATAAAAAACTGTTGCGGCCCAGTGCTGATGAGCCATTACCTGAGTCCAGTGCGGTAGTCAGACAGCGGGTGATCAAAGCCCGAGACAGGCAACTGCAGCGCAGTGGCAAGCCCAATGTCAATTTGGAACACAGAGAACTGGAGAGCGTGTGCGCCTTGTCCGATCAGAACTTTCATTTGCTGGAACAGGCGATCAACAAGCTGGGTTTGTCAGCACGTGCCTATCACCGGATTCTCCGCGTGGCGCGTACCATTGCCGATTTGTCAGACAGTGAATCTATCCAGACCAGCCATCTTTCCGAGGCGATTGGCTATCGCCGTCTCGACACGAGTTTGTAAGTATTTGTGAATGATCTGAATCCGCAACAGCGGGAAGCTGTACGTTACATCGACGGACCTTTATTAGTGTTGGCCGGTGCCGGTAGTGGCAAGACACGAGTGATTACCCGCAAAATCGCTTATCTGATTGAACAGTGTGATATCAAGGCCAGCCATATTGCAGCGGTCACCTTCACCAATAAAGCGGCGCGGGAAATGAAAAGCCGTGTGGCTGAGCTGATGGCCAACAAACGCAGTTCTACTCGTGGTCTGATGGTGTCCACGTTTCACACACTGGGGCTGAATATTCTGCGTCGTGACGGTAAGGCGCTGGGCTATCGCAATGGCTTTTCGATTTTTGATGCTCAAGACACTTTGGCAGTACTCAGGGATTTGATGGGCCGTGATTTTGCTGCCGACAGTGACCATGCCCAGCAGGTACAAACCCAAATCTCAGATTGGAAAAACCAACTGGTGCTGCCTGCTCAGGCAGAGCAGATAGCTGATGGCGCCCAACAACAATTTGCCGCAAAGATTTACCCACGTTATGTGCAAGCGTTAAAAGCCTATAATGCTGTCGATTTTGATGATCTGATTTTGCAGCCAGTGCTGATGTTTCGTGAACACCGTGAGGTGTTGCAGAAATGGCAGGCCAAGATTCACTATCTGTTGGTCGATGAATATCAGGACACCAACGGCTGCCAGTATGAACTGGTCAAGCAATTGGTCGGCATACGCGAAAAACTCACCGTGGTGGGGGATGATGATCAATCAGTGTATTCCTGGCGTGGCGCTCGACCAGAAAATCTGGCGCAACTCAATACCGATTTTCCACGTATCAAACTGATCAAGCTGGAGCAGAATTACCGCTCGATGAGTCGCATTCTGCGAGTTGCCAACAAGCTGATAAGCCATAATCCGCATGTATTTGAAAAGCAGCTATGGAGTGCCATGGGCGAGGGCGATCCGATCCGCGTCATCGGCTGTCGTGATGATGAGCATGAAGCCGAAAAGGTTGTCTCCGAACTGCTGTATCACAAGCTCAAACATCAGGCGAGCTTCAAGGATTACGCCATTCTATATCGCAGTAATCATCAGTCACGACCGATTGAGAAAGTATTACGTGAACACAATGTGCCGTATTTTCTGACCGGCGGTACCTCATTTTTCTCGCGAGTCGAAGTCAAAGACATTATGGCCTACCTGCGTTTGCTGGCTAATCAGGATGATGACAATGCGTTTCTGCGGGTCATCAATACACCACGGCGCGGCATAGGTGCATCGACGTTGCAGGCTTTGGGTGAGTATGCCGCCAAGCGCAATACCAGTCTGTTTGGTGCCTGCTTTGAAATGGGACTGGCGGAACAATTACCAACCAAGGCGACGCAAAACCTTGATGTGTTCAGTCGCTGGCTGGTCGATATCGCTGACCGGGCGGCACGCGGTAACCTGCCGGAAGCTATCAAGGACATGGTCGAGGAAATCGACTATCGCGGCTGGTTGGAGGAAACCAGTGGTGATCCCAATAAAGCCGAACGACGCATGGAAAACGTCATCGAGCTGATTAACTGGATCGAGCGCCTGATTGATCAGGACACCGAAGAAAAAAGTATCGGTGATATCGCTGCTCGTCTGACCTTGATGGATATTCTGGATCGGCAGGAAGATGAGAATGAAGCCGATGCCGTGCATCTGATGACACTGCACGCTGCCAAAGGATTAGAATTTCCTCATGTATTTATGATCGGCATGGAAGAAGAAATCCTGCCGCACCGCAACAGCATTGAAATTGACTCTATTGAAGAAGAGCGGCGTCTGACCTATGTTGGCATCACCCGAGCGCAACGCAGTCTGGTGATTACCATGGCCAACAGTCGCAAACGCTATGGTGAGCGCATGGATTGTGAAGAAAGCCGCTTTCTGCGCGAGCTGCCAGCCGAAGATCTTATCTGGATGAACGAAAAAACACAGGTGGATCCGGCGGAGCGCAAGGAGCGCGGCAAGGCCCACTTATCCAATATTCGCTCGATGCTAAAATAACCCCAGACATAGGTGCTAAAGCCCAAGGGTAAATAATCAAGTTGCCGAGCCCTTGATTGTCCCAAGACGCATAGCTTTTATGTAAGCTAGGTCTTTGGCCTCATTAAGCACCGCTTGCTGCGTCACCATATAAGTGGCTTGTTGGCAGCTTCTGTCTGAAGACGCTCTACCAACCACACCTTGATGATCGATTGACACGTAACGCCAATGCGCGCAGCCCCACGGTTCAATGACTTGACAACCCAAGCTTGAAAATCAACATTGATTCGCTTCTGTTCCAGGTTAACGCGGCGAGCAGAGGGCAAATTCAGGTCATTGATAATGTCAACTTCATTACTTCGCGACTGAGTGTTCATGATTTGGTTTCTTTTTGGGTGTCACGTCACGCTCTGCGGCAAAATGGAGCGCAGCGGAAAATTTGTCCGACAGCAGCGCTTTGTCATACCTTGGTGACGCTCTAAAAGAATTGCACAGCATTTTCTTTGCCAGAAAATTCGCCGGTAATTTCATCTGAATTAGAGTATTCGACGGCTATATTTAATTTTTTTAAGAGTGCTTGAATACCGAACCTGTTAGTCTGTCAAGCTAAATGTCCTGAAAAGTTGATCCAGTTCACAAAATGTGCTTTTATCAAGTCGGCTACCACAGTTGGAAGTCACAACCTCATTGATTAGGGTACTCCAAAACCTAACAAGTGATAGGGAGATTTTGTTGTGAAGAAATTTATTGGAACGCTTTTATTTGTGTTGGCATCGCCTGCTGTAAGCGCGGCCTATATTCTTGATTTCTCGGGAGATATTTGTACTACTGCTACGGGTGTGTGTGGTAACGGTTCCACAATCAGCCAGGACTACGGCGACATCGCTGGTCAGTTAGATGTGATTTATGACGCCAACCGTAATACACCAGCCGAGCAGAATTTGTTTTGGTGGGGGACCGGTTACGAAACGCTTACAGGTGTTGCGTATGGGACCAATGGTGGTGGCGGTTTATCGATTCTCTTTAAACCCGAAGCGGGTTATGAAGTGAGTGTGACAAGCTTTGATATCGCCCCGTATGCAAACAGATCGAGAGATACCTTCGTTGAAGTTATCGATATTGCGACCAATTCAGTCTTGTTCACTCAGAGCTTTAGTCCATTACCAACAGGGATGGTGACAACACTTCAAAGCTTGATGTGGACCTCACTCGCGGGAATTCAAATTAACCTGGGTCCTGATTCATGGGATGTTGGCATTGACAATATTCACTACAGTGTCAAACCTGCAGACTTGTCTGAGATACCATTGCCAGCCGCTGGATGGCTGTTGCTGTCGGGCTTGGGGATGTTTGGTTTGGTCCGTCGTCGGTTGAGTAATCAAGATTCGCAAACTGTTTAAGTTGAAGGATTCAACTCGGATTTTTGTTCGACAACTCATAAAATTCAGACAAAACATCAGGCCAGTCAACTGATAGTAAATAGAAGCTATCAAGTTGACTGGCCTTATTTTTATGGGGCGTAATTAATAGGGTAAAACTTGATTGGTTTACTGCCTTGGCGCCGTCATAAAGTTATCGACATATTGAATCAGGTTCTCAACGGCTTCTACATGGCCAGCATAGATCTGATTGGCGGCTTCAGTATCCCCTTCTTGCGAGTAGGTTTCGACATACATTAAAAAGTAATGCGCTGCTGCCTGGCAGTAACTAAAGGCGATATTGTCGCTGAATTGATCACAGTCGCTGTAGCTTCTGGCATTGAGTTCATCAAAATGATTCGCTCCCATGTTTGATTCCTGTCCGTTCATGCCGCGATTGGATTGTTCAGCCTTTGCGGCCTCTAGCATTGTTTGCATTTGGTCAATGGTGGCTTGATCAAATCCCATTGCTCTGGCTTCTCTGATGGAGGCTTCTAATGCCTCGAGTTGATCCGATAAGTTTTGAGCATACAGCGAGGGGGAGAGCAGAGAAATGATCATTAGCAGCAATGGGAAAACGAAATTCTTCATTTTTTAACCTCGTTATATGACAGGTAAATCACACATGATTAGGGGACAGGGTAAAAATAGCTGACACTTGAGTTTTTACATTGCCGCCAAATCTTCCAGAAACCATTTATCAGTTAATCCCTAGCCTTTATCATCTTCACGGTGCTGGCGATTTGCTCGGCCAGGGCGTCGAGATTTCGGCCCAGAGCTCTGACCAGTTGTGGGTAGCCATCACCATCAAGTACTGAGCTCAACTGGAATGCTTCTGTCGCCAGAATTTCTCCTTGTTGATTGAGCAGTTGCCAATGGCCGCTGCTGACAGCGATACCGTCAAAATGCCCCTGAAAACGCTCGAATTCAACGGCCAGCATCATGGTATTGCTGTCAGATATCCGGTTGCCGGTGGAGACTTGGGTATCTGAAAGCAGCACGGCCAGCCGGTGACGCAGCCCGCGTTGAATTTGTTGGCCGGGCGCTTCTGCCCAGAGATGTTCTCTGGCTTGATGAATACGAATGTCATCCAGTTGCAGCACGATGCCTTCGCCATCCAGATAATCTGCCAGTTGCACGTTATTTATCATTAGCTTGTGTTGATGTAAACGGTCACTGCCTGCGATTTGGTTGGCATCGGGCAGGGTATAGCGTTCAACCGCTATCGGTTTACCGACACAGGCGGTCAGTAGAAGCAATAACGGTAATAGTGGCAAGTGTTTAATGGACATTGATCTATTCCTGGTTTCTCGGTGCACGTGGCTGCGGGTCAGCATCAATACGGCGTTCAAATATCAGGGCATTGGGTTGTTCACCCAGTGTTCTGGCAACAGGTTGCAGATCACGCATCAGTTTTTCAAGTCGTTGCAGTGTGCGTGTCATTTCCTGATACACCCCTGAGTCTGGTGTCAGGCCCTGCATGATTTGTTGCAGCTCTTTCAGAGTGTCGTTGATGTTTTGGGGAATTTCGCGCGTTTGCGGATCTTCCAGCAATGACTCCAGACTTCGGGTCAGTGATTGCAGGCTTTGCGTGAGCTCTCCGACATTAATGAGCATGTCTTGTGTGCTGCTCATGGTGTTGTCTACCGAGCTCAGCAATGGCTCAACTTGCAGGTTGTTGAGTTTTTCAAGCAAGTCGGCAACTTGTTGCTCGATTTGAGCAAGTCCTGTAGACACCGTTGGCAATACCGGTCGACCTTCAAATGTGGAGGGTTCGTAAGGTTCTGTGCTATCACGCTGGAAACTTAAATCTACAAAAACCGCGCCGGTCAGCAGATTGCCGGATTTAAGACTGGCGCGCATACCCGCCTGGGTCATGCGTTCGATGCGCTCTGACCATTCCTTGAGGTCAACCGGATCTCCGGCCAGCAGGCGTTGAGGTTCGATGCGGATAAGCACCGGGATTGCAAAACTTTGTCTGGACATAAATCGCCAGGGCACAGCCTGAACCGTACCGACACGTAGACCTCGAAACTCAACCGGCGCACCTTTTCTGAGGCCTCTTACCGTGCCGTCCACCATCAATACATATTCAAGATATTTGTTGTAGGCACCTTGCCTTGCCGATTCTTCGTTGGCATAGAGTGTAAACAGGCTGTTTGCATCAACGGGTTTACCGGGCGTAAAGCCTTCCAGCAAACCAAAGGTGACGCCGCCAGTTAGCAATGATTCCAATGCCGCGACGTTGACTCTAAAGCCATCTGCATCCAGTCTTAAATCAATACCTGTGGCTGACCAGAAACGGGTGCTTTCTGTCACTAGTGTGTCATAAGGCGTTTCGATGATAAGTTGATGACGCATTCTTTGAATTTCTGGCACAAACTCAGTGCTTTCAACCCGGCCCACCACATGATTTTTGTAGGTGACGGGATCCCCCGGTTTGAGCGCCTTGCCGAGATCGCTTTCCAGAGTGATGCGAACACCGTCAGCGTAGAGCAGTGATGAAGGAGGCTGCTCCAATACCGCAAATTCACGTTGCGGTTCGCTAGATTGACCGGGCGCCAACTGGATGTATGCACCAGATAACACGGTACTCAGACCGCTGATGCCTTCACGGCCAATTCTTGGTTTCACCACCCAGAAGCGGCTGTCTTCAACCAGCATGGCTTCAGCATCGGGATTGATGCGGGCAATAATCAGGGTATGCGTCAAATCATCGGACAGTTTGACTTGTTCCACTTGCCCAATATCGACATTCAGAGTTTTGATCATGGTTTTACCCGCTTCAATGCCTTCTGCATTGGGCATGGTCAGCGTGATGCGTGGACCGATTCGGCTATAACTGTCATAGACCAGCCACAAGCCGATAAACAGGGCAACGATAGGCACGATCCAGATCGGTGACAAACGGGATTGCTTGCTCGCAACCGCCCGGTGAACATCCGGACGCGCTTCGTCACTGCGCGATGTTCTGCTCTCATCACTCATTGTTTACTTTCCTGAAACTGGCGTTGCTTAGTTGATTGTGTTCCATCCCATATCAAACGGGGATCAAAGGTCATGGCCGCCAACATGGTTAATACCACGACTGCGCCAAAGGCGACTGCCGCTGAACCCGGCTCAATAGACATAATATTACCTGCTCGAATCAGTGCGACCATAATTGCCACCACAAACAAATCGACCATCGACCAGCGTCCGATAAATTCAGTGACACGGTACAGCCGAGTTCTGACCGAGGCTTTGAGTTCTTCAGTATGTCGCACAATGAGACACAGCCAGCCCAGCGCGATGATTTTGCCCACCGGCACCACCACACTGGCGACAAAGATGATGAGTGCGATAGGCCATGAACCATTTTGCCAGAGTTGCACCACACCGCCCAGGATAGTGGACGTCTGACTTTGGCCCAGCAGCGTCGTGGTCATGATGGGATAGAGATTGGCCGGAAAAAGCATGATGATCGAAGCAAACAATAAGGCCCAGGTGCGTTGCAGACTGTGCGGTACCCGGGCATGCAACGGTTCACCACAGCGGCGACATTCGCCATGACCAGATGCATCCAGACTGTTCACCAGGCCACAAGTCGGGCAGCCGGTCATGCCCTGGCTGGAAGCGGTCTGGCCGGTTTGAATCTGCTTGGGCGCTTGAGGTTCTCCGGCAATGGAAAACCACATCCAATCGGCATCAATGGAATGTGTAGTCATCAACAGCAAAATAGCAAAGGCACAAAACGCCCAAAACGCGATGCCAAAACCGATAGTTGCCATGCCGGCAATTTTTATCAGGCTGACCAAGGCAGCGATGATGAATACATCTGCCATCATCCACGGATTCATGTGTGATAGCGAACGGGCGATGCTGCGGCTGAACGGCAGAGGCTTGCCCTGCATCAGTCCGAGTTGCAGCCAGATGACGGCAAACAGATAAACCGCCGGTAATACGATAATGGTCAAGGCCACAATGATGGCAATGACTGGCTGATGAAAGCCCAATAATGCTGTGGCGGTTTGTGTCAGCTCGATATTGTTGCCAAAGCCTCTTACATCAAAGCTGACAAAGGGAAACGACACGGCCAGTATCAACGCCACCAGTGCACTGAGTGCCAGGGCCATGCTGCGTTGTGCGGGTCTAAAGTGTCGGCGCACGATAGTATGACCGCAGCGTGGGCAAGTGCATTTTTCACCGGGCCGCAAACGTGGCAATACCATGACCCAGTCACATTCATGACAGGCGCGTAATCGTCGCAACGATGTACGACTTTCCGGAGATGCCGGTGCTATGTCGGTGTAGTTTGAAGCCTGTTGCAGCTGTTCAGTCACTCGATATCAACCAGCTAAAGAAAACGTTTTGAACTCAGTATAGCAATCGTCAGCATTGGATTGTGTTTGCTCAATCAATAACAGGAGGAGAAGACTTCAATGGCTTAACAAGCTAAAGTGTAGTAGACAATTTGAATCAATCATCTGGAGATTAATATGCTGACACTGCTGACGGGCCTGCTCCTTTTTCTTGGGGTTCATTCGACCAGAATTTTTGCTGATGACTGGCGAACCGCTCAAATTGCCAAACATGGCATTTTGAAATGGAAAACTGTTTATGCCCTGCTCTCGCTGATTGGCCTGTGGTTGATTGTGGTTGGCTACTCTGCCATTAAAGCTGCGCCAGAAGTGTTGTGGGTGGCCCCGGTGTGGAGCAGACATCTGGCAGCCTTATTGACGCTACCTGCCTTTATATTGCTGGTCGCGACCTATCTGCCAGCATCGCGAATCAAAGCGAAAGTGGGCCATCCAATGCTATTGGCGGTCAAGCTCTGGGCCGTGGCACATTTGGTTGCCAATGGCACCCTTGCTGCCTTACTCTTGTTCGGCAGTTTTCTGGTTTGGTCTGTGGTTGACTTTGCCGTATCGCGCCGCCGGGATCGCAGACTTGGTGTCAGCCGCGCCCAGGGAACGCTGAAAGCTGACATTCTGGTGATCGTGGTCGGTCTGGTGTTGTGGAAGGTGTTTGCCCTCTATCTGCATGTGGCCTTGTTCGGCGTTAAACCGTTTGGTTGATAACAGAAACTGCAAAACGCACGGAAGCGAAAAGACGAACGCGTCCGTATGACTCAATTATCAATAACAAGGAATGACCATGAGAGACATCTTTTACTTTGATTCAATGCTGACGCCCAAAATCATCACGCTGGTTTATTGGCTGATTTTGTTTTTTGTGGTGATTTCCGGTTTAGGGCTGATGTTCAGCGGCAATGGCTTTTTTGGCTTCCTCAGTGGGATTGCTACCATCATTGGCGGTGGTGTATTTGCCCGGATCTGGTGTGAGTTACTGATCGTGTTGTTTAAAATTCACGAAAACATCAAGAAGGTCGCTGAAAAGTAATCTTCACAAAAAAGGGCTCAAAAGAGCCCTTTTTTATATATGGTAAGCCGATTTAGCGACTGTCAGACTTTTTTGACGAACTGTGATTTGAGCTTCATTGCACCGATACCATCAATCTTGCAGTCAATGTTATGGTCACGGCCTACCAGACGAATGTTTTTGACCTTGGTGCCGACATTGACCACTCGTGATGTTCCATTCACTCTAAAAACGCTCAGTATTGCCGCTTTGGTCTTTTCTTGAGGTCGCCGGCCAAGCAGTATATATGGTGAGTGTTTAAATAGATCGACCTTTGTTAAAAGCTTCGCTGATTGGCATATCGCCATAATACAGTTCGTCGATTTGATTGATGGCTTCGGAGTGATCCAGGCATTGCACAATGCAGGCAGCCACATCGGCGCGACTGATGATTCGGTCATCTTTTTTGTCAGGCCGGGATGTTGAGATATGCCCTGTGGCCGTTTCATCGGTTAACCGTCCTGGACGAAGAATGGTGTAGGGCACGCCACTGTGTTGCAGGTAATCATCGGCAAAATGCTTACAGACGTTGTAATGCTTGATGGCCGGGTTGCCATTGTCCGGATCCCCGGCATTTTGGGCGCTGACCATGACAAATTGTTTGATGTCATGATGCTTGGCCATATCCACGGCTTTGCAGGCACCCCAAAGATCAACCAGAATGGTTTTGGCGGCACCGGTTTTGCCACCGCTACCGGCAGTGAATACCACTTTGTCACACTCAGCAAAGGCGGTAACGGGCAAGGGGTGTTCCAGATCGGCAATGACGACTTCAGCGCCTAGAGCGGTAAAAAAAGAGGCTTGGTTCTGCGAACGCAGCATCACTCGGACATGCATGGATTGCCCGGACATCAGCTGCACCAGTTGCTTGCCAATCTGACCATTGGCACCAATTACCAGCGTTTTATCCACGGCATGGCCTCCCTCAACACAATGTCTCAGCCACTGTGTGCTGAAACGTTCAGGTTAGGCGGCTTTGTGGCATAACTCAAGCCACAAGCGTTTGATTCATTCTTTGCTGGCAGGTAATCGTTGTTGCAGGAAGTCTTGCAAACCTTGTTGTACCAGATCGTAGGTCTTGTCGATATTGCTGGCAATCTCGCCTTGCAGTACCTGTAGCCCGGAGAGGATATCCCGAGCTTCCTTAAAGCCCTGATCAATCCCGCGGCTGATGACTTCGACAAACGATTGCAAGGCTTCATCAAGCGGCATGTCTTGCCGACTGGCGTAGTAGGCGTCAAAAAAGGCGGTGCTCATTTGCACAATACGCTCGGCAGTTGCTTCGGGGGAGACATCAATGCCTTGTTGATAGGCGTTTTGGATCGCGTTATCGCCAAAGTCATCTTTGAGTGCGTCGTTAATGCCTTCAATCGCGGTTTTCAGTAGCAAAGACATTGATGAGTCGCCGCGACTGTTGCTGACCGAAATCGTGACTTCGATCAGGTTACGATTAAATTCACTTTTGGCTTCACTGAGCAGAGATTGTCTGCTTTTGGCCAGTTCAGAAATTTGCTGACCCAGTGGCCGTTCTGTTTTGTTGGCAGGATCTTGCGCGATGTTTTTGACAGTTTGTCCAAATGGTTGGATTGTAGATGTCATAAGTGAACCCTCGGCCGATGGTGATATTTTAAATAGCGGCAATTTTTGCCGCTTCTTTAATAATTATCAGCTTGAGGGCTCTTTTGACTGGCTGGCAGTTTGAATGGGAGGCAATGCCAGGCACCAGCCAATCAGCAAAAATAACAGCATGCCGGCAAGAATCGCTTGAAAGTGAATGCCACCATCTAAAGCCAGGCCGACAATTGCTGGTGTGACGCCGGTTGAGAAAACCATTAAGGCTGACTTGACTGAGCGTAAACGTCCCAAAAATTCACGACCCCAGATTTTGACCAGCAGGCTGTCGCCAATGGGAGATTGCATGCCAAGTGACAGACCTGCGCCCAGCATGATCAGCCAGATGCCGACATTGCCACCGACAATGGCGGCAATCAGTAATCCTGCTGCAAATGGCAACAGATAAACCCTTGCCAGCATGGCGACGCCAAATTCATCTACCCATCGACCGCCCAGCAGTGCCCCGGGGAAACGGGCTAATCCCATTGCCATCAGCGCAATGGCATAGGTAGTGATGTTGGCACCTAAGTCGGCAGTCATTTGTGCCTGAAAAATAAAGATACCGGTCAGTGCAATCGGTAATGCCATCAATACTGGCATCAATAACCAGAAACGTAATTCTCTGGTGGGCGATTGGCCGGTTTGTTGTTTTTGCTTAGCCTGTTGTTTGTTTTGCGGCGCATCCGGCCAGTCGACTCGAAACAGGGCAATCAGCCAGCAGATAATTAACAAGCCCAGCAATATCCACCAGATTTGCCGCCAGTTCATCCAAATCATTGCCAAAGCAATCAGCGGCGGCAGCAGAATTTCGCCCATCGGCATACCCAGGCTGACCAAGCCCAGTGCCCGGCCTCGATTTGTCTGAAATTCACGCGCGGCCAGTGTACTGGCCAGATGGGTCATCAAGCCTTGTCCACAAAAGCGCAGCAGTGCCAGTCCCAACATGCTGGCGATTAACCAGGGGGAGAGCGTTAACAGCAGCAAGCCGCTGGCTAAAGCCAGAAAAACCAGCGAGGCGTATTGCTTTGGGGGGATCCAGTCAAGTTTGGCACCAAAGTGCAGGACCAGAAAGCCACTCAGCATGGTAATGCCAGCATACAGACTGCCAAACTGGGTCAGGCTCAAGCCGAGATGCGCCATGATGTCTGCTTGAAACAGACCGATAAAGAAACTCTGGCCCAGATTGCCTGTAAACATGGCAAGCAAGGCCACGCCGATTAGTCCGTAATGACTGCGAATCAGATCTGCGTAGCTGGATGAGGTGCTTGATGACATGAAGGTGATTATCTGCTGGAAATAATGGCGCTGCTCACCTTGCATTGCCATGAATTGGGCGCTTGCGAGAGATCAACTGACTTTATTATAGAAACATTCTTGCAGGGTTTCGAGCAGCCGTATGAATGAGTACAGTGAGTTGCCATTTGCGGTTGATGCCGCTTACATTTTCAACAGCGCTTGACCAACTTCCTGCTGGCTATAGCCTTGTGAGCGCATGTTGTAATAATACTGGCACATTGCTGAAAAACTATGCGGGTGTTGCGTGGCAGGCAAATCAACAAACCAATGCATCAGACTGATGGCGTCTTCATGGATATCATGCTCAGCAAGCATATCCTGTAATTGAGCTGCCCGATTGGCGACCATTCGGTGACTCTCATCAAACCGGGCACTGGCCTGATCAATCAGCAAGCCAACCGCATTTTTCTCGTTGATTGGAACAGCTGTTGTGCCTTGATTGCCGGGTCTGCTGCGCATTATCAGCCATTCCTGTGGCGTCATGTTGACGGTGCCATCAAGCCAGACTGGCAGCTCTTTTTCGGTGATGACATTATGCTCACCCAGGGCAATAGGTTCACCATTATCACAAGCTGACAACAACAGACAGGTGAGCAGAAAAACATAACGAAGCAACGGCGCCATTCAAGATCCAAAACCTGGAAAGTCAGACACTCATCATAGAGGCTTGAGCCATCTGCAAATAGTTGCGGATAGCCTGAAATGAGCCGGGAAGATGTCCTGTCGATTATTCTGAATTGTTTTTCTTTCTGCCCCAGTTACGCTTGAACAACCTTGGATTGGCATTGATAAAGTTCTGTATCCAGCGCTCCAGAAAAGACTCATTGCCCTTGGTTTTCAGATAACCATAGCCAAGCACGGAAATTATCAAGGCACCGATGGCATCCACGATGAGATCGATCATGGTATCAGTCAGACCTGAAGGATCGCCGAGCATAGGTTTTTGCATTTGTGTGCCGAACAGTGAATCCATGGCGAATTCAAAAATTTCCCAGAGCGTACCTACGCCGAGTGCAAACAGAAAGGCAAAAAAAGCCACAAAACCGGGACGCATGTGCATATCGATTTGTTCGGTTTCATTGAGCACATACACCAGCAGAAAACCGACAATGCCGAGCAGGAAACCAGAACTGGTGTGCAAGACGATATCCCACCACCAGAAGCGGGTGTAATAGCCGTGCACTTCGCCAAGAAACACTGCCGCAAATACAAAGGCGATAGCCAGCACCTTGAATTCGGCAGGGATGAATACTTTGAAGCGGCGCTCCAATATTAGCGGCAGCAGCGTAATGATGATAATGCCCGCGATCAGCAATACGTTCAGCCACTGCTGTTCCCAGATAGCGCCGGCGGCACCGACCAGCAGAATAAACTGTAACAGTAATGTGATGCGTCGGTGGAATTTGGCTTCTTGCATGCAGGCTCCAGAACGATTTGAAACGTCAGAGTCATACTTTGCTCAAGCTGCGTCAATAGCCTGCTTGGAAACTATGGCAGTCATTGATTGACAAAAGTGCTGTCTCAGCTCGCTTTTCAAAAACAGATATTGGTCAATGGCACTTAGTCATAGCAAATACTTTTGCTTCGTTGCTCAATCAAGCTGGAGAGCTTGTGGCACAACTTCATTTATCAGCGTGTGTTTACTGCTGGTGGCTTTGAATGTGAGGGCCGAGCACACAAGCCAGCTTGAAAGTTTATTGAGTCAGCCTGACCACGTCCTGGTATTGCGACATGCTCTGGCTCCCGGTGTTGGCGATCCGCAAGGCTTTTCACTGGATGACTGCGCCAGCCAGCGTAATTTGTCTGAACAGGGCAGGCTTCAGGCAATTGATTTGGGTGATAGCCTGAGTTCTCTGGGGGTCAGCTCGGCACAGGTGTATAGCAGTCTCTGGTGCCGAAGCTGGCAAACAGCGGAGCTGCTGGATTTGGGGCCGGTTGAACATCTAGCCGCTCTGGATTCATTTTTTCAAGCACGCTTTCGTGATCAGCAACAAGCGAGGATGGATGCCTGGCTTGAGCATTTACAGCAGGCGCCGTCTGAAAAGCTGCGAGTCTATGTCACACATCAGGTGAACATTACAGCACTGACAGATGCCTTTACGGGCTCAGGTAAAGGGTTTTTGCTGCGCATCAAGCCAGGAGAGCAACCGGAGATTGTCAGTGTTTTTCCGCCAGACTGAAAGCCGTTAATTTGAGCCTGAGCGCCCGTTATTTGTATACTCAACTGTCAATTATCTGCTGACTATACATAGTCATCACAGGAGACTTTTTGTGCGCCAATTTTTGCTGCTGCCTCTCTATTTATTCGTACTTCTGCTGATGGGAGCTATCCCCACAGCCATCGCTTCTGAGCAGACACAACAGGAAGAGTCCTATCGCATCCTTGCGGATATTCTTGAGGATGAGCAGAGCAGAACACGCTTTATCGAGCAACTGCGTTTAATGGCAGATGGACAGTCGCCAGAGCAGTCAACTCGTGATGTTGTTTCTGGAGAAGAAGCGCCTTCGCTGGCCAGGCAGCTTGCCAGCAATACCCAGAATGTTGCACAGGAACTGGTGCAGAAAATCGATGAAGGCATGCAAGCCATCTGGCAAATTCGTTCGATAGTCTCGGACAATGGTTGGCTGTCTACCTTGTCTTTACTGTTTAGCCTGAGCATTGTCATCGCGACCACGTTGCTGTTGTTCTGGGGGTTGCGACTGGCCGCCCGCCCACTTTTTGTCAGAGCCAATCTGTTAGCTGCTCGTGGGCGTGGCCCGAATTTGATGCTGCGCCGAGTAGTTGCAGTCTCTGTATCGGCTTTACTGGATGTTGCCATTGTCCTTCTGGCCTGGATCACTGGTTATGTGATTGCCCTGCTGGTGGTGGGGGAGACCGGCAAAATGGATGTCACTGAATCCATCTTCCTGAATGCCTTCTTGTTGATAGAAGTGTTCAAGCTACTCATCAGAACTGTATTTGCGGATAAGGATGATGAACTGCGCCTGCTGCCAATGTGTCGTGAAACGGCCATTTATTGGGAAACATGGCTGATCAGACTGAGCACGATTATTGGTTACGGTATGTTGATGATCGTGCCGTTGATTAACGTCACCATCTCACCGGTGTTAGGCCAGTTTTTCAGCATCGTGGTGGTGGTCATTGCCTTCCTGTATGCCTTGGTGGTGATTTTGCAAAATCGCAGCCCGGTCAGAAATCAGTTGATGCTAATGGCCGGTGAGTCAAACATCAGCCTGTTCAGGGTAAGCCTGGGTATGCTGGCGCGTAGTTGGCACGTATTGGCGGTTTTGTATTTTGCAATATTGGCGATTGCTTTGCTTCTGCGACCTGAAGATGCCTTGCCGATGATGCTCAAGGCGACTTTCCAGACCATTGTGGCCGTAGGTCTGGGCATTGCCTTCACCAAGGTCATCAGTCATTTCATTAAAAAGCCGCTGAAGATTTCTGAAGAAACCAGACAGTCATTTCCTCAGCTTGAAGATCGACTGAATGCTTTTGTACCTACGGTATTTGAGACCTTGCGCATTATTATTGTTGTCGGAGTGATTGCGGTTATACTGGATGCCTGGAGTATATTCAATCTGGCTACATGGCTTGGCTCAGAGGCCGGGATCAATACCATTCTCACCTTGTTGACGGTGGCTGCGATTTTGATAGCTGCAAGTCTCATCTGGATTGGATTGGCCAGTTGGATTGAACATCGACTCAACCCTCTGGCAAGCAACCGTGAGCCAAGTCCACGAGAGAAAACCCTCTTGACCGTGTTCCGAAATGCCGCCTCCATTGCCTTGGTGACAGTCACCATTATGGTGGTGCTGGCTGAAATTGGCATCAATATTGGTCCGTTACTGGCCGGTGCGGGTGTGCTGGGTCTGGCCATTGGTTTTGGCGCACAAAAACTGGTGCAGGATGTCATTACCGGGGTATTCATTCAGATGGAAAACGGCATTAATGCCGGTGACATCATTACTGTTGCAGGTATGACAGGGGTAGTTGAGAAGTTGACTATTCGCTCGCTGAGCCTGCGTGATGTTTCGGGTACCTATCATCTGATCCCGTTTTCATCCGTGGATACCGTGTCCAATTTCATGCGTGAGTATGCTTATCACCTTGGCGTTTATGGCATTGCCTATCGGGAGGATATTGATGAAGCGATTAGCAAATTGCGAGATGCCTTTGCTGAATTGCTTGAAGATCCGGAACAGCGTGAAAACATCATCGAAGATGACTTACAGGTGGATGGTGTAGTGGCACTGAATGACAGTTCTGTGGATATTCGAGTCAGAATCAAGACGTTACCCGGCAAACAGTTTGGAATCGGAAGAGCCTATAATCGTCTGGTGAAACAGCATCTGGATCGTGCCGGTATCGAGATACCATTCCCGCACATGACCATGTTCTTTGGACAGGAAAAAGATGGATCTTCTCCTGCGGGCGTCTTGAGATTGCTGGCTGATGATGGCGCCAGTCATGGCAATCCTGCTCAGCCATCTGATTCATCGGATGCTGAACTGGATTCAACCAAGTAGCTCAAATAAGCTGATCGAACGCTAAGGTCTATCGGCCTCGGTAAAAGTTATAGCTGTGATGGCGGTTGTTGTTGCGTGGGCGGACATTGGAATCCGGTGCCACGGTAGGCGGCTGAACCTGATGGCGTCCTGCATGTGGCGGTTGATGTGGACGAAACTGTTGCTGAGCGCCAAAAGATCGATGACCAGGAATGCCGGTCGCACCATAAGCATAAGGGTGATAGGGTCGAGTACCACGGTATTGTGAATGATATTTTTGGCTATCAACATAACCTTGACCCTGAATGTGAATCAACACTTTGGGTTCAGCGATTACAGTAGTTGGCAACAGCGCAGTCAACAGCACAACAGGTAAAATTTGTTTGTAGTTTGCTATTCGCATCACGGCACCTCCTTTATGATGTGACTTCAGTTAGAAGCTGACGTTCGATTATCTCATTTTGAGGCAACACGGCTGGCTAATAGATTCACGGAACAGATGGAAATTGAATATGAGCATCACGACTAACGAGATGAACGATGACAGCACGGTTTACAAAACCTTGCTGGAATCCACCAAGGCGATTCCGTGGAAAATCGACTGGGACAGCATGCAGTTTGTCTACATAGGCCCACAAATCAAGGAATTGCTGGGCTGGGAGCGTGAGAGCTGGAAAAGTGTTGATGACTGGATCACTCGAATGCATGAGGATGATCGGGAACGCGTTGCCAACTTCTGTATGACACAGTCCAAGGCGGGCATTGACCATGAAGCAGATTATCGTGCACTGACCAGTAATGGTGATTATGTCTGGATTCGTGATGTGGTGCATGTTGTGCGCAGGGACGATGGCAGCGTCGACTCCTTAATTGGTTTTATGTTTGATATCAGTGAGCGCAAGAAAACCGAAGAAAGACTGGTCGTTTTAAAAAAGAGCTGGAGGATTTGTCTTTCAAGGATGGCCTGACCGGAGTTGCCAATCGTCGGATGTTTGATTCGATTCTGGATTTGGAATGGTCAAATGCCCGGCGCAGCCAACAGCCATTGAGTTTGATCTTGCTGGATATTGATTTTTTCAAGGAATACAACGATTGTTACGGTCATTTGCGTGGCGATGACTGTCTTAAGCTGGTCGCGCAAACTTTAGGTGCAGCTGCCACTCGAGCTCGTGACTTCTTTGCTCGTTTTGGTGGTGAAGAGTTTATTTTTGTCTTGCCTGAAACAGATGCTGAAGCGGCTGAAAAAATTGCCGAACGCTGTCAGGAATTGATTGCGAAATTAGAGATTCCTCATCAAGGCTCAAAAGTCAGTGACTGCCTGACGGTGAGTATGGGCATTGGCACTATCGTGCCGGTGCATGGTGATAAGCAAAAGGATTTTGTCGATCTGGTTGATCAGCGGCTCTATGGGGCTAAAGATGCTGGTCGCAATCAAAAGCTAAGTATCTAGCTTCTGTAGCACTTCATCGCCACCATGAAGGGCGACGATGGAGTACAACACATGGTTTTTTCTTAATCTGTCTTTACAAATTCACCGGTCACAACTTCCGACATCACCTTTCTCAAGTCGCTGGATTTGAGTCCGATGGCATAACCGAGTACGCCACTGCCAATAATCACCTCATCAAAGCCAAAGGCACTGTTGTCTGCCAACACTGTGACCGACTCAGGCAGAGCAATTGGCGGCACCGCACCGACCACAAAGCCAGTGGCGCTGGACACTTCATCATATTCAGCCATTCTGAGTTTCTTTTCCCCCAGCTGTTTGCGCAGAGTTGCCCAATCCGCACGCCCAGCTCCGGCCACAGCAAGTAACACAAAATGATCAGTCCCTGTTTTGAACAACAGACTTCTGACCACCGAGTCTGGATTTTTGCCTTGTTCGCTTAACAGGGCTTCAAGATTGCGAATCGGCTTTTGATCCTCAGACAGCGGAATGCTGATGATTTCAAAGCTGATGCCATGTTGCTCCAGTAACTCGGTCACGGCGGATGTAATTGACATAAAGTCTCCTCTGGCAAAATTTCTGACTATTCGGATGCTGATTGAAAATCTGTCAGTGACAGATTACAAAACAGGATGTCCTAAAAATACAGGCTTTTAGTCTTTTTCAAAACAGCAGGGTCGCAACGCCCAGGACCATAAACACGGTACTGGCGCTATATCGGGCCAGTTTAAGCGGCATTCTTTTCATCAGTTGTTGTCCAAACAGCACCACCGGAATATTTGCCAGTAACATACCCAGCGTTGTGCCCAGGGTTACCCAGATCAGACTTTGATATTGTGCCGCCAGAATCACTGTGGCCACTTGAGTTTTATCACCGATTTCAGCGAGGAAAAATAACAAGGTGGTTGCCCAGAAAGCGCCCATGCGACTGAACAAGCCGGGTTTGTCATCCTGTTTGTCGGGAATCAGAATCCAGGCAGCGACCAACAGAAAACTGATTGCCACCAGAATTCTGCCAGTTTCAGCACTGATCAGGCTTGTGATCCAGATTCCCAGCCAGGCAGACAAGGCATGATTGAGTAGAGTCGCGACCAGAATGCCGAGAATAATGGCAAGTGGTGCACGAAAGCGCGCCGCTAGAATCAGTGATAACAGTTGGGTTTTGTCGCCGATTTCGGCAAGTGCTACCGTGGTGGTAGAGACAAGAAAAGCTTCCATGTGATTTTTTCTCCGGCGGGACAGTACCAAAGGTAAACGTCGACTTCCCGCCAAAACGAGTCGCTGCTTACCTTAGGTCTTGTCAGTATCGTGGTTACGATACGAATCTGCCATGTGCCAATGAGGGCACAAGTATGTTGACAGATTCACTCACCGAGGTGGGTAGACTACTCCCCCAAGACGTTGGCAATTATAGAGGCTTGATTTTAGCGATGCAATCACTGTCTTAGCCTGCCCGTGACAGCATTGTTTTTATCAATGAGCTGTTGGGTTTGTAGCCATTGTCGTGCGTCCTCTGCATCCTGTTTAAACCAGGCCGCTGCACTGCCCAATCTGAAGCTATAGCCCCATCGATCCATATCCAGCAACATCCGCTGGCTGCCCATTGAAGGCAGTTTGTCGCTTAACAGAATTTGCAGATAGCACACCGCATTTTCTTCATCGTAGTCACCTTCGGCATCGGTATCGACTCTGCTGCGACGATGCTTGTCCATGCAGATATAGTGACAGGCTTCATGCAGGGCAGAATGAACCGGGGTGTCATCTCGCACAAATAATTGATGGCCGATGAGCCCGGCTTCACGTTCACCAAAAAAACTGCCGGGGATCGATTGTCCTGGGTCGACACTGACAATGTCGATCCCATAGTTTCCGAGCAGTTCTTTTAATTGAGATTTCAGTTCAGCAGTGCAGCTGAGCACCGCCTGTTCATCAATCACCTTGTCAGTCACTGGACAGGCTGACGTCGGGCATCGCCCACCAAATGATTGATAACCATGCCAGCCAGAGTTAAGCCAAAAATAGAGGGCATATAACTGACGGTGCCATTGACGGCTCGGGCACGTCCACGACTGACCGGCTCAGGTGGCAGCGGCGGAATAGGGGATTCCAGGGAGTAGACGGTCTGCACACCGCGACCCACGCGACGTTTACGCAAGGTGGAACGCAGTTGTTTTGCCAGCTTGCAGATGGAGGTGTCCATCAGATCACCGGTACGAACCTGAGTAGGATCCATCTTTCCGCCTGCGCCCATGCTGGAAAATATCGCCAGTTGCATTTGCCAGGCTGTTTCTACCAACGCTGCCTTGCTGCTCAGGCTGTCAATGGCATCCACCACGACATCATATCCACCTTCAGCAAGAATGACCGGTATGGTGTCGGGTGTCAGAAAATCAGTGAGCAGGGTGAGTTCACAGTCTGGGTTAATATCCCGAATCCGGGCAGCCATCACCTCTGCCTTGAGTTGTCCGACCGTGGAGTTGAGCGCAACCAGTTGGCGGTTCAGGTTGGAGCCTGACACGATATCATGATCAACCAGGGTTATACGACCGACGCCCATTCTGGCCAGTGCTTCCGCAGTAAAAGAGCCGACTCCACCCATCCCTGCAAGGAAAACATGGCTGTTTTGCAGGCGCTCGATGCCTGTATCGCCAATCAAAATATGGGTTCGCTCAAACAGCGGCTTTGCATGCGCCATTACAGTATCCTCAGATCAATTCAGGGGTTCAGCCGGATATTTTCTGATCATCCAGCTATTGGATGCAAAAATTATACGGGTCGGGGACACCGGTTGGCAGCGTGTTATCTGGAATGGTTGCCTGGTTTGAAGCGACGGACCTTTTCGATAAAGTGCGCTGCTTTGTCGGGTTGTTGCTGATATCTCACCGCCAGATAGTCACTGGTAATTGCTTGAATATCTACCGCAGCTTCTGGCAAATGTTGAGCCGCCTTTTGTGCCAGAGTCATAGGCCCTTCCGCCGGATTAACGGACACTCCGCTTTTTGATAAACGACGGCAGAAATCCAGATAAGCCTCGGCAACAGAATCACGCTGTGTTTTGTGGCGCAGCGTCAGCCATGCGAGTGTTATGAAAATCAGCAGCATGCCAATCGTCAGCCACTTTGCCATTGAGCGCCAGTCAGGCTGTTTCATGCCCAGCTTGCGTAACAGTTCGAGCTGTCTTGTCGGGTCATAACCGACCACCCACAACTCCCAGGCGTTGTTGACTGCTTCCCAGTGTTCTCTGAGTTGTTGCCAGAGGTTTTCCAGTTCCGGACTGTCAGCAAAGGCGCGGGGCATGCGTCTTTCTGAAGGCAATAATCCGCGAATACCGGATAAAATACGCTCGCTGGCGACCGCTGAGGTGGGATCGACTCTGATCCAACCTTGCTCGGCCAGCCATATTTCAGTCCAGGCATGTGCGTCGCGCTGACGCACAGTTAATATTTGATCCACAGAATTCACATCGCCGCCCTGATAACCAATGACTACCCTGGCGGGTATGTCGGCGGCACGCATCAGCACAGTGAAACTGGCAGCATAGTGTTCGCAAAAACCGTGGCGACTCTCAAACAAAAAGCTGTCAATCACATCACCTGATAACAGCGGTGGGGATAGTGTGTAATAAAACGGTTGCTCGGAAAAATAGTTCAGCACGGCCTGAACGTAGTCGGTTTTTTCTGGATAATGCGTACGTAATTGCTGAGCCAGTTGCCGAGCCTGAGGGTGTTGATCGTCGGGCAGCTCCAGTGCGTAATTCAACAAGGGATCATGGCGTGCGTTGAATTGATAATGAGGGACAGAACTCAGATTGAACTGGCTGCGCTTGCGAATCACTTCCGAGCTGATGAGACTGCCTTCACTATTCATCGCCGCATTGATTCCTTGCGGTAAGCTGTCAGGCAGATCCAGCGCAAATAACCACTGTTGATTGTGGCGCTCCATCGTCACCGTGTAGTCAATGCGATGCTGTTCATCAAATGAAATTTCAGGCTGTGACGACTGCGTGTCAGTTGACAGCGGTTGCCACTGTTCACCATCGGTATGCCAGAGCACAGGGCCACGCCAATACAAAATCTGATTGGACGGAATTTTGTTATCGGCAAACCTGACCCGAAAGGCGATAGCATCAGATTGGACCAGGTCACTGATTCTGCCCACCTGCATGGCCTCTGAAATGCCGGTCTGCCCCTGCGACAGCGATGGTAGTCCGCCAAGCGTCATGCGAGAGGGCATGCTGTCTGCGACTTCAACATAATCATTGGCGACGCCCCATAATGGGCCGGGCACGCGGGGAAACAGTACAAACAGCAACAGCATCATGGGCGTGGCTTGGAGCAGCAAAACACCTGAAGTTTTGATTCTCTGACGGATCGAGCTGCTGGCATCATTGACGCTGATCATGCAGCTGGTCAGCAGCAGCACATTCACCATCATTAACAGCACAATCAGCATCGATTGCTGGAAGAAAAATTGGGTTGCGATCAGAAAGAAGCCTAAAAAACAGCTGAGGTAATAATCCCGGATATCCCGGGTTTCCAGTAGTTTGAAGGCCAGTAGTACCGTGAGCAGGGCCACCCCGGCATCTCGGGCGATGGTCATGCCGTATTGCGCGATCACCAACACCACCGCGATGATTGCCAACGATAAATGCACGGCCCGGAGTAGCAGGTGATGTTCAGGTAATGGCCAGCCACGCAAGCTGTTCATCAGACGCCAGCCCATGACTGCAAGAAAAATAATGCTCAGCCAGGCGGGTAGGTGCAGAAAGTGGGGAAGGGCAATCAATACCAGTGTAGCCATCAACCAGTTGATAGCCACCGTTGGAGGTGCTGGACGACTAGCCTTCATAAACGGCCAGCGCTCTTAGACAACGGTGAAAGTGTGCGCTGTCGTTTCCGGCGGCAATCGACAGGCCGGGTAATTGCAACGAAAAACGACTGCCTTGCTGGTAGGCATTACATATCCACTGGCACAGTTGCGATAGTTTATTTTCAGTGCCAACAATGTCTGCAACATCCTGCCAGCGAAACTGCCGATGATATGCGCTGGGCATTGTGTATTGCTTGGTACGGAGGATGTCATCACGCGCCAGTGCCTTCCAGGCAATTTGATGATGGTTTTCGCCAGGCCTGAAGCGACGAAAACCGGCAAAGTCATCATTACCGGCCATTTGTGTCATGGCTTTGCCTTCATCACCTTCACCGGCATTTGGCATAGGCTTGTTGCCGAATGGTTTTGGATAAATCAGCACTTCATCGTCTATTTCCAGAAAAAACCAGCAGTTGAGCAGGCCTAGCGGGTAAACACTCGATACTCTCAAGCGGCCAATTTTTTGCCAGCCACGTTGTTTGGCCGGGATTGGCAGCGACAGTGTCTGAGACTGCTGTGGCTCCAGCCGGACTAATTGTTGTCGTAGTCGGTATCGAGTGAAGTGACGAAACGGTAGCCAACTGCGAAATTTCTCGTTATCCATACTGGCAATCGCAATCTGGCAAATGGGGTGAGCAGAGCTATTGCTGACATTGATTGGCAATTGGATATGACTGCCGGCGAAGCTGTTATTGGCCTTACCCGGTTTGCAGCTCAGCCGGCTGACATTGCGGTAACAATGATGCATGGCGACGTGCCCCATCGCAGCCAGCAAGAACACCAGTAAATGCGCCAGACTATTGTTGTAGTTGATGGCACCCAACAACATCACAACCAACAGCGAGGCGAAGCCGTAACCGTAACGATTGGGTAGGATGAATACCCTTGGCTGACTGCGTGCGCGGCGGAATCTGGACAGAATAAATTGCATCAGCGAGGAATCGGCACCGTTTGCAGCATTTCGCTCAACCAGTCAGCTTGCAGGCTGCTATCGTTGAGTTGCAGGCGGTGCTCGACCACGCTGGGCAAAACACTCTGCACATCTTCAGGCAGGACAAAATCTCTGCCGTCGATGCATGCCCACGCTTTAGCTGCCCTGACCAGCCCTAAACCGGCTCGAGGTGACAAGCCTGAGACAAAGCGCCCGGATTCGCGTGTGTAATTCAAAAGCGCCTGCACATAATGAATCAGCTGATCACTGGCGGTCAGTTTGTTGACCTGCTGTTGAAGATTCAGTAGCTCCGAAACGCTGAGCTGTGATGACTGGTGTTGCAGCAGATTTCGGCGATCTTCTCCCTTGAGTAGATCATGTTCTGCTTGAGCATCGGGATAACCAATGGCAATGCGCATCAGAAAACGATCCAGTTGGGATTCGGGTAATGGAAATGTGCCGATCTGATGCGTTGGATTTTGAGTGGCGATGACAAAGAAAGGATCTTTCAGCGGCATCGCCTCACCTTCGACAGTGACTTGCTGCTCTTCCATGGCTTCCAGTAATGCACTTTGCGTCCGTGGCGAGGCTCGGTTGATTTCATCGGCCAGTAATAATTGGCAGAAAATCGCGCCGCGATGAAAGCTGAAAACACCCTGCTCCCGGTCATATACCGAAACACCGATGATGTCTGCTGGCAGCATGTCGCTGGTAAACTGAACCCGTTGAAAACTCAGCCCCAGCGTGCTGGCAAGCGCATGAGCAAGCGTGGTTTTTCCAACACCGGGCACATCTTCGATCAACAGATGGCCTCTTGCCAGCAGACAGCTCAAAGCCAGCCTGACTGCACGTGGTTTACCCAGAATGATGTGATTCAGTTGATCCAGAATTGCGTGAATGCTGCCCTGCGCCATGACGATTCCTGTTGTTAAGAGTTTGCTCGCTTACAATCAATAGAAAGACATGTTAGTGTCGCTCTATGTTTCAACACCATGCCAGAGAGAGGGCAATTTATGTCAAATGAAGGTTACCACGAGCCGGTCAGCGAGCTTTCCGATGAGACGATGGATATGCATCGGGCAATTGTCTCATTGATGGAAGAACTTGAAGCCGTGGATTGGTATAACCAGCGAGTGGATGCCTGCAAGGATCCCGAGTTGAAGAAAATTCTGCAACACAACCGCGATGAAGAAAAAGAACATGCCGCAATGACTCTGGAATGGATTCGTCGGCGCGACAAGGTGATGGACAAGGAGCTCAGGGATTATCTGTTCACCGAGGGGGAAATAGGGCATCACCACGACTAACTCAGTTATCGATCAGCCAACAGGCAAGCTGAAAAGTCGCTGACTGTTTTCACTGGTCGCGTTGGCCACTGTTTCGACAGGGGTATCTCGTAACTCAGCCAGCTGTTGGGCAATCAGCGGTAAATATTCGGGACTGTTGCGAAGCCCCTTTCTGCCAGATAACGGCATGTCCGGGGCATCTGTTTCCAGAGTAATGCTGGACAAGGGCAGTTGCGCAAACATTGAGCGTAATTTATTGGCTCTGGGGTAGGTTAATGCGCCACCAATCCCCAGGCAGAAACCCAGTTCAATATATTGCTGTGCTTGCTGCAGACTGCCGCTGAAAGCATGGACGGAGCCGCCAATGGGCCGGTATTTTCGCAATAACTTAAGCATCTCATCATGTGCCTTGCGAACATGCAGGATGATCGGTAAAGCGTGTTTTACTGCCAGAGCTAGCTGAGCTTCCAGCAGGATTATTTGTGCTGACTTGTCATGATCTTGCAGATAAAAATCCAAGCCGATTTCACCAATGGCGACGGGAGCATACTTCACGATGTAGCGATCCAGTTGCTCCACAGCATCCGTTGCATGCTGAGTCATAAACATCGGATGACAGCCCAGCGCGTAGCTCAACTGATGGAATTGCTGAGAGAGCGAGATCATATTCGGCCACTGCGCTACACTGACGCCGGGCAAGACGATATGTGCAACGCCTAGACTTTCACAGTGTTGCAATACAGCTGGCCTGTCGTTGTCAAAGGCTTTGAAATCAAGATGGCAATGGCTGTCGATGAGTTTCAGCATGACTGATGGAGGAGAACACGATGGCATCTGATAACGAAAAAGCGGTCAGACCACATGAGGTATTGATGTTTAATCTGGCGGTTTGTCATTTTTTATTACCCGCGATCCTGTTTGGAACCAAGCAGCTCTGGCTGATTTTTACCATACCTGTGTTGTGTTCGCTTGTCTTCATCGGTTGGATAGCCAGGCAGGCTGGTCGAACTGACCATTCTTCGCATCTGGTCAAAGCTCATTGGCAACTGACCTGGACAAGAAGTCAGTTTTTGATTCTGGCTTATTTTGTCGCCGTGGTGATTTTCTTGCTGGGCAGTTTTCTTATCGACCGACAGCCAGATGAAGCAATGCAGTTTATTCAACGCTCCATTCTTGGCTGGTTTGCCTTGCTGCCACTGTCTGTGACTATCATCGTGTTGCTGATTTTTGAAGCCAGTGCCATGTCACAGGCACGCAAAGGCATCATGCCAGCGGATATGAAGCTATAGCTTTGTGGAGCTTAGTCCGAGATAGTCTGAGACAACACAGCACTGCTGCCCTCACCACGTGGATCACTGGCCGCTTCTGTGATGCCGGTGCTGTTATCGCGCAGCACGACCTGCATATTGCCAAACTGACGATTCAAAACCTGAACCGTATGGCCACGTTGACGTAAATCTGCTGCTGCAGATGCCGAAAATCCTGGCGATTCCAGTTGGATACGGTCGGGCAGAAATTGATGATGCAGTCTTGGGCGATTGACCATGCCCTGTGCATTTTCACCTTCCATAAAGGCCATAACACCATGCAATACCATGGTGATGATTCGGCTGCCACCTGGAGTACCCAGCACGGCTACGCGGCTATCATTTTCAATAAAGGTGGGAGTCATGCTTGATAAAGGCCGTTTGTGCGGCTCGATAGCATTGGCTGATTCACTCACCAGCTCATAGGCATTAGGCGTGCCAGCCTGAGCAGAAAAATCATCCATTTCATCATTCAAAAGCACGCCGGTTCCGGCTGCGACATAGCCTGAACCAAACGGATAGTTAATGCTCAGTGTGGCGGCAACACGATTTCCATCTGCGTCAATAATGGAAAAATGGGTGGTGTCCTGACCTTTGTTGGCAAAGCCATCCCACATCTGCTCACTGTGACTGGCCTGGTAGTGATCGATATCCGCGATCTTTTGTTGTGCATAGGCCTGTGTGGTCAGGTAGTCGGGAATATCAACAAAGTCTGCATCGCCCAGATACAAGTTGCGATCTCGATAGGCGCGTCGCATTACTTCTGCAAGGTAATGATGTTGTTGCTGTGGATTGGCTTGCTGATAGCCGAGCAACTCCAATTGCTTGAGCATGGATACCAGCAACTTGCCGCCAGCGGAGGGCAGTGCGGCACTGGTAATCCTAAAATCACCGATTTGCGCCTGTATCGGCTGTCGTTCGACAAGTTGATAGTTTGCCAAATCATCCAGTGTCCAGATGCCACCATCCTGCTGGACGGCATCAACCATCATTTGAGCGATTGGCCCACGGTAAAACCCGTCCCGACCCTCACGGGCGATGCTTTCGAGGGTATTGGCCAGGTCTTTCTGAATAATCAGGCTGCCAAGTTCGGGAATTTGATTATCGTGAAGAAAAATTTTGGCTGCCGCAGTTGAGGCTTGCAGTGCGGCCAGTCGAAAGTTGCTGAAACGCTGATAGCGGGCGCTGACTGGAAATCCCTCGCGTGCATGTTTAATGGCCGGTGCAAGCGAAACTTCAAGTGGCAACTGACCATAGTTTTCGGCCAGATGATGCAAGGCCGCAGGGGTGCCGGGAATGGCGGCTGACAGTGGACCATCCAGTGACCATTCGCGAACCACTTCACCGGCTTCATTGAGATACATATCACGATGAGCGGCGCCTGGAGCTGTCTCACGACTATCGATCATGATTTGTCGGTTACTGCTTTGCTCATGAAGCAACCAGAATCCACCGCCACCAAGACCTGAACCTGCCGGTTCGACCACGGCCAGTGCAGCTGCAACGGCAATTGCTGCATCAAAGGCATTGCCGCCTTCTTCGAGTACAGTGATTCCCGCCTCAGTAGCCAGCGGATGTGCAGAAGCCACAGCGGCTTGTGCCGGATCTGCAACAGTGATTTTAGGAAAGAGCAGTAGCTGGCTGCATAGCAGCAGCGCTAGTAGCCCTGAAATTTCAAGACGGCTGTTTGTTGTTACGCAGTGCGGCTCGATCTTGTTCTTTTCGCAGCAGTTTTTGTTGACGATGTCGTTCGGCAACTTTGCGTGTTTCCAGCCCAATGTGTGCTTCACCACGTTGACGAGCCAACTGAATTTGGAGTTCACGTTCAGCGAAGCGGGCCTTTTGTTCATCTGTAGTTTTGTCATAACAATGTGGACAACTGACACCCTGTTGATACAGTGGGCTCAGTTTGTCTTGTTCCGTAATGGGTAATCGGCAGGCGTGACACTGATCATAGTCACCTTTTTGCAGCTGGTGGTTCACAGTGACACGATCGTCAAACACAAAGCATTCGCCTTGCCAGAGCGACTCCTGCTCGGGAACTTCCTCAAGGTATTTGAGAATTCCACCCTCAAGGTGAAATACTTCTTCAAAGCCTTGTTCCTTGAGGTAAGCCGTTGACTTTTCACAGCGAATACCACCTGTGCAGAACATTGCGACTTTTTTGTGTTTTTCGGGATCCAGATGTTGTTTTACATACTCTGGAAACTCACGAAAGCTGTCAGTGTGTGGATTCATTGCGTTTTTGAAGCTACCCACCTGAAATTCATAGTCGTTGCGGGTGTCCACCAATAAAACGTCTGGATCACTAATCAGCTGATTCCAGTCCTTGGGTTTGACATAGGTGCCGACCACACGTTTGGGGTCGATACCTTCAACGCCCATGGTGACAATTTCTTTTTTCAGCTTGACCCGACTTCTCAGGAATGGTGGCGTATCGGTATAGGATTCCTTGACACTCAATTCGGCAAGTTCCTGATGACTGCGCAACCAGTCCAGCAGAGTGTCGATGGCTTGTCTGGAACTGGCCACCGTACCGTTGATGCCCTCTTTGGCAAGCAGCAATGTGCCACGAATCTCATGTTGAAGCATCAAATCCAGCAAGGGCTGACGCAGCAATTGATAATGCTCGAGTGTGACAAATTTATAGAGCGCACACACCACAATGTTGGACATAAAACAGGCTCGTTAGAATATGAATCTCGGCGGCTAGTTTACTGAGATCAATCGTGCTTGTCGCGCCTGAGGCCTACGACTTTATGGCTATATTGTCACTAAAGAGGTATCGTGATTGCCTGCATGTCAGCAGTGACATTCATCTAACGCAGGATGAGTGAGGTGACTATGACTGAAGAAAGGGAAAGATTCAGAAAAGAAAATGCTCTCTGGCGCGATGATCATGCGCAATGGCTGGATGAGCTGAGTGTCTGGCTGCATCAGACCAACAGGCTGGTGGCGATTCTTCATTTGATGGAACGGACCTTGCCGGACCACTCTGCTAGACTGGACCGACACATTGCCGAAATAGATCAGCATGAGCAGATTATCACACGCTATGAGTGTGGTCTCGATGAACGATGTTTTGAAACTTGTGATATGCATGTTTCAATGGCAGAACAACGAGTTGCACACACTGAGCTCGGTCAGCAACACGCCAAAATGAAACAAGAGCATCTCAGTTTTCGAAAGCGATATCAGCAAGATATGCAGGAATTTCGCAGACTCGCCAGCCGGCTTATCCGTGAGTTGGAATTACTGGATTAACCGTATTGAGTCCTGTTTGACATGGCTGAGAAGCGCTTGCCGGTTTTTGCTTAACTGGCTAACCCTGCCATTGTCTCAGTGGACCGGTATCCAGATGGATAAAATCTGATCTTGGATAATAGCCAACGCCGCCCGCCTCAAGCGCTAAGGCCGCTTTGTGCAATGCACTGAGCTCTCTGCCGGGCAGACGAAAATCAACCGCTTTGCCCAAGGTGTGATAGCTGAGTCTTGCGACACCGGAGCTGGTTTTACGCAGATTTTCATTGGTAGTTGGGGAACGGTAGCCACTGATGATGTGATAAGGCTGTTTGCCTTGCATGCGGTGGTGCAGGATGTTCATCAGATCCAGTAAGTCACTGTCTATCTCGGCCACTTCGTTGGTGCGGTGATCGCGAAGAATATGATGAATCGCTTTTAGCTCATCCAGTTGATAGTGGCCTTCTGCCCAGTAGGTGGTTTTGAGTGATTCACCGGTGTGCAGATTGTGCAGTGATAACTTGCGCTCGGGTAATTTAGCAAGATTGGCATAGGCTTTTGGCATGAAAGCCAGTGAAACGGAACTGCCTAGTGCCAGTTGCAACCAGCGGCGACGGTCGTGACATACGGGGTGTTGATGACGGGCGATTCGTGCTGCAAGCTTGTCTTTCATAACAGCCTCGGTAGGTGTGCATTAAGCTAATTATGAAGGCTATTCAGTAATTTAGCCATTGGTTTGTCTCGCTGATAATGATCACTGGCAAACTTTAGCTGTCCCTTTTCCGGCCACACAGTGAAATAGACTGCATAGACAGGCAGTGTCTGCTTGAGCATCCGTCCGGTATTTTGTCCACTGGCAAGAATGTCATCTATCCACTGTTTGGCATTGGGCTCGTTTAAACTAAATAGCGCCAGCGCATGTGGATCTTCAACCCGGATGCATCCGGCACTGAAGTTTCGTTGCGTGCGACTGAATAATTCCCTGTCCGGTGTGTCATGCAGATAAATACTCCAGGGGTTAGGAAACATGAATTTCATTGTGCCCAGCGAATTAAGTGGCCCCGGTCTTTGGCGCAAGACATAGGGGAAGTAATTTTGGTTGAATGATGACCAGTCCAGTGATTTGACATCTACTTCGCGCCGGTCGGCCTCGATACTCTCAAACACCTGAAAACCATATTTTTCCAGGTACTCGGGATCACGTTGTTGCCTTGGCAACACATCTCTGCGTGCCAGTGAACTTGGCACATGCCAGAATGGATTTAACACAATGTGCGTCATTTCACTGACAAAACCCGGTGTCTGGCGTTTGAATTGACCGACGATAACTCGCATATCAAGTTTAATCTGTTGTTGTTCAACCGCTATCAGGCCAAAGCCTGCCAGATTGACCATGATATAGCGTTCACCAGGCTCATGTGGCAGCCAGCGATGGCGTTCCATGTTCAGGCGAATCTGATCGATGCGATGATCAAGTGGCAGATTCATGGCAGTGAGGGTCTGCGTGCCGACAATTCCGTCAGCTTCGAGATAATATCGCTTCTGGAAACGCCTGACGGCATTGGCCAGTGCTTCATCAAATACTTCGCCGTAGTGGTCGATTTCGAGTTTCGGCTTCTCTGCCAGCAGCCTTGCCCGAATAGCATTTACCGCCGGATCTATATCGCCCATGCGAAGCGTCTTTTCTGTCTTGATCGGCTGCCAGGGGCTTAATTGTCGATAGTGCTGCAGTGCTTGTTTCAGTGTCTGATAGTGTGTGTGCGAAGGGGCGGCATTGTTGAGTGCTGTCAGCAGATGTTGCTGGTGCAGTGCCTTTTGCAAAAAAGCTATCGGGTCAAAGGGATCTCGTGGAATTTGCCACTGTGGATCCGCCCGAAGAGGTTCAATGCTGCCGCGAGCAAGGTCGGTGAGCAGTGCCAGCACAGCCGTGGTCAGCATCTGGTCATAGGCATGCTGTGTTTCGACATCAAGCTGAGTGTGCAGCCGATTTAATTGTTGATATTGATAACGGGCTGGATTCAGTCCGTGTTTGTCAGCACTTTCAAGAAATAACAGTGCCTGCTCGCCTTGCTCGGATAGTTGTTGTTGATCAAGCCAAAGTAGATGATGCGGTGAAGGATACAAGGCGGAGAGATCGTTATCGGCTTTGAGCGTGCCGGACATCAAGGCGAGGCAGCTTGCAAGAAGAAGTGTCAAACGAATCACATTCACTTACCAGTTTCAGGAACATGATTTCATCTTCACATTGCCGTGCTAGTCGGTCAAGCTTGTGGTCGCCTATGTCGAATTAGAAGCCAGAGAAAGAAGGGGCCACCCAGCATGGTGGTGATAACCCCGACCGGCAATTCGGTGGGAGCGATCACCAGCCTTGCAAGTGTGTCGCACAAAATCAGAAAGCCACCACCGAACATCAACGTTGTCGGGATCAACCAACGATGATCGTGGCCAATTAACAGTCGGCAGATATGCGGCACCATCATGCCGACAAAGCCAATTGGGCCACACAGGGCAACGATTGCGCCAACGCACATAGAGGTAGTGAAAAACAGAATGTATCGAACGGTTTTGACCGGCACACCTCGGCTGAGTGCAATATCATCGCCGACGCTGAGCAGGTTAAGTTCTCGGCCAAGCAGCAGGATGATAGCCGCGGTGATGAGCACAAACGGTAGCAATTGCCAGATTTCCTGATAGCCGACAATGGTCAGGCTTCCCATCAACCAGCGAATGATTTGAAAGGCATCGGCCACATTGCTGAGGTATTGAATCAGCAGGATCAGACTGGAAAAGAAAAAACTGGCAGCGACGCCGGTCAGTAACAATGTTTCGGTAGAAAAACCATAGCGAAGATGACTGATGCCATACACCAGACAGATTGCAACCAGTGCGCCAGCAAAAGCAAATAAACTAGCGCCTGTGATACCCAGAAATGAAAAACTGATGCCGAGAAAGACACTCAGTGCCGCTCCCAATGAAGCACCACTGGCAACGCCCAGAGTGAAGGGGGTTGCCAGTGGATTGTGAAACATGGCCTGAAACACCATGCCACACAGTGCCAGTCCACATCCGGCAATAAATGCAAACAATGTTCTGGGGATACGAATATCGTGAAGAATGGTGTGGCGTATTTCCTGATCAATGCCCTGCAAGCCGGCAAACGGGCTGAGCAGTAATATCAGCAGGCTGCCCAAACTGATTAATAACAGACACCAGTGCTGTCGGCTCATGATTCGTCCGCCAATGCCAGCAGACGTCCTGTTTGTGGGTGCCTGACAAAAATAAAATCCTGCTGATACAGATCATACAGCCGTTGAGCTTCCATGAACTCGCTGGCTTGGCCATGCCACATCATCTGTCCTTGATGGAGTGCCAGGATGTGTTGGCTGTGCTGGCTGGCATGGTTGATGTCATGTGTGACTTCGATGATGGTCATGCCATGCTGCTGATTTAAGGTCTGCAGTAACTGATGCACGGCGACTTGATGATGTGGGTCAAGAAAGGTGGTGGGTTCATCAAGTAACATTAGCGGTGATTGTTGAGCCAGTGCTGATGCAATCATCACCCGCTGCAACTCACCACCGCTGAGCGTATTACATTGACGGCAGCTGAAATCAGTTGTGTGGGTGATTTCCAGCGCTTGCTGGACGGCTGCTTCATCACTGGGCTGCCATTCGGAGAATGGGTGGTGATAGGCATAACGTGCCATTCGGACAAAATCCAGCACAGTAAATGCCATTGATTGGGTTTGCACCGCCTGTGGAACGTAGCTGATTTGTCTTGCCAGGGCTCTGCGAGGGTAACTGTGCAGTGGTTGACCCTTCAGTATCAGTTCGCCAGCACTGGGCTGGAGAATCCCCATCAGGCAGCGAATCAAGGTACTTTTGCCAGAACCATTAGGACCGACGATTGATAGATAGTCACCCTGTGCAACCGTGAAGCTGATGTCACTCAGCAGCGTTGCATGCTCTATTTTGCAGGCAAGTTGTTTGCTTTCAATCAGCATCCGCTGTCCATTGCAGTTGGGGGTGAATCAGTCGGGCAATATGTTCCAGCAAGTCTACCACGCCAGGTCCGGGTATCACCGCGTAACTGGCTTCGATGAGATGCAGTTGATCGTTACGAATGGCGCTGACTTGAGACAGTTTTTGCCAGTGAGAATGCATAATATCCAGGTTGAAAGGATGCTGACCGCTGGCAGGGTAGAGATCAATAATGATGTCTGGATTCAGTCTCAGAATGCCCTCGGTCGACAAGGACGGCACCGGCACGCGCCTATCTTGATAACTATTATGTGCACCGGCGAGTTTCAGCAGGTCGTTGTAAAAATCATGCTGTCCTGCAACATAGATTTGACCGAACTGTTGTTCGCTGGCACCGGCATGCGCAATTGCCAACAGCACTGATGGCGCCGTTTGATTTGCTGTCATCGCTTGCACGCGATCGATACGAGCTTGCATCGATGCAAGTAATTGCGAAACCTGCTCTACAGCGCCGGTGTTTGCCGCGATATCATGCATTGATGTCAGAATGCCATCCAGTGAGGCATGGTTGACCGGCAGTGTGCGAATGCCCAGTTGTTGCAGTTGTTGCACGACTCTTTGCTGACGATTCAGCAAAATCACCAGATCCGGCTGCATCGCGACAATCGCTTCCAGATTCGGATCAAGATAAGCACCGATGGTGGGTTTTGGCTCTGCATTTATCGGAGTGTTACAAAAATCAGTGACGGCGATCAGTTGATCTGCAAGACCGATGCTGTAGAGCGTTTCGGTTATACTTGGAGCCAAACTGATAATACGTTCAATCTCAGCATCATCTTGAGCTTTGACCTCGTCACGACCCGTTGGCTGGCTGTTGGCAACGATCACGAGATAAACAAAAATAGCGATGAAAACTGACAGGGGCCAGTAGCGGCGCATTGCTGGGATTTCCTGAAAACGTCAAACGGTGAGTGTGCGACGAACTATAACCAAGAGCGGTCAATGAAACAAATCAGGCAAACAATGGAGCACGCGGAGCTGCTGTTCTCAATGACAGAGATTGATCAGCAGATTTCACAACTCGCTGAACAGTTGAACCGTGATTACGCCACGCTGAACCCGGTAGTTTTGTGCGTAATGAATGGTGCGGTTATCACTCTGGGTCATTTGTTGCCCAAGCTGTCGTTTCCTCTTCAACTCGATTATATCCATGCCACTCGTTACGGCGATAAAAGGGTCGGCGGTGAGCTGGTGTGGCAGGCGCGGCCAATGATTGATCTCGCGGATCGTCATGTGCTGTTGATTGAAGATATTTTTGACGAAGGTCATACCCTGCGAGCCTTGCGTGATTTTTGCCTGCAGTCAGGTGCCAGCTCGGTTCGCTGCCTTGCCCTGGTGAACAAACTTCATTCTCGTAAGCAAGGGCCGATGCCAGAGTATCTCGGCTTGGAAGTGCCTGATCGCTATGTGTTTGGTTTTGGTATGGATGTTGAAGGATACTGGCGCAATGCGCCAGGCATATTTGCTGTCAGGGAGTACTCGTGACTCAGTTACTTGCAATTATTGGTGGAAGCGGTTTTGCCGAGTTGCCTGAGTTTGAGCTGATCTCACACCATGAGATAGAAACGCCGTTCGGATCTCCCTCGGCGCCGGTGATGGATGGCCTGTTGAATGGCTGCAGAATATTGTTGTTGCCCAGACACGGGCTCGCACATCAATTTGCACCCCACAAAATTAACTACCGGGCCAATCTCTGGGCTTTGCATTCGCTGGGCTGTTCCCGGATTATCGCCGTGGCGGCAGTGGGAGGCATTCATTCGGATTGTGTTCCCGGAAAACTGGTGTTGCCTGACCAGTTAATTGATTACACCTGGGGTCGGGAGAGTAGTTTTTTCAGCGACCAATTTAGTGCTGACAAGCATATTGATTTCACATGGCCTTATGATGAGGCACTGCGCAACGAGCTGATGAATGCGGCGCAGTTGTGTGCGCTTGAAATTCGACCGGCAGGTACTTATGGCGCAACGCAAGGGCCGAGACTTGAGACGGCAGCAGAAATTGCCCGACTGGCTCGTGACGGTTGTGACTTGGTGGGGATGACCGGCATGCCTGAAGCTGCTTTGGCAAGAGAGCTGAATTTGCCCTATGCCTGTTGTGCAGTGGTTGCCAATTATGCCGCTGGCTTGTCAGATAAAACCTTGTCGATGTCCGAGATTGAGCGCACGCTGGCCGGAGCAATGGAACAGGTATATCGATTGATCAACGCCTATACGCGGTGCTTACTCGGCAGGCAGTGAGAAGCTTTCTGGTGATTGCAGCGCCGCATCTGGTGCATCAACTGCAGTCAGCTTCAACAAGGCGCCAAAGCGAGGATGATCAAAATAATGCAGTTGGCCGCTTCTGACTCTGCGAGATTCTTTTAGGTTAGGATTGCGAGGTCCGCTGTAATTAGCGGATGACAGACTGCCAGAGTCACTCCATGCCCCGGCGCCAGTATTTTCCATAAACCAAAGATCAAGGTCTGCATGCAGGTAAGTACCACGGCGCAGTCTGATTTGGCCGTTGATAAGATTATTGTCGGAAGTGACGGCGACTGCCTGAGATTGTCTGGGTCCCAGAATAGGCTGCTGCCATGCGAGGTGTGTATGCACACGATAACCGGAAGAACGACGCAGTCGGTCAGCAACTGCACTTAACTCTTCCCTGCTGGCAGGTTGGATACGATTGCTGCGTGTATCTACCGTGAGAGGAGCGGCTTCTTGTATCGGCATTGCCGGTGAAGCTTCGCTACTGATCGGAGACAAATTCTCGAAAACTAGTAACTCTACTTGGTACCATTGCTGTGCATAGGCTGCAGAGAGTCCAGCAAACATGAGCCAGCTGGCCAGAAGTGAGCGTGAAAGTAACATCAGTTTCGTATCGCCTGTCGCAGTTGTCATAAAGCTATTGTCCAATGTGAGCAAAAAAATGTCCAAGTTTTCTCCGGCGAGTTGGGATCTGCCGTTTATCTGGACCGTATCAATTCATCAGAAAAGCAATTATTCATGACAGATTTTTTTAATAGTGGACTCACCGCAGAGCAATTTTTACAAAATTACTGGCAACAAAAGCCTTTGCTGTTCAGGCAGGCATTTAAGCGTTTTCAGTCTCCCATCAGCGCGGATGAGTTGGCCGGGTTTGCCTGTGAAGAGGATGTGGAATCAAGGTTGATCCGCTTTCAACCACCACACAGCTGGTCTTTGCAGCAAGGCCCTTTTGATGAAGGTGAATTTGCCGCCTTACCCGATAATGACTGGACACTGCTGGTGCAGGACATGGATAAGCACATGCCGGCATTGGCTGGAATTCTTGATTATTTTGATTTTGTACCCGATTGGCGACTAGATGATCTGATGGTGAGTTTTGCGGTTAAGGGTGGCTCAGTGGGACCACATACCGACAGTTATGATGTGTTTTTGCTGCAGGCGATGGGGCATCGCGAATGGTCAATCAGCGCTGAAGCGATGCCCGATGTTGATTGCCTGGCGGGAAGTGATCTGAAAGTCATTGCCGATTTTGAGGTCAGTGAGCGATGGATACTTGAGCCGGGTGACATGCTGTATTTACCTCCGCATTATGCACATCATGGCATTGCGATGGATGACTGCATGACGTTCTCTGTGGGCTTTCGCTCTCCTGATGAGCTCGAGATCATGGATGCAATGCTGGAGGAAATGTATCAGCGTGAAGGAGTGAGTCAGCACTACATGGATGCTTCACGACCACTTAGCCAGCAACGGTTTGCAATGTCTGACCACGATATCACGGCTATAAAAGCGTTTTTTCAGGCGAAGCTGGACAGTCAGTCTGAACTCTTCTCAACAGCGGTGTGC
The DNA here is from genome assembly GCA_020831825.1 of Methylophaga sp. Lineage (GTDB taxonomy): Bacteria > Pseudomonadota > Gammaproteobacteria > Nitrosococcales > Methylophagaceae > Methylophaga. The sequence continues at coordinate 146,417 of JAFIFW010000010.1, read as the reverse complement.
CGCTTGCTTACCAGGCCAAAGGCGGTACTTGAAGTGCATGCACAAAACTGGTTGACGGAGGAGGGTCAGGGTTCAGCTTCGGCGAGTCCCGATCAGCAATTACGGCGAAATCCCTATCTCAGGGCGCTCTGGCATATCGTCAGTGACGAGATCCAACTGTATATCGCTGGTGAGGCTTATCATTTGCCGCTGCAAGCACAGGAGATGTTGGCTTCAGTGTTGGCGATGTCCGTTATTGAGTTTGATCTGTATCAACACATTTGCAGATCAGCAGAGGGCAGGGCATCTATGGAAATCCTGATCCAGGCAGGCTTATTTGCCTGGAAATAACTGACGCTAAGTGTTTGGAAATCGTCGTTTGAAGGAAGTGTGATGGCACTTGCCACAGGGGGGAATGCGTCCGGTTTTTTTAAAATGGATTTCATTGCCACAGTTGTCACACAGCAGTGTACCAATGGTGCTGATTTCGCCGGTATGGTATGTCTGATAAATCTGGGCCTGTGCAGACAGGCGATCCATTTCGAGACGGGTTTTGTCGGCAACGTTGGCAAATAAATCCAGCAGTCTCTGCTCGACCATTTGCAAGTCAAAGTTGAGCCAGCTAGTAAACTCTTGACCGGTTTGTTGCAGATAGCTAGCGGCTTCATGAAGGTCGCGTTCGATATAGCCAGCTATCTTTTCGGCTTCTTCGGCGGTGACTTCCTGAAGCTCTATCGCCTGTTGTTTGGCTTTTTCAATATTTTTCTGCAAAGTGGGCAGCGCTTGCTGCTCAGCAGTATCGAGCAGTTGATGGACACGTTCCATCATCTTGTCGTAGGCGTCACTGAGTTTTTTTTCCAATTCTTCCTGGTTCATCAGATTATCCCTTTATGTAGCAAGTGTTTTAAGTTAACTTAGCACAAAAGCTGATTTTGGAGGAAACCATTTTGCTGAGTTCTCGCCGTATTTACCTGGCAGGGTTGTTGATTTGCATCGCGCTGCTGTTGGGTGCTGCATATTTTCAGCATATATTGCTGCTCGAACCTTGTCCCCTGTGTATTCTGCAGCGGGTGATGGTGATGGTGATTGGTGGCCTCTTTCTGCTGGCATTTCTGCACAATCCACGTGGTCTGGGTAATCGAATCTATGGTGGTTTGATAGTGATTTCGGCCATGATCGGCGCCGGAATATCTGGCCGTCATGTCTGGCTACAGAATCTGCCACCAGAGCAAGTGCCGAGCTGTGGACCAGGTTTAAACTTCATGCTGGACAACTTCCCGATTAGTCGAACCATTGAGCTGGTATTTCGAGGCTCGGGTGAGTGCGCTGAAGTGGACTGGTCTCTGCTGGGCTTGTCGATTCCAGCATGGACACTGATTGCATTTGTGGTACTGGCGTTACTGGGGCTGAACCGATTGCTGAGTAAATCACGTCCTCAGAACATGTTTTCTGATCGGTTTTAGGGCAAGACGGTGAAGCTGGCCGATTTGGCCAGCAGAGGCGGGCAGTATCAGCGTGCGCGGTAAACGATGCGACCTTTGCTCAGGTCATAAGGCGTTAACTGAACGGTGACTTTGTCACCTGTCAGAATACGGATGTAGTTTTTGCGCATTTTTCCGGAGATATGCGCAGTCACAACATGACCGTTTTCCAGCTCAACACGGAAGGTTGTATTGGGCATGGTATCAATGACAGTGCCTTCAAATTCAATATGATCTTCTTTGGCCATTTAGGTTAAATATTCGCAGTTGGAAAAAAACACTCATTTTGCCGTAAAAGGATTGATTGTTCAAAATTTTTTATCGGCCGACTGCCATTGTCCTTGAAGATACTGCAATCCGGAAAAGTTGTTTTTGTAGCGCATTTTACTGCTGGCTTCAATCCAGTAGCCTAGATACAGCCATGACAATTTTTGAAGTCTAGCCAGCTCAATCTGTTTGAGAATGGCCAGCGTACCCAGACTGCGTTTGGACATTTCCGGGTCATAGAAGGTATAGAAGGCTGAAGCTGCATCAGCAACAAAGTCAGTGACCGCTACCGCTACCAGCTGATCTTTCAATCTGAATTCAACAAAAGCAGTGTCGCTCCAATGACTGGTGAGAAATTGGCGATATGACTGCTGGGTAGGGTTATCCATGCCCGCACCTGGGTGTCGAATATTCTGATAACGCTGATAGAGCTCGAAGTGTTCCTCGTTGAACGCCGCTGGCCGGATATGTACCGTAATATCTACATTGCGATTTAAGCATCTGCGTTGATTACGATTCGCCTGAAAAGCGTTCAAATCAATCCTGACCGGAACACAGGCCTGACAGGCCGGGCAGTGAGGGCGATAGACATGATCACCACTACGTCTGAAACCATACTGAATCAGCTGACTGTATAGTGCGTTGGAAACCGGCTTGCCGGGGTCAGGAAATATATTTCGTGCAAGACGATCTTCCAGATAGGAGCAGGGATGTGGCCGATCCTGGTAAAAATCGAGACTCATATATTTAGAAGCTTTGATCGTGCATCGGTATCCCTCGGTGATGACGATGGAGTTTTAATAAGGCTATCCAAGCGTTATGCATCGCACTTTACTTACATTTTTCAAGTTTGTGTGATGTCCGTTAAAGATAAACCGAGTCTGAGATGTCTGCGTCCAGCAACCACTGTGTCGGACCCTGTAACTTTGTGAGTGCTGCCAGTTGATTGACAAATACTTGCCGGGGAATGTTCTCGGCCCCCATGCGGTGCAGATGCGCTGAGTAGATCTGGCAATCAATCATTGGAAAGCCCCAGCGTAGCAGTTGGGCGCACAGTGCTGACAGGGCTACCTTGGAGGCATTGCGCTCAAAACTAAACATGGATTCACCAAAAAACACTCTACCGATGGCAACACCATAAAGGCCACCCACCAGTTTTCCTGATTGCCAGCATTCGATACTGTGCGCATAACCTCGCTGGTGTAATTCCTGATAGGCGGCAATCATTGAGTCATGAATCCAGGTGCCAGGGTCATCTTTAGCTTCACTACGTGGTTCGGCACATGCCTGCATCACTTCGGTAAAGGCTTGATTCAGGCTCAATTCGAAGCGTCTCTGGCGGATAGTTTTGCGCAGACTTTTACTGATATTAATTTGATCGGTATAAAGCACCATGCGCGGATCAGGGCACCACCAAAGCAATGGATCCTGGCGATTGAACCACGGAAAGATACCTGATTGGTATGCGGTGATCAGTCGGGTGGGAGACAAGTCACCGCCTGCGGCCAGCAAGCCGTGTTCAGTGGCATGCTCCAATGGCGGAAATGCGGTATCTGCTTGAGTATCAAGCCAGGTGATTGCCATGGATCAATCGTTGAGTTGCTGATTCAGCTCTTTGGCCCAGTGTATTGCCTCAAGATAAATACGCATCAGCAACTCAGCAGGTATTGGTGATTGGCTGACCGCATTCCAGTTGCCACGTTCGTAGTGCAATACATCCGCCAGCGCACGACCAATCGAGCCTTCGCCATTCACAATGCCTGCTTTCAGTTCATCGGTCAAAGGCAGGTTTTGCAGGATATCGGCCAGAGGTTTGTCGAGCAGGGCATCCAGCGTTGAAAATAGTCCGGCGGTGAAAAACACATCGGCGTGGCCCTTGTAATATTTTGCCAAAAGCTCACACATTCTGGCCCGCTGCATGGCAACGATTCTCAGTTCATTGGGTTTGTCATCCAACCCAGCCATACAAAGTAAACTCGCCCAGGTTTTAACCTGGTTTTGACCGAGCATGACGATTGCCTGTTTGGTGCTTTCAACCTGTCTAGGCAGACCAAAAAATGCAGAGTTAATCAATTTGAGCAGTTTATAACTCAAGGTGACGTCACGATTGATGATGTCTGCGAGTATTTCCACCTCAACATCGGGATCCTGGAGGTTGACCAGAAGATCCATCATGATTTCTGTAGAGGGTGATAGCACATGGTTGTCACGGATGACAGGCAGGGTATAAAACAAGCCCTGCAACAAATCAAACTGTTGTTTGCAGAGTGAAAACTGCTCGGTAGCGTTGACATTCAGCGCACACAAAATTTTGTGGTGAAGCCGCCAATGCGGGATGAGCTGGAGCAGCTTATCCATCGCGAAACCGTTCAGGTCCACCAGCAGTGTCTGGGTATCGGGTTCACGCTCCAATGCTGCCCGATCAGCAAATTTGTAGCGGGGGTGATGATTTTCCGGTTTGGGATTGCCGTGAATATCAATGGTTAAATCAATACCATTCATATCCTGCTGCAACAGGGCGTTTTGCCAGGTCTCAGGCAGTGTGAGCAAGGCTTTTTCCGAGTGATTGAGCTCAACCAGCAGGCGCGGCAGTCTGGAGATAAAATCTGGAACCTCGATATCGTCATCAAGTGCCTGACCATGAATATCCAGAAAAGTCAGATGATAGCCATCGACTTGAAGCTGATCAGCTTTGAACATTGGTTGCCGGTGGATCAGTCCACTGTGGCTTTTCAGTAATTCAAATGCATTGGTTGTATCGGCCATCTGTGCATGATTCCCGGTTGACGATGTACAGATCAGATTGACTCACGACCTGAAAATGCATGAGAAAGTGTACCACTGTCAACATACTCAAGCTCACCACCCAGTGGAATACCATGTGCCAGACGTGTCACTTTGATTTGTCTTGCCCTGACCAATTCGCTAATGTAGTGCGCTGTCGCTTCTCCTTCAACCGTTGGATTGGTGGCCAGAATCACTTCTTCCAGCTGTCCTGAATCGAGCCAGGTTAATAATTTAGGAATGCCCAGTGCTTCTGGTCCGATTCCATCCAATGGCGACAGGTGGCCGGACAGTACAAAGAATTGTCCCTGATAATGAGTTGCCTGCTCAATGGCAATCACATCACTGGGCATTTCAACGATACACAACTGATCTTGCCTGCGCTGCGGATCGCTGCAACGCTCACATAATGTTTGTTCGCTCAAAATCTGGCAGCGCTGGCAAGGCTGAACCTTTTCGAGCGCCTGAGCCAGGGCATCAAGCAAGCGTTGAGCACCATCACGTTGTTTGTCGAGTAGATGAAATGTCATGCGCTGGGCAGATTTTGGCCCGACACCCGGTAAACAACGCAGTGCCTGCATCAGCTCATCAATGCTGCGACCTAAACTTGCCATTATCTAGTCTTCAGAAAGGCATTTTCATGCCAGGGGGCAGCATCGACGACATGCGTTCCTGAGTGGTTTTCTCGACCTGACGCACAGCGTCATTGACCGCGGCGGCGATCAGATCTTCCAGCATTTCCTTGTCGTCTTCAAACAGAGTATGTTCGATGTTGACGCGTTTCACATCGTGCTTGCCGGTCATGATGATTTGCACCATGCCGCCACCGGCTTGACCTGTCACCTCAATATTTGCCAACTCTTGTTGGGCTTTTTCCATATTGGCCTGCATCTGCTGGGCCTGTTTCATCAGATTACCTAAACCGCCTTTCATTTCGGGCCTCTCAGTGATTTAAAGGTTTGATTGTGCTTTCGATTATACGGGCATTAAAGACTTTTTTGATCATGCCAACGACCGGATCGTTATGAATGGATTGCAGTGCCTGCTGTTGCCGGGATGACTCATGCTCTGCACGTTCGATGGCCAGTGTCGGCGAGGCCTGTGGAGTATCTGCAGGGTCGATAAAGATAATTTCAACTGTTTGATCAAGTTGATTACTCACCGCCAATTGCAGACGTTGGCGGGCTTTATCGGTGGCCAAATGCGCCAGTTCAGGCGCCAGTGAAAGCTCAATTCGCTGACCATCGATGCGCACCAGTGCACAGTTATCTGCTAGTTGACGACTAATGGCCGACAATCTGAGTTGGCTGACAAGGCTTGTCCAGTTGTCAGCGGACAGACTTAGTTGTGGCTGCGCGGGTTCGACAACGGGGCTGACTGGCTCGGCTGTTTGATTGTCTGAACTGGCTTGTGTCTGTGGTTCATCTGCAGTGATGGCTGGCTCTGTGAGTGGTTCGGCGGACTCATCGGGCAACTGAGTTGTTGTTTCATATGATCGCGGTTCTGGCTGACGCAAATCCACCGGTGCCGCTGATGGCACCTTTGATTCAGTAGGTTGCGACTTTTTTAGCGGCACCTCCCGATCAGGTAATTGAATTTGCATCGGCTGAAAACTGAGCATCCGTAGCAATGTCATTTCGAAGCCGCTTCTTGCGGATGCCGCGTATGGCAAATCACGTTTGCCATGCAATGCAATTTGATAGAGCAGCTGAACATTTTCAGGGCTGAATTGTTGTGCCAATGATTGTAATGAAAGGGTTCTGTCATTACTTGCAGAACTGTCGGGAATCATCTGCAAGGTAGCGATTTGCTGCAATGCCATCAGCAACATATCAAGCACAGTATTGAAGTCTCGGCCCAGTGCAGCCAGTTCGTTGATTTGTTGCAGTAACGACTCACCATCTTGCTCTATCAGTGCAATTAGCAGATTATCGAGATGTTCACTGGAGATACTGCCGAGCATTTGATGAACAATTTCGCTGCTGACCGTGCCACCGGCAAAGGCAATCGCCTGATCTAACAAACTCAGTGCATCGCGCATGCTGCCATCGGCTGCCTGAGCCAGTGCACGCAGGGCCTCAGCTTCGAATGCAATCTGTTCCTGCTGCAGGATATAGGCAAGATGATCGGCAATTTGATCCACTTCCAGCCGACGCAGATTGAATTGCAGACAGCGCGACAGAATCGTGACCGGTAATTTTTGCGGATCGGTTGTTGCGAACAGAAACTTTACATGCGGAGGCGGCTCTTCAAGTGTTTTCAACAGGGCATTGAAGCTGCTGGTAGACAGCATGTGTACTTCGTCGATCAGGTAGACCTTGTAACGGCCCCGACTGGGCGCGTATTGCACGTTGTCGAGCAGTTCACGGGTATCATCGACCTTGGTTCGGGAGGCCGCATCCACTTCGAGCAGATCGACAAAACGACCACTGTCGATTTCCAGACAACTTTGGCATTGACCACAGGGAGTTGAGCTGACGCCTTGTTCACAGTTCAGTGATTTGGCAAAAATTCGGGCAAGTGTTGTTTTGCCGACGCCGCGGGTACCGGCAAATAGAAAGGCATGATGCAGTCTGTTTTGATCCAGTCCATTAACGAGTGCACGGAGCACATGCTGCTGTCCGACGACTTCAGCAAAAGTTTTCGGTCGCCATTTGCGAGCCAGCACCAGATAACTCATCTTTGCCTGCTTCACTCCGGATCAGAAATATTGGGTGGTGGACCCATGCCAGCCTGATCCCGGCACCCGAGTCCGAAGGCTCCGCTGCTCCCTTCCGGGCCTGACGGGGTCACCAACATATCGTCGCGGGGAGACCAACACGGGCCACCATTGAAGGCGGTATTCTATGCTTTATTGCCAGTGAATGCCATCTTGAGCTTTTTTGCTAAATCAGTTACACCGCCTTGGACATTAGTACGCTGTTGATATCTTCGATAGGCATTGGGCGACAGAAATAATAGCCCTGATAGGCAAAACAGGCGTTGTCACGCAATACCGCAAAATGCTGCTGAGTTTCGACACCTTCGGCGATGACCTGAATTTGCAGGGCGTTACCGATGGCGATAATACTTTTGACGATGGCTTTGTCATCAGGGTCGTGGGTGATATCGCGCACAAAGCTCTGATCGATTTTGATCTGATCAATCGGCAATTGTTTCAGGTATTGCAGGGATGAATAGCCGGTACCAAAATCATCTAGCGAAAAAGTGACACCCAGAGCTCGGAGTTGATGCATTTTTTGCACGGTCTCGAGGACGTTACCGAGAATGGTTGACTCGGTCAGCTCCATTTTCAGACGACCCCGGGGGATCTTGTATTCGACCAGTAATTGTCTGACATCGTCCACAAAGTCTGCTTGTTGAAATTGTTTTGGACTCACGTTAACGGATAAAGTCAGTTCACTAGTTTCTGCTTGTGCCTGCCAGCGACTCAGTTGTTCACAGGATAGTTGTAGCACTCGTTGACCAAGAGGAACAATCAGTCCGGTGTGTTCTGCAATTTCGATAAAAAAGGCTGGCGAAAGAATGCCTTTTTCCGGGTGCTGCCAGCGGACCAGTGCTTCGGCACCAATTGCTTTGCCCTGACTGTCGAATTGTAGCTGGTAAAACACCACGATTTGTTCCTGATTGAGCGCTTTACGCAGTTCAATGCTGGTTTGTGCGTTGGCTTCAAGCTGATTTAGCATTTCAGGATCATGGAAACAATAGGTGTTTCGGCCAAGTTGCTTGGCTTTGTTCATCGCCGCGTCAGCCGAACGAAACAACATTTCGGTATTCAAGCTCTCATCTGCACCAAAGATGACAATGCCGAGGCTGGCGGACAGGAAAAAATTGTCGTGATGAATCACACAAGGTCTGGCCACCAGTTCTGAAATTTGCAGCGCCAACTGCTCGGCTCTAATTCTTGCTTGAGGCTGTGTCGAGGCTACTCGAGTGAGCATCAGCGCAAATTCATCACCACCAAGGCGTGCCAGCTGGTAGTGCTCAAGATCAAGGTTTCTTAATCTCTCGGAAATCTCTTGCAGGATAGCGTCGCCTGCACTGTGGCCGCGGCTGTCATTAATCACCTTGAAATTATCAAGATCCATGGTGATCAGAATGGAAAAGTCCTGATGTTGCTGACTTTCGCTGATAGCTGCTGCGAGTTGTTTTGCCAGATATTGCCAGTTGGACAGCCCCGTCAAACTGTCAAAGTAGGCCAGTTGAAATATTTTTTCTTCGGCACGTTTGCGTTGTTGCAGTGCACTTCGAAAGTTAAGCAGCCCAGACGCCAATTGCTGTAATGGCCCTTTGTTCTGCCTGGCCAGCTTTTTGACATCAGCAAGCATTGGCAGCTTTTTGCCATCCTGTGACAATTCGAGCAGACCCTGGGTGATAACTAACATATGCCGGTTCAGCCATTGAGATATCAAATAAGCAAAGGCCAGCAATAGCAAAAGTGCCAATGGCACAAACATCATCAGATATCGTGAAAATGCATTAAAGTCGTTATAGGCATCCGTCGTTTGCGCATGTATTTGCGAGGACAGCAATTCAGCGATTTCTTGAGTAAATATGGCAAAGGCAGTAAAGCTGTCCTGTGCACTGGTGAGATTAGTTTCAGCGGTGGAGGGATCAACGATAGCGATTTCGGTTGCGATGACCATCATCCGCTGATAATTGGTGTAGTGCTCAAGCAAGGCTTCAACTCGATCATTCTCGACTCTTGCCAATAACTCCAGCTTGGCAATATTGTTGAGGTCTTCGCCAAGTGTTGCTAGCTCGTTAACCAGATCACTGTGTCTGCGATAAAGTGCGAGTGATGATAATTCGCCGGCGGTTGCGGTTCGCAGGGTGGTAAGGATTCGCTCGTGTAAATGGCCAAACTGCTGACCAAATATGGCCACATGTTTTAAGGATTCAAGAGCCTGCAGTTGTTGACTTTCAATGTCAGCCAATCGATTTTGAAGTTGGGTCATAGTCAATAGTCCCGCTAGAATCAGCGGTATCAGGACAAGAATAATCGGTCCCATAAAAAGCGATATCAATCGTAGATTGAATTGCATGATTATTGGCCAGCTGCTGGATGCAGGAGCAGTCTGTCCCAATCATCTGCCGAGACGGTTGCCAGATATTCGTAACCATCACCAAGCGGGCGGATAATGACCATATCTGCTTCATCGGGAAAATATCCCATCACCTCCGCTAGATTGGGGCCATGCGCGATAATCACTCTGTTTTCCCCCTGCGCGACAGGTTTTGACATCAGCTCGCGAGTGCGCTTGATGATCGGTGCTTTTTCTCCCTTAGTTAGCATCGCTGTATACATTTGCAGTATGTCGATGCTTTTGGGGTGGGTTGGGAATAACAAGTCAGCCGTATCACGTGCTCGACAAAAGGGACTGACGATAATTTCTCGTGCTTGAAGGTGATTTAACAAAGCAATGTGCTTGGCTATTACTTTGAGTTCTTGTAATCCAGCTTCTGATAATGGACGTTGGGTGCTGCAATCCTGGTAATTGACGGGAAAGTCGTCCGGAATAGTGGTTTCGGTTCGGCCATGGCGAAAATAGAGAACCAATCCGCCTTGATAGATTTTATTGAGCGTCGAGTGGTCAGCCTGAATTATGGTGAATTCATTGTCTGCCTGAACGGGATACAAAAACCAGAACACCAAAGAAAAGACACACAGCACTGGCAGATGCAAAAGATATTTTGACGTCATTGCCTTGGTTCCTTTCCCTTGTTGGGTGCAATGCCTGTGTAAGAACTATACTATCAGTGCGGGAATAGTCAACTTGTTCTTAATCTGAGTGTTTTTCTTGGTTCAGAGCCTGAATGTATCTGAAAACAACTGACAAAAATGGCATTTTTTCAGCAAAAAAAAACCGGCCGAAGCCGGTTTTGAATTTTGGCGGAGAGGGAGGGATTCGAACCCTCGGTACGCTATTAACGTACACACACTTTCCAGGCGTGCTCTTTCAACCGCTCAGACACCTCTCCTAAGGGACCGGAAGCTTACGCTAGTTTGCGGCATCTGGCAACGGGCCCGCTGGGGCCTGTGCTGAGTCTTTAGCGGATTGTTTGGTGGGGCGTCGCCGTCTTCGTGGTTTGGCTTTTTCTGGATTAGCGTCTGGTTTGGCGTACAGAGACAAACCTTTGAGAACGAGATCGGCATCGTAACGGATGGAGCTATCACCGAGCACCGATATTACGGTCTGACCATCACCACCAGTGACGGTAATGCTGATGTCTTTGAAGTTTTGCCGCATGTCGGAGATGATTTGTTGCAGTGTCGCACTGATACTGTAGAGCGTACCGGCTTGAATGGCACTGAAGGTATTGGTCGCCAGCAGGCTGTAGCCGGTGTCATCTTCAGCTTCAGTAAGTGCATCTGTACCAGCGGCCAGTGTTTCACGCATCAGTTTCAAACCAGGAAGAATCAGACCGCCCTGGTGCTCACCGGTGGCATTGATGATATCAATGGTAATTGCGGTACCACAGTCAATAATACAGTGTGCCTGAGGCCGACCTTGTGACATCGCCACCATATTCAGCCAACGATCAACGCCGAGCTGTTCTGGACTGCGATATCCGTTTACGATGCCAAAACGCTTGTGTTCACTGTGAATGAATCTTGGCGTGATTTGCCATTGCTGTTCTGTCCATTCAGCCAGTTGTTGGGCAATTTTCTCTCCGGCCACATTGCTGACCAGCACTGAATCAATACCGTTAAGATGTTTGAAAGCCTTGTTTAATGAGGCTTTGATACCGGTTTTGCTGCGGGCAAAACGTTCACTGTCTGTGAAACTCGAGGCTTCAAGACAGGCCCATTTGATGCAACTGTTACCAATATCAATGAGAAGTACAGTCATAAGCTCAGGCGAATTGAATAGTGGCTGCTGGAAAGTGACATTAACTGACCTTTGTATAGATACTGCAGTTCCCCATTGGCATTAATGCCTTGGGCAATCGCGCTAAATGTTTCAGCGTCATTACTGATTTCAACAGGGTGGCCGAACAACAAGTCCATCGAGTGCCAGCTCGGCAAGAAGTCATTCAGGGCATTGCGCTGAAATTTTTCTACCGCCGCAATCAGGTTTTCGAGCAGCTGTCCTGCCAATTGATTACGACAGGGGAGTTGACTGCATTGTTGTTCAAGACTGGTGACGGGTTGGTCAACTATCTGCTGGAGATCCGGTGAAAGCCGGAAGTTCAGTCCAACACCAATGACCGTGTTGTAACCGCCGTTATAGCGGGATTCTATAAGAATCCCGGCAAGTTTATGACCCTTACACAATACATCATTTGGCCATTTTAACTGCAAGTTATTGATTCCGAATGCGTTCAGGGTCTCGACAAGCGTCACACCAATTGCAATGCTCAGACCTCTGGGGGGGCAATTTGCGGCAAAGGGCCAAAAAAGCGATAGATACAAGTTACCCAGCGCAGGCGACTGCCATTGTTTGCCACGGCGGCCACGACCGGAAGTCTGCTGTTCTGCCAAACAGACAAATGGATTTTTATTGCCAAGGTTTAGCAGTTGCCATGCATGGTCATTAGTGGAGTTGACAGAGGCCAGCGTTTCGATACGACAAAGTGTCTGTCTGGCAGAGGCTGACATTGCTGAAGATATTACATCCGCGCTGAGTGGCGGGGGGGTGTTTGAAGACAAAAGTGGCTGCTCAAGATGAACCGGGTAGTGACGGTCCGTTTATTTCTTTAGGAGGTATTTAAAATCAGGCTTTGACATCCAGCAGACTGCCAAGTACTTCGTTGCTTGTTTTGACGACTTTGATTGAGGCCTCTACCTGAAGTTGATTTTGCCGCATATCAATAAGTGAGCGCGTCAAATCAGCGGCATCACCTGCGACGGATTGGCTGGCGATATCAGCCGCGTTGCGGTTGATTTTGCTGATGCCTGACTGAATGCCGGTCATGGCTGATTGAATTGCAGGGATATTACTCATACTGAATTCACCGATTACAGATAACCTTATTGCTTGTCACTATATCAGTTATCGGGTCAAGTGCGTGAACCTTTAGCTTTAGCATTGGTTTTGATGTAGAGCATGGCCGAAACAAAAAACATGCTGCTGAAAAACACTTCCAGCACGGGAAACCAGATGTTGCCTGAGCTGGCATACCATTCACCAATGCCATGAGCAAAGTACAGTAACACCAGATATGAGGCCCACGCATGCGTATAAGGTTTTCCGTGCAGAAGACCACGCAGCGGCAATAGCAGTGGCATGACACCGATGAGTAACAAGGCAGAAACAGGATAGTTGTCGCTGTGTTCAGGCAATAGAATCCAGCTAATCAATGTTAGCATCAAACCAAAGTAACCCAGCAGCGCCAGGGCGCGCCAATGACCAGTGTTCATACGTTTAACTTCTTTGCGATGTCTGCCACACGGCTGCCAAGTGCCCGACACAGTTTGGATTCAGTGTCATCAAGCGTGCGTTTGTTGTCGGTGCCTGCCAAGTGGCTGGCGCCATAAGGCGTGCCACCTGAAGCGGTCTGGCTAAGTTCGACATGGCTGTAAGGCAAACCGGTGATTAACATGCCATGATGCAGTAGCGGCAGCATCATCGATATGAGTGTGGTTTCCTGACCACCATGCAAACTGCCGGTTGAGGTAAATATAGCAGCAGGCTTGCCAATCAGGCTGCCAGACAGCCAGATATCGCCGGTGCCATCAAGAAAATACTTGAGCGGGGCGGCCATGTTGCCAAAACGGGTTGGGCTACCCAGGATAAGGCCTGCACACTGTTCGAGATCCGTGTGACTGGCGTAGATATGCCCTTGATCTGGAATGTTACTTTCAGTGGCTTCACAAACGGTGGAGACTTTTGGCACCGTTCGAATCACGGCCTCGCAGCCTTCTACTTGCTCGACACCCCGAGCGATTTGCTCAGCCATGGCCTGAACGTGGCCGCTCTGACTGTAATATAAAACAAGAATCTTTTTCACAGTATTTCCAGAACGTTTTCAGGGGGGCGGCCAATTGCTGCTTTGGCTCCGTGGATGACGATGGGTCTTTCGATCAGTTTGGGGTTCTGGCTCATGATGTCTGTCAGCTGTTGATCACTCAGCGTCGGATCATCAAGGTTGAGAGATTTGTACAGCGCTTCTTTGCGACGTAAAAGATCGCGCGGACCGATACCCAGTCGATTGAGAATGTCCTTAAGCTCATCAGGGCTTGGCGGCGTATCCAGATAGTTGATGATTTCAACATCACTCGCGTTTTCGTTGAGTAATGCCAGTGTTTCTCGTGATTTGCTGCAACGTGGGTTGTGATAAATCTTCAGAGTTGTCATGTGGTTCTGTCCAGTAGTTTTTCCAGGGCTGAAAGGTGTACTTCTGTCGGGCGAACGGTGGCCCATTTGCCACAGCCTGGGCAATGCCAATGAAGTGTCTTTCCCGAAAAGCCGCAGTTCTTGCATGTGTAGCGATCACCTCGGCTGATCATGTTGTCGGTGATTTTCTGAATCAGTGGAATCAGCGCTGGGGAGTTATTTTCATCCAGTCGCATCAACTGATACAAGCCTTCAACAGACGGATATTGATGCAGTTCCTGGTAAAGATATTCCTGCGCACTGTTTCGGCCCTGACTTCGTTCGATGAGTTTTGCCAGCATCAGTCGAGCCGAGGTCAGATGCGGATGGCGCTGCAGCAGTTGCCTCAACCAGTTCTGAAAAGCATCGATGCTTTCCAGTTGTTCATGACATTCGAGCAATAGCGGTAGTGCCTCTGATAAAAAAGCAGGGTTTTGTTTTTCAACCATCAGCAGGTTTTTCAGTGCTTTTCTTGGATGCCCGCTGGCAAGATGAATACGCGCCGTGAGTATGCTCGCTCTGACGCAGGCCTCATCGTGGTACAGCGCTTGTTTAAGCATGGCCAGACTACCATGACGATCTTTCTCGGCATTTTTTTCAGCTAGTTCACAATAAAACTGCGCGATTAATGTGCCGACTTGTTTGCGTCGATTACCCGGGATTTTTTCAGCCATTTCAATGGCGCGCGCCCAGTTTTTCTGTTGCTGGTAGATACGCAGCAGTTGTTCGGGTGCCTGATAGGGCACGGACGAGTGTTGTAACAACTCAAGAAATATATGCTCGGCCCGATCCAGAACCCCGGCATGCATGTAGTCCATGCCGAGTTCCAGCAAGGCATGGGTTCTTTCGCTGCTGCTGAGTGTCGGGCGGGCGATCAGGTTTTGATGAATCCGGATGGCTCGGTCTGTCTCGCCACGCCGACGAAACAGGTTGGCCAGTGCCAGGTGTGTTTCCACTGTTTCGCTGTTCACTTCCAGTAGCCCGATAAATACGTCGATCGCTTTATCGGGCTGTTCATTTAACAGGTAGTTTAAACCTCTGAAGTAATCCGGGTTGAACGGTGTATCGTTGTGGCGCCGACGTTTTTTATAGTGTCTGCGAGCTGCAAACCAGCCAGACATAGCTGCAACGGGCAGTAGAAAAAATAACCATTCCAGCATGACAGGGCGACTAGCGCGGTTCCTTAATCGGCAGAATGCGTAAGCTGTTCAGTTCCTGCTCGGATAAAGACAGCTTGTGCTTGAGACGGTGATTGTCAAAACGGATTTTGAGAGAACGTGCCCACATCACCACGGCACCTGCCAGCATGCCTATGAGTAAAGTCAGGACTAGAAGCACAGCCAGCGGTAAACTCAAATCAGTGAAATAGAACTTTACAGACACAGGTTCCATATTGAACGCGGCAAATGCAGCACTTATCAGAAACATCACCATAAAAAGGGTGATGAGCAACAACTTACGCATGATGTGTTTTCCAACCTTTACTTAATTACTTGTTTGCAGTTATATCGTCTAACATTGTCCAGAACGGTTGCAGATCATGTAGAATGTCGACCGTTATGGCAGGCCAACCCTGCAAAATTTTAGTATTCCCGGAGATTTCGTCATGACATTTGTAGTCACAGAAAACTGTATTAAATGTAAATATACTGATTGTGTTGATGTCTGCCCAGTAGATTGTTTCCATGAGGGCCCCAACTTTCTGGTGATTGATCCTGATGAGTGTATTGATTGTACGCTTTGTGAGCCAGAGTGTCCGGCACAAGCAATTTTCTCCGAAGATGATCTGCCCGATGAACAAATGGAATTTCTGGAAATCAATGCCGAATTGTCTCGGGTCTGGCCAGTAATTTCAGAGAAAAAAGATGCGCTTCCAGATGCAGAAGAGTGGGATGGTAAACCCAACAAAACGCCACTGCTCGAACGTTAGGATATTTATCTAGCAAAACAAAAAAACCCGCCGAGAAGCGGGTTTTTTTGTTTGATATACATCAATCCATCAAACCTTTTAGTTTTTTCATTGCATTGTTTTCGATTTGCCGGATTCTTTCTGCGGATACTTGATACTGAGCGGCCAGTTCATGCAATGTTGCCTTGTTTTCATCCTGTAGCCAACGTTGGCTGATGATGTCACGACTACGTTCGTCAAGACTGGCCAGTGCGTTAGCTAAGCGATTATGCTGATAATCAGCAAAGTCGTCCTGTTCCAGCTCTGTCGATGGATCAGATCTTTCCGGTGCGGCAAGATAGGCGACGGGTGAAAAAACAGCATCTTCGTCATCACTGCTATCAGCAGGCAAGTCAAAAGAGGTGTCTGGTTGTGCCAGCCTGCGCTCCATTTCCAGGACATTGCCTGGAGTCACGCCAAGATCTTCAGCAACTGCTTCGACCTCTTCCTTATTGAGCCAGCCTAGACGCTGTTTGGCACTACGCAGGTTAAAGAACAGTTTGCGCTGGGCTTTGGTAGTGGCAATTTTTACAATGCGCCAGTTGCGAATCACATATTCATGGATTTCTGCGCGAATCCAATGCACAGCGAAAGAGACCAGGCGCACGCCTTTGCTTGGATCGAAGCGTTTGACGGCTTTCATCAAGCCGATGTTGCCTTCCTGAATCAGATCGGCAACGGGCAGACCGTAGCCACTGTAACCTTTAGCGATGCGGACGACAAAACGCAGGTGTGACAACACCAGTCGTTGTGCGGCCTCCAAATCACTGTTCTGTTGTAGACGCGTTGCAAGCTCGTATTCTTCCTCAGCGGTCAGAACAGGGATGGTGTGCACAAGGCTGGTGTATGCATCAAGGTTGCCAATTGGCGCCAGCGCCATGTTGTACTGGGCTGAATGCGATGTCATTGTGCGAACTCCCTAAACAAACTTACTTGTAAGTAATACCTGAAATTTTAGCACTAAAAGTCGAAAATCAACCAGTCAGATATTTGATTAGCAGATAAAGTTCCCGTCTGGCTCAGCTAGTTTGGTTCGATAGCACTCAGATGTTTGCCAACTGCCAGCCAGGCGCCCAGTACTCCAAGCAATACGCCAAGCAACGGCAGGGCCAGAAATAACTCCCCGGCCAGCCACTGTAGACTGAAAACATTGTCGTATTGTGAGGCCAGAGCGTTGATAGGGCCACTGATCACCGCCAGACTGGTCAGCAAGGTGAGCCAGGCAACGACGCCACCAAGAAAGCCATACCAGAAACCGGTGTAGAGGAACGGCCTGCGAACAAAGGCATTGGTGCCGCCCACCAGTTTGATGACACGAATTTCAGCTTGTCGGTTCAGGATTGAAAGTCGAATGGTATTGCCTATGACCAACAACACACTAATCGACAACAGCGCCGCCAGAATTTGAATTGCGCGCTGCGCTGTCTGATTAAGGCTGCGTAAGCGCTGCAACCATTGCATATCCAACTGGGCAAGCGCTATGTCTTGCATTCTGGCCAATCGGTCAAGCAGGTCCTCAATATTTTCTGTTTCGCTGAAGTCATCGGCTGCCTGCACAATGATGACGGCTGGCAGCGGGTTTTTGGGTAAATTATCCAGCATCGAACCAAGGCCTGACAGTTCACGAAATTCTTCCAGTGATTCACTGGATGATTTGAACTCCACGGCGCTGATATCCGGCCAGGACAGTAATTGTTCTGCGAGTTGCTGGCCGCGGGTGTCTCCGACTTCATCATTGAGGAACAGTGAAATTTGATGGCTGTCCTGCCATTGGCCGCTGATTTGAGCGACATTGGTGAGCATCACAAGCAAACCAGCAGGCAGTGCCAGGGCTATTCCGATGACGACGATGGTCATAATGCTGGCCAGAGGGTGCCGCCATAGTTCACCCAGGCTCGACAACATCACTTGAATATGGCGCAGCAGATAATTTTTGAAACGTTCAACTATATTCATGAAAACTATTCCGCCAGTCTGCCGTTTTGCAGCACGATGCGACGATAAGGCATCCGGCTGATCAGGTCGTGATCATGGCTGGCAATAAAGACGGTCACGCCGACCTGATTAAATTGTTCAAACAGTTGCATGATTTCCTGAGACAGTTCGGGGTCCAGATTTCCGGTAGGTTCGTCTGCAAGCAAAATTGGTGGGCGGTTCACCACTGCTCGAGCGATACCGACTCGTTGTTGTTCCCCTCCCGACAACGCGATTGGCAAGTTACGCTCTTTGCCGAGCAGCCCTACTTTGTCGAGAGCAGCACGAACCCTTCTGCCGATTTCCCGATGATTTTCTCCTGAAATAATCAAAGGCAAAGCGACATTGTCAAACACGGTGCGATCATGCAGCAGATTATGATCCTGGAAGACCAGACCAATCATTCGACGGTAGTAGGGGACTTTCCATTTTGGCATTCGGCCGAGGTTTTGATTGTTAATGATGACCTGGCCGTGGGTACTACGCTCAATCAGCGCAATCAGCTTCAGTAATGTGCTTTTGCCTGCGCCGGAATGACCGGTCAGAAAAGCCATTTCACCTCGCTCAAGATGAAAGCTCAGACCGGAAAGTGCCTCATACTGATTCGGGTAACGTTTGTAGACCTGATTAAAATTGATCATCTCGAGTCTTCACGCCCCAGCAGCGCATCAACAAAATCACTGGCATCAAATGGCCTGAGATCGTCAATCTTCTCACCGACACCAATGTAGCGGATAGGTAAGCCTGTTTTTTTGGCAATCGCAAAAATGATGCCGCCTTTAGCAGTGCCATCCAGCTTGGTCAGACTGATACCGGTGACCCCAACTGCCTGATGAAATTGCTGGGCTTGCTGCAAGGCGTTTTGTCCGGTACCTGCATCGAGCACCAACATGATTTCATGGGGTGCCTCAGCATCAAGCTTGCTCATCACGCGTTTGACTTTCTTGAGCTCGTCCATCAGGTTGGACTGAGTGTGCAGACGACCCGCAGTGTCGGCGATCAGTACGTCAGTGTTACGTGCTGTGGCTGATTGCAGTGCATCAAAAATCACTGAAGCTGAATCGGCGCCGTGTTGTTGCGCAACCACAGGAATATCATTGCGCTCACCCCATACCTGAAGTTGTTCCACTGCGGCCGCACGAAAGGTGTCACCTGCGGCCAACATGACCGATTTACCCTGACGCTGAAACTGCTTGGCAAGCTTGCCTATGGTGGTAGTTTTGCCAACACCGTTGATGCCTACCATCAGGATGACGTATGGGCCTGATTGTTCAGAGACTTGCAGTGGTATTTCAACCGGTTTGAGCAATTCAACCATGTCGTCTCGAAGAGCGGTAAACAAAGCTTCTGCATCGGTAAGCTGTTTTCTGGCAACGCGCTGTGTCAGGTCGTTGATGATAGTCTGGGTGGCTTCGATACCAAGATCCGCAGTAATGAGCTGTGTTTCCAGCTCCTCAAGCAAATCAGCATCAATGGATTTTTTCCCGAGCACCAGATTGGCAAAACCATCGGTCAGTTTTTGACTGGTTTTGCTGAGCCCCAGCTTTAGTCTTGACAGTAAGCCGCGAGCATCTGAAGTGTCCTTGACTTGAGCGTTTACCTGCTTTTGCGGATGATGTGCGTCCTTGGTATGGGAGAGTGAATCTTCAGATCTCGAAGCGTTTTCATCTGTGCCGGTTTTTTTTCTCAGGAAACTAAACATAATCTCTTTTGTCGTTAAAGTTCGTTCAGATCTTACCATTCAAAACATGCGAGATGCAGATGCGTAATCTAAAAATTTGGTTTCTTGTTACATGGCTGGCTATACCACTGCTGGTGATGTCAGAGACAGTGGAATATCAGCTTGATAACGGACTCAAGCTGATAGTTAAACCGGATACCCGATCACCGGTTGTGGTGTCACAGGTGTGGTACAAAGTTGGCTCCAGCTATGAGCACAACGGGATTACCGGGATTTCACACATGCTTGAGCACATGATGTTCAAGGGCACTCAAAATCTGGAACCCAACGAGTTTTCGAGAATCATTGCTGCCAATGGCGGTAGTGAGAATGCCTTTACCAGTCGTGACTACACTGCCTATTTTCAGACATTGGAACGTGACCGCCTGGCAGTGAGCTTCCGCCACGAAGCAGACCGAATGCAAAATCTGTTGCTGGATGAGGAAGAACTGCTCAAGGAAAAAGAAGTTGTTGCAGAAGAGCGCCGCATGCGAACCGATGACAATCCTCGAGGTCTCTTGTTCGAAGCATTCAATGCGACGGCTTTCATGAACAGCCCCTATCATCACCCGGTCATTGGTTGGATGGTAGATATCGAACATTACACCATCGAAGATTTGCAACGCTGGTACGACAAATGGTACGCACCCAATAATGCAACAGTGGTTGTGGTGGGCGATGTTGACCCCGAAGAAGTTTACCAATTGGCTTTGAAATATTTCGGCCCGGTTGAAGCGCGTGAAGTAGCCGTACTCAAGCCACAAACCGAGGTGCCACAAAACGGCAAGCGTTATATCGAAGTGCGTGCGCCTGCCGAGCTGCCATCGTTGATGATGGGCTGGAAAGTGCCGGTTATCAAAACGGCTGACATTGAATGGGAACCTTATGCATTGGATGTGCTTGCGGCTGTGCTCGACAGTGGCAGCAGTGGACGCTTTGCCAGACAATTGGTACGTGGTGAACAGGTTGCCGCTGGCGTTAGCGCTCGCAACAATGCATTTGCCCGTCTGGACGAAGTATTTATCATCAGCGGCACACCGGCTCAGGGCCGCACCATAGAAGAACTCAAAGCTGCCATTATGGCGCAAATAGAAACGCTGCAAACCAGTCTGGTTTCTGAAGAAGAGCTTCAGCGGATAAAAACCCAGGTCATCGCCAGCTCGGTCTACGAGCAGGACAGTTTGTTCTATCAGGGCATGCAAATTGGCATTCTGGAGACTATTGGACTGGATTGGCGATTGAACGATGCCTACGTGGATAACATCAATGCCGTTACCGCTGAACAAATCATGGCTGTGGCTCAGAAGTATTTTGTAGACCATCGATTGACCGTTGGCGAACTGACTCCTGTTTCGGCCGATCAAAATCATTCACCAGCAAACGCCAATGGAGGCCACTATGCTAACTAGGATTCTGTCCTTTTGTGCGCTGCTGATAACTTCGGTTTCAGTCGCTGCAAGCCCCAATATTCAGCAATGGCAAGCATCTAACGGAACACCTGTCTGGTTCTTTGAAGCACCACAACTGCCTATGGTTGATGTTCGTCTGGTGTTTGACGGTGGTGCGGCGAGGGATGCTGACAAATCTGGCTTGGCTTTGCTGACCAATGCAATGCTCAATGAAGGCACGGCCAGAATGAACACTGACGAAATAGCGGATGCCTTTGCCAATGTCGGTGCTCGCTATAGTGCCAGTGCTGAACGCGACATGGCCGTGCTCAGTTTGCGAACTTTGAATGAACACGAAGCCATGGAAGTTGCGCTGGATACCTTTAGACAAATTCTCACCTCTCCCAGCTTTCCTGAGGCCTCATTTCAACGACTACGGAATCAGATGTTGACCGGGTTGCAGGCGGAACGTCAGTCACCTGGGGCGATTGCCAGTCGAGCTTTTCAAGCCGGGATTTATGCTGAAGACCACCCATACGCGAGCATGCCCGCAGGTCATGAACAGGCATTGGCTGACATTTCACTAGAAGATATTCAGATGTTCTATCAACGCTATTACGTAGCGGCTAATGCGGTGGTGGTGATTGTGGGGGATCTGGACCGACGACAGGCTGAAGCGCTGGTAGAACAACTCCTGGCTGATTTGCCCAAGGGCGCGCCTGCTGATCCGCTGCCAGTTGTTGCAGAGTTATCGTCTGGTGTTGTCAACTATATTGAACATCCCTCCAGCCAGACACATATCATGGTTGGACAACCAGGCATGACCCGCCATGACCCTGATTATTTCCCGCTCTATGTTGGTAATCATATCTTTGGCGGGAGTGGGCTGGTGTCACTGCTGAGTGGTGAAATCAGGGAAAAACGCGGTTTGTCCTACGCCAGCTACAGCTTCTTTCGGCCCATGCGTGAAGCAGGTCCTTTCCAGATGGTATTACAGACCCGCAATGACCAGGCCCAGGAAGCACACCGTGTCATGATGCAGACACTGAGTGACTTTATTGAGAACGGACCTACACAAGAGCAACTCGAAGCGGCACAGCAAAACATTACCGGTGGTTTTGCCTTACGTCTGGACAGTAACAGCAAGATTGCAGACTATTTGGCGATGATGGCCTTTTATCAACTGCCTGGTGATCACTTATCCAGGTTCAACGAGCAGGTAAATGCTGTGACTGTTGAACAGATACGCGAAGCTTTTCAGCGCAGATTGGACCCCTCCAGGATGCTGACGGTGATGGTTGGTGGCAAAACAGAATAAAACCAAGCCCAATACACTTCGGATAATTGGCGGACAATGGCGAGGGCGTCGACTCGGATTTCCTGATGTTACTGGACTGAGACCGACCCCGGATCGCGTCAGGGAGACAGTATTTAACTGGCTGCAAACGGTGATTCCTGGCGCATATTGTCTGGATTGTTGTGCTGGCAGTGGTGCACTGGGGTTTGAGGCTGCGTCTCGAGGCGCTTTGCATGTAGACATGGTTGAGCCTGATCGTCTGGCTTTTCAGCAGCTTCAGACCAATGCATCACAACTGCAGGCGGCCACATGTGAATTGCATCAGATGACAGCTCAGCAGTTTATTGCCAAGTGCACCAAGCCATATGATGTGGTGTTTTTGGATCCGCCCTATCAGGCAGCCTTATGGACACCACTGGCACAACTGCTGTCCGAGCACAATCTCCTCAAGCCGCAGGCAAGAATTTATCTAGAATGCGGCAGCAAACAGGACATGCCTGAACTGCCTGCCGATTGGCAATTATTCAAAGATAAAGTCGCAGGTGATGTAAGATATTGCTTGTTTAACAGAATAACAGGCAAACAGAGTGACAACTAACACTGCCATTTATCCGGGAACCTTCGATCCAATCACGCATGGTCATTTCGATCTGATTGTTCGCGCCAGTAAATTGTTTAAAAAGGTCGTAGTCGCGGTAGCAGTTAACCCTGGAAAGACACCTTTTTTTACCTTGGCTGAGCGGGTAGAGCTGGCAAAGCTCATCTTGCGAGAATTTGATAATGTTGAAGTATGCGGTTTTGAAGGTTTGTTGATAGAAGCTGCTGCAGAAAAAGAAGCGAACGTCATTCTCAGGGGGCTGCGTGCGGTTTCCGATTTTGAATATGAAATTCAACTTGCTGCAATGAATCGGCGTATGCAACCCGCGGTAGAGACGCTATTTCTGACGCCTTCGGAGCAGTTTACTTATATATCTTCAAGCCTGGTCAGAGAGATAGCCAGATTGGGTGGAGATGTTTCGGATTTTGTAGCGCCAGTGGTGAAGTCTGCACTTCAGCGAAAGCTCGCTCAAAGCCCTGATAAACACCATCATTAATTACTGATTTTTTGGAGTGCCGTGATGTCTTTATTTATCACTGATGAATGTATCAATTGCGATGTATGTGAACCAGAGTGCCCCAATGGTGCGATTTCACAAGGTGAAGAAATTTATGTGATCGATCCTGCGCTTTGTACAGAATGCGTAGGTCACTTTGATACACCGCAATGCGTTGAGGTTTGTCCGGTTGATTGTATTCCAAAAGATCCTGATAACGAAGAAAGTCATGATCAGCTCTATGCAAAATATCAGTCGCTTATGTCAGTGACCGAATAGCAACCTTTTGGCTGACTGTGTAAAATAAGAAGCGAATGACAATAATAATGTATGAGGAATCTGTAAATGGCCGACTTATCAAAAATTGATTTAAAAAGTCTTTCTGAGCAAGAATTGCAGAACCTGATTAATCAATCAAAAAAACAAATCAAAAAATTAAAAACAAAAAAGCAGGATATTCTGAATAGTAAAGATGCAGATGTTGCAGCCGTTGCTGACGCTGTTAGACAGCTTGCTAAAAGCAAAAAAGTCACACCTGCTGTTGCATTGAGTGCTGTGGCCAAAAATATGCGTGTTGCAATGACACCGCAGCGCAAGCCTCGTGCCACTGCTGACGTCAAATATCGCCACCCAGAGGATCCATCTAAAACCTGGAAAGGTTTTGGAAAGCGTCCACTGTGGCTGGTTGATGAGCTCAATCAAGGCAAAAAAATTGAAGATTTCAGAGTCGGCTAAAGCATTGATCTCACCTCACCCTAAAGGCAGCCATCGGCTGCCTTTTTTGTATGGCAACAACATGCTGATGCTGCCGTACTAACAATGAAGCGGCTTGAGCCAGTCACTCGCAGCTTTCAGCATTGCCAATGCTGCGGTATCCTTGTCTGCTTTTCATCCAGTAACAGCACAGAGAATCATGCAAGCTGAATATCATCCAGAACAGGTAGAAAACGCGGCCCAGCAGTGGTGGCAACAACACAACAGCTTTGAGGCCGTCGAAGACAGCAGCCGCGAAAAGTATTATTGCCTGTCGATGTTTCCTTACCCCAGCGGTCAACTCCACATGGGGCATGTTCGCAACTACACCATCGGCGATGTCATCTCGCGTTTTCAGCGCATGCAAGGCAAAAACGTGCTGCAACCCATGGGCTGGGATGCTTTCGGTCTGCCTGCTGAAAATGCTGCAATCAAAAACAAAGTGGCACCAGCAGCATGGACTCACAGCAATATCGATTACATGCGTGGTCAGCTGCAACGCTTGGGATTGGCCTATGACTGGAACCGTGAGATAGCCACTTGTGATGCAGATTACTATCGCTGGGAGCAATGGCTGTTTGTTCGACTGTTCAAGAAAGGGCTGGTCTATAACAAAACGGCAGCCGTTAACTGGGATCCAGTTGATCAGACGGTATTAGCCAATGAACAGGTCATTGACGGTCGTGGCTGGCGTTCTGGTGCATTGGTGGAACGACGTGAGATCCCGCAGTGGTTCATGAAGATTACTGACTATGCCGAGGATCTGCTCGAAGATCTTCAGCAATTAGAAGGTTGGCCTGAACAGGTGAGAACCATGCAAGCCAACTGGATCGGTCGCTCTGAAGGTTTGCAAATCAGCTTTGATATTGAAGAAGGAATAACACCGCTCAGGGTCTATACTACGCGTCCAGATACCCTGATGGGGGTAACCTATCTTGCGATAGCGGCAGAGCATCCATTGGCGCTGCAAGCAGCCGAAACAAACGCTGCATTGGCTGACTTTATCGATCAGTGCAAAAAAACAGGCACTTCTGAAGCAGCGCTGGAAACCGCTGAAAAACTTGGCATGGCGACCGGCCTGTCAGCGATTCATCCGGTGACTGGTGAAGCAATTCCGGTTTGGGTCGCTAACTTTGTGTTGATGGGTTACGGCACGGGCGCCGTGATGTCTGTGCCTGCCCATGATCAGCGAGATTTCGAGTTCGCTCAGAAATATCAGTTGCCAGTAAAACAGGTGATAGATGCGCTCGACGCAACGGATGTGGATATCAGCGAAAGTGCCTATACAGCCAAAGGCAAGTTGATTCACTCCGGTCAGTTTGATGGATTGAGTTTCGAACAAGCCTTTGAGGCAATTGCCGCGTTTTTGCAGCAAGCGGGCAAAGGTGAAAAACAGGTTAATTACCGCTTGAGAGACTGGGGCGTTTCAAGACAACGCTACTGGGGCACGCCGATTCCTATCATTTACTGTGCTGATTGTGGTGCTGTGCCAGTTCCGGAACAAGACTTGCCGGTGGTGTTGCCTGAAGATGTGGTGGTAGATGGCAGTGGGTCACCACTCACTCAAATGACCGAGTTTTACCAGTGCAAGTGCCCTGTCTGTGGTGGTGATGCACGCAGAGAAACCGATACCTTCGATACCTTCTTTGAATCATCGTGGTACTACGCTCGTTTCACCAGTGCCGATAATCAATCTGCAATGCTGGATCAACGTGCGGACTACTGGTTGCCGGTTGATCAATATATCGGTGGCATTGAACACGCGGTGTTGCATTTGCTGTATGCCAGATTTTTTCACAAGTTAATGCGTGACGAAGGTCTGGTCAGCGGTGATGAGCCTTTCAAAAATCTGCTGACACAGGGTATGGTGCTGAAAGATGGTGCCAAAATGTCCAAGTCGAAGGGCAACACGGTTGATCCTCAGGCACTCATTGATCAGTATGGTGCAGATACGGCGCGATTGTTCATGATGTTTGCTGCACCGCCGGAAATGTCGCTTGAATGGTCGGATCAGGCGGTGGATGGTGCACATCGGTTTTTGAAACGTCTCTGGCGAGCTGTTCAGGATTACCGTGCCAAGGGAGCCAAAACTGCCTTGCCGGAAACTGAGTTGTCAGAGTCGCTGCAAACATTGCGTCGTCAGGCGCACCAAACGCTGGCCAAGGTTCAGGATGATCTGGGGCGACGTCATACATTCAACACCGCAATAGCGGCCATCATGGAACTGATGAATGCGCTGGCCAAGCATCCGAACGAGACTGCTGCGGACCACGCGGTCATTGGTGAAGTGCTGGAACTGGTGGTGTTGATGTTAGCGCCTATCACACCTCATATTAGTCATGAGCTCTGGCTGGCCTTAGGTCATGAAACTGCAGTGGTCGACGCCAGCTGGCCTGAGGTTGACCAAGCGGCTATCAAGCAGGATAAAGTTGAGTTGATGATACAGGTCAATGGTAAGCTACGAGCCAAAATCAGTATTGCTGCCGATGCTGATCAAGCAATGGTTGAGGCAGCCGCTTACGCTGAAGAGAACGTACAACGGTTCATCGAGGACAAAACAGTTCGTAAGGTTATTCTGGTTCCGGGGCGTTTACTGAATATCGTCGTCGGCTGACAGTTGCTTCTGAGGATGAAAATAGATTCATGAAACTGTTGATTTCAAGGTTAGTGCTCCTGATGAGCATGCTGGCAATCACGGCCTGTGGCTTTCAGTTGAGAGGTGCTGCCGAGTTACCTGATGAGCTCAAGTTGCTATACGTTCAGGGCGTTAACATGCAGCGGGACTTAGGTCTTGAGCTTCGGCGTACGCTGACTCGTAATGGCATTACGGTTGTCGATCGTTACCAGGAAGGGGCTGCGGTCCTGTCAATTATTGAAAACAATTTCGAAAGGCGGGTGCTTTCGGTTTCTTTCAGCGGCAAGGTCAGTGAATACGAACTGGAACGACAAGTTGTGATTCAGTTGGTTGATGCGAACTCTACCATGCTGATTGACGCCGAGCGCTTTGAAGCACGACGTGATCTGCAGTTTGACCCTGATCAGGTTATCGGGCTCGGTGAAGAACAACGACTGCTGGAAGTACAGATGAATGAGCAATTGGTCCAGAGTATTCTGCGGCGTTTGTCTGTATTGTGATAAGCACTGCAGATGCGACTGAAAAGTGAACAACTCGCACAACAACTGCAACAACAGTTGCTCCCTGTTTACCTGATTCATGGTGATGAACCGCTATTAGTCGAAGAGGCAGCAGATGTTGTTCGCAGTGCATTGCGACAGCGTCAGGCAGAACGTCAGGTATGGCATGTTGAAGGCAAGTTTGATTGGACACAGATCCCCTGGCAAGCGCAGTCGATGTCTTTGTTCGCTTCCCAACGTTTGCTGGAAATTCGCTTGCCGTCAGGCAGTCCGGGCAAAGAGGGTAGCGAGCTGTTAAGAAATTTCGCCAGTCAGCCTGCTGAAGACACAACCGTGTTAATCATCAGTGGCAAAATTGCACCTGCCCAACAAAAAGCTAAATGGTACTCAGAGCTGGAACGTATCGGCGCGACGGTAATGATTTGGCCCGTGACATTGGAACGACTGCCAGCCTGGATCAGGCAACGAGCAGCACAACGAGGCGTATCGCTCAACGCTGACATTTCTGCAGTCATTGCCGAGCGCGTTGAAGGTAATTTGTTTGCCGCTGCTCAAGAGATAGACAAGTTGGCCTTGCTGGCCGACAACGGCCATGTTGATGATCAAATGGTACTGGCATCAGTGGCAGACAATGCCCGTTTTGAGGCCTTTGGACTGATGGATCAGATCTACGCTGGACAGATTGATCGAATACCCCGAACGATTCGAACACTACAAGCCGAGGGTGTTGAAGTCCTTAGTGTATTTTCTGCTGTATCGTGGTCTGTGCAGCGATGTGTCGATATGGCACTTCAGCTTCAGCAGGGCCGCCCATTGCAACAGATTTTTGCCAGTCAAAAACCCCCGGTATGGGAAAAAAGTCAGGCGATGATAAGACAAGCATTAATGCGCCATCAACCTCAGCAATGGCTGATGTTTTTGCAGCAGCTGTCACTGGTTGACCAAGCTGCCAAGGGGGGGCTTTCGGTATCACCCTGGCAGTTGTTGGAAGCGCTTTGCCTACAGCTTGCCGGTGTACAATTAAACACTGCGACTGCCGAGATTAGAGGAGATTTTCATTGAACATCAGTGATTATATGCAGACACTGGGACAGCAAGCCAGACAAGCTGCCCGTCTGCTGGCACGCGCGTCAACCAGCGACAAGAATGTCGCCTTGCTTGAGATCGCGACGCAGATTCGCTCGGCCGCAAGCAGCCTCAAAGAAGAGAATGCCAAAGATATGGACACTGGCAAGGCAAAAGGCCTCGACGCCGCAATGCTGGACAGACTCACGTTGACGGATGCGCGCATCGAACAAATGACCGAAGGGCTGGAGCAGATTGCTCAACTGCCAGATCCTGTGGGCGAAATCAGCAATATGACCTATCGACCATCAGGAATTCAGCTGGGTCAGATGCGTGTACCACTGGGGGTGGTTGGAATCATCTATGAGTCGAGACCCAATGTGACAGTTGATGCCGCCGCGCTGTGTCTGAAATCCGGCAACGCCACCATATTACGTGGTGGCAGTGAAGCCATTCATTCCAATCAAGCGATTGCCAGGTGCATTGAAGCCGGTTTGATCAAGGCTGGCTTGCCCGCCAATGCAGTTCAAGTTGTTGAAACCACTGATCGTTCGGCAGTCGATGAGTTGGTGCGAATGACCGATTATGTGGATGTCATTGTGCCTCGTGGCGGCAAGGGCCTGATTGAGCGTGTCAGCCGTGAAGCCCGCGTACCTGTGATCAAACATCTTGATGGCATTTGTCATGTCTACATTGATGCTGAAGCCGACTTGTTTATGGCCGAGGAAATCGCGTTTAACGCCAAATGCCATCGATATGGCGTTTGTAATGCGATGGAGACTTTGCTGGTAGATATCGCTATAGCTGCCGAGTTTCTGCCAAAAATTGCAGCGCGCTATGCCTCTGAACAAGTTGAACTGCGTGGCTGCGAACGCACACGGGAAATTTTGCCTCAAGCGATTGCCGTGACAGAGGCTGATTGGGATACCGAATACCTGGCTCCGATATTGTCAATTCGAGTGGTGAACGGACTGGATGAAGCGCTTGATCATATTGACCGGCATAGCTCGGCGCATACAGAAACTATCGTGACGGAAAATTACAGCAAGGCTCGACGTTTCTTGCGTGAGGTGGATTCGAGTTCGGTCATGGTCAATGCTTCGACTCGATTCGCTGATGGTTTTGAATACGGCCTTGGTGCTGAAATTGGCATTTCCACTGACAAAATTCATGCTCGTGGCCCGGTTGGCCTGTTGGGCTTGACCTCGCAAAAATGGATCGTGCTGGGCAGTGGTCAGATTCGAAACTGAGCTACCCGCAATAGGTATTCTGGGCGGAACCTTTGATCCGGTTCATTTTGGTCATTTGCGTCCGGCGCTTGAAGTGATGCAACAGCTCAATCTTGAGCAAATGCGTCTGGTTCCCTGTGCGACACCACCACATCGGCAGCAACCGATTGCTTCAGCGAAGGAACGTCGACTCATGCTTGAGTTGGCGATCAAGGGCCTGGAAGGTTTTGTGGTGGATGATAGTGAATTGCATCGCAGCGGCCCTTCATATTCAGTGGATACCTTGCTGAGCCTGCGTAAGGAGTTTCCCGAGAATCCTTTGTTTTTTCTGGTGGGTAGTGATGCTTTTCAGGGCCTTCACAGCTGGTCACGCTGGACAGAATTATTGGACCTGGCACATCTGGTGGTGATGCAACGACCTGAGCAGCCAAGTCAGTTGCCTGATGAACTCGACAGTTGGTATCACACGCATCTTGCAACAGCCGCTGATCGAACACTCGCGGCTGGAAAAATATGGCCGTTGGCGGTGACGCAGATGGCGGTTTCTGCCACCCAAATCAGAAACTGCTTTGCCGAGCATCGCTCAGCGCGATTTTTGATGCCGGAGGCTGTTATCAGCCTGATAGACCAATTGGGGTTGTATCACCCTGATTAGACCGTTTAAGGCTCACTGGCGGGCTTGTCGGAGACGATCGTTACGGTATGCGCTACACTATACAAATATTGAATAACGGAGAAGCCCATGCAGGCTGAACAACTTAAATTACTGGTGATTGACGCACTGGAAGAAATCAAGGCTGAAAACATTGAAGTCCTTGATGTAACCAATATGACCGATTTTACTGATTTCATGGTTATTGCCACTGGCAAATCTACCCGACAAGTCAAGGCCCTTGCCAACGAAGTGGTTATGAAAGCCAAAGCCGCAGGCGTTCAGCCACTTGGAGTTGAAGGTGAAGAAGTCGGCGAATGGGCACTGGTCGATTTGGGCGATGTGATTACCCACGTGATGACGGCGCAAACACGAATGACTTACAACCTGGAAAAACTCTGGTCTGTGCCTGATGTTCAATCAACGGAGTCAGCTTCCAGGGAATGAAACTCAATATACTCGCTGTTGGCAGTAAAATGCCGCGGTGGGTGAACGAGGGTGTGGAAGAATACAGCCGCCGCTTGCCTCGTGACATACCACTGCAACTCAGTGAAATTCCAGCAGCTCGACGCGGTAAGACAGGCCAGCCTGAACAGTGGATGCAGGAGGAAGGCCAGCGAATTCTGACGGCCGCCGGCAATCAACATATGGTGGCATTGGAAGTCGCCGGTCGCTCATGGAGTACCGAACAACTCGCTCAACAAATGCAGCAATGGCTGGCGGGAGGTAAGGATGTCTGTTTTGTGATTGGTGGCCCTGATGGTTTGTCAAAAGCCTGTCTTGATCGCGCAGATCAAAGCTGGTCACTGTCTGCGCTGACGCTGCCGCATCCTCTGGTTCGAATTGTACTGGCAGAGCAACTGTATCGTGCCTGGACAGTGCTGCAGAATCATCCCTATCATCGCGCATGATTCTGTCTCCTATCTATCTTGCTTCAACCTCACCACGCCGAAGTGAACTCCTTCGGCAGATCAAGGTCGACTTTCAGGTACTTCGTGTGTCTGTTGATGAGTCGGTTCAGGCAGAAGAATCTGCTGAATCCTACGTAAAACGTGTTGCATCTATGAAGGCGGAAGCGGGCTGGCAGGTGAGTCTGAAAGATCGTCCTGTGCTTGCGGCCGATACTTCGGTCGTGATTGATGGACATATTCTCGGCAAACCCGAAACAGACAGCGAAGCCAGGCGAATGCTGTCAATGCTCTCAGGGCGTTGCCACCAAGTGATGACGGCAGTGGCTGTGCAAAATGCACTTTCTTATCATTGTCTGTTACAGGTTAACGAAGTGACCTTTAGCACGCTTTCAGAAGCGGATATTGATTGGTATATCGCCAGCGGTGAAGGCCATGACAAGGCAGGTGGCTATGCCGTTCAGGGACTAGCCGCTGTTTTCATCCACCATATCAATGGCAGTTACTCGGGTATTATGGGCTTGCCTCTATTTGAAACAGTGCAGTTATTAAGACAGGTAAACAGCGGTGAGCAGTGAGATTCTGATTAATGTAACGCCCAGCGAGACACGTGCTGCAGTGGTCGAAAATGGTGTATTGCAGGAAGTCTTTATTGAGCGCAGCGAATATCGCGGGCTGGTAGGCAATATCTACAAAGGCAAGGTCTGTCGTGTATTGCCCGGAATGCAGGCTGCTTTTGTGGAAATTGGCCTGTCGAGAGCTGCATTTTTGCATGCTTCGGATATTTCCATGCCCAAAGGGCAGACCGGTGACCTCAAGGAGGCCCAAAAAGTCACTCCTCCCATCACCAGCCTGCTTCGAGAAGGTCAGGAATTACTGGTGCAGGTCATCAAGGATCCGATGGGCAGTAAGGGCGCTCGCTTGACCACCCAACTGTCGGTTTCATCGAGATATTTGGTTTACATGCCTGAAACAGAGGGTATTGGAGTCTCGCTTAAAATCGAAACTGAACAGGAGCGGGATCGACTCAAGCAATCCCTGACCGCTTTATTACCGGAGGATGCCGCGGGTTATATTGTGCGAACAGCGGCGGAGGGGGCAGCGGAAGCTGAACTCGAAGCGGATCTGCAGTTTTTGCATCGCCTGTGGGCAAAGCTGACTGAACGAATGGCAGCAGTCAATTGCGGTGAACCGCTCTACCAAGACTTGCCCTTGGCGCTGCGCTCACTCAGGGATCTACTGTCGCCAGAGATTGAAAGAATCCGCATCGATTCTAATGAAACCTATCAGGCTGCTGTTCGATTTGCTGAGGGTTTTATGCCTGAATGCATAAGCTTGCTGGAGCTGTACCGCGGCGATCGACCATTATTTGACTTATTTGCGGTCGAAGATGAAATTCAAAAAGCACTGGATCGCAAAGTCCCTCTGAAATCCGGGGGCTATGTAATATTCGACCAGACCGAGGCAATGACCACGGTGGATGTGAACACCGGTGGATTTGTCGGTCACAAGAATCTGGAAGAAACCATATTCAAGACCAATCTCGAGGCGGCACAAGCTATTGCCAGACAATTGCGTGTCCGTAATCTTGGCGGCATTATCATCATCGACTTTATCGATATGGATGAGCAGGCACATCGCGAGCAGGTATTGCGAACGCTTGAGAAAGCGATGTCACTGGATCGGGCGCGACACAAAATCAGTGCTGTTTCCGAACTGGGCCTGGTCGAAATGACACGCAAGCGAACGCGAGAAAGTCTGGGGCATATCCTGTGCGAGCCTTGTCCATGTTGTCAGGGCAAAGGCTATACCAAAAATGTCGAAACCGTCTGCTATGAGATTTTTCGTGAGATTATCCGAGAGTCCAAGCAATATGAGAGCAAGCAATTTATGGTGCTGGCATCACAGGATGTTATCGACCGCTTGAATGATGAAGATTCAACCAAAGTGGCGGAGCTTGAGCAGTTGATTGGCAAGCCTATCCTTTTTCAATGTGATAGCCAATATGGTCGGGAGCAGTTCAACGTGGTGCTGATGTAGACCCATGAGTATTCTCAAGCGAACCTTGCATGTTGCTGGTCGCCACACGTTCTACTGGGTGGCAATTGCCACAATCTTGTGTTTATTGGCACTGCTGTCAGCGGTTTGGCTATCCAATGCAGTGGCAGAGCGCAAGGATGAGATCGCTCGATGGACGGGTGACAAGCTGGGTTACCCGATTGAGATTGGTGAAGCGGGTCTCTACTGGCTAAATCTGTTTCCGAAATTGTATCTTGCAGACTTGCAAGTCGCTGAAGCGGAAAATGCTCCGAATTGGCTGGAAGTAGAGCAGTTGCAGGTGAGCATTGATCTGCTTGCCAGCTTGCGGGCTCGAGAACCAGTGATGGATTCCATCAAAATATCCGGCTTGAATCTCAATCTCGGCCGAAACGCGAAAGGTAAGTTATTCATCGCAAGTCCACATCAACCGGCTTCTGAGGAAAGCTTTGATACCAGCTCCTTGCTGAGACTGCTCAACTCACTGGAGCTGGAGCGTATTAAGGTGACTTTTCGGGATCAATTAACACCGACACTTGATGGCGATTATCAAATTCAACGTGCACAACTTCATAAAGCTGACAATGCCTGGCAAGTGACTGCCAGGCTGGCCCTCCCTGCTCAGATGGGCAGTGATCTCGAACTTCAAGCACTATTGGAGCTTGATGAACAGCATCAGCCGGATAATTGGCAGTTTAGTTTGATGGGCGAGTATCTGCAGCTGGATTCATTCCGCTTTTTGTTCGATCACCCAACACTGTCTTTGGATCAAACCGGCTATTTGACCGGCTTTCGCCTAGATGCTGAAAAAAACGAGCGTCACTACCAAGGCAATGCTGAGTTTTCACTGAATCAGACGGTTGTCAGCAGTCAGCAACCAGATGAGGATACTGATCCGATCCGTGTCGAACGTCTCACCGGCCAGTTTCATTGGCAGTTTGATGAGCGTCAATGGTCTGTGTCTGGCGACAATCTGCGCCTGATAATGGCTGGTGAGAGCTGGCCAGAAACTTCATTTAGTGTCAGTAAAGATCCGGACGGCTGGTTCGATGCAGACAGCCAGTTTTTACGTTTGAGTGATCTGAGTGCAATTGCAGTATTGCTGGAAGATATGCCCGAGTGGTTGCAACAACAACGACCGGCTGGCGACATGCACCGGCTGAAAGTTCGTTTTCACCCGGAATATGGGCTTGAGACAGCTGCGCTGTCACTGGAGAACGTTGCCTTTTTGCCATGGCAGGATTGGCCGGGCCTGACTGGCCTCAGCGCTGACATTGATTGGCAAGCTGAAAAGCTGTCGCTCGAACTCAATAGCAAAGCATTGACGTTTTACCCGCAGGACTTGTTACCGGACGCTGTCTACCTTGACTCCTTGAGCGGAGCAATCAACTGGCAAGTCAATGATGATGGCTGGCTGCTGGCGGTAGATCGTCTGCATCTGTGGAACGATGATCTGAATCTCCAGGTGATGGGCACTTTGCAGCAACAGCAGGAATCGCTGTTCAGTGACATAACAGTGAATCTGCAGGATGTCATCGCCAACCGCTGGCTGAACTATGTTCCCGAAAGTATTGTGGACGAAGACTTTTTTGAATGGGCGGCTCCGGCGTTTATTGATGGCATTGTCACTGAGGGTAGTGTTGTCGTCAGAGGCAATCTGGCGGAGTTTCCCTTCGATGACAGTGACACTGGTGCCTTCCTTATCGATATTGAGGTAGAAAATGCGACTTTGCTGTATGCCGATGGTTGGCCAGAGTTAAAGTCAGTTTCCGGCCAGCTGAACGGAGATGGCAACCAGGTTCGTGTTTCCAGTCAGTCGGGCACCATCGCGGGGCTAGACTTTATCGATGTCAACGTATTGATTGAAAATGTGATCGTGGGTAGTGCTCAATTAAATGTCATCGGTGATGTTGAGGGAGATATTGACAAGGTGCTGAATTTTCTCAATGCAAGCCCCCTTAAGCCCCGTTTTGGGCCGGTGGCTGATGCTTTCTCAGCACAAGGTAGTAGCCAGTTGTCATTGGTCCTGGATGTACCCTTGGCCGACCCCTATGAAACCTTAGTGAAAGGGCGACTTGATCTGACCGGCACATCGCTGAATCTGGTTGATAAGCCTGGCTTAGGTCTGCAACAGATTGAAGGTGTGTTGGATTTTGATAACGATGGTGTTTCTGGCGAGGCTATGAAAGCGCTGATTTTTGGAGCTCCAGCAATCGTCGATATTCAACCGCAGGATGATTACACACTGGTGACAGCCAAAGGCAGCTTGAACTCACAGGCAGTGATTGCGGAGTTTGAGGCAATTCCGCCAGGCATTTTTAATGGTTTGTTTGATTTCAGGGTTGATTTAGCTATCCGAGAATTTTCGATGGGTGACTTCAATGTTGATCTGGAGGTTTCTTCAGATCTCAAAGGATTGCAAATCGACATGCCAGAACCCTTTGGCAAAGCTGCTGACGAGGCACGGCCGCTTCGATTCTCCACACGGCAAACCAGCCAAGGACCGACCCTGAGTGTCAATCTTGATAAGTTGATAGACGCCAATTGGCGTATCGAAGACAAGGCGCTGTTAGCTCGAGTGGAATTGGGTGGTGGTCAGGCTGCTGAACCAATGAATGATTTTGTGATCAGAGGACAGCTGAGCATGATTGATGTTCAGCAATGGCTGGATTGGTCACAGTTGTTTGCTGGTGTCGGGACACCACAAACACCGTACTACCCTGATCTGATTGACTTGCAAGTAGACAGACTGGCACTGCAACAGCAGCAGTTTGAACAAGTGAATCTCCAGCTTCGCCGATCGACAGACGAGTGGAAGCTCAATATTGGCTCCGAGAAAGCGCGTGGCGAAGTTGTGATTCCAGATGCCCTGGCAGCGGGAGCTGCGGTGAGAATGGACTTTGATCGACTGGTATTCCACTGGCCGGAAGCGGAAGAACAGCAGCTGTCGCAAGAAACAGAATCTTTGATCCTGCCAACACCACGCCCATTATGGCCATCAATGAATGTTCAGGTACGTGATTTTCAAATCAACGACATGCGACTGGGTGAGATGCATTTGTTTGCACAGCGAGCGGGGCATCAATGGCAACTGGAAAAATTCAGCCTGAGTTCAGAGGTCTACCAGTTCAATGCAGAGGGTATTTGGCAGCAATTGACGGCAGGCGATGTGACCCGCTTGAGTTTTGAAACACAGTCAAATGATTTGCGCGGTTTGCTGGCCAGTTTTGGTTATCAGCAAGCAATTGAGGCTAATCAGGCTGAGCTGCAAGTAGCGTTGAGTTGGCCGGGCGATCCACTTGATTTTTCTCAACGTACCATGGAAGGTTCATTGATGATTGATGTCGGTTCGGGGCGATTGCTTGATATCGAGCCCGGTGCGGCGGGCAGAATTTTCGGCTTATTGAGCTTTGCTGCCTTGCCGCGCAGGTTATTGCTTGATTTCAGTGATTTTTTTGGTAAAGGGATGGGCTTCTCGGGCATTAACGGCAACTTCACTTTTGCCGAGGGAATTGCGGTGACAGATAATCTGGTTATGCGTGGTGATAGTGCGAACATCGCGGTGACCGGCTCGGTCAACTTAATAGAACGAACTTACAAGCAAAAAGTAAGGGTCACCCCCAGTGTTTCATCCACTTTACCATTGGCAGGGGCTGTGGCGGGTGGCCCGGTCGGGCTGGCAGCGGGCACAGCGATTTTTCTGGCTGACAGGATTGCAGGAAGATTATTCGATAGAGACATCGTCGATGTGATTAGCTACAGCTATGACTTGACTGGCCCGTGGGATGATCCGGAACTGAAAATATCACGTTCGACATCACAGAAAGAGTCTCAACCGGCAAGCACAACTCCTTGAACAAAGTGCTGAGCCATCCGACGGCTCCTTTGTTCTGGTATGATCAGCGTTTTCCAAGTTCATTAGCCATCACTCTATGACAACATCTATCCTCGAACAGGCGGAGTTACAACTGTTTGCTCCAACAGGCCTGTCAGAACAGGATTTACACAATGCCTTATCTCTGACACTCAGCAAAGGCGTGGATTACGCTGATCTGTATTTTCAGCAATCAAGGCAAGAAAGCTGGGTGCTTGAAGACGGTATCATCAAGGATGGTGGTTATCACCTTGATCAGGGCGTAGGCGTTCGAGCCTGCAGTGGTGAAAAAACCGGCTTCGCCTACTCTGACGACTTGCTGGCGGCAGCGCTGAATGATGCTGCAAAAGCGGCCAGGGCTATTTCAAGACAAGGTCAAAATCTTCAGTGCCAGGCCTGGAAGCGTCAACAGCCAATCACCAGGTATTACTGCGAGAATGATCCCTTAAGTTCTCTCAGCACAGCCGAAAAACTGGATTTACTCAAACAGGCTGATGCTACAGCGCGAGCTGCAGATCCGCGTGTTAAACAGGTGACCGTCACTTTGGCCGGTGGGGTCGACACCATGCTGGTGGCAGCCTCTGACGGGACTTATGCAGCGGATATACGTCCACTCATCCGAATGAATGTCAGTGTCATTGTGGAACATCAAGGCAGACGTGAGCGTGGCAGTGCCGGTGGCGGTCGTCGCCTTGATTATGGTTTTTTTGTAGAGCAGAACACTGCCGAGAGCTATGCACGTGAAGCTGTTAGACAGGCATTGGTGAATCTTGATGCTGTTGAGGCACCCGCAGGGACGATGCCGGTGGTGCTGGGTTCTGGTTGGCCAGGTGTACTGCTTCATGAAGCTGTTGGTCATGGTCTTGAAGGCGACTTCAATCGCCGTGGCACTTCAACTTTCTCTGGCAAAATGGGCCAGCAAGTTGCCTCTTCGCTATGTACGGTGGTTGATGATGGCACCTTAATGCATCGTCGTGGCTCGTTGAATGTTGACGATGAAGGCGTGACTACTCAGCGTACGGTGTTGATTGAAAACGGTCGTCTGGCCGCTTACATGCAAGACAAGCAAAACGCCAGTCTGATGGGGATGCACAGCACAGGCAATGGTCGACGCGAATCATACGCTCATTTGCCGATGCCACGCATGACCAACACCTACATGTTACCGGGAGAGTCTCATCCTCAGGAGATCATCGCCTCAGTTGATAAAGGCATTTACGCGGTTAATTTTGGTGGTGGCCAGGTTGATATCACTTCCGGAAAATTTGTCTTTTCCAGCAGCGAGGCCTACTTGATTGAAAATGGGAAGATAACCCGACCTGTCAAGGGCGCTACTTTGATTGGCAACGGCCCTGAAGTGATGAACCGCATCAGCATGGTCGGCAATGATCTGGCACTGGACAGCGGTGTTGGTAATTGTGGCAAAGAAGGACAGAGCGTTCCGGTGGGTGTCGGGCAGCCAACGCTGAAGGTTGACGCCATTACAGTAGGTGGAACGGCTTAGGATGGCGCGGCAACACAAGGCAATCGCACTGATCTCTGGTGGACTGGATTCAATGCTCGCGGTGCGAGTGATTCAGGAACAAGGTATCGAAGTCGAGGGCATTAACTTTTTCACTGGCTTTTGTGTCGAGGGGCATACGCACGCAATTCGTAATCACCACAAAGACAAGGAAAAACGCAATAACGCCTTGTGGGTGGCCGAACAGTTGGGTATCAAATTGCATATTGTCGACGTGATTGAGGAGTATAAGGACGTATTACTCAACCCCAAACATGGATACGGCGCCAATATGAATCCTTGCCTCGACTGCAAGATATTCATGGTGGGTAAAGCGGTTGAATGGGTTAAATCCAATCATCAGGAGGGTTTTGACTTCATCATTACCGGTGAGGTAATAGGCCAAAGACCAAAATCACAACTCAAACGCACAATGCCAATCATCGCCCGTGAGTCAGGGGCTGATGATATTTTGCTGCGGCCACTGTGCGCCAAAAATTTACCTGAAACCCTGCCTGAACGAGAAGGCTGGGTGGATCGTGCCAAGCTTTATGACTTTCACGGCAGAAATCGCAAGCCGCAAATCGCTCTGGCGCGTCAATACGGACTCAACGATTTTGCCACGCCTGCTGGTGGCTGTTGTTTTCTGACCGATGAAAAGTATTCCAGCAAGCTGGTTGATCTCTGGCAAGCACGTCACAGTCGTGATTATGAGTTGGATGACATTATGCTGCTTAAGGTCGGTAGACACCTTCGACCGGAGCCTCACTTCAAGGTGATCGTTGCTCGGGATGCCGGAGAGAGCAAATTTCTCGAAGGTTATCGCAAACAATATCCCAGTTTGTACTCAACCAGCCATAATGGTCCGATGGCATTAATCGACGGTCAGTTCAAAAATCATCATGATGTCGAAACGGCAGCATCCGTGGTAGCGCGGTTTGGCCAGGGCCGAACTGCTGAGCGGGTTGAAATCGAACTGACTTTGCCTGATAACGGCACACAAAATCTCGTAGTGAGTCCGCTCGCAAGCGAGGCAATACCTGCGGAATGGTACGTATGAGCGATCACCAACTTGATTGTCAGAGACTGTTGTGTCCGTTACCTGTGATTCGTACACAAAATAAAGTGAAGGAGTTGGCCGTTGGCGATACACTCTGCGTTGTTTGTACCGATCCTGGTACCAAAAACGATATTCCAGCCTGGGCCAGAATCCATGGTCACAGTCTGGTGAGCATCGAAGACAAGGATGATTTGATTTATATCGTGGTCCGGGTTGGTGCATAGCACCATTATTGTGCGTCAACATCAATATTCGCACCATTTTGGCTCACGCGTGTAGTTTGCTTGCACCTAAATGGTTGATTTGACGCTCCTCAGAAGTTGGCAAGCTTTGTGCTGTGTAAATGGCGAGTGTTTTTTGCACACAAGTGCAGTTATCAATGTGGAGAATTTAAATGTCAGTCGAAAATGTGCTTCAGATGATCAAAGACCAGGACGTCAAGTTTGTTGACTTCCGTTTCACCGATACCCGCGGTAAAGAGCAGCATGTCTCTTATCCTGCCCATGGCATTGACGAAGATACTTTCTCTGAAGGTGCCATGTTCGATGGTTCATCAGTTTCAGGCTGGAAAGGCATCAACGAATCAGACATGATTCTGATGCCGGATCCAAGCACTGCGGTGATGGATCCTTTTATGGATGACAACACGTTGATCATCCGTTGCGACATTGTTGAACCTGCAACTATGCAAGGTTACGAGCGTGACCCACGCAGTGTTGCCAAACGTGCCGAAGCATACCTGCAATCAACAGGTCTAGCAGATGCTGCTTTCTTTGGTCCGGAACCAGAATTTTTCATTCTGGATGATGTACGCTGGGGCAGTGATATTTCAGGTTCTTTTTATAAAATCGACTCTGATGAGTCTTCATGGAACACTGAAAAAGTATTCCCGGATGGTAACAAAGGCCATCGTCCAAGCGTAAAAGGCGGCTACTTCCCGGTGCCCCCCGTCGATTCATTGCAGGATATTCGTTCAGCCATGTGCTTGACCATGGAAGAAATGGGGCTGACTACTGAAGTTCACCACCATGAAGTCGCAACTGCGGGTCAATGTGAAATCGGCACTAAATTCAACACGCTGGTCAAAAAAGCCGACGAAGTGCAGATTCTGAAATACGTTGTTCACAACGTTGCTCACGCTTACGGAAAAACCGCGACCTTCATGCCAAAACCACTAGTGGGTGACAACGGTAGTGGTATGCACGTGCATCAATCACTAGCCAAGGGTGGTGAAAACCTGTTCACCGGTAACAAATACGGGGGGTTGTCTGAAACTGCACTTTACTATATCGGTGGTATCATCAAACACGCCCGTGCACTGAACGCATTCACTAACTCATCCACCAACAGCTACAAGCGTCTGGTCCCAGGTTTTGAAGCACCTGTCATGCTGGCGTATTCAGCACGTAACCGTAGCGCCTCGATTCGTATTCCTTTTGTCAGCAATCCCAAAGGCCGTCGTATTGAAGTTCGCTTCCCTGATCCATCAGCCAATCCATACCTGGCATTTTCAGCCATGATGATGGCGGGGCTGGACGGAATCAAAAACAAGATTCACCCTGGCGATGCGATGGACAAGGATCTTTACGACCTTCCTGCTGAAGAAGCTGCAAACATACCTAAGGTCTGTCATGCACTTGATCAAGCACTGGAAGCGCTCGACAATGATCGTGCATTCCTGACTGAAGGTGGCGTGTTTACCGATGACATGATCGATGGCTATATCGCATTGAAAATGGAAGAAGTTACCCGTCTGCGTATGGAGACACATCCGGCAGAGTTTGATCTGTACTTCAGCGTCTAATTTGACCGACATGTGCAGTCACAAAAACGCCTCCATTCGGGGGCGTTTTTTTTGTGACGTGGATTCTTGCGCATCAACCAACAGTGGCCTATGCTTGGAACTATGAAATCAGCCATTTCATTGATTTTTTTATTGTGCTCTTGCGCCTATGCCGAGACAGCCATTTATCGATCCGTTGATGAGACAGGGGCGGTTTTGTTCAGTGATCAGCAGTTGCCAGGCGCTGAACGGGTTATCGTAGACGTCATTCCGGGCTATTCTCCTGTTCCTGTTCCACGCGATTTGTTTGATGCAACAGACGAATCGTCTGATGAGCTCCAGGATGAATTGCTCACTGATCTCTCACCTGACTATATTCTGAGCATCGTCAACCCGGTTGCTGATGAGAGCGTATGGATCAACGACGGCAATGTCGCGGTGGATGTGCTGATTCAACCTGAACTACAACAACAGCTCGGACATCTGGTGCAGTTGACACTCAACGGCAGGCTGGTTGGCTCACCAGTACCGACCAACAGCTTTCTATTACAGCACCTTGACCGCGGCAGTCATGAATTGATGGCAACAGTGATTGATGAACAGGGTAATACGCTCGCCAGCAGCGAGACGATTATTTTCCACTTGCATCGTGCAACAGTGCGACAGCATCAACAAAACCAACAACAGTTAGCACCTCAGGGTATTCCTGGTTTTCCAACTGTGCCTGGGTTTAATGCCCAGCCAGCTGAGCCTTAGCTGGTTGAGTTTCTGTCTGCACCATTTCGGTGCTCAAGTAAGTGTCACAACCTAAAAATCTGTTATCTTAGCCAGAACTTTCTCATGCTGAGCCGTTATGATTTCACAGCAAATCAATCGCTTAGTGATATACCCTTATGAAACGCGAGTTTGTGGAGCGATTATTGCATTCATCGGGGCATGTTCTGGAACTCGATTGAATGAAATTCAATAAAAAAATTGCCTCATGTGATGTGTTGGAAAATCTCTCCACCGCGGTATTGGTGCTGGATAGTACGCTGCGTGTTTGTTACATCAATACTGCGACCGAAGTGATGTTCGAGATAAGTCAGCGTCAGGCGGAGTTCTTACCTTTCCAAACCTTAGTTCCCGGAGAGGTGAGGTTGCTTGCAAGCATTGATCGTGTGATCAAAACCGGTCAACCACTGATCGAGCGGGAGGTTCAACTTTTTCTGCCAGCTAACGGTGAGATCATGGTGGACTGTGCGATCAAACCGATGGATATTGATGAGTCATTTCTGCTGGTAGAGCTCTCCCAACTGGACTATCAGTTACGTATTAATCGTGATGAAAATCTGCACACCCAACAACAGGTCGTTCGTGGTCTGGCACATGAAATCAAAAACCCTTTGGGAGGTTTGCGAGGTGCCGCACAACTACTGGAGCGTCAGCTCGACTCTGACGATCTCAAGGAATACACCCGCATCATCATCAGTGAGGCTGATCGTCTGCAAAATCTGATGAATCGAATGCTTGGTCCTTATCAACAATCGGAAAAACAAACAGTCAACATTCATGAGGTATTGCAGCGTGTGCGACAGTTGGTTGATATCGAAGTGGACGAGCGACTGCGCTTCAAAGTCGATTACGATCCCAGTATTCCTCATTTGTTTGCGGATTTTGATCAGCTGATTCAGATATTTCTCAATATCGTCCGTAATGCTGTGCAGGCGATGCATGGCGCCGGGGTGATCATTCTGCGTACTCGTATACAGCGCAATATTACCATCGACAAGAGTTTTCACCGCCTAGGTGTGCTGGTTGAAGTTCAGGATACCGGACCTGGTATCCCCAAAAACTTACAGGACAGTCTTTTTTATCCCTTAGTGACAGGGCGTGCTGATGGCACAGGACTTGGACTGTATCTGGTGCAAAATCTTGTTCAGCGAAATGGGGGCACTGTCGCCTGCAGTAGTCATCCTGGTGAAACCATATTTTCAGTGATTTTTCCTTTGGAGTTAGCTCGTGGCCGTTAAAGCAATAGCATGGATAGTTGATGATGACCGTTCGATTAGATGGGTATTACAAAAGGCATTGGAAGCTGTAGATATCAGTGTGCGTGCCTTTGAGACTGCCGACACGGTATCCGATGAAATCAACAAGGCTGACAGTCAACGACCTGATGTTCTGATCAGTGATATTCGGATGCCGGGAATCAATGGACTTGAGTTGCTTTCGGATATAAAGCAGCAACATCCAGACTTACCAGTCATCATCATGACTGCCTATTCAGATTTGGACAGTGCCGTTTCAGTCTATGAGGGCGGTGCATTTGAATACCTGCCCAAGCCGTTTGATGTGGATGAGGCGGTAGAACTGGTTCAGCGCGCTATTGCGCACCATCAGTCACAACACCACAACCCTGCCGAACAAATCAGTGTTTCAAATGACATTATCGGCGAAGCCCCGGCTATGCAGGAGGTGTTTCGCGCGATTGGCCGATTAGCGCGATCCAATATCA
The DNA here is from genome assembly GCA_020831825.1 of Methylophaga sp. Lineage (GTDB taxonomy): Bacteria > Pseudomonadota > Gammaproteobacteria > Nitrosococcales > Methylophagaceae > Methylophaga. Next base: position 102,671 of record JAFIFW010000010.1, on the reverse strand, counting down.
CGGTGCTCATCAACGGTGAATCCGGTACTGGCAAGGAGTTGGTCGCACATGCGCTACACAAACACAGTCCAAGACGGCAGGCGCCATTTATCGCACTCAACATGGCGGCAATTCCAAAAGAATTGATGGAGTCAGAATTGTTTGGTCATGAAAAAGGGGCCTTTACTGGTGCACATGTGCAGCGCAAAGGACGTTTTGAACAAGCCGATAGTGGAACCCTGTTTCTCGATGAGATAGGAGATATGCCACTTGAGTTGCAAACCCGGTTGTTGCGGGTGTTGTCCGATGGAGAGTTTTTTCGGGTAGGTGGACATTCTGCTGTCAGGGCTGATGTCAGGATTATCGCAGCCACGCATCAAAATCTGGAACAACGTGTCGAGCGGGGAGAGTTTCGTGAAGATTTATTTCACCGTCTTAATGTCATTCGAATCCACATTCCATCCCTGCGCGAACGTCGTGAGGATATTCCGGCGCTGGTGTCATATTTTCTGACCAAGGCAGCCCGTGAGCTGGATATGGCCACGAAAAGCGTTTCAACAGAAGTTGAAAATTACCTTTCTCAGTTATCATGGCCTGGTAATGTCCGACAACTGGAAAATACTTGTCGATGGTTGACCGTGATGTCACCCGGCCAAGTGGTTGAAATGGATGACCTGCCGGTCGAGTTGACCGTGGACACCTCAGAAAACACCGGGCGTGGTAACAGCGACTGGAAACACCTGTTCAGACAATGGGCATCTGCCCGGGCGTTGAGTGGTCAGGAAGGCGTATTGGCAGATGTGGTGCCCATGGTTGAACAGCTGTTAATGGAAGTGGCACTTGAGAAAACCGCAGGCAAACGACAAGAAGCTGCCAAGCTGCTCGGCTGGGGCAGAAATACGCTGACCCGAAAACTCAAAGAGAATTAAGAATCAGGCTTGCTAAGCCAATAGCTGCTATGTATAATGCGCAGTCTAATCAGGTGCGGGGTGGAGCAGCCTGGTAGCTCGTCGGGCTCATAACCCGAAGGTCGTTGGTTCAAATCCAGCCCCCGCTACCAATTAAATGATCAGAGACCCCTCAATGGGGTTTTTGTCTTTCTAGAGATTTAAATTGGGCCGATGGCCCTTTTTTTTTACGTATTGGCGATGCTTATGGCAGTCACGGATCAAATCGAACAACTCATTGAGGCGCCGATAGAATCACTCGGTTACGAGCTTGTGGGCGTAGAGTATATCCAGGGTGGTCAATCGCCGGTATTGCGGGTGTACATTGATTCATCACAAGGTATCAGCATCGAAGACTGCGAACGAGTCAGTCACCAGGTCAGTGGTGTTCTTGATGTTGAAGACCCAATCAAACAAGCCTATGCACTGGAGATTTCATCTCCCGGTTTTGACCGTCCTTTGTTCAAGGCACGGGATTTCGAACGATTTGTTGGTGCAGAAGCCAGGATTACCATGAAGTTACCGGTACAGGGACGGAGGAATTTCAGAGGAATTCTTCAAGGCTTCAGTGACGGTGAAATATTGATTGAGGTTGATGGAGAAGTCTACGCACTACCACTTGGCAGGTTAGCCAAAGCAAGACTTGTTGCCTGAAAAAAGCGTATTATTTGCGGTTAATGTAAAAACTTGGATTGGACACACATGATGTGATGATCCTCTGGGGGCGTGATGAACAATAAAGAAATATTACTGGTTGTGGATGCCATGTCTAACGAAAAAGGCGTGGCTAAGGAAGTTATTTTCCAGGCAGTAGAAGCTGCCCTTGCAATGGCTACCCGTAAACGCTATGAAATGGAAATCGACGCCCATGTTGCGATCGATCGAATCACCGGAAATTACGAAACCTTCCGTCAGTGGCTTATCGTTGAAGACTCTGAAGAAGCGCTGGAGTCACCAGAAATCGAAATCAAACTGGCAGATGCACTGAAAAAAGATGCCACTGCTGAAGTCAATGGTTATATCCGTGAACCCATGGAGTCAGTCGAGTTTGGCCGTATTGCCGCCCAAACTGCCAAGCAGGTGATTGTCCAGAAGGTGCGTGAGGCAGAGCGTGCTCAGGTGGTTGAGCTCTATCGTGAAAAGCTGGGTCAAATGATCCATGGAACCGTTAAGCGTGTTGAGCGTGGCAACGTAACGCTGGACTTGGGTGCCAATGCCGAGGCATTCCTGCCACGGGAAGAAATGATCCCTCGTGAGAGCTTTCGTTCCGGTGATCGCATTCGTGGTTATTTGAAAGAAATTCGTCCTGAAGGTCGTGGTCCTCAGCTTATCGTCAGTCGTGTATCGAAAGAACTGCTGATCGAATTGTTCAAACTGGAAGTGCCAGAAATTGCCGATGGATTGATTGAAGTTAAAGGTGCGGCGCGAGATCCAGGCTTGCGTGCCAAGATTGCTGTGTTAGCTCATGAATCACGTATCGATCCTGTTGGCGCTTGTGTCGGTATGAGAGGCTCACGTGTTCAGGCGGTTACCAATGAACTGGCTGGTGAGCGTGTCGACATTATTTTATGGGATAAAGATCCTGCCCGTTTTGCCATCAATGCTATGGCACCCGCAGAAGTGCAGTCTATAGTTGTGGATGAAGATGCACACAGCATGGATATTGCCGTTGAAGATGGACAATTGTCACAGGCGATTGGCCGAAATGGCCAAAATGTGCGTCTGGCCAGTCAGTTGACCGGTTGGGAATTAAACGTCATGTCAGCATCAGATGCAGACAAAAAGGCAGAAACTGAAATCAGTGCACTGATCCAGACTTTCATGACTGATCTGGATGTTGATGAAGATGTTGCTCTAATTTTAGCGCAGGAAGGCTTTTCCTCGCTCGAAGAGGTTGCCTATGTGCCAGAACAGGAAATGCTCGATATTGAAGAGTTTGATGAAGATATCGTTGCAGAGCTGAGATCGCGTGCTCGTGATGTACTGCTGACACGTGCTATAGCGAGTGAAGAGCAATTGGAGTCGGCTGAGCCGCAACAGGACCTTCTTGACATGGAAGGCATCACAACCGAGTTGGCACTGGTTTTGGCCAGCAAAGGTGTGGCAACACTGGATGATTTGGCTGAGCAGTCTGTTGATGAGCTGGTTGAAATTGCATCAATTGATGAAGTACAGGCTGCTGCACTCATCATGAAAGCCAGAGAATCCTGGTTTGCGAACGAATAAAGAAAAGCAGGGGAGTAACCAATGAGTGACATGAAGGTCAAAGACCTGGCTGGCACAGTCGGTATAACAGCAGAGCGTCTGGTTGAACAGCTCAACGAGGCGGGAATCAGGGTTTCGCAACCTGATGATTTGATTACCGAAGAACAAAAGCAAACCCTGTTACAGTTTTTGCAGCAGCGACATGGCAAAAGTGTTGATGGAGCTTCCGTCACGCCTAAAAAAATCACGCTCAAGCGTAAATCTGTCAGTGAGATTAAACTTGCCGGCCCAACACGTGCGGGAAAAAGCGTCAGTGTCGAGGTCAGAAAAAAGCGTACTTACATCAAACGTAGCGAAACTGAAGAAGCTGCAGCTGCAGCCGAACTTCTCAAACAAAAAGAAGCAGAAGATGCTGCTGCTGAGGCTGCAAAATTGCAACAACAGGAGCTCGAGGCTCAACAGCAGCGTGAGCGCTTGCTGGAGCAGGAAGCTGTGGATCGTGAGGCAGCTGCCGTTGCTGCGGCCATAGAGGCAGAAAAGCAAGCGGCAGAAGAAGCCCGTCTTGCTGCAGAAGAAGAGCAAAAGGCCCTGGAAGAGGAAGCCAAAGCGGCAGCTGAACAACCACCTGTAAAAGCCCAAAAGACTCAAAAGCAGCAACCAGCACTGACTGCCTCACAGTTGGCACATAAAAAGCTTGAAGAAGCTGATGCCAAGCGTCGAGCTGCCAATTTGGCACGGATTGATGCCGAGAAGGCACTTGAAGCTCGCCGTAAAGCTCGCGAAGAAGAGGAAGCTCTCGAAAAAGCGCGTGAAGAAGCAAAACAGGCAGCTGCTGAAGTTCAGGCCAAAGAACAAAAAGCTGAACGTCAGAAAGAAGGTGACGCGCGAGTTCACGCCAAAGATAAGCCGGCAAAACGTGGCAAATTCCAGCGTGATGATGAGTTCGAACGAAAAGAACTGCATGTAAGTGAAGGCAAAACCGGTCGACGCAAGAAGAAAAAAGGTGTTAGCCAGCCACGTGGAGCGGTGCGTGATACGGCTGGTGAACATGGATTTTCCATGCCTACAGCGCCGGTGGTTCGTGAGGTCAGCGTGCCTGAAACAATCAGCGTTTCAGATTTGGCACAAAGAATGTCTGTCAAGGCCGCTGAAGTTATCAAGGCTCTGATGGGCTTGGGAACTATGGCAACCATCAATCAGGTTTTGGATCAGGACACTGCCGTTATCGTTGTTGAAGAAATGGGCCATGTTGCGAAACCGACACAGGACAATGAAGTTGAGATGGCGTTGACTGTCAGTGATGAAGATCTTGGTGAATTGAAATCGCGTGCACCTGTGGTCACGGTCATGGGACACGTTGACCACGGTAAAACCTCATTGCTTGACTATATCCGCCGTACCAAAGTGACCACAGGTGAAGCCGGCGGCATTACCCAGCACATTGGTGCCTACAAGGTTGAAACCAGTCGTGGTGAAATTGCCTTTCTTGATACACCCGGTCACGCGGCATTTACAGAAATGCGTTCCCGCGGTGCTAAAGTCACCGATATTGTGGTGCTGGTGGTTGCCGCTGACGATGGTGTGATGCCACAAACTATCGAAGCGATTCAGCATGCCAAAGCGGCTGAATCTATTTTGATCGTGGCTGTGAATAAAATGGACAAGCCAGATGCCAATCCGGACCGTGTCAAGCAAGAACTGGTGAATCATGAAGTCATCCCGGAAGACTGGGGTGGTGACGTTCAGTTTGTACCTGTTTCGGCACTGACTGGACAGGGTATCGACGATTTACTGGATGCCATTTCGCTCCAGGCAGAAATCATGGAACTGACGGCTCCGGTTGAAGGACCTGCCAATGGCACCGTGATTGAAGCTCGCCTGGATAAAGGGCGTGGTACGGTTGTCACAGTGCTGGTACAAAAAGGCACACTCAAGAAAGGTGACATTGTCGTGGTTGGTCAAGAGTACGGACGTGTTCGTGCCCTGTTTGACGAAAATGGTCAGCAACTTGAGCAAGCCGGCCCATCCACACCGGTTGAATTACTGGGTCTGTCCAGCACACCAGCAGCCGGTGACGAGCTGCAAGTAGCACCAGACGAACGTACAGCACGTGAAATTTCATACTTCCGTCAGACACGCGCCCGTGAAATGAAAATGGCTCAGCAACAGGCTGCTAAACTTGATGATATGTTCAACAAGATGGAAGCGGGTGATGTCAAAACACTTAACGTGGTCATCAAAGCTGACGTTCATGGCTCGGCAGAAGCGGTTAGCCAGGGTCTGCAAAAATTATCAACAGACCTGGTTCAAGTGCGTGTCATTGCTTCTGGTGTGGGTGGTATTAACGAAACAGATGCTCAGCTGGCTGCGGCTTCAGATGCCATCCTGATTGGCTTCAATGTGCGTGCTGATAACACGGCGCGTAAAGTGATTGCTGAAAAAGGTCTCGACGTACAGTACTTCAGTATTATTTACGACTTGCTGGATGTAGTGACCAAAGCCATGACCGGAATGCTGGAGCCTGTTTATAAAGACGAAATCATTGGTCTGGCCAGGGTTGATGATGTATTCCGCTCACCGAAATTTGGTGATATCGCAGGCTGTCTGGTGCTGGAAGGTATGGTCAAACGCAACAACCCGATTCGTGTCCTGCGTGATAACGTGGTGATTTTTGAGGGTGAGCTGGAGTCACTGCGTCGTTTCAAGGACGACGTCAATGAAGTGAGTGCCGGAACCGAATGTGGTATCGGTGTTCGTAACTATAAAGACGTCAAACCGGGTGACCAGATCGAGGTCTTTGAACGTGTATTAATGAAACCGACGCTCTAATGGCTAAAGAATACAGTCGAACCAGCCGGATAAGTGAAGTGGTCATGCGTGAACTGGCACTGCTTATCCAGCAGGAAATTTCAGATCCGCGGGTTGGCATGGTCACCGTGTCACATGCTGACGTGACTGCGGATCTTAAGTACTGCAAGGTTTATGTTACACGACTGAATGGTTTTGATTCCGAGCAGGACATTGAAACTTGCCTTGAAGGCTTGCAAAACGCCGCCGGATTTTTACGACGTGAACTTGGAAAACGGGTAAATCTGCGTAATATTCCTGAACTGAGGTTTTTGTACGACAAGTCGCTTGAACGCGGATTTTATATGGACGCGTTGATTGCCAAGGCTAACGCAGACAATAAGCAGGACTGATGGCCCGACGTCGTCGAACGGGGTGTGATATCAGTGGTCTGGTCATCGTTGATAAACCCACCGGATACAGTTCCAATCAGGTCTTGCAGCAAGTCAGGCGTCTGTTTAATGCCAATAAAGCCGGCCATACCGGTAATCTCGATCCGCTAGCTACCGGGGTTTTGCCAATTTGCCTTGGTGAAGCAACTAAACTTTCCGGATATTTGCTCGACGCAGACAAAAGCTATCATGTTCGATGCCAGCTGGGCATTTTGACGGATACCGGCGATTCCGAAGGACAAACGCTAGAGCAAAAAGCCATCCCTAAATTTACTGCGCAGCAATTGAAACAAGTGCTGCAGTCATTCCTGGGTGAACAGTGGCAAGTACCACCGATGTTTTCGGCGCTCAAGCATCAGGGCCAACCGCTCTACAAACTTGCACGAAAAGGTGTTGAGGTCGAACGCAAACCGCGCGCTGTCAACATTTACAGCATTGAGTTGCTGGAACAGCAAGCCGATAGTTTTGGGTTACTGATCAGTTGCAGCAAGGGCACCTATATCAGAACCCTGGTAGAGGACATCGCTGTAGCCTTGGGTACTGTCGGTCATGTGACGATGTTGAGACGAACTCAGGCCGCAGGATTTTCGCTGGCAGACAGTCTGTCATTACCCGCCTTGCAACAATTGGCAGAACAATCAAAATCCGCACTAATGGAACGGCTGGTTCCTGCCGAGACAGCTTTACCCGACTGGCCTGAATGCCAGCTTGATCAATCTCAGGTCACACAGCTGCGATTTGGACAGCCGGTTTCGCTGCAAAACGCATCACCGTGCGCAGCTGTTCGATTGTTTGATGAACAGCAGCAGTTTTTTGGTTTGGGTCAGATCAGTGATGAAGGTGTTTTAACTTCGATACGACTGTTCGCTGAAAGCAGCACACAAGAAAACCTTGTGACTGAAGGCCAAAGCCGGTAAAATTTGCAGCGCTTTAAATCGTTGGGTAATCCGGTGAAAAAGCACTGGGTTATTTCAGAATTTGACTCGTGGCAACCGCCACACAAAAGTTGGAGTTTTTAATGTCTATTACTGCAGAACAAAAGAAAGAAATCATCAGCAAATACGCTCGCGGCGAGGGCGATACAGGTTCAGCTGAAATTCAGGTCGCGTTGCTGACAGCGCGCATCACCAACCTGTCTGATCATTTCAAATCAAACATTCATGATCATCACTCACGTCAAGGTCTGTTAAAAATGGTAAGCAGCCGTCGCAAGATGCTCGATTACCTGAAAAAGACCGACATCAATCGTTACCGTGATTTGATTGCTGATTTGGGTCTGCGTCGCTAATTGCAGACGTGAGCTCGAAGTTACAGTACATCATCCATGCCGTGAGTAACGGCATCAGGTCAATGACCTGAGTAATTTAATGCCCCTGAAACACCTGTGGTTTCAGGGGCATTTTCATTTATGCGTTCAAGCCTGAACAGAAAGGTCTGTTCAGAGTGTTGTCAAGAGAAGGAAGATAGTGTGAATTCAGTTAAAAAATCAGTGCAATTTGGCGAACATCTGCTCACTCTGGAAACGGGTAAAGTTGCCCGCCAGGCAACAGGTGCCGTTATTGCAAGTCTGGGGGAAACTTCAGTATTGGTCACGGTTGTTGGCAAAAAAACAGTCAGCCCGGGCCAGGACTTTTTTCCATTGACCGTCAACTACCAGGAACGGACCTACTCAGCAGGTAAGATCCCTGGCGGTTTTTTCAAACGTGAAGGTCGTCCCAGTGAAAAAGAAACGCTGACATCGCGTCTTATCGATCGTCCTCTGCGTCCATTGTTTCCAAAAGGTTTTCTTAACGAAGTTCAGGTCATTGCCACCGTAATGGCGCTGGATCCCGCTATTGACCCGGATATTCCTGCCATGATCGGCGCATCTGCAGCTTTGGCGATTTCCGGTATTCCTTTCAACGGCCCATTGGGTGCAGCACGCGTGGGCTACGTCGATGGCCAATATCTGTTGAACCCAAGCCGCAAGCAGCTGGATGACAGTGCACTGGATTTGGTGGTTGCCGGTACTGAAACAGCGGTATTGATGGTTGAGTCAGAAGCTTCTGAGCTGCCTGAAGAAGTCATGCTGGGTTCAGTCATGTTTGGTCACCAGCAAATGCAAACGGCCATTAATCTGGTACGTGAGCTTCAAACGGAAGTGGGTAAGCCTGCATGGGACTGGACACCCGCGGTCAAAAACGAAAGCCTTTATGATGCCGTTAAAGCCAACGCCTACGAAGGTATCAAGGCGGCTTACAGCATCAGCGATAAAATGCAGCGACAGGATCAGCTTGGTGAATTGCGTAACGCAGCGGTAGAAGTGTTGTGTGGTGATGCTTCTGAGTGGAGCGAAGAAGAAGTTAAAGGTGTTTTTGCCAAACTTGAAAAAGAACTGGTTCGTGGTCGCATTATTGCTGGCGAACCGCGCATTGACGGACGTGATACCAAAACAGTTCGGCCGATTTTTGTCGAAACCGGCATACTCAAACGCGTTCATGGTTCTGCTTTGTTTACACGTGGCGAAACTCAGGCGATTGTGGTTGCCACATTGGGTGCTGAGCGTGATGCACAGATGATTGATGCTGTAGAAGGTGAGTATCGTGACCGTTTCATGCTGCATTACAATTTCCCGCCGTTCTGTGTGGGTGAAACAGGTTTTGTTGGCAGTCCTAAACGTCGCGAAATTGGTCACGGCAAACTGGCCAAGCGTGGTATCCAGGCAGTCATGCCAAATGCAGAAGAATTTCCGTATGTAGTTCGTGTGGTGTCAGAGATCACTGAGTCCAACGGTTCCAGCTCCATGGCATCGGTCTGTGGTACTTCACTGGCACTGATGGATGCGGGCGTCCCTATCAAGGCTCCTGTCGCCGGTATTGCGATGGGTCTTATCAAAGAACCTGATGGCTATGCTGTTTTGACCGATATTCTGGGTGATGAAGATCACCTGGGTGATATGGACTTTAAAGTCGCCGGTACTGAAAAAGGCGTCACCGCGCTGCAGATGGATATCAAGATTGAAGGTATTAACGAAGAAATCATGCGCACAGCACTGGCTCAGGCACGTGATGGTCGTTTGCATATCCTTGAGAAAATGAATGTGGTCATTTCATCGCATCGCGCTGAAATGTCAGAATTTGCGCCGCGCATTATCACTACCAAGATTCACTCAGACAAGATTCGTGATGTGATTGGTAAAGGTGGTGCTACCATTCGTGCTATCACCGAAGAAACAGGTGCCACCATTGATATTCAAGACGATGGTACTGTGATGATTTTCTCTTCTGACTACAACGCCGGTCAGGCTGCTTTGCGTCGTATTGAAGACATCACTGCAGAAGTTGAAGTTGGCAAGATTTATCAAGGCCGTGTTGCCAAGTTGATGGACTTCGGTGCGTTTGTCACCATTCTGCCTGGCAAAGATGGTCTAGTGCATATTTCACAGATCTCTGATGAACGTGTTGAAAACGTCAGTGACAAACTGTCTGAAGGTGACATGATTCAGGTCAAAGTGCTTGAAGTTGATCGTCAAGGCCGTATTCGTCTGAGCATGAAGGCGGTCAATGAGGAAGTCCAGGCAGACTAAACTCTGGTCATACGCTAAACTGAAAAGCCCCGCTCAGCGGGGCTTTTTTTTGACCCTGAGACTATGAAACGTTTTTATTATTTAATTTTCTTGTTGTGTATTCTGCCAAATCATAATGTTGTTTTAGCAGATGATCTGCGTATCGCGGCGGCGTCAAATCTGCGCTTTGTAATGGCTGATCTTGTTGATGATTTCAGTCGGCGTGTCGGTGGGGCAGAGATCAGTGTCACCTATGGCGCTTCGGGCAACCTCACCAACCAAATTCGTCATGGCGCACCCTATGATATTTTTTTTGCGGCGGATGCCAAGTATCTTGTGCAGGTGGAGGAAATGCAGTTGCTACGAGGTGAAATCGTTTTTTATGCCGACAATTACCTGGCTCTGTTTGCCAGACTAGGATCCAGGTTGACTTTGGATGCTGAGTTAGAGGGGCTAGGTAAGTTGATAGAAAACAGGCAACTGAACAAGTTTGCTATCGCCAATCCAAAGCATGCACCACTTGGTCGGCATGCAATGGCTATGCTGAAAGAGCGTGCTCTATGGGAGACCGTTCAACCGCATTTGCTGACTGCAGAAAATGCCAGTCAGGCCATGCAATTTGCCCTGACAGGGCAAGTGGATGGAGCAATGGTTCCCTATTCTCTGGCGAGTCAGCCTAAGATCGCCTCTCAAGGACACGTGCTGAAACTGTCGGCCAGCGTCAGGCAAGCTGTTGCGATACTGATGCGTGCTCCTGACCGTGCCGAAGACTTTATTGATTATCTTGGATCACGCTCGGCGATTCAGATACTTGAAGCGCATGGTTTTTCGGCGATTGCGAATCAATAATGGATTGGCTGGCATTTCAGGTATCATTCAAACTGGCGACATTCACTAGCCTATGCTTGTTACCTATTGGACTGTTGATTGCCCGCTGGCTGAAACATAGCCGGTTTCGAGGACGTCATTTTGTAGAGGCTCTGACAGCTTTACCTTTAGTGCTCCCGCCGACGGTACTAGGTTATTTTTTGTTGACGTTGATGGATACCCAGCACCCGTTGGGTGGTTTTATTGCACAGACTACCGGACAGCATCTCGCATTTTCCTTTAATGGCCTGCTAGTCGCATCGGTCATTTCCAGTTTGCCCTTTGCCGTGCAACCATTGTTGCGAGCTATGGAGCATATTCCCAACAACATCAGCGAAGCCGCTTGGTGCTGTGGATTGTCGCCATGGCAGACCTTTATTCGTATTGAAGTACCGCTGATCTGGCCCAGTATGCTGACAGCCTGGATTTTGAGTTTCTGCCATACCCTGGGCGAGTTTGGGGTCGTGTTAATGATTGGCGGAAACATCGCTGGTGAGACGCGTACATTGTCGATTGCCATATATGACAGTGTTTTGGCTTTTGAGCGCGATAAAGCACTGTATATGTCACTCGTTTTGCTGACAATTTCGCTAATCACCGTGACTTTTGTTTACAGCCTGAACCGTCGCAACCACAGGATGTTTCATTGATGCATCCACTACGGGTAAAAATCACCTTGAGCAATCCAATTCACCTTGATGTGCAATTGTATTGTGAACCTGGACAAATGCTGGCGCTAGTTGGTCCGTCTGGTAGCGGCAAAAGCACAACGCTGCGTTGCATTGCTGGTTTGCAAAAGCCCAGTAGCGGTGTGATTAAAGGAGGCGGTCAACGGTGGTTTGATAGTCAGCAACGGTTGGCATTATCTCCGCAGCAGCGCCGGGTGGGCATGGTGTTTCAGGACTATGCGCTGTTTCCGCATCTGAGCGTAGCCGACAATATCCGTCTGGCGCTGGATGACAAACCTAACGCTGCAGCAGTGGAACAACTGTTGCAACAAGTGCATCTCTCCGGCTTGGCTTCGCGTTATCCGGCACAGTTGTCTGGCGGGCAGCAACAACGGGTGGCGTTGGCCAGGGCATTGGCGCGCCGCCCGGATGTTTTATTGCTGGATGAGCCGTTTTCAGCAGTCGACAAAGTCACACGGCGCAAATTGTATCTGGAGCTGCATGCGCTGCGTCAGCAATTAGCCATGCCGGTGATTCTGGTCACCCACGATCTGGATGAAGCCGCGATGCTGGCCGATAGTATGTGTGTCATCCATCAGGGTAAAACCCTGCAGCAGGGCAGCATTGATGACGTGTTGCAACGTCCCAAGAGCCTGTCCGTTGCCCGGCAGGTCGATGTGCGCAATTTGTATCAGGGAACACTTGAAAGCCATGCAGGCAAGCTCAAATTACGCTGGCATCAGCACGTGTTTGATGTAGCCGCAACGCCGCATACCAACAATATCAGTGCTGGCACCATGGTTCACTGGCTGATTTCGCCGGCGAAAATATTGTTGCACCAGCAGCGTCGACCGTCACGCGGCGATCAGGAAAATGCAGTCAAAGCCACGGTGCAGCAGATATTAACCTTGCGCGGCATTTGCACACTGCTGGTCACCGTTGACAATGCCGGCAGGCAACAGATGCAACTGGATGTGCCCGAGCATGTAGTGCAGCGTAATCAGGTGCAGATTGGCCAGCAAATCGGCATGTCGCTGCTGGCAGACGCGATACATATCATGGTGGATAACACAATTGAGGAAGGCAGTGGCAATGACAGTGAAAAATCTCGATTGGCATAATATCAAAGCCGCAGTGTGGCGGCCGCATAGCGAGAAACTCAAAGCGATCAGCCGGCTGGATCCGGTGACACTGGACAGTCTGATTGGCATTGAGCAACAAAAACAGGCATTGCTCGATAACACGCTGCGTTTCATCAATGGCGAACCCAGCAATCACGCCTTGTTGTGGGGCAGCCGTGGGACAGGTAAATCGTCATTGATTAAGGCGTTATTAAATGCCTTTGCCGATCGTGGACTGCGCATGATTCAGATCGACAAGGATCAACTGCACTGGCTGCCGGAAATTCTCGATGATCTGGAAGATCGGCCATTCAGATTTATCATTTTCTGTGATGACTTGTCGTTTGAAATGGGTGAAAACAGTTATAAGTCCTTAAAAACTTTGCTGGAAGGTGGCCTGGAATTACCGCCGGAACATGTGCGTATCTACGCCACCTCCAATCGCCGCCACCTGATGCCGGAGTTGCAGGCGGAAAATCAGCTCAGCAAAGTGGTCGGTGATGAAGTGCATTACACTGACAGTCTGGAAGACAAGTTGGCTTTATCGGATCGTTTTGGACTGTGGTTATCGTTTTATCCGGCTAGTTGGGACAGCTATCTCAGCATGGTTGAAGTATTGTTTGAAAATATCACCGTTGATCGCCAGCGATTGCATGAGATGGCCAAACAGTTTGCCATGAGCCGGGCCAGTCATAGCGGCAGAACGGCCGTTCACTTTTATAAATCCTGGCTGGCAGACAACGCTGACTGATGGCTCAAGTCCAGAATGACTCGATGGCCATCTGCCTGTACCTCATTGCGGTAATGCCATCCCAGTTTATCGGTTAACTGGGCGGTCAGTTGCAGTCCAAGTCCGAAACCGGTTTGTTCAGGCTGGGCAGATTGCTCTGGATACAGATGATTGACAATGCTGATGTTGGCAGCGTGTTGATGAATCTTTACCTCACTTTGCCAGGTATGCTGAAAAGCATTACGAATCAGATTGCCGAGCACAATGCGTAAAGCAACTTCCCATACCCTGACTTTGCTGGGCTGGCAGTCAATATCCAGCGTGACCTGTTTGTCACGAAGCAGATAACGCATATCCTCAATCAGCTGTAACAGCAACTGATCCAGATCGATGTTCTGTTCCGGCAGCGGGGTGGAGGTATCCCGGCTCATCCACAGCAATGTTTCAGTCAGATGATGCATGTTCAGACTGGCACGATCGATTCTGTCTGTGATTTCCTGAAAAGCGGGCGGCAGGGTTTCCGCCTGTTCTTCGGCTTCACTGGCAAAGTGAATATTCAGCCCCGGATATTGCGCCAGCAGATCCGGTACGACTTGCCTGCGTAACTGGCTCACCAGCTCGGTGGCAGACTGTAGATCCTTGTCTACATCCGCCGTCAGATATACCGCCCGCTGACCGTTGATCCGGGTAATCCGATCACGGGTAAAGCCATACTCAATCGTGGCCACAGAAGACAGCGGCACTACAGAGCCGTCCAGCAGACGAATTCGGGCATTGATAACATCGGCGGGGTTTTGTCGATCCGCTTCGGGGTAACGTACCCTGACTTCAATTTCATCACTGTTACGTTGAAAACGCTGCACTACACGACCGCTGAAAGCCTGCAGAATCTGTGAAGCCAGCATGTCGGTGGTCAGTCCCATGTCCTGACGCAGTTGTTGATCGGCAAGATAGGCTCTCGCCTCCATCATCAGCAAAGTCTGGTGCGTCTGGCCAAAGCCAATATCATTCTGCATGTTCAGATTGGCAGTCACCGTGTCACCGAGAATGCCCGGAAAGAAGCTGATGCGTAATTTGCCGCTGTAGGGCATGGCGATCACCAGCGCAAAAATGGCGACAAACAAAATAACCACGGCATAGCGCTGCCTGAGTGAAATATCTATCAGCGGCCGAGCTGATCACGGCGGCAAACTGGGCATAGAGACTGCCGAGTCGGCCTTCAATATGGGACAGGGCAAAGAAGGCCACAACGGTGGTGAATACGCCAAACAGGGTGGGCACTGCCACCCGCATCGTGCCTTTGATGGTATTGCGCAGCGTGTCGCCTTCCTTGGATCGCACGCTATAGATACTTTCACCCACCACCACTGCATCATCAACGATAATGCCCAGCGCCAATATAAAACCAAAGGTGGTAAAAGAGTTAAGGGTCAGTCCCGCATAGCTGTCGCCCATGAAATAGAGGGTGCCGAAGAAGACAAACGGTAGCCCCATGGCCACCCAGAAGGCAACGGTCAGATTCAGAAACAACGCCAGCAGCAAAAATACCAGTGCAATACCGGTAAGTGCGTTTTTAATCAAAAGCTCCAGTCGCTGATTGATTCTGATACTGCGGTCATACCAGGAGGCAAGTTCAACGCCTTGTGGCAGCTTGCCGGAATTTACCCACTGATCAACCACCAGACGAGCCCCATCAACGGTATCGGAAATATCATCAAGGCCGGTGGCAATGACCTGCAGGGCAATGCTTTCCTGACCTTGAAATCGCGACAAAACAGAACTGTCGTCATCATAGTCATCGCGAATGGTGGCTACATCACCAATACGGATTTGCTGGCCGCGCTGGTTGGTCAGTAACGGGATTTCGGCAAAGTCCTGTTGCAAATAGGCTTGCCTGGATGCCCGGAGTTGCAGAAACAGGTTTTCATTCCTGAGTACGGCGGTCATGGTGTCGGATGAACCGGCGTTGATCGTCGCCTCAACATCGCTGAGTGACAGACCGTAGGCCTGAAGCTGACCTTCATCGATTTCGGCATACATCATCGGATCCAGCCAGCCGGAAATGCTGACCCGATTCACGATGGGGTGGGCCATCAAATCCGATTTCAAATCCTCGGCAAGCTGCTGCATGGTGTGTCGGTTGGAGTTGCCATACAGTTGCAGCCAGAGCACATGTTCCTCTCTTTCAGCCTTGCGGATTACCGGCCGTTTTGCCTCGGCCGGTAAGGTGGAAATGGCATCCACCTGATTTTTGACATCGCGAAGCAGCTCATCCAGATCGTAGCCGCTTTGCATTTCCACATTGACACTGACGTCGCTGCGCGTCGATGAGCTGGTAATCGAACGAATGCCGGTAACGTCTTCCAATTGGTCCTCAATCTTGATGGCCAGGCCTTCTTCGGATTGCTGGGCAGAACCACTGTCATAACTGACCGAAATGCTGATGCTGTCGGGCTCGCGACTTGGAAAAGCCTCACGACGGAGATTACCCATTTCCAGCACGCCGAGTATGATGACCAGAATCAGCAACAGATTGGCGGCGGCCGTGTTGTCAGCCAGTTTGCCCCACAGGTCAGCTTGCCAGCCGATACTGATGTGGCTGCTGAACTGGTTGCCCGTCGATTGCCGGTTGGCACTGCCACTGGCATTGATTTGTGGTCGTTGATCAGCCCCTAACCTGACGCAATTGCGCCTCGCGGATTTGCAATGTCAGCAGTGTTTGTTGCGGTCCGGGATGATTGATTCTGGCTTGTTCAATCAAGGCTTGCATGGAAGGCGAGTCGAGCAGGTCTGTTAACGCGCTGGCTGGCTGCATCTCGCTAATCTGCTGCCATGGGGCAACGGTGTTTTGCTCTTGATCAATCCGGGCTTGATAGTCAGTTCGTTCAGGCACCACCGAGCAACCGGTCAGAGTCAGTAACAACAAAGTTAGCGGGATCCAGGTGGGTCGTTGATGCTGGTGGCTGAAGCCGGTTGCGGCCATTAAACTGCTCCAGATTGATGATAGCTGTGTATAAACTTAACTGGTACAGGGTTAACGGCAGGTTAACTTTGAGAAATTGTTGCCTGTGGTTTTGTGTTGGAGCAGTTAGCGTAAGCTATGTTAGACTAAGAGGTTTTTCGGTTCGGAAACCGTAATGTTGTTAAGTCCACCCTAGCTTTTCCCTCCTGGTATTTCAGTCGACTTCAGCCGGAGCGTTGTTGTCGCTGTCTGTCATCTGGAAACGCCTGTTTCCAAATTCAAATTTTTTCTTGCAGGATTTTTATATGCTTCCAACATGGAAACGTGACTGGTTTTCCAATATCCGTGGTGATCTGCTGGCCGGTCTGGTAGTTGCGCTGGCCTGATTCCAGAGGCGATTGCCTTTTCGATAATTGCGGGTGTTGATCCAAAAGTCGGCCTGTATGCCTCGTTTTGTATTGCAATAATCATTGCTTTTACCGGCGGTCGACCAGGCATGATTTCAGCAGCTACCGGTGCCATGGCACTGCTGATGATCACTCTGGTGCGGGAACATGGTCTGGAATACCTGCTGGCAGCAACCTTGCTGACCGGTGTGTTTCAGATTATTGCCGGTTATTTGCAACTGGGCAGCCTGATGCGTTTTGTGTCGCGCTCGGTGGTGACCGGGTTTGTGAATGCGCTGGCGATTTTGATTTTTACCGCCCAGTTACCCGAGCTGACCAATGTCACCTGGCACGTCTATGTGCTGACTGCGGCTGGTTTGGCGATTATTTATCTGTTTCCCTACGTGCCCAAAATTGGACATCTATTGCCTTCACCGCTGGTGACCATTGTGGTGCTGACCGCATTTACCATGCTGGTCGGACTGGATATTCGCACTGTGGGTGATATGGGTGAATTGCCGGATACCTTGCCGGTGTTTTTGTGGCCGGATGTGCCACTGAACCTGGAAACGCTGATGATTATTCTGCCCTATGCCATTGCACTGGCTATTGTCGGCCTGCTGGAGTCCATGATGACGGCCACCATCGTAGATGATCTGACTGATACCAGCAGTGACAAAAATCGCGAATGCAAAGGCCAGGGA
This sequence comes from Methylophaga sp., assembly GCA_020831825.1. Taxonomy (GTDB): domain Bacteria; phylum Pseudomonadota; class Gammaproteobacteria; order Nitrosococcales; family Methylophagaceae; genus Methylophaga. The sequence continues at coordinate 85,319 of JAFIFW010000010.1, read as the reverse complement.
ATTGCCAATATCGGCTCCGGATTGATGGGCGGTATGGCGGGCTGTGCGATGATTGGTCAATCGGTGATCAATGTTAAATCGGGTGGTCGCGGCCGTTTGTCGACCTTTGCTGCCGGTGTGTTTCTGTTAATCATGATTCTGGTGCTGGATGAATGGCTGACGCAAATCCCGATGGCGGCGCTGGTGGCCGTTATGATCATGGTGTCGATCGGTACGTTCTCCTGGGAGTCACTGCGGGATATGAAAAAACATCCGCTGTCGACCAATATTGTCATGGTGTCGACTGTGGTATTTGTTGTATTGACGCACAATCTGGCGATTGGCGTTGCCGTCGGTGTGCTGCTGGCCGCTTTGTTCTTTGCCAACAAGGTGGGTCATTACATGGCTGTGGAATCCGCTCTCAGCGAGGATGGCACCGAGCGAAGCTACCGGATTCTCGGTCAGGTATTTTTTGCTTCTTCCGATAAATTCACTTCGGCGTTTGATTTCAAAGAGGCGCCTGAGCGTGTCATTATCGATCTGACGCAAGCGCATTTCTGGGATGTGACCTCGGTGTCGGCCCTCGACAAAGTGGTCATCAAGTTCCGTCGGGAAGGTGCCGAGGTCAAACTGATCGGCATGAATGAAGCCACCACCACAATCGTTGACCGTTTCGGGGTGCATGACAAACCGGAAGAGGTCGAAAAATTACTCAAAGGTGGCCACTAGGAGAGAGACGAGAATGACTAAAGTAATTGCTTGTATCGACGGCTCCAAAGCCGCCACTGCTGTCTGTGATGCGGCGGCCTGGGCCAGTCAGCAACTGAACGCACCAGTGCAACTACTACATGTGCTGGACAAGACCGAATATCCGACCCAGGAACAACACAGCAACTTGTCCGGTAATATTGGCCTGGGCAGTCGTGAGAATTTACTTGAAGAGCTGGTTGAACTGGATGAAAAGCGCAGCAAACTGGCGCTGGAGCATGGCAAGCACCTGCTACAGGATGCGAAACAACGGGTCGAGTCTGATGGCGTCGCAGATGTCAGTATTCATCAACGCCACGGTAGCTTGATGGAAACGTTGGCTGAAATGGAAGCTGATATGCGGGTGCTGGTCATGGGCCGTCAGGGGGAGGCCCATGATACCGAAAGCCACGCTATTGGCAGTCATCTGGAAAACGTGGTGCGCACCTTACATAAGCCGATTCTGGTGGTTTTGCCCGAGTTCAGGGCACCACAGAATTTCATGTTGGCCTATGACGGCAGCACTACTGCTAAAAAGGCACTGGCCAAGGTCGCCGACAGTCCCTTGCTGAAAAATCTGCCATGTCATCTGGTGATGGTCGCTGATAACACTCCACAATTGGAAGCCGATTTGAGCGATGCTGCTACTCTGATGCGCAATGCCGGTTTTGATGTGACCACGGCAATGCGCAGTGGCTCAGTTCAACCAACATTGCAGCAGTACCAGCAACAAAACGCGATTGATCTGATGGTCATGGGCGCTTATGGCCATTCTCGTATCCGCCAATTTCTTGTTGGTAGCAATACCGCAAAAATGGTTCGGCTCAGTGATATACCACTACTGCTGCTCCGCTAGATAATCAGCAGGTTTTGATTTTTTATGATGTGATGCCGCTACAATTTGAGTTTATGGGATCATCTGGCCTTGCTTAAGTCCATTACTTTAAATTGCCACTGACGTTCAAAGCTGCCAACGAATTTTTGCCAAGAGTTCAAAAAACTTGATTCAGTTACACGTAGTTGCAAGTCAATACGCACAGATTCAAGCCAGTTCAAGAGTATTGATTCTGGATGCTGCGATTGAATCGGTTTTATGGGTGAGTGAGCAATGTCTTGACTGTTTGGAACTGTCTATCCAAGCGCTTGAGCAACAAGCTCCTGTAGATATTTTGGGTAATTCACTTTATCAAGCCCTGTCAGGTATCTCTGAACATCAACCATACCATTTGACGCTGGAATTTCAGCGTCAATCAGCCGAACAATTACTCCTGTTTTCTGTATCAGTCTGGCGAACCACTGATTATGTAATTCTCGAATTTGAGCCGATTGCAGTTCAGACAGAGCAGCGTCTTCTAGCCAAAACAAACCAGTGGTTGAGTCATCTCTCACAGGTGACGCACAGTGAATCTGTGTCTCGGGTTTTGGTTGATGCGATGTCCGAATTAAGCGGTTTTGACAGGGTTTGTCTGTACCAGTTTGACGCCGAAATGAATAGCAGGGTCATAGCGGAGCATTGTAAGCAGGGCATACCTTCGCTTGATGGCTTGTCATTTCCCGCGTCAGAGATGATGTCCAGTTTTCAGCACTAGCTGAAGCAACACATCATGCTTTGCGTAAATGATGTTTATTCTAACCCCGTCAACCTCATCGGTGTTCGGCGAACTGAAGCATCGCCAGCGCCTGAGCAATGACTGGGGCTTTCATGGATGCCACCCGTCAGTTATCTAAAGATGCTGAAAGCGCTGGAAGTGAATTCGGTGATGGTGACAGGGATTTTTCAGGACAACAAGCTATGGGGGTCGATTAACTGTCATAGTTTTACCCGCAAGCCATTGTTTTCGAGCATTCGTGATGTCAGTTTTAATCTGGTTCAGATGGCAACACAGCGACTATTCTTGCTAACCAGCCGCGAGCAAAATCTTTTCCAGCAGCGTGTGATGGATAGTCGGCAAGTCTTATCTGACAAGCGTGAGCGCCTGACAGAGCTCGCAGAAATGTTTGCCGATTACGCTGCTGACGGGTGTGAATTATTTTGTACATCTGGCGTTGTGCTTGTTTTTGATGACGATGTGTTTACCCATGGAAAATCGCCAGCAAGTCAAGCACTAGAGAAAATAATCACATGGTTGGTCGAGCAGAAAAAGGCTTATTTTTATACGGAGTCACTAGGCAGTCTCTTTCCTGAGATTGCTGAGCAGCTTTCGGATTGCTGCGGCCTGCTTGCGATATCCTTGCCTTATGATAAACTTCGGCCAGGCTGGTTATTGCTATTCAGACCTGAGGCCACCATCGAGATCAAATGGGCCGTCAGGCCTGAAAACCTCACCGAGAAAAACGCCAGCCAGTCTGAACAATCATCGTACTGGTCAGAAATTGTTCGGGGCGAGAGTCAGCCATGGACGCGAATAGAGCGTCAGGCAGCGATGGACTTAGGCGAAGATCTGGCAGTCGTGATTGCGGTGTATCAAATAAACAAGCTCAATCAACGATTTTTGGAAACCAATCAACGGCTGGAGCAACTGGCGCATACCGATACCCTGACTCAAATATGGAACCGCTATCGCATGGAGTTGGCCATTGATGCAGAAGTGGCTGCATCCTTGCGCTATGGCAGGCCCTGTAGCTTGTTGTTGTTTGATATTGATCACTTCAAGCAAATCAACGATAACTTCGGTCATGATCTCGGGGGATGCTGTGTTGGCAGGTATTGCCTGGGAAGTGAAAACGCTGCTCAGAGCCAGTGATCATCTGGGGCGCTGGGGCGGTGAAGAGTGTATTGTGCTGGCTTCCAACACGGATCTGGCTGAGGCTGAAAAGCTGGCGGAAAGGCTTTGCAGACATATCAATGAGCTCGAGCTGGAAACTGTCGCACGAATCTCGGTCAGTATCGGCGTGACTGAATGGAAGCTGGTGATCTAAGACGTGACATTGTTGAGCGCGCTGACAAAGCAATGTAAGAAGCCAAGCAAACCGGTCGTAATCGTTGGATCAGTACCAGAAAGCCTAGAGTCTCATTCTGACAAAATATCAGCCCAAGAAATAATACCTAAAGATCGCCGGCAGGGGATCGTGATTGCCCGTACTTCGGCAATCAGGGACAATATCTTGTTTTAACGAACGTTCTCACCCAGAAGACCCTTTGATGTCAGATGCCATAACTAAACAAGTCAACAAACGCCGCACCTTTGCCATTATCTCTCACCCTGATGCCGGTAAGACCACACTTACTGAAAAGCTGCTGCTGTTTGGCGGCGCTATTCAGATGGCCGGCAGTGTCAAGTCACGCAAAACCGACAAACATGCGACCTCTGACTGGATGGAGATGGAGAAGGAGCGGGGTATCTCGGTCACTTCATCGGTGATGCAGTTTCCCTACAAAGGACGGGTTGTTAATCTGCTCGACACCCCAGGACACGCCGATTTTTCCGAAGATACCTACCGGACGCTCACCGCGGTCGATTCCGCATTAATGGTAATTGACAGTGCCAAAGGTGTTGAGGAGCGTACTATCAAACTCATGGAAGTCTGTCGATTGCGAGATACACCGATTCTGACCTTCATCAATAAACTGGATCGAGAAGGGCGTGAACCTTTGGAATTGCTCGATGAAGTCGAGCGTATTCTCAATATTCGTTGTGCTCCGATGACCTGGCCTATCGGGATGGGTAAAGGCTTCAAAGGTATTTTTCATCTTTATCACGATAGTGTGCGCTTGTTCGAACCCCATAGTAAGGATGAAGGCGAACTGATTCAGGGACTGGATAATCCACGTCTGGATGAGTTGTTTGGCCCCATGGCACAGGAGCTTCGCGATGAAATTGAACTGGTGCGTGGTGCCAGTGATGAGTTTGATTTAGAAGCTTTCCTGGCAGGAGAAATGACACCGGTATTTTTTGGTTCTGCCATGAACAATTTTGGTGTCACTGAACTGATGGATGCCTATGTCGAGTATGCACCCGCGCCACAGTCTCGCCAGACCAAAACCCGTGATGTCAGCCCTGATGAAGATGTGTTTTCCGGGTTTGTGTTTAAGATTCAGGCCAATATGGATCCGAAACATCGAGATCGAATTGCTTTTATGCGGGTCTGTAGTGGTCATTACACCAAGGGCATGAAATTGCATCAAAGCCGTATTGGCAAGGATGTGACCATTGCCAATGCCGTGACCTTTATGGCCGCTGAACGTGAACAGGCGGAAGAAGCCTGGCCGGGAGATATTCTGGGCTTGCACAATCACGGCACTATCCAGATTGGCGATACCTTCACACAGGGCGAGTCATTGCAATTTACCGGTATTCCCTATTTTGCACCGGAATTGTTTCGCCGGGTCAGACTCAGGGATCCACTGAAAAATAAGGCTTTGCTGAAAGGTTTGCAGCAGCTGAGTGAAGAGGGCGCGACTCAGTTATTCCGGCCACTGGACAACAACGATTTGATCCTCGGCGCCGTGGGGGTATTGCAGTTTGATGTGGTGGTACACAGGCTCAAGGGAGAATATGGCGTAGAATGCGCTTATGAGCCGGTACAGGTTTACACAGCACGCTGGGTATATTGTGATGATGATCGCAAGCTGGAAGAGTTTAAACGCAAGGCTTCGCTTAATTTGGCGCTGGATGGTGCCGGTAACCTGACCTATATTGCACCGAGTCGGGTTAATCTGGATCTCACAATGGAGCGCTGGCCGGACATTGATTTCCGGGCAACGCGTGAGCATCTATAATCTGTAAAAGGCTTGTCAGTCCCCGCGCGCTCAAGCAGAATACCCGAAAGCAGCGTGCAAAGGGGAAGGCTGATGAAAGTCAGATCCATTACCAAAAATAAAGGCAAGCCGGTCATCGGTCTGGCACCAGAAGACACACTGGACATGGCAGTGAATCTGATGATGGAACACCGGATAGGCTCTTTAGTGGTTACAAAACATGACAAGTTGATAGGCATTTTATCTGAGCGAGACTTGCTCAGAGTACTCAATCAAAAGCATCCAATGTGGTCGCCGATAACAGCGGCTGATGCCATGACTCCCGACCCTTACACTTGCCATCCAGACAACACCCTTGAAGAAGTCATGAACATGATGGTCGACCATAATGTTCGGCACTTACCGGTGGTTTATCAGGGAAAGCTGGAAGGGATGTTGTCTATCACTGATGTGGTGGAAGAGCTGCTGCAAAAAGCCAAGTTTGAAAACGAGTTACTGAAAAACTATATTCAGAACTGGCCTGATGCTGGACAGGTGTAACAGAACCCAGGGGTATCTTGCTGGAATCGCGTTGCTCAATTTCTAGCTGGTTATCGCCCGCAAAACCCATCAGAAATTCAAGCAATATTTCATTTTCATCTCGCAGTAGCTCATCAACGACAACACATTTGACACCTTTAATGCTGGCCAGCCTAATCCGAGGATGAAAGCGAATACGACGTCTCCTGCCGTAACTGGTCATTGCACCGAACAGCTGCTCTGTCCTGTTACTCTGACGAAATTTGCCACCCTCCTTCGTAATATCTTTGATCAGAATTTTCTCGGTTGATGACACTCATGACTGATTTCAAGCTGCGTAGGTGGCAACTTTTAGTATGAATGCCGCCTGCCACAGCAAGACATCGATAAAATAAATTCAGTTTCAGTGATTTAGGTCGCCTGTAAAAACCCGTATAATCCACCGATTTACTAGCGATTATTTGGGATTTTGTGTGGCTGACTACAAACAGACGTTAAATCTACCTGCAACCGACTTTCCGATGAAAGCGGGATTGCCCAACCAGGAGCCCCGGATTTTAAAGCGCTGGCAGGACATTAATCTCTACTATCAGATGCGTGAGCAGGGCAAAGGTCGCCAGGCTTTTATCCTGCATGACGGACCACCGTATGCCAATGGTGATATTCATATCGGTCATGCGGTCAATAAAATCCTCAAAGACATCATTCTCAAATCAAAAACCTTGAGTGGTTTTGACACGCCTTATGTGCCCGGTTGGGACTGCCATGGTCTTCCGATTGAACTCAATGTCGAAAAGAAAGTGGGTAAACCAGGTGTAAAAGTCAGCCCTGCCGAATTTCGTAAAGCCTGTCGTGAATATGCGGCCAAGCAGGTGGATGGACAGCGTGAAGATTTCAAACGCCTCGGTGTCCTTGCCGATTGGGAGAATCCTTATTTGACCATGGATTTTCATTTCGAAGCTGACATCATTCGCACACTCGGTGAAATCATCGACCGAGGACATTTGCACAAGGGTGTTAAGCCGGTGCATTGGTGTGTGGATTGTGGATCGGCACTCGCAGAAGCGGAAGTTGAGTACGAAGACAAGCAATCTCCTGCCATTGATGTTCGCTTTAAAGCGGTGGACAACGGTGCCTTTGAAGCATTATTCGACAATAAAGGCCAGGGCGATATCAGTATCGCAATCTGGACCACAACACCTTGGACCTTGCCAGCCAATCAGGCGGTTTGTTTGCATCCGGAGTTGGATTATGTCCTGTTGCAATGTGCCGATGCGCGATTAGTGCTGGCAGAAGCACTGTACGAAAAAGCGCTGGAACGCTATCAACTGCAAGCTGAATTGATTGGCCGTTGCAAGGGCGCTGCGTTTGAAGGTTTGCTGTTGCAACATCCATTTTATGATCGGCAAGTGCCTGTGATTCTGGGCGACCATGTCACCACTGATGCCGGTACCGGCGCTGTACATACTGCGCCCGGTCACGGGCAGGATGACTATGTGGTGGGCCTGAAGTATCAACTGGAAGTGGATAACCCTGTCGGTGGCAACGGCGTTTTCTTGCCAGATACCCCACTCTTTGCTGGTGAGTCGGTATTCAAAGCCAACCCTCATGTGATCGAAGTATTGCGTGAGCGTGGTGCTTTGCTTTGCCATGTTGAGATCAATCATAGTTATCCGCATTGCTGGCGTCATAAAACACCAATTATTTTTCGGGCAACACCGCAGTGGTTTATCAGCATGGATCAAAATGCACTTCGTCCGGCGGCAATGCAGGCGATCGCGGCAACCCAATGGATGCCTGACTGGGGGCAAAAGCGTATCGAAAACATGGTGTCAGGCCGTCCTGACTGGTGTATTTCCAGACAGCGTACCTGGGGCGTGCCGATTCCTTTATTTGTCCATAAAATCAGCGGTCAATTACATCCCAATACCGCAGAACTGATTGAAAAAGTAGCACTGGCAGTTGAAGAACAGGGCATTGATGCCTGGTTTGATATGCCTACAGAACAGCTGCTTGGCGGCGAAGCGGTTGATTATGACAAGGTCACAGATACGCTCGATGTCTGGTTTGACTCAGGTGTTTCGCATGCCTGTGTGCTGAAACGCCGCGAACAGTTGCAGTGGCCTGCAGATTTATATCTGGAAGGCAGTGATCAGCACCGTGGCTGGTTTCAGTCATCCTTGCTGACTTCTGTGGCTGCTAATGGTGAAGCCCCTTATAAGTCAGTGTTGACGCACGGCTTTACCGTGGATGCGCAGGGCAAGAAGATGTCCAAATCCAAGGGCAATGTGGTGGCACCACAAAAAGTGGTCAACAGTCTGGGCGCCGATATTATTCGCCTCTGGGTGGCTGCCACAGATTACAGTGCCGAAATGAGCGTCTCGGATGAGATCCTTAAACGTACGGCTGATTCTTATCGACGTATTCGCAATACCGCCAGATACCTGCTGTCGAATCTCAATGACTTTGATCCGGCAACGGATCTTGTTGACACAGCGCAACTACTGCCATTGGATCGCTGGGCATTGGATCGTGCCTGGCAGTTACAAAAAGAACTCATCAGCGCTTACGACAAATATCAGTTCCATCTGATTTATCAAAAAATTCATAATTTCTGTGCCAATGAGCTGGGCAGTATTTATCTGGATGTCACCAAAGATCGTCAATACACGATGAAGACTGACAGCCTGGGCCGACGTTCTTCGCAAACCGTGATGTATCACATCATTGAAGCAATGTGTCGCTGGATTGCACCGATACTTAGTTTTACCGCAGACGAGTTATGGGCTTATCTGCCAGGCAAGCGTAATGACTCCGTGTTGTTGAATACCTGGTATTCAGCGCTGCAACCACTTGCTGAAGATTCTGCATATGATCGCCTTTTCTGGCAGCAATTATTCGCGGTGCGTGAACAGGTCGCCAAAGAACTTGAAACGGCCCGTAATGCAGGTCATATCAAAGGCGGGCTGACAGCAGAAGTCGACATTTATGCAGGTGCAGAACTCTATCAGGCACTGACAAAAGCAGGGGATGAGCTGAAGTTTGTGCTGATCGTTTCTGAGGTGAGGCTGCACGAGAATAGTTCAGCCGAGTCCGTCACAATCGAAATCAACAGCAGTGCCCACGCGCGCTGTGAACGCTGCTGGCATCAACGCGCTGATGTCGGACAGCACGCCGAGCACCCAGAGCTGTGTGGTCGTTGTGTTGACAATGTTGAGGGCGCTGGCGAACAGCGTCAGTTTGCCTGATAGCGGAGCAGATATGATGAAATGGTTATGGCTGACCGCATTGATAATCGTGCTGGATCAGGCAAGTAAATGGCTGATGTCGGCCTGGCTGGATTTGTATCAGTCAGTTGCTGTGTTGCCGTTTTTTAATCTGACGCTGGCCCATAACAGCGGTGCGGCGTTTAGTTTTCTGGCAAATGCAGGCGGCTGGCAGCGCTGGTTTTTTATCGTGTTGGCACTGACGGTCAGTCTGGTTTTATTGATTTGGCTGTCCAGGCTTAAAGCCAATGCCCGGATGGAAGCGGCGGCGCTCAGTTTGATCATGGGGGGGGCGCTCGGCAATGTCATTGATCGCTTCATTCATGGCTATGTAGTGGATTTTCTTGATTTTCACGTGGCAGGCTATCACTGGCCAGCTTTTAATGTGGCAGACATGGCTATCTTCATCGGTGCGGCATTGCTGATCATCGACAGTGTTCTAAAACCATCGGAGCATTCATGAATTTTTGTGACTTGGCAGTCAGCGGTGTCGCTGATCTCAGACCTTATCTGCCTGGTAAACCCATCGAAGAGCTGCAACGTCAGTATGGTATTCGTGATGTCATCAAATTAGCCTCGAATGAAAATCCCTTGGGCCCGAGCAAGGCGGCATTGGCGGCGATTGCCTTAAACAGTCGTGAGCTGAGTCGTTATCCTGATGGCAATGGCTTTACGTTGAAGGCCGCGTTATCGGAAAAATTTCAGCTGCAAACCGAACAGGTCACGCTCGGTAATGGCTCGAACGATATTTTGGAAATCATTGCACGTTGTTTTGTCAGGCCACAGGATGAGGTGGTGGTTTCAGAGCATGCCTTTGCGATATATGCATTGGTTGCTCAAGCGATTGGTGCAAAAACAGTGATCACACCTGCGTTGAATTATGGTCATGATCTGCAGGCGATGCTGGCTGCAGTGACTGAGCGCACCAAACTCATTTTTATTGCCAATCCCAACAATCCAACCGGTACATTGTTGAGTGCTGCCGATCTGTATCAATTTCTGGAGCGGCTGCCTTCAAATGTACTGGTGGTACTGGATGAGGCTTATGTAGAATACAACAGCGAACCCACAGCATCATTTGACTGGCTGACGCAGTTCACCAATCTTATTGTGACTCGAACTTTTTCCAAAGCCTACGGCCTTGCAGGGCTACGTGTTGGTTTTGCCGTGTCGGATCCGGTCATCACTGATTTGCTAAATCGCGTGCGACAGCCCTTTAATGTTAACAGCCTGGCACTGGCCGCTGCGGTTGCCTCATTGAGCGATGAAGACTACCTGACAGAAAGTCGCACTGTGAATGCCGCCGGAATGCAACAGTTTGAGCAAGGATTTAAACAATTGGGGCTGGAGTGGATTCCTTCCAGCGGCAACTTTATTACCGTCAATGTCGCACGGTCTGCAGCCGATGTTTACGAGGCACTGTTGCGGCGAGGCGTAATCGTCAGACCCATTGCCGGTTATGGTTTACCTCAGCACCTGCGAATCAGTATCGGTCTTGAAGCAGAAAATGCACGTTGTCTCCAGGCACTGACGGAGGTGCTTGGGTCATGATCGATAAGCTCGCCATTATTGGCTTAGGGTTGATTGGTGGTTCACTGGCACTGGCGTTAAAACAAGCTGGTGCTGTCAAGCATGTGGTGGGCTATGCCCGTTCTGACTCGTCGCGCCAGGAAGCACTGGTTCTAGGCATTATTGATGAGGCGACCGACTCTTTAGCAGACGCTGTGCGCGATGCTGATTTGGTCTTTGTGGCAGTACCTATGGGCGCGATGTCAGCCGTATTTGAAGAAATGGCTCCCCATGTGTCCGCGCATACCGTTGTCACTGATGGTGGCAGTGCCAAGACGCAGGTTGTCGATGCGGCCCGGGCTGCCATGCGCCAACAGATGCCTAATTTTGTTCCGGGCCATCCTATTGCCGGTACCGAGAAAAGTGGCCCTTCGGCTGCTTTTGCCGAACTCTATCAGCAACATCGTGTTGTGTTGACACCGGTTAATGAAACCAGTGCTGAAGCTGTTCGTCTGGTCGAAAAGGTCTGGCAAACCGCCGGAGCCGAGGTATTTTGCATGGGGGTTGAGCAACATGACTTGTTGTTGGCGGCCACCAGTCATTTGCCGCACCTGCTGGCATTTAACCTGGTCGGCATGTTGGCACAGCGTGATGATTGTGACGAAGTTCTGAGATATGCCGCAGGCGGTTTTCGTGATTTTTCCCGAATTGCATCCAGTGATGCCGTGATGTGGCGTGATATATGTCTTGGCAATCAGCAGGCGATTTTGGAGCTGATGAAGCAGTATCGGCAAGGTCTTGACCAAATTGAGCAAGCCATTCGTTCGGGCGACGGCGACTATTTGATTGATGTTTTTACCCGTGCCAAGAAAGCACGGGATAGTCGTTTTGCGGAACCCGGCCTCATCGACAACAGCGAAGTATAAATTTTATGACAATGGAGATGTGGCAAGCGTGAGCAGTCAGATCAATCAACAATATCGAGTCAATGCAGGCGGTAGTTTGTCTGGCAGCATTCGGGTGCCAGGCGACAAATCAATTTCACACCGATCAATCATGCTCGGGGCATTGGCCAAGGGAACCACAGAGGTTACCGGGTTTCTTGAAGGTGATGATGCCCTGGCGACCTTGGCAGCATTTCGTGCCATGGGTGTTGATATTCAAGGGCCAGACAAAGGCAAAGTCACGATTCATGGTGTGGGCATGCATGGTCTGAAAGCACCTGATCATGACTTGTATGTGGGTAACTCGGGTACCTCTATCCGTCTGCTAAGTGGCTTGCTGGCGGGCCAGTCGTTTGATGTCACGATGACCGGGGATCAATCACTTTCCGGCCGACCAATGCGCCGTGTGACGGATCCGCTGGCGTTGATGGGCGCCAACATTGAAAGTCATGATGGCAAACCGCCTTTGACGATTCACGGCGTCACAGATCTCAAGGCAATAGATTATCCACTGCCGATGGCCAGTGCCCAGGTCAAGTCGTGTTTGTTGCTTGCGGGCATGTACGCCCAGGGAAAAACCTCGGTGACCGAGCCTGCACCGACTCGCGATCACACAGAGCGCATGCTGACGGGCATGGGTTATCCGGTAGAAGTGAATGGCAATCAAATCAGTATCGTTGGCGGTGGCACACTCAAAGCAACGCAGATAGATGTGCCTGCGGATATTTCTTCAGCCACTTTTTTCATGGTCGGAGCCAGTATTGCACCTGGCTCGGATATTACCTTGTTACATGTCGGCATCAACCCGACGCGCACTGGTGTGATTAACATTCTCCGGCAGATGGGCGCGGATATCAGTCTTGCCAATGAGCGAATTACCGGCGGTGAACCGGTAGCGGATATCCGAGTACGTTATGCACCGCTGAAAGGCATCAATATTCCTGAGGATCAAGTGCCATTGGCAATCGATGAGTTTCCGGCGCTGTTTATCGCAGCGGCCTGTGCTGAGGGAGAGACTCTGTTGACCGGTGCCGAAGAGTTACGAGTCAAGGAAAGCGATCGAATTCAAGTGATGGCCGATGGCCTTCAGGCGCTTGGCGTGGATGCAAAGCCCACTGCTGATGGCATCAGAATCACAGGTGGCAAAATTGGAGCCGGTGAGGTTCATAGTCACAGTGACCATCGTATTGCGATGTCGTTTGCCATGGCAGCCTTGCGTGCCGAGGGCACGATTGTGATTCATGATACTGCTAACGTCGCGACCTCATTTCCGGGCTTCGTTGAACTGGCAGCAAATTGTGGACTGCATATTGAGCTGCATCATGACTGATATTCCGGTGCTGACAATTGATGGACCAAGCGGTTCTGGCAAAGGTACTTTGGCTCAGCGCATGGCGATGCACCTTGGTTGGCATTATCTGGATAGTGGAGCCATATACCGAGTGTTGGCCCAAGCCGCGTTGAAACATCAACTGCAGCTGGACGATGCTGAAGCTTTGGCACAGTTGGCAGCCCATCTGGATGTCGAATTTGTGCTGCAAGATCAGCAATTGCAGGTCTGGCTGGAAGGTGAAGAGACCAGTCTGAAGATTCGCAGTGAGCAGGCAGGCAATGCTGCTTCGAAGGTGGCTGCTTTGCCCGCCGTTCGCCATGCCTTGCTTCAACGCCAGCGGGATTTTCGTCAGGCACCGGGCTTGGTGACCGATGGACGTGATATGGGCACCGTGGTGTTTCCTGATGCCAACTTCAAGGTATTTCTGACGGCCAGTGCTGAGGTCAGAGCTGAGCGTCGCTATAAGCAGTTGAAAGAAAAAGGAATTGAGAGTAACCTCTCCGATCTTATTGCAGAAATTTCTGAACGGGACCAACGGGATACAGAGCGCAGAGTCGCACCATTGAAGGCGGCTAACGATGCTTTGCTGCTGGATTCTACCCTATTGGAAATCGATGCAGTCTTTTCGGCAGTTTGCGACTTTGTGCGCTAATTGTCATTTTTGGGGCTTGTCCGGATTGGCTGGGCGAGTTTTTTTAACTACCTGCTAACAAGCGGGTCTAACAGGGCGATTCGGTTCGCAACGAACAGAATCAAGGATATTACTAATGAGCGAAAGCTTTGCTGAACTCTTTGAAGAGAGTCTAAACGCTACCCCAATGCAACCAGGCAAGATTGTCACCGGCACGGTGGTCAATGTCGGTCCTGACGTGGTGATGGTCAATGCGGGTCTGAAATCCGAAGGTGCGATTCCAGTTTCTGAGTTCCTGAACGAAAAAGGTGAAATTACTGTTTCGGTCGGCGATCTGGTCGATGTTTCACTGGAAACACTGGAAGACGGATTTGGTGCAACCCAACTATCACGTGAAAAAGCCAAGGCTGCTGAAGCCTGGATTCGTCTGGAACACGCATACGAAGCCAATGACACAGTGGTGGGTATGATTTCTGGTAAGGTCAAGGGTGGCTTCACTGTTGAACTTGAGAATATTCGTGCATTCCTGCCGGGTTCACTGGTTGATGTACGCCCAATCCGCGATACCAGCCATCTGGAAGGCAAGGATCTGGAATTCAAACTGATCAAACTTGACCGTCCACGTAACAATATTGTTGTGTCTCGCCGCGCAATTCTTGAGAAAGAAAACAGTGCAGAACGTGAAGCATTGCTGGAAACTCTGGAAGAAGGCAAAACCGTTAAGGGTATCGTCAAAAACCTCACCGATTACGGTGCGTTTGTTGACCTCGGCGGCATTGATGGTCTGTTGCACATCACCGATATGGCATGGAAACGTGTCAAACATCCGTCTGAAGTGGTTGCAATCGGTGACGAGATCGAAGTTCAGGTACTGAAATTCGATAAAGAGCGTGAGCGTGTATCGCTGGGTCTGAAACAAATGGGTGATGACCCATGGAAAGATATTGCCCGTCGTTACCCGAACAGCACACGTCTGCACGGTAAAGTCACTAACATCGCTGACTACGGTTGCTTTGTTGAAATTGAAGATGGCGTTGAAGGTTTGGTTCACATGTCTGAAATGGACTGGACCAACAAGAACGTTCACCCATCTAAACTGGTTTCACTGGGTGATGAAGTTGAAGTCATGGTGCTGGATATCGACGCAGAACGCCGTCGTATTTCACTGGGCATCAAGCAATGCCAGACCAATCCTTGGGAAGAGTTTGCAATGACTCATAACAAGGGTGACAAAGTCAAAGGTGGCATCAAATCAATCACTGATTTCGGTATCTTCATCGGTCTGGATGGCAACATCGATGGTTTGATTCATCTGTCTGACATTTCCTGGGAAGAAGACAACGAAGAAATCATTCGTGACTTCAAGAAAGGCGACGAAGTTGAAGCTGTAGTGTTGGCGATTGATCCAGAGCGTGAGCGTATTTCTCTGGGCATCAAGCAACTGCAGGATGATCCTTTCTCGGCATACCTCGCTGACAATCCACGCGGTAGCATCGTGACTGGTAAAGTCACTGCTGTTGACGCACGTGGTGCGACGGTTGAGTTGGCTGAAGGTGTTGAAGGCTACGTCCGTGTGGCTGATATCTCACGTGAACGCGTTGAAGATGCCAGCAAGGTATTGGCTGTCGGTGAAGAAGTCGAAGCGAAATTTACAGGTATCTCACGTAAAGATCGTACGCTGACACTGTCAATTAAGGCTAAGGATGACCAGGAAGAATCAGAAGCTGTCAAAGAGTACAGTAATGTTTCTGCTGGTAGCACCACACTTGGCGACCTGCTGAAAGAGCAAATGGATCAGAAAGACAGCTAAGGCCAGTCATCTGAAAGGGGCACCTGACTGCAAGGTCGGGTGCTCATTTTTTCTCTGAAAGTCAACGGAATGACACGAACATGTCGCCATGGATGATGGCGCTTCATTTCCAGGATAAATGATAAAAATGACAAAATCTGATTTGATAGAAATCCTCTCTGAAAAACAATCTCTATTGAATTATCGTGATGTTGAACTGGCGGTGAAGTTAATTCTTGAACAAATGAGCGAGAGCCTGTCACGTGGTGACAGAATCGAAATCAGAGGATTTGGCAGTTTTACGCTGCATCATCGTCCGCCACGTCTTGGTCGTAACCCCAAAAGTGGTGAATCCGTAAAGCTAGAAGAAAAATACGTACCTCATTTCAAACCTGGCAAGGAGTTGCGTGATCGCGTCAACGACTCAGCAGGTTTTTAGATTTTTAGAATTGAATGAAAATAAGTCTTGAAGCCGCTCTGTCTCGTTATCACATTCGTAGTTACTCAGACGGCTTCATTGTTATTCAGACACCCAATAACCAAACACAGCAAGTTTGCTTTCCTTTGCTTATCAGTCCAGACAGCCTGATCACAGGTAGCGATGTGCCGGAGCCTGGCAACTTCGACAGTGAACAGTTAAAGATATTGCAAGGTCTTCAGTCAGAAGTGTTGTTGATGGTGGATCCATCGCTCAGTTTCCGACAGAAAATAAACCTCAATCGAAGTCTTGCACCGCTTGATATCAGTGCCGAGTGGATGACATTAGGGCCTGCATGCAGGACATTTAATCTGCTCCAACAAGATCAACGAAAAGTGGCGCTGTTGGTTAATTCCCATAAACTGAACTAGTCGATATGCGGCTAATACCGTGGTTGACCGGTAGAGTCAGATTCGAGTGGAACGTTTAACTTAATGATTTTAAAGTGAATAAGGGAGCATTGCGTGACATGTTTTCCTGCTAAACTTGACCGTGCAAAGTCATATCAGGAAAATCCTTACACGCACTCATTAGGGCAATTGGCATATCTGCTTGGTGATATGCAGATGTTATTGATCCAGATCAATACTTCGAAAGCCAACGAGTCAGTCATTTTGATGTAAAATTCGATGGTGGCTTAATTCGTGGGTGCGATGAAACGAATCCTGCTTCTTGCTTTGGGATTAAGTCTGTAAGAGTTGAGAGAGAAATTATTCACGTTAAGAAGGTGTGGTCGCTATGCAAGCGGAACAACAACAATATAACTACGACGTGGTGAAATGGTTTGCCTACATGGCAGTCATTTACCTGGTAATTGGCACAGGTATCGGGGTGATGATCGCATCACAACTTGCCTGGCCTGTAATGAACTTTGAAAACCCCTACATCAGCTTCGGTCGACTCAGACCCTTGCACACCAATGTGGTGATATTCGCCTTCGGTGGCTCGACGCTGATGGCGACTGCTTTCTACGTGGTACAGCGTACTTCAGGCGTGAGAATCTGGAGTGACAAGATGGCTTGGTTCACCTTTTGGGGTTGGAATCTGGTCATGCTGGGTGCAGTTATTACACTGCCACTTGGTCTGACTCAATCCAAAGAGTATGCCGAGCTGGAATGGCCGCTTGACATTCTGATCGCCGTTGTCTGGTTGGCATTTACCATCAACTTCATCATGACGCTGACCATGCGTAAGGTGTCACATATCTACGTTGCCAATTGGTTCTTCCTGGCGATGATGGTCATGATCACTTATCTGCACGTTATCAATAGCTTGGCCATTCCTGTCGAGCTGTGGAAGTCGTATTCGATTTTCTCTGGCGTTCAGGACGCGATGATTCAGTGGTGGTATGGCCATAATGCTGTAGGTTTCTTCCTGACGGCTGGTTTCTTGGGCATCATGTATTACTTCGTCCCCAAACAGGCTAATCGTCCTATCTATTCCTACCGTCTTTCAGTAATTCACTTTTGGGCGCTGGTGTTTGGTTATGTCTGGCTGGGCGCACATCACTTACAGTACACAGCATTGCCAGACTGGACTGGCTCACTGGGGGCGGCAATCTCTTTGGCTATGATTATTCCATCTTGGGGTGGTGCGTTGAATGGTCTGTTTACCCTGAGTGGTGCATGGGACAAATTACGCACTGACTATATCCTGCGCTTCTTGATCGTTTCCTTGGCGTTCTACGCAATGGCGACATTCGAAGGTCCGATCATGTCCTCGAAAACAGTTAATGCCTTGTCTCACTATACCGACTGGACTATCGGTCACGTTCACTCTGGTGCGCTTGGCTGGGTAGCAATGGTGTCTATCGGCGCGCTTTACCACATGGTCGAACGCATGTATGGCACAAAAATGTACTCAGTGAAACTGGTGAATCTGCATTTCTGGATGGCAACTATTGGTACGGCCATCTATATCACCGCTATGTGGGTCGCGGGCATCATGCAAGGCCTGATGTGGCGTGCATATGATGAGTACGGTAATCTCGCTTATACATTTGTTGAGTCAATGGTACAAATGCATCCTTATTACGTAATGCGCACTATTGGTGGCCTGATTTTCTTCCTCGGTGCTGTTGTGATGCTGTTTAACGTGACCGTCACAATCCGTCGTGCGAAGGCAAATCCTTCGCCTGAAATGGCTATTGCTGCAAACATATAAGGAGACTGAAATGGCGAATCCAAAGGGTAATAAACGCATCAGTCTGCAAGAGCGACTGGAGCAAAATGTCTGGGGTCTGATGCTGGCTACTGCGCTGGTAGTATCAGTTGGCGGTATTGTTCAAATCGTACCGCTGTTCTATCTGCAAACGACCTTTGAGGATCAGGTGTTTCCTGAATACGAAGAGCTTCAGGGTGTCAGACCCTACACTGCACTCGAGTTAGCGGGTCGTGATATTTATCAGCGTGAAGGTTGTTATCTGTGTCATTCACAAATGATCCGACCTTTCCGTGACGAGAAAGATCGATACGGACACTATTCACTGGCGGTTGAGTCCAGATATGACCATCCTTTCCAGTGGGGTTCTAAACGTACTGGTCCTGATCTTGCTCGAGTTGGCGGTAAATACTCAGACGAGTGGCAGGCACAGCATCTTCGAGATCCACGTTCTGTCGTGCCTGACTCCATCATGCCCGCTTATCCATGGCTGGATAACAGAACTGTTGATGGAGAAAGAATCGAGCGCCGAGTAAGAGCGATGCGTGTCCTGGGTGTGCCATATACCGATGACGATATCAGAGGCGCTGCCGAAGCAGTTGATGGAAAAACAGAAATGGAAGCCCTGGTGGCATATCTGCAGGTGCTGGGTACTATGATTCAGTTCGAACCTGGCAGGGACTACCGTGAGTAAACTTGCTGAGTACTTTCATACTGACTGGGCAAACATGACTGCTACTGATTGGTTCGGTTTGCTGCTGACAATTGTCATATTTATTTTGATGTTTGGTATGTACTTCTGGGCATTGCGTCCGAAAAACAAAGAGAAACTAGAGTCTCACCGCACAATGCCATTGCATGAAGATGAGACAGAAGCGGAGAACAAAGATGTCAGATAACAAGAATAACCCAAATGAGGTGTCGGATACTGGGCATGAATGGGATGGTATCCGTGAACTGGAAAATCCACCACCGCGCTGGTGGACCATCTCGCTGTACTTGAGTGGCTTGTTTGTATTGGTTTATTTCATACTCTATCCTTCAATTCCGCTGGTGACTGGCAGCACTAAAGGGCTACTGGGTTGGACGCAGATAAAGGAATATCATCGCGGTCTTGAGGAAATTCAGGCAGTACGTGCTCCCTTCGAGGATCGATTGGCAGAGATGACCGCGCAGGAAATTCTGGAAGATGATGAAATGCGCAACTATGTCATTGCTTCAACCAGAGTACTTTATGGTGATAACTGTGCTGCTTGTCACGGCGTTGGTGGTCAACCCGTACCTGGTTCTGGCTATCCTATTCTGAATAATGACGATTGGCTCTTTGGCGGTACCATAGACAAGATTGTTGAAACCCTTGCAGGAGGACGTGCCGGAATGATGCCAGCGCATGCGAATCTGCTGACTGAAGAGGAAACTGACAAATTGGTCAAATTTGTTATTGATGCTTCAAATGGCGAGGCAACAGAGGCTGGCTGGAAGCTCTACAACGAGAAAGGCTGTTTCGCCTGTCACGGTGCTGATGGCAAAGGTAATCAAATGCTCGGCGCTCCAAATCTGACAGATAGAATTTGGCGTTTCTCCGGCGAGCCTGATGAAGTCCGCAGAACTATCATGCACGGCGTCAACGATGCCAGTGACCCTCGTACTCGTATCGCTATCATGCCTGCCTTCAACGAACGCTTGGCGGTCAAGCTGGAAGCAGAAGAATTCGGTGATGACCCTGAAGATTACTTTGACGGTACCGAAACCGAGCGTCTGACGGAAACTGAAATCAAGAAACTGGCTGTATTCGTTCACCAGTTTGGTGGTGGACAGTAATCGACGTTCATATACGCGCCATGTGACATGGCCGGGCTAGCGCGATTAATAAGAAAATCTACCAGGAGAGTGTTATGGGATTAGATGCTGTTGTGATTGCTTCAATTGTCGGAGTGTTGATCACCATTCTTGTGTTTGGCTACATTGTGTATGAAGTTGTCAAAAAAATGGATGAAACGCAGTCCGACGATTAATGTCCTTACCAAAAATTACAGAAAAACCGACCATGGTCGGTTTTTCTGTATCTGATTGTTGTAAATGTAAAAAATTACTCCCAAAATGCTATAATTGAGCTGGTTAAGGCTTTGCGAGGCGACGTTTGTGACAGATCCTGAGAACAAGTCGAGTATCAGCACTATCGACATATACGAAGATGTTTCTGACTGGGATGTCAATGCGGGTGGCAACAAGGTCGTCGCCAAGCGCATGACAGGCCGTTTTCGAAATCTGAAATGGTTTGGGATGTCGGTGTGGCTGATTTATTTTCTTGGACCATATGTTCGCTGGGATGGCCAGCAAGCAGTATTGTTCGACATTCCCAACAGGCAGTTTCACTTTTTTAACGTGACTGTTTATCCGCAAGATATCTGGATGCTATCGCTGACCTTGTTGTTTTTCGCCATTCTATTGGCAGCCGTCACCAGTATCGCTGGCCGAGTTTTTTGTGGATATTTTTGTTTTCAGACTGTCTGGACTGATGTCTACACCTGGATAGAAACTCGACTTGAAGGCGATACGCCACAGAAAGCCATGAAGTTCAAATCGGCGCCATTGTCTGCTGAAAAAATAGGTCGAATTACTCTCAAGCATTCGTTATGGCTGATCATTGCCATGCTTACAGGTTTGTCATTTGCTGCCTGGTTCACTGATGCCTTCCAGCTCTGGAAAGATTATTTCACTTTACAGGCGGCAATGCCTGCCTGGATTGTGCTGGCGATGTTTACTGCCGGAACATATGTTTTTGCTGGTTTCATGCGTGAGCAGGTTTGTTTCTGGCTGTGCCCATACGCACGATTACAGAGTGTAATGTATGATCAGGATACGCTGCTTCCGGCCTATGATGCTGAGCGTGGAGAGCCAAGAGGCAAGCTTAAGAAAGGGCAGCTGGATAGTGGCAAGGGTAGTTGTATCGATTGCCGTATGTGTGTGGCCGTGTGTCCTACCGGTATCGATATTCGTAAAGGGCAGCAGGAGGGGTGTATTACCTGCGGCATGTGTATTGACGCTTGTGACACTATCATGGAAAAAACCAATCAACCGAAAGGTCTGGTTCGGTATGCCTCATATAAAGAGCTGCATCACAACCATGATTCAGCACCTGTATTCAAGCGACCTCGTGTGATGATTTATGGGCTTATTCTGATGATCTCTTTTGGAGGTGTTGTTTATGGGTTCATGAATCTGTCGCCAACAGAGTTTCATGTGGTACCTGAGCGTCAGCCGCTATTTGTTCAGCTCAGCGACGGTTCTATACAGAACAAATACACACTGCGCCTGCTTAACAAAACACAACATCCTATAGAAGTGCAGTATCGTATTAGTGGGCTTGAAGGGGCAACTTTGCATGGTCTGGATGATCTTGTTCATATTGAGCCCGGTCGAATTAATCAGCTCACTGCATTTGTCAGGGTTGAGGAAGATGCTGTCAATCAAGCGATCTCCCCGCTTGTTTTTACAGCGGATGTTATCAATGGGCCGGATATTCAAATCCGCTATGAAAGTATGTTTATGGGGCCGAACTGAGTTATTTGAATGATGAATATTTCGCAAAAAAATAGTGAAGCATTAAAGAACCCTTGGGTGTGGGCTGGATTGGCATTTTTATGCACGTTTGTGACCATGAATATCATCTTCGTCTATCAAGCATTCTCTTCGCCACCCAACCTTGTACTGGAAAATTTTTATGAGCGTGGCCGCACTTATGATGAGATGCAGGAACGACTTGCGCGCGAACGTGAATTAGGCTGGTCAGGCCTTATCATGGCACCTGTTGACAGCCAAACAGGTGTTGAGCAGCGCTGGGAAGTATTGATTCAGAACAAGGAAGGTGAGTCAATGCAACTTGATACTGTTGAACTGTTTGCTTATCGTCCATCTGATGCACGAGAAGACTTCTCAGTCAGCATGCACGCCGCAGAAAATGGTGTTTACGCCGCAGATATTAATTTTCATTTGCCGGGCAATTGGGACATTATTGTTGAAGCGCGTCGTGGCGAAGACGAGTTTGCCATTACACGCAGAATGTTTATTTCGCGCCAAGACTAATTTCAATCTGCATCAACGCAGCATGAATGGCTGCGTTTAACTGCATCCAAAAGCAGACTTAACGTTTTGTCAGAATCCTGTTATCACTGTGGACTCCCGGTCACCACGCCAGGTGTTTTTCATGCCGTACTTGGAGGTGAATCCAGAAATTTTTGCTGCCATGGCTGCAAGTCGGTGTGCCAGTCTATCCACGATGCCGGGCTTGAAAGTTTTTATCAGAAAACGCCTGGTGGAGAATTACTGGCACCTCCGCCTGATATTCCTCAAGAACTCGCAGCTTATGATCTGGATGAAGTGCAATCTGATTATGTTGATGGCATGCAGCAGCATCGCACCATCAATCTGCTGGTCGAAGGAATACACTGCGCTGCCTGCGTCTGGCTGATTGAACATGCTCTTGCTAAGCAAGCAGGGGTAGATGCTGCTGATGTAAATTTGACAGCCAAGCGTTTGCGTCTGCGCTGGGATAACAACAAAACATCACTATCTGCTGTACTGGGCAAGTTGGCCCAGATTGGCTACGCCGCAGTGCCTTTTGATCCTGAAACTGCAGAAGGTGCATTAGCAAAACGTCATCGCAGCCTGGTTTATCGGATGGCTTTTGCCGGATTTGCAATGATGAATATCCTTTGGGTTTCCATCGCACTGTATACCGGGGCGGCTCAGGATGAATTCAGACACTGGTTTCACTGGGTCGGATTTGCTATTGCGACACCCACATTGCTCTATTCAGGCTATCCATTTTTCAGAAACGCAATTGTCGGTCTGAGAAGTGCCTATCTCACGATGGATCTGCCGATTGCCATTGGCGCGACGGTAACCTACTTATATTCCGTTTATATCACGGTATCCGGTTCGACGGCCGGTGAGGTGTATTTCGATACAGTCGTTAACTTTCTGTTTGTGATACTGGTCGGACGTTATCTGGAAGCTATTTCCAAGCGGAATGCGCTGTCGGCAACAAGACGCATGCTTGAGTTGCAGCCCAAGCTGGCGACGGTGGTTCGAGAAGATGGCACTACGGCAATTTTGCCAATACGCTCAGTTGTTCCTGGCGATCTGTTACTGGTTCGTCCGGGAGAAAAAATTCCGGTTGATGGATACATTGAGGAAGGCGAGAGCGCGGTTGATGAATCGATGCTGAGTGGTGAGTCAGTGCCAGTCGCCAAATCGGTCAACGACAAGGTCGTTGCAGGCACCTTGAACGGTGAAGGTGCGTTCAAGGTTCGAGCGGAATTTGTCGTTAGAGGTACGATGCTGGCGAAAATTGTTGCCATGATGGACGAAGCCCAGGCCTCCAAATCGCCATTGCAGTCCACGGCAGACCGAATAGTGCCCTGGTTTGTACTGGTTACCTTAACGCTTGCGACACTGACATTTGTTTATTGGGTGCAATATGACTTTGCCATTGCATTATTGGCGGCTGCGTCTGTGATGGTCATCACCTGTCCTTGCGCTTTTGGCATGGCGACACCGATGTCGATTGCTGTTGCCACCGGAGTTGGGGCAACACGGGGTATTTTAGTCAAGCACGGTGCAGTGCTGGAACGGCTCTCCGGAGCAACACATTTTGTTTTTGATAAAACCGGCACTTTGACTGAAGGCAAGCTTCGTGTTGTAAAAATAGAGTCACTGTCGGATATGCCAGAGCCACAGCTACTTGAATTGGCCGCATCTGCCGAGCAAAACTCTGAACATTCCATTGCCAGGGCTATTGTCAGTTTAGCAGAACAGCGTGACGTTTCATTGAAGGAGACGACAAGTTTTTCCGCAACGCCTGGTCGGGGTGTTAGCTGTTTGGTAGCCAATCAATCGGTGATTGTCGGTACCCGGGAATGGCTTGCGATGCAAAGTATCGATGTGTCAGAGTCGGTCACTGAGAAGCAGTCTGCATATGAAAAAGCCGGTGTAACTTGCGTGTTTGTGGCTGTTGATGGCAAGGTGACAGGGTTGATTGGCGTTGAAGATACTCTACGCCATGATGCACAGCAACTCATCGATGCATTAAAAGCACAAGGCATTGCGATTACAGTATTGAGTGGCGATAGACAGGCAGTAGTGGATGCTGTGACAGCGCGTTTTGGCAATGTTGAGCGCCGTGCACAGGTTTTGCCACAGGATAAGTCTGCGGTGATTCGTCAACTTCAGGAGCAGGGCGAAGTGGTTGCCATGGTGGGCGATGGGATTAATGACTCCCCTGCACTGATACAGTCAGATATTGGCATTGCTCTGGCATCAGGTACTGATGTGTCGATAGAGAGTGCTGATATTGTTCTTTCACACAATGAGCTGATTCAGGTTGACGCGTCGCGCAGACTTGCCAAACGGACGCTCAAAACGATTCGGCAGAATATTGTTCTGTCATTTACCTATAACGTCATCATGGTGCCTCTGGCAATGATGGCTCTGGTGAGTCCCCTGGTGGCTGCCATTACCATGCCTATAAGTTCTCTGGTGGTCATAGGAAATGCGGCAAGAATCAGCCGAATGTTCAAGGGGTAAAAAATGGAAGTCATTTATGGTTTATTACCGGCGATGTTATTACTGGGCTTGGTCGGTGTAGCAGTCTTTTTCTGGGCAGTTCGTAGTGGTCAGTATGATGATATGGAAGGCGCAGCGCATCGTATACTGCTCGATGATGATGCACCTCAAGATCCTCAGTCCGAAGACGATAAGCAAGACAGTGATGATGGAAAAGTACGATGAGGATCCTTCAAGCGATGGATTCAATTTGTATTCGTCCCAAAGTTTTACTGCTTATCACCGACAAGTACTGACACGGCAGCTTTACCATCGTATCAATGGATGAGACAGCCTTCATTCACGTTTGCGATCAGTAATAACCTGGCCTAGCGCTCCAGAGAGTATGCTGGTAGATTCTTTGGACTGTACGATGGAGACCGTCAGCGAATGACAACAGCCAGGATGAGCGGATCATTGGACATACAAGCATGATATTTAACCAGTGGAGTATGAGGAAGCTGCTCCGGTTATGGGCAATAGCAACTATCGTCGCGGTAATGATAATTGCAGCAGTGTCTCTCTACAGTAATCTTCGCTATGCCGAGAACCAGCGTGTCTTGATTGAGCAAGTGTTGCCGCTGGAAGACAACAGCCGCCAAATCAGTTCAATTTCAGCAGCTTTTGTGTTGCGTCAACAACAGATAATCAATGCCGTCAATGAAACACAGCTCGAGCAAGTGATCTATCGCAATACGCTTGAGACTGACTTTGAGCATTATTGGCAAAGATTGTCGCAGTCCAGCCATAAGCTCAACAGCGGTGAAGCTCTCGTGGATGAACTGTATCAGCATTATCAGCAATTTCTCCTGCTCGATACTCAACTTTCAGCTTTGATGTCTGAAAAACTAATGCTGGCTGAGCAGATTAACGAGCAGCAAGTTATCGTCGATGAACTTGAAGCACGTTCACTGGAGCTGGTCGCCAGACTCTCATTGATCTACCAACCTTTGTCAGAGCGAGTTCGGGTGCAGATGAGTGCCCAACTTCAGACCGTCAGTTTTGCCTTGTTGAAACTGACCGCAGATATTCGGGCACTTATCCATACCGCAGTGAACTCATCAGCGGACGTTGATTCTCTGATGCTTTCAACACAAGCATCTGATCAAAGTTTGCAGAGTGCAATTCAGTCACTCGAACAGGCGGGTTCAGGTCTTGATA
Source organism: Methylophaga sp. (assembly GCA_020831825.1). GTDB lineage: Bacteria > Pseudomonadota > Gammaproteobacteria > Nitrosococcales > Methylophagaceae > Methylophaga. The sequence continues at coordinate 59,498 of JAFIFW010000010.1, read as the reverse complement.
TCCTGGCAGAACTTTCCGAGCATCGTGTCTCATTGGCCGCGACCAGTCTGAGCGCCGATAATGGCATCAGCCGCTTGCGTCAGCTTGAAGTCGAGAACAGCCAACAACTCGGTGCTAATCTACGGCAAATCTCGGCACTGCTTGAACAAATGTCTGCTGATTTGTCGTCATTGTCTCGGGCTATCAACCACTACAGTCTGCAGACGGTTGACAGGTCTTCTCTCATTGCCGACAGCGCAAGAGCGCTGATTATCGGACTGACGATACTGGTCGTGTTGGCCATGTTCTGGTTTTCCCTCACGGTGTCGAATCGAATTGCCCAGCCATTAAATCGACTGCGTGAGGCGATGCACGCCTTATCTTCCAAACAATTTGATACCCGCCTGACGGCTCAAACAGGAGCAGCAGAATTCAATCTGTTGGCAAAAGACTTTAATCAATTTGCCGAGAACAATCAGATATTGATTAATGATTTGGCTGAGGCGAAACACAGTCTGCAGATTCGTGAACAGCATATTCGCGCCATCCTTAATGGCGTACCGGAAGCCATTCTGACCCTCAATAACGAGGGCATGATCACTGCCTGCAATCCTGCGGTTGAACAAGTACTTCATGCCAAAGAGCAGCAGTTGGTGGGGCAACCGCTGTCCAGATTTCTTGATGGTACGCCTGCATTGCTGATGCCCGACAAACTGCACTTGTTGCAGAAAAAACACCGGGAATTTGATGGTTATGATTTTAACGGTGATGTGATTTCCGTTTGGTTGTCATTGAGTCCTGTCAGCAGCATTGATGGTGATTTATGGGTGTGTGTCATTTCAGACATCACGGACTGGAAAGAAACCCGTTTGCAACTTCAGCAGAGAACCTCTGAACTGGACGCTATTCTCGAAAATGCCATGGTGGGGATTGCCTTCATCAAGGATCGTCACCTGATACGCGTCAATCACAAGTTTGAACAATTATTTGGCTACTCGCGCGCGCAAATTGAGGGTGAGAGTGCAAGGTCTTTGCATCCGAGTCTTGAAGCCTTTGTGCAGTTCGGCGAAAACGCCTATAGCGCACTTGCCCAGGGTGAGGATTTTGAAGCACAGGTTGAAATGGTTCGAATGAATGGTCAACGTTTCTGGTGTGCGGTAGCTGGAAAGGCGATTGAGCCCGAGTCTCCTGCGGAAGGTTCGATTTGGCTGTTTGAGGATGTGACCAAACAGCGTGAGAACGAAGAACGTTTGACTCGACTCGCCAATGCAGACGTTCTGACCGGCTTGCCGAATCGTGCGGTGTTTAATGACCGGCTCGAACATGCCATTCACAAGGCACACAGAAACTCTGGACGTTTGGCAGTGTTTTTTCTGGATCTGGATCACTTTAAACACATCAATGACTCACTCGGGCACAAAGTCGGTGATATGTTGCTTTGTGAAGTGGCTAAGCGGGTCAGATCCTGCGTACGTGAGGGCGACACAGTGGCTCGGCTGGGTGGTGACGAGTTCACGGTGATTCTGGAAGATGTGCGGTCAGCACAATATGTCGGCAAGGTGGCTGAGAAAATTCTTAACACGGCGGCCTTGCCATATTTGCTGGATGGTACCGAAGTGAACATCAGTCCAAGCATTGGCATCAGTCTGTATCCTGCTGATGGTCGAGATGTGGATATGCTCATCCGTAATGCCGATGCTGCCATGTACCACGCTAAAAATAGTGGGCGTAATAACTTTCAGTTTTATTCAGCAGATATGAATGCCGAAGCTGCACAGCGTCTGGCGCTGGAAACAAGTCTGCGAAGAGCTGTAGAGCAGAATGAGTTTTATCTGCATTTTCAACCGCAGATTGATTTGGAGAGCGGAAGAATTTCCGGCGCGGAAGTTTTATTACGCTGGCATACCGAACATTGGGGCGAAGTTTCACCCAGTCGATTTGTGCCACTACTTGAAGATACCGGTCTCATCAATACAGTGGGTGAGTGGGTGTTGCGTGAAACTTGCCGTCAGTTTGTTGAGTCGTCAGCAGATTTGCCCGATGATTTTGTGATGGCGGTAAACTTGTCTGGGCGCCAGTTCAAAGGTGGTCACTTGGCGCGTTATATCCATAACTTACTGCTTGAAACCGGGATGTCGGCAAAAAATCTTGAACTTGAGATTACTGAAAGCTTGTTGATGGAGGACACCGAATTGGCGATTGACACCCTGCGACAACTCAGTGCTTTGGGCGTCACTCTGGCAATTGACGATTTTGGAACGGGCTATTCATCTCTCTCCTATTTGAAACAGTTTCCGCTCAACGTGCTGAAAATCGACAGAACATTTGTCAGCGATGTCACCGATGACAAAGACGATGCCGCTATTGTTAATGCGATTCTTGCGATGTCGGAAAGTCTGGATCTGCAAGTTGTGGCCGAAGGCGTTGAAACTGCTGAACAACTAACCTTTCTCAGAGCCCAAAACTGCAAGCGCGCTCAAGGCTACCTCTTCAGCCGGCCGGTGCCGATTGAGGAGCTGATGCAACTGGTCGAAAAGCGTATCAGTTTGCCTCAAACAGCAGAACAGGCCGTTCACTGGGGTGAAGCCCTACGGTGAGTCCCAGATGTGGATAACGCCATAGCTCAGCACCATCCTCGGCTTGATGTTCAATGGCAATCGGCTCACCAAAGCGATACCTTAGCATCGCCTCATCAAGTCTCAGGCCTGGGATATAGGTCATTGCCATCACAGGAGCATTGAAAACGGCATCGTAATCAGAATGATGGATTTGATATCGACGAGCACCACTGCGCTGCAGGCGGCCCGCATCTGGACTGCGATCAATCAAACCTCTTAATTCATCATCATTCATTTTCAGATTGAGAACTGCTCTGGCAGACAATCCCGCCAGATTAATAGCATCAAAAAATACTTCAAGCGAAGCTTTACCTTCTTGATTGACAAAAATGGCCACTTCTCCCAGTTCTCGCAGTGCGTATTGGGCTTGTTGGTATGTGGTGGTACCAAGGTGAATATTCAGCACCTTGATATTGCCATCTGGCATTTGCTCCAGCTCCCAGACCCTGGGCGCTTCCACTTGACTGGTTGGAATGAACAGCATGGCAAACATCGCCAGTATCAACAGGACTAAACCGATCAAGAAGTTTCTCAAACTACGCATATTTTCCCTGAATCATTATGTTTGTAACCAGAATGTCACTGGACCATCATTGACCAGTGCGACTTGCATATTTGCACCAAACTGACCGGATGCCACTTTTTCAACAGATTCACTTGCCTGATTGACCAGATAATCGAACAATTCTGCACCTTTTGACGGCGTTGCTGCGGGTGTAAAACTCGGACGCAAGCCCTTGCGAGTATCTGCTGGCAATGTGAATTGGGGCACCAGCAACAGGCTGCCCTGCACATCCAGAAGGCTCAGATTCATTTTGTCCTGGCTGTCGGCAAATATCCGATAACGGATAATCCGTTCAACAAGGCGATCCGCCTGAGCCTGAGTGTCGTTGTGTTCTACGCCGATCAATACCATCAGGCCTTGCTCAATCTCTGCGATGATCTGTCCCTGCACACTGACAGATGCCTGACTGACGCGCTGCAACAAACCGATCACGACAATCTGTCTGCCATGTCGTTGGTGGCACGAATCAGGGCATCAATCAATGCCGGTTCCCCCGCAGCATGGCCAGCCAAGGGCACGATTTCCAGTTCAGCATCTGGAAGCTGTTGCTTGAGCAGTAAAGCCTGTTCGACAGGGCAGACCATGTCGTAACGGCCATGAATCAACCTGGTTGGGATTTGTTGAACAGCATCAAGATTATTCAGTATCGGTGTGTCGCCAATAAAACATTCGTTCAGCGCAAAATGTAACTGAATCAGTGAGTGTGCAAGCGGACTGACGGTGGCTTCCGGATCCGCTTGATACTCATGATCGCGCATCATGACAATAGTGGCTTCCCAGTGCTGTAGATCACTTGCTGCTTGTTGGGTCAGCGAGGCGTCACCTTGTTGAAGCATTTGCTGATAGGCTTTCAAGGGATGAGACTGCTCTGCAACAGGCAGTCGCTCAACAAGCGATTGCCAGGCCTCTGGAAAAATTCGCGAGGCACCCCCTTGGGCATAGACCCAGTCAATATCCTGCTGACGGCCGAGAAATATACCGCGCAGGAGCATCGCACTGACCGACTCAGGGTATTGACGGGCATAGAGAAGTGCCAGTGTTGAACCCCAGGAACCTCCGAACAGCAGCCATTGTTTGATATTCAAATGCTGACGAATGGCTTCAATATCAGCGACGAGATAATCAGCGTTATTGTGTTCAAGCTCACCTTCGGGCAATGAGCGCCCACAGCCTCGTTGGTCGAATAATACGATGTGGTAGCGCTGGGGATCAAAAAAGCATCGATGCATGGGCCGACAGCCTGAGCCCGGACCACCATGCAAGAACAGCACAGGAATACCGTTGGGGTTGCCACACTGCTCGATGTAAATCTCATGATGACGGCCGTCTGGCAGCTTTTCCATGAGCAGGTGTTCGTTGTGAAAGGGTTCGATTTCCGGGTAGAGCGTCAGCATCAGAGTTTCCGATTCAATACGCCGCATACTATATCACGTCGTATGATGGCATTTATCCGCCTGATGGGCGAAAATATACCGTTTACTTGCCGTTATCAGATAACGGCATTCAGTCTGAGACAGTAAAGGCAAACAAACATGAACCTGCATGAATTCCAGGCGAAACAATTATTCAGCCGATACGGCATACCGACACCTAACGGGCAAGCCGTTTTCAGTAATATTCAGGCACGTCAGGCAGCTGAACAGTTAGGCGGCGAGCGCTGGGTTGTTAAAGCCCAGGTACATGCCGGTGGTCGAGGCAAGGCAGGTGGAGTCAAGGTGGTTGATTCACACGATGCTGTCAGTGACGCGACCTATGCCATGCTGGGTCGTCATCTGGTTACCCACCAAACCACCGCTGAAGGTTTGCCTGTCAATCAAGTATTGATCGAACAGCCGTCGGATATTGCCCGTGAACTCTATCTGGCGGTGCTGGTAGATCGGGTCAGCCGTAAAGTGGTGTTCATGGTTTCAGCACAAGGCGGTATGGATATTGAGGAAGTTGCTGAGCATCAGCCAGAGGCTATCTTGTCACTGTATATTGATCCTGTGGTTGGATTGCAGGGCTATCAGTGCCGGCGAGCTGGCTTTTTCCTTGGCTTGCAAGGTGATGCCTTCAAACAGCTGCAGAAAGTGATGCAGGGGCTCTATCGAATGTTTGTCGACAACGATGCCAGCCTGGTTGAAATCAACCCGCTGGCAGTGACTGCCCAGGGTCAACTGCTGGCGGTGGATGCAAAGGTTAACCTTGATGATAACGGCTTGTTTCGTCATCCGGAACTGGAAGCGATGTTTGATCCCAGCCAGGAAAATGATGCTGAAGTCATTGCGCGTCAATATGGGCTGAACTATATCGCCCTGGAAGGTAATGTCGCTTGCATGGTTAACGGGGCGGGTCTGGCCATGGCAACGATGGATCTTATTCAAAAAGAGGGTGGCGAACCTGCCAACTTTCTGGATGTCGGGGGAGGCACCACCGCAGATCGTGTTGCTGAAGCGTTCAAGCTGATTTTGTCAGATCACAAAGTCAAGTCGATACTGGTGAATATTTTTGGCGGTATTGTTCGCTGCGATCTTATTGCAGAAGGCATTGTTCAGGCCGCACGGGAAATCGGTTTGTCGCTGCCGGTGGTTGTGCGCCTCGAAGGTACCAATGCTGAAAATGGCCGACAGTTACTGGCACAAAGCGGTATGAATCTTCAAGCTGCACAGGATTTGACTGAAGCAGCACGACTTGCTGTCGCCGCTGCCAAGGAGTAATGCATTGTGAGTATTCTGGTAAACAAAAATACCAAAGTGATTTGTCAGGGATTTACTGGCAAACAGGGCACATTCCATTCTGAACAAGCGATTGCCTATGGCACTCAGTTTGTTGGCGGTGTCACGCCGGGTAAAGGTGGCCAAACACATCTTGATCGACCAGTTTTCAATACGGTGCATGAGGCCGTTGAGGTGACCGGGGCTGATGCAAGCATGATTTACGTACCGGCAGCTTTTGCAGCAGATGCAATTTTGGAAGCTGCTGACGCTGGCATCAAAGTTATCGCCTGCATTACTGAAGGTATTCCGGTACTGGACATGCTGCGCGTAAGACATTCCCTACAGCAATACGACGCGCGGTTGATTGGCCCGAATTGTCCGGGTCTGATTACGCCGGGTGAATGCAAAATCGGCATCATGCCGGGCGTGATCCACAAGCCGGGTAAAATCGGCATTGTCTCCCGTTCCGGGACTTTGACCTATGAAGCGGTACACCAGACGACACTGAATGGGCTCGGCCAAAGCACTTGTGTCGGTATTGGCGGTGACCCGATCCATGGCATGAACTTTATCGACTGTCTGGAACTGTTTGAACAGGATCCGCAAACAGAAGGTATTGTCATGGTTGGTGAAATTGGTGGTCAGGCCGAAGAAGATGCTGCTGCTTATATTGCCGAACACGTAAGCAAGCCTGTGGTCGCTTATATTGCAGGTTTGACAGCGCCCGCTGGAAAACGAATGGGCCATGCAGGCGCCATCATCAGTGGTGGTCAGGGAACCGCTGAAGCCAAACTGGCTGCATTGCAAGCTGCAGGGGTCAGAACAGTTCGCTCACCGGCCGAGATTGGTCAGATGATGCTGGAAGCTATGGGAGTCTGACTGGATGACTGATCAGCTGCGGCTGGTAATGGCCCAGATTAATCCAATCGTTGGTGATGTTGCGGGAAATCTGGCACAAATAGTCACAGCTGCTGAGCAAGCGCGTGATCAGCTTAAAGCGGATTTGTTGATTTTTCCCGAGTTGACACTGACTGGTTACCCGCCTGAAGATCTGTTGCTTCGCCCTGGCCTTGTCAAGCGCTGCGACAAGGCTTTGCTGACCTTGCAGCAGCAAATTCAGGGTATCCATATCATTATTGGACATCCGACTGGCAACCCGGGGCAAGAGCTGTATAACGCTGCCTCCTTGATTGGTGATGGAAGCCTCAAAGCAACATACTTCAAGCAGCAATTACCTAACTACAGTGTGTTCGATGAGAAACGATATTTTGTGCCCGGCAAGGATGCCTGTGTTGTCGAATTGAATGGTATTCGGCTTGGCCTGACCATTTGCGAGGATATCTGGTTTTCTGCGCCGGCCCTACAAGCGGTTGATGAAGGTGCTGAGCTTCTCGTGAATCTCAATGCTTCACCATTTCAGCAAGGTAAATGGCTGTTGCGTGAACAGGAAGTTCGTTTAAGAACCCAGGAAAGCCAGGTTCCAGTGGTCTACGTGAATCAAGTCGGCGGACAGGATGAACTGGTCTTTGATGGTTGTTCATTTGCACTCAGCGCCGATGGCCGGGTGATGGCTCGTGCGCCCGCCTTTGAGTCAGGCCTGTTTGTTGTGGATGTTCAGAGACAAGTTGGCGGAGCCGTCACTATCAGCGGTAATATCAGCGCCAAGCAGGATGAAATCAGCATGCTGTATCAGGCGCTGGTGCTGGGTCTTCGGGACTACATTGAAAAGAATGGTTTTCCAGGCGTGGTGCTGGGGCTTTCCGGAGGCATTGATTCTGCATTGACACTGGCTTTGGCTGTCGATGCGATTGGCGCTGAGCGCGTACAAACGGTGATGATGCCGTCGCGTTACACAGCACTTATCAGCCTTCAAGATGCCGCAGAAATGGCAGATCTTCTGGCTGTCAAACATCAAACCATTGCGATTGAGCCTTTGTTTACAGCATTTCTGACAGCATTGGATCAGACGCTGGCAGGAACGCAGGCCGACACAACAGAAGAAAATATTCAGGCGCGTTGCCGTGGTGTGCTGTTGATGGCCATTTCCAATAAAACAGGTGCCATGGTGCTGTCTACCGGCAATAAGAGTGAAATGGCGGTAGGTTATTCGACATTGTATGGCGATATGGCCGGCGGCTTTTCACCACTAAAAGATGTTTATAAAACACTGGTATATCAGCTTGCGGAATATCGCAATAGCCGCTCGCTGGTAATTCCGCAGAGAATTATCGACAGACCGCCATCAGCGGAGTTGTCAGCCGATCAGTGCGATCAGGATAGCCTGCCTCCTTATGATCTTCTGGATGCGTTATTGAGCCAGTACATCGAGGATGATCGCTGTTTTGAGGAGATGGTCAATCAGGGATTTGAAGCGAATATGGTTGCCAGCGTCATCAAAATGGTTGATCGTAATGAATATAAACGACGACAAGCACCGCCTGGTATTCGCATCAGCAAACGGGCATTTGGCAGAGACCGTCGTTATCCGATAACCTCGGGTTATACCGTGACTTCAATAATTGAGTGAGCAGGGAAAGACGATGAAAAAACTTGAAGCGATCATCAAACCTTTCAAACTTGACGATGTGCGTCAGGCACTGTCAGATATCGGTGTGACAGGGCTTACCGTCACAGAAGTCAAAGGCTTTGGCCGCCAGAAAGGACATACAGAGCTTTATCGTGGTGCAGAATATGTGGTGGACTTCCTGCCCAAGATAAAACTGGAAATCGTATTGGCGGATGAGGCGGTTGATGCCTGTATCGAAGCCATTACCCAATCAGCGCACACCGGCCGCATCGGCGATGGCAAGATTTTTGTCTCACCGTTGGAACGTGTGATTCGCATTCGCACCGGCGAGCAGGGAGAATCGGCAATTTAATCAGATATAAAAAAAGGGGTGTAACCCCCCTTTTTTTTGGCTTGAGTCGATTGAAGCAGTTTAGTTGACTCGAGTTCTGCGGACTTCCGCCACCCCAGGGTGCCCTGGATAATTCAACTCCAGTACTCGCAGCGTGTCTTCTGCCAGATCATTGAACTCCAGAATCTTATAAGCCTTGGCCATGATCATCAGTGCTTCGGGCATGGCGGTGGTGCGTGGATAGTTTTCAACAACATATTTGGCACGGTTCAGTGCCGCAAGATATGAGGTCCGCTTCATGTAGTAGTGTGCGACATGGATTTCATGTTGTGCCAGACGGTTACGTAAGTAGACGATACGTTGAGTAGCATCTTCGCTGTAGCGGCTGGCAGGGTAGCGATTTACCAAGTTGGTAAAGTCGCGTAACGCATCTCTTGAACCCGCGGGATCTCGCTGAGTTTCGTCGCGCGGAATATATCTATCCAGAAAGCCCATATCCCGGTGGAAGTTAATCAGTCCACGCAGGTAGAGCGCATAGTCCATGTTGGGGTTGAGCGGATAAACACGGATGAATCGGTCAATTGTGGCCAGTGCTGTTTCGCTGTCACGTTTTTTGTAATGCGCGAATGCGGACTCGAGTAAGGCCTGCTGTGCGTATTCACCAAACGGAAAACGTGCTTCGAGCTGATCGTAATACTGGATGGCCTTAGTGTAATCCCCCATATTGAGCGCGGCTTTAGCCTCGGCGTATATTCTTTCAACGCTCCAGCTCTCTTCAGCTTTGGCTTCTTCTCTTTGGAAATAAGAACAGCCAGAGAGGCTGATGATGAGTAGCAGTGGCAGGTATAGGTTCTTCATCTTGAGTGGATTTCGATCGCTTTGGGGAACAGACAAACCATGATCTTAGTCTTTTTATGCAGGCAGATCACTATTTTTAGCTGAGACAAGCTCGTACAATATGAATTTCGCTCGATCTCACCTCGTTTCAGGAAAACCCATGTTTCGATTGTTATCAATCATAGGCGCTTCGCTGTTTGCTTTTCAGGCTCAGGCGACGACGTTTACCTTACCATCACCAGAAACCCGAATCATCGGGCATAACATGATCCTGGTCAGTCGGCATGAAGATACCTTACTGGATATCGCCAGAACATTTGATCTAGGCTACCACGACATTGTCTCTGCCAATCCAGATGTCGACCCATGGTTACCTGGTGAGGGTCAAAGAATAGTCATTCCCAAACGTTATATACTGCCAGATGCACCGCGTCAGGGTATCGTAATCAACCTCGCCGAGTTGCGCCTTTATTATTATCCCAAACCTGGGCCGGGTGAAGCGCAACGTGTAGTGACTTTTCCGATAGGCATTGGTCGGGAAGGCTGGCGGACACCGCTTGGCAGAATGAGTATTATCCAAAAGCGCGAGAATCCTACATGGACACCACCGGCATCTATCCGAGCTGCTTATCTCGAAGAGGGGACAGTTCTGCCTGATGTTGTACCTCCCGGTCCTGATAATCCCCTGGGGACCCATGCCATTCGACTGTCTAATCCAAGCTATCTGATCCATGGTACTCACCGTCCCTATGGTGTCGGTATGCGTGTCAGTTCAGGCTGTATCCGGCTGTTCCCTGAGGACATCGAGCAGTTGTACCACCAGGTATCCCTGGGTACCCAGGTCGAAATTATCTATCAGCCACACAAGGCAGCAGTTCATAACGGTCAGTTGTATCTGGAGGCGCATAAACCGCTTGATGATATCGATGATCGGCATACCAACAACCTGACGCCCATGGTTCAGTCAATCATTAGAGTGCAGGATGATTCCTTGCGTGATGAAGATTGGCCGTTTGTTGAGAAAGTGGTCAGGGAACATCGCGGTCTTGTCAAAGGCTTACATCAGAGTTCGCTGTCAATCGTAGAGGATATCTGGTTCCTTCATGCTGGTATGAAAACAGATAGCATTGCCAAATTCAGAGCCACGCTTGATGAGCTTGATTTAGGTTATATGTTCTGGCCGATTAGTAATCGAGCTCATGAGGAAATGGTATTGGGCCCGTTTGAAAGCGAAGCTGAGGCTATACAGGTTGCTGAAAAGATCACTGCAGCAGGTGTGAAAGTCTGGCCTGTGATGCTATCTGAGTATGCTTTGTAGGTCGTTATGTGTTGATTAGACTGCTGTGTGTGCAAGCGGGCAGTTCAGATGAAGAGTTAACAATTGTCGTAATGGCACATACAAAAAAGCCGAGGCAGCCCCGGCTTTTTTGGTTCTGAGAGCGTTGAGCTTATTTGCTCATTGCTTTTTCGAACATGCGGTCGATACGTGCACAGCATGCGTCAACAGCGTTTTGAGCACGTTCTGCAGCACGTTGTGCATTCATTGCAGACAGCTCTGCATCAGTAGCTGAACGTTGTGCAGTATCGGCACTCGCTTGAGCATTGCGAGCTGCGACCAAAGCACTGTCAGCAGTTGATTGAGCTGCTTCAACAGAAGCTTTCAGAGCTTCCATCTCAGCGGTGTTGGCACAAGCAGTTAACAGTGCCAGAGGCAGAATAACAGCACCCAGTTTAGCTAATGGTTTCATTCGGTTTCTCCTAAAAAGTACCAGTTGTGGTTTCGCATTTCCAGATATCAAGCAAATGCAAGCCTGATATGAGGCTAGCAGGAAATAATTATGCTGTCTATTTCGATAAATTGGAACTGCGATTCGTTAAAAAAAGTTGTTATAATTCTAAGATTAGGATCGCAGCCGCCCGAGTTGATCAGACATTGAAAGACTTTGGCGGTTCTTTTGTATGTTTTGCTCTGGAAAAATTTATCTATGCACCCCATGCTGAATATTGCCGTTCGCGCGGCACGTCAGGCTGGCAGCCTTATTGTGCGCTCGCTACAGCACGTTGACCACCTGGAAGTCACGACCAAAGGTCGCAACGATTATGTTTCTGATGTTGATCGTCTGGCTGAAAAGGAAATCATCAGTGTTATCAAAAAAGCCTACCCGGATCATGCGATTATGGCCGAGGAATCAGGTAGCGCAGGCAACGCTGACACAGTTTGGATCATAGATCCTCTTGATGGAACCACTAATTTTCTGAACGGTTTTCCGCATTATTGCGTGTCAATTGCAGTGATGGTTCGCGGCCGCGTGGAGCATGCAGTTGTCTTTGACCCGCTCAGAGACGAGCTGTTTACCGCCAGCAAAGGCGAGGGCGCAAAGCTGAATGACAGACGAATTCGGGTAGGTAAACGCAAGGAATTAACTGGTGCATTGCTGGCAACCGGCTTCCCATTCAAGTATCCGCAGCACTTTGATGCCTACATGGGCATGTTTAATGCTTTGTTCCCTAAAGTTTCTGATATTCGTCGAGCAGGCTCTGCTGCGCTCGATTTGGCCTATGTTGCGGCGGGTAGAGTGGATGCTTATTGGGAAATTGGCCTGGAAAAATGGGATCTCGCTGCAGGCTGGTTGCTGGTTGAAGAAGCTGGCGGTACCGTGACAGATTTTAGCGGACGCGACCAAGTGCTCGACAAAGGGCATGTCATTGCCAGTAACTTGCCTTTGCAGTCACAACTACAAGCACTGATTACACCCAATCTAACTGACACACTCAAATAAGCCCGCCTGAAAGGGGCCCCTTTTAATCCGTCATGCCAGCGAGCATGCATTTTTGAATTGATATTTATGACCAATACTGTAAAAGACATCAACAAGCTGCGGAATATCGCAATCATCGCCCACGTTGACCATGGTAAAACCACCCTGGTTGACCAACTGCTGCGTCAGTCAGGCACCTTCAGCGAACACGAAGAACTGCAGGAACGGGTGATGGATTCCAACGATCTCGAACGTGAGCGTGGCATCACTATTCTGTCCAAAAACACTGCAATTCGTTGGAATGACTATCACATCAACATCGTAGACACTCCAGGCCACGCCGATTTTGGCGGTGAGGTGGAGCGTGTATTGTCGATGGTGGACTCGGTGTTGCTGTTGGTAGACTCATCAGAAGGACCCATGCCACAGACGCGATTTGTGACGCAAAAAGCACTGGCGCTGGGACTGAAGCCCATTGTTGTCATCAATAAGATAGATAAGCCAAGTGCTCGTGCTGGCTGGGTTTTGGACCAAACCTTTGATTTGTTTGTCAATCTGGATGCAACAGATGAACAACTTGATTTTGATGTGATTTATGCTTCTGGGCTCAATGGTTTTGCCGGGCTGGATGAATCAGTGCGTGATGGCGATATGACACCTCTGTTTCAGCTGGTTATCGACAAAGTCAGCCCACCCAATGTGGACATAGAAGGTCCATTCAGAATGCAGGTTTCTTCACTTGACTACAACAGTTACGTCGGTGTTATTGGCGTAGGGCGCATTGAGCGTGGTCGGGTGAAAACCAATACACCTGTTACAGTTGTTGATCGTGAAGGCAATAAACGAAATGGCCGAGTGATGCAGGTGATGGGCTTTATGGGTCTGCGTCGTGAAGAAGTTGAATCAGCTCAGGCAGGCGACATTATTGCTTTCACGGGTTTGGATCCGCTGAATATTTCTGACACGCTGTGTGATCCTAATGCAGTAGAAGCCTTGCCACCGCTGACGGTTGATGAACCCACCGTGACCATGACGTTCCAGGTTAACAATTCACCTTTTGCAGGCAAGGAAGGCAAATTTGTCACGACTAGACAAATCAAGGAGCGCCTCGAACGTGAGCTGATTCACAACGTAGCATTGCGTGTTGAACAACTTCCTGAAGATCCGGACAAGTTCCGGGTATCTGGTCGCGGTGAACTGCACTTGTCGGTGTTGATTGAAAATATGCGCCGGGAAGGATTTGAGCTCGGCGTTTCACGACCAGAGGTTATCATCCGCGAGGTTGACGGACATAAGGAAGAGCCTTTCGAGGCTGTAACCATTGATGTCGAAGAAAGTCATCAAGGTACCGTTATGGAGAAAATGGGCGAACGCGGTGCTGAATTACGCGATATGGCGCCGGATGGTAAAGGCCGTGTTCGTATGGACTTTATCGTGCCTTCTCGTGGTTTGATAGGCTTTCGAACTGAGTTTTTGACTGCCACACAGGGAACGGGCCTGATATACAGCCGTTTTGATCATTACGCTCCAATGAAACCGGGATCTTTCGGAAAACGGATTAACGGTGTGTTGATTGCCAATGGTGTGGGTAAAGCGGTGGCCTTTGCAATATTCAATCTGCAGGAGCGTGGTCGGATGTTTATCGGGCACGGTGATGAAGTTTACGAAGGCATGATCGTGGGCATTCATTCACGTGACAACGATTTGGTCGTCAACCCGCTCAAGGGCAAACAGTTGACCAATGTCAGGGCTTCCGGCTCAGATGAAGCAGTCACACTGGTGCCGCCCATCCGCATGAGTCTGGAGCAGTCCTTGGAATTTATCGATGATGATGAACTGCTTGAGGTAACACCCAAGTCTCTGAGGTTGCGTAAAAAACTGCTACTGGAGCACGAGCGCAAGCGCGCTTCTCGTGGCTAATGGCTGACTGTAGTTGAGAGAAAAGGGTATCCTGTCACGGTTACCCTTTTTTTTGAGGTTACCCATGCGAATTTTGTTACTGCTCGTCCTTGGTTTGCTGCTGTACCTGGTGTTTGTGAATCTTTTCCGCCGTAAACCTTCTACCGATCTGCCTGCCAAAGCTGAAAGAATGGTGCGCTGTGAGCATTGCGGCTTGCATTTGCCCGAACATGAGGCAATTTCGCAGGACAAACATTACTTCTGCTCAACAGAACACCTGGAGTTGACGCGCAAGTCCAAATAGGGGGCGACTTCTGCCGGTGAACATGCTGACTGAGAACACGGTTGATCCCTCCTCCTGGCGGGCCTTACTGATATTCTCCTATTACCGGTTATTCCTCGCAGCAACGCTGTTTGCCGTTTTTTATTTCAATCTGCCGCCGGACTTTCTCGGTTCGCTCGATCCCGTTGCCTACGCTACGGTCAGTCAGATATATCTTCTGGCAGGACTTGCGCTGACAGCGCTTACCCACCTGCGCTGGAATAACTTCGTTTCACTGACCACGCTTCAGTTGTTGTTCGATATTGTCTTTTTAACACTACTGATTCATGCCAGTGGTGGACTGCAGTCCGGGTTAGGTTCACTAATGGTGGTTGTGGTGATTGCAGGCGGGACATTGATTCCCGGGCGCTTGGCGGTATTTACCGCAGCAATTGCAACACTGGCGGTGTTGTTTGAAGCCAGTTACACCCAAATTGCTGGCGAAGGCGTTACCCGTTACAGTCAGGCAGGCATGCTTGGCGCGACATTTTTTGCAACCACGCTGCTGGCGCAGGTGCTGTCGAAAAAGATGCATCGTACACAGTTGATTGCCGAGGAACGGGCGCGCGATGTTAGCAAACTGGCAATGCTGAACCAGCACATCATCAGTCGAATGCAAACCGGGGTTCTGGTGGTCGATGCTCAGGGGCGAATCAGCATGTTCAATCAATCTGCCGGACAGTTGTTGGGCATTGGGCAATCTCAATTGTTCATTGCACTTGCTGATGCCGTTCCGGCACTGGCAATACAGTTCTCGCAGTGGCTCAATCATCAACCACAGGCATTTGAGCCATTTCAAGCCAGACCAGAGTTGCCCGAGGTACTCGCAAGAGCCACTCGATTGGACAGTGGTGAGAGCCTGATTTACCTCGATAATACTTCAGCAATGGCGCAACAGGCGCAGCAATTGAAACTTGCCTCACTGGGTCGTCTTTCTGCCAGCATTGCCCATGAAATCCGCAATCCCTTGGGTGCCATCAGTCATGCAGGAGAGTTGTTGAACGAACTTGATGCTGAAAATCCCCAAACACAAAAACTGACAGCAATCATTCAGCGCCACAGCGCACGTGTTAACAGTATTATTGAGACCATCTTGCAAATGAGCCGTCGGAAATCAGTGGAGCCCAGTGTGGTGGTTTTGCTGCCGTGGCTGGAAAAACTGGTGGCCGAGTTCTCCGAGATTAACCGGCTTTCCAATGAGCAGATTCAGCTCGAAACAGAAGTGCCACTGGCCAGAGTCTGGATTGATGAGGCCCAATTGCAACAGGTCATTTACAATTTGCTGGAAAATGCACTGCACTATGCGCGAAAAAACGAAGCCGGGCCGATGATAGGTATTAAAGTGGCTGCTGACGACGATGAAGTGATACTGGATGTCACGGATAATGGCCCTGGCGTATCCGCAGAAGCCGCCGAGCATTTGTTTGAACCTTTTTATTCACAAAGAACCGGAGGTACAGGCTTGGGACTATATCTGGCCAAAGAGTTATGTCAGGCCAACGGTGCCCGGCTGACCTACCTGGGTGAAGATGGAACCTGTTGTTTTCGTATCAGTTTTCCGCTGCATGCAAGAGAATATATTGAATGAATCCGCAAGCACTGGTTGTAGACGACGAACCTGACATTCTTGAGTTGCTGACCATGACCCTAGAAGGCATGTCAGTCGACTGTGTGACCGCCGAGAATTTGGCACAGGCACATCAGGCACTGAGTCAGCAGCAATTCGATCTGTGTTTTACGGATATGCGGCTTCCCGATGGCAATGGCCTGGATCTGGTCAAATCAATTCAGCAATCGACTCCTGAACTTCCAGTGGCTGTCATTACAGCACATGGCAGTATGGATCTGGCGGTGCAAGCACTCAAACTGGGCGCTTTTGATTTTGTCTCCAAACCAGTCAAGCTGCGTGTACTCAGAGAGTTGGTGGAAGCTGCTTTGAAGCTGTCTCCTGACAAAACTCAACCGAGTGAACGTCGTTCGCGGGATCGTCTGCTTGGAAACACGGAAACCATGCGTAATTTGCGCGGTAAAGTCAGCAAGCTGGCGAGAAGTCAGGCACCTGTCTACATCACTGGCGAATCAGGCACAGGCAAAGAGCTGGTCGCGCGCTTGATCCATGATTTAGGGGCGCGTGCATCTGGACCGTTTGTGCCCATTAATTGTGGCGCCATTCCTGCAGAACTGGTCGAAAGTGAACTGTTTGGCCACAAGAAGGGTTCATTTACCGGCGCGGTGGCCGACAAAACTGGCTTGTTCCAACAAGCAAATGGCGGCACCTTGTTTCTGGATGAGGTGGCTGACTTGCCGATGATTATGCAGGTCAAGTTGCTGCGGGCGATTCAGGAAAAAACCATCCGCCCAGTCGGTGGACAGGAAGAGCTTCATGTGGATGTGCGGATCCTGTCAGCGACACACAAAGACCTGGCGCAGTGTGTCAGGCAGGGCAATTTCCGTGAGGATTTGTTTTATCGACTGAATGTAATTCAGCTCATGGTGCCAGCGTTACGTGAGCGTCGTGCGGATATTCCAATGCTGGTCTCGCACATTCTGCAGCAGTTGGCCCAAAAAAACCGAACACCTCTGGCGACCATCCATCCGGCGGCGATGCAGGCGCTGATGAATTATCCTTTTCCCGGTAATGTCAGGGAGCTGGAAAATACCCTTGAGCGTGCCATGACCTGGGCCGACGGCGGAGAAATCCATGAAACTGATCTGATGTTGCCCGAGGGGCGAGAATTGCCGGTCGCTTCAGAGCAGCACTCACTGCCCGTGCGCAAAGAAACTTCCACTACAAATTTTTCTGCCAATGTGATTGATAACCTCGACGCACACCTTGAATCACAGGAAAAACAGCTTATCCAACAAGCGCTTGAGAATAATCGATGGAACAGAACGGCCACAGCAAAACAGCTGGGCATCAGCTTTCGTGCTCTGCGCTATAAACTTAAAAAACTCGGACTGGATTAGTCCGGTCAGTCACTGCATTTACCGCAATCAAGCCTCATCATCTGCGATCAGCGACCAGATATCGTTGATGACTGTGCCATCGGCAGTAAAAACCGACTGACCCAAGGCGCTGAGCTTGAAGCTGACCAGCAGCGCAATACCATCAGCTTGCTCTGCATAGTTCACAATGTGGCCAAGTACTTCCTGGTTGGCATCTACAACTTCATCGCCTGCATTCAGATTTTCTGAAGTGTTGTGGAGCTTGCACAGGAACATCCGACGGCTTGGTTTGCCGAGGTAATGCAGTCTGGCGACAACTTCCTGGCCCGGATAACAGCCTTTCTTGAAACTGACGCCGCCCATAACTTCAAAGTTGATTTGTTGCGGTGTGAACTGTTCTCGCGTCGAAGCATTGACCACTGGAATTCCCTGTATCAGCAGATCCTGTGAAAATTGTTCAGTGCCTGCATTGAACCAGTTATCGTCCTCAAGAGCATTAATCTGTGCTGCGTGTTGAGCAGCTTCAGACAAGATCAGGCTCGAAGTATTATGCCAGGGCAGGCGGATACCAGTAGCTGTTGAGTCAGCTTGAAGATAGATCGCTCGATAATCCTGGCTGCAATCTTCGACAGTAACTTTGCTGCGTAATTTGAACATGCTAAGCCGTTGCATAACAAAACTTGCCTGATCGTCAGGCAGCAACAAGAGATACTCATCCCGCTGGCGAATTAGCAGAAAACTGGCCAGCAATCGACCTTTGGGATTACAAAATCCATTAAGCTGACACTGTCCATTAGTCAGCTGCATCACATCATTGGTGAGCAGGTTTTGCAGGAATTGCGCAGCATCTGACCCCGAGACTTTAACCAGGGTTGTGTCAAGTACTGAAAAGTAAGGTGTGGTCAAAGTTGCTTCGGGGCGAGCGGTGCTCAGGGAATGCCATTGGCTGTTGTTCATGGTGACAATTGTCCTTCTCAGTTTAGGCGGCTATTGTACCCTGAGCATTCAATAACTCACAGGAGCCTGACCATGGAAGGTCAACAAAGCCAAAGCGTGCAGCTGTCGATGCAGCGCTCGCAGTATCTGGCCGTCTACTTATCGGTGGTGCATCTGCTGGCATTTATGATGATTGTCTTCACAGGCGTAGTCTGGTTAACAGTCACTGCGCTGGCTATCCTGCCGTTGAGCTTGATTTGGTATTTGAGGCGGTTTTATTTTTCGGCTGACGATACACAGTTACGTCTGCTGGCAGGGCAACACTGGCAGCTGTTGACGAGGGGGCTGCTGGCTGCTGACAATCTGTTATTGAAGCGTAGCTATGAGAGTCGATTTTTGCTGATATTGTATTTCGCCGATAGACAACGACGACGCAATATCAATCTGCTTATTCCATGTGATGCGTTGGCCCATGCTGATTATCGTCTATTGAGACGGCGCTTGCGTGATTCAAAAATCTACCCTGACTGAGCTTCATATTTTTCCGGAAATGATAGTGTCTGCGGGTGGTGTTTTTTCATCAGACTCTGGAAAGTCCAGCGTGTAATGCAGGCCTCGACTTTCTTCCCGTCGAAGTGCGCAATCAATAATCAGTTGTGCCACATCTGCCAGGTTTCTCAGTTCCAGCAGATCAGCATTGATGTGGTGTTGGCTGTAATACTCATGTATTTCTTGTTTCAACAATGTCAGACGTTGCCGGGCGCGATTCAATCGTTCTGTGCTTCTGACAATGCCAACGTAATCCCACATAAACCGCCGCAACTCATCCCAGTTGTGACTGATTGCTATCGCTTCCCTGGCAGGCTCAACCCGGCTGGCATCCCAATCAGGAATGGGCGTTGAGTATTGATAGGGTAATTGTTGACGAATATCACTTGCAGCTGCGCTGGCAAATACCAGACATTCCAATAATGAGTTACTGGCCATTCGATTGGCGCCGTGCAGGCCAGTGTGTGCTGTTTCACCAATGGCATACAGCCCGGCGATATCTGTGCGACCATTCAGATCGGTGACGATGCCACCGCAGGTGTAGTGTGCGGCAGGCACAACCGGTATCGGTACTTGATTGATATCAATGCCAAATGACAGACAGCGCTGATAAATAGTCGGAAAGTGAGTTTCGATAAATTCCCGCGATTGATGGCTGATATCAAGATAGACGCAATCATGACCGAGCCGTTTCATCTCGTGGTCGATGGCTCGCGCCACAATATCTCTGGGCGCAAGTTCTGCTTGTGGATGATAACGGGGCATAAATTCAGTCCCGTCGGCCAGTTTTAGTTTGGCTCCCTCACCGCGTAAAGCCTCACTGATCAAAAAAGATTTGGCCAGCGGGTGGTATAGGCAGGTAGGGTGAAATTGAATGAATTCCATATTGGCAATTCGGCAACCGGCACGCCAGCCCATCGCAATGCCATCACCTGTTGAGACATCCGGATTGCTTGTATAAAG
Source organism: Methylophaga sp. (assembly GCA_020831825.1). GTDB lineage: Bacteria > Pseudomonadota > Gammaproteobacteria > Nitrosococcales > Methylophagaceae > Methylophaga. The sequence goes on along the minus strand of JAFIFW010000010.1, from coordinate 39,571 downwards.
ATAGACTTTGCCTGCGCCGCCGGTTGCCAACACGGTAGTCTTGGCAGTAAAGGTTTTAACCTTGTCATTCTTGATATCCAGCACATAGCAACCGAGACAGTGATTTTCAGATTCGCCCAGATGTTTTTGGCTGGTAATCAGATCGATACCGATATGGAAGGGAAACATGTGAATGTTGGGATGTTGCTGGGCTTTTGCCAGTAAGGTGGTTTCAACTTCACGACCGGTTGCATCCGCAGAATGAATAATGCGTCGATGACTGTGGCCACCTTCCTGACTTAAATGATAGGTTTCCGAAGTTATCCCATCGCGAGTGAAAGAGACACCTTGTTCAATGAGCCATTCGATATTTTCCCGAGCATGCTCAACAGTGAAGCGCACTGCAGCCGGACTGCAAAGACCTGCACCTGCCCGCAGCGTGTCATCGATATGAGACTGAATTGAATCAGTTTTATCCAGGACAACCGAGATTCCTCCCTGTGCATACAGTGAAGCTCCCTCGTCGAGTTGCTGCTTTGACAACACAGCGACCTGACAGCTGTCTGCCATCTTCAAAGCTAGCGTCAAACCAGCCGTGCCGCTGCCCAGAATCAGCAGATCAAAGTCATTAGTTGTGGTCATACGCTCAGTCGGGAGTAGAATAGCGATACAGTTATTTTGCACCTTAATTGGAACAAAGAGAAATGTTACGGGTCAATCAGACAATCAAAAATAAAAAGCTCCGGCGAACCGGGGTGTGTCGGACAATAGAATGAGTGTTGATCAAGAGCTGGTAGAGCGTGTTCAGGCAGGCGATAAAAAGGCGTTTGATTTGTTGATAATGAAATATCAGCAGCGAATCATTCACGTAATCACAGGGTTTGTTCATGACCCCGTCGAAGCTATGGATGTTGCCCAAGAAGCTTTCATAAAGGCATATCGTGCGTTGCCAGGGTTCAGGGGAGATAGTGCTTTTTACACGTGGCTTTATCGCATTGCGATTAACACTTCCAAAAACCACCTGACAGCGGCCTCCAGACGGCCACCGTCCACTGACGTGGATGCCATGGATGCAACTATTTACTACGATGCACCGGAATTGAAGGAATTTGAGACCCCTGAAAACAGTCTCATGCGTGTGGAGCTGGAGCAGGCGATTCATGAAGTCATCGAATCGTTACCGGAAGATACAGCCACAGCAATCAAATTGCGCGAGTTTGAAGGCATGAGTTACGAGGAAATCGCGCAAGCAATGGACTGCCCGATAGGGACTGTGCGCTCACGAATATTTCGTGCTCGTGAAGCGATTGATAAACAAGTAAAAGAAGTAATGGGTGAAGAGGATTAACAATGACAGTCAATCACAATGAGATGTTATTTGCATTGGTCGATGGACAACTCTCTGGCAAGGAACTCGAACAAGCTATCACATTGCTTACTACCGATGAGAACGCCAGAGAGCGATTTATGCGCTATCAGAATGCCAGTGATTTACTGCATGGTTATTCGCGTGCAGGCAGTATTGATGTGATGTCCTTCAATCAACGTTTAACGGCAGCGATAGCCGAAGAACCACAACACAGCCAACCGGCGCGAAACTCAATCAAGGCCAAACTCCTGCGTTTTCCGAGGCTCTTGAACAAGCAAGTGGCTGGCCTTGCCATGGCCGCCTCGGTTGGCGCGCTGGCCGTTGTCAGTGTGATAAATATTCAAGCTGACAACCCTGACATGATAACCATCGCTGAACAAACAGTGCCTGCAACAAGTAACCGATGGACAGTCACCGAACAAGAAGTTGAAGAACGCCTCAACACTTATCTAATCGATCACAATGAATTCGCAGCCACCTCAGGTGTTTTTTCCTACGGTCGAGTCGTATCTTACGGGACCGACTGATGAGCCACGTACATAAACTGTTGCCTGGCTGGTTGTCGATTTGTTTACTGCTGTTCCTGCCGACATCATACGCATCAGACGAGGCAATTGATTTGCTCGAACGTATGAATAACGCGGCCAAAACTCTTAACTACTCAGGTGTATTCTCTTATCAGTCAGGCCGTAATCTCCAATCCATCAAAATCTATCATCGAGCTGACGAAAACGGTGAGCTTGAAAGGTTGGTTGCCTTGAATGGTCCTGCACGCGAGGTGATTCGTTCTAACGATAAAGTCACCTGCATCAATCCGGAGGGACGTCAGGTCAACATCAGTTCTCGTCCTCTAGGAAGCGGATTTTTAGCAGACTTACCTTCCAAACTGCGTTCTGCTCTGCCATTTTATGAATTATCACTGCAAGGTAAGACGCGTGTTGCCGGGCGTAAGGCACGTGAACTGCTGATTTCGCCCGTCGACGAATACCGTTATGGGTATCGACTGTGGGTTGATGCCGAAACTGATCTGCTACTCAAGACACAGTTGTTGGCCCCAGACGGTGAAGTGCTTGAGATGTTTGCATTTTCATCGATTGAAACTGACATAGAAATTGATGATGAAAATCTGCAATCAAGGCTTGAAGGCGATGAGGTGATTCTGAATCGAACAAATAAGCAATCATCCTCCGACATCGAACGACAGAGCCGTCTATCACGCTGGGACGTTGCTTGGCTGCCTGAGGGTTTTTCTTTGGTTGCACTTCAGACCAGACTTAGAGCGAGTAATGGCGCTGAGGTCGAACAGCGTGTCTACAGTGACGGGATGAGTTCAGTATCGGTCTTTATCGAAAGGATTCTCTCCAAGCATCGTCACTTACACGGCGCAACACAAATGGGAGGCATCAATGCGTATGGCAATATTATCCATTCCCACTTCATTACGGTGGTTGGAGAAGTGCCAAGCCGAACAGTCGAAAAAATCGGTGCTTCTATCCATTTTGTCGATATAGAGCAGCCATGATCGAACAAAAAGCCACCATCGTTCAACTGGAAGAAAAGATCGCCTGGGTTCAGGCGGAGCGTCAGTCTACTTGCGGTCAGTGCGCTGTAAGGCAAGGTTGTGGCACTGGCTTGCTGGCGAAACATGTGGGAAAAAAATTTTCAAGAATTGCTGTATCTCGCACGGAAAACATGGAACCGGGTCAGCAGGTAACTGTCTCAATCCCCGAAGAAGCACTTGTGCAGGGCGCTGCATTGATGTATCTGCTGCCGCTTCTGTCTATGTTTGCCGCAGCAGTGACAATAAGAACGTTGGGATGGGGCGAATTGGCAGAAATCGGTGCAGGGATAGCCGGGCTTGCTGCAGGGTTTTACTGGGTGCGATTCAGGTTAAAAACACATGCTGTTCAGCTGGACACGCAAATCATAGAGGAAAAATGATGATACATACGAAAACGTGGTCTTTGATGAGTGTCATTCTCGCCTGGTTCTTGTTAAGTGCAAGTGCTCATGCCAGAGGCCTTCCTGACTTCACCGACCTGGTGGAAAAAAATGCTGATGGTGTAGTCAACATCAGCACCAAAACTCAGCGCGAGACCTCATCCCAGCAGATGCTGCCGCCAGGCATGGAGGTCCCTGAAGGCACACCTTTTGACGATTTCTTTCGTCGCTTTTTTGGTAATCCTAACCAACCTCGTTCACGTCCACATAACTCCGTGGGCTCTGGGTTTGTACTTTCAGAAGATGGTTACATCCTGACTAACTATCACGTCATTAGAAATGCCGATGAAATTATCGTCAGATTCAGCGACAGAACTGAGCTGGTGGCTGAAGTTTTGGGTGGTGATGAACGCAGCGATGTTGCTCTGCTGAAAGTCGAAGCAACTGGATTGCCAACATTGCAGCTCGGTGACTCCAATGATCTGAAAGTAGGTGAGTGGGTACTGGCAATCGGTTCACCGTTTGGCTTTGACTATTCAGCCACTGCCGGCATTATCAGTGCATTGGGCCGAAGCCTGCCTAGTGACAGTTATGTGCCGTTTATTCAGACAGATGTCGCCATCAACCCGGGTAACTCGGGTGGCCCACTGTTCAATCTTGACGGCGAAGTCATTGGTATTAACTCTCAAATCTACAGCCGTCATGGCGGCTTCATGGGCGTATCTTTCGCGATTCCCATTGATGTAGTCATGAATGTAGTCGAACAAATCAAGGCTCAAGGTTACGTCAGCCGCGGCTGGTTAGGCGTGGTTATCCAGGATGTTACCCGTGAACTGGCAGAATCGTTTGGTTTGAGCCGTCCACAGGGTGCGCTTGTGTCACGTGTCATCCCAGACAGCCCTGCAGAGAAAGCGGGTTTCAGAGCCGGTGATGTCATTCTTGAATTCGATGGCCGAAATGTTGTAACAAGTTCTGACCTGCCGCCGATTGTCGGTCGTACTGCAGTCGGTAAAGAAACCGATGTGCAGATCATGCGCGAGAAAAAACGTCAAACCATCAAAGTAGTCGTTGAAGAGTTGCCAGATGAAGATCAGGTTGCTTTATCACGTGTCGGGCCACAGCGTAGTTCTGACAACCGACTGGTGATTGAAGTCATCGAGGTTTCCTACGAGCAACGTCAGGAAGCGGGTTTGGATACTGGCGGTGTTTATGTTATGAAAGTCGAAACGGGTCCTGCACTGCGCGCAGGTATTCGTCCGGGTGATGTGATTTCAAATCTGAACAATGTTCAAATCGAAAGTGTTCAGCAATTCCTCGAAGTCGCAAAATCACTGGAAGCAGGCAAGTCAGTGCCTGTGCTGATTCATCGTGAAGGTAATTCGCAGTTCCTGGCGCTTCGCATAGACGAAGAGTAATCAGTATTGGCTTGATTAAGGCCACACAAGAAACACCAAAAAACGCAGCTCAGGCTGCGTTTTTTGTTGTCTGCCAGCGACGATGCAGCGGTCGGTACTGCCAAAACAGCAGGCTTGCCAGAATAAAGGTCAGCCATTCGGCAATCGGCAAGGCGACCATAAACAAGGGCTGCGGCAATAAGACAGAGAGAATCAACAACAGGCCGACAGGAAGCACCAGGCCGCGACTCAAAGCAATCAGCATCGAGGGGACCGGCTGTTGCATTGCGGTGAGATAAATCGCCAGAGTTACATTAACACCGTTTATCACAAACAACGGCCAGACCAGTGAAATATAAGCTGCTGATAACAGTAATACATCTTCAGAAGCATCGCTGATGAACATACCACTTACCTTTTCAGGCCAAATCAGCAATAAGGCCGTAATACTAGCGCTGACAATCAACACCATTGTGAGCGCTGATCGGACAAATCCCTGAATACGCAAAAACTGTCCCGCACCATGATTCTGGCTGGTCAGCAGATGCAGCGCATCGGCAATTCCGTAATAAAGCATCAAGCTGACAAAAATCAGATAGTTCACCACGGCAAATGCGGCGACTCCCTCTACGCCAAGTTGTTTGACCAAGATAAGATTAAGCACCAGAATAACCACGCCAGCAGAGATTTCATTGGCCAACTCGGAAAGCCCGTTGAAGGCAACTTTGATGAGCTGTTGCCATCGCGACCACGGGAATTGCAATTGAAGCCGACGCTGTTTACGCAGGAAAAAACCTGACAGGATAATCAATTGAACCGTCTGTGAGACTGCTGTTGCAAAAGCAGCGCCGAGCAAGCCCATTTCAAATACAATGATCAGCAAGGCGTCCAGCAGAATATTTGCCAATGCACCGATAGTCAGCGCCGTGGTTGCCAGGCGTTGCCCTCCATCCAGCCTTATGAAGTAATAAAGCACCATCGTTAATGTCTGCAAAACAAGCACGGCACTGATAATGCGAAAATACGGCTGGATCAATGGCAGTAGTGAATCGGGAGTTCCGAGAAAACGCAGGATATGTGTCCCGGCCAGTAAACTCATTGTCATGAAAGCCAGCGCGATGATTGTGATAGCCACTAAGCACAGACCCATCAGCCCTGAAGCGTCTGAATGATTGCCTTCACCAAGATAATGACCGGCACGCACAGCCCCACCAATAGCAATCATCAGCGCCAGACCAAATAACAGCGACAGATAGGGGATCAGCAGGTTGATGGCGGCCAGACCTTCAGCACTGACAAACTGCCCAACGAATATGCCATCAACCACACTTGCTGTGGTGATGGCCATTAAACCAAGTATCGATGGAATCATATAACGCACAAACGTGCCTGGAATTGGCCCGTTGAGAATGGCAGGATCATGAGTTTGTTGAGACATCAGGGTGACTTTAGGGTAAGGCAATGGTCAGTGTTTGCAACAGACCAGCGATGCAACATGGTTTATCGTGTTAGATTGCTGAAGTGAGTATAATACAACACCATTTGCAGCCTGCGCGGCGTGAAGTTCTTCTATCGACGCCATGATTTTGCAGAGAATCACATATTAATCGGCATATTCAGTCATGCCACTTGCAGATAACTAAATGAAAAAAATACGAAATTTCTCAATCATCGCGCACATTGATCACGGAAAATCCACTATTGCCGACCGCTTCATCCAGATATGCGGTGGCTTATCAGAAAGGGAAATGTCACAACAGGTTCTGGATTCGATGGATATCGAACGGGAACGAGGCATTACCATCAAGGCACAAAGCGTTTCGCTTAATTACACCGCCAAAAATGGCGAAACCTACCAGTTGAACTTCATTGACACACCCGGCCATGTGGACTTTTCCTATGAGGTGTCACGTTCACTGGCGGCATGTGAAGGCGCATTGCTGGTGGTTGATGCGGCTCAGGGTGTTGAAGCGCAGAGTGTTGCCAACTGCTACACCGCGATAGAACTCGGCCTGGAAGTGCTGCCGGTATTAAACAAAATTGATTTGCCTGCGGCAGAACCCGACCGAGTCGCTCAGGAAATTGAAGACATCATCGGCGTTGATGCCATGAATGCTGTGCGATGCAGCGCTAAAACCGGGCTGGGTATTGATGAAGTGCTGGAGGAACTGGTGGCCAGAGTGCCGCCGCCAGAAGGTGATCCGGAAGGCCCATTACAGGCACTGATCATTGATTCCTGGTTTGACAGTTATGTGGGTGTCATTTCACTGGTACGCATTAAACAAGGCAGTCTCAAGGCCAAAGACAAAATCAAAGTCATGTCTACCGGCCAGGAGTATCAGGTCGATGAAGTCGGGGTATTTACTCCTAAACGCAGCAAGCAAGCGGCACTGAATTGCGGTGAGGTCGGTTATGTAATCTCTGGCGTCAAGGATATTGATGGTGCACCTGTCGGTGATACTCTGACCCATGCACATCGGGGCGCCACGGAAATGCTGCCCGGCTTCAAGTCGGTCACTCCTCAGGTCTATGCCGGTGTCTTTCCAGTCAGCAGTGATGATTATGATTCCTTTCGCGAGGCGCTTGGTAAATTGCGTCTGAACGATGCTTCGTTGTTTTACGAACCAGAAAACTCACAGGCGCTAGGCTTTGGTTTTCGCTGTGGTTTCCTGGGCCTGTTGCACATGGAAATTATCCAGGAAAGACTGGAGCGAGAATATGATCTTGATCTGATCACCACTGCACCTACCGTTGTCTTTGAGGTGCTGGATAAGCGAGGTGAGGTCATCAAGGTCGAAAACCCGGCAGCGCTGCCCGATCCGGGCTCAATTGCCGAAATCAGAGAACCGATAGTCATGGCGGATATGCTGGTGCCGCAAGATTATCTCGGTGCAGTTATCACGCTGTGTGTGGAAAAGCGTGGTGTGCAAAAAACCATGCAATACATGGGCAAACAGGTCGCAGTCAGCTACGAATTGCCAATGAATGAAGTGGTGATCGATTTCTTTGACAGGCTCAAGTCGGTCAGTCGGGGTTATGCCTCGCTTGACTATCATTTCATTCGTTTTCAGGCTGCGGATCTGGTCAAACTGGATGTGTTGATTAACGGCGAGCGTGTGGATGCCTTGTCGATGATCGTGCACAAAGAGCAGAGCGTGTCTCGTGGTCGCCAACTGGTCGAGAAAATGCAGGAGCTGATCCCTAGGCAAATGTTTGATATTGCCATTCAGGCTGCAATTGGTGGACACATCATCGCGCGTTCAACGGTGAAGGCAATGCGAAAGAATGTACTGGCCAAATGTTATGGTGGTGACGTTTCAAGAAAACGTAAATTGCTTGAAAAGCAAAAAGCCGGTAAAAAACGGATGAAGTCAGTAGGCAAAGTGGATGTGCCTCAGGAAGCGTTCCTGGCGGTATTGCAGTTATCCAAGAAGTCATAAATAACAGGAGAGTGCGGTGAGTTTTCCGGCGTTGATGGTGTTGTTGGTTGTTCTGACCGGTTTGATCTGGTTGATGGATAAGTGGGTGTGGGCACCCAAAAGAGGCATGGACAGCAAGGAGCCGGTCATCGTCGAATACGCGCGCTCTTTTTTTCCGATTATCCTGCTGGTATTGGTAATTCGCTCGTTTGTAGTGGAACCGTTTCGTATTCCGTCAGCCTCCATGTTGCCAACATTGCATGTTGGTGACTTTATTCTGGTTAATAAGTTTTCTTACGGTATCAGGCTGCCAGTCACGCATACCCGAATCTTTGAAACCGGCACTCCTGAACGGGGTGATGTCATCGTATTTCGTTATCCTGAGAACACTGAAATTGATTACATTAAACGGGTGGTTGGATTACCCGGTGATCGGGTTGGTTACTTTGACAAGGTCATCTACATCAACGGTGAGGCAATCGAACAAGAAGATGCCGAACGAAATGATGAACTGACCGGTATGGTGACCGCCCGCGCAGATATGCGCACAGAATTCCTGCATCAACAGGGATATAACATTTTGCTTGATCCACGGCGTAACCTGATTGAAGGTGAAACCGTTGTGCCAGACGGACATTTTTTTGTTATGGGCGACAATCGGGATAACAGCAATGACAGCCGTTTCTGGGGTACAGTACCTGAAGAAAATCTGGTCGGCAGAGCTTTCCTGATCTGGATGAGCTGGAATCGAAATGCCGGTGGCATTATCTGGAGTCGAGTAGGACAGACTATTGAATAAGGAGCGCGTCATGAAACACCAAAAAGGCATGACTTTAATCAGCTGGGTTTTTGTGCTCGGCTTGATTGCGTTTTTTGCAACGATTGCAATGCGCCTGGTGCCGATGTATCAGGAATACTACGCAGTTGTGCAGATCATGAACTCCATGGAACATGAAATTCGCAACAATCAGATGACCCGTCAACAAGTCATGGTGATGATGCAGCGTCGCTTTAATACCGGCTATATCAGTAGCGTCAAACCGGAAAATGTTGAAGTCGCGCGCGGACGAGAGACGGCTTATGTCACACGCATAGTGGTTGACTATGAAGTTCGCAAACCCTTTATCGCGCACATTGATTTGATAGGACACTTCCGCAAGGAAATAGATATAGAGCCGCCCAATCGATGATGACCCCGCGACAAAAGGCGCTCTGCAAATTACTGCAGATTGAATTTAACGATACCGCGCTATTGATTCAGGCACTCACGCACCGCAGTGCCGACTCCAAAAATAACGAACGACTGGAATACCTGGGTGATGCCATACTCAACTTTGTCATCGCTGAGGCGCTGTTCACTCGTTTTCCACAAGTCAAAGAAGGCAAGCTGAGCCGATTAAGAGCTTCTCTGGTTAAGGGGGAGACACTGGCGGAAATCGCACGTGCCCTGCAATTGGGAGAAGTGCTGGTGTTGGGGCCAGGCGAGCTGAAAAGTGGCGGCTTCAGACGTGAATCAATTCTGGCCGATGCTTTGGAGGCACTGTTTGGTGCGCTGTATCTTGATAGCGGTTTTGAATCTGCAAGAGCGCTGATTGTGCGGCTTTATCAAGAAAGAATTGAAGCCATTGACGTTACTGAAACGGTTAAAGATCCCAAAACACGGCTACAGGAATTACTGCAAAGCCGAAAACAGCCACTTCCCATCTATAGCGTCAAAGAAGTGAAGTCTGACAAGGAGCAACCTGAGTTTGAAGCTTCCTGTCAGGTCAAATTACTGGATAAAGTGGTCGTGGCCCGAGGCAGCAGTCACCGCAAGGCCGAAAAGAAAGCTGCTGAACGTGCGCTCACCCTGATTGAAGGCAAGCTATGACTGAAAAGCCTTATCGTAGTGGCTATGTCGCCATTATCGGTCGTCCCAACGTCGGTAAATCAACGCTGATTAACCGTATTCTGGGGCAAAAACTGTGTATCACCTCTCGTAGACCTCAAACGACACGTCATCGGATCCTGGGTATCAAAACCACCGATCACGCTCAGCTGGTCTATGTTGATACGCCTGGCATGCACAGTGATGGCAAACGTGCCATGAATCGCTACATGAATCGCGCAGCAACCGCCTCTATTGAAGATGTTGATGTGGTTGTATTTGTCATCGAAAGCTTGAGATGGAATGATGACGACCAACGCGTACTGAAACGCCTGCAAAATGATGCTGACAAACCGGTCATTCTGGTGTTGAACAAAGTGGACAAGGCGGAAGATAAAGCGGCCTTACTGCCACAAATGGAAGAACTTGCCGCCAAATATCCATTTGCTGCGGTGGTGCCTGTTTCAGCAAGACGAGGCATTAACATCGAACAACTGGAAGCAGAAGTTGAAAAGCTGATGCCTGAAGGTGAAGCGATTTTTGATGAAGATCAACTGACTGACCGAAGCTCCCGCTTTCTGGCTGCGGAAATGGTCAGGGAAAAATTGTTCCGTCATCTGGGACAGGAATTACCCTATTCGTTGACTGTTGATATCGAGCAGTTTGAAGAAGACGACGGCATGTTCAGAATCAGCGCGGTTATCTATGTCGAACGAAGTGGCCAAAAGTCCATTGTCATAGGCAAGAAGGGCGAGTTACTGAAACAGGTCGGCCAGGATGCAAGAAAAGATATGGAAGACCTGTTTGGCTGCAAGGTGTTCCTGCAGTTGTGGGTCAAAGTACGCGAGGGTTGGTCAGACAACGAGCGTATGCTCAGAAATCTGGGTTATAACGACGATCTCTAGGGCTTGTTGCATTTTCTGTCACAACAGAGGCGGCTATGACAACATCAACAGCCTCCAGTCAGACAGGCTGATCTGAAATGATGAGTCTGACACAGGCATTTGTGCTGCATCAGCGACCCTACCGGGAAACCAGTTTGTTACTGGATGTGATCAGTCGTGACTATGGCAGAGTCAGCCTGGTGGCACGAGGTGTCAGGCAAAAGCGCAAGCGTGGTGGACATCAGCTGCAATTGTTTCAGCCGCTCTGGCTCAGTTGGGTTGGGCGAGGTGAATTGCAGACACTGACCGATGTTGAACACCAGCAGCCGCGTTATTGGCTGAAAGGTCATGCGGCCTTATGTGGTCTGTATATCAACGAATTACTGATTCGGCTGACAGGTTTGCACCAAAGCGAGCCGATGATATTTGATGCCTACCAGCACGCGCTATCAGAACTTGAGCATAGTGATTCCTGTGAAATTACTCTGAGAATATTTGAAAAGCATTTACTGGCAGCGATGGGTTATGGCTTGGCTTTGACCCATGAAGCAAATACTGGGCTGCCAGTCACGGATGACAACCATTATCGCTATCTGCCAGAGCATGGACTGATAGTCAGTGATAAGGCCACTCCAGGTCAGACTATTTCTGGCCGAAGCCTTAGGAATTTTGAACAGGAAAGCGATTTTGACCTTGTCAGCTTGTCTGAAATCAAGCAGATGATGCGAACGGTGTTAAATTATTATCTGGACGGAAAACCACTTAAAAGCCGGCAGTTGTTTGCCCAGATGCAACTTTATGCAAACCCGGCTTCATCAGAAACAGAAAGGTAAACAGCAGTATGTCGATTTTTTTAGGGGTAAACATTGATCACGTTGCCACTTTACGACAGGCACGGGGGACTCGTTATCCGGACCCGGTTCAAGCCGCGATAGAGGCTGAACAGGCCGGTGCTGACAGTATTACTCTGCATATTCGTGAAGACCGCAGACACATTCAGGAACGAGACCTGGCATTGCTTACCGAGATAAGTCAGACCAAACTCAATCTTGAAATGGCGGTCACCGAAGAGATGATCGCTATGGCCGAGAAATATCGTCCGGCTGATTGTTGTCTGGTTCCAGAGCGTCGTGAGGAACTGACCACTGAAGGCGGCCTGGATGTACTCGGTCAACTTGACCGGATGCAAGCTGCTTGTGCTCGTCTGGCCGAAGCCAATGTCACGGTTTCATTATTTATCGACCCCGATAAGGATCAGATTGATGCGGCCGTGAGTTGCAAGGTGCCGGTTGTTGAGTTGCATACTGGACGCTATGCCGATGCCGAGACAGCTGTCGAGGCAAAACACGAGTTGGCGATTATTTGCAAAGCTGCGCAATATGCCCATGCACAAGGTTTGCAGGTCAATGCCGGACATGGCTTGAACTATCATAATGTGACTGCGATTGCGGCGATTCCCGAACTGCGAGAGTTAAATATTGGTCATGCAATTGTCGCTCGTTCGGTGTTTACCGGTTTTCAGGCTGCGGTCAGAGAAATGAAACAGCTGATGTTGGCAGCCAGACAGCAATGATTTGTGGCATCGGCACTGATTTGGTGTTTATCCCTCGCATCAGTCAGATGCTGGAAAAATTTGGCGACAAAGCGGCCAGACGAATTCTGGATGAACAAGAGTTTTTGGCATATCAACAGAGCAGTCAGCCGGCAGCTTTTCTGGCCAAGCGTTTTGCTGCTAAAGAAGCGGCTGCCAAAGCGCTGGGTACCGGCTTCCGCGATGGGCTCAGCCTGCAACATATTGCTGTTCGCAAGGATGAACTTGGCAAACCAGAGCTAATATTGATTGAGGTCGCTCAACACAGGATGTCTGAATTGAAGGCAAGCCGGGCGTTTTTGAGTCTGAGTGATGATGGCGATTATGCCAGTGCGTATGTGATTTTAACGGAACGCTGAAATGACTGATTATCCGACCATTGACCGTTGTATAGGCAATACCCCACTGGTTCGATTACAGCGATTGCCAGGCAATACCAGCAATACCATTCTGGCTAAGCTTGAAGGCAACAACCCTGCCGGATCAGTCAAGGACCGACCCGTTGTCAGCATGATTCGTCATGCTCAGCAGCGGGGTGAAATACAGCCAGGAGACACCCTGATTGAAGCCACCAGTGGCAACACAGGAATTGCACTGGCGATGGTGGCTGCCATTTTGGGCTACAAAATGGTGTTGATCATGCCTCGCAATATGAGTGTGGAACGACGCGCTTCAATGCGGGCTTATGGCGCAGAAATTATCCTCACCGATGGTATGGAGACTGCCAGAGATCTCGCCTTGCAAATGCAGGCAGACGGCAAGGGGAAAGTGTTAAATCAGTTTGGTAATTTCGACAATCCATTGGCACATTATGAAACCACGGGTCCTGAGATCTGGCGTGATACCCATGGTCAGGTCAGTCATTTTGTCAGTGCCATGGGCACAACAGGCACCATTATGGGGGTGTCGCGTTATCTCAAAGAACAAAGCAGTCAGGTGCAAATTGTGGGGGTGCAACCGGTTGAGGGTGCCAGTATTCCCGGCATTCGTCGTTGGCCAGAAGCCTATCTGCCAGATATTTTTGAACCGGAAAGAGTAGACCGAATCATAGACATGGAGCAGAGTGTTGCCGAAGACACCATGCGTCGGCTGGCCAGTGAAGAAGGCATATTTTGTGGCGTTTCTTCGGGCGGCAGCGTGGCGGCAGCGTTAAGACTGTCCGCCGAAGTGAGTAATGCCACCATCGTTTGCATTATCTGCGATCGTGGTGATCGTTATCTGTCCACAGGTGTTTTCCCGGCTGAGTGATGCGTTCATCACTCTTCAGACGCTGGTGCCTGGCAATACTTCTACTGATTGTCAGCCCTGCCCATGCAATCGAAAAATTGCAGCTACTGGCAGGCGACTGGCAATACGCAAACATATCAGCCAAAGATTCACAACTGCAACTCCAGCTGACAGCAAATGGTTTGGCATTAGAATTAACCATCGCCACACTGCAGCTTGCTGAGCCTTTTGGCGAAGTGAACAATATCCATCTGCATTGCCAACAGGTCAGGCTTCAATCTGGCCAGATAAATTGTGCCCAAGGTCAGGTCAGTTTTGTCCATGCCCACCTAGGCGATCAGACAGTGACATTTTCACTGCAAGCACGCTATGAAGAAGAGCGTTACCAAATACAATTCTCTGGCCTCAGCTTGGCCGATGGCACACTGGATATACAAGCCGAGCTGGATGGCCAGATCTGGCAAGCGAATATTCAAAGCCATTCAGTCACACTTGAGTCGCTGGAATCCCTGGCCTTGTCGATTTTGACAGAAGACCTCATCGAATTGTCACAAGGGTGGCAACTGCAAGGTGAGTTGAACGGCAAGTTAATGATGGCTGGAGATGCTTCCAATATCAGTCGTATTGAGACTGATCTGGCGTTGCATCACTGGTCGGTCAGTGACCCACAAAGCCGCTATGTGACCGAGTCAGCCAACGCCAGAGTGCAACTGAAGGCGCGACAGCAAGCAGGTGAATGGCGTTGGTCAAACATCATGACGCTGCATGGTGGTCAGGCTTATTTTGAGCCGGTTTTTCTCGATTTTGAACAGTCTGGCATGCATTGGCAAAGTGACGGCCACTGGTCACCCGCCAATGACCGCATCACGTTGAATATCCCAGAGTTTGATCACAGCGGGACTTTGCAAGGCAGTGTCAGCTTGCTCTACCAGCAACAGCAAGTAACTTCATTGCAAATCAAGCTGGACAAGGCACAATTGAACAATGTTTATAACACCTGGTTGCAACCATTTTTGCTGGGTACGGCAGCCGACAGTCTGACGCTGGATGGGTCATTGAGTGCTGACATTGATTATCAGTTCGGCCAGTCTCCAGAGTTAAGCTTGTCATTCTCCGAAGTGGATATCGATGATCAGCAACAGCGCTTCTCATTAGCGGGATTAACGGGACAGTTTGCCTGGACAGGTTCGATGGAGCCACAACACACTGCTTTATCGTGGCAACAGGTCTATTTCTATGCACTGCCGCTCGGAGCCTCGGCAATCGACGGCGTTTCGACACGTTCAGGTTTCAGATTAACTCAACCGTTTGTATTGCCGGTGATGGATGGGGCCTTGCAGATTCATGATTTTTCATTAGCGCTGGATCAAGAGCAGGCCGTCAGTTGGCAATTTGATGGATTGCTGACGCCAGTGTCGATGGAAGCGGTGAGTGAAGTGCTGGGCTGGCCGACTTTGTACGGTCGATTGTCTGGTGTGATCCCTCAGGTTCGCTATCAACATCAGCAAGTTCAAGTAGATGGGGCTTTGATGTTGAGATTGTTTGACGGCATCACTGTCATCAGGGATTTACGCCTGCAAGATCCTTTTGGTGCCTTGCCACAGTTATCAGCCAATGTTGATATTACCGGACTTGATTTGCAGTTGCTGACCCAGGCGTTTGATTTTGGAATGATTAGCGGCAGACTCGATGGGCGCATTCATGACTTGCGATTGGCTGGCTGGCAAGCGGTGCAGTTCGATGCGCAGTTTGCAACACCGCAGGGTGATCGCAATCGGCGACGTATTAGTCAGCAGGCAGTGGATAATCTGTCACAAATAGGTGGCGGTGCCAGTGGCGTATTATCACGGAGTTTTTTGCGGTTTTTCGAGGACTTTTCTTATCAGCAACTGGGTCTAAGTTGTAGACTGCGCAATTCTGTTTGCGAGATGTCCGGCGTCGCAGATGCAGAGCATGGCTACTATATTGTACAAGGCGGCGGGATTTTACCGCCTTGGATTAATGTGGTGGGGTATACTCGGCGCGTTGACTGGCCAGATTTGCTGGAAAGACTGCAAGCCGTTCGGCACAGCAGTGGACCTGTGATTGAGTGATGAGGGTGAACAAAATGATGTATGGATATAAACAAATTTCGGTAGCGGCAATGGCGTTGTTTTTGATGTCATGTGTGACAATTAATATTTATTTTCCTGCAGCGGCGGCTGAGCAAGCCGCGGATCGTATCATTGAAGATGTCTGGGGACCGGATGGCAAGCGTTCTGACCAGCCCGCGTCATCAGAAACGCAATCGATGATAGAAACCGACAGACCGGTATTGGTCAGAATGCTTGAGTGGGTAGTATCACCTGCCGAGGCTCAAGCTGATTTGAACGTGAATTCACCGGCCATAAGTGCTATTCAAAGCAGAATGCGCAGCCGTCATGATCAACTGCGTCCTCATTACGATAGTGGTGCAGTCGGCCTCACCGCCAACGGCTTGGTGACAGTCCGCGATGCTGGCAGCATTCCACTGGCGCAGAGAAATTCTGTCAATGCTCTGGTCGCCGATGAAAACAAAGACCGTAATGCCTTGTATGCTGAAATTGCCCGTGCCAATGGCCGACCTGAGTGGCAGTCAGATATTCAGGAGACTTTTGCCCGCCGCTGGATTAGCAATGCAGCTTCTGGCTGGTGGTATCAGCAAGGCGGCAACTGGCAGCAAAAATAACAACCATCATTGAAAGGTCAACAGGCCCTGGAGTCCGGCCATGCTAAAACATGGCCGGACTTTTTTATTGCAGACAAACACAATCAGAGAAACACATGGCAAGACGCAGACGAAGCGCACAACTTCCTACCACACCGGTGAACAGCCTCATTGAATCACTGTCGCATGATGGGCGGGGAATAGCGCGTATTGAAGGCAAGACCGTATTTGTTGATGGGGCGTTGCCTGGAGAACAGATTGAATTTGTCTACACCCGAAAGCACAAGAACTACGATGAAGGACGCACCACCCAAGTACTGACGGCTTCGCAAGACAGAGTCGAAGCAAAATGTCAGCACTATGGCATATGCGGTGGTTGCAGTTTGATGCACATGGAGCCAGCCGCACAATTACGTCATAAGCAAGCGACATTGGCTGAGCATTTCCAGCACTTTGGTCAGCTATCGCCGAAAAAGTGGCTGCCGCCGTTGACCGGACCATTATGGGGATATCGTCGTAAAGCTCGACTGGGTGTCAAATACGTCACTAAAAAGGGCAAGGTACTGGTCGGCTTTCGTGAAAAAGCTTCTCCATACCTTGCCGAACTTAATCAGTGTGAAGTGCTTGACCCGCGTGTAGGCAAACGTTTGGATGATCTGGGTCGTTTAATTGAATCATTGGAAGCCTTTCAACGAATCGCACAAATCGAGGTGGCAATGGATGCCGAGCATGTCGCTCTGGTATTTCGCAACCTTGATCCTTTATCTGAAGCTGATCAACAGACACTTATCAGCTATGGACAACAGCATGATTTGTGGGTTTATCTGCAGCCGGGTGGTCCGGACACCGTCAGCGCTTTGTGGCCGGAATCGCCACAACTGCGTTATCGTCCCGAACCGGACTTAACGCTGGACTTTGCGCCGGGCGATTTCACCCAGGTGAATTCAGGCATTAATGAAAAGATGATCCAGCTGGCGATGCAATTGCTTGATGTTCAAGCAGAAGATCGCGTACTTGACCTGTTCTGTGGTCTAGGTAATTTCACTTTGCCGCTGGCTCGCAGAGTCGCTTCGGTCATAGGGGTCGAGGGTGATGCCTCACTGGTGAGTCATGCACGGCGTAATGCCATGCTCAATCAACTGGAAAATGCCGAGTTTGAGCAGGCGGATCTGACAAAAACTGCCCTCAAAGATTATGACTGGGCAAAAGCAGGTTTTAATAAAATTCTGCTGGACCCGCCCCGCAGTGGAGCCTTTGAAGTCCTTGAGCAACTTGCCGATCTGGGCGCAGAGCGGTTGTTATACGTGTCTTGCAACCCTGCAACGCTGGCTCGAGACGCCGGTGAACTGGTCAATAAACATGGCTATCAGCTCGATGCTGCTGGCGTGATGGATATGTTTCCTCACACGGCGCACGTAGAATCCATCGCTGTTTTCAATAAAATTTGAATTCATGTACCAAAGTACAATTGCGCCGCTTTATTGTTGCGTATAGCCTATGCGTTAACTGATTGATGCTGCAGGCAGATCGGTATTATAAAAATCAATAATGTGCCAACCTTGATGTGAGTCAAGCGACGGAAAGCCACGGGTCTCTGGGAGAGGCGGCCGGGTTGCAGTTTCGAAAAGGATGTTTTTATGAAAAAGTCTCTTTTGTTTGCATCGCTGCTTGCCACAAGCTTGACTGCGAACGCTGCCTTTTTTGAAGGTTCAACCTCCGGTGTGTTCGTCAATCCTCAGGGTCCTGCCGGAATGGTAACAAGCGGAGTTGGAACTAATTCGTTTTCATGGGGTGATCCGGCAACGACTCACTGCTGGGGTTGTACATCACCAAGTAGCCTGACTTTTCACGGTCTGAATTTTGCCGCAAATGTTGACGACACTTTTGCTCTTGGTGTGATGAAGTTTTACAACGGCACTATATGGGCCGGCACAGAAGCTACCAGTGTAGATTTTTCACTGACATTTAATTTCACTTCTCCTAATAACTTTGTTGAATCATTCACCTATGATTTTGCCTTGGACAACACGCCCAACATAGGTGACCCTAATGACGATGCCGACTCTGTCAAGCTGACAAGCTTGGGACCGCAGCAATTTTACAGCTATCAAGGTACAGATTATTACTTTGAGCTTCTCGGATTTAACGGACAAGAAGAAATGGTAGCCAAAGAATTAAAGTGGGCAAAAGTCAAACTTGTCGGACAGTTCACTTCAGTTCCTTCAGAAATCCCATTACCAGCCGCTGTCTGGTTGTTTGGTTCTGGTCTGATGGGCTTTATGGCCTTCAGAAGAAGAGCTAAAATGCAAGCCGCTGTATAGTTGATATCAGTCTATAATGAAAAGCCGCAGTGAATACTGCGGCTTTTTTTTGCCTGAAATTCTAAAGCCGGCTCAACATGAAACAGCATCTGAATGAACAAGCAGTACGTCAGTTAGCGGGCTGTCTGGCGACCGCCTGGCCTGTTTTTGACACTGCAGCATTTATCAAGTGTGCATCTTCTGGTCTGGAACAACTGGAACTCAAGCAGCGTGTTGAACATATTGCTGATCAGCTGATGAACCATTTGCCCGGTGATTTTACCCGTACGGCCGGTATTGTGATCCAGGTTGCTGATATCTGGACGTCTGAAGCGACCGATAAACCGATCTGGAGCAGTTTTGCTGCCTGGCCATTAATTGATTATGCCGGTCAGGCCGGCTGGCACCACCCCGAATTGGCTATGGACGTGCTTGAATATATCACTGTATTGTTTACAGCCGAGTTTGCCATGCGGCCTTATCTACAACACCAATTCGACATTGTCTATCCACGTATCTTGTTATGGACACGGCATGCCGATCCTCACGTGCGCCGCCTTGCCTCAGAATGTATCCGCCCTCGGTTGCCATGGGCAGGCCACCTGAAAAGTTTTCAACGTGATCCTGAGCCGGTTTTGAAAGTGCTTGAGTTGCTCAAGGATGATGTCTCAGTCTATGTGCAAAAGTCTGTTGCCAATAATCTGAACGATATCAGCAAAGATAATCCGGACAGGGTATTAGCGCTGGTACGTCAGTGGTTGCCAAAAGCCACCAAACAACGTCGATGGATCATACGTCATGGACTGCGTAGTCTCATCAAGCAAGGTGTTCCGGAAGTTTTTAAGTTGCTGGATTACTCGCCAACAATAGCCTTGCAAAGTCAGTTACAGCTGAATAAGGTGCAGGTGTCGTATGGCGACAGCTTTGAAATCACTCTGAGCTTGCAGTCAGAATCAATGTCGGCACAGGATCTGGTCATTGATTATGCCGTTTGGCACCTCAAAGCCAATGGCAATCATAGCCGTAAGGTCTTTAAATGGAAAACAATGACACTGACTGCGGGGCAATGCCTGAAGATAAGCAAGACACACGCTTTTAAAGCATTATCAACCCGTAAATACTATCCCGGCCCGCACCTGCTGGAGGTATTCATCAATGGGCAGGTGACAAGCCGGGCAGAAATTGAATTACGACAGGATCAAGCCAACGGCGATCAAGGCAAGCCATGCAACTGACATCGCGATAGTAATTTCAGTAAAGCGATCACTGATAAATTGTTCCAGTTTTTTCATTTCAGCCTCCTGATTTTAAGCAACATACAAAATGCTTACGGAAGCTATTCTCCCCCTGCTCAACAGGATTGGCATTGATCTGGATCAAATCGGGCATCATAAAAAAACCGGTCAATGACCGGTTTTTTTATGTGATTTGTCTTTGTAACGTTCTAGCGTGAAGCAATAAAACCAAACAGTACGACGCCTAACCAGAAAAAGGTGAAGGCAAAAATCACGTAAGGAAATTTTTCTATCAGCAATTTATCCAGTTTTTTCCACATATTTCAGTCTCTCGCAAATTAAAAAATTGTTATAAATTATGGGCAACAATGATAACAGGATTGAGCTATTCCGGCCAGATTTTCTGTTTTCTTGTTGTCGACTATCAGGCTGATCTGCGTACAAAAAGTTCCTCCGAAGAGCTGGTAACGTGAGCATGGGCACCTAATATTCACGATTGTTGAGGATTTCGGCCAGTCGGCTATCGGTGGAAAAAATCTGCCGATATTAGTACTTGCCAGACGTCATTATTTTCTCTATATTTTCTCTTCTCGGTTTTTTCTCATATTAATTGAGGAGTGTTGCGATGCTGACGGAACGTCAACAGGATACGCTGGACTTTATTCGACGATATGTACGAGAACATGGACGTTCACCATTACTGACTGAAATTGCCGAAGGGCTGGGTATTCAGTCTCCAGGCACCACTCATCGTTATATACAGGCGTTAGTCGATGCGGGGTATCTGCAGCGACTGGTGGGACGCACTCGCGGCATCAAGCTGACAGAGTCGTTGACCGATCATGATGATGTTGCGCCAGTTGTTTTACCTGTGATGGGCCGGATTGCTGCTGGACGATTGATAGAGGCCGTTGCCGACGAGTCTGAAATTGATCTGTCACAAATGTTCAGTGGTTCTGGGCGCTTTGTGCTCAAGGTCAACGGTGATTCAATGATCGATAAAGCCATTATGTCCGGCGATTATGTGGTGGTGCAGTCACAACGTCATGCCAAACATGGCGATATCGTGGTGGCATTGGTGGATGGCTACGATGCCACATTAAAAACCATGCTGCTCAATGATGATGGCACGATTACCCTGATGCCGGCCAATGTGAATTACGAACCTGTAACCTTGCCCGCTCAACGTGTCAGTATTCAGGGAGTCGTGGTTGGGCAATTGCGCACTTACCCTTGAGTGACGGGCATGAACGTCAGTATCTGGCCAAAGATAATTGCTTTGGTCGATATGAACTGCTTTTTTGCCGCGATTGAACAACGAGACCATCCTGCGTGGCGAGGTCAGGCTGTGGCCGTGACCAATGGCCGTCTTGGTAGCACCATCATTACCTGCTCATACGAAGCACGTGCCTTTGGTGTTCATACCGGTATGCGTTTGCGTGAAGCCAGGCAATATTGTCCTGGCTTGATTCAAGCGCCTTCCAGACCGCAGATCTATGCGGCAACATCTACGGCTATCATGCAGGCCTTGCAACAGATTACACCGGATCTGGAAGTGTTCAGTGTCGATGAAGCCTTTCTGGATTTAACGCATTGTCAGCAGTTATATCAAGGACCCAAAGATATAGGTCTGCGTATCAAACAACTGGTCAAACAGGCCTCGGGCGGTTTGTTGTGTTCGGTCGGAGTCAGTGGTGATAAAACAACGGCCAAGTTTGCGGCCAAACGGCGAAAACCGGATGGTTTGACAATTATTCACCCTGAAGATGCCGCACGAGTACTGGCGCCGTATCCAGTCACTGAACTCAGCGGTATCAATAAAGGCATTGCCAGTTTTTTGCGTCGATATGGTGTTGTGCTGTGTGGCGATATGCACAAGATCCCTATTTCGATTCTGGCCCAACGTTATGGTAATCCGGGGCGTCGAATC
This sequence comes from Methylophaga sp., assembly GCA_020831825.1. Classification (GTDB taxonomy): domain Bacteria; phylum Pseudomonadota; class Gammaproteobacteria; order Nitrosococcales; family Methylophagaceae; genus Methylophaga. The sequence continues at coordinate 17,749 of JAFIFW010000010.1, read as the reverse complement.
TGGTTGATGGCACAAGGACTGGACCCGGACAAAGTACAGCCACAAAATCGTGCACCAAAATCTATCGGTCATGGCAAGGTGATGCCCCCGGAGACCAAAGACAAACGATTGATTCTGGTTTATTTGCAACATATGTCGGAGAAGGTGGCAGGACGATTGCGTCAACACCAGATGCAGGCAGAATGGTTTTTTATTGGCATCAAGACCAGCAATGGCTGGTTAAAACAGACGCTGAGCAGTGGTTTTTATACTGATGATGGTCGGCTAATCTACAAAATGTGCCGGCAGTTTATCTATCAGTGTTGGCAGGGGCAGGGTGTATGGCAGGTGCAGGTCACTGCGTTATCACCCAGGCAGGGCGAGCAATATGATTTGTTTATGGATCTTGATGAACAGCGGGCACGCCATGAAATCAATGAAGCGATAGACAGTATTAATCAGCGCTTTGGTGAGTTTGCCGTTGCCCCCGCCAGTTTGCTGGAGCGTTCCGAAATGCCCAATGTGATTGCCCCGGCCTGGCAGCCTTCCGGACATCGAAAAACTGTGTGAACAATGTTCTTTACAGGATTATTCCAATATTCATGAACGTCGGCCGGGTGTTCAATCACAATCTGAAAGTAGGCGGCGAATCGACTTATTTGAGAAGCTGGCTGTATAGACGGGTATGGCTGGTATTGCCACCCATGTCACTGGCTGCTTGTTGATGCTTAAGCGTTTCGGACAGTTGATCCAGTACACCAAAGTCATCATCTTCTTCTGGTGTATAAGTGGTGTGGCCAATGCTAACTGTGACTTGACCTGACGGAGTTTGAGGTGTGGTAAGCGCTAGCGCCTGGACAGCATGGTGAATACGCTCAGCCATTTGACCAGCTTCTTTGAAACTAAGCTCTGTGGTCATTAACAGTATTTTGTTGCGAGCAAAGTATGTCAGTGCATCGGTCTTTCGATGGAATAACGCTCCAACGGTTTCGAATACTTGGTGGGCGATGTTGGATTTGTCTGTCAGATTATTGAAATGATCAATGTCGATTAGAAATGTACTAAGCGAGTGTTGCGACCTTTGGGCATTTTGCCATTGAGATGCCAGTAATTCGATAAATACGGATTGAGTCACCACACCATGGTGTGGTGACCCATGTTCAGCATCGTAGTGACTACCTGAAGTCGGGTACCTATAGGTGTTCGTCATGGTCATGAGCGTTGAAATTTATTTGAAATCATGTTGATAATAATAGTTTGTCGCTTCGACAAAACCGCTGATACTACCACAGTCAAAGCGCTGGCCTTTAAATTTAACGGCCAGCACTTTTTTATCCTGTGCCATCGCTTTAAGTGCATCAGTGATCTGCACTTCGCCATTGGCACCGGGAGGTGTATTGCGAATGTATTCAAAAATATCAGGTGTCAACACATAGCGGCCAATGACGGCCAGATTGCTGGGCGCATCTTTGGGAGCCGGTTTTTCAACCATATCCTTGATGCGATAAACGCCAGGCTCAATTTCGTCACCGGAAATCACACCGTAGCTGCTGGTACTTTCAGGCGGGACTTCTTCAATAGCAATAACCGTACAATGATGTTGATTATACAAGTCGACCAGCTGTGAAAGGGCTCTTCGTGATTTTGCTTCGACAGGTGCAGCACAGAGATCATCCGCCAGAATGACTGCAAAGGGCTCGTTACCGATCATGGGTTCACCGGTCAAAATGGCATGGCCAAGTCCCAGCATTTCGCGTTGGCGAATAAACATAAAATCACAGCTATCCATCAATTTACGAATATCTTGCAATTGAGCTTCCTTGCTGGTGCCTTTGATCTGATGTTCAAGCTCATAGCTGGTGTCAAAATGATCGGCAATCGCCCGTTTTCCCCGGCCAGTAATAAAGCCTACCTGTGTCAAACCGGCTTCCAGTGCTTCTTCAACACCATATTGAATCAGTGGTTTGTTAACGATAGGCAACATTTCCTTGGGCATCGCCTTGGTGGCAGGCAAAAAGCGAGTGCCGTAACCGGCTACTGGAAAGAGACATTTGCGGAGTGGGGCGTTCCTTGACATAAGTGCTTTATCCTCAATTTGTGTTCAATCGTTAAATATTCTGGTCTGTTTATTTTTCACGGCTGTGCTTGCAGCCACTGAAAGATAAGCAGACCCTATGTGAATATCATTAAATTATCATGACTACCCGTTAAAATCAGCTAGCGATTGCTTAACCAAAGCACCTGATAGGGTGAGAGATCAATGGTTTCAGTCTGGGGTTCTAGTACTTCACCGGACACCAGATCGTGCCAGTTGTCGGTCAACACCAGATTCAGATCGGCCACTCGTAAAGCATGAGGCTGATTGTGAACGTTGAAAATGCAGAAAATACTTTGTCTGCGATCCATGCTCTGCCGCCAGAATCCAAATAAATGTTCGCCAAGTTGCAGCGTGAACTGTGTGGCATTGGGATGGAAAGCCGGTTGACGTTGCCTGAGTTCGATCAGGCTGCGTAATTGACGAAAGACCAGTGAGTTGGGCGACTGGGGTGCTGCCAGCGTTGCTTCCAATGTTTCCAGCTGCCACTGGTGGCGGTTAATTGCCCGGCTGTGGCCGGTCTGTTGCAAACGCTCATAGTCATTGCCTGTTGCCAGCAGGCTGTGAATATAAAACGCCGGAATGCCTTCCAGTGCCATCATGATTGCATGTGCGCAGAGAAAGCGTGGAATTTGCCATTCATCTGGCCCGGCAATAGTGCCTTGCAAGGCATCAAACAGGGCAATGTTGATTTCATAAGGCTTTTTAATGCCATTCTCTGCCGCTCGCCAGGATATTTCGCCGCCAAACCCCTGCATGGTGGTGATTAGCGCCGCAATCTCAGAGTCACTCAGCAAGCCTTCAGCCGGTCGCAGGCCAATACCATCATGGGAGGCGATAAAGTTAAAGTAAGCGGTGCCATTTTGCGCGGGTGGCATGCTCATTAACCATTGTCGCAAGTAACCGCAATTGCCGGTGATCATGGTGTTGAGCAATAACGGCGGCAATGAAAAGTTATACACCCAGTGCGCCTCATTGGCATTACCAAAATAACTCAGATTTTCACGATTGGGGATGTTGGTTTCAGTAATGATGATGGCGTCAGATTGCGCCTGTTCGACCAATAATCGCAGCAGCCGAACCACTTCATGGGTTTCCGGCAAATTCAAACAGCTGGTGCCGGGTTGTTTCCATAAAAAAGCCACGGCATCCAGGCGAAACAGCCGCACGCCCTGATCCAGATAAAAACGAATAATCTGCACGAAGGTTTTTAGCACTTCCGGGTTACGAAAATCGAAATCTATCTGTTCATGACTAAAGGTACACCAGACATGTTGTAGTCCATGGGCTGTTTCAGTGGGCCTAAGCAGAGGTGATGTTCGTGGTCGAACCACATCACTGATCGGTGCGTTGGCATGGGTGGTGTAGAAAAAGTCGTGTCCTTCACCTTCGCCGGCCATAAAGTTGGCAAACCACTGGCTGCTGCTGGAGCCATGATTGATGACCAGATCAGCCATCACCTTATATCGACCGGCAATCTCCTGAATGTGGGTCCAGTCGCCCAGTTCAGGATTCACCTGAAAATAATCCTTAACAGCAAAACCATCATCGGAACAGAAGGGGAAGAACGGCAGGATATGCACGATATTGATGCATTCGTGTAGATGCTGATCAAGAAATTGCTTGAGACATTGCAGCGGAAGTTGCTCAGGGCTCAGCAAGTTATTGCCATAGCAAATCACCGCAATATCGGACTGATCCCATTTGTTCTGATAGGGCGTCATCGGCCGGGTATCATCAGGCAGTCGCATCAGCTCGATCAGTTGTTCAAGCAAGTTTGCATAGCCATCGTCATCCAGACTGTCTTTGTAGATGCTATGCAAATGATGCAGCACCGCTTGCCGCACCGGATTCTGTTCAGCCATGTTGGGCATCCTGTGCGTGAAAATCACGGTAATCGGCTTCTACGGCCTCATAGAGGCGTTCAAAAATATCCGGCAAGGCGCTTTGCACACGGTTCCAACTGGCAATAAATGGCGTTTCCATGGGGTTTTCCAGGAACATCTGACCGGCATCCATGATGTTCTTGGCAAACATTTCAACCGAGGCTTCTTCTTGATGAATATCAAACTGCAGACCGTTCATGATCGCGTCATTTCGATAGGTTTCGACGAAATCCAGTGCGATGCGATAGTAGGTGGCTTTGAGTGTTCGAAATGATTCGGCGTTAAAGACAGTGCCCTTGGTGGCCAATTTTCTGAACAATGCCTTAGAAATATCAATCGACATTTTGGATAATCCGGCTTGTTGATCATCCAGTGACAGCTCCTGATGTTTGTGATCATAGATGTCAGCAATATCAACCTGACACAGGCGATTATTGGCAAAGTTACGGTGCATTTCCGACAACACACCAATTTCCAGCCCCCAATCACTGGGAATTCGAATATCACTGAGTACATCGCGCCGGAATGAAAACTCGCCAGCCAGTGGGTAGCGATAACTATCCATATAGTCCAGATAATCGCTGTGACCGACGACTGACTTCAGTGAACGAATCAAGGGCGTGACCAATAAGCGATTGACTCGACCATTGAGTTTGCCACCGGCCACTCGCGCATAAAAGCCTTTGCAGAATTCATAATTGAAGGTTGGGTTAGCGACCGGATAAATCAGCCGGGCCAGCATTTCACTGGTATAGGTTGTGATGTCGCAGTCATGTAAAGCGACCGATTCAGCCTTGCCTGAGGCCAGAATGTAACCCATGCAATACCAGACATTTCGACCCTTGCCAGCCTCTTTTGGGGCCAGATTCAGGGCTTGCAGTTCTTGATCTATCGCACTCAGTCTAGGTCCATCGTTCCAGAGCACCCGGTGATTTTGCGGCAGTTCGGAGAAAAACTGCAAAGCATGTCGATACTGAGTTTCATCAGCCCGATCCAGACCGATGACAATCTCAGACAGATAAGGCACCGATTTAAGTTCGCGGATGATTTTGGGAAGTGCCTCGCCTTGTAATTCAGAATATAACGAGGGTAACAGCAAGCCCATTGGACGACGTTTGCTGAATTGAATCAGATCCTGTTCCAAATCCGCCAGATGTCGGTGTGTCAGATTATGCAGGGTCGTAATAATACCGTTTTGATAAAAATCAGCCATCGGGAGTCTCCTCGTTGAGATTTACTTGAATATCATTGGACACAACAATGTCCCGGACACCTTGTGACCAGCCTCTGGGCCCGGTGTCTTTTGAAATATAAACGCCGTATTGTCGATGCAGCTCAGGCAAACCATGCACCGGTGAGCGAATCAGCAATGCCAGATCCGCCTGTTCCAGCATGGCGCAGTCATTCTGGCTATCACCGGCAGCCAGACTGATAAATCGTTGTTCAGGATCATTGCGTCGAAACTCTGAAACCAGCCATTGCAGGGCTTTACCTTTGTCACAATCACCGGAAACATGCATGAATCGACCGCCATGCAACACACGTGCACCTTGCTGTTCGAGTGCTTCGATAAATTGTTTTTGTCGACCCGGGCTGGCATGCCAGGCGACAGGCTCGCCATAACCACGTCGGGCGGCTCTGGCGGCGGCATGAACATTCAGCCCGGTCATGGCGATGATGCCGTCGATGCCTGCTTCAGCAAAAGTGGTGAAATCACTAGAGAAATCTTCGCTGATAGATTTGATCAGTTGTTGCCAGTGACTGCGAGGTTCAACAAATTGTTTAACCCAGTAGCCTCCAATCGTGGTGACGTCCTCGGGTGGCTGTACAAAATAACCAACCGGAATAAACACCGCAGCACCGTTTTCGACGATAAAGGGATGCTGGTTATTCAAACTGTCACGTAATAGCTCAATCTCAGCCTGGGTTTTGCTACTGACCGGAATCACCGGAACAGCCTGATTTTCCAACCTGGTCAGCAGTTCATCAGCTTCATCGTGTCGATAATTGTGATGATCCAGCAATGAACCATCCAGATCGGTAAAGATCAACAGCTGCGGCGCGATGTTCAACCCTTGGCGCGGCTGTTCAGTCATGTGGATGATTTTGCGGTCATGGTCGAGTTCGATGAGATAATCCATCTTTTGCGGCAAACTGCTCATACAATGCTCACTGATACGTTGATAATGTTGAATAAATCGGCTCATTTGCTGTGGGTTCATTACGCCTGAATGACGGGAAGCGTCATCAGCAAGGGCCATGCGTAACTTGTCTTCCTGCTCCATACGCCAGTCAAACACGCAGGAGAAATCGGGCGCCTTCAGCATCACCCAGACATCGATGCAGTCAAATAAAGCCGGGTAGTTGAGTTTGAGTTGCTGATTTACATAACTGCGCCAGGTGGCATCGGCATCTTCATCAGCCTCGAGCGAATTAACGGGGCTGTTCAGCTGCGCATTGGATTGAGCCGAGGCCCCCAGACACCAGCCTTCAATGACCACCACATCGACGGGGGTTTGTTGTTGCGTCCAGTTTTCCTGCTCGAAGCGGTCATCCGTGGCCTTGTTAAATCGCGGAACAGCTACATGGCCATGATGTTGAGTTAATGCCCGCAAGGTATCTACCGCGAGCCTGACATCATGGGTGCCGGGCACGCCCCGAGTCTTCAACAGAGGATGCACAGTTCTGGCAAGCTGTTCACGTTCCGTCTTGGTCAGATAGAAATCATCCAGCGATACATCCACTGCTTGTTTTTGATAAACCGATTTGAACAACATCACCAGCACAGATGCCAGCGTGGTTTTGCCCGAACCTTGTGCACCATGAATACCAACAACAATTGGACGCTTTGCACTGTTATGGTGCGAAATTATCGCGTGTGCGAGCGGCGAACAGTATCGCTCGATGACCGCGGAATAACTCTGGGTTAATTGGTGTTGTGTCAGAAATTGTTGGATGGCGCTGTCATTGCTGACCATAAAAATAAAAACCTGAAAACAAACTTTGAAGGGGTAACGCAATTATCGTACCGGTCACCCAAAAACCACACAAAATTTCTGTAAATAAGCAAAAGAGCCACAGTTATCGTCGATGGGTATGCAAACAACAGTTATTCCGAAAAAAGTGCAGTGTTTGTTCGGAATCTCTGCAAGGCCTCAATGGGTTCCCGCCTACGCGAGAATGACGGGAAGCATGGACAGGAGAAGGGCGGGAAGCATGGATAGGAGAAGGGCGGGAAGCATGGACAGGAGAATGGTGGGAAGTTATAGGTACGAAAATGATGGGAAGTGAGCACGATAATGATGCGAGTGAGAGCGAGACAAGAGCTGAGGATGTAAAAAAAAGGGCAAACCAAGAGGTTTGCCCAAAGTCTTGGTAATCAAGACGAGAGAGAACAACACGCAACATTACATCGCAAATTAGTATTAGCACTAATGGTGCCAATATTTTTTATCCGTTTGTAATCAATGGTATAGGGTTTTTTTGCGAAGCTTGCATGGTTAGCTTCAGGGCCAACTGCACCAAAGAACTGCGCTTTGAACACTGATATGCACTGAATCAGTACATCAGGGAAGGGGCTGCACAATTGAAGTGGTTATTTTTCTTAGGCAAAAAAAAAGGGCAAATCCGAAGATTTGCCCAAGGCTCAGCACGCAGACGAGAGAGAGAACAACATGCAACTGAAACTACGACTAAGAAAAAGCATGAATGATGCCAATATTTATTTTTCAAGCAAAAACAATGATGTGCATTGTTTTATACTGTTTTTTAAAGGACTTTTCTTGGTGTAATGCACCAAAATATACTTTCTCTGAGTGTCGTTGCACTGGTATCGCGCGTTTTTACGAACCGGAATATTTTTTCTGCTATATGTGTCAATAGCCATATGAAACCAAAGCACTTATTCATACAACACTTACTGACCTGGGTTTTGATGTTACCGATGGCATCAGTCGTGGCGGTTGAAGATGACTTTGTGCTCAGGCAATTGACAGATGATTGTTTTCAGGAGTGGCTGAGTCGAGATTGGAGGCTGGGCGAGGATGCTGCCCGAGTCGCAGATATGCCCAGCTATGTCGAAGCCATCAAGCGAATCTGTGGAGCCAGTGCTGAGCTGTTCGTAGAAGGATATCCCGTTTCGCCTTTTATTCATCAATCTCAGCGAGTCATTTTGCCTTTTATTTTTTCGGGACAAAATGCGGACGTTCGCCAGTGGCTGTTAAATGCAACTACTGCCGACTGAATCGCTGTGGTACTTGGCAGAAACCGGGGCAGGGGTGTTAGCATTGTCTGCCTGAATGTGGCTGTTACCTGTAAAAGATTGAAGATCGTGCATTTCGCAGGAAACATGCATTGAATTGCTCATCGACTGAGCATCGATTTTAAGGAATGAATATGCACAAACTCTTCGGGTTGTTGTGTGTTTTGCTACTGTCAGGACTTACCGGTTGCCATAACTCGTCAAGCAGCGGCGAAACCTCGCTGTTTCGGGGCGACTTATTTCGCACTGGATATTTTGTCGGTCCTGGCCCTGTTCAACTCGACAAACAAGCGCTGGTCTGGCGTTTTGAAGGCGATCAGGGCCTGGCGTCTTCTCCTGTTGTGAATGCCGGTGTTGTGTTTGCTGGGGCTTATGAAGGTGACGTCTATGCCATTGATGCCGGTTCAGGTGACTTGCTTTGGCAATTTGCAACCGGTGCCGGTGTGTTTGCCAGCCCTGCTGTCACTGCCACCAGTGTCTATATAGGAAGTGATGACAGTTTTGTTTATGCACTTGATATCAATACTGGTGCACAACGCTGGCGATACAAAACCAACGATAAAGTATTTTCATCTCCACTGGTTCATGGTGACGCGGTCTATGTGGGCAGCCTTGATGGCAATATGTATGCGCTCAGTGAATCCACAGGCCGTGCACTCTGGCATTTTGAAACAGGCGCACCGGTTGATTCATCGCCAGCGGTTGTGGATGGAGTGATTTATTTCGGCAGTGATGATGGTTATTTCTATGCACTGGACAGCATTCAAGGCAAATTACGCTGGAAGTTCGAAACAGGCGCTGCAATTGATGCTGCTCCAGCAATCCACAACGATCAGATCCTGATCGCCGATAAAGCAGGAAAACTCACGGCTTTATCCATCCATGGAGGTGAGTTGCAATGGCAGATTCAAGTATCGGGTCAATTGTTTGCATCGCCTGCAGTATATGACGAGCGGGTCGTCATCGCCTCGACCAGCGGGCAAGTCCATACTGTCGAATTGGCAACAGGAAAAATCATCTGGCAACGTGATCTAGAGAGTGCGATTTTTTCATCGCCCGCTATTGCTGATGATATGGTCTATGTTGGCACCATGAGCGGTCATTTGCATAACCTGAGCTTGCACGATGGTGCCTTGATTTCGAGTTTTGATGCTGACTGGCCGATAGTGGCATCACCTTTCCTGGCGGATGGTGTCTTGTATTTCAACACTGACGATGGTGAGCTATTTGCCTTGCGTTGAGCAAGTCCAGACCCACATAGAAGCAAGACGCCTGATGACTCAAACACAAGCCAATAACCCATTGCATGGGCTCACCCTGGAAAAAATTCTGACCCGATTGCATGAGCATTACGGCTGGCAGAGCTTGCACGAAAAAATCAATATCAACTGCTTCAGTCATGAGCCATCCATCAAGTCATCACTCAAATTCCTGCGCAAGACCCAATGGGCTCGGGATAAAGTTGAGGCCTTATACATCAGTACCTTCTGCGACTAACATCATACAGCCCACATTGGTCATCAAGCGCAGTGCATAAGATGACCGTTTATACGCATTTAGCAATCCAAGATATAAATGTACTGTTTGCTTGGCGGTCGGTCTGGCCATTTTCCCATCACGCTGGAAAGCAAAGATGTGACGAGTGAACGCCTACAATCAGTGGTGATCTGGGCCAGCTGTTCGCATTGGCGAGCATGTGTTTGATATGAATTTAGAAAATGGTAGGACGTCTGACGCGACGTAGCTATAGACCCGTCTATAGAAATACCGGGCGTCAGCCGTCCAACAAATTGCGGACAATTAGTGCTTTCCTTCCTCGCGCATCATTTGCAGGATGTCACGCTCCATTTCCGCGTAGCGCGGGTGAGCGCGCAAGTCTTCTCGGGTTCTAATTGCCGAGTCGGTCTTGAAAGGTGGGTTGATTATGGTACGTACACGGCCTGGATGGCTTGAAAGAAACACAATCTGATCGCCAAGCAGCAAGGCTTCTTCCACATCGTGGGTCACCATCACCACTGTCATACGCTCTTTGCGGATCACCTTCAGCAGCAATTCCTGCATCTGCCAGCGGGTTTCCGCGTCCAGAGCGCCGAAGGGCTCGTCCATCAATAACAGTTCGGGGGTGGCGGCCAGGGCGCGGGCGAGCGCCACGCGCTGGCGCATACCGCCTGAGAGTTCATGTGGCCAGGCATTGGCGAAACGAGTCAGGCCGACGGATTCTAGAAAATGATCAACTGTGCCCTCACGAAGCGCACCAAAATCACCATTAAGCTTGAGACCATAGGCCACATTCTGACGCACGGTAAGCCAGGGGAAAGAGGTATAGCCCTGAAACACCATACCCCGTTCACGAGCTGGCCCGAGAACCGGGCGGCCACTGAGAGTGATGCGGCCACTGGTAGGTATTTCAAGCCCGGCGATCATGCGCAGTACGGTAGATTTACCACAACCGGACGGCCCAAGCAGGATGCAGACTTCACGTGGTGGGACGGTGAAGCTTACTGACTCCACCGCCACCACGCTGCTGCGTCGGGCGGAGAATGTTTTCCCCACCCGATCGACAAGCAGGCTGCTCATGTCCAGTTGCTCAGCTACGCTCATTCTGCCTCCAGCAGACCAGCGGATATCAGTGTGGCTTTGAGTGGTTCAAGCACCACGCCTGTTGTCCAGTCATGCATACCTTCAGTTTGACCGAACTTCACCCACCATTCGTTGGTGGTGTTCCAGTGATCAGTAATCTGGCCACTGTACAGACCCAAAGGCAGCTCGCCATCAAGCAGGCCCATAAAGATGCCGGCTTCTTCCTTATCGAACACCCAGATACCACCTTTGTTGATTTGACCATCATCACCGATCACCATGGCCACCTCATCCATACTAAAACCGATTGCGTTGGCAATGATGCGGTTACCTTCCTCTGGGTTCTCCTTCCACCAATCCACAGCTGCAAAATACGCCTTCATTGCAAGTGCGGCTGCTTCCGGACGCTGTTCCATAAAGCCTGACGCCATGTACATACCGTCACCCAGCAAGGCAGTGCTGATCCACTGTTCATCGGAAGAAATCGCCATTACCTGAGCGCCCGGCATACCCTCCATTACGCGAGTGCCAAACGGTTCCCAGAATTCACCCGCTGCGACATCACCACCGAGCATTGCACCCACAGCCTCATCCATGATCACGTTAACAAATTGCACTTCATCAATGCCGATGCCTTGTTGCTCGAGCCAAATGCCCATAAAGATCTGTGTCAGCCCGCCTTCTAGAACAGCAACCCTTCTACCACGCAATTCTTCCGGCGAACCAATTTCCGGCCGCATGATGATCCGATCGGTACCGTAGGACGGATTGGTATAGGTCACTAATCGAACTGGCACACCGCTATCCACGGCAATCGGGCCATACTCAACGGTACTGGAGGTTACATCCAGACGACCTGCGGCCATCAGTGCAAAACTTTCATAGGGGTCTTCAATGATCTGAATGTTCAAGTCAACTTCAGGTACCAGGTTCTTTTCTTGGGCAATAAACCAAAAGCCATAGCCTGGCCAGGAAAACAGTGAAACATCCACCCGCTCTCGATCAACCGCTTCGGGGGTGTCAGAGCTACCACAGGCAGCAATAGAGGCTGCTGCAAACAGCACCAGCATCGGTCGTAATAATAGTCGTTTCAATTGCAGGAACATGGTGGTACTCCTTTCTTAGTCATAATCAACGTCTTCTCAAGTAAGGGAACATCAGCCAGTAAAGGCCACGGAAAAGCAGATCACATACCAGACCCAGAATGCCGATTACCAGGATCCCGGCCATGATGTCATCCACATTCACAAAGCGGCGCGCGCGCATGATCATCGCACCAATCCCATCGGTGGCAGCCACAATCTCGGCAATTACCAGATAAGTCCAGCTGACCGCCAGCATCTGCCTGCAGGTGATCACGATATTCGGCAATGAGGCTGGCACCACCACCGTCCAAAGGATCTTGCGGCGTGAGCCGCCGAGGGTTTTAGCAGTTTCAATAAAGTCGACCGGTGTCTGTTTGACGTTGTCACACACCAGTGTGATCAGAAACCAGATAACGCCCAGCATTAGTAACGCGATCTTCTGAGTATCTCCAGTGCCAAGCCACATCAGCAACAGCGGTATAAATGCGGGTGCCGGTAGGTAGCGAAAAGCAGATACTAACGGCCCGAACGCGCTTTCAACACGTGGAAAAGCACCCATCAAAATTCCTAGCGGAATCGCGATACTGCATGCCAGAAAAAAGCTGATTAAAATCCGCTTCAAGCTGGCTAATACATCACTGGCAAAGCCGCGCTCAGCAAACAGAGTCCACAGCGCATCCAGCACCGCCAGCGGTGATGGGAACAGCGGGTTGGCATCACCGGATGTCGCCGCATAATGCCAACCCAACAAAAATACTAACCATGCAGCCACGCCCAGCCAGACTTTGCTCAAGGCAGAGACCGGGTGCTTGAACTCAAACCAACGCACCTTGACCGGCCAGGGCGATAGCGGCGGCATAGCCGCCGATGAATCAGCCGTTGTCGCATTTGCATCTGGCGTCATGGGTACTGCCTGAGACTGCACTGGTTGTGACATAAAATTCCCTTAAAAAGCCACCAGGAATGACAGTGCATTCACGCCCACTGCCTGCTTCGATTTCAATTCTGAAGCGACATCAAACTCACCGTATTCCTCGGCCAGCACTCGCTTGACACGATAGCGATGAAATGACACCACCTGCGGCCAGAACTCTAACTGCTGGGCACAGCCGTCGGGATAGAGTTCGGCATGAAGTGCTGGCAGACGATGCCAGCTCAGTGTGGGTTTATCGTGATGTGCATTGTGGTAAGGAAAATTGAGCACCAACAGATTGATCCAAGGCCACCGAGCCGACAGCAGGTTGCTATAGGTGTGAGTCTGTTCGTACTGATAGTCGCCTTTTTTCGGTGGTACGAAAGCTTTGTCATGCAGCTGGTAGAAAATCTCATAGCTGTGCTGGAAGTTATCCATGAAACGCAGAATGGTCAGAAACAGGATATAAGCCAGCACGTAACCCAGCGCTGCCAGCGGAGCGAACCATAGAATCACACCAAACAGTGAGAAGCGCACCAGTGCGACGCGAACCACCCGTGCGCGCTGATGACGCAGATGGTCGTAGACAAAAGGCGCGATCATTTGCATGGCATGCATCAGAAATTCAACCGCTGGAATGTAGGCCCATTCCAATGCATTCACGATTCGATGAATAACAGGGTGACGTTTCAACCAGCTACGGTAATCAAAGGTGACCGGTTCGCAGTTATCGACATGGTGGCGCATGTGCTTGTAGCGCATGTCCTCGTATGTGCCATAGTTGCTGCCGCAGATGACATTCAGCCACCGACCCAGGCGGGTGTTGTGATCGTTACTCTTGAATATGCTGTTATGGCCGGCGTCATGCATCAGGTACGCAGCAATGGTCATGCCGTGGGCTACGGCCACTACACCGAGCACAAACAGGGGCAGGCTATTTTGGAACATGGCCCACCAGCCACCCAAATAGGTAAGCAGAATATAGCTAACCGCGATGGTATTCGGCCACAGGCTGGTCGGGTCTCGCAGCAATGAACGTACTGAAGTCATATTATCCTCCTCTATTTTTTGTTATCTGTATTGAAATCAGATTGACAAAGGCTCAAAGCGCACGGACTTGAGCGGCAGACATACCGGCTTGCCATTCGGAAAAATGTTGGCGTTGACGTTCGCCAATCCAGCGATTCAGATCCCACAGATCTGCGATGGGTGCGCCGGTGAACGGAAGGCAATGCAGGTAGCCATCGGGTCCGAATTCCGGTGTCATGGTGCTGAGCTGGTAACCACGCTCACGTTGCGATTGCCAAATCACCTCCCAGCAGCGCTCGTGAGATGCGAGTGCGTCGGCGTATTCGGGTGCACCGGGATGCGGCACCTGAGGGCCTTGGTCATAACCGACACGGCCGTGAATATGGTGAGCATGGGGCGCGATTTCGGTGATCACATCCCATTCGCTATCCATCAAACGCTCGCAAACCACCACCCAGTGACTGAAATCACAGGTGATGCGCAGCTCAGGTAGCTGCCGCAACACATCACGAGTAACCCATGGGTTAAAAAACGAGCGACCACGGTGGGTTTCAAAACTACACACCACACCATGTTTACGGCCGATTTCATGAGCGCGACCAAAAAAGTCGACCTGTACATCCACCGGCCAGGCATCACAACCGGCCATGAGGTTGAAAAAACGTGGCTCCAAAGGCAGGGCATGCACAAGCTTCGCCTCCATATCCGCCAAATGCTGCTCTGGCGTTGCCTGGCGATCGGGTACATAGCTGCCGGTGGTGCAGATTTCGCAGATCCACGCCAGATCGAATTCGGTGAGCGCTTGCTTCAGCTCAGTCAGTTGCGCGACATCATGTGCCGGCGCTTCCAGCCCTGTGAAGCCGCTCTCGACGGCCAGCTGTGCGGCTTCAGTGACAGAGCCGGTGTGGCCCCAAAGTGTTTTGAACAAGGCAAACTGCATTTCCGTCTCCTGGGAAAGATTTCACCTTGAGTGGAGGCAATAGCCATGCCAACTACATGCAATTATGCATATATTGTTGATTTGCATGTAAATCAGCATATAATTGCAGGCAATGGCAGTGCATGGATGGCACCGATCGCCCTTTCATGGTGCGCGTCACCTGCAAAAACGCACCAGAATCAATCACCAGGAGGCAGCATGACGCATCGCTATTCGCACACCAGTCGCACCGAAGCTGCGCTAGCGATCTTTGATATTGATACTTTCTGGGCTAACAGTTTTGCCGATACCGGGCTCAATGATCTGGACTACTGCGATCTTTTCACCCAGATGTGGCTCAAACGCGATCAGCTAATGCCGAAGACCGAGCTTTATGAAATGATGCCAAACATCAGTCGACGTACTTCGGTTAAGTATGTACAGAGGGCACTGGAACGTGGCCTGCTTGAAGAACACGAATGCGAAGAAGACCGCCGCATGCGGTTGGTGACACTCTCTGCAGATTGTGCAGCTCGTGTAGAACGCTGGCTTGATTTCACCTGCCAGCGCTTTGGTCCGCTAGCAGGTGAACAATAGCTCAGTACATAAGTTTTCTGATACCACCGGTGAGGCCAGTGCCCAAATTCAGCAAACCAACGCCTTCGAGCTGTTCATTCTAATATGTGCGATCCAGTCCAGGTACACCTGCCGAAGTCATGTCGATAGAGTGTCAACGCCCGGCCGCCGATTCATGCCCAAGAACCTGAAGCGTTGCTGTTTCAGCCCAGCCAGGTGGACGAGGATGATAGTCCTTCTCTGTAGAGCTGGTCTCTAAACTATCTGACAAACGATAGACTATAGAATTGAATGTAACAGGGGCTTACCATAGCTATGACTACAGCAGTTTTGTCATCTGCAACAAAGTCTTTGGTGACTGATTGAGCAGCGTGAAAGGCTGAACCCCAAGCTACTCATGGTTGATTGCTTTCTAATACTTTTGTGCTGTTCAGCGATGTAATTTTAGGTGAGAGTTAGCTGGGATATTCGGCCAAATATGTTTTTGCACAATTGCAGGACGGCGGCGGTGTAGGCGCCTGGCCGATTGGCGTGTCAGGTGTGATTACCTTGCTGGTGGCCGGGCTGGCTTATCGATACCGCGCCGATTACAGCATTACCCGAACAGATCGGCTGTTTATGGTGCTGGCAATTTTGTCCTTAGCCGCTCTGGTATTTCACGGCCAATCCGCTGTGGGCGGTGATCTTGCTGACTTTTGTTGATCTGCTGGGCTTTGGCCCGACCTACAGAAAAGCGTTTCATTTGCCTTATCAGGAAAATATCGGCTTTTTCAGTTTGTTTGCCCTGAGAAATCTACTGGTGTTACTGGCGCTGGAACATTATTCCACCACCACAATACTGTTTCCGGCGGCGACCGGTCTGGCCTGTGTGTTGCTGATAGCCTTGATTGTACGGCTTCGTCATGTACACGGGCACTAGGATCGTCATAAACGGAAAATAACCTTGCTCAATTATCAGCGGGTGATAAGATATGGAGGTTATCTATGAGCGTACAGTCTTTTAATTGGCCAAGCGCTGTCTTATGTACTCGCTGGCTGTCTAGCGAGTCGTGAGTAAACGATTCGAGTAAAAAATGAAAAACGTAAAACAATCGCGCTGCGTTATTGGTATTAAAGGCCAAACGCCCGACCCTGATTACCCTGTCGATATTTGGTTCGATTCGCTTAAATCGGTGGCTAATGTGCTGTCGAAAGAAAACCAGCAATTGTTAAAAGTGATCGCCGAGCAACACCCACAATCGGTGACTGAGCTGGCCGCGCTTACAGGTCGAGCGGTCAGTAATGTGTCGAGAACATTGAAAACATTAGATGGTTTGGGGATTGTAAGGCTAGTATCTTCAGGATATGCAAAAACAAAAAAAATAGAACTGGAATACCAAAAATTCTTGGTCTTAGTATAAAGGGTACATATGAGTTTAAGACAACTTTTAATAGAGATAGCAGGTGGTTGGGTAAAAGCTAAGAATGAGCAGTTTACTGGTCATCCAATAGCCACTTTACTAAGACAAGATTTAATTAGAGCAATAGAAAACACGCTGCCATCGCCAACTAATTATCTAATAAAAGCGAGTGCTGGCGCAGGAAATTGGGCCGACGTACCTTGGTTGTCGATTCTCAATCCGTCAATAACAGAGTCAACACAGTCCGGTATTTATCCTGTTTATTTGTTCCGTTCAGATGGTAGTGGTGTTTATCTCTCGTTGGGCTTTGGAACTACAGAGCTGAAGAGGCAATATGGAACAGCTCTAGCAAAACAAAAAGCGGAGGAACTTCGCAATAACATAAGGGGGTTAGATAATCGACTTAATGCTTGGGATCAGAAAGTAGATTTACGATCTAATACGACATTAGGTAAGTCTTATGAGTGGGCTTCAGCTGGCGCAAAGTTTTATCCTTTAGAAAATATGCCTGATGAAGATGCTCTTACCTCAGACCTAACAGAATTATTAGAAATATATGCAGATGTTAATCTAGAGACTAATCAGCATTCAAGACGGTCAGTTAGTAACGCACAGCTTCTTTCCAAACCCTTCCTCCTTCTCGCTGGTATCTCAGGCACAGGTAAAACCCGTTTTGTGCGTGAACAAGCAAAAACCTCTGGCCAGTTTGCTGAAACTTATTGTTTAACCTCGGTGCGCCCCGATTGGCACGAACCGAGTGATTTGCTTGGTTATATTTCTCGCCTCGCAAAAGACGGCAACGCTGAATATATAACCACCGATGTATTGCAGTTTATCGCCAAAGCCTGGCGTGCCATTGCTGATAGTGGCTTAACCGTTGAAGTGCAAGAAGGCGAAGACCAAGGCGAGCGTTTAGTTGTGGCAGGTGAACGAGATGAGTTAGATAAGGTACTGCCTTACTGGTTGTGTTTGGATGAAATGAACCTTGCCCCTGTTGAGCAGTATTTTGCTGATTACTTATCGGTA
>JAFIFW010000002.1 GCA_020831825.1 Methylophaga sp. | reverse complement strand
TACGTGTATGTCCACTAATGACTCCTGATTTAACATTGCATTTCAACCGCCATCCTGTCGTTACAAATGGCGGCCATTCTGCCTCAGGTGGGTCAATTTTCGATTGTCGTTAGTGGGTCAGTTTTACATTGCCGGTGACATTCTAACCTAAGAATAAATATTCAGAAGAAAATAGGCCTCCAGGCTAACCCTATTGATATATTGCTAATGTGCGGAGGGAGGAAAACGAAGTTCATAACCAACAATCAAGCGTTATACAAAGAAAAGATTATTGACTGCTTTACTGAATATGGAGAAGAAAATGAAGGCTGGTTTGCTATCTTCGATTCATGGCTATCAAATGAAAACTTATATGATCATGGCTTGTTCAATGGAGCACCTTTATCGGATAAACCTAAGTTAAGTTGGAAAATAAAGGCTTATTACTCTGCCTACGATCATTTGGGAAAAATTAAAGAAATCTCTAAAGAAGCAGAAAATAAAGCAAGGGAGATATTGGGGGTCCCAAAGATCGGAGAAGGGTGGGTTTCTGAAACTGAGCTTTATAGAAAGTTAGAGGGTGAGTTTTCCAAAACGAAGGTAATACAGCATGGTCAACCACCTTGGTTAGGACGCCAACATTTCGACATATGGTTTCCAAACTGGAAAATTGCAGTAGAGTATCATGGAAAACAACACTTTGAGCCTGTCGATTTCTTTGGTGGCGAGGAAGCATTTAAGAAAACTGTTGAAAGAGATAAACGCAAGATTAATCTTGCTAGAAAACATGGTGTTAAGCTATTTGTTATCACTGAGCATGATGATCAAGATGAGCTCATACAAGTTATATATGAACTTTCTTCTAGGCGAAAGGTATTGCCACCTAAGGCCTAACAAGTGGCAGTTGGCGAATTAAAGGGGACGCTTCCCTTTAATTCATAAAAATTTCATAACAATCCTTCATCCCAAAATGGCATGTCGCACCGAACTCAATCAGTTTAAACTGCAGGCAGTTCTAATATCACGGCAGCGATCATAGTCAGCTAAATACAATCCACCTGCAGAGCAACTGAACATTATGAAAAAAATACTTTTTGTATTGATAGTGCTATTTGGCTTCTACCAGTTTCAAGATGGAATTCTCGATACAGTTGTTAATCAAGGGCCGACATCAGGCTCTTCAACCTTATCGGCACAAGAGCAAGCACTGCAAAAAACGCTTCGTCTGATTCAACAAGGTGGGCCGTTTCCTTATGACCGTGACGGCATTACATTTCAAAACCGTGAACGGCTATTGCCGAATAAGCCTATGGGGTATTACCGCGAATATACGGTTGATACGCCTGGATTATCACATCGAGGCCCTAGGCGAGTTGTGACTGGTGGTCATCCACCCGAGGTGTATTACTACACTGAAGATCACTACAAATCTTTTGTTCGCATTGATGGTCGATAATCATGACGTCAGGAATTGAGTCAATGCCATCATCAGGTGTGTTCGAAATCGCTGCTAACGCTGTACCAGAACACGCACCGGTCTGTCCTCTGGATCTGAATGGTGTGCTGGATAAACAGACAATCTTTCAATCCTTGGTAACTACTTTTAATTTTCCAGATTATTTTGGCTATAACTGGGATGCAACTTATGATTGTCTGTTAGATTCGGTGGCGCAGGCCGATAATCAGACAGATATTTATTTCTCGGTTCACGAGAATTCTCTGGTGACTGAGCAGGACTTTTTGACTTTTTTTCAGCTACTGCAAGATGTCTGTAATCATCAGCAGCAAAAACAAAAATCGATTCGATTTTTTATCATTTCTGCGAAACTTAAAGGTGACGCTTCCCTTTAATTTTGATTTTTGGGTTTCATTGCATTGAACCCAACCTACCAAAAATACCCTAACAATCTGCGTTCATCTGTGTAATCTGTGTAATCTGTGTAATCTGCGGATAGCTTAATTGAAAGCTCTGTGTCCTCTGTGGTTCCAATGTTAATGTCCAAGCTTATGGATTAAGATTGATTGCAGACAAATAGTTGGCGGAGCAACAGCATGTATATGGACAATTACCTGCGTAACCGCGGCATGTTTATTTTGATCGTCCTGGCTGGTGAGGCCACATCCGGAAATTGAATCCTTTGATATTCAAGGTACAGTGATCGAAATCACTGAAGGTCAACTCCCGACGATGCTGGTGCAACTTGAGAATGGCGACAGAACCCGGCTGTTGGTCGGTCAAAACACGCCCGAGTTGAATAGCAGCATCCGCCTGATTGGCAAACGTCATGCAGACGGTAGCGTGGTCTATCAAATGGCTGCGTCTGAGGGCTTCCCGTAATTGGCATTAGCTGGAATTAAAAGAGACGCTTCCCTTTAATTTTGATTTTTGGGTTTCATTGCATTGAACCCAACCTACCAAAAATACCCTCATAATCTGCGTAATTTGCGGATAGCTTTATTAAAAGCTCTCTGCCCTCCGTACTTCTGTGGTGAACATTTTAGTTTGAGCTTTTGATTGAAGGTCGGGACTGGATCGCCACGCCCTAGCGGGCTCGCGATGACGGGAAAATGGGTTGGGGCTCGCGATGACCGGATTGAGGTGAGTGAGTGCGAGGCCGTTTTGGCAATGCTGGAAGAGCTAATTTTCATCCAAAAAATCTGCGTCCATCTGCGTAATCTGCGGATAGATTTCTTTGAAAACTCTGTGCCCTCTGTGTCTCTGTGGTTTATTTATCTATTCACAGAGTCAGCTACACACCTTTAAATTCATGAGTTAACGCATACGCAACGCGATTTCGTAACCAGGTGGCTACTTTGCGGTTTGCCTGTCGTGTCAGGCATTGAAAATAAGTGGCGGATAACGCGGTTTCGGTGGCGAGACTGACCAGTTGATGTTGACTCAGGTGCGGTTGGATCAATGTACTCGGCAAAATGGCCCAGCCATCGCCGCGTAATACGGCGTCTCGTATAAGTTCGTACATGGTCAGGCCTGAATATTGCCGGCCAATTTGGTTCTGAATCACCAGTTGCCCGCGTTGCAGGAAGGTCAGACAAATTTGTGTGTATTGGCTTAAATCGCTTTCTGTCACTTGTGCCAGATTCGCCAGTGGATGGCTGGGGCTGACAACAGTACGTTGTTCGATCATGCCAAGCCTGAAGGCGGGTTCGACTGCGTTGTTGAGGCCAAAGGTGATATCGACAATGCCGTTATCGATGAACTCCTGATGTTCCTGTGTCGGCAACAAATACACCGAGGTGGAGGTTTGCGGAAACTGCTTGTGTAAGTCATGCATGCACTGATGCCAGAAGACTTCCGGCAGAGCATCATCACGGGCAATACGCAGTTCGGTTTCAATGCCTTCCAGATGTTGGGTGCTGAGTTGTTTGATGCGAATCGCCGATTGCAATAATCGCTGGCTATCCGCCAATAAAGCTTGTGCAACAGGTGTTATCTGCAAGCTGTTGCCTGAACGTTCAAACAGGTTAATTGCCAGCTCATCTTCCAGTGATGAAACTGCAGCACTTACCGTGCTGCGCTGCATTCCCAGTGCGATAGCGGCTTTGGCAAAAGAGCCGTGCTCTGCTGTTTTTACAAATGCTTCAATTTGTTCAACCCGCATAATCCGTCCCGTTGGCTAACCACTTTAGCGCCAACTATATTGGCGCTGAGCGATTTTGTCGAATAGCTGCCTGCCGCTAAAGTACCCGCCATAAATCAAGGAGCAGTTATGCGGACAAATATTGAGCGGAAAGTATTGATGGTATCGGCGATCTCCGCCGCCTGCTTTTCGGTTTCGGGATTGATCCTGGGCTTGATGAGTGGCTCGGTGATGATTTTGTTTGATAGCGCCTATTCGTTGCTGTCTTTGGCGCTGGCCTCTTTATCATTGCTGGCGTTGAAGTTGGCCAACAAGCCTGCCAACAATGACTATCCTTTTGGCCGACTGACCATCGAGCCTATCGCCATTCTGGTCAAAGGTGTGGTTATCGCACTGGTATGTATTGTTTCGATGCTGTTTTCGCTGGTCAGTCTGTTGCAGGGCGGTCGAGAGGTGAATCTGGATCTGGCCTTGCTGTTTGGTGTGGTCAACGTGACTGGTTGTGCGGTGACCTGGGCTTATATTCACCATCGCAAAAAGGATGTGAATACCGCATTAGTCAATGCCGAACAGCGGCAATGGCAGATGGATACCTGGTTAAGCGCTGCCGTGTTGTTGGGGTTTATGGCCACCTTTGCCATGAGTTATACGCACTATGCCGATTATGCCCATTATGCCGATCCGCTGATGGTGTTGGTGATTGCCGGTTATTTTTCCTATATTCCGGTGCGTTTGATAGCACAGGCCTTGCGGCAGATTTTGTTTGCGGCACCGGCGGGTGATATTCGGGCGCAAATCGACGCCAAGCTTGCTGATCACGGCATTGCGTCGGATAAACCATTGCGTATTGCGCAGGTGGGCAGTTTTTTAATTGCCCAGCTCCCGGCCAGACTGGATGCCAGTTGTCAGCCGCTGATTCATGGTGCGATGTATGAAGTGGCGCAGCAGCAGCAATTGAGATTGTTATTGGTGCAAAGCGTGCCGGCGGACATGGAGCTGGCTTCTGCCAGAAGATTGGCTGACTAACGAATTGGGGCTGGTTGGGAAAAGAGTGTTGTAATGGCTTGAACAAATTATTTCTGTTCGCCGGCGCCTCATGATATTTGGCGTCAGTCTGAGCCATATGAACTAACTAACGCTTTCTTCCCTTGCAACCTATGCAGCGCTGTATTTTCGATATTAATGACTGCGTTTGTGGCTTAAGATTATCGGCAGGCAGCTGATTAGTGGAGTAATTGCATGTATGTCGACAACTACCTACGTAACCGCGGCATATTTATTTTGATCATCCTGGCTGCCGCGCTAGTGCTTTCATGGCTAGTGAGGCCACAGCCGGAAATTGAATCCTTTGACGCTCAAGGAACAGTCATCGAAATCACTGAAGGTCAACTTGCCACGATCCTGGTGCAACTTGAAAATGGCGATAGAACCAGACTGATGGTTGGTCGGAACACACCTGAGTTGAATGCCAGCATCCAGCTGCTTGGCAAACGTTATGAGGATGGTAGCGTACTTTATCAGATCCGCGCATCTGAAGGCTTTCCGTAATTGACATAGACTTAGTGGCGTTCAGACACCTTAACCGCCTTCCAGCCCTGACCAGCACTTTGCAACGATTAAACTCACGTCTTTCCTCAATGTCACTGGATTAAAATCCAGCCGTGTAAATAGACTAAAAATCTGTGTACATCTGAGGATACATTTCTTAGAGCCTGCGTGCACTGCTTGTGGATTGAATTGAGTCGCTTCCAATCCCCGTTGTTTGCTCTAAGATAAGCAAATCGTTCAGGCCAAAGGAATGCGCGCATGAAAATCACCAAAAACCAGCTTGATTCTGCCGTGGAGCAAGAAATTCTCACGCAGGAGCAAGCGATCCGGTTGTTTGATTTCTTGAAATCCCATCCCGCGACTGGCCCCAGTTTTGATTTCACTCATGTGCTCTATTACCTCGGTGGGCTCATTGCCATTGGCGCGATGACGCTGTTTATGACCCTCGGCTGGGAACGTTTTGGTGGTTGGGGCATTTTCTTTATCAGTCTGCTTTATGCCGGTGCCGGTTTGAGTCTGGCGAATCATTTTCAGGCAAAAGGACTGACGATTCCGGCAGGCATTTGCGCTGCTTTTGTAGTGGCGCTAACGCCACTGACCATTTATGGTTTGCAACAGGCCATCGGGTTTTGGCCGGATATCAGTGTTTATCAGGAATATCATCGTTATATCCGCTGGCACTGGCTGTATATGCAGTTGGGTACGCTGGCCGTGGGTGCCATCATGGCTTATCGCTATCGTTATCCGTTTTTGCTGATGCCGATTGCTGTGACGCTTTGGTATTTGTCGATGGATATTGCCGCGATAATGGTTGGCGGCTGGGCAAGTTTTGAATTGCGCGCCTTGGTATCGATGTATTTCGGGCTCACTGTGATGCTGTTTGGCTTTTGGATTGATATGCGCAGCCATCGCTCAGGAGATTATGCCTTCTGGTTATATCTGTTCGGGGTCATTGCCTTCTGGGGTGGTTTGTCAGTCCAGTCTTCCGACAGTGAGTTGGCCAAGTTCATTTACTTCTGCATCAACCTGTTACTGATCGGCATTGGTGTGTTGATCGTGCGCCGGGTCTTTGTGGTTTTTGGTGCGCTCGGCACAACTTTTTATCTCGGCCATTTGGCGAATGTCGTATTCAAGGATAGTCTGATGTTTCCCATTGCGCTGACCGCCATCGGTCTGGGGCTGATTTATCTCGGTATTCTGTGGCAAAAACATGAGCTGCAGGTCAGCGACAAGATTCATCAGCTGCTGCCGACGGCATTCAGCGATTTTTTGAGATCAAAACGCAGTTAAACCCTCAATGGATTGGAGCTTGAAATGACACCTCCTAAACAACGACTGGTCATTTTATTCGACGGCACATGGAATGACCCGCAAGATCGCACCAATGTCTATCAAATGAGTCGTCACATTGAACCGGTTGATGGTGAGGTTCGTCAGCGTTTTTATTACGAACCGGGTGTGGGCACGGGTCGGTTTGAGAAGTTTCGCGGCGGTGTATTTGGTTATGGTTTAACCAAAAACCTGTTGCAAGGCTATGACTGGCTGATACGCAACTACCACGACAACTTTGAAGTGTTTATTTTTGGTTTTAGCCGCGGTGCCTACACCGCGCGCAGTCTGGCCGGGCTGATTAACAAATGTGGTTTGCTGGAGATTTCCAGACCCGACTTGTTGCAACAGGCTGAACAGTTGTATCGCAACAAATCTCTTGGTGCCAATAGCCCGGAATGTGTCGAGTTTCGGGTTCAATACAGTCGCAAGATCAAGATAGATTTTCTTGGCGTCTGGGATACCGTGGGCGCGCTGGGTGTACCCAGCACCATGATTTCTGAACGTGGCCGTTATGCCTGGCACGACACCGAATTATCCAATATCGTACTGCGCGCCTATCAGGCAATGGCACTGGATGAACATCGTGCTACCTATGATTCAGTGCTGTGGTCCAGCCATGACGGCATTAAAGACAACGAACAGATTGATATTGAACAACGCTGGTTTATAGGTGCACATGCCAATGTGGGTGGCGGTTATGGCGATGATCCATTGGCTGATATTGCTTTTGCCTGGATGCATCAAAAAGCCGATGCGGCTGGCT
The DNA here is from genome assembly GCA_020831825.1 of Methylophaga sp. Lineage (GTDB taxonomy): Bacteria > Pseudomonadota > Gammaproteobacteria > Nitrosococcales > Methylophagaceae > Methylophaga. The sequence goes on along the minus strand of JAFIFW010000002.1, from coordinate 30,938 downwards.
TAAAGCTCAAAGCCTACAGTCCACCCGTTGATGCCTACAAAGGCGAGCCGCGTGATTCTTTCGCTGAGTTTTTACGTGGCAGTTATGGCTTTTTTCGGCGAATCACCCGCCGCGGTGATGGCCGGTTTATTCGTGCCTTCGCCAGCAATCATCTGGGCGAACCTGCGGTGAATGTCACCATTGACCCAAGCGTCTGGCAACGCTGGCAGGCATTTCCTGATTATCGACCCGAAACACTGATTGAAGCTGGGCTCAGTCTGCCGGAATAGCTGTAACGACTCTACTTCTGATTTATCTTGTTCACAATCGCCGTGGTCGAGCAGTTTTCAACCAGGCCCATGACTTTGACTTCGCCGCCATAGCCTTCAACGATTTCCCAGCCGACCACGCCTTTTTTATCGTAATCGCCGCCTTTGACCAGTACATCGGGTTTGATTTCACGTAACAAATCTTCCGGCGTGTCGCCTTCAAAACAGGTCACCCAATCAACATCGGCAAGGCCTGCCAGCACGATTTTTCGGCGTTCTGCCGGATTAATAGGTCGTCCCGGGCCTTTGAGTTTTGTCACCGACTCATCGGTGTTGATGGCGACAATCAGACGGTCGCCCTGGGCGCGTGCCTGATGTAAATAACTGACATGGCCGGCATGCAAAATATCAAAGCAGCCATTGGTGAAAACCACTTTTTCGCCACGTTTTTTGGCCTGATCCACTGCAATTTTCAGTTGTTCAACGGTCACCGCACCGGCAAAGGAATGATCGCTGTTGTGCTCACCTTGATGACGGGCAAACTCAGTGTTTAATTCGGGAGCACTGACCGTGGCTGTGCCCAGTTTGCTGACCACAATACTGGCAGCAACATTGGCAAGTGTGACCGATTGCTCCAGCGTCTGCCCTGCGGCCAAGGCACTGGCCAGTGTGGCAATGACCGTATCGCCGGCACCAGTCACATCAGCCACTTCCTTGGCAATGGCTGGCAGGTGAAACTCGGTTTGGCCGGGGCGAATCAGCGTCATGCCGTGCTCGCTGCGGGTAATGAGCAGCGCCTTGATATCAAACTCCGCCAGCAGTTGCCGGGCCTTTTCAACCAGCTCCGCTTCCGAATGCACCGCACCGACGACGGCTTCAAATTCCGCCATATTGGGCGTAATCACATCTGCACCACGGTATTTACCAAAGTCATTGCCTTTGGGGTCAACCAACACCGTTATCGCCTGCTGATGTGCCTGCTGAATCCAATATTGTGGCTCAGCTAATGTGCCCTTTTGATAATCAGACAACACCAAGACCTTGGCATCGGCCAGCAAGGGTTTGCTTAGCGACCGCATGCCCTGCCAGACATCTGCGGCAAAAGGTGTTTCAAAATCCAGCCGCAGTAATTGCTGATGCGCACTGATAACGCGGGATTTGATGATAGTCGGGTAATCAGGGCTTTGGTGGAACAGGCAACTGATACCCACTGAATGCAAACGCTGCTGTAACACGGCGGCAGCTTCATCCTGACCGGTAATGCCCGACAACCGGCAGTTGGCGCCCAGTGAGGCAATATTCATCGCCACATTGGCAGCACCGCCCGGAATGTCTTCCAGCCGTTCAACGTTGACCACTGGTACTGGCGCTTCTGGCGAGATACGTTTGGTTTTTCCGAAGTAAAAACGGTCCAGCATAAGGTCGCCGACGACCACGACTCGGGCTTGATGAAAGTCTGGAGATGCATGTTTCATAAAGATTTGCCTGTGTTTTGCTGGTTTTTTGCGTGTTCGTTTTTTTAAGTTTTGGCTCAATTGTCGCGCTTCATCAAGTGCTGGTCATTGCGGAAATCGTCTGGCGATTGTCCGGAGTCTCTGCACGCCTCAAGATTCCCGCTTGCGCGGGAATGACGAGAGAAAAGCATAGAATCCTCCCCTCTTCGTCATTGCGGAAAACGCTTTGCGTTTGTCCGCAATCTCTGCACGGCCTCAAAGATTCCCGCCTGCGCGGGAATGACGGTGCTTTGGTGCTTCGCGCCTTTCCAGCCTCCGAGATTCCCGCCTGCGCGGGAATGACGGTGCTTTGGTACTTCGCATCTTTCCACTCCCCGAGATTCCCGCCTGCGCGGGAATGACGAGAGAAAAGCATAGAACCCTCCCTTCTTCGTCATTGCGGAAAACGCTCAGCGTTTGTCCGCAATCTCTGCACTGCCTCAAAGATTCCCGCCTGCGCGGGAATGACGGTGCTTTTGTGCTTCGCGCCTTTCCAGCCTCCGAGATTCCCGCTTGCTTGGGAATGGCGTGTCTGTTGGTTTTATTTTGCGGTCAAAAGCGTTTGTAGTCCATGCCAGACTTGTTCGGGCGTTAACGCGTTCATGCATACCGGGGCTTTATCAATTGCTTCCGGGAGTGGGCATGCCCGTTTGTAACAGGGTGCACAAGCAAAGTCTGACACCAGATGTTGTTGATATTTGCCATAAGTGCCAATCAGATCGGTGTCAGTGGCACCATAAAGCGTGATGGCAGGTGTTGAAGCCACCGCAGCCAGATGTGCAAGGCCGGTATCGCTACACACTGCGCCACTGGCACGCTGCATTAGGGCTGCCACATGGTTCAAGGATAGTCTAGGTAGTGCAAACGCCTGATCATCTATCAAGGCAATCTGGCGGGCGCGTTGCAATTCTTCGTCATTACCGCAAGGCAGCAGCACAGAAAAACCCTCAGCGCGAGCCAGTTGAACCAGCTGCTGCCAGTAATTGACGGGCCATAGTTTGGTCAGCCAACTGGCATTGTGCACAAACATCAGATAGCGCTCGGGTAAATCAAAGTCGAGTTCAGGTAAGGCGAAGTCACTGAAATCGGCTTGATAATCAGCCGAGGTTTCGGGCACCTGATAATCCAGTGCTTGTGCGAGAATCTGCCGCATTCTGACCACAGCATGCTGCTGCGGATCGACAGAAATCGGGAATTTATAGGCCAGATACGCTGGACGTTCTCGACAGGAATCTTTGTCCAGCCCGTAAACAGGGCCACGACGCAACACACTGACCAGTGCACTTTTCAGATTGTTTTGCATATCGACTACAACATCGTAGTCGTCGGCATTCAACTCACGGTAGAACGCGCGCAGTTCACCACCGGTCAGGGTCTGCCAGGTATTTTTTTTCCAGCGACGATGTGAGGTGGTAATCACATTGCGCACCGCAGGATGCCATTGCGAGACTTCGGCAAAAGTCTCATCCACTACCCAGTCGAACTGAATATCCGGGTAACGGCTGACGGCATCGGTCAGTGCTGGCAGTGCATGCATCAAGTCGCCCATGGATGTGAGCTTGATGATCAACACTTTCATCAGGATTGCCTTGGCAGTTTTGATGCAAACATCAAACTAGAAAACATCTGCACTCAGGGGATGATGTCGATGCTGCAGGAGAATAGTCAGAAAAGCGTCCGGGTTTTTGATTTGTGTCATTTCACCCTCACGAGGAAACAACTTGTCTTGCAAGCGCGACAACCAGAACCGCAAAGCCGCGGCACGCAGGACCAGATTCCAGTTAGCCTGCTCAGCCTCGGTCAAATGTCGGTGTTTCAGATAAGCCTGCATCAATGCCTGATAACGATTGTGATCGAGCGTGCCTGCATCATTAACACACCAGTCATTCACCGCCACTGCCAGGTCATAAAGCAGGTATTCGTCACAGGCAAAATAAAAGTCGATGATACCTTTCAACTGGTCACCGTCAAACAGGGCGTTATCACGAAACAGATCGGAGTGTGTCACGCCCCATGGCAGATCAAGATCGGCATAGCCTTTCTGAAAAGCCAGCTCATTTTTTAGACAGTCGGCCTGCTCTGCATCCATGAGGGGCAGCAATCGCTGCGCTGTGTCGATACGCCAGTCAGGGCCACGCTGACTGCTTCTGCGTGATTGGAATTTTTGCCCGACGATGTGCATCTGACCCAGCATGTCACCAATGGCTGCACACTGATTGAGACTTGCCACCTGGTTAACACCACGACCGTCAAGTCTCATCACCAATGCCGCCGGACGACCACAGAGTTTTTTCAGATAAAGACCTTGCCGGTCAGCGGCCGGGTGTGCCGACGGAATGCCATGCTCAAAGAAAAATGTCATCACATCAAGAAAATAGGCTAACTCACCAAAGTCATGATGCTCAAACAGGGTCAGGACAAATTCGCCCTTGTCTGTGGTAACAAAGTAATTGGTATTTTCGATGCCGTCACTGATGCCCTGATAATGAACCAGTTCTCCGACCGCATAGTCTGCTAGGAACGCGATGAGTTGGTCGCGCCCGACTTCAGTGTAAACCGACATGCAACTGCTCAGAAATTAAGGAGGATTACCACTCAAACAGGATCCAGTTAGGGATCAGCAATTTGGAATCGAGGTCATGTCTGCGCGTCTCCAAACGTCCGTCGCCATCCATATCCATAAGATAGTATGAAGGACCTACCGAGGGTGTGACTTTGATCATGTAGAGCTGACCGTTGACCCGGTATTCTTCAATCATCCGATCTTCCTGCTGGATGATGGTGATTTCGGGCTCGATACTGTCGCCGTCTGCCAGCGGTGGCGGAATCACTGGCGGCTGCTCAAGGTAGGAAGTATCTGCCACAGCAGTGCCCGTGATAAATAAACCGGCTGCGCATACAATAGCGAGATGTTTAGACATGTTCATGCTCCACAACAATTGCGCTTAAGATAGCACTTCCGCAATCACTATTAAAGCAACCCGTTAATACTTCAAAATTGGCCATATATCGCTATGACGCAGACCAAACCTTTCATCCTTGTCGATGGTTCTTCGTATCTCTACCGTGCCTATCATGCAATGCCCCCCCTGACCAATCGTTCAGGCGAAGCCACCGGCACTATCTACGGCGTCATCAATATGCTGCGCAAGCTGCTGAAAGACTATGATCCGCAACATATGGCGGTGGTGTTTGACGCCAAGGGCAAAACCTTTCGCGATGATTTGTATGCCGAATACAAAGCCAATCGCCCACCGATGCCGGATGACTTGCGTGAACAGGTCGAGCCGATCCACAACATTGTCAAAGCCATGGGGCTGCCGTTACTGATGATTGATGGCGTGGAGGCAGATGATGTTATTGGCACACTGGCACAACAGGCCACTGAACAAGGCATCGACACGGTGATTTCTACCGGTGACAAGGATATGGCGCAGCTGGTCAATGAGCATGTGACGCTAGTCAACACCATGAGCAACACCATCACCGATATCGCCGCCGTCAAGGAAAAGTACGGCATCGAACCCGCGCAGATCATCGACTATCTGGCGCTGATGGGCGACAAGGTGGACAACATTCCCGGTGTGCCTAATGTAGGCCCCAAAACAGCGACTAAACTGCTGCAACAATACGGCAGTCTGCAAGGGGTTATTGACCACGCCGATGAGGTCAAAGGCAAGCTGGGTGAAAACCTGCGCAATGCACTGCCGGATCTGCCGCTGTCCTACCAACTGGCCACCATCAAACTGGATGTGCCATTGGATTTCGAACCCAAAACGCTGAATCTGCAACCCACAGACAGCGCCGCTTTGCTGGAATTATTCGAACGCTACGAATTCAGAACCTGGACTCAGGAAGTTCGAAATGCGCCGGCTGAAAACGCCCCGGTCAGCAGTACAACAGCAGCCGAGATTGAGACTGCACCTGCCGAACAACACTATCAGGCCATTGTCAGCGAGGCCGAGTTTGCAGACTTGCTCAAGCAACTGGAGGCAGCCGAGCTGTTTGCCTTTGATACCGAAACCACCAGCCTGAATTATCTGGAGGCCCGACTGGTCGGCATGTCGTTTGCCATCAAGGCTGGTAGCGCTTTTTATCTGCCGCTGGCTCATGACTATCCGGGTGCGCCCGAACAACTGGACTTTGACAGCATCCTGGCCCGGCTGAAACCACTGCTGGAAAATCCGAACAAACTCAAAGTCGGTCAGAATCTGAAATATGATCGGCATGTGCTGCTCAATCATGGCGTTGATCTGCAAGGCATTGCCCATGACACCATGCTGCAATCCTATGTGCTCGACAGCACCGCCACCCGCCACGATATGGATTCACTGGCTGAAAAATATCTGAGTCGCAGCACCATTCATTTCGAAGATATTGCCGGCAAGGGCAAAAAACAGCTGACCTTCAACCAGATTGGTCTCGATGAAGCCACGCCTTATGCCTGCGAAGATGCCGATATCACCCTGCAACTGCATCAGAAGCTATGGCCTCAAATCGAAGCGATTCCCAGTCTGGCTGAAGTCTATAAACACCTGGAAATGCCATTATTGCCAGTGTTGAATACGCTGGAGCGTAACGGCGTACATATTGATATTTTTATGCTGCAACAGCAAAGCGATAACCTTGCACATGATATCGACCGGCTGGAAAAACAGGCGCATGAATCGGCGGGTGAGGTATTCAATCTTGGCTCGCCCAAACAACTGCAGGCGATTCTCTACGACAAGCAGCAATTGCCGGTGCGTAAAAAGACGCCCAAAGGCCAACCATCCACTGCTGAAGAAGTGCTGCAGGAACTCGCTGATGATGGTTATGAGTTGCCACAAATCATCATGCAGTACCGCAGTCTCAGCAAACTTAAATCGACCTATACCGACAAACTGCCGCAGATGGTCAACCACAGTACGGGTCGGGTACACACCTCTTATCATCAGGCGGTGACCGCCACCGGGCGTTTATCTTCGTCGGATCCTAATTTGCAGAATATTCCGATCCGCACTGAGACCGGCCGCCGTATTCGTGAGGCTTTTGTTGCCGCTGACGGTGCCAAGATCCTCGCTGCCGACTATTCCCAAATCGAGCTGCGCATCATGGCGCATTTGTCTGGAGATGCCAGCTTGCTCAAAGCGTTTGCTGAAGGCGAAGACATTCACCGACACACCGCCTCAGAAATTTTCAATGTGGATTTGCAGGCGGTCACTGCCGATCAACGTCGCAGCGCCAAAGCAATCAACTTCGGCCTGATTTACGGTATGTCAGCACATGGCCTCTCCAAACAACTGGGCATTGAACGGCATCAGGCGGCAGCCTATATGGATACCTACTTTGAGCGCTATCCCGGCGTCAAACAGTACATGGACAACACCCGCCAGCAAGCCAAAGTGGATGGCTATGTTGAGACCATATTCGGACGTCGGCTGTATTTACCGGAAATCAACTCCAGCAATGGCATGCGCCGCCAATATGCCGAACGCACAGCGATTAACGCGCCGATGCAGGGCAGCGCCGCCGACATTATCAAAAGGGCGATGATTGCCATTCACGACTGGTTGCTCAATGAAAACACCGGCATTCGCATGATTATGCAGGTACATGACGAACTGGTATTTGAAGTGCCCGACGAGCAACTCGAACACGCCAAACAGGAAATTGAGCGCTTTATGATCGAAGCAGCTGAACTCAAGGTGCCACTGGAAGTAGGCATGGGCGTTGGCGATAACTGGGAACAGGCGCACTAGCCATGAAATTAACCACAGAGGCACAGGGGTTTAAAAGCTATCTATCCGCAGATTACGCAGATGGTCGCAGATTATTGGAGAAGGCATATTGATTTGGATCTGTTTCAAAAGACCGGATCGGTAAATTCAGTAAGGGATTCTTGCTATTACCTAGCTTGGGCTTCGCAAGCTCAGCGCCAAACATAAGGCAAGTCATTGAGCGCCTAGGTAGAGAGTAGGTCCCCGCATCATTGCCAAACCCGAGGAGTATCAGGAAGCTGGAAAACCAGACGATCCAACAGAATAAAAACTCTGTGTCTTCTGTGGCTCTGTGGTTGATACATCAGCTTGCGCAATTACCACCTGATAATCTGCGGATTATTCTTTTAAAACTCCGTGCCCTCTGTGTCTCTGTGGTGAATTCACAATCTCAAGAACGCTTTTTGGCACGCGGATGCGCGGCATCATAGACCTTGGCCAGGTGCTGAAAATCGAGGTGAGTATAGACCTGGGTGGTGCTGATATCGGCATGGCCCAGTAATTCCTGCACCGCTCGAAGATCACCACTGGATTCCAGCATATGTGAGGCAAAAGCATGGCGCAGCCGATGTGGATGCACTTTGTCGGAAATGCCCAGTCGTTTACCCCAGTAGGCCAGGCGTTGCTGAATGGATCGCACACCAAGACGCCTGCCCTGCTGGCTGACAAACAGGGCTTGCTCACTAAAAAAACCACGCCGGTCGCGCATTTCCAGCCAATGTTTGATCGCGGTGATGGCCTGACGGCCCATCGGCACAATACGTCCTTTGCCGCCCTTACCTGCGATGACATGCACCAGTTGTTCAGCAAAATCGATATCGCGCAGATCCAGTGCCGCCAGTTCAGATACCCGCAAGCCTGACGAATAGAGCAGCTCCATGATGGCCCTATCTCTTGAAGCCACAAAAGTATCTTCGGGAGTTGCGTCCAGTAAGGCATTGGTTTGATCGACATCCAGCGTCGATGGTAAGCGTTTTTCAGTTTTGGGTGCCTGCACGGCAACAGCTGGATTATGTTCAGACAAGCCTTGATGAACCAGATAGCGGTAAAAACTGCGAATCGCGGATAGTTGACGATGAATTGAGCGAGCCGATAAACCACTGCGATGGTTTTCGGCGATAAATTTTCTTAGCTGTTTGCTGGAAAGAACCGCCCAGTCGGTCAGAGACTCACGGTCAGCAAAGCCGAGCAGTTGTTGCAGATCCCGACGGTAATTTTTGATGGTATGTTCTGACAGACGCTGTGCGGTCAGCGATTGTAAAAAAGCTTCGGTGACTTCTGCCAGTTCAGCCGACATGATGATGCAAATCGAAGCGTCGCAACATTCGCATAAAGACATCACCTAAAAAGCTCAGATAGGTGGTGCCCATATCGGCATGGAAACGGTTGGCATCTTCACTGGCAATCGCCAGAATTCCGGCACAGGGTTGATGACCCAGTGGCAGGCAAGCCACGGACCCCACTGAAATATCCACATCACTGAACAATACTTGTTTTTGCGCTTTGGTCAGACGACCACAGACCGGTTTTTGCTTGTTGAGCTGGCTGTCAAACGCTTTCAGAATACTATCATCAGCATGCAACTGGGCGATGTTGGCCTTGATGTCCGGAATTTTGGGAGCCTTGTCTCCGGCATAAAACAACCTGAGCGCGACCGCATCGGCGTTAAATTCCTGTTTCAGATCTCGCATCAATACCCTGAGCAATGATTCCAGATCATCACAGTCAAGAAATCGTAAACACAATTGATGAACTCTATCCTGCAAAGCCGAGTTGCTGTGGGCGTTGTCAATCAGCGCACGCAGTTGCTCATCCAAATGTTGCACCTTGTCCTCCAAACGTTCACGTTGCTTTTGTGCCAGAGAAATAATGTTCGCTGGTGTCTGGTCTTCATCAAGTTGCAACAGGGCCAGTGTGTCGGGATTTTTCAGCAGAAAGTCCGGGTGCTCGGCAAGGTAATCGTGAATTTTGTCCGCTGTTAGCTTTGAGTCGGTATCGGCCACTCAATTTCTCCATCAAAAACGTGTTGTGCAGGCCCGGTCATCATGACATTGGATGTTTCATCAGGCCAGCTAATGTGCAAACAACCACCGGGCAAATCCACTTGAACATCTCGTGCCAGCAATCCTCGACGAATGCCACTGACCACAGCAGCGCAGGCACCGGTTCCACAGGCCTGAGTCTCTCCGACACCGCGTTCGTAGACTCTCAGACGGATATGGTCATGATCGACGATCTGCATAAACCCCGCATTGACGCGCCCAGGAAACCTTTCATGAGCCTCTATCTGAGGACCCCACTCCGCAACAGGCGCAGCACTGATGTTTTCCACCCGAACAACCGCATGTGGGTTACCCATCGACAATGCGCTGATCTCAACGTGCGGGCCAGAGGGTAAGGCCAGCATATAGGTGTTGGAGAGTTCATTGGCAACAAAGGGAATCGCGGCGGGCTCAAACCGGGGCGGCCCCATGTCCACACGCACCTGACCATCTGACTGTAGCTCCGGGTAAATAAGCCCAGAGGCTGTCTCGACTGCAATCACGGTTTTGTCAGTCAAGCCTTTATCGTGAACAAATCGAGCGAAACAGCGGGCACCGTTACCACATTGAGCAACCTCGCCTCCGTCCGCGTTGAAAATACGGTAGCGAAAATCTGCCCCGGCTGATTCAGCTTGTTGCACCAGCAGTAACTGATCACAGCCGATGCCCCAATGCCTGTCCGCCAGCATCTGTATTTGCTGTTTGCTTAGTTCTACTGATTGATGGATGGCGTCGATGACAATAAAGTCATTCCCCAAACCATGCATCTTGCTGAATTTCAACATGACCTTCTAGTCCTGCAGTACTCGCTCGCCAGCATAAAGTGAAGCGATTGACTCACGTTCACGCACCAGATGCAGCTCAGCGCCATCCACCATCACTTCAGCCGCCCTTGGCCGTGAATTGTAGTTAGAGCTCATAGTAAAACCATAGGCGCCTGCCGAGCGAATTGCCAGTAAATCACCTTCAGCGATTTTCAGCTCACGTTGCTTACCCAGAAAATCGCCGGTTTCACAGACAGGGCCCACCACGTCGTAGGTCTCTGCGACAAGATCGCTGCGCAGTTTTGCTGGCACGATTTCCATCCACGATTGATACAAGGCAGGGCGCAGCAAGTCGTTCATTGCGGCGTCAATGATGGCAAAACGATGCGCTTCTGTGGTCTTGATGTACTCAACGCGCGTCAACAATATGCCCGCATTGCCGGCAATGGCTCTACCTGGCTCAAGAAAGATTTCCAGGTTTCGGTCAGTCAGCACATCTCGCATGGCTGCAGCATATTCAGACGGGCTAGGTGGCGTTTCGTCTTTATAGCGAATGCCCAAACCACCGCCAATATCGAGATGCTTGATTTGGATATCGAATTCGGCCAGTCGGTCAATCAGGGCTAAGACCCTATGCAAAGCATCAACAAACGGCGCAACCGTGGTGAGCTGCGAGCCGATATGACAATCGACGCCGACGACATTAAGTCCAGGCAATTGGGCTGCGGCTTGATAAACATCCAGCGCATTTTCTATGGCAATGCCAAATTTGTTTTCTTTGAGTCCGGTTGAAATATACGGATGGGTTTGCGCATCCACATCAGGATTCACCCGAATTGAAATTGGCGCAGATTTGCCCAGACGACTGGCTACTTCGCTGATTCGCTGCAGCTCACTTTCGGACTCGACGTTGAAACAGCGAATGTTTTGTTCCAGGGCATATTCAATCTCATCGGTGGTTTTGCCAACACCGGAAAATACCGTCCGCTCGGCTTTGCCTCCGGCCGCCAATATTCTGGCCAGCTCGCCGCCAGAGACGATATCAAAACCAGAACCAAGTCGAGCCAGGACATTCAGTACCGCCAGATTGGAGTTGGCTTTTACCGCGTAACAGACCAGATGTGGCATACCGGCAAATGCTTCATCAAACGCACGCCAGTGCCGCTCCAATGTGGCTCGGGAGTATATATAGGTAGGTGTGCCATATTGCGCTGCAATGTCACTGACCGGCACATCTTCGGCATATAGACTGTCCTGCTGATACTGAAAAAAATCCATCAAAAACCTTTTAAGCTACCATTATCGAAGTTGCCTTTCCCTCAGGCAAATACAAATCACCACTCTGACCACACGCGGATACCAGCGCTAGCATTCCTGCCAACAATGCGACTCGCAACCAGCCCATCATTTGTTTCATTGTTATCCTCCGCTGACGCCAAGCAGGCAGTATACAGGTTTGCTGCGAAACGCTATTACCAGAAATGGCAGGCTTATTGCCGACAAGTCATACAGTTACATAGCCAGACTGTGAACAAATCCTGGAATTTATACGGTAACTTACATACTATTGGCTGTGCGCAATGATTAACATGTTAAGGAAACAGAATCCGTCATGGCAAATACCGCAGCACCCGTCAGGCTGAGTGGCTTGGCAAGACGTCTGGTCAGTGAGGGCTTGCTGGATGAAGAAGCAGCTCACACGGCGCAAATCGCTGCCAAGGAAGCTCGGCAATCATATGTCACTTATCTGGTGAACCACAAGATACTCGCCAGTGCTGATATCGCCGCCATCGCTTCAGTAGAATTTGGCGTGCCTCTATTCGATATCGACACCATGAACCTCGAAATGGCGCCAACCAGCCTGTTTCAGGAAAAATTGATACGACAGCACAATGCTCTGCCGCTTTATCAACGGGGCAAACGCCTGTACGTTGCATTATCTGACCCAACAAACCTTCAGGCATTGGATGAATTTCAGTTCAACACCGCACTGAATACCTTTCCTGTGCTGGTCGATGAATCCAAACTCAGCGCTATCATCGAAAAAGCCCTCGATAACCAGGACCAGCAGCTTGACGACTTTGACGATGCTGAACTGGATGATATCGATCTCGGTCCGGATGACTCGCTCGACAAGGAACCCAACCTTAACGAAGCCAATATCGACGACACACCAGTAGTTCGTTTCATCAATGGCATACTCACTCATGCCATCAAGGCTGGTGCATCGGATATTCACTTTGAACCTTACGAAAAGAAATACCGTGTGCGTGTGCGTATCGACGGTATTTTGCACGAAACCAAAACCGCACCTGTTGCACTGGGCGGCCGGATTGCAGCACGTCTGAAAGTATTGTCCAGAATGAACATTGCCGAACGACGGGTGCCTCAGGATGGACGGATGCGACTGAAACTGTCCAAGTCCAAAGCCATTGATTTTCGTGTCAACACTTGTCCGACCTTGCATGGCGAAAAAATCGTACTGAGGATTCTGGATCCAACCAGTGCACAGCTGGGCATTGACGCTTTGGGTTATGAAGATGACCAGAAAAAAATCTTTATGGAGACCATGCACAAACCTTATGGAATGGTGCTGGTTACTGGTCCAACAGGTAGTGGTAAAACGGTATCACTGTACACTGCGCTGAATATTCTCAATACCGACGATCGCAATATTTCCACTGCTGAGGATCCCGCAGAAATCACACTGCCCGGCATCAACCAGGTCAATGTTAACCCGGCCATCGGACTGACCTTCTCTGAAGCCCTCCGGGCCTTCCTGCGTCAGGATCCCGATATCATCATGGTCGGTGAGATCCGTGACCTGGAAACGGCTGAAATAGCCATCAAAGCCGCTCAGACGGGGCATATGGTATTTTCAACCCTGCATACCAACGATGCACCGCAAACACTGACTCGTCTGGCCAATATGGGCGTGCCACCATTTAATATTGCCTCCGCAGTATCGTTGATCATTGCTCAACGGCTGGCCCGACGACTTTGCCCTCAATGCAAAACAGCCGAGACACTGCCGGCGGAAGCCTTGTTGAAAGAGGGCTTCACTGAGGAACAAGTCAGTAGCGGGTTTAAGGTCTATCGTGCAGTCGGCTGTGAACACTGTACCGAAGGCTATAAAGGGCGAGTCGGTATTTATCAGGTGATGCCAGTCTCTGAAGCCATGGGACGTATCATCATGGAAGGTGGCAATGCCATACAGCTTGCTGACCAGGCCAAAAAAGAAGGTATCGCTGACTTGCGAGCCTCTGGCCTCAAAAAAGTCATGGCTGGCTTGACCAGTCTGGAAGAGATCAACCGGGTGATCAAGGAGTAGACCGTGGCCCAGGCGCGCGCTAAAAAGGCAGCAAAAGTAAAACTTCCGACCATTTATCTATGGCAAGGCACTAACCGCCAAGGCCGAAAAATAAAAGGTGAGATGGTCGGCGAAAATATCAACGAAGTGCGCAATGAATTGCGCCGACAATCCATCACGCCAACCAAGGTCCGCAAAAAACCCAAAGATTTGTTTGCGCCACGCAAACCGCCGATCAAACCTTCAGATATCGCGCTTTTCAGTCGTATGTTGGCCACCATGATGTCTTCAGGCGTGCCACTGATGCAATCCATTGAGATCATCGGTCAGGGTCATGAAAACCAGAGCATGCAGGAAATGCTGCTGGCCATAAAAGCAGATGTTGAATCGGGCACCAGCCTTGCGGAATCTCTAGCTAAATATCCACTGCACTTTGATGATCTCTATATCAGCCTGATTCATGCCGGCGAACAGTCGGGTACACTTGAGACACTGCTAAATGAAATCGCGACTTATCAGGAAAAAACTGAGGCGCTCAAAGCAAAAATCAAGAAAGCGCTTGTCTACCCGGCAGCAATCATCGTTGTGGCATTCATCGTGACCGCTATTTTGATGATTTTTGTTATACCTCAGTTTGAGGAATTGTTTCAGGGCTTTGGTGCTGATTTACCGGCACTGACCAAACTGGTTATCACTATCTCACAAGTGTTTCAGGAAATATGGTGGCTGATTTTCGGAGTGTTGATTGGCTCTGTGATGGGTTTCATGGCCATGAAGAAACGCTCCCGAAAACTGCAGCATCTGCTGGATCGCACACTTTTAAAACTGCCTGTAGTTGGCAACATTTTGCACAAGGGAGCAATTGCTCGCTTCGCCAGGACTTTTGCGGTCATGTTCAGGGCGGGTGTGCCCATGGTTGAAGCCATGACATCCGTTGCCGGTGCCACTGGCAATATCGTGTTCAGTGAAGCCACGCTGATTATGCGGGATGATGTGTCCACCGGTACCCAGCTCAATAAATCAATGCTCGAGACAACACTGTTTCCGAATATTGTCATTCAAATGGTGGCTATAGGTGAGGAATCTGGCTCACTGGATGCCATGCTGGCAAAAGTGGCTGACTTTTATGAGCGTGAAGTCGATGATGCCGTCGATAATATGACAGCCTTGTTGGAACCGTTGATCATGGCTTTCCTGGGCGTGGTCATTGGTACACTGGTCATTGCCATGTATCTGCCAATTTTCAAACTTGGTGCGGTTATCTAATACATGGCCTTGTTTGATGTACTGGCTCACTCGCAATCTTTTTTATTGTTAGCGACGGGCTTACTGGGGCTGCTGGTTGGCAGCTTTCTTAATGTGGTCATTCATCGCCTGCCGATTATCATGCGCCGTGACTGGCAGTCACAGTGTGATGAACTGAACGGTCACAACAATCCTCAGCCGACAGAGACATTTACCCTCAGTCGTCCCCGCTCTCGTTGCCCGCATTGCGGCCATGTGATCACCGCGCTGGAAAATATTCCGGTGTTGAGTTACCTGCTGCTGCGAGGTCGATGCAAAGAATGTAAATCGCCTATCAGCCCGCGTTATCCCCTGATTGAAGCCCTGACCGGAACACTCTCTGTGGTCGTTGCCTGGCATTTTGGTTTTACCACCGCCTGTGCGGCTGCGTTGTTGATGACCTGGGCGCTGATTGCGCTGACATTTATAGATGTTGATCATCAACTGTTGCCAGACAATATCACTCTGCCACTGCTCTGGCTGGGTTTGCTGTTCAACCTGTTTGGCACCTTCACTTCTTTAAACTCGGCAGTCATTGGTGCCATCGCGGGTTATTTGTCACTGTGGCTGGTGTTTCACGGATTCAAATTACTCACTGGCAAAGAAGGCATGGGCTATGGTGATTTCAAACTGCTGGCTGCATTGGGTGCATGGCTGGGTTGGCAATTTTTGCCTGCGATTGTGCTGTTATCCTCATTGGTCGGCGCCGTAGTCGGCCTCAGCCTGATGCTATTGAAAAAGCAACAACAGGATCAACCGATTCCATTTGGTCCTTATCTTGCCGTCGCTGGCTGGCTGGCGTTGGTCTGGGGAGAAGCCATTAATCAATGGTATCTGTCATTGGCGGGGCTTGCCTGATATGACTTTCAAAATCGGTCTGACCGGCGGTGTTGCCAGCGGTAAATCAACGGTATCAGAATTATTTGCAGCGCATGGCGTAGCCGTTATTGATGCAGATGAGATTTCCCGTGAACTGGTCGAACCAGGCATGCCCTGTTACCGAGAAATCGTCAGTTATTTTGGCAATGCAGCACTGATGCATGACAACACGCTAAATCGCGCCTGGTTGCGTGAAAAAGTATTTACCGATGAGCAACATCGACAACGACTTGAGCAAATTCTCCATCCCGCCATCAAACAACAACTGCGGATTAGGGCTGATAATTGCCATTCGGCATACTGCATCCTGTCTGTGCCTTTGATGATCGAAGCCGGTTTGCAAACGACTGTTGACAGAATTTTGGTGATTGATTGCGATCCGACCATACAAATGCAACGCATGCTGCAACGACCTGGAATCGATGCTCAGATGGCTGAAGCTATCATCGCCACACAAGCAACACGAGAGCAACGTTTGAAGTTTGCCGATGACGTTATCCAGAATGACGACACTCATGAAAGTCTGGTGACCGCGGTTGAACAATTGCACTTCAAATATCTGAATCTGGCCGAGCAAAGTATGTGAGTTGCCACGCTGATGAATGTCAGAGACAATAGCCTTTTTGGCGTCCTTCAAGATTGTTGAACTGTGTCTGAATTCATTGTTTACGAACAGCCCCTGAACGAACGAATCCGTACCTTTCTGCGTCTGGAGTTTCTGTTTGCCAGAGTTGATCATGCGCTCAGTGACAACTCTGAAATGCATCATCGTGACGCAATTGATGCCATGCTTTCAATGCTCTCTGTTTTTGAACGCAGTGATATCAAGGCAGAAATCATCAAAGAAATTGAAAGGCTGATCGCCAATCTTACCGCCCTTGAAAATATTCCCGGCGTTGACAGAAGTATGCTGGACAACCTGTTAGCAGAGCTTGATCAAACACTGGATGCGCTGCATCTGAAAAAATCGATTATTGGTCAGGCGCTGAAAGAAAATGATTTCCTATACAGTATTCGCCAGCGTTCAAGCATTGCTGGTGGTACCTGTGACTTTGACTTACCGGCGTATCATTTCTGGTTACAGCACTGTAGTACCGAACAGCGGCAACAACAAATTCAGCTGTGGATGGAACAGTTTGTCGCTGCCAGAGCTGCCATTGAAATCACGTTGCGGCTGATTCGTCAAAGTATCGGTTTTAATCCTGCTCATGCAGAGGCCGGCTTTTATCAACAGTCGCTGGATGCCAATCAACCGCATCAGCTAATCCGAGTCAAACTTCCCGAGGGCAGTCCATTTTACCCGGAAATCAGTGGCGGAAAACATCGATTTACTGTTCGTTTCATGCAGTTTGATATTGATGGTCGTCCACAGCAAATTGCTGATGATGTTGATTTTGAACTCAGCTGCTGTGCAATGTAAGCTGCGCCATGGTAAATGTTGTTCAGTGCCCGACCTGTGGCAAAAACGTTATCTGGAACGATGAAGCGAAATGGCGCCCGTTCTGCTCAGAGCGTTGCAAACTGATTGATCTGGGTGACTGGGCGGCTGAAAACCACCGTATCGCAGGTGAGCCATCATTCGAACCGGAAGATGAACCCAGACACTAAGCTCTGGAGACCGCTGCAATAATAGGCTGATTCGCTGCCGGAAAATGATACTCATCAAGTGCGTTCAAATCGCACCAGTGCATGGCCTGACCTTCACGACCCTGTGCCTGCCCGACAAACTTGGACACTCGCCAAACATCCAGTAAAACTTGTCGATCGCCGTAATCAAACGGCACTTTGAGTAGCGGCTCTGCCGAGATCACCGATAAACCGACCTCTTCCAGAATCTCTCGTTTCAAGGCATCCAAAACCTGTTCACCGGGCTCGCACTTGCCACCGGGAAACTCCCATAAATTACCTTGATGCTGATGTTGATGGCGGCGGGTAATCAGCACTTGCTGCAAGTCGTTGACAATGACGGCAACAGCGACGTGGATCATGATGCAGGACGCTGTAATGTGTAATGAGTGCCACAATAAGGACAGATCACTTCACCATGACTTTCAATGTCCAGATACACTCTTGGATGGGCATTCCAGACGGCCATGGAGGGTAACGGACAACTCAGTGGCAGATCAGGCTCGGTGATTTGATAACTGCGTTCACTACAGGCTTGAGTAGACTCAGTCATTGATCTGCTCTCCTCAGATTGGCAAATCCAGCATACGATCCAGCGCCAGCTTGGCTTCAGCAGCCGTCACAGGATCGACAGAAATCTGATTGACGACATGACCTTCGATCAGGTTTTCCAACACCCAGAGCAAATGCTGAGGGTCAACGCGGAACATAGTCGAACACATGCAAACGGTCGGCGACATGAAATGTACCGATTTGCCCTCATGCTGAAAGCGTTCATGAAGGCGGTTCACCAGATTCAGTTCGGTACCAACCAGCCAGCGCGTATTTGGTTCACTGTTGGCAATGGTATTCACGATAAACTCAGTTGAGCCGACAAAATCAGACTTCTGGCAGACTTCAAAACTGCACTCAGGATGAGAAATCACTTTGGTCTCAGGATATTTCGCCAGGAAATTGTCAATTTGTTGCGGCTGGAACATCTGATGTACTGAACAAAAACCTTTCCAGAGGATGATTTTTGCTGCTTTGAGTTGCTCCGGGGTAAGCCCGCCCAGAGGTTTGTCAAAATCCCAGACCACCATCTCATCAAGTGGAATGCCCATTTTGTGGCCGGTATTTCTTCCCAGATGCTGATCTGGAAAAAACAGGATTTTTTCTCTTCGCTCGAAAGCCCATTCCAACACATGTGGCGCGTTGGTTGAGGTACAGACAATGCCGCCATGCTTGCCGCAAAATGACTTTAAATCTGCAGCGGAATTAATGTAGGTAATCGGTGTGACCATTTCATCAGGATTCAATACCTCAGCCATTTCCTGCCATGCCCGATCGACATTGACCCGGTTTGCCATATCGGCCATCGAGCAACCCGCAGCCATATCAGGCAAAATCGAAACCTGATCAGGGCGGGAGAGAATATCTGCCACCTCAGCCATGAAATGAACACCACAGAAGACAATGTATTTAGCGTCGGATGATGCCGCATTCCGTGACAACTTCAGCGAGTCACCCGAATAGTCCGCATGCTTGAAAACTTCATTTCGTTGGTAGTGATGTCCGAGAATGACCAGATCATCGCCGAGTTTTTCCTTGGCAACTGCGATGCGCGCATCACAGGTTTCATCGTCCAGTGAGAAGTACTGTTCAAACGGTATGATTTTTTCGAGTGCATGTGTGGCCACGAGCTTCTCCCTTGAGTTTAGGCTTCTGTGCCAGGCATTTTTCGTAAACGGATATTCAGTTCTTTCAGTTGTTCATCACTGACAGCACCCGGAGCATCTGTCAGCAAACAGGCGGCCGACTGGGTTTTTGGAAATGCCATGACATCACGAATCGACGCCGAACCGGTCATCAGCATTGCCAGACGATCCAGTCCGAACGCCAAACCGCCGTGTGGTGGGCAACCATACTTCAGAGCTTGTAACAGGAAGCCGAATTTTTCTGCCGCCTCTTCGTCACTGATACCCAGCATTCTGAATACCTTTTGCTGAAGTTCAGTTTTGTGGATACGCATTGAGCCACCACCTAATTCCGTTCCGTTAAGCACCATATCATAGGCACGTGACAAGCAGCGGCCCGGATCTGTTTCCAGTAACGACTCATCTTCAACACGCGGTGCGGTGAATGGATGATGCAGTGCATACCAGCGCTGGGTTTTGTCATCCCACTCAAACATAGGAAACTCGACAACCCACAAAGGTTTCCAGCCATGTTCGACCATGTTGAGATCATGGCCCAGTTTGACACGCAGTGCACCCAGCGCCTCGTTAACGATGGTGGCTTTGTCCGCCCCGAAGAACACCAGATCACCGGTTTGAGAACCAGTTCTTTGTAAAATAGCCTCAACCACATCATCCGGCAGGAATTTCAAAATTGGTGATTGCAAGCCCTCTCGGCCTGCGCTGATGTCGTTAATTTTGATGTAGGCCAATCCCTTAGCACCATAAATGCCGACATACTTGGTGTAATCATCAATTTCTTTACGGCTCAGCTCATTACCACCTGGCACTCTCAATGCCGCGACACGACCACGCTCATCACTGGCAGGGCCTGAGAAAACCTTAAAGTCCACCGCTTTCATCAGATCACTGACTTCGACCAACTCAAGCGGGATTCGCAAGTCCGGCTTGTCACTGCCAAAACGATCCATCGCTTCTGCGTAACTCATGCGCGGGAAAGGTTTGGGCAAAGGTTGTTCCAGCACATTGGCAAACAAATCCCGGATCATTTCTTCCATCAAATTCAACAGCTCTTCTTCCTCGACAAACGAGGTTTCAATGTCGAGCTGGGTAAATTCAGGCTGGCGATCGGCACGCAAATCTTCATCACGGAAGCAGCGAACCACCTGATAGTAACGATCCATGCCAGCCACCATCAACAGCTGCTTGAACAGTTGCGGTGATTGCGGCAGCGCAAAAAACTCACCTTGGTGGGTTCGGCTTGGTACCAGATAATCACGTGCACCTTCTGGTGTCGCCTTGGTCAGAATGGGGGTTTCAATATCCAGAAAGCCTTTGGCATCCAGGTACTGTCGTAACTGACGGGTAATCATCGAACGGAAACGCAGTTTTTGCAGCATTTCCGGTCTTCGCAGGTCGATATAGCGATGACGCAGGCGAATGTCCTCGTTGACTTCTGCCTGCTCATTCAGCGGAAATGGCGGTGTTTCAGAACTGTTGAGAATTTCAACTCGCCTGGCAATCAGTTCGATTTTGCCACTGCGCAAGTCGGTATTTTCGCTGCCCGCAGGGCGCAGTTTAACTTCGCCTTCAATTTGCAGGACGTATTCGCTGCGGACTTTTTCAGCAACAGCAAAACTTTCAGCATCTTCAGGATTGCACACCACCTGCACCAGCCCTTCACGGTCACGCAGATCGATGAATATGACACCGCCATGGTCACGCCGACGATGCATCCAGCCTGCCACGGTAACTGTTTGCCCCACTAAAGATTCGTTCACATCGCCGCAATAATGGCTACGCATAAAATTTCCAAAGTTATCTGATTTGAATGAATTAACAGCCAGTTGCTTTTACTGGCGCTCGGTATCCGGCTGCACTGCAGCGCCGGAGTGTTGCTGTTTTAATCGATAAAGCGTGCTGTCTGGCACCACCACTCCCATCGAGATAATCATTTTCAAGCCATCTTCAACACTCATGTCCAGATAGATGACTTCATGTTCCGGCACCATCAACACAAAACCCGATGTCGGGTTTGGTGTCGTCGGCACAAACACGCTGACCACATCGGCTGCCGTTTTATCCTGCACCTCACCGAGGTCTGAAGAAGTCATAAAAGCGAGACTCCAGACGCCCTTTCGAGGGTATTCAACCAATAGCACCTTGCGAAAGGATTTGGCATCGGCTGCCAGCACAGCCTCCATGACTTGTTTGACGCCGGTGTAGATGCTGCGTACCAGCGGAATCCTTGCCAGTATTGATTCCCATGCATGAATCAGTCTTCGCCCCAACAAGTTGGCCATGAACATGCCAGTTGCCAATACCAGCGCAATTGCAATCAGCACGCCCAGCCCGGGAATGTTAAAACCGAAAAGGTTACTGGGCTGGTAGGCATCAGGCAAGACCAGCACCAGTTTATCCAGAAAGCCAACCACGGCTCTGACCACCAGGAAAGTAATCCCCAGCGGCATCCAGACCAGCAAGCCGGCTATCAGATATTTGCGCATTTAATAATCAGTGGCAGGCACAGCCCGTACCGCAGGATGCGGCAGAAGCGCTCGAACCTGAGTCTGTCGAACCCTCAGCAAGGTTCTTCTTGCTGCCGGATTTAAAATCGGTCTCGTACCAACCTTGGCCTTTCAATCTGAAACCTGCCGCTGAAACCAGCTTTCTCAGTTGTGGGGCCTCACAGGCAGGACAGTGTTTTAGTGGTTCATCGCTGATCTTTTGTAAAGCTTCAAAACCGTGTCCACACGCATCGCAGCGATACTCATAAAAAGGCATCTTTCAATCCCTCTGAACGTTTGATTCACATAAGGAATCGTTAATATGCGGCAATGTTGCTGCATTTCAAGTGATTCAACTGATGAATTATACCTAAAATGCTAGTCAACGACCTTTCATTTCCCGCTATAGGCTAAACTGAACGGTTATGAAAAATAATCGAGACTGGAAGGCTATTCGCAGCCTGCTTCCGTTCATCTGGCAATTTCGGGGCCGAGTGCTGTTTGCCCTGGCCCTGCTATCACTGGCAAAACTGGCCAATGTTGGCGTGCCTGTTGTGCTCAAGGGCGCAGTAGATGCGCTCGATCCTCAACAACAGGAAATCATCTATCTTCCCGTTATTCTGCTATTGGCATACGGTGCACTGAGATTAGCCAGCAGCGTGTTAAGCGAACTGCGAGATGCATTATTTGCCAAGGTTATTTTTCGTTCGGTCAGACAAATTGCAGGTAAAATATTTCAGCATCTACACAAGCTTTCGTTGAGATTTCACCTGCAACGTCAGACAGGAGGCATCTCCAGAGACATTGAGCGAGGCAGCCGCGGCATTACCTTCCTGCTCAATTTCATGATCTTTAATATTCTGCCTACGATCGTCGAAATCGCCTTGGTCACTGTCGTTCTGCTGATTTATTACGACAGTATTTTTGCCATCATCACCACCGGCACAATTGTCCTGTTCATCATCTATACGCTTGCGATTACGGAGTGGCGCATGCGATTCCGACGAGCGATGAATGAAATGGACTCACAAGCCAACAATCAGGCGATAGACAGCCTGCTCAACTACGAAACTGTCAAATATTTCAACAATGAAGCTTTTGAGGCGGCACGCTACGATCAAAAGCTGACTCGCTGGGAACACTCAGCAATCAGAAATCAAACTTCACTTTCTGTGATGAATATTGGACAGGGTGTGATCATCGCTGTCGGCCTCACCTTGCTCATGTTACTTGCAGCGCAGGGGGTGATTGATGGCGAATTGACTCTGGGTGATCTGGTTCTGGTCAATGCCTATTTGTTGCAGCTCTATTTACCACTGGGTTTTTTAGGCTTTGTTTATCGTGAAATCCGTCATTCACTGACCGACATGGAGAGGATGTTCAGTCTTCTGGAACAGTCAGAAGATGTTAAAGACTTACCAGATGCAGCAGACCTGCAACTCAAGGGCGGCCATGTTCGCTTTGATAGCGTCAACTTCGGTTATGACAGCGATCGCAAGATACTCAATAACATCAGCTTTGAGGTCGCGGCAGGGCAAAAGCTGGCGATTGTAGGTGCCAGCGGTTCGGGCAAATCCACTCTAGTCAGGTTGTTGTTTCGTTTCTATGCACCTACATCGGGTCGTATCTATATTGATGGTCAGAATCTGGCAAACATTACCCAGCAGAGCGTGCGTCGGGCAATTGCGGTGGTGCCGCAAGATACCGTTCTGTTTAACGACACGCTTTTTCACAACATCCATTACGGTAATCCCCAAGCCAGCGAGCAGCAGGTGTATGCGGCGGCTCGACAGGCGCAGCTGCATCTTTTTATAGAAAAACTGCCACAGGGTTATCAAACGCTGGTCGGTGAACGAGGTTTAAAACTGTCAGGTGGTGAAAAACAACGTGTAGCCATTGCCCGTGCCCTGCTCAAGAATCCGTCTATCTTAGTTTTTGACGAGGCCACATCCGCACTTGACAGTCATGCAGAACAGGCCATTGTTCAGGAGCTGCAACAATTAAGCAGCAATAAAACAACGCTGGTAATTGCACATCGCTTGTCGACCATTACGGATGCGGATCAGATCCTGGTGATGGATCAGGGGCGCATTATTGAGGCCGGCTCACATGAACAACTACTCGCAAATCAAGGCCATTATTTTGAAATGTGGAACTTGCAGCTGGCTGAAAACAACGGCGAACAAAACTGATTTTTCACGTTTCATGTGTGTGATTTCACACACCCTTACAACCGCTCTTTTGATGTGATTCTCACCGATTCAGCTGATTGACCAAGGCAGCTGACTTTACCCTGCTGGTCTGAGGACACAAGACCCGTTCTGAATGATATTTTTTGGACAATAACAGAACGTTCGGGTTAGTATCCAAGGTTTGATATGGCATCGCCATTTCCAAAAATTGTATCAAAGTGGCATCAGGTTGCGTTCAGCTTTGGTTCAGTTTTGCTGTGACAGACTGAACCCGCACTGAGTCAAATAACCTAAAAAATTGAGAGGAAATATAATGAAATTCGGTAAAACTGCTATCGCTGCTGTTTTTGGCGCATCAACAATGTTCTCAGCAGCAGTAATGGCCTCTGAAAACCATACAGTCAGAGCAACATTGACTACATTTGAACCTACAGTAGTTAATATCGCTGTCGGCGACTCCATCACTTGGACTAACATGGCAGGCCATGACTCTCAGTCACTGGAAGGCTACATCCCTGAGGGCGCAACCCCTTGGCATTCATCAATGGGTGACAACTATACCCATACCTTCGAAAAAGAAGGAATTTATTTTTACATCTGTACTCCGCACTGGGGTACAGCCATGGGTGGTGTAGTCATCGTTGGCGAACCCACCAACTACGATGCTCTCGTTGCCAACAATCCACGTGGTGCAACTCGTCGTCTGATGAGACAACTGGACGCACACCTCGGCAACTAAACAGCTCGTTAATCCAAGCTTCAAAAAGCCCGCACTTTTCGCGGGCTTTTTTGATCCATGCGCGCTCAGCTTGTGTTAAAATCACCGAGTTTGTTCAGAACACGTTCGTGGTGAGTAAGCGATTAGACCTCATCATAAAAACGCTTGAGTTATTGAAATTCAGAGGGCCTGCTTCAGATGAGTAGCGATATTGATACCGGCAAACGGCGATTTCTTACCGCCGCTGCTAGTGTTGTAGGGGGTGCGGGAGCTGCAGTAGTTGCAATTCCATTTGTAGCTTCAATGGCACCGAGTGCCAGAGCCGAAGCGGCTGGTGCACCTGTCAGGGTGGACATCAGCAGATTGGAGCCCGGTCAGTTGCTGACCGTTGAGTGGCGTGGCAAACCCGTATGGCTGTTTCGCCGCTCGCCGGAAATCATTGCCGATTTGGCCGCACTCAATGACCAATTGCGTGATCCACTGAGTAAGCAGGCCTCACAACAACCACAATACGCTCAAAATGAAACCCGAGCGATTCGTGAAGATCTGATGGTAATGGTCGGCATTTGTACCCACCTTGGCTGCTCACCTACTTTCCGCCCAGAGCTTGCTCCTGCGGACCTCGGAGCCAACTGGAAGGGAGGATTCTTCTGTCCATGTCACGGCTCCAGATTCGATCTGGCTGGCCGTGTATTTCAGGGCGTTCCCGCTCCGACCAACCTGGAAGTACCGCCCTATCACTTCCTGGGTGACGATGTTGTGATCGTCGGTGAAAGTGCAGAAGGAGCCGCTTGATGTTTGCCAACATGATGAACTGGATTGATGCCCGCTTCCCGGCAAGCAAGATGTGGCGTGAACATCTTTCCGAATACTACGCCCCGAAAAATTTTAACTTTTGGTACTTCTTTGGATCGCTGGCACTGTTTCTGCTGGTGCTGCAAATTGTCACCGGAATTTTTCTGACAATGAATTACAAACCGGATGCCGACATGGCATTCGCCTCTGTTGAATACATCATGCGTGACGTGCAGTGGGGATGGCTGATTCGATACCTGCATTCGACGGGGGCATCAGCATTCTTTATCGTGATTTACCTGCACATGTTCCGTGGTCTGATGTATGGCTCCTACAAGCAGCCACGCGAACTGGTGTGGATCTTCGGCATGCTGATTTACGTGGCGCTGATGGCAGAAGCCTTCATGGGTTACCTGCTGCCA
Source organism: Methylophaga sp. (assembly GCA_020831825.1). GTDB lineage: Bacteria > Pseudomonadota > Gammaproteobacteria > Nitrosococcales > Methylophagaceae > Methylophaga. The sequence goes on along the minus strand of JAFIFW010000002.1, from coordinate 5,223 downwards.
TGGGGTCAAATGTCTTACTGGGGAGCCCAGGTTATCATTTCACTATTCGGTGCAGTTCCCTTTGTCGGCGAGAGTTTGGCATTGTGGATTCGCGGCGACTTCGTTGTTGCTGACGCGACACTAAACAGGTTCTTTGCCCTTCATGTTATTGCCATTCCGTTAGTGCTTGTGGCACTTGTCGTCATGCATATTATTGCCCTGCATGAAGTCGGTTCTAACAACCCCGATGGTGTAGAAATCAAGAAATATAAGGATGAAAATGGCAAGCCACTTGATGGCATTCCTTTCCACCCGTACTACACAGTGAAAGATATTGTCGGGCTGACTGTATTCCTGTTCTTGTTCTCTCTGGTTGTTTTCTATATGCCAGAAGGCGGTGGCTGGTTCCTGGAAGATGCAAACTTCGTCCCGGCTGACCCGTTAAAAACACCTGAACATATTGTTCCTGTCTGGTATTTCACTCCTTTCTATGCAATCCTGCGAGCAATACCGTCTGTTGCAGGTTCATCATTCCCGGGTGTAGCCGCTATGGGTCTTGCCATTGTGATGCTGTTCCTGCTGCCATGGCTGGATCGGAGCCCTGTACGTTCCGTTCGTTACCGCGGTCCTTATTTCCGAACCGCCCTTGCCATATTCGTTGTTACCTTTGTTATGCTGGGATTCCTTGGCACACAGCCGGCAACACCTACCTACACAGTGATGTCACAAGTTTTCACCATTTTGTATTTTGCGTTCTTTATTCTGATGCCGTTCTATACCAAGTACGACAAAGATAAACCAGTGCCTGATAGGGTGACAGACCAATGAAACACATCGTATTTACCTTTTTGTTGAGCTTCGGCTGGCTATTGTCTGGTCAAGCAGTTGCCGCTCCATCTGGCGTGAAACTTGATTCCGCGCACATCAATCTGAGAGATCAGGCCTCGTTGCAGCGCGGGGCACAAACTTTCGTCAACTACTGTATGGGCTGCCATGCGGCATCATTCATGCGCTACAGTCGAATGGCCAAGGATCTTGGCTTATCCGAAGATATCGTGCGTCAGAATCTGATGTTTGTTACCGATACCATCGGTGACACCATGACTATCTCGATGCGTGCAGAAGATGCTCAAAAATGGTTTGGTGTAACACCTCCTGATTTATCTGTGATAGCACGTTCACGCAGTGTTGACTGGTTGTACACTTACCTGCGCACCTATTACCTCGATGACAGCACCGTCATGGGTACCAACAATCTTGCTTTCAGCAATGTTGCCATGCCTCATGTACTCTGGGAGCAGCAAGGGTACAAAGCTATAGATGCAGACGGCAATCTTGTCTCTGCAACACAAGGTAATCTGAGTAGCCGTGAATATGACTTGATGGTTCGCGATCTGGTTAATTTCCTCGCGTATGTCAGTGAACCGTCGAAACTGCAACGACTGGATCTCGGTAAATGGGTGCTCTTGTACCTGTTTATTTTCTTCCTTGTCGCGTATCCGCTCAAGCGTGCGTACTGGAAAGATGTCCACTAAATCTAATCTAACGGTGGTTGCTTGATGTCATTGCTGATGCCAATGCAACCGCCGTGTCACTTAATGCTGGCCTCGTGTTTCATTGTCGACGGTCATAGCATACAGGCATTTCATCATGAATAATGCCAATCACCGATCATCAATCAGTCTTTATTCTGTTCCAGGTTGTCCTCAATCTCACAAGGTGAGACTGGTATTTGCTGAAAAAGGGGTTGATGTTGATATTCATCAAATTGTCGACCACTGGCCTGAGCAGATAGCTAGCGTAACCCCTTATGGAGAGGCACCAGTACTGGTAGAACAGGAATCCGTTCTATTCAACAGCAATATCATCATGGAGTACCTGGAAGATCGCTTTCCACATCCAACCTTGATGCCTGCAGAACCGTTACAAAAAGCTCAAATGAAACTTATGCTGTACCGGATAGATCGAGACTGGTATTCACTCTGGCCTGATCTGGTTTCAACGCGAAATGCGCGTGCCAGCAAAGCACGCAAGCAGCTGCTCGAGGATTTAATTGTACTTTCGCCGGTATTCGAACAACACCATTACTTCATGAGCGATGAATTTTCCTTGATTGACTGTGCACTGGCACCTTTGTTGTGGCGATTGCCATCGCTCAAAGTCAAACTTCCTGCCAAGGCTAAGGCCATTGAACACTATGCAAATCGATTGTTTGCCAGAGACAGTTTCGTCAACAGTTTGAGTGAATCTGAAAAACAATTTCGCTGATGATGACACCACAAAAGCCCTATCTTATTCGCGCTATCTATGAATGGCTTGTCGATAATCAGACCACGCCCTACCTTTTAGTCAACACCCGGCATGAAGGCTGTCAGGTTCCGAAAGAATATGTCCGGGATAACCGGATTGTACTGAATATCGCACCAGACGCCGTGCAGGACCTGACACTCGATAATGAGTGGGTAAGCTTTTCAGCAAGGTTTGCGGGCAAAGCGATGGATCTGTTTATTCCTGTAGCAGCAGTCCAGGCAATTTATGCCAAAGAAAATAACGAAGGTATGTTTTTTCCTGATGATCACTCACCTGAACCAGACCAACCTGACAGTGATACCAGTCAAGAAAATCGCACAGTGATTTCAAAGCCAAGGCAGAGAAAGCCCTCACTGAAAATTGTTAAGTAATGGCTACCAATAAAAAAGCCGGCCAGCTTTTGAACTGTGCCGGCTTTTATGTCACGATGATATTATGGTCTTTTTTTATTCTGCCGCCATGGGTTCAAAGCCAACAAAAGTAATTGACTGCTCAATCAAAGGCTGCTGACCCTCTTGCCAGGTCTGCCCATCGGGCACTATAGTCCTGACCTGGTAAATTTCACCTGGAATTTCTTCAGACATGGTGAAGATATAATATTTGCCTTTATAGAGAGGGAAACGACTATTTTGCGGGTCGTTCAAATATGGCTGAATAGTGTATTGATAACCTGGGACTTTCTTGCCGTTATAATCAATCTCAACTGCTTTCTTATCAGCCCCTTCTGCAAACGCCCAACGTATTCTGCGTTGGAAATAGCTTCTGTCTCCTGAAGTCAGTCGTTCCATTTCTGAAATATCGTATTCGAGGAAAAGTACAAACACGCCGTTGCCCTGCTGATTCGGGCGGTCCTCATAAGGGCGATTGTGGTCACCGGTGAAGAACCTGAAATGTGTATCGGCTCTGCCTGTGTTGCGGATATTGGTGACATCTACATCAATGGTATCTTCACGACTGCCTTCCAGAAAGCTGTCTTTTCTGTATACATAGCTCAAGGTACCTGGTTCAATAACATTTTTGAGATGAGCCTTGTCAAACAACTCGTTATTAATTTCTGAGAATCCTGTTGTCGCTGATGCCTGACCGATAAACAACGTCATCAATCCGGCCATCATTGAAAGCCATGGTTTTTTCACTGTGTCCTACCTCTCATGTTTACTTTATTTTAATGATATTCTGACCGTTCAATGTATCAAAAAAAGCCGATCAACACTATGACTATCTCAACTGCCTCAAAGATTCTTGCCTGTGTTTTTTTTATGTTTTTAACCACAGCCTGCTCGGCTGAACAGGTGAATTCTGATCCTGAAATCTATCAGGTGGCCAGTCCTTATGATTTTGAAGAAACGCTGATGAATCTGGACATTGCCATCTCCGAATACAATTACAGAATCATTCACCGCAGTCATATTGGTCAGGCAATCAGAGATCGAGGTCATGATGACTTTCCACTGGCAACAGTGACAAATTTCTGCAATATCAGCTACGCACATGAATTATTGCGAATGGATATGCAGATGATGGCAAGGATGTCTTGTGAGATTGCCGTCTGGGAGTCAGATGAAGGCGTTCAGGTTGCCTCAAGACTTATGGATGAGCACTATGGTTCTGCAGAAATGCGCGAATTTGCGCTCAGGATGAACCGCAACATCATAAAAATAATCGAGGCTACAACACTGTAGCCTCGATGCTTGTTTTATTGTTGAGCTGATTACTCAAATACACGTACGCGGCGTTCAGATTGAGGAACAACGTTATCAAGCGATGGCAAGTGATACTCCGCGAGAATGGCTTCTATATCATCTTTGCGTTTTTCAAAGATAGCATTGACTACATCTCTCCAACGTTTGTCGGCTCGACGAAAGCCCGCAGAAAACTCAAATACATACCGATCGGTCAACTCATTGAGTGGCACAAAATTCATCGGAACATCAGTGGACGTATTGGCGAAATATGAACCAATCGGCCCCCAAATCATGACGACATCCAGATCACCACTGGCAATTGAGTTTTCTGGACCAATCAGGGTTCGTCCAGGATTATCAGTTGTGCCGCCTGGCTGGATATTAAAATAGGTCAGCTGATCTCTCAGACCCAGATCAATCAATGGTTTTGTGGTCAGAGCCCTATCAAAAATACCAATTCTCAGGGGCCTCAGTTCTTCACTAACTCTTGCAATATCTTCCATTGTGTTCAGTTCATAACCGTCATCAGCGCGATACACCATGCCTTCAATTGAGCGGAAATAAGGCTCTGAAGTCAGATACATATCCGATTTGGTCGGGATATTGAATGCAATGTCGCACATGTAACCGCCAGTATCGGGGTTTAGACGATTAATTGTATTTCGGGCAAATCCCATACGCTGTGGAAACCAATAATATTCGACAGGCAGACCGAGCTCTTCACCAATGATTTCAGCGATCTTGTTATCAAAACCTTCGAGCTCTCTGTTTGAATAGGGCAGGTTATAGGCATCCGCACAGACGCGAACTACCTCTTGGCCACGCAACGGTTTTATCTCAACATCCGCCGCCTGCACCCCCAGGGTCACAGCGCCAAGAATGCCCGCCAATGTTGTTTTCCAGCAAGTCATTTTATTCATTCTCTCTCCTTATTATGGTTTATCAAAGAAATACAGACTGCTCAGCCTCCATTTTAGTTCAAATAAAAAAGCCCGGTATCAAAAGATACCGGGCCTTTAGTCTTACCTGTTTGTATATAGCGAGCTATATACGCACTTTAGGTCTTACAGGCTGAATACGCTCAGTACGCCACCCAGTCTTGTCCAGCTAGACAGTGCACGGTAGGCACCTACTGCACCCAGACCGTCAGAGTCATCTTCCAGACTTGGGATAGCCATACCGATACCAGCCCAACCACCGATACCTGACAGGACGGAGATGTACTGAGTACCGTCATGTTTGTAGGTAT
>JAFIFW010000008.1 GCA_020831825.1 Methylophaga sp. | reverse complement strand
CGGGCAACAGTTATCGATTGAAAGGAAAGAAAGCCGCCGGCATCGCCCCGGTGTCGTACCCACAGCAAGACAGATAAACCCCAAGGGTGGGTCAATTTTACTTTGCCGGAAGGTGGGTCAAAATTAGATTGTCGTTGACAGCACACCAGCGTATCCATGACACCACCAAACAAACACCTGCCGCGCGCCTGGCAGATGAGCGCAAGGTAAACATATGTTTGCTATTGCTGAATTCGGCTCTACCACGCGCCATACAAACGACCATTATAGCGATCGCGACCTGTTGATCGTTTGTGAACGAAAGCTCGGACGCAAGCTTTCAGATAAATATCGAGCCTAAGGTTACAGCGTAACCTTGTTAACACCGAGTCAGCTTATGTTCATGCAGAATCGTGGCTCCCTTTTTGTGCAGCATTTGAAGCTTGAATCTCGGATTCTTGTAGATACGAATTCGGAACTTAGCAATTGGCTTGAAAATAGCCCCCTGATCTCGCCATCTGAAACCGAAATCCAGAGGTGCTTTTCAACTGTCAAATACATCGGTAGCTGGCCGAATGATTATCGTCTCATGGGGTGGCGGGCGGATTTTCTCTACTGCGCGTCTAGGGATTTGCTTATAAAGTGTCTGGCCCAAGAAGGAGTCTTGGCCTTTGGCCTTGAAGATTTGGAGCGTGCCCTAATTGGAGATTGTCATAAACCAATTCAGAAGCCTTGATCACCTTCGCAAACTTAGGCAAATAAAAGTAGCATATCGTGGTGAACTAGCCTTGCCAAGCGGCACTAATAATGTGATTGAGGCTTGGTTAGAAGAGATTTCGCAAGCATTCGGTATCAGTCTCAATCGCAACAAATCGCTCAGAGCAGAAGAGATTGTCAGCAGCCTCAAAACCAAGCGTTTTTCTTCTTCCTATGAACTTTTAAGAAGTTTAGAGGCTGCTTATCATATATCGCGCTCACATGGCTACTTTCACCCCGAACATGAAAGGTTAATGAAGCATATTCAGAACCCCAATGGTTACGGTTCATCAGAGGTCAGGAAACGCGGCACCATCGAAAGTTATCTGGATGACATAGTAGAGTTCATGATTCACGTGCAAGGCCGGAATCCAGGAAACACCTTCTCAACATCCTGCTTGCTGTAAAAATAATTTCCAAACTCATCAATCCCAGGTCCAGAAATGGGCTTCAGATAGCCAAACTTATGCTTATTTTGAATAACGCTTCGATCAACCCCCATCTGAGCAGCAGCATCACGAGTTGAAATTGCATGCTTTTTAAATTTTCGTAACTCGTCAAGCTGTCTGCGATCGAGGTACCGACCCTCAAGGCCGTCCTCGATAAAGGCTATCCGTTTCGACAAAACCCAATTCGCTTTGAACTGAGCAGCAGTCTCGCCAATTACACTCAGTGCTTCCTCAAAAGTGATGAGCTCCGGGTTATCCCGATATTTATTTAGGTAAGCCTTAAACTGGGAGACCCCAAAGAACCGTTTATTACCCAGTATACCTTTATGGTCATAGGGTTCAAGGAAACCGTGTTTAGCCAGTCTTGAGACCTTCTGAATCGTCGTGCCAAGAAATTCTGCAATGGCGCCTGCATCATGAAGAGGGGGATGGTTATCCCACTTTGATGGTGTTCCTTTTTTCGGGCGGCCAGTTTTGGTCTTATAACCAGTTTTATGGATAACAGACGCCATATCCAATGCTTCTACATCCTCACGCTTGAAGATGAAGACCAAATTGTTATCAATGCCTGGACCTGAGATTGGCCTCACACCCTCATCGATAATTTTGTCACTGAGGTTCGTTGGGTTGCATTGGTATTGTTTAGCGATTTCGTTGACAAAGATAAAACTTGTCTGAAATTGTTCAAGCTCGTCCTGATTGATATAGCTTTTGACGGTCTTATTAATTCTCAGCTCAACAGTTTTGAGCAGGCCTACAGCGATGGTGCGAAAAACTGCATCTTTGTAGATAGACAAGGCTTCTGCAACTTGAGCAATATCGAGCAACTCATCACTGACATGGTGAACCGCGTTCATATCTTTCAGATCGTCTCTGTTTACTGTCAGAGATCTGAGTCCCTTTTTAGGGTCAAAGTCATATAGTGGCAGTTTGCCAGTCAAAATCTTTGCAACAATATCTGAGAAAGGGAATCTATGACGGACGGCTATGTCAGTGTATTCACCGATAGTTATTAACTTCTCGTCGCCGATAATGCCAACAGTTTTTCTTTTAAGCCCGTCGATTAGGTGCTGCACATCTTCATTGTGGTAAAGATAATCACCATAACCGTTTATTTCTGGGCCGAACAAAGGGACTAGTGATTCGTTCTGACGAAGGTTTCCGAGCATGTGTTCTGAGATCCCCAAAAGAGCACATGTCTTCGTTGTAGGCAGCAAGTTGCGATATAGTTCTGACAGGTAGACTAGCTCGTGTTTGTCGTAATATTCGGCATCGGCCGGCGGAAAGGCTTTTTTGAACTTATCAAACACCGTAATCGACATGCCAATAATTGCTGCCGCTTCAATATTTGTTGTTACCTTATGATTGTCTGAGCTGAGGTTAACCTCACTATTGCCAAACAGATCTGGATACAAAAATGCAAAGTGCCGATGTAGTAGCTCATTTGGCATTTCTTTGTAACTAAATCGAGTTTGCTTTCGCTTATATGCGTATTGCTGGTTTTCACGAGCTAGTATTTCATTGGTAATTTCATGTGGATAATCACTGTAACCATCAGGAATTGGTAGATCTGGACTGTTCTTTTGAACTAGTTTGGTAAAAAAACCTTTTTCGAGGGCATTGATTTGGTGTTGATCTGGTTGCTCCTCATCATCTAGCGAAAGTGCGACTCTTGCAGATAATAACGTGTGTTCGAGTGGTACTTTGACTGGACTAATTTCGCATAAATCATAACCGCACTGGCACTCGGTTAGCTTTTGACGAGCCCAGCGCAGCTGGGACTTGCATGAGGGGCAAATATCATTCAAGAGTGTGTAATGTTTTGTGCAAACCGTGTAGTGGGCGATATCCCATATCCGCTTGTGGTATGGGTATTTGTGAGGCGCTGATTTACCTTCCTTTAAACAGTCAACACAGACACGTGGTTTTGTCAGGCGTGTCAGCATCAGTGGGTATTCAAAATAATCCATGATGATTGAGCCTGGCTCTTTCGTAGTTGTTTCTTTGATGAGCGTGTACGTCATGTTATAAACATCTGCCGTACCTTTACCAAGAAGTCTTGCCAATACAGGAATATCAAACTTTCCAGTAGCAAGTTTTTCGTGCAATTTGTTCCAATCAGTTGAGTCATGAATAATTGCACTCACAATGACTCCATTAGTGTCGTAATGATTATGTTCCCCAAGACGCAGCAGATAGCCCAGCAAAGATTCTCTTGGATCGAAGGGGGGCACTACTAACAATCGCTCGCGAGTATCGACAGGATGCTTCTTGTCGTATTCGAGCCACTTGCCAAACTCCATAATGGCTTTATCAATTAATTCAGCTGGTTTATTGCGGATAAATTCAGCATATTTTGATGCGTTTTCAGGCGAAGAATCAGAATGCATGGCTTCTTAGACTTGAAGAGTTAAAGACATCTTTATGTTTTTCTGGATGCATTACATCCCAGTTTCTCAATGAAGATATATTTACAATGAAAGGGTTACCAGGAATTTCGGTTTGATCTTCTAAAGCAATTTCATAGCCCTGAATAAGATGTTCAATCTTGATGCAGTCTGAGCCATCCGAAATCGCGTAATCCACAGCGTCACTGATCAAGCTACTGATGCCACTTGGAAGCCCCATAGATGCAGCAAAAAAACGTTCATACATCTCATTTACAGCAAAATTACTTCGATTTTTGAATGGTAGTGCTTTGTCATATTCAGCCAAAAACTTACGAAAGGTATTCTTTTCATCTTCATTAAAAATTGAAAACCTGGGAAGCTGGACAGATGTTTTGAAGCGACGTCTCAACTCTGGATTGCCATCCAGAACAAATTTGGCTGTAGTTGTTCCGGCTAATACCACGGGTATTTTTGTTTGATTGATTAACGTCTTTATAGCACTGGCAACGTTGGTCATCACTTTTTTGTTCTGGCCATCAAGTAGCTCATGAAACTCATCGATAATTATCAGTTGCGTTCTCATTTTAACCAGCAACTGATGTAGTCTTTCGCCTTTTGATACAGTCTGTCCTTTATATGCAAATGGGTCACGAAGCCCACGCAACACAGATGTGTAAAATTGTGAGACGCTACTTGCTGCGTGGACCTCACAATCAAAAACTGGGACCACCATATTTCCATCATCGAGAACATGCCGATCATTGTTCTCGATATAACGTTTTAGTAGAGATGTTTTACCAGTGCCTCTGTCACCATAGACTAGAATGCAATCTGGCTCAGTCTTAACGCCATATGAGCTTCTGCAGTGTTCTATTCGCTTGAGTGCGCCAGTCAAATGTGGTGATTGAATATATATGTTGTTTGCTAATTTGCGTCGGCTGTGGTCATCCAGTTCATACGTTGGCTTGGAATTATCGGTCATACCTCGTCCTTGTCCTTATCTGTATTGATTCTTGTCTGCCATTCGTCGTCTTCAGCGTAGAAGTCTTCGTCAGACTTTTCTGGTGCATTGGTTTTTTGCCGACTAGGTTCATCATATGTGGTGTTTGGAAAGTCGACCGTGAGGTGGGGGGCGTGAAACGTTGGCTCTTTTACGCCAATCATGGATTCAACATCCTGGGCAATATTGTTGTATCGCGCATGTTTTTTTCGAGATTTTATTGCCTTGGTTTTTTTGATTTCGCTTGCGACTAATTTGTTTATTCGATCTTCAGCTCTGATCAGCGCATGTCTATTGGTTTCACCTAAACTTCTAGCAGCATATTTACGTATGGTGTCATATTGATATTTCGTCTTGCCGCGAGTTAGCCGCTGATCTGAAGAGGGAACAGAAAAATAGCTATTGCTGATGGGATCCAACACATTTATGTAGTTAATGTCATTGGGGTTGATTTTGATCTTTACTTTGGTTTTAGATGGCAGCTTACGTCGAAGCGCACCTAACTCTTCGTTGTTGTATTTTATGTGGTTGATTGTTATGCCGTCTTTATTGATGACGCGCGAATCAGCAATTCCAAGCTGAATATTTAATCTTTCCAAATCACCAGGCAGTTTGGGCGGGAAAGCTCTGACACTTTCTTTCCATTTGTTCGCTGGTGATGTTCCAAGTGATTTTTGTACTGTTTGATTGTAGATGTCGATTACCCACATATGAACTAAGCGGATAAGCGTGCTGAAGTCGATGACTGCATTTTCAGCTGGGTTGTAATTATCTTTCGCAATAATGTTGTGGAAGGTTTTCCCTGGGAGGTTGTCCAGAAGCTTGCTATTTAGTGTGCCAAAGTGCCTTTCAACGGCTCCTTTGTACCATGGGTGAAGTGGGGGCGCATGCTCATATGGAATGCCGATGCCATTACACGCATCAAAGAAAGCCTCGCTATGAAACTCCTTGCCATTATCAACAACAAGAAGTTCAGGCAACCCCAGGCACTCCCATTCATTTTCAATATCTGGATAGAATTTTTTAACGTTGGTCTTGGGGAAAATCGAATATTTCAATGCTTGAAGAAATGCAAGCGTAGATGGCTCATTGAAACTGATATAAAAGCCAGTAACGCATCGACTGTAATAATCAATGATAGTTGTCAATGTTGGCCGTCCCAGTGGAAGGCGATCATCGTCATCGACAACAAAAAAATGTAAGGGAGTGTGATCAGCTTCTACGCGCTCTAAGATTCGATTCACAACGGGGCCCGACTTATAAGCTCGAAAATCAACTTTTGCCCTGTGTTTGCCATAATGTTTTTCAACGACGACTTCTGGGGGTAGCTTTCGGATGTTGTTACGAACAGTCAGATAGGTTGGCGTTGCTAGTTGATCGTCAGAGGCTCTATATTTATTTTCATTATAGATTTTGACGCATACCTGACTGTATACGCTTCTGAATGACGGTCTTCTCGTTGTGAGATAATGATCATTTATTACTTGGGTAATTATTGTTTGTACTTCAGGTCTTAGTCGTGGGGTACGATTGCCTTTTTTAGCATTGTTATTGGTGAGCTGAATTGGATCCTTGTTTGATGCTAAATACTCCCGGTGCCAGCGATATACTGTATTCCAATGCGGTTTTCTATCATCGTTAATCTGCTGTGCCACCTCGTCAATCACTTCGTTGAAAGTTTGTGCTTTCACTTTTGTCAGGTCTGCTGCAATGATGGCTTTAACGTAGGCAAGCTTTCGGCGGGCAATAGCTTTATCTTTCTCAGGGTAGGAAACAAAATCAGCTGTAATACGCGCCCTGGCATCAATGTTATTTTTCTTAATGCTGCGAGGGTCTACAAACCTGACAGTCGAGTCAATCAGGCCATCCAAGAGTAGTTCTTTAGTCAGGGTGATATGGAGGTTGTCTGAGAGTCGTTTAAGCTCGAAGTGATCATCACCTTTCTCTTCGGTAACGATATAAAGATCATCGAGGTAGCTAAGGTATACCCCAGCTTTAAGGTAATAGCCTTGCACTAGTCAGTCCTCGAAATCATCATCTGCATGTCGATAGGGGTATTGATGTCGAAGCTAATCTTCCCTCTCGCCATCAGAGCATAACAAACCGAAAGATCAAAGCCTGCTATATCAAGTAGTGAGGCAAATTCATTAATAGGCATGGAAAAAGCGATTAGATCCATTATGGTCGCTTCGTCATCAACGGATATTTCCACGTCAATATATCTATAAAGGATCTTCAAGTTTTCAAGCCTGGGTTGAATCCGTATATCTGCATCAGTCACCACCGCGTAACCATGACCAAGGCTTGCCATTCGCTCAGCAATGGCTTTGGTTCTGGATTTGAATTTGTCTGAGGTAGTTTTATCGAGAGGTTTGATCTCGTAATAATCTATTTGACCATTAGCTCGTGTCACTTGGATGTCAGGGAAGTGATGAGTAACTTTGCCTTCAAAGTTGTAATCGAGCCTATATGCCTGTGAGCGGTATGAGAGAACAGAATCATCAAATTCCAGATGAAACAGGAAGTCCTGTTCTATTTGGCTTTCCCATTTCACGATCATTTTGTTTTTTTTACTCGCAAACCCACCGGTAACCATTTCCCGGCCGTGATTAGTGATTTTGCGTGCAAGCTTCCTATCCATAGCAGCGATCTCCAACAGCTTCATACCGTTGACATTATGCTACTAAGCTGTATTTAGCAAATTATGGTATAAATTTTCGGGCTTATAATAAAACCGCCATTTACACCTTGCTCAGTGGTTGTGGCACTCATTGATGCACCAATAACAGCCATCAATCTTATGGGCTAGCCTCGGATTACGCTGTCTGGCATAAGAAACCGCGTTGAAGCAAGTTGAATGCTCACCCAGATCAACTTGATTCGACGGCAAAGGTAGGTACATGCATGGCACAGGCGAAGTGCGGTGCACCTCGTGATCGCCAGAGGCGGGCTGAGGGTTCTTGTTTATACAATATCTGGCCATAGCGCTTCTCCCTCATCTTCTCTTATTTGATTGTGATAGAACGGAGCCTGCCAGTTGCTTTGTTTTAGGACTGAATTTTTCACTCCCTAACACCTTTGAAGCAAGAGTCTCTATTTGGGGACCAGTTTGCTTAGTGGTGTTTGCTTGAGCGAGAGTCGATGCTGCGAGTGACTTAGCTGTTTTAGAACTGCTCGGATCTCTAAGTACCTGCGATGAATTTTTCGCCTGTTTGCGAGATGTTTTTTTATTGTTACGGGACACGGCATTACCTCCAAAGCATGGTTGAAAATGCTTGTGGTGCCAGCCTCTGAGCCCCCACATTACGAATTTTTAGCTATTTTCCGCTGTAATCCTCTTTGAAAAGCCATCTAGCAAGTGCATTTCGGTCATTTCAGGCTTGCTCAAATATTACCGAATGAAAATAAGATACAAAATCGGCGTTCTGAGGCCATTTAGCCTTTTTTGGACCCAGAACACCTATTTTATTTTTTGCGAATTATACTATAAACAATTTTCAATTTATGCTATCTGTTTTGCAGCTTATGCTATACATGACATCAATGACACCTCAATCCCACTTCAAACCACCACCGGTTTGATATTCGGTGACTTTGGTTTCGAAGAAGTTTTTCTCCTTGCGCATATTGGCTTGTTCGTCGAGCCAGGGCAGGGTGGCTTCGGCGCCCGGGAAGGGTTCTTCAAAGCCGAGCTGTTTGGCACGGCGGTTGGCGGTGTAGCGGAATTGGCCGTGGTGGGCTTCTTTTGAGTAGCCCAAAATTGGGTCACGCAGGATGTAGCCCGCGTAGGTTTCTTCGGCGGCATCAGCTTCTTCAAACATGGTCTGGATTTTCTTCGGATCCAGTTTGACGTTTTCTTCTTTGATGATTTGCTTGCACACGCGAATACCAAACGAGGCGTGCATAACTTCGTCACGCATGATGTATTGCAGTTGTTCGGCGGTGCCTTTCATCAGGCCACGGCGTTGCAGGGCAAAGATTGGGCTGAAGCCGTTGTAGAACCAGCTGCCTTCGAAAATGCCAGCGAAAAACGCGTAGGACATGACGAAGTTTTCCAGTTCGTCCGGATCGCGCAGATCAATATCGCTACGCATGACAGTGTTCAGCTTGTCATTGGCCAGTTTGATCTTCTGGTAAATCTCCGGCACCACACGATAGCGGTTGTAGATTTCCGACTGATCCAGACCAATGGTTTCGATGCAGTGCTGGTAGGTCCAGGTATGCAGGGCTTCTTCATAGACCTGACGGGCCTGATAGATCTGCAATTCCGGCGCGGTCATTTTTTCCATAACCGCCAGACCGATATTACGCATGGCGAGAATATCGGAGGTGGTCAGGTAGGACAGTACGTTTTCATAGACGTGACGTTCTTCTAAAGTCAGTTTATGACGGTAGTCGTGTACGTCTTGCGCCATGTTGATATCGAGCGGCGTCCAGTGGTTTTTGTTGGCATTGAGAAAGTAGTTCCATGCCCACGGATACTTGAACGGTGCCAGTTGGTTGATATCGGCTTCACCGTTAATGACGCGTTTGTCATCGGCATTCACCGGTTTGGCATTCAGCGGTGGCAGTTCACTGACACTGGCTTTGGCTGGCGCAGTGTCGAGTTCGTTGGCGGCAACAGCCGTGGCAGCAGGTGCTGCCGCGGGAGTTGGTTCGTCTACTTTTGGTGATAAAGGATCATCCCAGTTCAACATTATTGGCAAGCCTCGCAATCTGGTTCCAGGATAGAGCAGGCTTTGGGTGCTTCCAAGCCTTCGCCCAATACGATGTCATCATCTGCGCGTGTCGCAACCGGTTTTAATCCCGGTGGCGAACTCGGTTTTGGCGCTGCGGTTGAAGTAGGTGCTGCCGAGGTTTTTTCCTGGCCTGTCGCACCCATTGAACGCAGGTAGTAGGTGGTTTTCAGGCCACGTACCCATGCCAGCTTGTAGAGGTTGTCCATTTTTTTACCGGACGGCTCAGCCATGTAAAGGTTGAGACTTTGGGCCTGATCAATCCATTTCTGGCGACGCGATGCGGCCTCAATCAACCAGCGTGCGTCCATTTCAAAGGCAGTGGTGTACAGCGCTTTGAGTTCTGTCGGCACACGGTCGATGGTTTGCAGGCTGCCGTCGAAGTATTTCAGATCGTTGATCATGACTTCGTCCCACAGGCCACGTTTTTTCAGATCTTCAACCATGTACGGGTTGATGACGGTGAACTCACCTGACAGGTTCGATTTGACAAACAGGTTCTGATAGGTCGGCTCAATCGACTGACTGACACCACAGATGTTGGAAATAGTGGCGGTTGGTGCAATCGCCATGGTGTTGGAGTTACGCATGCCTTGGCGTTTGATTTTGTCACGCAATGCGGCCCAATCCAGTGTTTGGCTTTCGTCTTGTTGCAGATATTCGCCACGCGCTTCCTTGAGGATCTTGATGGAATCAATCGGCAGAATACCTTTGCTCCACAAGCTGCCTTCATAGGATTTGTATTTGCCACGTTCTGCAGCCAAGTCTGAAGAGGCATCAATCGCGTAGTAGCTGACAGTTTCCATGGATTCGTCGGCAAACTTGACGGCTTCTTCGGAGGCGTAAGGCAGACGCAGTTTATACAGTGCATCCTGGAAGCCCATGATGCCCAGACCCACTGGACGATGCAGCAGGTTGGAATGACGCGCTTGCGGCACACTGTAGTAGTTGTACTCGATAACGTTATCGAGCATACGCATCGCTGTGCGCACAGTTTTCTGCAGTTTTTCCTTGTCCAGTTTGCCGTTTTCATCAACGTGCTGAACCATATTCACCGAGCCCAGGTTACAGACGGCGATTTCCTGATCAGAAGTGTTCAAGGTAATTTCGGTACACAGGTTGGAGCTGTGAACAACACCAACGTGTTGCTGCGGGCTACGCAGGTTACACGGATCCTTGAAGGTAAACCATGGATGACCGGTTTCAAACAGCATGCCCAGCATTTTGCGCCACAGATCCAGTGCTGGCATTTGCTTGAAGTTACGAATTTCGCCGCGAGCAGCTTTTTCTTCGTACTCTTTATAGGCTTTTTCAAAAGCAAGGCCGGTCAGATCATGCAGATCAGGCACTTCTTCAGGAGAGAACAGTGTCCATTGACCTTCTTCGGCGACACGTTTCATGAACAGATCCGGAATCCAGTTAGCCGTGTTCATGTCGTGGGTACGACGACGATCATCACCGGTGTTTTTACGCAGATCCAGAAATTCTTCAACGTCGATGTGCCAGGTTTCAAGGTACGCACATACCGCACCTTTACGCTTACCGCCTTGATTCACGGCAACCGCGGTGTCATTGGCGACTTTCAGGAAAGGTACTACACCTTGTGATTTACCATTAGTGCCTTTGATGTGAGCACCAAGACCACGAACTCGGGTCCAGTCGTTACCCAGACCACCGGCATATTTTGACAGCAATGCGTTATCACGCATGGCGCTGTAAATACCGCTCAGATCATCCGGCACGGTGGTCAGGTAGCACGATGACAATTGTGGACGCAAAGTGCCGGCGTTAAACAGGGTAGGGGTTGAGCTCATAAAGTCGAAAGACGACAGCAGGTTGTAGAATTCAATTGCACGGGCTTCACGATCAATTTCGTTGATGGCCAGACCCATGGCAACACGCATAAAGAACGCCTGAGGCAATTCAAAACGTATACCATCAAAGTGGATAAAATAACGGTCATAGAGAGTTTGCAAGCCCAGATAGGTGAAGTTAAAGTCGTTTTCCGGCTTCAGTGCTTTGCCCAGTTTTTCCAGATCAAACAAGTTCAGTTCACTGTCAATCAGTTCATGCTCGATGGCAGTATGGATATAGGTTTTGAAATAGTCAGCGTATTGTTCAGCCATTTGTTCCTGTGATGCCTGACGTGGCATTTTGTAGACAAAGCTGAGGGCTTCACGACGAATACTGTCCATTAGCAGGCGAGCAGCCAGGGTGCTGTAGGCAGGGTCTTTTTCAATGAAGGTACGTGCCGCCATGACCAGTGCTTTTTCGACGTCTTTTTCTTTGACGCCGTCAAAAACATTGCGCTGGGTATCACGCAAAATAGCCGCGCTGTCGACCATGTCCAGCCCCACACAGGCTTCGTCGATCAGGTGTCGCAGGCGTTCCACATCCAATGGCTGGCGAGTGCCGTCGGCCAGAGTCACATGCAGGGTGGACTCATTGGCAGGTTGTGGATGCTTGCGTTCTTCTTCAGCACGTTTTTGTGATTGCTGTTCACGGTAAACTACATAGGCGCGAGCGATTTTGTATTCACCGGCGCGCATCAGCCCCAGCTCAACTTGATCCTGAATATCTTCGATATGAACCGTGCCGCCATCATCAAGACGACGCAGCAGGTTATCACTGATTTGTTTGGTCAGTTCTGACACTGTTTCGTGAATGCGACGGCTGTCTTTTGCGGCATCGCCTTCAACAGCCAGAAAAGCCTTGGTCATGGCCACGGCAATTTTGCTGCTGTCAAAGTCGGTCACCTTGCCATTGCGTCGGATGACTTTGTAGCCGGTTTCGGAGGAGGGTTGGATGTAAGTTTCTGCTTCGCTCGCCATAGTTTTGTCCCTGCGTTGTGTGGTAAAAGTCGAATCTGCTTAACCACTATAAATTGTGGTCATGAGATCATTGAACCACAAGATAATGTGTTTTTACAGCATCTGCAATAGCAAAAGTTGGATATAATTTGTGCAGAAGTTGTGGATAACTTTGGACCGAACTCGGGCAAGCTCAGCCACCGTGCGCGATAGACGGTTTTTGCCTCAATCTGGTGCGGAAAATTTTTTTTGGTGAAGCGTTGTTGTTTGTCAGCAATCTGCACTGAGAACCGCCACCGATGATCATATATGGCGATGTGACAGTGCAAGTTTTGTGAGCCTAATCGCAACTTAACCTAGTTTTACACTGCTTTGATTGCCTTGATGGGCGTTTGGTTTTATCGTAGCGAGCAATCCTGGCTGGAACGCTGACTGAATCAATCGTCGTTCGAGTTGTCCAACAATTCAGATAACAGTACATAGAGGAGACGGTATGAACGGTATGAAACGTATAATCAGCGCGATGGCAATTGTTGCCATGTCGTTCAGTCTGGCGGCTTGCCAAATGAACAAACAAACAGTCGGTGCCGGTGTCGGTGGTGTTGCCGGTGGCGTGTTGGGTTCTAATGTTGGTGGTGGCTCTGGTCGGACAGCAGCCATTATCGGTGGCACCTTGCTGGGTGCGATGATTGGCGGGCATATTGGTGGTGAAATGGACGAGCTGGATCGTCGTCGAGCCAGAGATGCACTGGAAAATTCGCCCACCGGTTACCAGACTTCATGGCGTAATCCTGACTCAGGCGCTCAGTACAATGTCACCCCAACACGCACCTATGAAAGCAGCACTGGCCCATGTCGAGAGTATGAGATGGATGTCTACATCGACGGTCAGCGTGATGTGGTTAAAGGCACTGCTTGCCGCAACGCACGCGGTGAGTGGATTAATCAATAATTACTTGAGCTGTCAATAAAAAGCCGGACTTGTCCGGCTTTTTTTATGTCTTGAGTTTGGTCAGTTCGGCTAGTCTCTCTTGTGAGCCAATATCTGACCATTGACCTGAGTAGTGTTCCGCAGTGATGCAGGCACGCTCAATGGCATCAAGAAAAACAGGCTTTAGTGCGCGCTTACCTGTGGGCAAGTTCTGGAACAAATCTGGATGATAAAGGCCGATTCCGCTAAAAGTCAGCCGGTCTTGATCGGCCACAATCAGCCGATGTTGTTTGTTAATGGCAAAGTCACCGTCCAGGTTGTGGGCTGGATTATTCACCATCACCAGATGACACAGGGCATCGCCAAGATCATGCGACACCAGTTGCTCAAATGGATAGTCTGTCCAGATATCACCGTTCACAACAATAAAAGGTGATGAACCCAGTAAGGGCAGTGCGTTGATAATACCGCCTGCGGTTTCGAGTCCTTGTTCGCCTTCCACCAGATAATCGATTTGAACACCATAACGACTGCCATCACCCAGCAAATCAGGAAACTGCTCAGAGAGATGTGCTGTATTGATAACCAGTTGGGTCAGTCCAGCCTTTGCCAGGGCATTGAGGGTGTATTCGACGATACGGTTTGGTCCTGCCTGTAACAGGGGTTTTGGCGTATGGTCGGTAAGTGGGCGGAGTCTTTCGCCACGTCCGGCACAGAGAATCATTGCTTTCATTGGATGGCGGCTATTTTGGCTTGTTGTGACAAGAATTGGGCAAAGTCCTGACACTCAGGGTAACGCGAGCTGACTTCACGTACATAATTTAAAGTCATCGGTAAGTCATTCATGTAATTAGCTTTGTTATCTCTGTAATTCAGCCTGCAGAATATACCCAAGACTTTAATATGGCGCTGCAAGCCCATCAGGTCAAACCAGCGTTGGAATTGCGCTCGGGTAACATCATTGAGTATGCCTTTGTCACAGGCTTGCTCAAAGTAATAGTCCAGCCAGCGTTGAAGATCAGCATCCGGCCACCTGATGTAACAGTCTCGAAGCAGGGATACCAAATCGTAACTGACCGGGCCATTCACCGCATCCTGAAAATCAATCACGCCCAGTTGATTATTGTCGTCCAGCATCAGATTTCGTGAGTGATAATCACGATGTACCAGGCATTGTGGTTGCTGCACTGCGTTGTCGATCAACAGTTCGAACAAAGCTGACAAGCAGGCGGGAGCCTTGAGGCCCAGATGTTTTTGTAGAAACCAATCGTCAAATAATTGCATTTCCATGTTGAGCTTGGCTGGATCATAATCAGGCAGGCTGATGGTGTTGAGTTGAGCCAGCTGCATTGTTAACAAGGCGTCTATTGCCTGCTTGTACAGTGCATCAGCCGTTTGGTTATTGAGCTTGTCCAGATAGGCCGTTGTGCCAAGATCTGACAGTAACAAAAAGCCCTGTTGCAGATTTTTGGCGTGAATGACGGGCACTGGCACGCCATGAGACAGCATGAACTCTGCGATACTTATAAACGGCCCTGTTTCTTCATGCTCCGGTGGGGCATCCATGACGATGTAGCTTTGTTGTTTGAACAGCAGCCGAAAATAACGCCTGAAACTGGCATCACTGGAAGCAACACTAAGCTGGAAATCATCAGTGTCAAGGCTATGCTTGAGCCAATCCTTCATGGTGTTGATTCGGGCATCGTTGGGTAGCAGATTAGTCATGTTCAGTGGCGTTTGTGGATTAAATACAACTCGTCAGCAATGGCTGGCAGAAAATCAAGCAAAGTGTATAGTAATCGGGCTGCACGGGATAACTTAACAATAAAACCGGTCATAACACCGACCGCGCAGCAGTCAATATCACCTTCACGGGAGAACACATGAAATCATTAGTTATTGGCAGCAGTTTACTGCTGTTGGGCACTTCAGCCTGGGCAGAGTCTACCAACCCGGCAGATATGCCACTCGAAGCACAACAACGCATGTACGAAATCATCTCTGAATACAATCACTGTATGACGCGCAACATGGCTGGCGAGGAAAGCGCCGAGAAATCCGGGCAAGACTATGCCAACGAAATACTGCAACAGTGTGAAGCGCATCTTGAAGGGCTGAAAAGCCATCTCGCAGCAAACAATGTTGCAGATAATCTGGCAGCAGGCATGAGCAATGCATTTCGTGCGAGAGCGGCTCGTCAATTAATGACTCAGACTATGAACAGCATGGCAGCTCAGCAATCAATGGCTGCCGAAATTGGCGAGTCTCAGTAGTAGATTTCAGGTGTTGACGGCCTGCAGAACGTCAACACCTTCATTATCCAGCATCTGAATGAGCTGAATTAAAGGCAAGCCAACCAGGGCGTTAGGGTCGTTTCCTTCCAGCCTTGAAAACAGGCTGATGCCAAATCCTTCTGATTTGAAACTCCCCGCACACTGATAAGGCTGTTCCTGACGCAGATAGCAATCGATCTGTGCATCGGAAAGACGTCTGAAATGGACAGTAAACGGTTCTACTATCGACTGCATGGTGTTGTTGTGACTATTGAATAGAGCCAACCCGGTCAGGAAGGTCACTGATTTACTCGAAGCGGACCGCAATTGCTGAACTGCATTTTCATGGTTGCCGGGCTTGCCCAGGATTTGACCATCGATGACTGCCACTTGATCCGAGCCGATAATCAGTGCCTTGTCAAAATCACGCGCTACGGCGCGGGCTTTTTGTTGGGCCAGTCGAAGTACCAATGCATCTGCAGCTTCACCTTGATGAACAGATTCATCAATATCCGGAGACGCCGTCACAAAAGGCAGGTGTAGTTTCGACAGAAGTTCAGCCCGGAAAGGCGAGCTTGAACCCAATACCAGTTGTTGCATGCGTGATCCTATGTGATGACTGTCGGTGCATTCCGACCGGTAATTTCAGTAATTCGAGCCAGACTGTCTGATAGTTCAATCAGATCGGCCAAGGCCTGTTGCGCATCGTCAAGCAGTCTTGATTCCTCGGTTTGATAGCTTTCGATGTAGACGCGTAGCGTTGCACCATCCGTGCCAGTGCCGGACAGTCGATAAATCAACCGTGCCCCATCATCAAAACCAATTCGAAAACCTTGTCCCTTGGTAAGACTTTGATCAACCGGATCTAGATAACTGAAGTTGTCAGCGTAAGTGACTGTTCTACCGGCCATTACCATACCGGGAAGTTCAGCTAATCTGGCCTCGACACCTGACATTAGCTGCTTTGCTTGTTCCATCGGAATCGCTTCGTAGTCATAGCGGGTATAAAAGTTACGGCCAAATTTGCGCCAGTGTTCGATCACAATGTCAGCAACCGATTGTTGACGCGCAGCGAGAATATTCAGCCAGAACAGCACTGCCCACAAACCATCTTTTTCGCGTATATGATCTGAGCCGGTGCCAAAGCTTTCTTCGCCGCACAGTGTAGCTTGTCCGTCATCCAGCAAATTGCCAAAGAACTTCCAGCCGGTCGGGGTTTCATGCATTGGAATGCCTAATTTTTCTGCTACGCGATCAGCCGCCTGACTGGTGGGCATTGAACGGGCGATACCTTTAAGCCCGGGCTGATAGGCAGGAATCAAATGTGCATTTGCAGCTAAAATCGCCAGGCTGTCCGATGGCGTGACAAAAAAGCGACTGCCAAGGATCATGTTACGGTCACCATCACCATCTGACGCCGCACCAAAATCCGGAGCATTTTCAGCAAACATTTCTTCAACCAGATCATGTGCATATGTCAGGTTGGGGTCAGGATGACCTTGAGCGAAATCAGGTTCTGGTGTGCCGTTAATAACGGTGCCGGGTTCGGCGCCAAGTCTTGTTTCAAGAATCTCATGCGCATATGGCCCGGTAATTGCGTGCATGGCATCAAAACGCATTTGGAAGCGACCATTGCAGAGCAGGGCACGAATTGCCGGAAAATCAAAAATACTCGCCATCAACTCGGCATAATCCATCACCGGATCAATGATTTCTACTTGCATCACATCAATTTGTTGCTGACCAATGGTGGCCAGATCAATATCACCGCTGTCGCTGATGAAATATTCATCAAGATGCAATGAACGCGTGTAGATGGCTTCGGTGATTTTTTCCGGCGCAGGCCCACCATTGGCTGTATTGAACTTGATGCCAAAGTCACCGTTTATGCCGGCGGGATTATGGCTGGCAGACAATATCAATCCACCAAAGGCCTGATATTTTCTGATCACACAGGAGGCAGCGGGAGTGGAGAGCAGGCCATGCTGGCCGACAATCGCTTTGGCAAAGCCGTTGGCGGCTGCCATTCTCAAGATGGTTTGAATGGCGACATCGTTGTGGTAACGACCATCACCGCCCAAAACCAGTGTTTTGCCATGTCGTTCAGGGAGACTGTCGAAGGTGGCCTGAACAAAATTTTCCAAATAGTGGGGCTGCTGAAAGACGTGAACCTTCTTTCTCAGGCCGGACGTGCCCGGCCGTTGATCATTGAAAGAGTGGCTGGCGATCTTGATGCTGGGCATTCGATTATCCCTGATTCGATGGTTGACTGAAATGTATGATTCAAACCTGAAAGTTCAATGCTTGTTCGCACAGGCTTTACTCGACCAACTATACTGAACTCATGACACAGCCTCAACCGATTAATCAGTCCCGTTTAATGCGTTTTGCGACCTACGCATCGGTCACTGTAGCCATGTTGCTGATTGCCGTTAAAGCCTATGCCTGGTGGTTGACCAGCTCGGTCAGCATGCTTGCCACTTTGATTGATTCAAGCCTTGATCTGCTTGCCTCGCTGATCACACTGTTTGCGGTATGGCATTCGCTGCGTCCTGCTGATAAAGAACACCGCTTTGGTCATGGTAAGGCAGAGCCACTCGCCGCTGCAGCACAATCAGTCTTTGTTGCAGGCTCAGCCTTGTTATTGCTGCATCAGGCAATCAATCGGCTTATTCATCCCAAAGTACTTGAGCAGGGTCTGGATGTCGGCATTGTTGTGATGTTGATTGCCATTGGGCTGACTTCGATCCTGCTGAGTTTTCAACGTTATGTCATCAAACAGACGCAATCAACAGCCATTCGTGCAGATGCCTTGCATTACAAGACAGATCTGCTGGTGAATTTGGGCGTTATACTTGCCTTGATCATGACAATGTTTGGTTGGCAACATGTGGATGCGATTATCGGTCTAGTGATCGCTTTTTATATTCTGCATAGTGCCTGGGAAATTATTCAATCGGCAATCGATTTATTGATGGATCGTGAGCTGCCAGATGAACAAAGAGCCTTGATCAAGAAAATCGTACTGTCACATCCCTCAGCCATGGGCTTTCATGATTTGCGGACGCGCCGATCCGGTTTGACTCGTTTTATACAGTTTCATCTTGAACTGGATGAAAACCTCAGTCTTGGCGAGGCGCATCTTATTAGCAAAACCCTTGAATCTAAGCTAAAACAGGCACTTGGTTCTGTTGAAGTAATCATTCATGAACAGCCGGCAAGAAACAGACAGCAGTGAGTGTAATAAAATGGAATCATGGTTCAGCTGATTTCGTATAATCAAGATTGGTTTCTGGAGGCACTTTTATCTTGTTTGACAGTATCCCGTACTATTATCATGCCACAGCAGGGCTCTTGCTTCTGTTACTCCTCTGGCTGGTTTATCGCCGATTTCGACATGTTCACGCCCCCTCACGCGCAATCGATGAAATACTGAAACCCTACCAGCGAGATGAAGTCAAAAATTTGATAATTCCAGACGGAATGGGTGGACTGATTGAAATAGAACGACTGGTTCTGATTGACCAGGGTTTGTTGGTTATTGAAACCTATCCACTCAGTGGCCATCTGTTTGGCGCAGACCATATCGAGCAATGGACACAGATCATCGACGGCAAAAGCTTTAAATTCAGCAATCCGCTCCGCCATTGTCACAACATTCGAGAATCTCTGCTTACATTGGTGCCAAAAACCCCCGTATTTTGCCGCGTGGTTTTCACGGCCGATAGCAACTTCCCCAAGGGCAAACCATACGAAGCATCAGTGATAGCAACACTTGCAGACGATCTAGCTCCGATTTTCGAACAAGTGACTGCGCCCCGAAGGTTAGATGATGCATGGCAGCGCATCATTCGGATTGGCAGAAAAGACGAACAAACCCTGGTAAGAGAGTGATTAACATGTCGGCAAAACCACTGGTCGTAGCGATTTCTTCAAGGGCATTGTTTGATCTGGATGATAGCCACCGTATATACGAACAGCAGGGTACGGAAGCCTATTGCCAGTACCAGATAGAAAATGAAGACCAACCGCTGCAACCCGGTGGTGCGTTCAACTTGGTAAAAAAACTACTGGCACTCAACGACAACAATCCAAACACACCCAAAGTTGAAATTATTTTGCTGTCACGTAACAGTGCAGACACAGGCTTACGTGTATTTAATTCTATTCAGCATCACAAGCTGGCCATTACCCGTGCCGTTTTCACTTCTGGCAGCAGTCCGTATCGCTATGTCTCTCCATTCAGCGCGAACCTGTTTTTGTCGACCAGCCCGGAAGATGTTCGCATGGCACTGGATGCAGGCATTGCCGCGGCCACTATTCTTGCCTCGAATGTTGGCAATAAAACAGACTCCGAACAACTTCGCATTGCGTTTGATGGTGACGCAGTCATTTTTTCAGATGAGTCAGAGCGTATATTTAAGGAAAAAGGTCTGGCTGCTTTCACGGAAAATGAGCAACAGACCGCACGTGATCCACTTTCAGGAGGACCATTTAAAGATTTTTTGATGGCATTGAATCAAATTCAAACCGAATACCCGGAAAACGGTTCTCCAATCAGAACCGCACTGGTGACTGCACGCTCAGCTCCAGCGCATGAACGCGTCATTCGAACCCTGCGACACTGGGGTATACGAATAGATGAAGCAATATTTCTTGGCGGCATGGAGAAGGGACCCTTTCTCAAATCTTTTGGTGCCGATATTTTCTTCGACGATCAAGAAACACACTGCCAATCAGCAATGGCCCACGTCGCTACTGGTCACGTACCTCATGGCGTTGCGAACCAAAAGCCTGGTAGGCAGTAAAAGTTGAAATCTAATCAATAAAGGCTAAAGGCCTCGTTTTCATAGTTTGAATACTGGTTTTGCCAGCGAGTTGTGGCTATAATGCCGCTTTTGCGGACTCACTAGTCCCAAAAACCAATAACAGGCGAGAGTGGCGGAATTGGTAGACGCGCTGGATTTAGGTTCCAGTAGGGTAACCTGTGAGAGTTCGAGTCTCTCCTCTCGTACCAAATATAAAAAATGCAGGTCAACATAGCTGTACACGCAACTGACCCCCATGCTTGAGGTAGAGAATGCAAGTTACTGTAGAAAATGTGAGCGAACTCAACCGTCGGATGACGGTAACAGTCGAAGATGTCAACATCGAACAAGCAACTCAAGAACGACTGAAAGCCATCCGCCCATCAATTAAAATGGCTGGCTTCCGCCCCGGCAAAGTGCCTCTAAGCATGGTTGCCCGCACGCATGGCTCTGCCGCACGTCGTGAAATTATCGATGCTGTAGTGCAGCAAAATATTCGCGAAGCTTTCACACAAGAAAACATCAATCCTGCCAGTCCTCCAAATATTGTTGATATGAAAGAGGATGGCGGCAACTTTATCTTCGCAATGGAATATGAAGTATTCCCTGAGCTGGACAGTGTCAAGCTGGACGGTATCACTGTTGAAAAAGTGACAGCCGAAGTTACCGATGAGGACGTCGACAAAATGCTCGAAACGCTACGCGAACAGCGTGTGAGCTGGGAACCACTGAAGCGTGCTGCCAAAGAAGAAGACGGGGTCACTATCGATTTTGTTGGCAGCATTGATGGTGTTGAGTTCCCGGGCGGTTCTGGAAAAGATGTACTTGTTGAAATCGGTAGCGGCTCGATGCTACCAGAGTTTGAACAACAGCTGGTAGGTGCAAAGTCTGGGCAGGAATTCACAATCGAACTGACATTCCCGGAAGATTACCGCGGTGAGCACTTGCGAGGTAAACAAGCCTCTTTCGCCATCACTGTGAAGTCGGTAGCCAAGAGAAAACTACCCAAGCTCGACAAAGAGTTTGCCGAAATGTGTGGTGTTGATGGTGGTATTGCGGCCCTCAAAAAAGAGGTTCGTGCCAACATGCAACGCGAATTGCGAACCGCTCTGAAAGCATCCAACAAACGCAAAGTCATGGATGCAATTCTCGCTAACAATGAACTGATGCTTCCTGAAGGTCCAGTCCAGCGTGAAGCCGAGTATCTAATGGAGCAGAGTAAAAACAACCTGCGCCAACAAGGGGTTAATGTTGAAGGTATTCCATTCGAAGTTGATGCATTCAAGGACAACTCGCGTCGTCGTGTAGCATTGAGCTTGCTCATTGGCAAACTGGTTTCAGAAAACAAAATCACGCCTGATGACGCCAGCGTCAGAGCTGAAATCGACACGATCGCTGCAAACTACGAAGATCCTGAAGATGTGCACAACTACTACAACAACAATCAGGAAAAAATGGCCGAGATTCAGATGATGGTTGTTGAAGACAAACTGGTTGAATGGATTTATGACCATGTTAAAGTAAATGAGAGCACTTCAAATTTCACCGAAGTGATGAACTCCGCAGCAGCCTAAAGCTCTGTCGCAGATGGAATCCGGCCCGTGCTCATTTGAAGATGCGCACGGGCTGATTTTTTTATGAGTTGCAGAAATTACAGGACAGATATGAGCAAAGCATTTTCCGAAGACTTCAATCCCATTAGCAACGCCCTTGTTCCCATCGTTGTAGAACATACCTCACGCGGCGAACGCTCCTACGACATCTACTCCAGACTGCTCAAAGAGCGCGTCATTTTTATGGTTGGCCCCGTTGAAGATCATATGGCTAATCTGATTGTTGCCCAGATGCTGTTCCTTGAATCTGAAAACCCTGATAAAGATATTCACTTGTATATCAATTCACCGGGTGGTGCTGTGACCGCCGGTCTTGCGATTTATGACACCATGCAATTTATCAAGCCTGATGTCAGCACGCTGTGTATCGGACAAGCAGCCAGTATGGGGGCTGTGCTTCTGACTGGTGGCGCAAAAGGCAAGCGTTTTTGTCTGCCTAATTCACGCATCATGGTTCACCAGCCCTTGGGTGGTTTCCAGGGTCAGGCGTCTGATTTTGATATTCACGCCAAGGAAATTTTGAGCATTCGTAGTCGTCTGAATGGAATTTTAGCCAAACATACCGGTCAGGATATTGAGAAGATTCAGCAAGATACTGATCGTGATAATTTCATGAATGGTGAGCAAGCAGTCGACTATGGTTTAATTGACTCGGTACTGAATAATCGAGCTGATACCAACGCGTGATTGAAAAAGCAGGAATGTCTAATGAGCGATGATAAGAAAAATGATGAAAAGTTACTTTACTGCTCGTTTTGCGGTAAGAGCCAACACGAAGTCAAAAAGCTGATAGCCGGGCCTTCAGTTTTTGTCTGCGATGAATGTGTTGAACTTTGTAACGACATCATTCGCGAAGAAATGCAGGATGTCGCTGAGGCGAAAGCGGAAAACAAACTGCCCACCCCGCATGAAATCAATAACGCACTGGATAACTATGTCATAGGCCAGCTACGTGCCAAACGCGTGCTTTCAGTCGCTGTTTACAATCACTACAAACGTCTGCGCAGTGGTCTCAAAAATACCGATGTCGAGCTGTCTAAAAGCAACATCTTGCTGATTGGTCCAACAGGGAGTGGCAAGACCCTGCTTGCAGAAACGCTGGCGAGACAACTGAATGTGCCTTTCACCATGGCTGATGCCACCACACTGACTGAAGCGGGTTATGTGGGTGAGGATGTTGAAAACATCATTCAGAAGCTGCTGCAAAAATGTGATTACGACGTACAAAAAGCTGAAACCGGCATTGTCTACATTGACGAGATCGACAAGATCTCCAAAAAGTCAGACAACCCGTCAATCACACGAGACGTTTCCGGTGAAGGCGTTCAGCAAGCGCTATTAAAACTCATCGAAGGTACAATCGCCTCAGTTCCACCGCAAGGTGGGCGCAAGCATCCTCAACAGGAGTTTTTGCAGGTTGATACCAGCAAGATCCTGTTTATCTGTGGCGGTGCCTTTGCTGGACTGGACAAAGTGATTCGTAATAGAACTCACAAGGGCGGTATCGGTTTCTCCGCACAAGTCAAAAGCGTTGATGTTGAGAAGCCTACCGGTGAAGCGCTCAAGGCCGTCGAACCTGAAGATCTCATCCAATACGGCCTGATTCCAGAATTTGTGGGTCGTTTGCCTGTCGTGGCAACCCTCAATGAGCTGGATGAAGAAGCCTTGATTCAGATCCTCACCGAGCCGAAAAATGCACTGACCAAACAGTACCAACGCCTGTTCGAAATGGAAGGCGCTGAACTGGAGTTTCGTGATGATGCACTGCGTGCGATTGCTCGCAAGGCCATGGAACGCAAGACCGGGGCACGAGGACTTCGCTCTATTATCGAAAATGTGCTGCTGGATACCATGTTTGATCTGCCAACCCTTGACAATGTCGCCAAGGTCGTCGTTGATGAAAGTGTGATTTCCGGGGAAAATCCTCCGATCCTGATTTATCAGGAGCACAGCACGGATCTTGCTTCCGGCGACAAATAGCACAAACCTTTCAACTTCGCATCGGGCCAATCAGCTGGCTGATTTTGTTTGAATCAGTGGCTTGATTTGCCCGAGCGTGTCCCCATATTGTCTTCATCGAAACACAAAGTGCCCTTGTGGCACGCTTTAGAGGTCAAGCCCTGATGGAAAAACAGTTTGAGTCCGACGCAGAAAACACCGAGTTGCAGTTACTGCCGGTATTGCCATTGCGTGATGTTGTTGTCTATCCCTACATGGTGATTCCGCTATTTGTCGGACGTGAAAAATCCATTCGTGCGCTGGAAGCGGCCACTGAAGATAACAAACAGATTTTGCTGGTTGCGCAAAAGGATTCTGGTGAAGATGCTCCAGTTGCGACCAAGCTTTATGAAACAGGAACACTGGCAAACATCCTGCAACTCCTCAAACTGCCTGATGGCACGGTAAAAGTGCTGGTCGAAGGTACACAGCGAGCCCGAGTTGCCTACTACGACGACACCAATAACTATTTTGAAGCTCAGGTCGTGGCTTTTCATGATGTTGAGCCTGATGATCGTGAAGCTGATGTGTTAATGCGCACCCTGCTGGGACAGTTTGAACAATACGTCAAGCTGAACAAAAAGATCCCGCCTGAAGTAATTGCCTCGCTCTCTGGCATTGAGGGTGTCGCTCGCATGGCTGATACCGTTGCTGCGCACATGACCTTGAAACTGGAAGACAAGCAAGCGCTGCTGGAAATGGCTGATGTCAAAGAACGCATCGAACGTTTGATGGCATTTCTTGAGTCTGAAATCGACATTCAGCAAATCGAAAAACGTATTCGCAACCGCGTTAAGAAACAAATGGAAAAAAGCCAGCGCGAATACTACCTGAACGAACAGCTCAAAGCGGTACAAAAAGAGCTGGGAGAGCTGGACGAAGGTGGTAACGAAGTCGATGAGCTTGCCGAAAAAATCGAAAATGCCGGCATGAGCACTGAGGCTCGTGAAAAAGCGGAATCAGAGTTGAAAAAGCTGCGCATGATGTCGCAGATGTCAGCCGAAGCCACCGTCGTTCGCAACTACATCGAAGCACTGCTTGAAGTGCCGTGGAAAAAACGCTCTCGTGTTAGCCTAGATCTTGATCACGCACAGCAAATCCTCGACGAAGATCATTACGGTCTGGAAAAAGTGAAAGACCGGATTGTTGAATATCTCGCCGTTCAAAAACGCGTCAAGAAGCTCAAAGGCCCCATCCTGTGTCTGGTTGGCCCACCCGGTGTCGGTAAAACGTCCATAGCACAGTCTATCGCCCGAGCAACCAACCGCAAGTTCACTAGAATGGCGCTGGGTGGTGTGCGCGATGAAGCAGAGATTCGCGGTCATCGCCGTACTTACATCGGTTCATTGCCGGGTAAGGTCATTCAAAACATCTCAAAAACCAAGGTCCGCAACCCGCTGTTTTTGCTTGATGAAATCGACAAGATGGCTCAGGACTTCAGAGGCGATCCTGCATCTGCATTACTGGAAGTACTGGACCCTGAACAAAACTCAACATTTGCCGACCATTATCTTGAGGTTGATTATGACTTGTCGGATGTCATGTTCGTTTGTACGGCAAATACTCTGAATATTCCTGACGCTTTGCGTGACCGTATGGAGGTCATTCGTCTGGCGGGTTACACCGAAGATGAAAAACGCAATATTGCACTGCGCTACCTGTTGCCTAAAGCCCTGAAAGATAATGGCCTGAAACAGGACGAAGTGGAAATTACTGAAGCAGCGATCACCGAAATTATTCGCAGATACACCCGTGAGGCTGGTGTGCGTAACCTGCAACGCGAAATCTCAAAGATTTGTCGCAAGCTGGTAAAACAGATCCTTCTGGAATCACCGCAACAAAAAATCGTTGTCACCAATGACAATCTGGAAGATTATCTTGGCGTTTATCACTATCAATACGGTGTCGCCGATGAGAGTGATCGGGTTGGTCAAGTGACCGGACTTGCCTGGACTGAGGTCGGAGGTGAGTTACTGACGATAGAGTCCGCTGTGATGCCAGGTAAAGGCAAAGCGACCTACACAGGTAAGCTGGGCGATGTAATGCAGGAGTCAATTCAGGCAGCAACCACTGTTGTTCGTTCCAGAGCGACAGAGTGGGGGATTGCAGATGATTTCATGCAAACCCACGACTTGCACATTCACGTTCCTGAGGGAGCTACACCCAAAGACGGTCCAAGTGCCGGCATTGGAATGTGTACAGCACTGGTTTCTGCCATTACCGGAATTCCAGTTCGTGCCAATGTTGCCATGACTGGCGAAATCACCTTGCGAGGTGAAGTATTGGCCATTGGCGGACTGAAGGAAAAATTACTTGCCGCTCATCGTGGTGGAATTGATACGGTTTTGATCCCGCACGATAACGTTAAGGATTTGAAAGAAATTCCTGATAATGTTAAACAGGGTCTCACCATTATTCCGGTCAGATGGATCATGGAAGTACTTGAGGTAGCACTGCAATCATTGCCTTCCTCCGTGACTGAAGCGGCTGAAGAAAAGGTGATAGCAGCAGAGCCTGCCTCAGGTAAATTCCACGAAGCAGATCCACGAAACCGTCATTAGGCTGCGCTTTTAGGAGATACGTTGATGACCCCAGTGCAACAGCAACGATTGATTGGTGCCGCGCTTTTGGTGGTGCTTGTGATAGTCATTGCGTATCTTCTGCTGTCTCGGGTGCAGCAGGTGCAAACCACTCGCACCGTTACTCAAGAAGAAGCGATTCCTTTTAGTTCGCTGATTGAGCCGGTGGTTGAACTTGAGCCTGTCGCTGAAGCATTGTGGATCGACCCTGAAGCGGCAAATGATTCTGAACCTTTGGCGGGTTCTTCTGGTATTCCTGAAGCAGCGCCGAGCAGTGAAGTTGCAGAACAGCTTGCAAGGCCAGCACCGGTAGAGGAAACTCCTGCACCTGCACCTGCACC
>JAFIFW010000007.1 GCA_020831825.1 Methylophaga sp. | reverse complement strand
ATGCAGCACCTGTGTCACGGTTCCCGAAGGCACCCTCCCATCTCTGGAAGGTTCCGTGCATGTCAAGGCCAGGTAAGGTTCTTCGCGTTGCATCGAATTAAACCACATGCTCCACCGCTTGTGCGGGCCCCCGTCAATTCATTTGAGTTTTAGTCTTGCGACCGTACTCCCCAGGCGGTCAACTTATCGCGTTAGCTTCGATACACAAAGAATAAATTCTCCATACACCTAGTTGACATCGTTTAGGGCGTGGACTACCAGGGTATCTAATCCTGTTTGCTACCCACGCTTTCGCACCTCAGCGTCAGTAATGGCCCAGTGAGTCGCCTTCGCCACTGATGTTCCTTCAGATCTCTACGCATTTCACCGCTACACCTGAAATTCCACTCACCTCTACCACACTCTAGCTATCCAGTATCAAATGCCATTCCCAGGTTAAGCCCGGGGCTTTCACATCTGACTTAAATAACCGCCTACGCGCGCTTTACGCCCAGTAATTCCGATTAACGCTTGCACCCTCCGTATTACCGCGGCTGCTGGCACGGAGTTAGCCGGTGCTTCTTCTGATGTTAACGTCACAGCTACAGGGTATTAGCCTATAGCCTTTCCTCACATCTGAAAGTGCTTTACAACCCGAAGGCCTTCTTCACACACGCGGCATTGCTGGATCAGGGTTGCCCCCATTGTCCAATATTCCCCACTGCTGCCTCCCGTAGGAGTCTGGGCCGTGTCTCAGTCCCAGTGTGGCTGATCATCCTCTCAGACCAGCTATGGATCGTCGCCTTGGTAGGCCCTTACCCCACCAACTAGCTAATCCAATATAGGTTCATCTGATAGCGAAAGGCCCGAAGGTCCCCTCCTTTCCTCCGTAGAGCGTATGCGGTATTAGCAGCCGTTTCCGGCTGTTGTCCCCCACTACCAGGCAGATCCCTATACATTACTCACCCGTCCGCCACTAATCATATGAGCAAGCTCATAATCATCGTTCGACTTGCATGTGTTAGGCATGCCGCCAGCGTTCAATCTGAGCCATGATCAAACTCTTCAGTTTAATTTTGACTTAGTCTCTATAAAGTCAGAGACAATAACTTGATTGACGTTTGCATTCTTGCGAATAACTCACGTCTGATTTATCGAAACAAATCCCACGCAAGTACCCACACAAATTACTTGATTTTGATTTTTTAAAGAGCTGCTGACTCGTGCCAGCAAAGAAGCGAGAATTATACAGAGAAACCGCTTCTTGTCAATATCTAGCTGCCGTATCCGCGGCGGCTAATGCCATTGCGTGTCGAGCAGAGAGGCGCATTCTACAGGTTCGTTTTGACTAGTCAACAGGAAGTTCTTCCCGATTAGATTGAAGCCTTGCTAGTCGTTTGATATTGATGGTTATTTTAGTGTTATCACCACCCCAACATTTGAGTTTAGCTGGAGATTAATTCATCACTGTCGGCAAAATCAGGCTATAACATCCTTTTGAATCTGTAACTGTAAACAAGCGAGCTTATTACCTATTGTGTTTTTTCAAGGGAACTGTTTTACAGTTTCATTCAACAAAATCAGCGCCTGATGACACTTCGCAGAACTGTAAACGCTGCGGCCGCAGACTAGCTTAATCAACAACACCGATGCTGAATATCGGCATCGGTGATCAGTCAGTTACGCAGCAGTAACACGAGCGAATTTACGTTTACCGACCTGAATAATGTGGGTCATCCCCGCATGCAACAGCCAGTCTTTGTCATCAAGTCTTTCGGCATCAATCTTCACCGCGCCCTGTTTAAGCATGCGCAAGGCTTCAGAAGTACTGGCAGTAAGACCGGCCTCCTTCAAAACATTGGCAATCGCCATCCCTTCGCCTACGGCAAGTTGAATCTCAGCGATATCCTCGGGTATTTCACCCTTTTTGAACTGGTTCTCGAAGGCTTGACGTGCTTCGGGGGCTGCCGCGTCGCCATGGAATCTCGCGACAATTTCCTCGGCGAACAGTTTTTTGATTTCCACTGGATTACGACCCGAGGCGACAGACTGTTTCCAGTCATTGATCTCATCAAGCGCTCGAAAACTCAGCAGGTCGATATAACGCCACATCAACTCATCCGAGATTGACATGATTTTGCCGAAAATATCCTTGGCAGGTTCGTTAATGCCGATATAGTTGCCCAATGATTTCGACATCTTTTGCACGCCGTCTAGCCCCTCAAGTAAAGGCATGGTAAGGATAGTCTGCTGGGATTTACCATAGGCTTTTTGCAATTCACGGCCCATTAGAAGATTAAATTTCTGATCGGTGCCACCAAGTTCAACATCCGCTTCCAGCACAACCGAGTCGTATCCCTGGATCAGTGGATATAGAAACTCATGAATGGCAATCGGCTGGCCACTGTTATAACGTTTGTGAAAATCATCACGTTCCAGCATGCGCGCTACGGTGTGGTTGGAAGCCAAGCGAATCATGCCAGCGGCACCCAGCTCATTCATCCAGTGTGAATTGAACACCACCTGGGTTCGTTCAGGATCTAGAATCTTGAACACCTGCTCCTGATAGGTTTTTGCATTTTCAGCGACTTGCTCTGGCGTGAGTGGTTTGCGCGTAACATTTTTGCCGGTGGGGTCACCAATCATGCCGGTAAAGTCACCGATTAAAAATAGTATGGTATGGCCGAGATTTTGGAACTGCCGCAATTTGTTTAACAGAACTGTGTGACCAAGATGCAGATCTGGCGCGGTGGGATCAAAACCGGCTTTGATGCGCAGAGCTTTACCTGTTTCAAGCTTTTCGACAAGCTCTTTTTCAACCAGTATTTCTTCAGCACCACGACGAATTTCTGCAAGTGCCTTTTCAACATCAGCCATTCAGCATCTCCAATGTCCATGAAATCGGCCGCTGATGTTATCACAATGCCGAGAGCTGGAGGGGTTCCAATTCTCAGTAAATACTGCGAGAATTGACAGAATTTATATCAAAAGCGGGATTCGCTTATGAAGAAACGTAACAGACTTCTTAACTCTTCAGCGGGCGACCGCCTGTTTGCAACCTCTACTCCTCGTCCCAAGCATCAGCATTTCAAAACGGTATCATTTCTGGCTCTGGCCGGGATCTTCATTACATCAATCGTTCTCGCGACCAGCGAGCCTTCGGCTTCCAATCAGATACAGGTTATTGAATTGCCTGATCTCAATACATCGCCTGAGGGTAGTTTTCAGCAGGCGGCACTCCCACCACAGCACCAGATGTTCGGACTGAGTCAGCCACGCATTCAAAAAGAAGCTGAAAAATCACAAGCAGAATCGGGCAGCGAAACAAGCACTCAAAAAACAGAGCAAGACATCGCAATTACCGAATCTGAGCAGCTTGAACAATTACACCTGCTCGAAGCTTCACAATTGGGCCCAGCCGAGTCTGCAATCGACGTTGTCAATCAATCCGAACAAAACATCGCCGATCCCAGACTTGACTGGCAAGAAATCACTGTTGCCAGGGGTGACAATCTGTCACTGATTTTTCCTCGTGTCGGATTGACCGCGAGAGATGTCTATAACGTCGCACAGACCCCAGGTGACATTCAATCTCTTCTCAATCTGCGACCTGGTCAAACCATGCGCTTTGGCATCACTCGAGATGATGATGCGAAACTGAGTGTGCTCGAGTTGGAAATTTCGCCGCTTGAAACACTCATAATCTCAGCTGCTGAGAGTGGCTACACCGCAGAGAGGGCTGTTCGAGAACTTGAAACTCATCAACAGTACGCAGCTGGAGAAATCCGAAGCTCGCTGTTCGCCGCTGGCGTTCAAGCAGGCCTGTCAGACAAACTGATTATGGAGCTCGCATATGTATTCGGCTGGGATATCGACTTTGCACTTGATATCCGTAGGGGCGACAGTTTTCGAGTCATCTATGAAGAAGGCTATCTAGATGGCAAAAAGATCAGCGATGGCGACATACTCGCCGCCGAATTCACAAACCGTGGCAGAACCTATCGAGCTATCCGGTTTACCAACTCTGACGGTCATGTAGACTATTACACCGCTGACGGACTCAGCATGCGACGTGCGTTTAACCGCACGCCCGTCCATTTCTCACGCATCAGTTCGCGTTTTAATCCAAACCGTTTACATCCGGTTCTTGGCACCAATCGCCCGCACCGCGGTGTGGATTATGCGGCACCAACAGGTACCCCTATCATGGCAACCGGCAATGGCCGGGTTGAAAGCATCGGCAATCAGGGGGGGTATGGTTTAACAGTGGTGCTATCACATGGTGAGAAATACACAACCCTGTATGCTCACATGTCCAGATTCAAATCCGGCCTGAAACGAGGTGATCGTGTACGCCAAGGCGATGTGATTGGATATGTCGGAATGACTGGACTGGCAACCGGCCCCCACTTGCATTACGAATTCCGAGTCAATGGTGTTCACCGTGATCCTCTAACGGTTGAACTGCCACAAGCAGAGCCAATTTCGGACAAGTACAGACAAGCATTTCTGCAACAAGCACACCCCTTGTTGGCAAAACTAGATAATCTGGAAATACCAACGCTGGCAGCGCTTCAACAAGATTAGCCGTTGTATTTCGAATATCTTGTCTCAAGGGTTTACTTCTCTGGCATGAAGCAGAAAAACGCTCCTCACCTGCTTACAAGCTTATATTTGAGAAGCTGCCGAAAAGCGGGATACACCCAAACTGATCATCTTGTCCACGATTGGTGTATACCAGCCAGCATAAATAGCAACAAGTAATAAACAGGCCCTAATACTTTGACTCTATTTATTGGCGTGATGTCCGGCACCAGCCTCGATGGAATTGATGTTGTAGTGGTTGAGTTTGCGACTGAAGATCAATGCAAACTTCAGGCAGCGCGGACTTACCCCTATAATTCAGAACTGCGAGCTTCACTACTGCGACTGATAGAAAATCAGCAATGCAGCCTGACCGAGCTCGGTCAACTGGATATGGCCATCGGCCAAGCCAGCACTGATGCTATCCTGCATCTGCTCAGACAGCAAAATATTTCGCCCAGTCGCATCAAAGCTATCGGTAGCCACGGGCAAACAATATGTCACGCTCCTGACCTCGCAATGCCCTTTAGTCTACAAATTGGCAATCCAAGTTTAATCGCTGAAAAAACAGGCATTACTACCGTCAGTGATTTTCGCGAGAGAGATATGGTGGCAGGCGGCCAGGGTGCTCCTCTGGTTCCCGCTTTTCATCAATCGCTATTCAGTTCTGATTCGGAAAACCGGGTGATCGTCAATATCGGTGGCATCAGTAACATCACCGTACTATCCAAGGAAGAAAACAGCCAAGCAGTGGCCTTTGATACTGGCCCCGGCAATGTCTTGATGGATGCATGGATCCAACGCTCAATAGGTGTCCCTTATGATGACTCGGGCAAGTGGGCGGCCAAGGGTCAATACAACGAACAACTTTTAAACTGCCTGATGGCAGATGCCTATTTTTCCAGACCAGCCCCTAAAAGTACCGGGCGTGAGCTATTTAATGCTCAGTGGCTCAGCAAACTACTCGATAAATGTCAGGCAATCACAACGCTGTCCACTGAAGATATCCAGGCGACATTGGCAAGATTGACGGCGGTGTCCATTGTCGATGACATCATGCGTTATGCACCAGAAACACAAGCGGTCTATGTCTGTGGTGGTGGCGCACACAACCTACATCTGCTGAATCAGCTGAGCGAACTACTCGGAACAGATATCAGATTGGCTACCACGGAAGCTATTGGACTGTCGCCTGACTGGATGGAAGCTTGTGCTTTTGCCTGGTTGGCACAACAAACCATGCTGCAACGGCCTGGCAATCTACCCAGCGCTACTGGAGCGCGTAAGGCCTGCATCCTCGGTGGGATTTATGCATCAAGTAAGGCATCGTAGTCTGCCGCTGACAAAAATTGTTGCATGTCGGTTTGCTGTTTCGGGCTAACACTAAAAAGCCAGCCTCCCTCATAAGGCTCCTGATTAATCAGCTCAGGTCTGTCAATAAGCTCTTGGTTAATCATGGTCACCGTCCCTGTATATGGCAGGGTAATTTCGGTAGCAGACTTCACCGATTCAAGCACGGCAACGATCGCCCCCTCTGAATATATCTCTCCAGCACTAGGTAAGCTGACATAAACCAGATCTCCGAGCTGATCTTGAGCAAATTCGGTGATTCCCAGTTTCCATACATCACCTGCTTGCTGTTCCAGCCACAAATGCTGTGTGGTGTATTTCAATTGCTCAGGATTTTCATTCACTTCACACTCGACCGTAGAGGGCGTTTAAATGCGCCAGCCGCTGACATGTTCCGTCTTCCAGCATTTCCCAGTCAAATTTCCACTGCCAGTTGCCTTCCGTGGTGCCTGGTGTATTCATCCGGTGCTGGCCATCCAATGCCAAGATGTCCTGCATGGGAATAACGGCCAGTGCAGATACAGACTGTAGAACTGTTCGAATCAACAACCATGGCATCGACTCATGACTCTCACCGAAATAACTGTGAATATGGTCCAGTGTTGCCTCATCAAGCGACTGATACCAGCCCAGTGTAGTATCGTTGTCGTGAGTGCCCGTGTAAGTCACGCTATCAGACCGGTGCTGATGGGGTAGATACGGATTAGTCGCCTCTCCGCCAAAGGCAAATTGCAAGATATTCATGCCAGGCAAGGCAAACTGCTCTCGCAAGGCGGTGACTTCTGCGGTGATAATGCCAAGATCTTCTGCCACCAGTGGCAACTCACCGAAATGTGCTAACAAGTTACTGAAAAGTGCTGCACCTGGCGCTTTTTGCCACTCGCCATCGACAGCAGTCTGGCAATGTGCGGGGATCACCCAGCAAGACTCAAAGCCGCGAAAGTGATCAACACGAATGAGATCAAACAATAGCAGCTGGCCAGCCAATCGTTGCCGCCACCACTGAAACTTCTCTGCTTCATGTTTTTGCCAACGATAAAGAGGGTTGCCCCAACGTTGACCTGTCTCGGAAAAATAGTCTGGTGGAACACCGGCCACTGTTTCTGGTTGTCCGGTCTCATCTAGGGTGAATAACTCAGGCTCCGCCCAGACATCTGCACTGTCATGGGCAACAAAAATTGGCATATCACCAAATAATTTAACACCTCTTTCGTTAGCGTACTGCTTGAGTGAGCTCCATTGCTCATAAAACATGAACTGTTCAAATTTCCTGACCATCAGAGCCTCACTGCGCTGAAGTGAAAACTCATAAAGCGCGCTTTTATCTCGACCTCGCAACTCATCAGGCCAGTCATACCACGCGGTTGCATGATTCAGATGTCGCAACTCGCGAAACAGCACATAGTCATCCAGCCAGTATTGGTTATGCTGACAAAACTGCTGAAATGCCTGTTTTTCATCTGTCGAAGCTGATTGAGTAAACTGCCTGAGAGCATGCGCCATGATGGTAATAATTTTTTTACCGGTCAAATCTGCCGGATTCGCCCAGGCTTTACGTCGAATTGTATCCAAACAAATTAATTTATTATTTCCGGCATGTACGGAAAGGCATTGATATGGCGAACCGTCGCTATGGGTCGGTCCCAAGGGCAAAACCTGCCACAAAGTGACTCCAGCAGCTACAAGAAAATCCACGAATCGATAAGCATCTTCTCCGAGATTGCCAGAGGGCAGGCTGGTTATATGCAGAAGTATTCCTGTCCGTCGTTGGTCAAAAATATGAGCTTTTTTCATGTTTAATTGCCGCGACGCATAGTCCCGCCCTGCTCAGCTCCCGCTCCACCCAGTGAAATAGTCTCCGATAGTTTCTGAGGGACTTGCAGCCCCAGCATTTGATATAGATTGGAAAGATGCAGACGATAGAGTCGATCAAAATCGCTGACACTGTCTGCTGAGTTGTAATCACCAAACCACCAGAACCAATCGGAGCCTTCACAAATAGCCAGTTGTCGCTCAATTGCCGCCAGTGTTTCAGGCTCAAAGCTTTGCTCGGCCATCACTTCATCATAAGCCTGCTTCGCCTCGATCAACAGGTCCCAGGCCCGATTTTTGTCTGGATCACCTATCCATGTTGAAAACGTACCATATACCCAACTACCGGCAACCATCTCAGGTAACTCACTTGGATTAACTGCGTGTTTTTGCAAACATCCAGAGAAAGTTGTTAATTCGATATCAGGATGGCTAGCCAGTCGCCTATACAGTGACTGCAGGAAGTAAAAACCATTATAGGAATAGTATTCCCAGGCATTTTCTCCATCCAGAATCACCGAAACAACTTTGTCAGTATCATCTTCGGTGTTTGCACGAATGTTCTCCAGATGATGGACGAAATCGCCAACCGCATCATCCGCTGCCCAGTCTGTATAGGTAAAACCTATCAAATCGGATAAACCATCATCACGAAAGAAACAAACCAACTCCTGGCCCGAAATGTGATACGGGCGATGAATTGCATTGTCATCCAGGCCTGAATGACGCAAACTGTTTCTAAGCACGTTTTCCCCCGAAGCTGCCCATTTGAATCCATGACGTTCTATCAAAGCAAGTGTGGCTGTTGATACGCCTCCCTCAGATGGCCAGCACCCCGCCGGACGAAAGCCAAAAAAGCTTTCAAATACTCTGATACCCTCCTCCATATGCCAGTTCGCTCGCTGCTCTCCATCAGGATAAGAGTTATGTTCGGGTAAGGGGGCTTCGGGCATTGCATCCAATGTACTGCTGATATCAATCATCAAGGGGACGATTGGATGAGCATAGGGCGTCACAGATAACTCCACAC
The DNA here is from genome assembly GCA_020831825.1 of Methylophaga sp. Lineage (GTDB taxonomy): Bacteria > Pseudomonadota > Gammaproteobacteria > Nitrosococcales > Methylophagaceae > Methylophaga. The sequence goes on along the minus strand of JAFIFW010000007.1, from coordinate 65,335 downwards.
GACCGGATTCAGCCAGTTTTCTGTACCTGGGAATGATGCCATCAATCAGTTCGCCAATGACTATCATTAGTTGACGTCTATCATGGAAGTTAAAATGCCTCCCTTTCTTCATCAGCGACTGGATTCGGACATCGTTTCTTTTGACTGATTCGCCTAGCCATGCAATGTGATACCAGACCAGCATATCGATCAGACATTCGTTATTCAGGTAAATGAGCCTATCGTTATCCTCCAAAGCCCATCGCGCCATTTCTGCGGCCTTGACAAAACCAGGGTAAGGTTTAACCAATCTGTCATGATTCAGTCGCAGGCATGCACTTATCAATGTGCGGCGTTCTTCGATACTACTTGGCTGAACTGGAGAATCAAGTGCCAAAAGGAGCGGATCTCTAAGACAGCTTGTCCCCTTGAAGCGCCCCTTGAGCTGCTGGTTGTAATCTGCAATTTGCTCCAAGAGCGTGGGTGTAAAATTGACTACTGCACTGGCATCAGGAATGTTTTCCAGATGCCATGCCATATCAACGTAGTCTTTAATTGAGTGCAAATAGGTCCATGGTAACTGATAGATCCCGCCCATGGGCTCACTATATTCAGGCTGGTGCATGTGCCAGCAAAGTACGAGTTTAAGTTTAGCGGACATAGCGGTATGTTTGCCCCAACATTTCAGGAGTCACCAACACCACCCCATCGGGTGACACATAAAAACGCTCGGCATCACGCTTGGCATCATAGCCGATTTCGGTGTTAGGCGGGACATCACAGCCCTTATCAAACACCACCTTTTTCAGTCGACAATGTCTACCTATGCTGACGTCTGGCAAGACCACGCAGTCCTCAATTTCAGAAAAACTGTGAACCTGAACATTGGAAAACAAAACTGAATGTCTCACGACGGAACCTGAAATGATACAACCACCAGACACCATCGAATCAACTGCCATCCCACGTCGCTCATCATCATCAAATACAAATTTTGCCGGTGGCAGCTGAGCCTGATGTGTCCATATCGGCCAATCGTCATCGTACAGATTCAACTCGGGTGTCACACCAATCAGTTCCAGATTCGCAGACCAGAATGCATCAATGGTTCCAACATCTCGCCAGTAACCGGGGTCATTGCCTTGAACATCTTTGTAGGGAAAGGCAACCACTTTATATTTGCGAATCAACGATGGAATAATGTCGTGACCAAAATCATGACTTGATTTGCTTGAGTCAGCATCCTTGATCAACTGTTCGTATAGGAACGCAGCATTAAATATGTATATACCCATCGAAGCCAATGCCACATCTTTCCGCCCGGGAATAGGCGTAGGTTCAGCGGGTTTTTCATTGAAATCGACAATCCGGCGATTATCATCAACTGACATTACACCAAAGGCTTTAGCCTGATCCAATGCCACCTCAATACAGCCAATTGTCATGTCGGCATTCTGAGCCACGTGCTCAGCCAACATGTCACCATAGTCCATTTTGTAAATGTGATCGCCTGCCAGGATTAACACATACTCAGGGTTGTGGTTACGCAAGATATCGATATTCTGATAAACAGCATCTGCCGTGCCAAGATACCAGCCCTCTTCAGTTCGTTGTGAAGCTGGCAAAAGCTCAACAAACTCTCCCAGCTCACCTCGCATGAAACCCCAGCCTTGCTGGATATGACGAATAAGTGAGTGAGATTTGTACTGGCTCAATACTCCAACCCGACGGATGCCGGAATTCACACAGTTGGATAACGGAAAATCGATAATCCTAAACTTGCCTCCGAATGGTACTGCGGGCTTGGCACGCCAGTCTGTGAGTTGCTTGAGACGCGATCCTCTTCCACCGGCCAGAATCAATGCCAGCGTATCTCTGGTCAGACGACTCACAAACCGCGTACTATTGCTTTTCGACATAAAACAAACTCCAAGTCTTGTCATCTATTATGATGTAATGACGTTTAGCCTGCCATAAGCAGACTGCCAACAGCAATAAAATAATTTACACAGGATTCAAAACCTATGATTTTGGAAAAAAAACTTAGTGAAGATCACCTCAAAATCATAGAAGCCCGCCACCATGATCCCTTTAACATTCTCGGGTTTCATTATCGTGACACACAAGTCACCATCAATGCTTTTCTTCCCGCTACTCAAGAAGCCTGGCTGGATTCAGAACGCAGAATGCAGCGTATCGAAGGCACTGATTTTTTTACTTGGACAGGTAACGCTGCCGATATCAAAAAGCCTTATCAGATTCACCGGCTGGATAATCAGCAAAGAGAACAATCACATTACGATCCCTATTGTTTTGACAAACAAATTTCCGACTTTGACCTGCACCTGTTTTCAGAGGGTAAACACTGGCATGCCTACCGTATTCTGGGTGCCCATCATCGTGTTGTAGATGGTGTATCAGGCGTACTGTTTGCCACATGGGCACCCAATGCACAGCGAGTCAGTGTGGTGGGTGATTTCAATCAGTGGGATGGTCGCTGCCACCCTATGCGGGTCTGTGGTCACAGCGGTGTGTGGGAGTTGTTTATTCCAGGTGTTCGACCAGGCGCTTTGTACAAGTTCGAGATCCTCAATCAACAGCATAGCAGTCTGCATCTCAAGATGGACCCCTATGCCCAACAGACTGAACTACGCCCTGGCACAGCCTCGGTTGTCATGAAACCAGAGACCTTCAACTGGCGTGACAAGGACTGGATGGATAAACGTGAGCGAAGCAACTGGCTTCATGCCCCCCATTCGGTCTATGAAGTGCATCTTGGTTCCTGGCAGCGTGATCATGATGGAGGTTTTCTGGGTTACAGAGAACTTGCCGACAGACTGGTGCCCTATGTTCAGCAGCAGGGCTTTACTCACATCGAACTTCTGCCCGTCACCGAGCACCCACTCGATGCTTCGTGGGGCTATCAGACCACGGGATACTTTGCTGCCACCAGTCGATTTGGTTCGCCTGATGATTTTCGTTATTTTGTCGAACAATGTCATCTTGCTGGAATTGGCGTTATTCTCGATTGGGTACCAGGACACTTTCCAAAGGATGCACATGGACTGGCAAAATTCGATGGCACGGCTCTCTACGAACATGAAGATCCAAGGCTCGGAGAGCATCAGGACTGGGGTACATTAATATTCAACTACGGTCGCAATGAGGTGCGAAACTTTCTGCTTTCCAGCGCCTTCTTCTGGCTGGAAGAGTTTCACATCGATGGCTTACGGGTCGATGCAGTGGCTTCGATGCTCTATCTGGATTACTCACGTGAGGATGGTCAGTGGTTGCCCAACATCTATGGCGGTCGGGAAAACCTGGAGGTTATCGCTTTTCTGCAACATCTCAACAGCGTGCTGCATCAGGCGCATCCCGGCTGCATTATTGCGGCTGAAGAGTCAACTTCATACCCAATGGTCTCTCGTCCGTCGGATATGGGGGGCTTGGGCTTTTCCATGAAATGGAACATGGGCTGGATGCACGACATATTGCAATATATGCAACAAGATCCGGTGCATAGACGTTATCACCACGATCAGTTGACCTTTGGCTTGCTTTACGCATTCACGGAAAACTTTGTATTACCGTTTTCACATGATGAAGTAGTGCATGGTAAGCGATCAATGCTCTACAAGATGCCCGGTGATGAATGGCAAAGGTTCGCTAACCTGCGTTTGCTGTACACTTTCATGTTCACATATCCGGGCAAAAAACTGTTGTTCATGGGCTCCGAGTTCGGACAAGGCTCTGAGTGGAACTGTGATAAAGCACTCGACTGGTATGTGCTCGACTATCCAATGCATAGAGGCTTACAAAAGCTGGTTGCCGATCTCAATGCGATTTATCGACGCTATGCAGCCTTGCATCAGTATGACTTTGATTCTCAGGGGTTTGAATGGATTGACTGTACCGATCATGAACATTCAATCATTAGCTTCATGCGTAAGGCTGCAGAGGATTTCACCATCACACTGCTGAACTTCACCCCGGTAGTTCGCAAGCAATATCGGATTGGTGTGCCTGAGGCTGGCCAGTATCAAGTGATCCTGAACTCCGACTCTGAATACTATGCAGGCAGTAATCATCCATCTGCCATTTTAATTGATGCCGAGCACAAACCATGGTCTGACAGACCCTTTTCATTGGCACTTGATCTGCCTCCACTGGCAGGACTGGTGCTTGTCAAAAGTCGCTGAAATGACCAGTCGCTACCATACTGAAAAAGAAGCACTGCAGATCGAACTGCGCAAAGTTCAGCGGTGGGCTCATCAGCAGGATCAGCGAATTGTCATTCTGTTTGAGGGGCGCGATGCCTCAGGCAAAGGGGGTACCATCAAGCGATTCACTGAGCATCTTAATCCCAGAACAGCGCGTATTGTTGCGCTCAGCAAGCCCAATGGTACAGAGCGAGGTCAATGGTACTTTCAACGTTATTTGCAGCATTTACCAACTGCTGGCGAAATAGTGCTGTTTGATCGAAGCTGGTATAACCGGGCTGGCGTTGAAAAGGTAATGGGCTTTTGTAGTGAATCTGATTACCTGCGCTTTCTGCAGCAGGCGCCGACATTGGAAAAAATGCTGATTGATGACGGAATTTGGTTGTTCAAGTACTGGTTCTCTGTCACCCGGCAAGAACAAAAACGCCGCTTTGATGCCAGACTTAACAGCCCGTTGAAAGACTGGAAACTAAGTCCGATTGATATAGCTGCCCAGGAAAAATGGCAGGAATATACCCAGGCCAAAGAGACCATGTTTGAACATACTCATAATGAGGAGTCTCCCTGGGTCATCGTTCGTTCAGATGATAAAAAATCGGCCAGATTAAACTGCATGAGACATTTTTTGCATCACCTGCCTTACGACGATAAAGATCCACGTGTAACTGAAAAAATTGACTCAGATGCCGTCTATCAACCTCAGCAGGTTCAAAGACGGCGGCGCAAGACTGATAAGATTAGCTAAGCTCAGCGTTTATTGACGCAACTGCCGGATCAGGCGAATCAGCTCAGTGGTTGAACTGTCATGTTCAGAAATTGACTCATCCGCTGCCAACAAATCTGGCAGGATGGCTTTTGCCAGTTGTTTACCCAGCTCCACCCCCCACTGGTCGAACGAGTTGATGTTCCAGACCACGCCTTGAACAAAGACTTTATGCTCATAGAGTGCGACCAACTGCCCGAGCATTTCCGGTGTCAGTTTAGGGAATAACAGCGCATTGCTGGGGCGATTACCCGGAAACACCTTGTGCGGCAGCAAGGCTTCCAGTGCTTTGCCTTCATAGCCCTCCTTGACCAGTTCACTTCTGACTTCTTCCGCTGTTTTACCTTTCATCAAAGCTTCAGCCTGGGCAAGTCCATTCGCCAGCAAAATTGATTGATGATCGCATTCTGGATAATGACTGTTGACGGGCAAGACAAAGTCAACCGGAATTAACTGCGTGCCCTGATGAATCAACTGAAAGTAAGCATGCTGGCCATTAGTCCCAGGGGTTCCCCAGATGACTGGCCCTGTTTTGTAGTTGATACGTGCACCCTGACGATTAATAAACTTGCCGTTGCTTTCCATATCCAGCTGCTGCATGTGACTTGGAAATCGGGCGAGCGAATGGTCATAAGGCACAATCGCATGCGTCTGACTGTTGAAGAAGTTCACATACCAGATACCCAGCATCCCCATGATTACTGGAATATTTTCGGCAAGTGGCTGATTACGGAAATGCAAGTCCATCGCATGACCACCATCGAGCAAGCGCTCGAAATTATCCATGCCTACGTAGAGGGCAATTGGCAAACCAATAGCGCTCCATAGTGAGTAGCGTCCGCCTACCCAATCCCAAATCTCAAACATATTGGCCGTATCAATACCAAACGCCGCAACAGCTTCGGCATTGGTCGACACCGCCACAAAATGTTTGGCGACATCTGACTGTTGAGCGGATTTCAGGAACCATTGTCTTGCAGACTGCGCGTTGGTCAGAGTTTCCTGGGTCGTAAATGTTTTGGAGGCAACCACAAACAGGGTGGTTTCTGGATTCAGCTTCTCCAGGGTTGTACTCAGATCCGTGCCGTCAACATTAGAAACAAAATGTACCGACAAACCGTCAATGCCATAAGGCTCCAGTGCATCACAGATCATCGCAGGTCCAAGATCTGAACCACCAATGCCAATGTTGACGATATCGGTAATTTTTTTGCCGGAATAACCCAGCCAGCTACCGCTATGAACCTGCTCGCAGAAGCTTGCCATTTTTTTCAGGACGGCATTGACCAGCGGCATTACATCCTGACCATCCACCAACACCGGCGAATTTGAGCGATTACGCAACGCTGTGTGCAATACCGCCCTGCCCTCGGTGTGATTGATGATATCACCGGTAAACATCTGCTCAGTCCAGTCTTTCATGTTGACGGCTTGAGCCAATGCAATCAGCTTGTCGATGGTCTCCTGAGTAATTCGATTTTTGGAATAATCCAATAACAGTTCACCACTTCGAATCGTGAACCGTTCGAATCGACCAGAGTCCAGCGCGAATTGCTCACGCATTGATAAAAACTTGATATCACCGTAGTGCCGATCAAGCGACTGCCATTCAGGAATATTTAAGGGTGTCATAGTGCCGTATTTATTCTTTTAAATTCCGTTGATATTACTGAGCCAGAAATGCTGCAAGCGCATTCCATTCGATAGTGTGCTGCTCCCCCGTTGCCATGACTTTTAAGCCAATGACCTTGTTTGCAACCTCATCGTCCCCCAGGATCAGAGTCCAGCGAGCTCCACTCCGGTCAGCACGTTTAAACTGGTTCTTAAAGCTACCACCGCCACAGTGGCATAGCAACTTAATGTCAGGCAACTGATCACGCAGCTGCTCTGCCAATAATAGTGATTGCTTGCTGGCCTGCTCACCAACCGCTACCAGATAAGCGTCTAAAGCTTCTGGCTTTGGTAAGGCTTCATTGGCTTCCAACAAGGCGACCAGTCGCTCAAGGCCAATCGCAAAACCGATGGCGGTTGAGGCCTTGCCACCAAGTTGCTGTACCAGAGCATCATATCGACCGCCGGCACACACGGTTCCCTGGGCACCCAGCAGATCAGTCACCCATTCAAAAACCGTTTTTCCGTAGTAGTCGAGTCCACGCACCAGTCGTGGGTTAATCTCATAAGGCACACCTGCAGCATCAAGCGTGGCACAGAGTGTCTGAAAATGCGCCCGGGACTCTTCATCAAGATGGTCTAACAGCTTGGGCGCTGCTTCATTCAAGGCCTGCATCTCTGGATTTTTACTATCGAGAATACGCAGCGGATTGCTATGCAGACGTCTCTGGCTATCTTCATCCAGTAACTGTTGATTTGCCTCGAAATAAGCCACTAACTGTCGCCGATATTGTTGGCGTGCTTCAGTGGTTCCCAGCGAGTTGATTTGTAATGTAACGCCGTTCAGCCCCAGTTTTTTCCAGAGACGCGCCGTCATCAAAATCATTTCAGCGTCGATATCCGGCCCAGAAAACCCATAAGCCTCGACACCCAGTTGATGAAACTGCCGATAACGACCTTTCTGAGGACGTTCATGTCGAAACATGGGACCTCTGTACCAGAGTCGCTGAGTTTGATTGAGCAAGCCATTTTCCATCGCAGCCCGAACACAGCCGGCGGTGCCCTCAGGCCTTAAGGTCAGGCTATCACCGTTACGGTCTTCAAAGGTGTACATCTCTTTTTCGACAATATCGGTTACTTCGCCAATAGAGCGCTTGAACAGCTCGGTTTTTTCGACAATCGGAAATCTGATTTCCTGATAGCCATAACCGGCAAGCGTGTCCTTGAGCGTTTGTTCTATGGATTGCCAGTAGGGGGTGACTTCGGGAAGTATGTCGTTCATTCCCCGAACTGAACGGATGCTTTCTGTCACGTTTTGCTGATGTCCTTTATCGGAATTACTTTTTCTTTGGATTCGGTTTGCTGACGCAAGGCAATGCGTTGTCTGATTTCACGCTCCAGCTCATCAACCAATGACTCGTTGTCTACCTTGTGATGAGGTTTGCCGTCTTTATAGAGCAAATTTGGGGTACCACCGGTCAGGCCAATGGCGGCCTCCTTGGCTTCACCGGGTCCGTTGACCACACAACCAATGACTGCGACATCCATCGGTTCAGTAATGTCTTCAAGGCGTGCTTCCAGGGCATTTACAGTGGCAATCACGTCAAACTGTTGACGAGAGCATGACGGGCAGGCAATCAGGTTGATGCCCTTGTTACGAATTCTCAGACTTTTGAGAATATCAAAGCCAACACGAATTTCTTCTACCGGATCGGCAGCGAGCGAAACACGAATGGTATCGCCGATGCCCTCGGCGAGCAGCATGCCAAGACCGATGGCTGATTTCACTGATCCGCTTCGTAAACCACCTGCTTCAGTAATTCCCAGATGCAATGGTTGCTCAATTTGTGATGCCAGCTTTCGATAGGCAAAAACTGTCATGAAAACATCAGAGGCTTTAAGGCTGACTTTGAAATCAGGAAAGTTAAGTCGGTCCAGAATATCGATATGACGCATTGCCGACTCGACCAGAGCATCAGGGGTCGGTTCGCCGTATTTCTTTTGCAGATCTTTTTCCAGAGACCCGGCATTGACACCAATCCGGATCGGAATGCCAACATCACGTGCTTTATCTATCACCGCCCTGACCCGATCTTCACGACCGATATTGCCGGGATTGATGCGCAAGCAATCAACACCCAGGTCAGCGACTCTCAGCGCAATTTTGTAGTCAAAGTGAATGTCTGCAATCAGTGGCAACGTGACTTGTTTTCGAATCTGACCAAAAGCTTCTGCGGCATCCATACTTGGTACCGACACCCGAACCAGATCAGCGCCAGCTTTCTGCAAGGCCTGAATCTGTGCGACTGTTGCAGCAACATCGGTGGTCTCGGTGTTGGTCATACTCTGTACAGCGATGGAGGCGTCACCACCAATAGCCACATCTCCCACCATGATCTGACGGGATTTGCGGCGTTGGATACTAAAGTCAGACTCCATCACGAGTCAGCTCCGATTGAAAAACGCGCCACATTGCCTTGAGTGTACCCACTGATATCCACCGGTTCGTTATTAAACTCAACAGTCACTGCTGAAGCTCGGCCAAGCAGGACATTCAGGGGTAATTCACCCTCAAGACTTACTTGTTCACCCGCCCGAACTATTCGGCTAAGCAGTGTGGTCGCGCTGGCATCTATTACTTCAACCCAGCACTCTTCTGTGAAAGCCAGTGATAACTGCGGCCGCGACTCTTGCGGTTGCAGCTCAGATACAGTCGTTCCAACGGTTTCTGTTGACTGGCTGATTTCACTGTCAGCAGCGTCGGGTTGCAGTAATGTGCTCAGCCAATCGTCCTGTGAAGTTGCTTCCAGATTCTCAGAAACATTCTGTGGAGGTGTCGCAGGCTGAGAATCAATAATGGGTTCTACACTCCGGCTGAACCCGGATGCTGGCTCTAAAGTTTCGACCCGTGAATTCTCATTATGATAGTCACCACCAGTTTGCCCTGATTGCGGTGAAACAAAGTCAATAATCCTGTCTTGGTTACTGAAAACAAACCACGCCACCACAGCAAGAGTCACCACGACAAGAATTGGCATCACCGGGATTCCCAGACCACGATTATCTTTGATTTGCTGCTTGAGCCGCGGAACAACTGAAGGGCGATCAACTTCCGTATAGCTCTGGTTAAATTGCTCAAGCAGCTCTTCATAATCAAGCTGCAGAAATTTCACATAGCTGGAGAAGTAACCACGGGCATAGGTTCTGCCATGCAGACGCTCCCATCGCTCTTGTTCCAGGCTGGCAAGCACTTCTTTTGGCAGCCGCAGTTGTGAAGCTGCCTCAACAATACTCAGCTGTCTGGCTTCTCGTGCTTTTCTCAGTCGTTCACCGACATCGAGTGTTGAGGACGTTTGGATGCTTATCTCTTTGTCATCAATCTCAGTCATTCTCTGTAAAGCCCTCGGTTAACCTGCTGAGCCTCATCCGAATCAGGAAATCTTGCACGCATCACAAGCTTGTAACTCGCTACAGCATCCTGATCATTAAGTTTGTTTTCTGTTTTGATGGCGGTCAACAATGACTGCGGTGTCCATACAGCGGCAGCTTGAAAGCGCTGAACATAAGCGCGTGCCTGAAGGTACTCCTGACGCTCATAGCTGATGTCGGCCATTCTGATTAGTGCCTGTGGAAGCTCGGGCTCGATTTGCAAGGCCTGCCTAAAATATCGTTCAGCCTTGTCGGCATCCCCACTGCGTAATGCACATACGCCGGCATTTTCATAAGCCTGCGCAGCCATCTGATACAGCGGATTTTCGATGGCAGCCATGAATCGTTGTTCAGCTTCCTGATAGCGCTCTTGCTGGCACAGATACACGCCATAGTTGTTTTGTGCTTCTGAATATTGTGGCGTGCGATTCACCGCTTGCCTGAAATGATGTTCAGCTTTTTCATTCTGTCCCAGTTGCTGGTATAGCAAAGCGATGGTGTTGTGTGCCGTTGCAAGACTGGGATCTTGCTGAAGTGATTTTTCAAGTTTTTCCAAAGCCACTTCATACTCGCCTCGCTGCAGATAACTCAAACCCAACCGCATGTTGATATCCGCCGCACGCGCGTCCTGACTGACTGGCCGCTGCTGACTTCCGCCGCAACCGATCAGCCCCGACAAAACAAAAAATATCAGTGTGCTTCTTAGTAATGTGTTCATGATTGAAACTCAAGCCGATGTGTCTGAATTCGCTCACTGCGACGAGTTTTATCTTGCACTTCACCGGCGAGCTGTCCGCATGCAGCCACAATATCATCGCCACGGGTTTTTCGTACAGTCGCCACCAATCCTGCATCGCTGAGTAGTTTCTGGAAACGACTGATAGCATTTCGTGATGAGCACCGATAATCAGTGCCCGGAAATGGGTTAAATGGAATCAGATTGACCTTGTTAGGCAAACCTTTAAGAATCCGGATGAGATCCTTGGCATCTTGCTCAGAATCATTGATGCCAGCCAGCATCACATATTCGACAGTAATGTGACGGCGTTGTTGTTCACCAGCGACATATCGCTTGCATGCTGCCAGAAGTTCTGCAATCGGATATTTCTCGTTCAGTGGAATGATCTGGCTGCGCAGCTTGTCATTGGCGGCGTGCAGTGAGATAGCCAAACTGACATGACAATCCTGTTTCAGCTTATCGATCATCGGCACCATACCTGAGGTACTCAATGTCAGACGCCGCCACGAGATGCCATAGCCATAGTCATCACGCATCAAGCGCATCGCCGTGATAACGTTGTTGTAGTTGGCCAGTGGCTCCCCCATCCCCATCATGACAACATTCGTCACAACCCGGTTTCCTTTTGGATCCTTGCCAAGCGCTTCATTGGCAATCCATAGCTGCGCGATGATCTCGGCAGCCGTCAGATTACGATTGAAACCCTGCTGTGCCGTAGAGCAAAAGGTACAGGTCAGCGCACAACCTACCTGAGATGAAACACACAATGTGCCTCTATTACCCTCAGGAATATAAACGGTCTCAATGGCATTGCCGCCATCCATTTTAATCAGCCACTTGCGTGTGCCATCCATCGAGATATGTTCGTGCATGACTTCTGGCACTTTGATCTCTGCTATCTCACTTAGCTTGTGGCGCAAAGCCTTGCTGAGATTGCTCATCTGGGCAAAATCAGTCACTCGATACTGATGAATCCACTGCAAAAGCTGACGCGCACGGAAAGCTTTTTCGCCGTGTTCGACAAAAAAAGCTTCCAGACCTTCAAGGTCCAATCCAAGCAGATTCGTGCGGATGGTCATTTACGTAGTGTTTAGCGAGTACGTGAGCAGAGTTGGTCTTCGGTAAAGAAGAAAGCAACTTCCCTTGCTGCACTCTCAACAGAGTCAGAGCCATGCACTGCATTTTCATCGATGCTTTGTGCGAAATCGGCACGGATGGTACCTGCGTCAGCTTGCGCAGGATTAGTTGCTCCCATCAGATCACGGTTTTTAATGACCGCATCTTCGCCCTCAAGTACCTGAATCATAACGGGGCCAGAAGTCATGAAGCTCACCAAATCACCAAAAAACGGACGTTCTTTGTGTTCTGCATAAAAACCTTCTGCTTGCTCTTGGCTCAAATGTATCATGCGTGCAGCTACAATACGCAGACCCGCTTTTTCAAAGCGACTGTATATTTCGCCGATGACATTTTTTGCTACAGCATCAGGTTTGATGATTGAAAGTGTGCGTTCGGTCGCCATGTTGTTCCTCAATTATTGATTTAGGTTAGTAAAATCACGCTATTCTAGCATTGAATGCTATTGCATATCATAGTGGCATAGTGGATTTTGCTGACCCGGTGATTTTCCTTTGGATTTTACGTCAAAACCATTACCATCACGTGACCGTTATTCGTATTAACCCTACTGGCTTATATCATGCAAACAAGCTTTAACCGTATAGGTTTGTTCATCCGCAAAGACGACCCGGTGATGGAAAATGCGGTGATTCAGGTATGCAAATTCCTGGAGTCGCAATATGTTCGCCTGTACACCAATGAGCCGCTGTCTTTCTTGCCTGCATTGCAAGTATTGTCTGTACATGACTTTCCAGAACATTGCGACCTAACCATTGCCATCGGTGGTGATGGCACAATGCTGTCTGCATCGCGAGCCCTGGCTGGCAGTAACCTGCCGATTGTCGGGATCAATGTGGGTCGTCTGGGCTTTCTCGCCGATGTGACCTTGCCCAATCTTGAGCAGCAATTGCAACTGATTCTGTCTGGACACTACCGAGATGACAGTCGCTTTCTACTCGAAGCCAGTATCAACGATGTGAAAGGATCCGCCGGCATTGCGATGAATGATGTGGTTATCCATGCACATCAACGACTGCAAATGATTGAATTTGAGACTTATATCAATGGCCGCTTCCTCAATAGTCAGCGTGCAGATGGCCTTGTGATCGCCACACCGACCGGATCAACTGCTTATGCAATGTCGGCAGGTGGTCCGATTCTGGATGTTGATCTGGATGCCATCGTGCTGACGTCAGTGTGTCCTCATACACTCAGCAATCGACCTCTGGTCATAGCTGCCAGTAGCCAGATTGACATCATGCTGAGTGAACACAATACAACAACCGCTATGGTGACCTGCGATGGTCGTGCCGGTCATCTGTTACAACCGGGCGATACCATGCGTGTGGTACGTCATTCTGATCGTATCCGACTGCTACATCTTGAAAATCATGATCATTACTCTATTCTACGTGCCAAACTTGAATGGGGTCGAAAGTTGACATGCTGATTAGCTTAAGCGTCAAAAATCTCGCCGTTGTCGAAGATCTTGCACTGCAATTCCAGTCCGGAATGACATCACTGACCGGTGAAACCGGTGCTGGTAAATCCATGCTGGTTGATGCACTGAGTCTGGTGCTGGGTGATCGCGCTGATTCGAACATGGTCAGGCAGGGCTGTGAGCGAGCGGAAATCGAAGCCAATTTTGAAACCGCGAATAACCCCGCATTAATCGACTGGTTAAAAGCTCAAGAACTGGATGACGATGCACAATGCCATTTGCGCAGAACCATCAGCAGCGATGGACGTTCACGCGGCTATATCAACGGTCGTCAGGTGGCACTAAATCAATTGAAGGCGGTCAGCGAATGCTGCATTGATATTCACGGTCAACATGCCCATCAATCGCTGCTTCGTCCAGATACGCAGCGACAATTGATTGATACTATCGCCGGTAATCGTGACTTGCTGGCAATGCTCAAGTCTGCTTTCAAGCAGATGCAGGAATGCGCATCAAAGCTGGAAAAACTCAAACAGGACAATGAGCAACAACAGGCCAGGCTTGAATTATTGAGCTATCAGGTCAAAGAGCTTGAAGTATTTTCGCTCACCGAACAAAGCGTCAATCAACTGTTACAGGATCAACAACAACTGGCCCACTCAGCCGACCTGTTACATGCCGCAGAGGCCGCGATTCATCGCATATTTGACAATGAAGAAATCGCCGCATACGACATTCTGACTAGCGCCTTGGTCGAACTTGAAAAACTGCAGGACATCGAGCCGCATTTTGCCAGCATCACTGAAACCCTCAATGCAGCACTCATCAACCTTGACGAATCCGGCTCAGAACTTCGCAACTATCTCGACAAGACCGAGCTCGATCCCGAACGTCTCGAAGAAGTTGAGCAGCTGATTTCCCAACTGCACGATCTGGCACGCAAACATCACTGCGAAATCGCAGATCTGCCAGCGGTCTATGACAGTCTTCAGAATGAACTGGATACCATCAGCCACGCAGGCCAAACGCTCACTGATCTCGAACAACAACTGAGTCAACATCAAAAGCAATGCCTGGATTTGGCAATGCAAATCCGTAAAGGAAGAATCAAGGCTGCAGCGCCGCTGGCTGAGCAAATCACAGCCTCTATTCGCGAACTTGCCATGCCTGCAGGCAGAATAGAGATAGAAATCACGCCAACATCGAACGAGACCATGACCGAAACTGGTTGCGATCAGGTAAGACTTCTCGTGACCACAAATCCCGGACAGACGGCTGGAGAACTAGGCAAAGTTGCTTCTGGAGGTGAGCTGGCTCGAATCAGTCTTGCCATTCAGGTAGTCACAGCTGGACAGCGTAGCGTACCTACGCTGATTTTTGATGAAGTGGATGTGGGCATTGGCGGAGGCGTGGCAGAAGTGGTTGGTCAACATTTACGTACTTTGGCAGCAAGCCAGCAAGTGATTTGTATCACCCATCTTGCGCAAGTCGCAGCCCAGGCTCACCAACAGCTTCAGGTCAGCAAACATCATCGTGACAACAACACACATATTGAAATCCAGGCACTGGATCGGCAACAGAGGATAGAAGAAATTGCACGAATGCTGGGCGGTGTACAACTCACTGAGAAAACACGGTCACACGCCGAAGAAATGCTTGAACAAAGCCAACGCTGACTATTTTTCGGCAACATTCGCACATACTCAGTAAACAAGCAAACGGATGAAAACAAAAATCGTCAGGAAATCTTCGGCTAGGACTCAGCGACCCAATTGCAGAATACAAACCGACTATAGTTCATTGGTGCCGATCATGCGGCTTTCCGAACCAAACGTCATGCCTGGCGAACTGTTGTCAACGCTCTTTCTTGCACTCTTCCCGATTGCAGACACCATAGATATAGAGGCTGTGGTCAGTCATCTCAAAACCATTTGACTCGGCAATCGCTCGCTGCCGTTGTTCGATGACTTCGTCATAGAATTCAATGATGCGATTGCAGTTCACACAAAACAAGTGGTCATGATGGTCGCCATCATCCAACTCAAAAACTGCATGACCACCGTCAATGTTGAGTCTCGATACCAGACCTGCCCCCTCAAATTGAGTCAGCACCCGATAGACGGTTGCCAGACCAATCTCCTCGCCCATTTCCAGCAAAGCTTTATAAACATCCTCAGCACTTAAGTGACGTTGCTTGGAGTTTTCCAGAATTTCCAGCACCTTCAATCGCGGCAATGTAATTTTCAATCCCGCTTTTCTCAGATCTTGTCTTTCCATTATCTAATGTTGCCTCGAAGAAATAGTACGAATAGAGTATCATCGCATCTTGGTCATCAACTCAAGCACAAATACTAAATGAAAAGCCTTATCATTTACAGCCTTTCGCTGCTCACTATCTTTTTGTCCGCATGCAGTACCGACAAGATCCCTGGAGTATACCGGATAGACATACAGCAGGGAAACGAGGTCTCACAGGAGATGATAAGTAGACTTGAACCGGGCATGACCAAAAACCAGGTTGCTTTCGTAATGGGCTCACCTCTACTGATCAATACATTCCAACCCAATCGTTGGGATTACATCTACAGTTTCCAGCCCGGTAATGGACCACGCCAGCAACAACGCATCACACTCTACTTCGACAATGATGAACGCCTTGAATACATTCAGGGAGATGTCAGAGTAGTTGAGCGCTCCGAAATGCCTGAATTCGATACCGCAGGTGCCAATGTCGTCGTTCCACTACAAGAACATCGTACCGGCTTTTTCCGAGGCTTGATGGGCATCGTTGGACTGGGGCGTGATGACGAGCAAATCATCGATCGTCGAGATGAATCAAGCACTCACGAAATTGTTGAAGACACTCAACTTGAAGATCGGTTAGACCAGTTGCCGGATGAAATTCAACCCTGACGGTGACTGAGCAGCTTGCTCTTGCATAGCAGGACGCCTGATAACAGCAATGCTCTTGTTCTGTGAACCTAAGACTAATTGACGGTTTTTGATACTTGCATAAAGAGAGTCGGCTGGCGTTTCAGGAGACTGCTAGTGAATGACTGCAAGCCGTCCTGCCACTAATCTCTTGACCATTTTTATTTTTCTCTAAGGAAAGCCAGAAAAGGGTTGCTCTGCTTCTCGTCGGCCAGTGTCGTTACTGGACCATGCCCACTATGCACTCGCAAGTTGCCCGGCAGCTGCATCAGTTTGTTAAGGCTGTCTTGCATTACTTTGGCATTGCCCATGGGAAGATCAGTCCTGCCAATACTTCCGGCAAACAAGGTATCACCGACAAAGATATCGTGGTCATCATAATAACAGCCCTGACCCGGTGTGTGCCCTGGTGTGGAAATAAAGTGCAGCGTGGTCTTGCCCAGTGAAATGGTATCGCCATCATCCAATAAGTAATCAACTCGACCACATTCACGGTTAAGTGAGGGCATTCCAAACCAGCTACCTTGCTCTGGAAGACGCTCAAACATTGGCAATTCGAGGCGCGGTAAAAAAGTCATAGCCTGATATTGCGCCTGCAGATGCAACAAAGCACCCGCATGATCGAGATGACCATGCGTCAGGAGAATATAACGAATATCCGGTTCTGGCTTTAGCTGGCTGAGCTGCTGCAGAAGCTCAAGTGATTCACCTGTATCGATGATGGCACACTGTCCAGTGGCTTCATCTTCCACCAGATAGGTATTGACCTGGAACGCACCCACAGTAAAGCGTTTGATATACATTTATAACGTCAGTAACTCTCAAACTGCTTAAACTGCGAGCACGTTCCCTGTTTAATTCAGATAACAAGCTCAGTCTTCAAACTGATCCCATTTCTTCCGGCTTTCGCGCGCTTTGATGGTATTTTGCTCAAACCATTGTTTCTTGAGCTGCTGTTTACGCGCAAGGCTGAGGTTGGCCTCGTACCATTTTTTCTTGATATCTGCATGTGGATCAGGGTGCAGATTGGCTTCGTACCATTTTTGGTGGCTGACACGAGCCTGAGCCAGATTGGCCTCGTACCACTTTTTCTCAGGAGCCATCTGAGCATCACTGTATTCATACCAGTGTTTGTCTGTAGGCGTCTGATCCTGATTCGCTTCATACCATTTGAGTCGGTGTTGACGAACTTTGTCGAGGTGACTGGCCTGAAAGGCCTTTTTGACATCGGTGTGGCCAGCTTCGCGGAACTCATACCAATGCTTGTGTGAAGCAGTTTGTTCAAGGTTCGCTTCGTACCATTTATGTTTGCTGGCACGTAGCTTCTCAACCGTTGTTTGCAGGTTGGTTTCATACCATTTACGTTTGGTATCATGATGCTTAACCAGGTTGGCTTCGTACCAGTGAATTTCTGATTGTTTGGCTGGAAGCTGGTTGGCTTCGTACCATTTACCTTTTTCACGAGCCACATGGGTATTGGCCTCAAACCATTTGCGCTTAATAATCTGCGTTCTTACAACTGCGATATTGGACTCATACCATTTTTGCTTGGCTTGTGCATGCGGGTTGGGTTGCAAGTTGGCTTCATACCATTTTTGATGATTGACACGAGCCTGAGCCAGGTTGGCTTCATACCATTTTTTCTTTGCCTCCATTTGAGCATCACTGAATTCATACCAGTGTGTTTCAGTTGGCTTCTGATCAAGGTTCGCTTCGTACCACTTGATACGTTTTTCCCGTGCTGCACGAAGGTTATCGGCCTGCCAGCGTTTTTTTGACTCGGAATACTGTTTTTCACTGAATTGATACCAGTGAGTTTCCGTTGGCTTTTGATCCAGGTTCGCTTCGTACCATTTCCGATCTGCTCGAACGGCTTCGACTGCCGTTTTCAGATTGGCCTCGTACCATTTTTTCTTGGTATCGAGATGAGCAACCATATTGGCTTCGTACCAGTGAACGTCCGATTGTTTAGTCGGGTTCTCATTGGCTTTATACCAAGGGCGGTTTTTGGCTTGTCTGCGCTTTTCCTTTGCAGTGAGCCATTTTTCCCGAATGCTGCGTGTGGATTGATTGTTCATTGCGTACCACTTTGATTTAATGTTTATTGTGCCACTCATGTCTCGTACCTCTCTGGGTATGTTTATGATTCTGATACTACATGAGAAACGATCAAGACCACAAGTAAATCCACTGTATCAAAACGGGCGCGTGTGATTCATTCAAAACACCGCTTTTCAGCCTTAACCCTCTGAAGCATAGCTATATTTTCCTCGACTTGAAGCATTCTTCTGGATTCTTTCTCGTCCACGAGTGCTGAGTAGCTCAAATAACCCAGACCAATCAGAACATTGAGAATTGGCACGGTATCCATCACCATTACGGCAGTGGCAATTTTGTTAGTGTTATCCTGATAAAAACCGGGTTTATAGGTGTATCTATAGGGATGCAAATGTCTAATCGCATCATCAATTTCGGCACAGCTCGATTGACGTATCAGTTCCGTCGCTTTGACAACCGGTGGCTCATAGTAGATGGGTGCCGTGGGCACTGGCGGTAAGGTCATCGCTGACGTCTGTGCTGCGAACACTAAAGAAAGTGTAAAAGTTATTCCACGTAACCTGAACATGTCTGATTTCTCCTGCTATCGCTTATCAGACGTTATCGGCTGGGAAGATTGAAACTTCAATCAGAGCCCTCTTTTTCACTCTGCTCATGATGACCTTCTTTCTCACTCTTGTGATAATCGGCCCAAGCTTGAAGACGCCTGGCAACCGCGTGATTAAAGGTTGACTCAGGATATTCACCCGCCTCATTCATAGCACCTGCTGGCATTCCGGCAAGCAGAGCAATCGCTTGTTCAACATGCTCAATGGCATAAAGGTGAAAACGACCATCGGCAACGGCCTGTCTGACATCAGTTCTCAGCATCAAGTGCTGAACATTACTGACTGGAATGATCACACCTTGCTCGCCGGTCAGCCCATCAAGACAGCAAACGTCAAAGAAACCCTCTATTTTTTCATTGACGCCGCCAATGGCCTGCACCTGCCCTTGCTGATTCATTGAGCCAGTAATGGCTAATGATTGCTTGAGTGGTATTTTGGCAATGGATGAAAGCAGCGCACACAATTCGGCCACAGTGGCACTGTCCCCTTCGATTTCGCCATAATTTTGCTCAAACACCAAACTGGCTGCCATAGAAAGTGGCTTATCCTGCGAGTAGGTCGCGCCAAGATAACCGCTAAGAATCAGAACACCTTTTGCATGAATACTGCCCCCCAGCTCTACCTCACGCTCGATATCGATAATAGTGTCATCACCATATCGACAATTGGCAGTGACTTTTGCGGGTTGTGCAAAGCTGAAAGATCCCATTGTCAGAATCGACAGAGCGTTCACCTGACCCACTACACTGCCCCTGAGATCAATCTGAACTACATTGCGCTGAATTTGCTGCAGAATTTCTCTGTGCAGTCGCTCCAGCCTGTACTGCCTTTGTTGCAATGCTTTTTCAACATGGGGACGAGCAATCAGCTTGGCGTTATCTTTGGATGCCCAAAAAGCTGATTCACGAAGCAGATCGGTCAGATTGCCCAGATGCAAGGCCACTGTGTGGTTATCTTCGGCATCACGCGACGCCTGTTCAATAACTCTGGCGACAGCATCACGCTGCATGGCGGGTAAATCCTGCTTCTTCAAAGTGGTAGCGATCATCCGGGCGTATAACATGTGGTGTGCAGGATCCCGCTGCAAATCTTCCTCAAAGTCAGCTACCACCTTGAACAAACGAGCAAATTCCGGATCGATCTGGTACAGCTCGTAATACCAGCGGCGATCACCCAGCAGAACCACTTTGACGTTAAGAGGAACCGGTTCCGGCTCCAATGACACTGTAGCAACGAGACTATACATACGCTCAAGCGTGTCAAAACGAACCTCTTTGGACAACAAGGCACGTTTCAAGCCTTCCCATGCGTATGGCTGCATCAGCAATTGCTCAGCATCGAGGATCAGAAAACCACCATTGGCTCGATGAACCGCACCGGCCTTAATCAAGCTAAAGTCAGTAATCAAGGCCCCCATCATAGCCATGTTTTCTACACAGCCCAGCAATGTCTGATGGTTTGGCAGGTTTTCATAAATCACTGGTGCGCCTTGAAGCTGCGAGTTATCAACCAGTAGATTCACCTGATATCTACGCAATAGATTATGTTCTGTAGCAACACTGCTTTCTTCAGCATGCTCATCCGATTTGAGAAAAGCATCAAGATTTTCGCGAATATCAGCTTGCATCATGTCGAAATAGACTTGCAGCCGCGCAGACTTTGGATAGGCATTTCTCAACTTGCCAAGGTGATTACTGATGATCTCTGACGCAACTTCTTCATTTAGTGCATGTATTTTTTTGAAATTACCTCGCTCCCACTCATGTAACTCCAGCAAGGTATGCTGCAGATCCTCATGCAGATTGGCAATCGCTGCTTCGGTCGCTTCCTGTTCAGCCAGCGGCAATTGCTCAAATGCCTCAGAAGTCACTGCTTCACCGTCTCTTTTTGCAGCAAAAGCATAGCTACCGTCCTGAAGTCTCAGGAGTAAGACACCTCTTTTGTCTGCCTCTGACTGCAAAGTACCAAATAAACGCATACGATGTTTTCGAGCGGCTTCATCAATCGCACGCACTCTCCCACGGTAGTATTCGTCATCAAATGCATGCGGCAAGTCAGTCTGTAACTGACGGACAGTTCGCTCGATATCATGGCGAAGCTGCCCGCCCTGTCCGGCAGGCAATGAAAGCGCCCATGGCTTTTGTGGATCACTAAAATTATGCAAGTACAACCAGTCGTCGCTTTTCAAGAGATGACGAGCATGTTGATCAAGTAATCCTTGGACAAGCGTATGTTTGCCCGCTCCGGAAGCCCCCATCACATAGAGGTTGTACCCGCTCGCCGCCATGTTTATCCCAAAATCAACAGCATCCATTGCTCGTTGTTGTCCGATAAGTCCGGGTAATTCAGTCAGATTTCCAGTATTGTCAAAAGTCAGATCCGCCTCTGGACAAGCGCGGTATAAATCTGTGACTTGCAGTTGACGAGCATTCACCATAAATTTCTCTGTGTGGAAGTTGATTTAGTCGGGTAGGTCATCTCAATATCGGGACAGTGTCGATGAGGAACACACCAATCACAGCTTAGGTCAAGGCCTGATGACAAGGCAACATGAAATAAACAATGGAGTTATCTGATGAGCAGCCAGGACTACGAGGAAAAACGCGATTATTTCAGAATGCAGATTAGAGCAGCGATGACTTTCACGCTTGATGGGCAGAGTTTAACTCATCATGCTCAAAGCGCTGATCTGAGCGCCGGAGGCCTTGCCATGTGCAGTGATCACGCGCCTCAGGTCGGCCAAAGCATTCATATTCACATGCCATCAGCAAACAAAAATATTGCTGCACTCGATGCTCACGGCAAGGTGATGCGTGTGATGCCACATCCTGAACAAACTGATCACTACCTGATTTCGGTAGCCTTGACCCACATGGAATAAAAACAACTACAGCCAGTAGCTTGTTCGTGTCATTACCTTTGACATCAGACCCATAAGCGTTTTGACTGGTGCAGGCAAGGGAGCCCCCCCGGCCTCTATTGCCAGGCTTCCATGATGTGCCTCATCTACCTTCATCTGCTCAATCACCGCCCTGCTTTTCAGATCCTGCTCACTAATAGAGGCAAGGTGCTCGTCAAGATGCTCAATGACCTGCTTCTCTGTCTCAGCTACAAAACCCAGACTCCAATTGTCGCCAAATTTTCCAGCCAAAGCCCCCATGGCAAAAGAGCCTGCATACCAGAACGGATTCAATAGACTTCGACGCCCGCCCAATGCCTCAATTCTTGCTTGACACCAGACAAGATGATCATTTTCTTCAAGTGCGGCCTGTTCCATTGCTTGTCGAACATCAGGTAGGTTGGCCGTCAAAGCCTGGCCTTGATACAAGGCCTGTGCTGAGACTTCACCCGCATCGTTAATCCGCATCAAAGCTACTGAATGACGCCTCTCAGCAACAGAGAGTTCATTCTCATCCAACTCACATCCAGGTATTGGTCTTGATGTAGTGTCGGGCACACCCCAAATAGTCGTGAGCGCTTTGTCAGCCTCGATAATCATCAGATCGATGATGCTTAATTGCCGGGCATTCATTTAAAATAATTCCACATCATTTGTGGTCACTAAAGGGCTTTGTTTGATCTTGCCCTCTCGGACCAGTTGTTCAAAAGTCCGCACCTGATTGCGTCCATGATGCTTGGCGTAATACAGGGCCTCGTCAGCCTCTCCAATCACATCGGATGGCGATTGCTGATGAACCACTTCGACAAAACCAACACTCACAGTCACCTGATCCAATTGAGGAAACCTGTGCGCCTCAATTGTTTGTCTTAGTCGTTCAAAAGTTCGTAATGCATCGATTTCATCTGGTGCTCGCAGCAAGACTACAAATTCCTCACCGCCATAACGAAATACAATATCGTCCTCACGCATCACACCAGAGGTCATCAATCTGGCAACCAGAATGATCACCTCATCACCGTAGAGATGACCATAGGTATCATTGATGGCCTTAAAGTGATCAATATCGATTATTCCCAGCCAGTACTTGATGGCATAACTGCGGCGACGCGTGTCACTCGGCAGTGTGTTGATGTCACTCAAGTCTCCGGCACGTTTGACCAGTATTTTGGTGATCTCTTCATCCAGCGTTTCCCGATTGAACAAGCCTGTGAGCTTGTCTCGCTGTGAACGATCGATTAACGCCAGATAATTTGCGTAGACCCTGAGTATTCCATAGACTAGCCGTTGATCATTGCCCGATGGGGGTTCTCGCGTAGTATGCACCAGCACCGCAAACACCTCATCGTGTGAATCAAACGCAGGATAAATGACATGCCAACCATCATCACCATCGGTTCGGATCAACTCAATATCTTCATTGCGTATTGCCATTGCGAGAGCATCAGACAGGTGTTCGCTATTGGGAATCAGCTTCGGATTTTCGTCTGAAGACACAATCACATTGTTGACGCAAAAGGCAAGCAAACTCAATTCATGGTCGCCGGCATGTTCACGAACTCTGAATAATCGTAGCCCATGAGCCGGAAACAGTTCGTTCAGTGTCTTAAGCAAACTTTTTTCCAACACCTGCCGATCATGGTGGCTGGTTATTTCGGCCAGATTATCAATAATTCGGATACTGTTATGTCGGTGATTTAACATGAGTCGCTCTTATTCTCTTCAAATATCTGGTGGTGGCTCATTCTGTCAAGTTTGCACACATGAATCCGGTTTTCGAATCTGACTGGAGTTATCGTTTGAGTAGCGTATGCCTAGTCAAATAGTCCTTTAGAATAGCAGCCAGCTCTCGAGGCTGGAATTTTGAAACATAGGCATCGGCGCCCACACCCACTCCCATGTTCTGGTTGGCAACCGCAGTCAGCGATGAATGCATAACCACCGGCAAACCAGAAAAGCGGGGATCGGCCTTGATTTTCTGTGTCAGCACATAACCATCCATTTCAGGCATTTCGACATCGGTGAGTACCGCCTGAATTTTGCTGGTGACATCCAGCCCGTCTGCTGCCGCCTGGTCAGCCATCTTGTTGAGCAAGCTCCAGGCTTCTGCACCATTAACGGTGCCGATGTGAGCAACACCTATCGCATCCAGGGTTTTGACAATTTGCTTTCTGGCAACTGTTGAGTCATCTGCAAACAAAATGGTGTAGTGTTCTTCGGTATCAATCTTCTCAATACCATCAAAGACCGTTTCATCATGAAACTCGCCCGCATCGGCAAGCACTTTTTCAACATCCATCAACATCACTAATCGCTTGTCACTCAACTCGGCAACCGCGGTGACCAAGCCCCCCATTCGCCGTGAAATCAACGGCGGTGGTTCACGCACTTGTTGCCAGCTCAAACGCTGAATTGTGTCGACGGAAGATACCAAAAATCCCTGAACATGCGTGTTGTACTCGGTGATCATCAAAATTCTGGGTTCATCCGCAGATTTCAGTTTGCAAAATTTCTGAAGATTGATGATTGGCACCATATCACCGCGTAAACTGACAAAACCTTCCACCCCATCAGGCATCTCTGGCGCACTGGTGATCTCTGGAATGTTCAGAACCTCACGCACCTTGAAAACGTTAATGCCAAATAGCTCATTACGTCCGGTATCATCGTTGGTGCCCAGACTGAACAACAACACTTCAAGATGGTTTGTGCCAGCCAAATTTGTTCGTTCGTCTACTGAATCGATGAATGTTGTCATCTGCTTCCGCCTGAATGAGAGTGTGCAATCATGGTCGGCAAAAATTCGTCAAAAACGGCAAATAGTGCCAGCCATGAAGCTAAGACATATGCTATATATGTCGCTTATTAGTGAACAATATCGCAGTGTCATCACTGATTCAACTGATCTATATTGAAACTTGGCAAGCAAATTTCAGACCCAATTGTGGACAAGCAGTCAGAGCCGCCAAAAAAGCAACGGACATTTCAACAATAAGAGTGTAACATTGTCTGCATGTTGCAACTGCCAACATCATTATGCGCTCGTACGGGAGCAGCTTTCACAAGCCATCCCGGCACCTTCCACCAGGCACCATGGCTGCCTGTTCTGATATTTTCCAATAGAAGTATCTTCGGCTTTGTGCTCGACGAGGCAAAAAAAAAGCCGCTGACACGTGAGTGTCTGCAGCTTTCATGTGTTTTCGGAGTATTCCGAAAGCGGTATTTGGTGCCCAGGGGGAGACTCGAACTCCCACGTACATAAGTACACTAGCACCTGAAGCTAGCGCGTCTACCAATTCCGCCACCTGGGCAATTGAAGATGCGCAAGATACAGATTGAGATAACAACTGTCAATGACCAAGAAAAATAAAAATGACCCGTTTGAAGAACGGGAAGCCGAAAAATATGACAACCCAATCCCCAGTCGCGAGTTTATTCTCGATGTACTGAAACAGAACAATATTCCGCTCAGCCAGCGCAGCCTGGCCCGCCTTCTTGAAATAAAAGGCGAAGAACAGACGGAAGCATTACGTCGTCGTTTGCGGGCGATGGAACGTGACGGACAAATTCTGCGTAACCGCAAAAATGCCTATGGCATCGTCACCAAAATGAATCTGGTGCGTGGCCGAATCATGGGACACCCGGAAGGCTATGGCTTTCTGATACCTGATGAAGCGGGTGAAGACCTGTTTCTCAGCGAACGAGAAATGCGACTGGTTTTACATGGTGACATGGCGCTTGCCCGAATCACCGGCCAGGACAGACGCGGCCGCAAAGAAGGCGCAATTGTTGAAGTTGTTCAACGTGCCAATGAAAAAATTGTCGGTCGACTGGTGTCTGATGCCGGTGTGTTTTATGTGATACCGCATAATCGCCGTATCAGTCAGGATATTCTAATCCCGCCTGCGGATTTACTTGATGCGCAAAACGGCCAGATTGTCGAAGCGGCAATCACCGAACACCCTAACAAGCATCGTTCACCTTTGGGCAAGATCATCAATGTGTTGGGTGACCATATGGCACCTGGTATGGAAATCGACATTGCCTTGCGCAGTTTTGAACTTCCACATGAATTTGACCCGGCATCACTCACTCAGGCAGAAGGCTTTGGCAGCAGCATTCCAGCCTCAGCAATTGATGGCCGATTGGATCTCAGAGAATTGCCTCTAGTCACAATTGACGGTGAGGATGCTCGGGATTTTGATGATGCAGTTCATGCCGAACAGCTTGAATCAGGTGCCTGGCGACTATGGGTTGCCATTGCCGACGTCTCTTATTATGTGACACCTCACAGTCCACTCGATAAGGAAGCTGAAAAACGCGGAACATCGGTCTACTTTCCAAGCCAGGTCATTCCGATGCTGCCGGAAGCACTGTCCAATGGGCTGTGTTCACTTAACCCGGAAGTCGATCGCCTGTGCATGGTCTGCGAAATGGTGATCAACACCGATGGTGAAATTGAGTCATATCAGTTCCACCGTGCGGTGATGAACTCAAAAGCCCGGCTGACCTATAACAAAGTTGCAGCCATGCTGGTTGATGACGATGCCGAATTAAGACAGCAATATGCCTCCGTCCTGCCTGGCCTTGAAACCATGTATCAGTTATTCAAAACCATGCTCAAAGCGCGTGAAGCCAGAGGCGCGATCGATTTTGAAATGACTGAAACGCAATTTGAATTTGATGAAAATCGCAAAATTGCAGCCATCCACCCACGTGAACGAAATGATGCTCACCGCCTGATTGAAGAATTCATGGTGGCGGCCAACGTTGCGGCAGCCAGGTTTCTACTTAAACATGAACTGCCGGCGCTGTATCGTGTTCACGAACTGCCATCGATGGAAAAACTGGGCGCTTTGCGCGAGTTTCTCGGAGAGCTGGGCTTGTTCCTGGCCGGTGGTGACGAACCAGAACCCGGTCATTATGCCTCCTTGTTGAAAACGGCCAGCAAACGACCCGACAGTCATCTGTTGCAAACGGTCATGCTGCGCAGCATGAAGCAAGCGATGTATAGCCCGGACAATATCGGCCATTTTGGTTTGGCACTTGAGGCCTATGCCCACTTTACCTCACCCATTCGTCGCTACCCGGACTTATTGGTGCATCGGGCAATTAACCATATCCTTAGCAAACAGAAAAAAGCCAAGTGGCCTTATTCTGAAGAGAATATGTCTCAACTGGGCGAACATTGTTCAATGACCAGTCGACGTGCTGATGAGGCTACACGTGATGTCAGCGACTGGTTGAAATGCGAATTCATGCGTGACCGCGTTGGTGAAACTCATGATGGCGTCATTAGCGGTGTTACCGGATTTGGACTTTTTGTTGAACTGAGTGACATTTATATCGAAGGATTGGTGCATGTAACTTCGCTGAAAAATGATTACTACCAGTTTGATGCAAGTGGACATCGCCTGACCGGAGAACGCACTCGCAAAGTCTACCGTCTGGGGGATACCGTCAAAGTCAAAGTAGTCAGGGTTGATCTGGACGAAAAGAAAATCGATCTGGAATTGGCCTGACAACATTTTTCCTTGACCAGAAAAATAAAGGCAGTACAATTACGTGCTTCCCGAAAATGGTCTGTTTTCAGGCTGTTTCAATAAAATTACTGTGGTGAGTGTAGCTCAGTTGGTAGAGTCCCGGATTGTGATTCCGGTTGTCGTGGGTTCGAGCCCCATCACTCACCCCACCCTTTAGAAT
Source organism: Methylophaga sp. (assembly GCA_020831825.1). GTDB lineage: Bacteria > Pseudomonadota > Gammaproteobacteria > Nitrosococcales > Methylophagaceae > Methylophaga. Next base: position 37,835 of record JAFIFW010000007.1, on the reverse strand, counting down.
ATTGATGTGTTGGCAACTTGCATGGCCTGCCGAGCATCCGTATAATTCGCGTCTTCAAGCCGGTGTAGCTCAGTTGGTAGAGCAGCTGATTTGTAATCAGCGGGTCGTAGGTTCAAGTCCTATCACCGGCTCCATGAATTTAAAGGGTTTACGATAATATCGTAAGCCCTTTTTTATTGCCATGGGACACTGGTGGGGCACTTCATCCCAATCTAATACGAAAATCCTCCAGCACAGCGGGTTCGGCAAAAACTACGGCCAAACTGGTGCCGTGTAAGTAAGTATCGAACAAAAACAGACAACAGGTCGATTTTCCCACAAATTCTCAGCCACATCGAACGAATGCCAATCAGATTAATCGATCAGTTTCTTGGTAATTTCCTTGGAAATCTCCAACATGGCTTTTTCAAGCTCCGGATCAAGCACATTGGTGCTGTGATATTGAGGCACTATCATGTCAGCCTTTTTTATGGCGGTAATATCTCGCATGACATCCAGATAGCCTTGAAGCTGCTGAGGTGCAGTTGTTGGCCGGTTGAGCGCTTTCTTAAACTTTTCTTCAAACCGCTTTATTTCAATTTCATCTTCGTCGTCGTATTCCTGCGAAGCAATATAGATTGCTCTAGCCAGGCTTTTTTGTGACAAGCCAACTCTGTTGCATAAATGCTTGATGATGGCCTGTAGTTCTTGAGTAGTTTGTGTCCCCATTTGTCCCTGCCCCCTGCTTATATTTGAACTGTCCCAGCGGGGACACTGACTTAATAAAATGGAGATTTACGATGACTCGTTCAAAAACGCCCATGTCCACAGCCGCTGCTGCTCGTATCCAGAGCGCAACTGCAAAACAAAATGGCGGCATCACCCCGAAAGGTTCATTTGCAGCCAAAGCTCAATCTGCTGCCAGCCATAACGCATCAACCAGCGGACAGCGACCACCGAACGCCCCCAGCACAACAGGCAACAAATCGGGTAGTGGTCGCGGCAATAACCCGCCCAGAAAATAGCTGATTTATTTGTGTCACTCGGGGGGCTTCGTCCCCCGTTTTATATGCACTCTCGCAAATTGCTGTTCATTATCCGTATGAAGGCACTTTGATCTTTTCGATAATCAGCATAAGCATAGTTTTCGATAGTTTTCTCCACGGCACAGAAACATACCGTTTGCTTCCTTGAATGATTCTGCCAGCTCAAAGCGCTCTGATTCCCGTTGATACAGGCATCCACCAGCGAATATTCATGCCTGAGCGGATAACGATCTTCTGCAAGAAATTTCCAATCGACAAAGCCATAGCCTGCTGCACCAAGTACAAAAGGAATAATAGCCAAACCAGCCAGTTTATAACGATGACCTGTAATGGGTTTTGAGCATTTCTTGCAGTGAATTGTCCGCTGAGTATCTATCGTGTTGACCTCAGCACAACTCGGACATTCCAGTTCAATGGCTGTTGCGTTTTCTTTTTCTTCACTCACTTTATATCCCTATAAATCTGCTTCTTAAATTGGTGGCTGCTCAGTGGCCGCACTGGTTGCTGGCGGCGTTCAAGCGATCATTGTCTTCTTGCTTTTACGCTTGGCTGGCTTTACCTGTGAACGCTCTGCCTTTATCTTCTCCAGCAAGGCCTCGGCACTGTTTTCCCCGCTGATTAAGTCGGGGTTGTCCTTGCGCCATTGCTCGGTGAGTTCGCCCCGGAAAGCCTTTGCCAGGATGGACTGGGTGAGGTTATTGACCCGGGTCAGGGCGTTGTTGACCTGTTGTTCGATGCGGTCGGCGTGGGCGAAGAGTTGGTCTACCCGGCGGATGATTTCGGTTTGTTCCTCTGGGGTGGGCCAGTTGAGTTTTAATTGGCGAAACTTTTTCTGAGTCAGGTTCATGCCACTTTCGGAAATGCCTGTTTTCAGAGTTTCAATTTTCTCAAGCACATTGGGGCTGTTGAGCTGCAGTGCCAGGAATTTACTACATCCCTTTCCCTCAATGACTCTATAGCGATACACCTTGTCGCAAATCATCAGATTCTTTGATGTGCTGTTGACGTAACAAGTGATGCCGCATCGCGATCTAGGCCCTGCTCTTGTCGTGAGTATGTCGCTAGCTAAAACACGTAAATGCGGCCTTATCTCCAGGCTATTCGGGAGCTTTTTATTTTCATGTTCTAGAAACGCCATCGGAAGAACTGATGATGTCTTGATAACCCCCCAGCTTTCATTAGAAGTGGGCTCATTGTGGCATTTTGGGCTCCACCCCTGATCAATGTTTCCAATTACTTCACCTAAGAATGTTACTTCCCATTCAGGCAAACCGGCTCGGCCTCGCCACTCCTCCGTCAACCGCCCACTCACCGCCGCAGCCAGCCCGGACTGGCGGAAGCGTTTGAGAATTTGCGGGATGCGTTCGAGGCGGGCTTTGGTGGTTTCCACGTTGGCCATCAGGGTGTCGAGTTTGGCGTCGATGACTTTTTGTTCGGCGAGGGGGGGCAGCAAGAAATCGAATGTTTCAAGATCACCCTTATTGAAACCATTCTGTGCTGAGCGCGAAAGCAAACGCAGCTCTCCCTGGAAATGCTCAGAATCCAAATAGCCGTGCAGAAAACCACGATCCAGAGAAGGAGGCGTAATTACTTTTGCTAAGGCTACGTTATAGGCTCCTTCCATGCCGGTGCAAATGCGTCCAAGTGATGCACCATAACGGCCAATCAAGATATCATCTTTATTGCACTTCTTCAGTTTGGATGTGTCTGGGATAAAAGTCGGTACGGGCTTTTTCCCAAAGTCTCGAATCTGTAAGAGCCGTATATAACCCTTTCTGGGTTCACCAATAAACTGTGACTTTGGCGGTTGAGTTCCACCTTGAACGTCCAGGATTTCAGTGAATTTAAGAAATAACCATTCGGTGGGTATGTTGCGATCAGCCATTACTTAACCTCACCCATTACTTCCTGCAAAAGCACCCTAGCCCCATCAGCCTCCTCCTCAGCCCCCAACGCCCGCATCAACGCGTCCAGCTCCCCCAGCGCCTGCACCAGCTCCCCCATGGCCTCACCCGCCAACACACTCGGCTCCGGCAGATTGGCCGCATCCACACTATCGCTGTCCTTCAGCCAGGAAATATCCAGTGAGTCGCCCTTGTGCTCGGCAATCCACTGGCGGCTGAAGCTGCGCCAGCGGCTGTGCATCATGCGTTCGTCGACGCCCTGATTTTCTTCGGTGGCTTTGGTTTCTTCCGGCAGTTCTATTTTATCTGAGTGGAAGCTGTATTCGCCTTCGGTGCGTTTACTATCGCCGTTGGCGCTGCCACCAAAGACCGCTTCAAAGGGTTTCAGGTGTTGGTCGCCAAAGGGTGTGCGTTTGCCAAAGCTGGGCATATTAGTACGCAGGTCGTACACCCAGACGTTTTCGGTGCAGTTTTCTTCCTGTTGTTTGTCGGTGGCGCTGCCTTTGGTGAAAAACAGCACGTTGGTTTTAACGCCTTGCGCATAGAAGATGCCGGTGGGCAGGCGCAGGATGGTGTGCAGGTTGCACTTGTTCATCAGGTCCCGGCGCACGTCGGTGCCGACGCCGGCTTCGAACAGTACGTTGTCCGGCAACACCACGGCGGCGCGGCCGCCGGGTTTGAGGTTGCGGTAGATATGCTGCAAAAAGGCCAGCTGTTTGTTGCTGGTTTTGTAGGTCAGGTCGTCCCGGGTGATGCTGGCATCGCCGCCCTTGCTGGTGCCAAAGGGCGGGTTGGCGAGGATCACGTCGGCCTTCTCCAGCCCGGCGCCGGTCTGGCCCAGGGCATTGCCCAGGTGCACCACGCCTTCGGCATCCCCTTCCATGCCGTGCAGCAGGCAGTTCATCAGCGCCAGGCGGCGGGTGCCGGGCACCAGCTCGATGCCCACATAGGCTTTGGTGGTCTGGAAGGTTTTCTGTTCGGTAGTCAGGTCGTACAGGTCGTCGGTCTGGGTTTTAATGTATTGATGGGCAGCAATCAGAAAGCCTGCGGTGCCGGCCGCCGGGTCCTGGATGATTTCGCCGGGCTGGGGCTTGAGGCAGCGCACCATGGTGTTGATCAGGGCGCGGGGGGTGAAGTACTGGCCGGCGCCGGATTTGGTTTCGTTGGCGTTCTTCTCCAGCAGGCCTTCGTACAGGTCGCCCAGGCCGTCTTTCTGGGCGCTGAACCAGTCGATCTGGTCCAGGGTTTTGATCATCTGTTCCAGATGGCGCGGTTCCCGCAGGCGGGTCTGGGCATCGGCGTAGATGGCGCTGATCAGCGGGTCATCATGTACCAGAGTGCCGTCAGCGTCCTTGCCGGTGGACAGGCTGAGCAGGATGCGTTTGTAGTCGTTCAGCAGGTTGATGCCGGATTTGCTGTTGAGGTCACTCCAGCGGCAGCCTTCCGGCAGCGGGTGTTTTTTCAGGGTGCCCGCTTCGGTGTTCTCGTGCACCATTTTGATGAACAGCAGTAGCACCAGTTCGGTGACGTAGTCCGAGTAGTTGATTCCGTCGTCCCGCAGTACGTCGCAGAGGTTCCAGAGTTTCTGGACGATGTCGTTGTTGGTCATGAGTGTGTTCAGCCGTTGTTGCTAGTCGGGAAAATGTCTTTTCCCTCACAGATATTAAGAAGTTGCGGGAAGGCGTAAATCGAGGGTCTTCGACCTTGTCCTTCTCGCAGGATAATCAGCGGGCCATCCTCTTTTACCAATTGGCGTAGCAAACCGTGGAGTGTTTGCCGGTGGATACCCGTCCATTTGGCAAAATCGCTGGTACTGAAGATGGGTCGATCGAAAATGCCGTCCAGAAGCAGCGGTGTATGCTGGGAATGTGTGGTTTCCCGGATCCAGGTCTTGGTGTCTTCGTAGAGCGCCATGATTTGCCTAAGCCGACGAAGGTTCACCTCCGCCTGCTGAACAATACCGCCAAGGAAGAATTTTATCCAACCCGTCCAGTCCCCTTGCTGAGAAATGGCTGACAACCGCTGGTAGTACTCTTCTCTGTGTGATTCCAGATAGTCAGAGAGGTAAAACATCGGGCTTGAGAGGCGCTTTTTCGAGTATAGGAAAAGAGGAATCAGCAATCTGCCAATCCTGCCGTTCCCGTCTTTGAATGGGTGCAGTAATTCGAACTGGGCATGAACGATTGCAGTCTGTGCCAAAGCATCAAAATCATCTGTCTGCAAATAGTCCTCCCAGTGCTCCAAATAATTTGGCAGCTGCAATGGATTGGGCGGGACAAACGTCGCCTGCTCTATGCTGCAGCCGGGTCGTCCAATCCAGTTTTGTTCTTTTCTAAACTGGCCAGGGGATTTATGTTGCCCCCGCACACTCTCCAGCAGAATACTGTGCAATTGAAGTAGCAAGCTCAGGGTTATGGGGCGCCCCTCTTTCAGGTATTCCTGAGAAAGTCGTAATGCTTTGCGGTAATTGAGTATTTCGTTAATGTCTTCGTTTTTCTGGTCATCGAACTTCTGGCCGGCTTCACGCTCCAGCACTTCCTCAACGGTTGCTTGGGTACCCTCTATCTTTGAGGAAAGCACAGCCTCTTGTTGGGTCAAAGGCGACAGCATGACAGCCGGATTTACAATGCCTTGCAGCAGTCCACTGTATTCAGCCAGCTTTGAATTGGCTTCTCCGACAGCTTTGATGAGCTGGGCATAATCCAGGTTTTCCAAAGGAAGTGAATCAGGATTATAGGGTTCCATTTTAGGAATATTCCTCTTGTATGAAATTCATCGTTATTCAATATGCAAACTTCTTTGTGCTGAATTTAGCATACAAAAGAATCTTTGCGACCCAAATACCTGGAAATATCATACACAAACTCGGTTTCGTATGAACGGCCATACGCAAACACTTTTGCGTATGACAGGTGTCAGCAGACGGAACACAAACTAGTGCAATGTCGACGCGATAAACATAGACCACTTACGCACTTTGCTGCGGCCACATAGTCTCATTCAGCTCTTCCAGCACCGTATCCAGCTGCGCTCCCAGTACCTTGTCCATCTGCCTGGCCCCGCCATCTTCGGCAAAGCGCTGATTCACAAAATCACGGTCGATGATGACTTCGTGCACTAGTTGCTTGGCCAACCTGTCCAGCCACTTGCGCTGATTGGCTGTCCAGTTGTGTTGGGTATAGATACGATCCATGGCTCCGGTGACGCGCTGCTCGAAGGGAATCAACGCTTCGCCCAGGGCGGCGCGGCGGATGTAGCCGATGATACTGGCGGCGATGTCCTTGTTGGTCTGGTTGCGCACGGCGCTCTGCAGCCTGGCTTCCGAGTAGCCGTGGTTGTCCAGTAGCAACTTCACCTCACGAAGCTGTTCGCGGGTGAGGTCGCGGGGTTTGTTGACCACGACGGCCAGGGCCGCAGACTGGTTGAGTTGTTCTCTGATGAACTGGTTGAAGCTGTCGAGGTAATCCGCCGGTTTTTCATGGACGCCGTAGCTCTGGTTACGCTCAATCAATTCGTCATCATGATCGGAAATAAGCGGCATGCGCTCGCTGCCTACCAGCAACTTCACTTCGGCCAACTGGTTCAGCAACCCGCTATGCTGTTTGATAAATTCGCTGGCCTTGCGCGGACCGAGTTGACGCAGATGCTGATGGAGCGACTTTGGTTCCACACCCCAGCTGTAGCGCAGTTCTTCCAGCTTGGCTTTCAGTTTGGGCTGATTTTCGGCCTTGTTGTCGGCTTTGCGCAGCACTCGCATGAGCTTTTGGCTGAGCTGGCTGAGCACCACATCGGCCTGCGTTTCACCCTGTTGTTCACCGGGACTGTTGAGGGCGTTTTCCAGCCAGTGCTCGTCGTTGAGTTCATCCACCAGCTGTTCGAGAGTGATATTGGGGTCTTTCACCAGCGGCTTCATGGTGTTGACCTCCTGCAACGAGGCGTAAATATCCACCGGGTCATAGATGCGGAACACTGTCTTGCCGATTTCATCGCAGCGACGGGTGGCACGGCCAATCATCTGCTCATACAGGATGCGTGATCGTACTCGGCGCATGAACACCAGGTTGCAGATTCTGGGCACGTCGATGCCGGTGGTGAGCAGATCCACGGTGATAGCGATGTTGGGATAGCGCTCGTTCTTGTAGCGACGGATCAGTTGATCCACTTTATCGCTCTGTCCGGTAATTTTGGCCACGGCAGCCTCGTTGTATTGGCCGTTGTACAAACCCTTGAAGGCCTGATCCAGCAGACGCTTAACCATATCGGCGTGCAGGTCGGTGGCGCAGAAGATCATGGTTTTCTCATCACCGAAGGGGTCAAGCTCCTGCACCAGCTGTTCACAGATCACCCGGTTGAAGTTTTCGTTGATCACCCGCCTGTTGAAGGCTTCCACCTCAAAGTTCAGCTCGTCTTCCAGCTCGGTGGTGTCCACCTCACCGGTTTGCATATTGATGACCTCGACCGGCTTGCCCTTTTCAAAGGTAATGCCGTTGCGGGTCAGCAGGGTTTCGTAGCGTATGGGCGGTTCATGGTCTATCAGCCAGTCATCCGCCACCGCTTCGCGGTAGGTATAGGTATAGACGGGTTTGCCAAAGATCTCGCTGGTGTGTTTAGCCGGCGTGGCCGTGAGGCCGACTCTGACGGCATCGAAGTAATCCAGCACCCGCCGGTAACTGGAGATGTACTGGCTACTGTCGCGGGTTGCCAGTTCACCCTCGCTCATTTCCTGGTCCAGTGTGTAACCCCGATGAGCTTCGTCGACGATGATGCAATCAAACTGATCGATGGGCGGTGGCGTATCGCTCATAAAAATGCGTTTGACCATGGCCTGTACCGTGGCCACCTGAATGCGTGTTTCGGCTTCGGCGGCCATGTCGCCCAGCTCGGCAACGTTGTAAATCTTGCTCAAGGTGTGGTTCTGCTCCAGCGGCGCTTCGTTAAAGGCGTCGATGGCCTGTTGACCCAGGGCGCTGCGATCGACCAGAAAAAGAATCCGTTTGAAACGCTCCGCTTTCAGCAGACGATACATCAGGCCAATGACGGTGCGGGTTTTTCCCGTGCCAGTGGCCATGGCCAGCAAGGCCTGGCGGATACCCTGCGAAAGCGCACTTTCGGTCGTGACGATGGCCTTTTGCTGATAATCCCTGAGTTTGAGGTAGCCGAAGGGTTCATCCTTCAACAGCTGTTCAGCGCTTTCTTTATCCCGCGCCAGCAGATCCAGCAGTCCGCCGGGCGTATGAAACTGTGGCAAGGCTCGACGCAGGTTACTGGGTTTGCGGACATCCCGGAACCAGGTGCCGGATTGCTCGGCCAGTTGTGGCGTATAAGGCCGGCCGTTGCAGGAATAGACGAAGGGCACCAGATAATGGCCGGTTTCATCCGCCGGCCAGGCGATGGTCAAGCCGTTCAGCACCCATGCCCCTACCAGCGGTGGCGCGATCCTGAAGCCTTTGCTGTAACGCTCGGCCTGGCGAATTTTGCCTGCGACGTTGGTGTTTTCCTTTTTGGCCTCAACCACCGCAATGGGGGTGAGACCAGCAAACAGGACATAATCGGCCCGGCCTTTTTTCCCGTTGTAATCGGTCGGCCATTCGGCAATGGCCCGGTAGCTGCCTTTTTCTGGCCTTGCGCCTTTCTGGTAGGTGATTTCCTGACTGTCGACTTCCCATCCCGCTTCCATCAACTGCTGGTCGATAAGAATACGGGTCAGTTCTTCGTTCAGCACCAGAGTATCTGCAGCGACTTTGGTCTGCTTGGCGACTCGCTGGCGTTGCTGACTGACGCTTTGCTCGCCCTGTTCAGTGAGCTGCTGTTGCAGTGCCTTGATTCTTTCTTCGTAGGCCTGCTGTTGCTGCGCCAGCGCCAGTTCATGCTGGCGGGCTTGCTCTGCCAGTTCACGAGACTCTTCGTCCATGGCCAAGGCCAGTGCCTGATATTCGGCCTTCTCTTTTTCTATGAGCTGACTGAGCTGCTGACTGTTGTCCAGTGCCATGTTGGTCTGTTGCAGATCATGACGAAGCTTTTCGATGTCACCCTGAAGCTCACGCAATTGTGTACTGGGATCGGACGGCGCAATGAAGGGGCCAGGCTTGAAACTGGCACCTTGCCGACCGAACGATCGGTGAAACCAGATGGCCAGTGCACGGGCCACTTTGAGACCATCCATGGCTTCCTTGTGCCGGGTTCGGAATTGGTGGGTGGCCTTGTTGCCCTCCACCCGCAGGATGTGGAACAGCTCCTTGATCTGCGATTCCAGACGCAGCTCGCGACCAAGACGATATAGCAATTCGGCCTGGGTGGTCTGTTCGTCGAAATCTATGCCGCAACGCGCCGCGAGGTGCTGAGCCAGAGCCTCACCCAGCTGGCGCAGTTTGATCAGTGTGGTATTGGGGTCACTCGAAAAAGCGCGTTCGGCCGCGTTCGCAAGCTGAACGAAAACCGGTTCATGCTCCTGCAGAAAACTGAAGTTACCTTCGACTGTCTCTATATTGACGTCCGTCATCGTTCCTCAAACCCACTAGTTTCAATGGGACATTACCACACACCAGCCCCGTTAATGAATGTTCGTTCTCCATGGGGCACTGGTGGAACACTCACCGATAAAAAGCGGCCAAAAACCATGATTGAACACAAAACAATCGATACGTTAAGCGGTTGACTTTATTGTTATCGCTTGTCGTGTATAGCTGTAACTAAATGATTATGTGGTATTTGTAATCAGCGGGTCGTAGGTTCAAGTCCTATCTGCGGCTCCAAAATATCAAAGCCCTGAAAGTCTCGCTTCCAGGGCTTTTTTATTTTTCAAAAAATCTCATCATCAAACTTGTAGCGATATTTGAATTTGTCATTCTTGAAGATCGTCTCAACGCTTTTACGAATCAAACCTGTGGTATCACTCGGCTTGCCCAGCAGTACATAACGCCTTCCCGACTGAGTGTGTCCTATGCCTTTGGACGGATCAAAGTGCTCAATCGTCGTACTGTTTCGAAAACTGCAATCCAGCCTGAACCAGCCGTCTTCGGCCGCATGTTGCATAACAAAATTGGGTGGCGATCGACGAAGGCCAACAAAAATTGCCGACCCCGCTTCAAACTCCACAATATTCCAGTTGAGCAGTGTGATTGGTGATTTAGCAGTTTCATTCATACAAAAGCCTAAAAACTTAACGATAATCCAGACAGCACGAACTACCAGTATAAGTAGTCGGCGACACTATTCAATGGACCTCTCAAACCGATGCCTTGATTGATTATGTTCATTTTTAGCATCAGCATTGCTGTCAAACAACAAACAAGCTGTCCGTCTAAATTGCTTAAATTCAACCACTATTTGATCTGGCTCAAGTTCAAGCCTGATCGGACTTGTTCGATTATCTTGTGCATCGTAGATTCGGGGCAAGCCACACACCCAGCGAGCTCAACTATGAAACTAAGGCACTTGTTCGCCCTTTCCAGCAGCCTGTTGATGAGCAGCACCGCGATTGCAGATCGTATTCAACAGGAGCCTATCAAACCCATTGAACCCGCTGTCATCACGGAACCAGAAAAAGTTGAGTTGGGCAAGAAACTGTTTTTCGATCCAAGGCTGTCGAGATCTGGCTTCATCTCTTGCAACTCTTGCCACAACCTCAGCATGGGTGGCAGTGATAACCTGCCGACCTCTATTGGTCATAACTGGCAGGAAGGCCCCATCAACTCACCAACGGTACTTAATTCCAGCATGAACGTAGCTCAATTCTGGGATGGTCGTGCGGCAACCTTACAGGAACAGGCTGCCGGCCCTATAGCCAATCCGATGGAAATGGCTTTCACGCACTCCCTGGCAATTGATGTGCTGCGTTCTATTCCACAGTATGTCGAGTACTTCGAGGCCATTTACGGCACCCCTGAAATCGAACTGGATCATGTCACCGATGCTATCGCGGCATTTGAAGAAACACTGGTCACACCCAACTCACGGTTTGACTTGTGGCTGAAAGGAGATGACAAGGCACTGACAGATGATGAATTGGCTGGATATCGCAAATTCAAGGAAATCGGCTGTGTAGCCTGTCACAATGGTGCTTCAGCAGGCGGCACATCATTCCAGCGCATGGGGATTGTTGAGCCTTACATCACCGATAATCCAGCTGAAGGTCGATATGCTGTCACCGGCAAAGATGCCGATCGTTTTTCATTTAAAGTACCCACACTGCGCAATGTTGAGCTGACCTACCCATACTTTCATGATGGTGCATACTGGACGCTGGAAGAAGCTGTTGATGTGATGGCAAGACTTCAGCTCGGCCAACAACTTCCAAAGAACGATATCGACAATATCACCGCCTTTCTGAAAACGCTGACCGGTGATCAACCTGATTTCAGTTTGCCGATATTGCCGCCCTCTACCAACGACACTCCAAGACCTGTTCCATTTGAGTAAATAACGACCTGTCAGCCGTGCCTTAAGACACGGCTGACAGTTGAGTCGAGCCACGCATTCTGCGTGATTGGCTGACAACATCCAGGTCTCCCCTCACTACACAGATATTTTGATTTCTGCTGAAGCGGCTATCCTATCCCTGCCCAACGAATGTGATCTTGACGGTTGTAACTATCCGAACAAATCTAAGTTGCAGGGTTCACAATCTATGATTATCGGTCACTGTTTCTCTAAAACAGATCAGGGTTCAAGCTGCCGGAGACTGGTTGATATACGTTCATCTAAAATGGGTAGTGAGCAGATCCTTTAGTTCATTCTGTGTGAGAAACTTATCGCATAAGCAGCTGGGCGAACTCTGAGTATTGGATCATCGGATATTTCGATACCATCAGGTAAGGCCAGTGGATTAAACATGGTGGTACGCTCAAAAGCTTCAGCATTGTCATGCATGGCTTCAAGTTTCAGCAGGCCCAGTTCAACAACCGGCCTGTCTTCAGGCCAGATAGCCGTCGCATCATTGACCTCATCTTCCGGTCCTGCCAGTTGAACGGAAAGTCTCATCAGCACAGCATCCTCTTGCAGGCGCTCTGGTAATTCATTGACCAGATAGTCTGCATGCTGTTGTTTACCTGTTTCGGCAGCAAGGTGTTGCTCACCTTCCACTGGGCTGAGAATATAACGCCCATACACAACATCACCCTGGGCATTGATAAATCTGAAAGCATTGACGCCATGGTAGCTAAGCGAAGCAAAGCTTTTGGGAAAGGGTTTGGGATGTTGAACAAATCTTTTTGCGCTGGGATGCGCTTCAAGAAATGTTTCAATTGGTTTGGGTGACGCCACATCGGGGCCTGACTGGCTCACCGCAGTGAGCATTTCCAGCAACAGTTCAGGCGTGCTCACGGGAAACATCGGAACCGAACTGAATACCAGATCGTGATATCCCTCATCGCCCAGATCCAGCCTAATGGCAACCCCTTTGGCCATGCCTCTGGGATCATTATCGGCAATGTCCGGAAAACCTGTGGCATTGGAAAACCTGACGACTGCAGGCGAACTTTGCGCTTGTAGATGAATGGCCTCACTGATGTTTTTAGCCGCTTTTGAAGGTGTAAACTCACCGACGACGACGATCCCCTTGGTATGATTGGAACGCAGACCTGGACGGGGACCATTAAAAAGCTGATGCTGAACATCAACAATTTTTTCCACCACAGACACCGCTGCCGTATCTGCATACAGCCCGGTGGAAAATCCAAGCATCACCAGACAGACAGCTGCAAATTGTTTTTTTATCATGAACCCTCTCCTCTATGAGCGTGATAAGCACTGAACCGTGACATAATCTAACAGTCAGACAAAGCCAGAGGCATTTGATTTCACCAAGTCCTCTGCTGTGATTAAAAACACATAAAAAGCTGTCATTGCCACCAAAGTTATCAAGTATTTTCCAGGAGAGATACTATGCAAATGATCACCAAGTTCATGTCAGGCACTGCCCTGCTTGTTTTATTCACACTCCAGATAGCCGCTGCAGCTGAGTATTCAGTTAAAGTCGAGCTGGCAGCCATGAGTGGACTGATGATGCCCGAATCAGCTGTGGCACACCCTGACGGACGTGTCTTTGTGACAGAAATTGGCGAATTTGGTGTTGATGGTGATGGCAAGGTCACTGTCTTGAACCTGGATGGCAGTTCAGAACCTTTAGTCACTGGCCTCAATGATCCCAAAGGCATCGCCCTGTTCGAAAACCAGCTCTACGTGGCTGACAATGATCGACTGCTGCGTATCAGCCTGGATGGCCGTAAGGATATTCTGGCCACGGCCCAAGATTTCCCGGGCACACCTCAGTTTCTTAATGATGTGGAAATTGATGGGCTGGGCAACATATATATTTCCGACAGTGGTGACGACGATGGAAAACATGGCGGCATTTATCGTTATTCTGTCGAGGGTGTCATTGAAGAAATTCTCACTGACGCCTCAGCGATTAAACGGCCTAATGGTCTGCTGATGGATGGTGTTGGCCAGTTACTGGTCGCAGATTTTGGCACCGGCAAGCTGTTTCGCTTTGATATTGATAGCGGCAATCTGACTGCGCTTAATCAGGGGTTCGGCGGCGCAGATGGTCTGGTCAGAGACAGTTATGGCTTTCTGTACATCAGCGATTGGGCCAATGGTAAAGTCTGGCAACTCGTTGACCCACGTTCCACGCCAAGACTTATCGCCGATCACTATGAATCAGCCGCTGATATTGGCATTTCAGCAGACGGTCGATTCTTACTGGTGCCTGACATGAAGGCAGGTACTCTGGAATTTTTGCCCATCCGATGAGTACCTGTAGCCCGATGTTTATCATCAGGCTTGCATTATCGCTATCGCTGGATCAACATAAACGAGTCTTTTAATCCCTCCGGAGTTGATATGAAATTATCACCATGGGTGTTGGCACTCGCCAGCACCGGCCTCATGATGTCTGCCTGCAGTTCTGAATCATCTGATACCCATAACGCTCAATACCAGCCAGCGGCGGATGAGCTGACGTTGAATATGGCAGATGAGGACCAGTTTCAGAGCAGCTTTGATGCCATTATGGAAACTCTGGATGATGATCAGCGCCAGCGCTTTGCAATAGCCCTCCAAGCTGCCGCCAATGAAGCCATCGAAGTAACCGATGCCAAACTGCGAGTTGAGGATCCAGACCGTTATGCAATCTGTGATGGAGATGAAGTTGAGATCGAAGTCCAGATTGACTGTTCGGTATGGTTCATGGGCGAGATGGATGATTGGCTCAATGAAACACTTGATGGTTCCTCAGCAAACAGTATCATCGCTCGATTCGGCCAATAAACTCAGTCCCGAACTAATATCACCAGCAAGGCCAGGTTGATAAATAACATTATTTGACTCAGACCTTGCCAGAATCGCAACCGGTTTCGTTCCAGCAACGGGACTGGTTGCTCATTCAAAAACACGGTATTACGCTTGCGCATATCGATCGGCCTCAAACTCGAACAATTCCCGAAACCAGTCAAAAATATAAAGCGTCAACAACGAAGTCGACCAAAAAACAAGGCGAAAAAATGCAACTCCATGTCAGCAAGCAAAGGCGACGGCGTTTTTTCCATTATATTTGACTGCATACATGACATTGTCGGCCGCTTTAAGCAGCGATTCAAAATTGTCCCCATCGTCTGGAAAACGCGCAACACCAATACTTGCACCAATCAGGCATTGATGACCATCTATCACCACTGGTTCATTCAATGCCTGAATGATCTTGTGGCCAATTCGCTCAATGTCTGATTTCAATGTCGTGCCGGTCAGCAGTACCACAAACTCATCGCCCGCAATTCGGGCAACCTGATCACTGGCTCTCACCAGTCCATCAATACGCCTGGCCACTTCAATCAGTAGTTGATCACCAACTGCATGTCCATATGCATCGTTAACAGCCTTGAACTCATCAAGATCGATAAACATTACCGCCAGAGACTGTGACTGCATTTGGGCATGATGAATCGCCTGCGCTGCCATCTGTGTCAGCATCGATCTGTTGGCTAGTCCGGTCAATGCATCCTTGTGCGCCATATCGCTGAGTTTTTGCTCACGCAGTTTACGCTCTGAAATATCTCGGATATCGGCACATAACTCCATACTGTTGCCATCTTCACTGGACGCAACCTGCATCAACATTTCTGCAATGATGGTGTTGCCATTGATACCTTTCAAACCCACCTCGCATCTATCTTCAGGTAATGATTTATCTGCATTGATGAGTGTTATCAATTGCTGAATATATTCAACAGAAGCGGGATCGAACAGTTGATCAAGCGGTTGATCCCGATAGTATTTTTCATCGCGCCCCAACAATAACTTCACCGAAGCACTGATAAAGGTAATCAATCCACTGCCAGCATTAATGCCCAACACGATATCCGAGCTTTTCTCCATCAATTTTGTGTAGTACTGATCTCGCCGGATCAGTCGATGGATAGCCACAGCAAAGGACAGCAGAATCATTAGCACGATGATCGTTTGCAAGCCCCGCAAAAGATAGGTGGATCGGCGGGCATCATCCTCCAGTTGGTTGGTGAGGGTGTTCATCAGATCCAGCAGCCGTAGATTGTCCTGTGAAAGCTGCTCAACTACAGAGGGAAGATAGCTTTCATCACTGAGCAAAAGCTTCAGCTCAGTGAAAAGCGGTTGCCATATCTCCTGAGCTTTCGACAAGGTCAGACTGATATTGCTACTCACCTGCTTGTCGACACGAATAACTTCACCCGCAGCGCTGGTAGCGTTGCCTCCATTGGAAAAAGCGTTGAGTGTTTGATCAAACAAAAACACGGCTTCACGCAATTCATCAAAGCTTTGCTCTGATGACATACCCTGAGCATGTTCATAGTGGATCAACATGACCGACTTGGTCATTTTCTGCGACAGCATTCGCTGACGACCAGCAATATTGATATTGATGGAGGAAACCTCAAGTTGCGCGGCGATAACATAGTTCATTGCCAACAGTGATAAATCGAAAATCAACACCATGGACAAGGGCAACAAAAAGTGACGGTATTTCCTGATGATTTCCCTCATGGGGGAGCTCCATCCTCATCAAAACATCGTGGGTATTAAGGTCAATGCTCTAGACCTTTCTCAATCACTGCGCCTGATGACTATGAGATCAACAGTCCCTAGTCATCCTGCCAATCAAGATCGCAACAAAATACAAATAGTTTGCCTGCCGAACTTACTGTTTGTGAGACCGTAATGCACATTCGCGAATCGGCAACAGAGAGATAAGGTCGGCTCAGCTGCATTTGTCCTGGGTGTTGAACCGCTCTGAAGTGATAGTGTTTGTGAGACCAGTTGGCATTGTCACCTGACAGTAGCGGTGTAAAACGAACATCCATGGTTTGCTGGTAATGCGGAGAATAGCTATTGCGTGCCATCTGATATCCAGCTTCATCGAGTAAATAACACCTCACAGAACGTTTTTCAGCAAACAAAATATCACTGCTTTGTTCAAAGTCCTGGCTCGCTGAAAAATGATTGATGGCACGTTTGAACAAACGCTCGATCCGGCGGAAATTTTCATTGACCTGATGGGTGTTTTTAAAGCGTTGCCGTTGCTGATGCTGCAATAGTTCATCGATTACCGAAACAAACTCATCATGATTGGAGGTAATCAACTGCTGCGGTTTTGCAAAGTAAAACCCCTGTACCATGTCAGCGTTGGCAGCTATGGATACCAGAGCCTCACGCCTGGTCTCGATCCCCTCCAATACCACTAGACTGCCGGCTTCGTGAATCAGGGAAACGATACCGGTGAGGATGCGCTCTACCCTGCTTGATTTGCCTGCCTCATGCACCAGACTGCGATCAATTTTGACAATATCCGGCTCCAGCTCCCAAATCCTGTCAAAATTGGAATGCCCCGCACCAAAATCATCAATCGCTATCAGACAGCCCAGACTTCGAAAATGTTTAATCAGTTGCTTCAGATATGAGCGATCTGTAATTTCACTCTCAAGAATTTCGATCACAAGCCGGGACGGGGGAATGCCTGTCATCTCAAACAGCCTGTTCATAAAGCCAGCATCCGGCTGCTCGGTCACCAGACATTGTGAATTAAGGTTGAGAAACAGCCAACAATCCCCTGTTTCCTGCCGGGCAAAATTCTGCAAATGCAATTGCCGACAGGCCCGATCAAGTTCGAGGTTTCCCTTGCTGTTACTAGGCAACGCCAGCACCGCAGGGGGAGGAATCAGGGAGCCACTGTCTGTTGACGCCCTGAGCAATCCCTCATAGCCCACAGGTCTTCGATGGGAAATACTGAAAATTGGCTGAAAGTGACTGCTAAGGCTGAGTCCCTGATATTCGGTCGTTACCCAGTGCCGAGCCACGGTTTCAGAAAGTTTTGTTTGCACCCATGAAGCCTTATCAAATTGCTCACACAATCCACTGCCCAGGATCAGACCGATTCAATCCATATGGATTCATGAGTCAAAAGACTCAAAGACTATCGACTTGCCTGAGCTATGCTACTTTTCGCACATGACATTCGTGCAAAATGTGAATTACTTCTGACCGATAGTGATTGTATTGCTGATCATATGCCAACTCAAGTCGCTTGCGCGGTCTAGGCAGATTGACCTCCAACTATCTCACCAATGGTCGCGGCAGAGACATTTGTCATCAATACAATCTTGTCTGACAGCAGTACTGCTTCATCGACATCGTGAGTAATCATAATCACCATGTTATTCAACTCCGATTCAATTTCCATCAGAGAGTCCTGCAAATGTGCTCAAGTAAGTGCATCCAATGCATCAAAAGGTTAATCCATGAACAGCTCCTTGGGCTCCATTAACAGCGCACGTGCGATTCCTACACGTTGTTTCATGCCTCCGGAAATTTCAGAATGCGATCCGTCTCATAGAAGCATCGTATGTACCAACTAAAAGTTACGACTAACTAAACTAACTAGTGTATCTCCATCCGATCTCACCACTGCAATCACAGTAATCCAAATGCTTCAACAGAAGAAGTGACTGTGAAAATCGAGATGTCACTCTGACTGTTGCAAAGCACACTAACGTTATGCCTCTTCAACCAGCATTGATTTATCTTCCGCGAATAACTCAAATTATTCAGCAGACTTCCAGAGCTGTCACTCGGCTGTCCATCGATAATCTGAACTTGAAAGAATGTTTCTAGCCAGTGCTGCCATCCGCATGTTCTGATTCATCGCTGCAGTACGAATCAAGCGATAGGCTTCATCCTCACTACATTTTCTCTGTTGCATGATCATGCCCTTGGCACGCTCTATCACCTTGCGATCTTCCAGAGCAGTTTTCAGCTCGCTGAGCTGTTTTTCCAGCAGCTGGTTTTTCCGAAAACGTGCCTGGGCCAGCTTCAATACCGGTATTAGCCGTTGCGGCTGCAAACCGTCAACAATATAGGCACTGACGCCTGCATCAATGGCTTCTTCCAGTTCACTGTCATCATATTGGCTAGTGAATACCACCACAGGCATCGGCCTCTGTTGATGAATCAGCTTAAGCAGTTTCAACAAATCTTGATGACACTCTTCAACGGCCATTAACAATACTGTCGGCTCATCGGTGAGCGGAACCGCCAACAATGCCTGGAGCGTTTCGGCGCAGTGTGTGACCTGATAGTCAGTATCCACCAGTGCAGATTGCAGTTGTCTACTGAGCAATGGTTTGTCACAGAAAACAAGCGTATTGAAGGATGTCGCAGTCTTGCTATCAATTGAGTTCAGCATAATGGTTTCATTTCAAATTTAGACATGTTCCGGAACCAAAGCACATAAGTTTTTTATGTACTGGAAATCGGCAATGCTTGTTACCAAGCGAACAAGACTCCTGCCATCAACCCTAATGGTGACAAAATCACCATAAAACATAACTTTAAGAGCTCTTTTATCAAATAAATCAAATCCACAAGGTAAGTCATCGATCCGCCTCCTGGAGGTATGGTCTATCACTTTTTGTGCATAAGATGTGCCATACTATAATTTGTTTTATTTCAACAACATATAAATTAATTGGTTCTAGGATATGCCTCATTATGGGCATTGTGTTGATGATAGCGATCAAAAGTGGTGCATCTGGTTATGTTGAATTCTGTTCACAGAGTGATGACTCTGCTTGAAAATAGAAATGATGTCGTCGATATTTAAAGGATTAATGTAATTGATATAAATATGATAGAAGCATTTGAAATTGGCACTCAAAATGCCGACAGACACATAACCTGAAATAAGTTTTTCAATTGAGTTTTCGCTAAAACAACAAAAGCCGGCGATGCCGGCTTTTGAGTTTATTGAAAATAGTTGAAAAAAGACTTATTCAGCCATGTTCCAGATATGTGCGCCGATATCCCATTCCAAATCATCATTTTCGACAAACACCACCAGCAAAACACCCGTGTAGGTGATCGTTTCACCCACGTCATTGATTATATCTGCATGCCAATGTCCCATGACAGACATTTGTTCAAATGCAAAGTTGACCGCGGCAACTTCAATACGGTGGTTATGTAATCCGGCATCAAAAAAACTCTGGAACAATTCAGCGATTGCCGCACGACCTTCAAGCACTTGTCCATTACCGGGAGACAGCGTTGCATCCTCCATGTAGAGTTCTGCAAGTCCCTGACTATCACCCTGGTTAAACAGTTGATTCCATTTGTCGAATTCCATCTCAGCGACCATCTCAGGGGTCGGGTGATGGTGATGATGATCATGTTCACCATGTTGATGTTGATGTTGATGTTGATGTTGGTGCTCATGGTCACCGGCCACAAGCCCGGCGTTAACACCCAACATTAAACTGCTGGCCAAAACTAATTGTTTCCACATAATTAACTCCTTATCAGAAAAAACTGAATATCGTTAAGACACTCTTACTCAAAAACCGTTTGTTGTGAATGCAGACTTTTTAATGACTGAATCAGTTCCTCTGCCTCTGCAGAAGAGAGACTGTCCATCAGCGCATTAACACGTTGATAGTAATCGGGCATCACCTGATCCAGTTTGGCCTGGCCAGCTGTAGTCAGTTGAATGGCCAGCCGCCGCCGATCGCGTTTGTCGGTCACCCGGCTGACCAGTCCTTCCCGTTCCAGGCCATCCAGTAAACCGGTCATCGTCGCGCGACTGACCCCGGCTTTGCTGGCGAGAATTGAAGGTGTTGTAGTCAAATCCGCTTCACGCATTAACAAGATCAACACCCACCAACGCCCCTGTAATAAGCCGTAACCTGCCAGAAAATTGTCCAGCATCAACGATAAGTCGCTGCCAATACGCAACACAGTCAGAAACTGGAGCACCTTGTGAATATCGGCATCCGGGTAGCGCTCAGCAAACTTGCTGAGTATTTCGGCATTGGGAAGATCTTTCAACTGCAACATAATAAGCCTCATTATAGTTAGCTAGCTAACAATGTCAATCATTGTTTTGCAGTCAGCTAGAACCGATGTGGTTAAAACAAGTGACACAAAACAACGATATGGCAGCCCAGGAATATCAGAAATGTCAGCACGACAAAGCCAAGCCACACAACAAGTTTATCCGCTGGTTGAAATTGCAGCTGACACCTGCAGTGCCTGCAATGCTTGTGGTGTATCGACATCTGTCAGCACACCTGTATGCTGACAGTCAAAAAATTGTATTGCCGTATGATGCTGCCTGAGTAAGTCCCGGCCGCCAGAGTCGCCTTGCAGTGTTGATAACGCCGAGTAAAACTGACTGGAAAACCCGACCGGGTGTCCCTGTCGTTGCATATAGCGGGCCGCCGCCAAGACAGCACCTTGCTTGAGCAGTTCAGCAACACCGGCAATCGCCTCAGTTGGCAACAGCGGCATATCAGCAAGACCAATCAACCAGCCTTCTGCCTCGGCTGTAGCGCTGACAGCATCTGCAAGACTGTGGCCCATACCGGCCTCAGACTGGGCACTAGGCAGCCAGTCGAGCCGATGATAATCGTCATTAAGCGCAGCCTGTAAAGCCTTTTGTAATGGTTGACATATCACAGGCACTACCACTAAGACCCGCTCAAACTGTTGCAGCCACGGCTGCAGGCTATGTGCCAATAACGGCGCAGTGACGCCGGCATAACAAAACTCGACTAGTAATTTGTTGCTGCCAAAACGACTGGACTGGCCAGCAGCCAGCACCACCGGCTGAATGGCTGATTGTTTCATTGGCACACAGCGTCAATGCGCGGCGCCCCTTGGCTCACTGCCAGTTGACTGCGCACCTGCACAAGATGAGCGACAATGGACACGGCAATTTCCGGTGGCGTTTTGCTGCCAATGGCCAGACCGACCGGCCCATGTAAACGGGCAATTTCTGCGGCTGACAGATCAAACATGGCCAGCCGCTCACGGCGATTGGCATTGTTTTTCTTGCTGCCAAGCGCGCCCACATAAAACGCCGGCGATTTGAGCGCTTCCAGCAGCGCCATATCATCAATTTTTGGATCATGGGTCAGTGCAATAATGGCCGTACGAGCATCCACCTGCAGCTCCACCACCGCATCATCGGGCATGCTGTTGAGCAACTGACAATTTGCCACCGACCATGTCTGCAGCATGCCTGGTCGCGGATCACAGACCAGTACCTGATAATCCAGTGCCTGCGCCATTTGTGCCAGATATTCCGATGTCTGGCCGGTGCCGATAATCAACAAGCGCCAGCGCGGCCCGTGTATCACCTTCATCTGTTGGAGGTTAAAGCTGAACTCATCACTGAGTCTGGCATCCTGCAATCTGACCTGACCAGTTTGCATATCCAGACAGCGCGCCAATAACCGATGGTGACGCACTGAGGTCAGCACGTCGCCGGGCCAGCTGGCAGCAGCAGGCACTGGCTCAATAATCAGTTGCATGACGCCGCCACATGGCAGACCAAAACGCTGCGCTTCATCGCGACTGACACCATAGCTTAGCATCTGTGGTTGATGTTGATTCAGCTCCCCGGCGCGAGCCTTGTCCATCAGGTCGTCTTCAATACAGCCACCAGACACCGACCCCACGCTTAAACCATCACCACGCAGCGCCAACATGGCCCCGGCAGGACGTGGACTGGAACCAAACGTCTGGCTCACCGTCACCAGCCACACGGGCTGTGTTTGCCTTTGCCAGTCATGCAAGGCCTGCAGTACTTGCAGATCCATGCTGTCCATTACATTGGCTCCAGCTGATCCGCAATTGGCAATGCCCGGATGCGTTGTCCGGTGGCAGCGAAGATCGCATTACACAGGGCCGGGGCAATCGGAGGCAGACCCGGTTCACCGACACCGCCCAACGGTGCGTCATAGTCATCCGCCGGCACAATATGCACATGAATCTCAGCCGGCGCATCTGCCATACGGCTTAATTGGTATCCATCAAAGTTGTTCTGCTCCACAGCACCATCCTTGAAGGTGATCTCGCCCAGCATAGCTAAGCTGATACCCATAACTACAGCCCCTTCAAGCTGCGATTTGATACGTTCCGGGTTAATCGCAGGGCCACAATCAATGGCGATATCGACTCTTGGAATCGACAGTTCACCATCTTCATCAACTTCAACTTCAACCACAGCGGCGGTGTAACTGACAAAGCTGTAATGCGCGGCGATACCCTGACCTCGGCCTTTAGGCAGACTTTTACCCCAATTTGCCTTGTCAGCCACTGCCTCGACAACCTTTCGTAAACGCCCGGTATCAATAGGATATTCTTCCGGTGACTCACCATAATTCCAGCTATCCAGCAGTTTAGCGGGGTTCAGTTGGCGTGGTGGCCCGATGACTTCGAGCAGGTAATCCTTGGTATCACGATCCAGTTTTGCGGCCATTTCACTGACAAAAGACTGTATGGCAAACGCATGCGGCACGTTGGAAACCGATCTGAACCAGCCGATACGTGTATGTGCCTTGGCCTCGGGGTTTTCGATACGTACGTTGTCTATGGCAAACGGCACATTCACAACACCCATGCCGAGTTCAATCGGCATCTTAACCAATGCAGAGTCGTCAAAGGTCGACAAAATGGTCGGTGCAACGGTTCGATGCAGCCAGGCAACCGGCTTGCCATCCTCATCAACACCCGCCTCAATACGTTCGACGGAAACCGTATGGAAATAGGAGTGATGCAGATCATCTTCCCGACTCCAGGTAACCTTGACCGCTTGTCCGTCCATGCTCCTGGACAGCCAGGCGGCTTCTACCATGTAGTCCGGCTTGGATTTGCGTCCAAAACCACCGCCCAGCAAAGTCACATTGACAGTGACCTTGTCAGCATCAAGCTCCAGCCATCTGGCGACCAGATCACGCCCGGCTTGAGGGTCCTGAACCGGCGCCCACAATTCACAATGACCATCAACAATGCGCGCAGTGGCAACCGGAGGCTCCATGGGGGCCTGAGACAGATGTGGGAGGTAATATTCGGCTGAAAACGTTTGTGATGCATTTTCCAGAGCACGATAGACATCGCCTTCATCACGCACGACTGCCCCGCCTTTGACACGGGCAGATTGCTCCATTTCGGCGCGGAACTGTGGCGAGTTGTAGCTGGCATGCTCACCATGATCCCAAGTGATTTTTAATGCTTTACGGCCCTGCAAGGCGGCCCAAGTATTGGTGGCGATAACTGCAACACCGCCCAACGGGTTGAAATACGCTGGCGGAGGGCTGCCCGGAATTGTCACCACTTTCAATACACCGGGTATTTTCAATACTTCGGTTGCATCGTAATCAGTGACTTTACCGCCCAACACCGGCGGTCTCGCCACCACCGCATGCAACATATCCGGCAAGGTGACATCAATGCCATAAATCGCCTTGCCACTGACCATGTCCAAACCATCAACAAGATGCGTTTTGCCTTTTCCGATATAGCGAAACTGCTCAGCTGTTTTCAGCTGCAGCTGATCTCGCTCTGGCACTTCCAGTTTTGAAGCCGCCTCAGCCAGCTCTCCAAAACCGAGTGAACGACTGCTTTGTGGGTGCAATACTTCATGCACTCCGGTTTTGACTTCAGCAACCGCTACACCCCAATGGGCTGCGGCAGCAGCTTCGAGCATCATTCTCGCAGCAGCACCGACATTACGCATCGGCATGAAGAAATGCCGCATGCTGCGTGAGCCGTCAGTATTCTGATTGCCATACTTGGGTTCATCACCCGGTGCCTGAACAATTTCAACCTGCGCCCAATCAGCACCAAGTTCATCTGCGACCACCATCGGTAAGCTGGTTCGAACGCCCTGCCCCATTTCTGCGCGGTGGCAGACAATTTTTACTGTGCCATCGGCCATGATCGCTACAAATACCAGTGGGTCATCAGTCCAACCATGTGGCATGGCATCACGACCGAATTTTTCAGGCTCGTCCTCGGCAAGCAACACGCCAGGCACCCCAACGGCTAGTACCAGCCCACTCAGAGCAAAGCCTTGTAAAAGCCGCCGACGGCTAATATTGCAGATCGCAACTTCCCGGTTGATCTGTTTGGGTGTTTTGGCATTCATGATTGCACCGCCTTGGCTGCCAGTTTGATGGCATCACGAATTCGATTGTAGGTTCCACAACGACAAATGTTGCCGCTCATTGCTGCATTGATCGCAGCGTCGTCAGGATTGGGATTCGACTTTAACAGTGCGGTCGCTGCCATCACCTGACCGGATTGACAATAGCCGCATTGAGGAACATCCAGCTGATTCCATGCCTGTTGAACTTGTTTGCCTACAGCATCTTCACTGATAGCTTCGATGGTGGTTACTGATTTGCCAGCAACCGCGCTGATTGGCGTCACACATGAACGGGTTGGCTGACCATCGACATGCACAGTGCACGCTCCGCACATCGCCATGCCACAACCGAATTTAGTACCGGTCATTGCAAGCTCATCACGCAAGGCCCAGAGTAGCGGCGTATCCTCCGCAAATTGCAGCTCGCGCTGCTCACCATTGATTGTCAGTACAGGCATCCGGCTTTCCTTTGATTTTGATCAAAAAACAAGGCGCTGAGCGCCTTGGATAAATCGCGCTATTGGCAGGCTTAACTTGCGACAGCGCCATTGAATGAACGTTCATTCATTCTCACGCATACTCAGTGATAAATCAAATTCAAAAAAGTTTTCCATTGCGTTTGGACTCATCACTGCTGCCATAAACGCCATTGGAATGTTGACCCCTTCCGGCGGCAATGCGCGAACAGAAAAGTGAAACTGAGGTGCATCCGCTGCGATGAAATCAGTGCTGGCCTCTATTAATGTTTGTTTGGCTGAAGCCGGCAAGAAAGGCAAATCCCATAACGAGGCAGCCACTTGCTCAGCTGACGCATACTGAAAATGCTGCTCGGTGACGCCAGAGAGCCTTGCGGCGGTCGAACGATAGGCTGGCCACCAACCTTTGTCGACGTACTCAGCTGAAAAGGTCTTTAACCCGGTACTCAGCCAACGCATGCCCAGATTACTCTTCTCTTCGGTTGTTCGAAGATCTGCCAGCATTTGCTCCAGATCAGGGATCTGAGTGAACTCAGTGCTGACATCAAACTCATAAAACACTTGCTGGATATCATCAGGATGGTGCACACGGCTGTTGGAACTGAGTTGCAACTGGGCGAGTTCGGGATTGTATCGATAGTAAATGGATTGCCGCTGCGCGAGTTGACCGTCTTTGATACCCAGGGACTGCAACGTCTGCCAGATGACTTCGGGTTGAATCTCATCAGCCATTTGCGGAGTGACGGTCATGATGACCTGTTCCACATCCACCCGCATAGCCAGAATAAAGTCCTGCGCCTGGTTGAATTCGATATCGGTCAGCCGAACCACACCAACATGATGTGGCGGCTGATCATTCATCTCAATCACCAGATTCCGTGCCGTCACTTCGCGGCTGTATGGCTGAACAGTTAATTTACCGACACTGATATTGATGCCTCTGTCTTCAAAAAACTCAATCAACTCTGTAACCATCAACTGGGCATGCTGATTAGCACGATTCTGCACAGTGGCGTGAACCAGACCTGCCACCAAAATGAAAGCAAGAAACGGATACACAAGTACTTTTTTAGACATCATTCGGGTATACCCAGATCAGTGTGAAGGGATATATTCTTAAAAATCAGACGTTAGGTGCTTCAATTCGTTCGCTTGAAATACAGTCGCGGCACCAGCCAGACAAACAAAGCCATCAGGAATAATTCTACAAGCGATTGAAACACGATGGTGACCACTGTGATTTCGAAACCGGCCGGTAATGCCAAAGCCAGCGGTAACACCACAAATGAATTACGACTGCTGAAACTAAAGGCCAGCACCCGCCATTGCAATACAGGCAATCGCCCCAGATAACCCAGTATCGCCGCCAGCAATAATGCCAGCAGTCCAAATAACACAAACACCGGCAGCAATTGCAGCAACAACCCGCCAGAATCTAAAATCAGACTGACCTGAGAAGCGCTGATAATAAACATGACTATCGCCAACAAGGGCACTGGCAAGACAGCCAGCTTGTCCATTAACGATGTTGAGGATGAGTACCTGTCAACCACTGTTCGGGTGAAATAAGCCAGACACAATGGCAACACAATCAACACAGAAAAAGCCAACAACATTTGCTTTTGCACAACAGCGACAGCAAATGTATCGGGAACAAACAACCACAGATAAACTGGCAATAAACAGATTTGCAGGATCAGATTGATCGGCGCTAACGCCAGCGCATAGCGGCTATCACCTTTACCCAGATGACTGAACGTGATAAACCAGTCAGTGCATGGCACCAGCAGCACCAGCAACACACCCAATTGCACGGCTGGCTCTATGGGCACCAGCGTCAACAAGGCAAATACCAGCATCGGCACAATGACAAAGTTACCGCAAAGCGCCAGCAACAAAAATCTTCGATCCAGCATGGCGGATCGCAAACTATGCAGGGGAATCTGGCTGAAAGTAGTGAACAGAAGCAGCACCAGCACGGGCCATGTCAGCTGAGCCAGACCACCGGCCACTGCGGGTAACAACAAACCAAGGCCAATTCCGTTAATAATGGCAAGCAAATACCAGACAAGCTGATATCGCTCTAGTGGCCTGACTTCAGAATAGTTCAAATGAGTTCCCTGAATTTATCTATCTAAAATAGATTATCAATGAGACTCTGATTTGAGCTATGTCCAAAGATCATCCAGATTGCCAAAAGGCCAGTCAGCTGGATCTTCCAAACCAATAATCTGGTCTTTGCAGCCGACGGCACCAAGATCAAGTGTCTGAAGTTTGACGGGTTCTCTTTTGCGCACCGAATAAAAGACTCTGACTTTTGGAGTCAGTAATGAATCCTCAGCCATATCCACCACCACTGCCAAACGCTGTGACTCCAGCCTGACCAAGGAACCGATGGGATAGATTCCGACGCATTTGACAAATGCTTTAAAAATCACTGGATCAAAATGGCCACGCCAGCTGGCCATGGATTGTAAAGCAGCCGCAGGGTCCCAGGGCGTTTTGTAGGCTCTAACAGAGGTTACTGCATCGTATACATCACAGATCGCTCCCATACGAGCAAAAACCGAAATCTGTTCACCCTTGAGCCCGTGTACATAGCCTGTGCCATCAAATTTTTCGTGATGATTCAGCGCCACATCAACTACTTCCTCTGGTGCATCAACCTGTCGCAGAAGTTCTGCGCCGTGGACGGGATGCTGCTTGACGATTTCAAACTCCTCATCTGATAGCTTTCCTGGTTTGTTAATAATCTCGTCTGGCACCATTGCCTTCCCTAAGTCGTGAAACAAACCCGCCTGAGCAGCTAACTTGACCTGGGCTTCATCCATACCAAGCTGTCGAGCAAGTGATGTCATCATTGCGCACACCGCAACCGAGTGCAGATAAGTGTATGTATCATGAGTTTTGAGACGAGCAACACTAATCAAGGCTGCCGGATGACGTTCTATGGATGCAGTGACCTCATCGATGAGTGTCAGTGTTGATTCAGGACTCACCGTTCGGCCCATTCGCACTTCGTCAAACATAGCTGTGACTTGTTGCTTTGCTTCAAGACAAATGCGTTTTGCACGTTCAAACTCACTTTCCAGAGAGATCCGAGCTGATCTGGCCAGGACTGATTGTTCGTCGTTTGCAGCCGTTGTTTCAGCTGACGTTGAAATCTCAATGGCAGCCTTCACCCCAGGCACAGTCTTTGGCGCATCTTCAGGTGATCGTGCAGCCTGCATCAGCAAGGCATCCTGGCGAATATCAAACAGCTCCATCTCTGCTGTGAAATCCTCTATGACTCCCTCTGATTGTTCGAAGTGAAACTCCTCAAGCGACTTGTCTCGGTCAATCCACACCCACTGAATACTACCGTTGGTTATTTTTTCCAGATCATCCGGGTCAGTCAGCAAAAAGTTCTTTTTCTTGAACAGTGAGGTCAACCATGAGCCTTCTGTTTTGATGATGTACATGCCTACTTTGAGTTCAGAAACAGGTATTTTTACTAGTTTATCGTTCATTGCTACGCTGATATTTTTCCAATGATGTGAGACATTTCGATGGCTACCAGCTTACAACAAGTCATCCATCAAAATCCGGTCAAAACGCTCAAATCACACAATCTATGCCTGGAAAGTTGTGTTTTAGCCAGCTTGGATAGTTGCGATCATTCTCCGGAATGAGTCATCCCGAGTTTATCGGAGCAACACACCCATCCAGATTGCCAGGGGTCGCCTAACACTCTATTCAAAAAGACGATTAACAATAGAAGGATTACAAATCTCCTGTATAAGAAATGAAGTGCATGAAAATTCTGCTGGCAGAATCTCAATGTCATTGATAATGGCTCATCGTCTATTAGTCTGCCTGCTCAGCTATATCGGGCTGCAAACCTATCCTAATAGACATTTGTCAAAGCCAGTCAGAGGATATTTGGTATGCAATAATCGCGAAGAAACATGTTAAGTACGACTCATGTATGAGCCCCTGGGGCTACAATGAAGATAGTTTCTCAAGAAATAAGAGCAAATGAACAAAACTGACACAAACCGCCAGCATATGGATAACCCAAAAAAGACTGCTCGTTCTTTTATCAAGACATTTGATGATTTTGCCAGATCTGCAGATTACTCATTGATGCGATCGCTCAACTGTGACCCAGACGCTATTCAAGATGGTCATGATCACTCGCCAAGACAAGTTTTCACTGGTCACTATGTGCCGGTAAAACCATCCCCCATTCCGAACCCTGAATATATCGCCCACAGCAAAAGCCTTTTTAGCGAGCTAGGGTTTTCAGACTCACTCGCACAAGATGAGCATTTTGTCAGGATGTTTACCGGTGACTTGTCGCAGAGTCACCCAACACTCCCCACCACTGGCTGGGCATGCGGCTACGCGCTTTCTATCTTCGGCACCGAATACACACAGCAATGCCCTTTCCAAACCGGAAATGGCTATGGTGATGGTAGAGCAATTTCAGTTTTTGAGGGACTGATTCGGGCTAATAGATGGGAGATGCAACTCAAAGGGGCTGGCCGCACGCCATACTGTCGTGGCGCTGATGGCAGAGCAGTGCTGAGATCCAGTATTCGAGAGTTTCTGGCACAAGAGCATATGCATGCACTTGGCATCCCGACATCACGCTCGCTTTGCTTGTTTGTCTCCAAATCGGAGACCGTCAATCGTCCCTGGTACGCTGATGATTCTGTGTCTAGCGATCCAGACAGGATAGTCTCGGAGCCGGTGGCCATATCCACACGCGCAGCTTCGTCATTCCTGAGAGTCGGACAGCTTGAGCTTTTCAGCCGGCGTGCAAGAGAGCAGTCTCACCCCGAAGCCTTGGCAGAACTGAGAATGATCTTATGCCATGTCATTGAGCGGGAATATCAGCTCACCATTGATCAAAATAGGGTGTTTGAACAACAGTTACTATCGCTCGCAGAACAGTTTCGTGACCGTCTGAGCAACCTTGTTGCGCAATGGGTTCGGGTTGGCTACTGTCAGGGAAATTTCAATAGCGACAACTGTGCAGTGGGCGGTTTCACATTGGATTACGGGCCATTTGGATTCATGGAGCTTTTTGATCCCTATTACCAGCCATGGACGGGAGGCGGTCGCCACTTTTCCTTTCTTGCGCAACCCATTGCAGCAGAACGAAACTTCAAAACCTTCTGTTCTACCCTGCGTCCTTTGCTCGCCAATCACGCAGGCTATTTAGACACGCTGGATACCATCGCCGACTCTTTTGCCGAGGTCATGAAGAAAGCTCTGGAGGACATGTGGGCACGCAAGCTTGGTCTTGAGTCCTACTCCTCCGATATTTTCCATGCATTGATGCGTTTATTGCTGCAAACCCCCACTGATTTCACCCTCTTTTTCAGGGAACTATCAAATATTCCAGACGACATCCGTGCACTTGAGAAAAGCTTTTACAGCAGAGCCAACAATGCGACTGCCCCATCAGATGCACCACAAACTGACAATGCTGCGCAATGGGCTGAATGGCTCAAAAACTGGCGTTCACGCATTGATAGACGATGTAGCACAGAGGGCTGCTCAGTCCAGGAAATCTCGACACAAATGAAGCTGGTAAACCCGAAGTACACATGGCGAGAATGGCTTGTAGTACCAGCTTATCAAAGGGCCGCTGAGGGCGACTATTCGCTGGTGCATGAAATTCAGCATATCTTCAACATGCCCTATGACGAACAAACAGTTCAGGTTGAACAAAACTACTACAGAAAGAAACCGCTCGAATATTTCAATGTGGGAGGCGTTTCGCACTACAGCTGCTCCTCGTGAGCAGTCAAATGCCGCTAGATGAAATCAGCCGAAAGATCAGATCACGACACTGTCATTAGCTTTGTCAAACACTGCGATCATCTCATCAACGCCCAGAACAACTTTTCATCACTTTATTTGAGCTGCAGCAGACAGGTTGTGTACGATTGTATAGCTGAATTGAAGTATACTGTGCATCACATCTTTAACAAGAATGAACTGATGGAGGTAGCAAATGAGTTTAGTTGATTCGGAACAGCGTAAGCCCTATGCCATGGAGCTTGAAGCGGGCACTACTTATTTTTGGTGTGCATGTGGAAAATCCACAACTCAGCCATTCTGCGATGGCTCACACAAAGGCTCAGGACTTTCCCCAGTAAAGTTCGTTGCCGAAAAGTCTGGCACAGCCTATCTGTGTGGCTGCAAAGAGACCGCCAATCAGCCATTTTGTGATGGTAGCCATTCAAGGTAATCCTGGTCAGCAGGCTTATTTAGTCCACGCAATAACTACATACCAACTGCATGGATGCTTTGCCTGCCTGTAAGGATCTGGTGAACAGATGGACACACCAAAGCCATGATCGATGGTCAGACACTTGACGCTTCGGCCACTTGCTAATCTGCCACCACCCACCGTATCAGTTAGATAAAGTCGGGGTTGTCTGCCAGCAATAAAAGCTGACGCGCCAACATGAGAAATTTGCACTGTCTTGGCGTGACTAGCACTTGTGCAGCCTCTCGATACAAGAGTTACATTTTCTTGTGAATCACAGTGCTTCCCTTTCAAGCTGATGGCTCATGCACTGGGCTGTTTTCAAGATTAAACGCATGATATAGTTACAGTTAATTCAACATTCATCACATTCCGAGCCAGTATGCCTGAACAGAATCCCAAGCCAGTGTTGATTGATACTTTAAAAAGCATTGTTGGAACCCCCTTTCTCTTGACGGATGCGGCTAAAACGCAACCCTACAGCAAGGGATATCGATTTGGTTCTGGCAAGGCTATTGCCGTAGTCCGGCCCGGAAGCTTGATAGAGGTATGGAGAGTATTACAGGCCTGCTTGAAAGCAGATGTTGTCATTATCATGCAGGCGGCAAACACTGGTTTAACTGGTGGATCAACACCTGATGGTAATGACTACGATCGCCCTATCGTCATTGTTAGCACAATGCGCATTGATCAAATCCAGTTAATTGATAATGCCAAGCAGATTATTGCTTTCCCTGGCAGCACTCTGTTTGGTCTTGAGGAAACATTAGCCCCCTATGGCCGTGAACCACACTCTGTCATCGGCTCATCGTGTATTGGCGCGTCAATTGTCGGCGGCATCTGCAACAACTCGGGCGGTGCATTGGTGCAGCGTGGCCCTGCTTACACCGAACTGTCGCTTTACGCCAAAATTCATAGCAATGGCGAGTTAGAACTGGTAAACAACCTGGGTATTGATCTGGGTTCTAATCCAGAAGAAATCCTTAATAACCTGGAGCAACAGCATTATGCGGCCAGTGATATTGAGTACTCAGACAAGCTTGCATCAGACAACGAATATCACGAGCGTGTAAGAGAGATTGATGCAGATACGCCTGCACGCTTCAATAACGATGGCCGACGTTTACATGATGCTTCAGGTTGTGCTGGAAAGTTAGCTGTATTTGCGGTGCGTCTGGACACTTACCCGACTGAAAAAAAACAGGTTTTTTACATTGGATCGAACGATGATCAGGTGTTTGAAACCATACGCCGCGATATTCTATCAACATTCAAAACCTTACCCGTATCCGGTGAGTACTTGCATCGGGACTGTTACGCCGTCAGTAAAAAATACGGCAAAGATACATTCCTGGTGATTAATAAATTTGGATCCAAATACATTCCAAAACTATTCAACTTAAAGCGCAAAGTCGATTATATTGCTGATAAATTTGTATTTTTACCTGCAAAAATGGCTGATCGATTGATGCAAGCGATGAGTTATTTTTGGCCCAACCATTTGCCACAGCGGATGGAAGCATATTATCAGCAATATCAGCATCACTGGATTATAGAAATGAGTGGTGATGGCATTGATGAGGCGCGGACATATCTGGAAAAATTTTTTAAATCAAACGAAGGCGATTATTTTGAGTGCACTCAAGTTGAAGGCGAGAAAGCGATATTGCATCGTTTTGTCGCTGGGGGGGCAATCGGCCGTTATCACCTGCTGAAAGGTGATAGTGTGGGCGCAATGATGACGGTTGATATTGCATTACGCCGTAATGAGCGTCAATGGTTTGAGCAGTTGCCTGCTGAGATTGATGATTTGATTGATGCCAAATTCTATTATGGTCACTTATTCTGTCACGTAATGCATCAAAATTACGTGCTGAAAAAAGGCGTTGATGCCAAGCAGTTAAAAGAAAAAATCCTCGCTTATTTTGATGCGCGTGGAGCGGAGTATCCAGCAGAGCACAATGTTGGTCATGAGTATGAGGCTAAACCGGTATTGAAGTCTTTCTATCGTAAGCTGGATCCAACTAACACCTTTAATCCCGGCATTGGTAAAACCACTAAATTAAAAAACTGGGTAGAACTCGAGAACCAAGGCATCGCCGCTAAAAAGCCTTCCAAGTGATAGCAAGGCTTTTCAGCGATGTGCCGCGAACATCTAATAGAGCAACCTCAATCTAATGGTGCCCTCAACAGTATCTAACTGATCAAATGCTGGCTGAGAATCAACATCAGCAACATCCATAACCAAATAGCCTATATCATCGCGAGTAGCCAGGCTCTGCGTTAGTATGTTGATGTTGCTTTCAGCAAAAAGTGTATTGATTTTTGATAATACGCCGGGCTGGTTATGATGAATGTGTAATAGGCGATGCGTTTCTGGACTTTGCGGCATGTTTATTTGAGGGAAGTTAACAGCAGAAATTGTCGTACCACTGCCAGCATATTGCACAAGCTTTTCTGCAACCTCCAAACCAATGTTTGCTTGTGCCTCAGCAGTTGAACCACCGATATGCGGTGTTAAAATTACATTATCAAAACCACGTAGCGGCGAAACTAAAGGCTCCGAATTGGATTTTGGCTCTTCAGGGAAAACATCAATCGCTGCACCTCTGAGTTTTCCATTTTGGATAACTTCTGCCAAATCATCCAAATTAACACATGTTCCGCGAGCAGCATTAATAAAGATTGAGCCGGCTTTCATTTGAGCAAACTCAGTTTTTGTAATCATGTTGTGAGTAGAAGGTAGCTCAGGTACATGCAACGTCACCACGTCGGACTGATTTAATAGTTCTTTTAAAGTACCAACTTGTCTTGCATTACCAAGTGGCAGTTTAGTCACCACATCGTAATAAATAATATTCATACCAAAGCTTTCCGCGAGAACAGATAGCTGAGAACCAATGTTACCGTAACCGATAATCCCTAAGGTTTTACCGCGAGCCTCGTTCGAGTCTTTAGCGGTTTTAGGCCAAGTACCTTGGTGGACCTGTTTGTTCTTTGCCGGTATGTCACGCAATAACATAATCAATTGACCAATCACTAATTCGGCAACTGAGCGCGTATTTGAGTATGGCGCGTTGAATACTGGAATACCTCTTATCCGAGCGGCATCTAAATCAACCTGATTGGTACCAATACAAAAGCAGCCAATCGCTGCAAGCCTTTCAGCGGCCGCTAAAGTCTTTTTTGTTAACTGTGTTCTGGATCGAATGCCAATAAAACGTGCATCTTTGATTTTCTCAATTAACTCTTCTTCGTCTAAAGCATGCGTAATATTTTCGATATTGTGATAACCCGATTTTTTTAGCCTGTCTACTGCATTTTGATGTACACCTTCTAACAAAAGAAAACGTTCGTTTGATTTTTCGTTTGCCTGCAATTTCATATGTGATTTTGCCTGATTGGTTATTTTTAATAAATAGTCAGCGCTTATAAGCAATTCGATTTATAAAATCGTGCGCCATGAGCAAGCACTTTTCGAATGTCATTTATGAAACTCAGCACAAAAAAGTTTGTATGTGAGTTTGACCAACTGACATTTCTGCCGTAATCAAATCTGAGAGCTTTTTCATGACAAATGGCCGCGGTGATGGTTCTCACAACCACTCAGTGTTATCTGCTGTGTGCAATACATAACAATGTACTAAGGTGTGAGGCTTGTTTGCGGTTGTCATAAATGACCAAGGCGAGGGAGCTACCCCTCTCTTGCCCGAGCAAAAAATTCCGCGCGTAACACCGGATTGGTATGCAATTCGCCCAGCATGGCTGATGTGATGGTATCTTCTCCCAGAGTGCTGATACCGCGACTTTCCATGCAGGCGTGACGACAACTAATAACAACGCCCACTGCGTGGGGTTGCAAGTGCGTTTGAAATGCATCGGCAATCTGTGTTGTGAGTCGCTCTTGCACCTGCAGCCGCTTGGCAAAGCAATCGACAAGACGCGTCAACTTTGATAAACCGACAATTTTTCCATTTGGAACGTAGCCAATTGTAGCTTTACCAAAAAAGGGCGCTAGATGATGCTCACAATGACTATAGACTGGAATACCGCGAACGACGATGAGTTCGTTATAGTCATTTGCCCCGTCTTCAAATACCTTTAGAAAATCTGCCGGGTCTTGGTCATATCCGGCTGTCCATTGCTTCCAGGCTTTGGCGACACGCGAGGGAGTCTCGACAAGTCCAGGTCTATCTGGATCTTCACCCAAACTGCTTAATAAGCGGCGCCAGTCTCTTTCACTAAACTCTGGTTCAGACATCTTTTCGATTTCCCGGCGTTATTGAAAGTAAGCACAATCGTTTTGATCAAACCGCTACGACGTTTATATCAGGTTCAATCGTTCTCACCAGGTTCTCAATTCCACGAAGCGTTCCGGCAATCGAGCTGGGACAAGAACCGCAAGCCCCTTGGTAATGAATACTCAGCTCGTTTTCAGTGAGGCTGACCACCTTAAGATCTCCGCCATCCCCCCGAAGAGCGGGACGGATTTTCGTGTCTATAAGGCTATTGATAGCAACGAAACGCTCCTGCTGCTCTTGACTTCGACCATCTGTTGTTTCTGCCGCAATAGCCTCTGTTACCTGTGCATCTGCTGCCGACGCAGATTCGATTTGCGCTGATACTTTTTGCTCTAGATCATCCCAGCTTGCTCCACCGTCCTGGGTGACTGTAAGCCAGTTATAAACGTAAAAGATGTTGGTAATGTGCTTGATCTCGAACAATGCACTCACTAGCGGGTTATCTTGCGCCTGCTGTGCATTGTCGAACGAGTAACTGCTGCCAAAAGTTAACGGCTCTTTAAGAACAAATTTCTTTGCGTTTGGGTTTGGCGTATGTTCAATTTTTTCTATTTCTGGCATCTCAACCTCCTTAAAGCCACGTCAGAAATCACGAAAAAAACAGATTTATTTCAATAGGTTATAGTCATGTAATCAATGTTTCGGTAATGGTGCTGCAAATATGGTTACTCCACAGCTGACTCGAGCAGTTTTTTTAATTCCCCCTGCTCATGCAAGTCACGCACAATATCCGCACCACCGACAAACTCACCCTTGATATAGAGCTGCGGGATTGTAGGCCAATTGCTATAAACCTTAATCGCCTCACGGATTTCAGGGTCGGTCAATACGTCAACAGCCAAAAAGTCTTTTAAACCGTTTGTCTTGAGTATTTGCACGGTCGCGCCAGAGAAGCCACAACGAGGAAACTGAGGTGTACCTTTCATGTAAACCACGACAGGGTTTTCTGTTATCTGGCTACGAATTTTTTCCTGTATATCCATCTCATTCCTCCACAGTTATTTCATCGTTGATTTCGCCCATTGATCGGGGGTCAATGTGCGCATAGACAGGGCATGAATTTCATCACGCATGTAATCGCCAATTGCCGCATAGACCAGCTGATGCTGCTCCAGCATGCTTTTGCAATTAAAGCTTTTGCTTACTATCACCGCCTCGAAGTGCTGCCCGTCATCTCCTTGCACTGCTACATGATCGCATGGCAGCCCATTGATAATGATGGTTTTCAGCTGATCTGCCGTCATTCTCTATCTCCTGATTTGCTCACCGTACAGAAATTAAGCATCGTTTCATGCACTCCAATAAGTCATTTTTGGATATCGGCCATCAATGTTTCGGCCTGTTTTTACAAGCCTGGATTCAAGTTTGTTTTGTCAATCGTTCAGCCTATGTAAACGCTCTGATACATTTACAGCATTCAAAACAAAGGACTTCACCAGCAACTAATTTTGAGGTGCGAGTATCTGAGTGATAGACTCAATATGGTTTCGAATCGAAACTACTATACATCAAAATGGTTTTGAAACGCTACTATATTTTTGCCTTGCGAAGCCGTCTCTTTGCTAAGATGCTTTTTAATCGTTCTGAGGAGCTGAAAATGAACAGTCACGCTATTGCAGAGTTGGTCTTTCAACTGGGACGTATCGTTTCTGGAAAAGGACACGCGGATGGTTTGACAGATGCTCAGTGGGCGGTACTCCGATATTTTTCACAGGCCAATCGTTTCTCACAAACACCATCTGCCTTCGCCGCGTTCCACTCCACGACCAGAGGCACAGCATCACAGACAATCAAAAACTTGATCAAACAAGGTTATCTGAACCGGGTACGTTCAGTGGATGACAAACGAAGTGTAAGAATTGTCCTGACTGATAAGGCGTGGGGCACGCTTAAGAATGACCCGATTGAGTCCCTTGTCCGTGCCGCAAAATGCCTACCAAAGAATGTCCAGGCGGATCTCGCCAATGCCTTGCAGCAAATGCTAGATCATGTTGCGCAAGAAAGTGACAAGCCCCACTTCGGTACCTGTACCTCCTGCCATTACCTGGAACGTGATAGCTGCACTCATGCTGGACAATCAACTTATGAATGCAGGCTTACAAAACAGGCATTGCTTTTAGAAGAACTCAATGAAGTCTGCATCAACTTTCTCCCCAGCAAGCCACTATTATTAGCCAAGGATCCTGTCACCCGGAGCAAATAATATTGAGCCTGGCAGCCACCTTCTAATAACACCATTCAGTCACGCATACAGATATAACTAAATCGAACTTGTCACCGGCAATGTAAAACTGACCCACTAACGACAATCGAAAATTGACCCACCTGAGGCAGAATGGCCGCCATTTGTAACGACAGGATGGCGGTTGAAATGCAATGTTAAATCAGGAGTCATTAGTGGACATACACGTAT
>JAFIFW010000006.1 GCA_020831825.1 Methylophaga sp. | reverse complement strand
TTCCGGAATGACGATCAACTTCCGTCATTCCCGCGTCCCTCACTCGTCATTCCCGCGCCTTACTCCCATTATTCCCATGTCCCAGACCCGTCATTCCCACGCCCTAGTCCCGTCATTCCCGCGCAGGCGGGAATCTGCCGGAGTCCGTGCGGAGATTCCGGACAAACGTTGCACGTTTTCCGGAATGACGGGGTTATGGGGCTTTGCGTTTTCCGGAATGACGGGGTTTTATGTCATTCCCGCGCCCTAGTCCCGTCATTCCCGCGCAGGCGGGAATCTGCCAGAGGTCGTGCGGAGATTCCGGACAAACGCTGCACGTTTTCCGGAATGACGATCAACTTCCGTCATTCCCGCGCAGGCGGGAATCTGCCGGAGGCCGTGCGGAGATTCCGGACAAACGTTACACGTTTTCCGGAATGACGGGGTTATGTGGCTTTGCGTTTTCCGGAATGACGGGGTTATGTGGCTGCACGTTTTCCGGAATGACGGGGTTATGGGGCTTTGCGTTTTCCGGAATGACGGTGTTTAGGTGATAGTTTGCGGCAATCTGACAACCCCTAGTTGATTAGAGCTCGTTAAGTGCTTCCAGTACTTCATCAAGGTGCTGTTTCACTTTGACATTACGCCATTCACGGACCAGTTTGCCCTCGGTGTCGATCAGGAAAGTGCTGCGAACGATGCCCATGTACTCACGACCGTAATTCTTTTTTAACTGCATTACGCCAAACAGCTGGCAAACCGCTTCGTCACTGTCGGACAGCAATTCAAACGGAAAACACTGTTTTGCCTTGAAGTTTTCATGTGCCCGGAGGCTGTCTTTTGAGACGCCAAAAATCACGGTGTTATGCGCCTCGAATTTATCGATGTTATCGCGAAAGTTCTGGCCCTCCAGAGTGCAGCCCGGTGTGTTGTCTTTGGGATAGAAGTAGATCAGCACATTTTTACCGCGATAATCCGAAAGTTTGAAGGTTTTATCGCTGGTTGATGCAACCTCAAAATCTGGAACTTGCTGGCCTATTTCGACGTTTGACATGACGATTGTCTCCACTTGGTTTAATGACAGCCAGCTACCTTACACAAGCCAGTCTGATCTTGTCATCTCATGGCGGGCAAAGTACCATGCCAGTTTATTTTTCGGAGTCTTGTGAATATGTTGAGCGGCAGTATGGTAGCACTGGTGACACCGATGAGAGCAGATGGCTCCATCGACAGTGACAGCCTCCGCAATCTGATCGACTTCCATATTCACAGCGGCACGGATGCAATTGTCGCAGTTGGCACTACCGGGGAGTCTGCCACGCTGAATGTTGAAGAACATTGTGATGTGATTCGACAAGTGGTTGAGCATGTCGCCGGGCGGGTGCCAGTGATCGCTGGCACGGGTGCCAACTCAACCTCAGAAGCTATCGAACTCACAGAATACGCCAAACAATTGAACGCTGATGCTGTTCTCTTGGTCACACCTTATTATAACAAGCCAACACAAGAGGGTTTGTATCTGCATTTCAAGGCGATTGCGGAAGCAGTTGATATTCCGCAGATCTTATATAATGTTCCCAGTCGAACGGCATGCGATTTATTGCCTGCCACTGTCGCCAGGTTGTCAAAAATCGACAATATCATTGGCATCAAAGAAGCCACTGGCGATGTTAGTAGAGTCAAGGAAATACAGTCACTCTGTGCGGATAACTTTGAGCTGTATACTGGCGAGGACGCCAACACCGTGGACTTTATTCTGGCTGGGGGGCGAGGCGTGATCTCGGTGACAGCCAACGTGGCACCTGCCGCGATGCACACTATGTGTCAGGCGGCACTCAACGGCAATGAGACTGAAGCTCGAGCCATCAATGAGACATTGGCACCCCTGCATCAAAAGCTGTTTATTGAATCAAACCCAATCCCAGTGAAATGGGCATTGAATGAAATGGGGCTTATCCCACCCGGTATCAGACTGCCGATGACGGTCTTATCTGAGCAACACCACGAAGCGGTACGCGAAGCATTACGTGCTGCGGGTGTTCTGAATCACTAATTGAGCGAACTTGATTAATGAATGTAAAAAGCTTTAAAAACGGTTTCCTGACACTTGCAATCGGCATTGCGGTCACTGGCTGCGGCACTCTGGAGCGTGTTGTTCCTGATAACACCGAGAATTATCGCCGTGCTGATACCATGCCACCGCTGGACATCCCGCCAGATTTGAGCACTTCTCGAATCAATGATGACATTGCTGGCACAACGCAAAGCACGGCAACCTTTTCTGAATATGAAGAAGCGGCCAATAACCCTCTGGCTGCGCGTTACAACATTGTTCCTGAGGCCAGACCAACACTTACTGGTGATGGCGATGATCGCGTGCTCACAGTGCCCGGTGATCGTGATCAAACCTGGCAGCGTGTTAATGCGTTCTGGGCAGAGCAACGTATCGGTATTCGCCGCGCTGATGAACGTATCGGCCTGATGGATACAGAAAATGACCCAGAAGGTTATTCGTACCGCTTGCGTATGGAGCGAAGTGATGGTGGTCGTTCCGCACGCATCAGATTGACAGGTCGTGATGAATCCAACATCAATCGTCAAAAAGACGAAGCAATGATGCGCCAACTGGCAGATTATCTGGGCACCTTGATGCAACAGGAACGCCAGGTCGCACAGGCGAGACAAGCCACACAACCAAGTCAGACCAGTGTTCGTGTCACCATGGTAGACGATGGCGATGGTCAGCAACTGCTGGTTGAACAGGAGTTTAGTGATGTTTGGGGACGTGTAGGTCGTGTGCTTGATACTCGTGGTTTCCGTGTCGAAGATCGTGACCGTACCCGTGGCACTTACTTTGTTCGATACATCGATCCATTCAGTGAAGTTGAGCGTGAAAAACGCGGTCTGGTAAGTCGTATGGCCTTCTGGCGCAGTCCAGCAGAGGTAGCCCCTGAAGAGTATTACTATATCCGACTGATTTCAGACGCTTCCGATACTCGAATCATCATTCTTGATGCAGATGAACGTCGTAGCAATACCGATACTGCCAGACGTCTGCTGGATCTCCTGCAGGAACAGCTGACACAGTAATGCGTTTCGCCTCGATTGGCAGCGGCAGCCGGGGAAACGCAACGATCATTCAGCATGGAAAGACCACACTCATGGTTGATTGTGGTTTTTCCGCGCGCGAAACTGAAAAGCGTCTGCAAAGGCTCGGCCTTGATGCCGGACAACTGACGGCTCTTCTGGTCACGCATGAACATGCGGATCATGTGAATGGCATTCGCGTTCTGGCCCGACGTTATCAATTACCGATTTATGCGACACCGGGTTCTGCTGGTTGTTTATCTGCGGATGTGCAAGCCCAAATTCGTGAAATCGGTTTTGACGAGAGTTTTGCAATCAACGATATAGGCGTTACACCCTTTGCCGTCCCTCACGATGCGCGAGAGCCCAGCCAGTTTGTATTTGAGTCTGGACAACACAAGGTGGGACTGCTGACGGATACCGGCAGTATTACACCGATTATCGAAGCGACCCTGAATGATTGTGATGCACTGATGCTGGAAGCCAATCACGATGCTGAAATGCTGGAACGTGGTGAGTATCCTGATCATTTGAAATATCGCGTGGGAGGGCGCTTTGGTCATCTCAACAATGCCCAGTCTGCGGCCTTGCTGGAGCGAATTAACACGCAAAAGCTTCAACACATTCTGGCAATGCACCTGAGTGAAAAAAATAATTCACCCGAAATCGTAGCGCCACTGTTTGCAAATGTTTTAAATTGTCAGCAAGACTGGATTGGTATTGCCAATCAGGACACCGGCTTTGGCTGGCGTCAAACCCTGTAACCTTACACAGAGAACGTTCATGGAAAAACTGCAACAACTTTACGCCGGTAAAGCAAAAAGTGTTTACGCCACTGTCAATCCGGATTATGTCGTTCTGAGCTTTCGTGATGACACATCAGCATTCGATGGTGAAAAAGTTGAACAACTCAGCCGCAAGGGCGAAGTGAACAACAAATTCAACGCCTTCATCATGCAAAAACTGGCAGAGGCTGGTATTCCCACACACTTCGAAAAACTGCTGAATCCAACTGAATCGCTGGTTAAACACATGCAAATGATTCCAGTGGAATGTGTGGTCAGAAACGTTGCATCAGGCAGCCTGGTAAGACGTTTGGGTGTTGAAGACGGAATGAACCTGACGCCTCCGGTGTTTGAGTTTTTCCTGAAAAATGACAGTCTGCATGATCCGATGATTAACGAGTACCACATTGCGACTTTTGGCTGGGCCACAGAGCAACAAGTTCAGCGCATGAAAGCACTGACCTTTGAAGTCAACCAGGTGCTCAAGCAACTGTTCAGTGATGCCGGTATGATTCTGGTCGACTACAAACTCGAGTTTGGCGTGTTCAAGGGCGAAGTCTGCCTGGGTGACGAGTTCAGTCCGGATGGCTGTCGTTTGTGGGATGCCGAAACCCGCAAAAAACTGGATAAAGATCGTTTTCGTCAGGGGCTGGGTGGCGTCATTGAAGCCTATGAAGAAGTCGCAAATCGGATCGGTGTGCCCCTGTAGGTTCAAAGCCAGCGTCGTGACAGGTTAGTCGCACTGGCAAGATTGCATCAACAAACACCCCGGTGAGCACAGCTTTGTAGTGCAAAAATCCTGCTTTAAGACCACAGCGAAGTGGCTGCCTTGAGATGACACGTTGACCAATCAACGTCGAAAAGCCACTATATCAGCCAGTTGACACAAACCGTAGCGCCTGTCTTGGTAGGTCCCGAGTGAATAATTAGTCATGGAATGATTCCTGATGAAGGTTTTAGTGTTTGGCGGAGCCGGATATATCGGCTCACATGTATGCAAGTATCTGGCTAAACATGGCCATGAGATCACTGTTTTTGACAACCTCAGCACGGGGCATGCCGAAGCCGTGTGTTGGGGAAACCTGGTTCAGCAGGATATTCTCAATCCAGAGGCTATCGTAGATTGCTTCAGACAGCATGGGCCTTTTGATCTGGTCATGCATTTCTGTGCCAAGTCACTGGTCGGCGAATCAGTGACTTCTCCAGAGATTTACTACCGCAACAACGTGGTCGGCACCCTGAATATACTGGATGCGATGCTGGCAACTGCTCATCAGCGCATCATCTTTTCCTCCACAGCTGCTGTTTACGGCAATCCACAACAATCACTGATCGACGAGCGGCATCCAAGATTGCCAATCAATCCATACGGCCAGTCCAAAAAAATGGTCGAGGTGATGTTGCTGGATTACGCCAATGCGCACGGGCTGGATTCGGTATCTCTTCGTTACTTCAATGCCTGTGGGGCAGATCCTGAAGCAGATATTGGCGAGAGTCATCAACCTGAAACACATTTGATCCCTAATGTGCTGAAATCACTGGTAAACCCGACCAACAATGTCCTGAAGATTTTTGGTGATCAGTACCCAACCGCCGATGGCACCTGCATAAGAGACTACATTCACGTTAACGATCTGGCTCAGGCGCATTTACTGGCGGGTGAGTTTCTGTTTAATCATTCAGGCGCTTTTGCTTTTAACCTCGGCAACGGCAGTGGTTTCAGCGTCATGGACGTTGTAAAGGCTGCAAGTCAGGTCACCGGACGAGAAATTGATTATCAAATCGAAGCACCCAGAGCAGGGGATCCTCCGATTCTGGTCGCCAATGCCCATCAAGCACAACAGCAACTGGGCTGGAAAGCGCAATACACCTCATTGGAAGCCATCATCGAAACCGCATGGCGTTGGCATCAAAATGAAAACTTCTGAAGGAGACGGGCGATGATTCCGGTAATTCTGTCGGGTGGAACAGGCTCCAGACTATGGCCATTGTCACGTAAAAACAAACCCAAGCAGTTTTTGAATCTGTTCGGTGAGCATAGTTTGTTCCAGGAAACTGTATTGCGCTTGGCCGGGCTGGATGAGTTACAGCCGCCAATGGTCATTTGTAATGAAAACCATCGATTCATGGTCGGTGACCAGCTCGGAGAACTTGGACTATCGGCGACCGAGATTATTCTTGAACCCTATGCACGCAATACGGCACCTGCGGTCACTTTAGCTGCTTTGAGGGCGCTGCAAGGAGCCGATGATCCGATACTGCTCATCTTGGCGGCGGATCATGTGATTAAGGATGTTCCAGTTTTTCATGCAGCAATAGAAGACGCATTAAAGCTAGCCCGGCAGAATCATTTGGTGACCTTCGGTATTCAGCCTGATCAGCCGCATACCGGTTATGGCTATATTGAATCAGCCGAAAAAGGCCAGGCCGCCAAGGTGGTCAGATTTATTGAAAAACCTGATCTTGCCACTGCTGAGAGCTATCTCAAGGCCGGTAACTTTTACTGGAACAGTGGCATGTTCATGTTCAAGGCCTCGGTGTTTATCGAAGAAATGCAAAAATTTGCACCTGAGATCGTCCAGGTTTGCAGGGCTGCACTGAACAACATCCGCACCGATCTTGACTTCACCCGACTCGACGCAGAGGCATTTCAACATTGCCCAAGCGATTCGGTTGATTACGCAGTGATGGAAAAAACCCAACAAGCGATGGTGGTAC
This sequence comes from Methylophaga sp., assembly GCA_020831825.1. Lineage (GTDB taxonomy): Bacteria > Pseudomonadota > Gammaproteobacteria > Nitrosococcales > Methylophagaceae > Methylophaga. Next base: position 71,689 of record JAFIFW010000006.1, on the reverse strand, counting down.
CGCTCGATGCTGGTTGGAGTGATGTGGGTTCCTGGAGTTCTCTGTGGGAAAACCACCCACATGACCAAGACGGAAATGTCACGATTGGCGATGTGCTCACCGAATCATCCAGAAACTGTTATATTCACAGCGAAAACCGATTGGTGACGGCCATTGGTGTTGAAGATTTAATCATCGTAGAAACCCATGATGCGGTCATGGTCGTGCCCAAGTCTCGATCACAGGATGTCAAAACACTGGTGGAAAGACTCAATGAAGAGTCAAGAAGTGAAGCGGATGTTCATCGCACCTGTTACCGGCCGTGGGGGCATTATGACTCCATTGATGCGGGCGGCAGATTCCAAGTCAAACGTATTACTGTGAAACCGGGCGCATCACTGTCACTGCAGATGCATTACCATCGGGCAGAACACTGGGTGGTGGTGAGCGGTACTGCAGAAGTGACCTGTAACGATGAAGTCACTATCCTTTCCGAAAATCAGTCAACCTATATTCCGGTTGGAGCTGTGCATAGATTAAGCAATCCGGGAAGACTTCCGCTGGAACTGATTGAAGTTCAGTCAGGCAGCTATCTTGAAGAGGACGATATTATCCGTATTCAGGACAACTACAACCGACAATGACTACGGATAGACTGGAATATTTATGACGCAAGGCAAGATCCGCAGGCACGACGCCAAACTTAACGCAATAGCGCGTCTGGCGGATAGCGCGATTATCCTGATCACCTTCCTGGCCTTGATGGACATCTTTGCAATTGAGTGGCAACAAAAGCATGTCTGGTCATTATTGCTGTCTATTGTATTGTTTAATTTCTTCGCAGAAAGCCTGGATACCTACCGCTCCTGGCGAGGAACGGCTATGCGTCATGAGGTGTACGCCATCCTGTTCGCCTGGCTCACCGCAATTTTGATTCTTGTCATTGCAGAGCTGTTGATACTCAACGAGCAAACCTACGCAAAACCGTTTGTGGCGATATGGATTATCGTCACACCGATAGAGATCATCTCCTGGCACATGATAGTCAGAACAGCCTTGGGCATGATGCGATCCAAAGGCCTGAATACCCGCAGGGTAGGCATTATCGGCGCAACCTCGCTCGGTCACATGCTGGAAAATGCATTCCGGGAAATGGACTGGTCCGGATATCGTTTCAGTGGCTTTTATGATGACCGCAAACCCGCACCTGATCGCAGACTCAGCGACGATCAGGCTGAAGTGGTGGGCAATATCGACCAGCTGATTCGAGATTGTAAGGATGGTAAGGTGGATGTGGTCTTTATTACGCTTTCGCTTGCCGCTGAAGCGAGAATCAAACAAGTGACAGAAGAGCTGGCAGATACCACTGCTTCGGTCTACCTGGTGCCGGACTTATTTACATTCAACTTGCTCAATTCCCGATGGGTTGAATATCAGGGCATCACGGCCATCAGTATTTATGAAACCCCATTTGCTGGGGTGGATAGCTTTATCAAAAGGCTTGAAGACATTGTACTGAGTTTTATGATCCTGCTGCTGATTGCCGTTCCAATGATTTTCATAGCTGCCTGCATCAAGACCACCTCCAAAGGCCCGGTGTTCTTCAAGCAGACCCGTTATGGCATGGATGGAGAAAAAATCAGGGTGTGGAAATTCCGCACCATGTATGTCGAAGAAGATGGACCCAAGGTCATACAAGCCACTAAAAATGACCCGCGAGTGACGCCTTTCGGAGGCTTTTTACGACGAACATCGCTGGATGAATTACCCCAGTTCTTTAATTCTCTGGGTGGTTCAATGTCGATTGTCGGACCTCGACCACATGCTGTGGCACATAATGAGGAATACCGCTCAAAAATTCACGGCTATATGCTCAGACATAAAGTGAAGCCGGGTATAACAGGTCTGGCCCAGATTAATGGCTATCGTGGAGAGACGGATACACTCGATAAAATGGAAGGCAGGGTCAAGTATGACCTGCAATATATTCAGAACTGGTCACTGATGCTGGATCTGAAAGTCATTATGCTGACGATATTGCGTGGCTTTTCAGGCAAAAATGTTTACTAGTCTGCGAAGAGGGCATACAATTCGTTATATTGGTGAAAGAATACGACAACAATGATCACAGGCAATCGCCATAGCGTGATCATTCACAAGGCCATTGTCGGTCTCAAACTTTATCGGATATAAACAAAACCACGGGTGTCGATGGCACTGCGGTTATAAAAAAATCGTTGTTCAGTGTCATTTCATTGTCACTGTACCAACGTACAATATTCACAGTACAAAAATATCTGTACTGTTGAGTCATCGTCAGAGAGATGGGTCTGGGCGGTGTAAATGTTTAGAGCACTGATGCTCTAATTTGTTAGCCAAACTTGTCGTGAGGCAAGGTCGGAAAGCCACGGGTCTTCGAGCGGTTTTGAAGACAGCCGGGTTGCATTGCTAATTTTCGATTAAAGGAAATTGTTATGAAAAAAGCGATGCTATTTTTTGCAGCATTATTGTTCTCGGTGAGTGCACATGCGGCGGTATTGGATTTGACTACGTTCAGCAATGACGTATCAACCAACACAACCAACGTTGGTTTGGTTAATCAACCAACAGGTGCTTTCTCATTTAACCAAGTGAATAGCACTGGTGCGTTTCAGATGGGTCACATAGTTGTAGCTGCGGTTGACACTGTAGCAAAAATTCAGTGGACGTTTAACCAGTCTTCTGACCTGATTACTGCCCAGATCTCAAAAGGTGGTAGTTTTGTGATGGTTGAAACCATTACTGGTCTTGGCACAACCTTCAACTTCCTGTTGTTGGCGGGTCAAACCTACTTCTTCGATATTATCGGTGAAGCAAAATCAGGTATGACAATGACCTTGGGTATCACTGCAGTACCACTTCCAGCAGCAGTATGGCTGCTCGCTCCAGCCCTGCTGGGCTTCTTTGGTATGCGTCGTAGAGCAATGAAAGTTGCTGCTGCCTAAGCACACCAAGTAGTACTGAGTTAACAATATTGTTAGTTTGACGGGAAAGGGGGCTTCGGTCCCCTTTTTCTATTTCGGTTCGGTTGTTATCCAGGATGACTGTCATCCCGACCGCAGTGGGTGCATCTCGATAGTACTTATGACACCACTCCGTCATTCCGAAAAACGCACAGCCCAACCACGCCGTCATTCCGGAAAACGCACAGCCCAACCACACCGTCATTCCGGAAAACGTGCAGCCCATACCCTCGTCATTCCGGAAAACGCACAACCCATACCCTCGTCATTCCGGAAAACGCACAGCGTTTGTCCGGAATCTCCGCACGGCCTTTGTGAGATTCCCGCCTGCGCGGGAATGACGGAAATTGATTGTCATTCCGGAAAACGTGCAGCGTTTGTCCGGAATCTCCGCACGGCCTTTGTGGGATTCCCGCCTGCGCGGGAACGACGGGAATTTGGGCGCGGGAACGACGGGAATTTGGACGTGGGAACGACGGGAATTTAGGCGCGGGGATGACGGGAATTAGACGCAGTAAGAACGAACAAAAGACGATGCAATAACGAACAAAAGACGATGCAATAACAAACAAAAGACAATGCAATAACGAGAAGGGCGTCGGCTGTGTTATCTTCAATGATGAAAAATTTGCTTGTCAATTAACAATAAAATAACTTTTTATATTAAAAATCACATGTTAACATCATGAACTCAAGTGATTTATAACAGAGGAACCTGTCATGTTTCTGAATCTAAAACTTTTCATCCCGGTATTACTTCTGGCAGGTTTCAGCCTTAAGGCTATCGCCGATGATCACCGTTATCTGCTTAACGCAGGTGATGTTCTTTTTGTTTCCGTCTGGAATGAAGATGCACTTCAGAAACAAGTGGCTATCTTGCCTGATGGCAGTATGAGCTTCCCGCTTGCCGGTGAGATGATCGCTGAAGGTAAAGCCATCAGTGAAGTCGAAGCCGAACTAATCAACAGACTTTCTGACTACATTGCAAACCCGGTGGTTAATGTTTCAGTAGTCGCAGTTGAAGGCAACACTATTCATGTGCTTGGCAAGGTGCAAAATCCGGGTTCATTTGTGATGCGTCAAAACCTGCGCGCCATGCAGGCATTGAGTTTAGCTGGTGGCCTGACGCCATTTGCATCAGAAAATAATATCATCGTGCTTCGCCAGGTTAACGGTCAGCAACAAACTTTGAACGTTCGTTACAGCGATATCAAACGGGGCAGGGCTTTGGAATCTAATGTGCTGCTGCAAAGCGGCGATGTTTTAGTCATTCCATAACCCACACGAACTTAATCCATGAGATTTTCGCTTCTATTGCTGGGTATTGTATTCACCACACCTGCCATGTCGGCACAGTGGGTGATAGATGGTCGTTTAGACCCCAAAGTTGAATACGATGATAATGTGCTGCTGCAAAAATCCAAACAAAGCAGCACGATTTATTCGATGAGTCCAACGTTGAATTTGTCCCGGTCCCTGGAGAACAGCAGCGTCAGGGCGTCTGTCGGCTATGACATCGAGCGTTACTCAAGCCTTAGTCGACTGGACAGAGAAAACCCATTCGCTGATATTTCGGCGGCGTATCAAACCATGCGCAGCAGCTATGGACTATCCGCCTCCTACCGAGAAAGAACCGCCCGTTCGATTGCCGAAGAAGATACCGGTGATTTTAGTTCTGACGCAACAGTGCGCACACGCAGAATTGCTCCAAGCTATCAATATCAGCTGACAGAGCGCGACGTCATTGCATTTAATGCCAGTTACTCTGAACAGCGATATGATCAACGCAATTTCAGTGACAATGACACCACGACAATATCCGCACGCTGGTCAAGGAGTTTTTCAGAGCGTTTCTCGGCCGGTTTCAATACCGGGTACACACAATATGAATCAACAAGTCAATTCACCCGCTCGGACTATGATTCAATCAATCTCGGTGTCAACCTGAGTTATCGTTGGACTGAGCGAACCAGCATTACCGGTACCGCGGGTGTTAATTACCTAAAAAGCACAGTGCGTTCAGGTCCAATAAAGCAAAATGACACAAACAGAGGCACATTGGCCTCAATTGCAATGAGTCACCAAACCACACTGGATAATTACAGTTTAAATCTGTCACGGTCACTTAACCCTTCTGGTGAAGGCGTGTTGAACCAACAAGACAGAGTGGCCTTTAACTGGTCAAGAAAATTAACTGAGCGTATGTCTTTTAACCTCAGTACCAGTTATTCTCAAACCTCAAGAGCTGACGATACTGGATCCAACAAACGAAAATTCACGGACGTAGCGCCAAACCTGAGCTGGAGAATGACAGAAAATACCTCAATCAACACTGGCTATCGCTACCGAAAAGTTCAGGGCGATCGTGATGATAATATCAACGGCAATGCTGTCTTTATATCGTTCGGCTATAACTGGGATGGCATCCGCTTCTCCCGCTAAACGCGCATGAGTAAATAATGGAAGAAGAAGTAAAAGGTCTACGAGACTATTTTAATATTTTTTGGCGGCGTAAATACTGGATTTTAATTCCAGCATTGGTACTTTCTGCTATAAGCGGCAGCATAGCCTACAGTTTGCCCTCAACTTACAAGTCTGAGGGTCTCATTCTAATTGAAACCCAAGATATCCCTGCTGATTTGGTTCGAACGACCGTCACCAGCTATGCTGATCAGCGTATCGAAATAATCCGTCAACGATTACTGACGACCGAAAGGATCATGGCAATTGTAGAGCGTCATAATCTGTATCCAGAGCAGCGTCAAGCAATGACCTCCAGAACCGCAATTGCGAATTCATTCAGGAGTAACGTTGGTGTTCAGATGGTCCAGGCGAATGTGACTGATCCGGCGAGCGGACGTGCACGACGTGCCAGCATCGCCTTCAGAGTATCTTTCATGGATCAGTCACCACAGATAGCCCAACGTGTGGCCAATGAGCTGGTAACTGAGTTTCTCGACGAAAATGTTCGAACTCGCGTCGACATGGCCGCTGACACAGTGACATTTCTGCGTGAGGAGGGTAATCGGTTTCAGCGTCAGGTTCAGGATATCGAATCACGCATTGCCCAGTTCAAAAACCAGCATAGTGACAGCTTGCCCGAGTTGTTACAGTTCAATTTAACTAATATTGACCGGTTTCAACGTGAGTTGGCGGCAAATGAGAGACAAATCTCTGTCAATCAGGATCAGATCGTCACATTGGGCATGCAGTTGTCAGCAGTTGATCAATATCTGCCTGCAGGGGCAACAGCTCAGACAGGCACCCAACCAAGCAGCTCTCATCAACGGCTTGATCAGCTTCGGCTAGAACTAAATGCCTTGCAGAGTCGCTATGCAGAAACACACCCGGATGTTCTGCGTGTTAAAAGACAGATAGATACCCTCCAGCAAGAGTTAGGCATCGAAGGCCCAACCGAGCGAGCACAAGTTGAGTCACAGCTCGACTCTGTCAGAACGGAATTACAGACAGCACGTGAAAGATATGCTGATAGCCATCCAGATATTATCGCCTTGCAAGGTCGTGTCAGTAGTTTGGAAACGCGTCTTGCTGAATTGCCCGTGCCGCCTGTTGCAGCCAGTAATACCTCAAGCATTAATTCCGATAGGCCGCTAAATCCACTATACATTCAGATTAACGCTCAAATTAACTCAATGGAACGTGAGGTGAATCGCCTGCGTAGCCGACAAGCTGAATTAAGAGGGTTAATAGAAGAATACCAAGCACGAGTTCAGAGAACGCATCTGGTTCAGCAGGAGTACACCGACCTGTCGCGTGACCATGAAAACACATTGGCCAAATACCGTGAACTCAGATCTAAACAGCTCGCCGCTGAGTTGTCTCAGACGCTTGAGGCAGAGAGTAGGGGAGAGAGCTTTACTTTAATCGAACCTCCAGTAGTTCCAAGCACTGCAGAAAAGCCGGATCGTCGAAAACTGATGATGATGGGCGTTGTTGCCTCATTCGGTGCCACTGGCGGCTTGGCCTTTCTGTATGAAATGTTATTCGGTGGGGTTCGTGGTTATAATGCAATGACTCATGCCTTGGGTAGAGCACCTTTAGTAGTGATCCCAATCATACCAACGGAGCGTGACCGTCGACGCAAGCGCCTCAAATGGACATTGCTGTTCATCTTCCTCATTGCAGCCGGCATTGCTGCCATTGCAGTCTTTCACCACTATGTGATGCACCTGGAAGTATTCTGGTTCAAGCTCATGAATAAACTCAGCTTGCTCTGATATTTCATCAATCGGATTTCTGATAGATATGGATAGAATTCAAAAAGCACTGGATAAGGCGCGTGAAAAAGCCGCGAGTCAACCAGCTCCTGTAAGAACACCCAGTCAGCAACAACCCTCGCTGCCTGAAGATCCGCTTGAATCACCGATCACTGATATTGAGTACACTCAAACCAAGGTGGTACCTGCTTCGGCAGATCAACTAGCAGAAAAACGCATTATTGCTGGTTTGTATAACAACCCAAATTCAGCTGTGTTCAGAATGTTGAGAACTCAGGTGTTGAAAAAAATGCGTTCCAACAATTGGCAAACACTGGCGGTCACATCACCGACAGCGGGCGAGGGCAAATCTGTGGTGGCAGCCAATCTGGCAGTGGCCATCGCTATGGAGCTCAATCAGACTGTGCTATTGGTGGATATGGATTTACGTAATCCAAGTATCAGCAATTACTTCTCGCTTAATGCCAGTATTGGTCTCAAAGAATACCTGGAATCCAATTTGCGCCTGTCAGATGTATTAATGAATCCGGGTATCAAACGTTTAGTTGTATTACCGGGTGTTGGACGAGCGGAGGACTCGGCAGAGCTGCTATCGAGCCCGAAAATGGCCCAATTGGTTGAAGACATCAAAGCACAATACGATTCGCGGGTCATTATTTTTGACGTGCCGCCATTGTTGCAAACAGATGATGTATTGCTCTCCACCAACTATTTCGATTCAGCTTTATTAGTGTTGGAAGATGGCAAGAATAACGAAGCCAACATCAAAAAGTCATTACAAATGCTTGAAGGAACACATTTGCTCGGTACAGTAATGAACAAGGCCGAGCATCCACCCGAACACCAGAATTATTAATAAATGTATCTAGAACACTTTGGCTTAAGCCACAAACCCTTCAACCTGGTCCCTGATCCAAACTTCTTCTATCTTAGCCCTAATCATAAAAAGGCGCTGACCATGTTGGAGTATGGATTGATGAGCCATGCCGGCTTCACGGTTGTGACGGGTGAAATTGGTGCTGGTAAAACCACGCTCATTCGGACCTTGTTGAGTAAAATTGATAATGACTGTGTCATTGGCCTAATCAACAACACACATGAATCGTTTGGTGACTTGATGGGCTGGGTGCTGGACGCATTAGAGATCGAGTCAAGCGCCACCGACAACGCCGGACGTTATCGAGATTACATCAATTTTGTCGTAGAGCAACACGTGACCGGTCGTCGTGTTGTGCTGATTGTAGATGAAGCACAAAACCTTACTGTACAGGCGCTGGAAGAGCTGCGCCTGCTGTCTAACGTGAATATCGATAGCGATATCTTTTTACAGCTCATTCTTACCGGACAGCCCGAGCTAGTAGATAAATTAAACAAACCGGAACTCAAGCAATTTGCCCAACGCATTGGCGTGGAATTCCACCTGCAGGGTTTGAATTATCCAGAAACGCAGAAGTACATCGAATACAGACTGGAAAAAGCCGGTGCAAAAGAACGGATCTTCAGTAACGAAGCCTGTGCCGTCATCTTCTGTTACAGCGAAGGCGTGCCGCGTCGAATCAATAATCTGTGTGATTTTGCAATGGTGTATGCCTTTGCTGATGACAGAACATTTATTGACGCAGCATTGGTGCAGGAGATGATCAAAGACAAGCAAAGCTCAAGGGTCGTGTACAACGCATTATCCGACAAACCGGAAGTTGCCAGGGTCAGAAAATCGCTTTTGGAACAATTTAATATCCAGCTTCGTTAACCAGATCAGCTTAATGTGAGCAACTGTGAAGCTATTCACGAACGAGTATGAAAATGATTTATAGAATGAGCTGGTCACCCATGCCATGCGGGTGTCACCGGGTCATGAGTGACATAAAAACGCTCTGCCCCCCAGAGTGTTTTTGAGCCTGACAGTCGTCAGGCTTTTTTTTGCGTGAAGCCGAACACTCAGGAGTCAGCTGAAAGAAATGACTTTATTTCAGCAAAAACAGGTAAGTATTTGTGATTAAAGTCTCAGTAGTCGCTAAACTGTGTCTGGCACTTTCCGTTTATGTGAATTAACTCACACCCTAGTCAAGACCCCATGGATAACATCGACTATGAAAATTCCAGAAATTAATCATTGGGGGGCAATGATGACTAAATACACATCCGCTTTACTTGCAGGTCTTTTCGCCTTAAGTACATCACTGACAGCCACTGCTCAGTGTGTCTCATTGTCCGAAAACTTCACTAATCAGTCACGAATTATTTATGTTGATGAATTCAACGGCAGTGATCAGCTAGCCAGAAGCTATACGCTTAGTCAGGTAAATGACCCCTATCAGCCAAGAACGGTTGCCCCCTATCTGTCTGTTGACAGCGCCACTGCAGCAATGCAAAGAGACCGTGGCGATGTAGTCTTGATAAGACGTGGCAGGGATTGGATTCCGCTTGCTGTCTGGGATAACAATCAAGTCAATCGATTTAGAGAACAACAACAAAGCTATGCCGCGTTCAGCAAAGCTGAATGTGAAGTTCGCAACCTGACCTGGTTACAAACAGCAACACCAACTCCAGCCACCACCACAATGGCATCTGCGCCCAGCGAAACAGTTGCCGCACCAACGCCAAGCATCGACCGTTATTCTGCTGCATTTTCCACAGAACCGTTTGAATCTACACAAAGCAACACGAGACTCGACACCACCACTAGCAACACTTCATCCAGAAGAGGTGGCGGCAGTTCTGGCGGTGGTGCGGGTGGAAGCATGTCAAGTGACAGTTCAAGCCCATCACCGCGTCAACAAGCTCAAACAAACGATACACAACGTTCGTCCAACCAATCTTTTGCTGACAGCCAAGAGTACGAGTCTGTTTTTGAACAACAAACAGACCAAATAGCACTCGCAGAGACACAGCCAGTCATTGAAGATGACGCTCCTGTTCCTGACTACAACAATCAAATACCAAGCGAGCCAGTTGCAGAAGAACAAGCACCACCACTTGTACAAGCACCTGCTCCTGCCATCTGCACAACAAGTGTACCCTGGGAATCACAAATCTATCGTTATCCACAGGATTCTCGCGGACACAGTATCTTGACGCCAAACTCTGACACAAGAATCCTCTATGTGAGCTCATCCGAGGGTAATGACGAGCTTGCGCGACCATACATGAGTGGTGAAAACAAAGATCCATTTCTGCCAGAAGATATCATTCCATTCAAAACCATTGAAAAAGCCATGTCGGTCGCAAGAGATGGACAACCAGATTGGGTATTGCTCAAAAGAGGGGACAGATTTCAAATTAAGGACAGAATCAGTATGAAACAGGGTAGTACAAGGGGGGGGAATTTTGTATTGGCTAGTTATGGAAATTCCAGCAAACGACCCGTACTCGATTCACAGGACATGGACGCGATTCGGCGAGTAAACACAAGAGGCTATTTCACAATTACCGGGCTTGAGTTTTATGCCAGCTCTTTAGACCCTGAAAGTCAAAATTTTCTTGGATGGACTAATATAGATCGACATCCTTCTGCAATATCAAGTACTACAGCAGAGGGCCAGCCAGCCTTGGATATATTCATCGAAAATAATGTTTTCAGCTACTATAAAGGGATCGGGTTTCAAGGGCCTTCAGCACACAATAACATCGTGTTTAGAAATAACATAATCAGGAATTTTTACAGCACAAATAGTCACTCTGCTGGCCTCTACATGAACAACAGTAACCTTGTTCATCTAGAAAATAACTTGTTTGACCATAATGGTTGGTATACACAGCGGCCAGCTAGCATTTCCTTGAATACTCGTGACTATGGATATGCCACAATGTTCAATCACAATATCTATATCGCTAACAGCATAAACATGATAATTAAGAATAATTTATTATCTCGCGCATCCAGTATGGGCATAAAATTAACCTCGAATCCAAAAGATACTAACCATATCATCTCCAAGAATATTCTCATAAATGATAATCTGTTTATTGAAGGTGAAATAGGTATATCTGCCGGTGGAAACACTGATCATAAAGATGGTCACCGTTGGGGGAGTGTGTTCATCATTAGCAATACCTTCAGTAACATAGGACGTTCAAAACCAACCAACCGGAACCTCAGTTGGGGTATTCAGGTGCAGGATTGGAAGGTCGGTGAGCTTTGTGCTAACTCATTTACTGACAATACATGGCAAGAAAACAGCAATAGATATGCAATTAAATTAAGTGGCTTCAATAGCGATGTTAGTGTGAGCAATAATAACATAGTAAACATTGGAGTCAGTGACGAAGAACATCAGGGTGAAAATTTTTTCAATGTAAATTCATATAATAATCATTACATTGATCATATCAGTGGCGTAAACTTCCTTGATCAAAAGCTCAGCCAGAAGGGGTATACTGATTACGACAGTTATATTAAAAATACTGTAAACAGACTTGAATCAGATCAAACGCAAATTATGAATATTCGAAACATCAAGAATTACATTGACGAAATGGCAGCTGAAACAAGGTAATAAAGAGATAATATGAAATATCAAGAAAGTGTGTACTTATTTCTCGAATACTGGCCTAAAATAAAAAATAGACTCGATTAAAGCGTGAAATAATTTCGATGAAACGGATGCATACATATCTAAGCTAATTTTAGTGCTTTTAATTTTGGTTTGTATGGCTATCAATGAAGACTGTAAAGAATTTTTGTATTTGCTCGTCATTATCCTAAAGCTGAGAACAGATGAACAACAAAGAGCTGGGTGTGTTTGTCGATGTGGTAGTGTTGAGACAACCCTGAATGAGTAGATTCACGAACATTTGGATAATCAAAAGCACGCTCAATCCGACGCCATCATGTCACGATACACAGATCATGGAATAACATATTGCTAGTTGTTGAATACACAAAACATGAATCTCTCAATCTAGTGAAATTTGATCAAGAGATGGTTGCAAATTAAGCGTGAAGCTCATTAACCTTCAAGAGCTGTGAACTGGCTTCGAGTTGGTTGATTGTAAACTACAATGTATGCATTTCTAGCATGATCTCTATTAATCCATCCACCAATGTCTAATATGAATGCCGACCTGTCGCGATTAAAGCAGCGCCTCGATAGACTTTTGCCCAAAGACAGTCTCAGGGCCCGTGCTAGTATTGGAGCGGCTTGGACGCTTGGCGGTATGATAGCAAGTCAACTCCTCAGGTTAATTTCAAATTTAGTTCTAACAAGGCTTTTGTTTCCTGAAGCCTTTGGGATGATGGCTTTGGTCCAAGTATTTATTACTGGCTTAGTCATGTTCTCTGATTTTGGCACACAAGCCTCCATTATTCAGAATGACAAGAGTACTCAGCCAGGGTTTTTAAACACTGCTTGGACGTTGCAAGTAATTCGCGGGTTTATTTTGTGGATTATTATTTCTTTCATCGCATTGCCCATCGCATCTTTTTATGATGAGCCTATGCTTGCCATGCTTCTTCCAATTGCGGGACTGACAGCATTGATAGCTGGGTTCACCCCAACTAGAGTCTACACTGCAAATAGAGATCTTTTGCTTGCCAGAGTCACGCTTATAGATATTGCATCGCAGCTAGTCAGTATTGTGTTCATGATTGCGCTTGCATGGATCTTCAAATCTGTTTGGGCATTAGTCACAGGGGCTATTGTAGGCGCAATCTTCAAGCAAGTGCTCCTGATGATCGCCATGCCAGGTCATCGAAACCGCATACAGATTGAAATATCATCATTGGGAGAACTATTTCATTTTGGCAAATGGATCTTTCTTAGTACTCTCTGCGGCTTTTTAGTTAATCATTTCGACCGCGCACTCTTGGCAAAGTTTATAACGCTCGAGATGTTGGGCATCTACATGATTGGTTTTTTCCTCGCAAATATACCTCTAAAAATGGGGCAACCTTTGGCAAATAAGGTGGTTTTCCCGCTTTATAAAAAAATTCCGCCTTGGGAAAATCTGCAAAATAAGAGCAAGATCTTCAAAATGCGTTGGTATCTTTCAGGGTGCCTATTATTTTTCTCAGCTTTCCTAGCTATATCAGGTGATTTTTTGGTGAAGCTTCTCTATGATTCTAGATATGAACTAGCAGGTCCAATACTAGTTTTGATGGCCATTTCACAGATACCCATGGTGATTCTTTGCAGTTATGGAAAAGTACTGCTCGCTGCAGGAGATTCTAAGCGCTATATGACTCGAATCGCAATAACAGCCTTTATTCAAACAACACTACTCGTAATAGGGATAACTCAGTTGGGTCTTATTGGTGCCATCGTAGCTCCCGGTTTAGCTGCGATAGTGGCTTATCCACTTCTAGTTAGCTCTGTCAGGCGATACTCGGCTTGGGACGCTAAGCACGACGTATTTTACGCTATAGTGGGCGTCTTGATAACGATAATTGCCGTCATGCTAAATCACGATGCAATTCATCAGCTATTGATTTTTTCTAGATTTCCTCAATAATTTAACACTAAAATTTGAATCCATCGGATGAGGGTCTACCTTCGAATATCCGATCAAAAACCATAAGCGCTTGGCTAACTGAAAACAAACCAGAGCGAACTTGCGGCCACTTTTCAACATCAGCTCTCAGGATGATATTTCTCGATACTGGTGAATATAAGCGAACTGGTATTTGAGCATAACCAAGTGCTGTGGTGATGGCTGCTCGGTGCTCACCGCCATTTAGTAAAATACGGAACGAACCATCTGGCCTAACGAGAGCCGCGCCACAGATATCACCATCTTTGTTGTTGTTGCGTTGGAAACCATGCTTATCAATTTTATGATAAAGATCAAAAAGACGCTTGATTTCAGCTTCACCTTGAAGATTTGAGAAAGGACCATACCAATACATAGCTGGTTGAATGCTTGGTGGCAAATTAGCTGAACGGATCTCTTTTTTTGCAGTTGATAGGATTGCTCGAGGGCGATTTTCTGGCATCAGATGTCCGATATCAGGCCACCATGGAAGTACTGCCTCAAGTGGTGTCAGTGATCTGAGACGGTCTGAACCAAACTTTTCTGATAACCCAAGAACATCAAATGCATCTGCTGGTTGAAATAGTTGATGATATTTTTGCAGAGGCGAACCTTGGTACCCTGAACATTTTCCATTTTTTAGGGCGATTAATGTGTTAACGAAGGGATGATTATATGAAAAATTGAATCCTACAATTTGAAAGCCTCTGCAGTTTGTGATGGGTACTTGTATTACGGGTATACTTTGGTGAGCCATGTAGACAGCATCAATAGGGTGGATTATTGAATCACTCAAATCCATAACATTCTGCAACTCACCTCCATTTTCTATGGTCTTTCTCAATCGATTGCTCAGCGCTGCAGGCAAGAGAGGCTTTAGATAGCGGTTTATACTAACGATGATAACCTCCTATATGCGTTATTTTTCCGTGTTTGAGTATAGATGTAATGATGCTAGAAGCTTAATTAAAGAGGCAAGGAATAAAAATCGCCGTCATGTAAGCAGATTACTCGAATTTACCAAGGTGCTGATTATCAAGTAGTGACTAGCAATATGCAATACACTGAGTCTATATCTGATGCTAAATTGAAAATCGAAGCTTGGCGAGATGACTATAACAAGAATCGACCTCATCGAGCTCTAAATAACCTGCCACCATTGCAGTTTGTGGCGTCCATTGAAATTTGAACAGCTCAATTCATTTTTCGAGTGGCTCTAAAAATTGAGCCTCGCACCCAAACGCAAATATTTTTCGATATTTCTTTCCATAATAGATGCGATTTGTTCTGGGCTGAGTTGACCTGAAATTTTTATTGCATTATCTGAGACATTAGCGATTCCACTGAAGATGCTCTCAATCACTTCGACCCGTTCGCAACTAATTTGGATTGAATCATCCTCTGACATATTTTCAAAAATTTCATCATGAAAAGGGTGCATTGGAAAGCCTCTTACCATTCCTGCTCGCGCCCTAATTCGATCGAGTGCTATTTCAGGTGTGACTTCTATATAAAAAACTAATCTAGGCGATTGTTTTTGAAAAACTTCAGCTGTCTTGATTAGCATTGATAGATTTTGTTTATTCCCACCAATGCTTAGCGTGAATAACATATTGAATCCTATTTCATCAGTGAATATAACGTCATAATTATTTTTCTCTAAACTTTTAACAAAAGCCTGTGATTTCAAAACATATTTAGCATGATCGAGGCGTTGTTTCGAAATTGGGTGCACTGAAAAAAAATACTTCATCAAATAGTATGTCTCAACTGGGCTTCTAAAAAATATGACAGGTAGCCGCCAAGAAATTTTTTTTCCAATAAGAGATCGAAAGCCAATTTTTTTACCGATTATTTTTTCTTTCCTCCAGTTATTAACGGTTTCTGAATCGCTGTATCGAATAGTGGTTTTTTTTAGTATCGTTTCCAAATGTCTGATTGCAGTACTTTTTCCGCAGCCAGGGACGCCAATAATATCAACGATTAATGGTTTGTTTTTATGTCTAATAGCACTTGTTTCTTGTGTAAAAATGGAGTTCATAGGTCTCGATCTAAATAATTAAAATATTCAATTGTTGGGTGAATATGGTTATGGTGAATAACGAAGTTGAAAACTAGACATTTTTAGGTGATATCAACGTGTATGTGTTGTTTTATTTAATATGGAAATTATGAGTATTTTAATCACTTTTGTGTTCCAAGGATTTAAAAGAAAAGCTTTCAGGGCATGTTTTCTGGCTGTTTTATTATTACCAAATTTGTATGCCCACCAAGCCCATTTCAGATGAGCATCAAATTCCGATAATATATCAGGATTGATTTTCATGATTGACCTGTCAAACGGAATGCATCTTCTTTCAAAGGCTGCTTGAACTGCATCAGCGACACTTTTCCGTTGCAATGCTCTTTTCGTATGACCTATGCTTTCAGAGTGTTGTCTGTATCTCAATAAACATTCAGAGATGTTGGCTAACTCACCGATTTCGGCAAGTTTCAGCCATAAGTCGAGGTCCTCTGCATGAGGGAAGAGATCATCATAGAGTCCAACTTGAAGCAATGCGCTTCTCCTGATCATTGCACTGGGATGTACTATTCCACCACCCACACCACGCATGTGTTGTTTATCAATTTCACTATGGCTTGTATTTCGATTAAAGTCTGAGATAGTATCTCCTTCTGAATCAATCAAATTTACAAGAGACCCAAGCGCGACGACGTTGGGGTTTTTCTCTAGATAGTCGAGTTGCATCTTGAATCTTTCAGGATGACAAATATCATCAGCATCCATTCGGGCAATAATCTCACTTGATGATTGATTTATGCCTTGATTTAACGAATAAATTAACCCTCTGTTGTCTTGGTCTATAACTTTTATCCGGGCATCTTTTTTTGCGTAATCACGAATAATTTGACTAGACTTATCAGTCGAACCATCGTTGATGATAATAAATTCGAAATTACTATAGCTCTGGCACAAAACTGAATCTATCGCTTCACAGAGGTATTTATCACCATTATAGACAGGCATGATGACGGATAGCGTGTATGAGTTTTTCATGTGTTTAAGCTTGTTAACGAAAGTAAAAAGTCGGTAGAAAAGTAACTTATAAAAAAAAGTGGCACCATGACAAATTCTCTCTTTAGAACGAGTAACTTTTCTTTTTTCAGATAATAGAAAGTCACTGGGATATCTACAATCTGATTAAAAGCAATCACCAAAATGGCGCCGTAGAGTCCGAAGTGATGATATGACAGAGGTAGTAGTGTGAACAAAAAGATAACAGAGACAAATATCATGACTGAGTAGCTTTTTGAATTACCTCTAGCCATTAAAAACATTCCCGCCATACTATATCCAATGAACAGCAGTGATACTGAAAGCAGTTCAAGCATCCAGCCGGCTTCATAATATCTTTCATCATAGAGTATCAAAATGAAGGCACTGCCAGAGGCCATTATGAAACCTGCTGAGGACATGGTTATCGCATCAATCCGGAGCCTGACTTTGTAATATATTTTTTGGGCGTGTTTTGGATCGCTTCGGGTGATTTCGCTGATAGCAGGGAAGAAAACACTATTGATAAGTTTTTTGAAAAGCTCTCTGCATGCACCAGCCAATAGAAAGGCGATACTATAAATACCTAACATTTCGGGTGAAAGGTAACCGGCCAGGATTATTCGATCACCGCTATTTAACAAGAAACCCAGTACTGAGCCTATAAATATCCATTTACCAAAGTTGAATATTTCATTCCAAGATTCACGGTCAAACATGAATCTGGTTTTTACGCCATCAATAATTCGATGAGAGAGATACAACTTTACACTTGCACTGATAATCGCTGCGATTACCAACACCCAGACTTCTCGCCAGAATATAGCGATAGAGATCATTGTTAAGATACCGGTTAGCTGACTCACCAGCTCAATCACAGTCACTCTGGCCATCTGTAAATTTCGGTTCAGTAATTGAAGGTTGATGGAATTGAAACCGCTTATGATGGCAGTAGTTGCTGTCACGGCAATCAGTAATGGTAGTTGTGGGCTTGCGTATGTTGACTGTTCTGATATCAGGCCTGAGTTCACCATCATGATCAATACGCCTGAAATAATCAAAAGGATGGTAAATAGGATAAAGCCTCTGACAACTTGAACTGACCAAGCAGTACTAAGGAAAAGCTGCGTATCTCCTCGCTTGCTTTGAATAATATTTGCTCTGAGACCTATGTCTGATAGCATTGACACGCCAGTCATGAATACATAGACCATAGCCATCAAACCAAACATTTCCGGCACCAGTAGTCGGGTCATGATCAGATTCGATGACAGTCTTAAAAACTGATTACCAACTTGACCACTCAGAACCCAGAAGGACGAGTTGATGGCGCGTTTTTTTATGCTTGAGTTTGGACTGTCTGGCATCTGACTATTATGTGTTAGATTGAGTTGGTTTGAGCACTTTTTACACTGGATATCGATTGTGACTTTTAGTTTACTGACGTTTGATGCAAGGCATATCACACCGTATGGCATCGGTTATGCCGCTGATTCGATTTCTGGTGCCATGAACCATGATGAATTGAGATGCCATATTTATTCTTATTTCAACGAGCTTGCCAGCAACAAGGATTTCAGAAAACCGTTATTTCGCAATAGAGTACTATACAAGCTCTGCCAAAAGTTATTAGACACGCGAGGTATTCATCAGCTTGCCTGCATAAGAATGCTGTCTACTTTAGCCCTGTATGATGCTGCTTACTTGTGGACTAATTGCGAATTAGCGCTTTATCAAAAGATAAAAGAAAAAAACAAGGTTTTAATTTCTGAAGCCATAAACACCCACCAAAATTCTGCACGCATGATCCTTGATGCAGAATATGCACGAATTGGTGTCACACAATCCAAGCGAATATCAGATGAAAATATTACCGATGAAAATGCCAAGCTGGCGCTCTCGGATTTTATTTTTTGTCCCAGTCCCAATGTAGCAAAATCAATGCTTGATAATGGTGTTGATGCAGGAAAATTAATCGAAACCTCCTATGGACTTGGTTCTCATCAAAGGCACCAGCCGGACAGTTCATCGCATCATGCCAGTGCGTTTAATCTACTGTTTGTTGGCAGTGGCATCATCAGGAAAGGAATACATCTGTTACTGGAGTATTGGCGAGATTCCCAGATTGATGGGCTGTTAACGGTAATTGGGAATATTGATCCAGAGATTGAACAGATTGTGCAGCCATATCGCAGTGATCAGCGCTTCCAGTTCGTCAGTTTCACTAAAGATATTGATCCATATTTCAAACAAGCAGATGTCTTTGTTTTGCCCAGTCTGGAAGAGGGGAGCCCATTGGTGACCTATCTGGCGATTGGTGCTGGATTACCTTGTATCGTCTCACCCATGGGGGGGGATGGTGTGATTCGAGATGGCGTTGAAGGCTATATCATCGACCCACATGATAAAGCCGCATGGATCGCAACACTAGAAAACCTTGCAAAGGATAAACCTCGGGTTGAGCAATTATCAAAAGCCGCTTATGAGCGCTCGGAGTATTTCTTGTGGCAGAATGTGGGGCAACGGCGTGCAGAGGCATTGATGACAAGGATGGGTGAGAAACCATGAAAATTCTGGTTCTAGGTGGAAGTGGATTTATCGGTAGTGCATTGATTCGCGCTTTGCTTGACCATGGTCACCAGGTCCGAGTGTTTGACAGGGACGTGAGATCAGTCAGCCAACAGTTTCCGCAGCTTATGGGCGTTGTGCAGGCAGACTTTTCAGATGTTATGAGTCTGACTGAGGCGATGATAGGTGTAGAGCTGGTTTTTCATTTGATCAGCACCTCCGTACCCGCTACTTCAAATAAAAACCCGGTGTTTGATATAGAAAGCAACCTGGTCAATACAGTCAGGTTGCTTGAATCAATGCGAACTGCAGATCTGAAGCGGATCGTTTACTTGTCATCAGGGGGCACGGTATATGGTAACCCTGTCAATTTACCGATCAGCGAGTCTCATACTACTAATCCGACCTGCAGCTACGGTATCGTTAAACTCGCCATAGAAAAGTATCTGCAAATGTACGCAGAGCTGTATCAGCTTGAGGTCAGTATCCTACGACCATCAAATCCCTATGGGCCGGGTCAGACACACAAAGGTGTGCAGGGATTTATTGGTACATGCATCGATAAAATAAACGCAGGACAACCCATTCATATCTGGGGGGATGGTTCAGTTGTCAGGGATTATGTCTACATTGATGATGTTGTGAATGCCTGCATCCTCTCGATGAGTTCTGATTACAGCGGTCCGATAAATATTTCCAGCGGCGAAGGCTTTTCGCTGAATCAGATCCTCGGTTTACTTGAGCAATATCGCGGCAAGAGTGTCGATGTTGTTTATCAGGAAAAGCGTAGCTTCGATATCCCGGAGGTTATTCTGGATAACAGTCTGGCAAAATCGGTGTTGGGCTGGACGCCACAAATCCAGATAGATCATGGTTTACAAATGACCTTGAAATCAGCCTAGATTAAACAAGCGAAGATAAAGAAGCTGTATTTTGCCAAATTCGATAGCCTATCTTTCATTGATAACCTGGCCTTTGGTCATGTTGTTCCTGCTCAATCGCTATGGCACAGCAAAAGGGATTCTTATCAGCCTGTTGGCAGCGTATCTGTTGTTACCTGCCGGGTTTGGAATTAATTTTCCTGGTATTCCAGCACTCAACAAATACACACTGACATCAATGGTCTTATTGGCCTATCTCATTTTCACAAAACAGCCTACAGGCTATAAAGAGCTGAGAGGCTGGCATAAATTCGTCTTTTTAATGTTGATGGTATCCCCATTCCTGACCAGCCTTACCAACCAGGAACGATATCTGTTTATTCAGGGGCTTAGTCTCTATGACGGGCTTTCTCAAGCAGGCATTGGGTTTTTGCACTTTTTCCCATTTCTCTTGGGGCTAGCCTATTTCAACACCTATGAGCGACAGGTAGTTTTGCTGCGTTTCGTTGCGATAGCAGCGATTATGTACTGTGTCCTAGTGCTCTGGGAAATCAGGATGAGCCCGCAATTGCATGTGTATTTATACGGATATTTCCCACATTCCTTTTTGCAACAGTATCGAGAGGGTGGGTTTCGTGCGGTAGTCTTTCTTGGCCACGGTCTGATTGTCGCCATGTTTTTGGCAGTAGGCTTTGCCAGTCTTTTTGCGGTACACAAGGCAAAAATTAGAGCGTGGCGATTTGATAACAGATTATTACTGTTTTTGCTGATGGCAACCATCGTGCTGCAAAAAAGCTACGGGGCGATCGTATATGCGCTGATCGTCATCGTGATGGTAGGCTTTTTCTCGTATCGGAAAATACACCTACTTTCAGTTGCTATTGCTACCATGTTTTTGACTTACCCCGTCACATCCTCAATGGGGATTTTTCCTCATCAACAAATAGTTAATGCTGCGGTATCAGTAAGTCCAGAACGCGCTCAATCAGTAGGCTTCAGATTTGAACACGAAAGTATTCTCCTCGAGCACGCCTTGAAAAAACCTCTGTTTGGATGGGGATCTTGGGGACGGAACCGTGTATATGATCTGGAAACGGGTGCAGATCTCAGTGTGACAGATGGAAATTGGGTTATTACGCTGGGAACCGGTGGCTGGATGCGTTTTGTGGGATTGTTCTACTTTGTTGTAATGGCTATCTATCTGGCTTATCGTTCTCAGAAGTATCTCCGAGGTGCAAAAGACGAAAAGAATCGGCAGTTACTTATGTCGATCCACAGTCTTGTTGTTGCACTTATCTTAATGGATCAAATGCCAAACTCTTCTTTGCATTCTTTATACTGGCTGATTATAGGCTCACTTTTTGGTCGATGTGTAATGTTGAAGTCTCAAAAGAACCATGTAAACACTTCGACAAGTATCGAGCCTAATTAAATTAAACGGACGCTGGTTGCTATACGTGAAGAATATAAGTCAAGAAATAAAAGATAGAATCATCGCGTATAACTCTGGTCGTGCGGTAAAAATTACACCACACACAACCAAGCAAAATGCTCCAGCTGACAACCCACTGATATATTCAGTTTTTACAGCTAATAATGAATTTCTTGGGGTTATCCATCTCTCACCAGATAAGTTTCCTGCCAGATTGGAGTGTGATTATCAAAAGACTATTGATTTCCACAAATCGCTAGGTAGAAGATCTTTAGTGCAATTACCGGAGTTTTGTGGGTGGTCAAATGGACTTAGTTACACATTTACACACGGACTCTACCCACTTAGAAGCAATATCTCTTGGGCCATTCAAAAACGTTACATCGCGCCATATATTTTGAGATGGATAGCAGAACATTCACCCGTACAACTTAGTGAGGTTGTTACACTCAAAAATAATTTAACAGAACTCTATCAAGAACAGGCTCTTCAGCGTCAAATAAGAGAAAATATAGAAAATGCGTTGAACGCGTTATATGTTGGCGATTGGAAGCCGATACTGGTTCCATCTCATAACGACTTTTGGAAAGGAAACATTATGCTTCCTACCGACAAGTTATTATCTAGAGAGTTTAGACTAATAGATTGCGGTGCTTCTTCAATCGATGGCTATGGGCTTCAGGATTTTGTTAGTCTCGGCAGATCCTTTGCAATTTCTTCAAGAGCTATTAGTAAGGCTTTAGGATATTTTGCAAGCAACTGCTCATTGAGTAAAGAGCAGCTGATGTTTCAGTATCTTGCGGGAATGGCGCACCTATACAAAAATCTTGGTGAGTTCCCTCTAGAGCGTTTTCATCAGAAGCTCAATCGCGAAGTTTCATACGTTGGTCCTGCATTACTCAATTTAAATGAATCTATTGACATAAAGAATACGCAGAGGTGAATAGTGTTCTCTAAAGGTACAATTCAAAAAAGACTATCGAAAATCCTCTATCCATTAAAAGTAGAGAAAGGCTCACAAAGTCAAAAGAGCATGTTGTTTTTATTACCTGTTCAGCTCTATCCTGCTGGTGGTGCTATTGTTGCTCATTATCATTCTGTTGTTATCAGTCAATTGCAGTACAAAGAATTCAAGTCAGAAGTCTTGTATTCTGAAAATGTGTTCTACCGAACTAAGCTGTTTGCAGACCAGGCAGCATTGAGATGTGATAACAAACTTGACCCTGATAAAGACTTTGTACTGGTTCCAGAGATCTTGGCGCAGCGTTACGGGAAGATATTTGGTCAATTAGGTATAAAGTACGGAATTCATGTTCAAAATGGTTATTCAATCGGAGTTGAAGTGCGTGTTGGCAATGCTTCTTTTCAACAATTAAAAGATGCATATGAGAATGCGAGTTTAATCATTGGAAACTCTGTTGATACTATTGAAAATATAAAAACTATATTCCCAGATATATCAAAAGAAATAGTCAGATCATATTTTGTCATTAATAAGGCCAGACATCAGCCGATAGAAAATAAAAAAAATATTATTACCTATATGCCAAGGAAGTTGAGTAAACACAGTCAACTAGTTCTTATCTTCTTGGGCGATAAACTTCCTTCAAACTGGACGATCAAGTCCATCCATGGTGTTACCGAGCAGGAAGTTTACGATATCTTTTATGAGTCCAAGATTTTCTTGTCATTCAGTGAATTTGAGGGTTTGGCGATGCCTCCTGCGATGGCGGCAATGTCCGGCAACAGGGTGATTGGTTATACCGGTGAAGCTAACAAAGAGTACTTTCATCTATCCTGTTTCGAAGAGGTTCACTGTGGTGATATAAAAGATTTTGTTGCCAAAATCCTCGCCGCAGTAGAGCGCTTCGACAATGGTCTGGAAACAATTGATGAGCAGGCAATTGCTGAACTGAAAACATTGTTTTCAGAAGAAAAACAGCAGCAGTTTATTCGTCAACTGGTAGACCGGGTCGACGAGATACTATGAACAGCCGTGCGTCATGTCCATCAAGGCCTGCAAGTTTGATCCAAACATGCCAATGCCAGGTTTTCAGATGAGCACTCAGCCCGAATTAGCGATCGTCATCATCAATTACAGAACTCACAAGATGACATGTGAGTGTCTTGAATCACTGTTGCCAGAGATTTCTGGACTCGATGCGCAAGTACTTGTTGTTGATAATGCTTCCGGAGATGATTCAGTTAATGTGCTTGAGCGCTGGATCAAAGATTCCGGAACAAACAAGATTCAGCTAATAGCTTCTGATCGCAATGGCGGCTTCGCTGCCGGAAACAATATTGGTATCTCGCATATATCTGCAGATAATTATCTGCTTCTGAACAGCGATACTATCGTTCGGAAGGGCGCCATCAAACTGTTGCTGGACAGTATTAAAACTCAGCAATCAGCCGGTCTTGTCAGCCCTCGACTGGAATGGCTGGATGGTCAGCCCCAGCAAAGTTGTTTCAATCTGCATACACCTATAAGCGAGTTTTTGCATGCGGCAAAAACAGGCCCTATCAGTAATCTGTTCAAAAAATATGTGGTGGCAAAGCCAGTGCAGGATACGTTGAGTTATTCGGCGTGGACCAGCTTTGCCTGTGTGATGATTCGTGGTGAAGTCCTGGCACAGGTGGGTCTGCTTGATGAGGGCTTTTTCATGTATTTTGAAGATGCCGAATTTTGTCATCGCGCGGCCAAAGCAGGGTGGCAAATCATCAATGATCCGCGGGCACATGTAGTACATTTGCGTGGTGGCAGCTCACCGGTGAAAACACAGACGCGCTTGAGAAAGCGTTTGCCAAAGTATTACTTTGAATCGAGAAGCCGATATTTTTATCTGCTCTATGGTCATGCGGGACTGTTGGCAGCCAATCTATTATGGACTGCCGGCGCATTTATCAGTGGTTTCAGACGCTTGATATCATCCAGTTATTTACCGGATATTTCTCAAAAACAGTGGCTGGATATCTGGACCAATTTTTTTAATCCACTCAGAGATTACACCCATCCAGATGACTATCCGAAAGCCTGACTTCATCATCATAGGCGCAATGAAAAGTGCCACCAGCACGCTGCATGAGCAACTTGCGCTTCAGCCGGACTTTTTTATGTCTAACCCCAAGGAGCCGTACTATTTCAGCGATGATGAAATATTTTCCAAAGGCAGAGACTGGTATTTGAGTCTGTTCAGCAATGCTGCACCGCAGCAGCTATGTGGTGAATCCAGCACGCATTACACCAAATTGCCGGACTATCCGGAAACAATCAGCCGGATGAAAGCAGAATTACCCTCAGTCAAGCTGATCTACGTGCTGAGGCATCCAGTTGAGCGTCTGGTTTCTCACTACATTCATCAATGGTCACAGAACGTTATCAGTTGTGATATCAACACGGCGATAGCGCGTTATGACGAGCTAATCAATTACAGCCGATACGCCTATCAGATTCAGCCATACATCGAGGCTTATGGCCGCGATAACATTCTGTTTGTATTTAACGAGGCATTGCGAGTCAGGCCACAGGCAGAACTTGAACGGGTGGCTGCGTTTTTGGGTGTTGATCCGTCCAAGGTCAAATGGCAAACGATTTCAGAACAAAATGTCTCCAGTGAACGTGTCAGAAAATTCAAAGGCTATCACTTGCTGATAGAGTCCGCACCGATGACCTGGTTGCGAAGAGTGCTGATTCCTAAAGGATTCAGAGAGTGGGTCAGGAAAAATCTGACCATGAAGAAAAAGCCTGATATATCAGAAGATAACCGTGTTGAACTTGAACGAATCTTTGATGCGGACTTGAAAGTACTCAGCCAAATTCTTGAGCAAGATTTCACCACTGCCACATTTAAGGATAGTGCGCTAGGCTATGCCTCCAAAAAGTCTCACAATTGAGAGCAGAGATCAGGTGATTTTGGTTTAAACGTATTTAACTACTGAGTGTTATAGCGATGAATGTAGCTAATGTTAGAATATTATGAATAGAACTAGATATTCACTAAGAAAATGTTTAAAAGACAGGCTGATAATCAATGTGACTCCTGCCACGATTGGCTTTCACCTGGGAAGTAATCTTCCACGTATGCATTGGATTAGAGAGCTTGCTGAAAAATCAAATAACAAGAGATTTCTGAGTTTTGCAAACAAGTTTGCGTACAGTATAGAGCCATTTTTAGTCGGAGACCTGTATTTTGAAAAAAGTCTGGATATAACATTAGATTTAAGATATCAACTAATGGAAGATCTGATAATAAAAAGAAATAATATAAGGCAGAGTCTAATATTTAAGCAGCATGCTTATGAGATATCTGTATATGGGAAATCGAACCATAAAAATATTGTTTTATACACAGAGAATGATTTAATAGACCATATTAACGATTACCTTCTTGGGCTCGTTGATAGCATGATGGGTAATGGTTATGACACATCCAAGAGCAGCGATGTCGGCACTTGCTTCATATCGCCTTCTAACCAAATCATCAAATCCGCTGCTGCTAACCATCGCTTTGCAGTTGCTCGTATTTTGGGAATAAAGTCCTTCCCGATAGAGGTCGTGGGAATAAGTAAGACACTTTATTCAAATGTCAAGAGTACAAAACGCTCTATGTCGGTTACAGGAGTTATTGAGGATATCGTCCATAAAGCAGAGATGTTGCATCAATGAAGATTACTGTCTCTTGCACAAGCTGCAGCCCCTCACTGTCGATGATTCTTATGAGAATACTTTACAAGCTTATTGATGTATCGACTAATTTCAGTTTAACAATGTAACAAAGAAGCTCGATGATATGAATTCAGTTGCATCATAAGGAGAGTGAATGAGCGATCGAAATAAATGGGTGTCATCTGAATTTGCTGATTGGGAAAGAGAGCGGATCACTTCCTTCTGGCTGCCGAATCGTAAACTCTTAAGGTCAATTCGCGACTATCAAAAATATGTTAAAAATACAAGTTACCTAGCTAGAGTCTTAAAACGAACCGCTGTATTAAGATATAGATTTTGGTCAGTTGTAACCGGCGCTGATATTCCTCTGAATGTTCGTGTAGGTGGTGGGTTATCAATTCCGCATCCAAACGGAGTTGTGATACACCCTTCCAGTGTTATCGGTGTGAATTGTTTGATACATCAGCAAGTAACTATCGGTAAAAAGCGTGGTGAAAAAGGTGCTCCAGTGATTGCTGGGCATGTTGATATCGGTGCTGGTGCAAAGATTATTGGTAACATCACCATCGGTGAGCATGCTTTGATCGGAGCCAACGCGGTTGTCACTAAAGACGTTCCGCCGTTTGCGATTATGGCCGGTATTCCTGCAAAAGTTATCGGATTTACACAAAAAGCCGAGTAATGAGTATTCAAACACAAAACCTGTCTGTCGGAGCAGTGGTGATTGGCCGAAATGAAGGCCAGAGGCTGGTTCGATGTCTGGAATCTCTGGTCGGAACAGCCAATGTGGCTTATGTAGACTCTGGCTCTACCGATGGCAGTGTTAAAGCCGCTCAAGCCCTTGGTGCATCGGTGGTTGAACTGGATATGCAGCAACCATTTACCGCAGCTCGCGCAAGAAACGCAGGCTTTGGATGTTTACTCGAAAAATATCCCGACATTGAGTTTGTTCAGTTTGTTGATGGTGACTGTGAGGTAGTTGACGGCTGGATAGAGAACGCCGGCGCATTTTTACAACACAACCCTGACTACGCTGTTGTCTGTGGCCGTCGTCGTGAACGCTATCCAGAAGCGAGCCTGTTTAACCAACTGTGTGATATCGAGTGGGATACACCAATTGGTGATGCCTTGGCCTGTGGTGGCGACGCGCTGATTCGGGTGTCTGCTATCAGGGAAGTGGGCGGCTATCGTGACGCCATGATTGCTGGCGAAGAGCCGGAAATGTGTTTTCGTTTACGGCATGCTGGCTGGAAAATTTTTCGGCTGGATGCGGAGATGACACGTCATGATGCGGCAATGACGCATTTGAGTCAGTGGTGGAAGCGAAACAAACGTGCTGGACATGCCTATGCTGAAAGTTTTGACCTTCATCACTCAACGGCAGAGAAATTTCGCTTGCGTGAAGTATTGAGTATTTTGTTTTGGGCAGCAGGCCTGCCAATTGCGATATTGTTGATGACTGTTGTAGTGTCAGCATATTTTCTGCTTCTGCTGGCAATCTATCCGGTTCAGGCTTTCAGGTTGTTTATGACCTATCGAGAGCAGTTGAGCAAGCCAAGACAGGCGATGATTTACGCGCTATCGAATGTATTTGGCAAATTTGCCCAGTTGTCTGGTGTGATGAGTTTTTACGTCAAGAAACGCTTGAAGAGACAATCACATATTATCGAGTACAAATAGGACGTATTGATGAGCTATCTTTTAATTTCACCCTGCCGGAATGAGTCTGATTACATGCGTCAGACGCTGGACTCTGTGGTTAATCAATCCATAACGCCGGCATTGTGGGTGATTGTTGATGATGGCTCGACAGATGAAACACCGCAGATACTGAAAGACTATGCTGAGCGTTATCCCTTTATTCAAGTGATTACTCGAGAAAACCGTGGACATCGAAGTGTCGGGCCTGGCGTTATCGAGGCGTTCTATCATGGTTACGATCAGGTCGATGTCAGTCAGTTTGATTTTATCTGCAAGCTGGATTTGGATTTGGATCTGCCAGATAAGTACTTCGAAATTTTGATCGATCGAATGCATGAAAATCCACGAATTGGTACTTGCAGCGGTAAAGCCTATTTCCGTGACAAACAGTCGGGTGAACTTGTCAGCGAAAAATGCGGTGATGAGATGTCTGTCGGTATGACCAAGTTCTACCGTCGCACCTGCTTCGAGGAAATTGGTGGTTTTGTCCGTGAGGTAATGTGGGATGGCATTGACTGTCATCGTTGCCGTCAGCTTGGCTGGATTGCTGTCAGTTGGGATGAGCCGGCGTTACGTTTCATTCATCTGAGGCCGATGGGTTCAAGTCAGCAGGGGATATTTACCGGTCGGATGCGCCATGGCTTTGGCCAGTATTTTATGGGCACCGGGCTTGTTTATATGACCGCTTCATCGGTGTATCGGATGTTGCATCCACCGATATTTATTGGTGGCTTTGCCATGTGGTGGGGCTATGTCAAAAGCATGCTGCAACGTAAGCCAAGGTTTGAGGACAAGGAGCTAGTGAAGTTTATCCGTCGATATCAGTGGCAGTGTTTAATCAAAGGCAAGGCTAAAGCGACTCAGGATTTGAATGAGCAGCAGAGCGCAGTTTGGAAGCAAAAGCATGCCTGAGCAGGAAAACAGATTAAAGGTGGCATACCTAGCACCCGAGATCCCCGCACTATCAGCAACCTTTGTTTATAACGAGATCTTGGCACTGCAAAAATCCGGGGTGGAGGTGGCGGCTTTTTCCGTACATCGGCCTGTCAGTCCTGCCACAGAAGTGGCGATTACGACGCTTGCCAGTTCAGTCAAATATATTTACCCAGTGCCGCTGCTGACTGCCCTTGTTGCCAACTTCAAACACTTGTTTTCCAGACCAAAAAACTACTTTGCTGCGCTTGCATGGTTGCTGCGTGACATCCGGACGGTGGGGCTTTTGAGTCGTCATGCTCGTGGATTGATTTATCGATTTGTTTACGCGGCAGAATTGGCCGTGGATCTCATCGATAAAGATATTACGCACTTGCATGTTCATTTTGCACATGTGCCAACTGATATTGGTATGTATGCGGCTAGAATTGCCGGGGTAAGTTTCAGTCTGACGGCGCATGCCAATGATATTTTCGAACGTGGCTGGTTGTTGAAAGAAAAAGCTGACCGATCAGCCTTTTTTGGAACGATTTCAGAGTTTAACCGGCAATACTTGCTGGGACTTGGATTGCCTGAAGATAAACTGAAAATTATCCGCTGTGGCGTATCACGCGATTGGCGTCAGGATCCTCAACCGCGCACGGATGAGATATTCACCATCGGTGTGGTGGCCCGATTTGTTGAAAAGAAAGGCCTTGATATTCTCCTGAAAGCGGCGGCAGAGCTGAAAAAACAACGACGTAAATTTCGTCTGGACATTGTAGGCAATGGACCGTTGGCTGCATCGTTTAACCAGATGGCGATTGATATGCAACTTGATGCAGAACATGTAAGGTTTCGTGGCGTGATGGCTCATGATGAAGTTGCAGGCTTTCTTGCAGGGCTCGATGCCTTTGTTTTGCCATGTCGAAAAGATAAAAATGGCGATATGGACGGCATCCCGGTTGTCTTGATGGAGGCCATGCTGGCAGGCGTGTCTGTGGTTTCAACCAATATTTCGGGGATTCCTGAACTGATCATAGACGGTCAAACCGGGCTTTTACCGGAAGCTGAGGATGTTGAAGGCATTGTCCATGCAGTTGATTTGTTAATGACTGAGCCAGCACTGGTTGAGCAGATGAAGCAAAATGCGGTTCGGCATGTTTGCGAAGAATTTAGTCTGGAAACTAATGCCGACCGGCTCAGAAAACTGTACCTTGGTTCAATTGACCGGACATCGCTATAACGAGAGTATTGTCTCAATGTTCTCCAAAAAATCCTCATGAGTGACATCTCAGAAACATCAACCCCTGCCATTACTCATGATGCCATGAGTTTTGACAAAACATGTTTGCTGGGTTTGCCATTTGATTGTGTTTCTATGGCACAGGCGATTGCTGCAATCGAACATGCCATCGATAGCCGCAGTCGATGCTTTTTGTCCACGCCGAATCTCAACTTCGCAATGACAGCTCAAGCCGATCCATCATTTTACCAATCGGTGCTTGACAGTGATTTATCGGTCGCCGATGGAATGCCATTGGTATGGATTAGTCGCTTGACTGGTGCTGGTGTCTTGGAGCGCGTGGCGGGCTCTGATCTGTTTGCAAGACTCACCGAAATGCCGAGAGTCAAAAAAATCAGGGTGTTTTTCTTTGGTGGCGCATCGGGCATTGCTGAAAAAGCTCATCATGCTTTGAACACGCATAGCCCGGGAGCCATGAGTTGTGGCTTTTATGATCCTGGTTTCGTGGATCTGGATGCGATGAGTAAGCCTGAAGTGATTGCACTTATCAATGAGGCTGAGCCAGACTTTATAGTCGTGGCCTTGGGTGCAAAAAAAGGTCAGGCCTGGATCATGCAAAACCGCGACAGTTTGAATGCGCCTGTGATAAGTCATTTGGGCGCTGTCATCAATTTTGTTGCCGGTGAAATCGAACGTGCCCCAGCTGCATGGCAAAAATCGGGTTTGGAGTGGTTATGGCGGATTGTCCAGGAACCAGCATTATGGAAACGTTATGTTGGCGATGGCGCTAAAGCTGTCTGGATGCTTTTGAGTCGAATCTTGCCATTCTTGCTCTACCGGCAAATTTGCAGTTGGTCTGGAGTATCAAAAACAGCCTTTAAGATTGAAGTGGCTGAACAGGATGATCGGTTGAGTCTCTCGGGTGCTCTGGATAGGCAAGGCGTGCGATTGTTACAGCGAGAGATTGATCAGTGCCTCGCTAAGCGAGACGGTGTCACTGTGACGCTGGATCTGCAAGATTTGCTGTATGTAGATCTTTTTGGGCTTGCTTATTTACTGGGTCTGCTGGGACAAACTTCCGGTTCAGTGGGGCATGTTCAACTGCTCAACCCCTCTGTGCGATTCATGCGTCTGGCAAGATTGGCTGGTATTCCTGCGCATTTCAAGATAACCTCGCACATTCAAGCTGAACGCAACAGACAAGGAGATAAAGTTGTTGACTAGCAGACACTTATGGGTCGCCGGCGGCATGATCTTGCTGGCTGTGATTGCCTACTGGAACGGACTTGGTGAGGCGGTACGTCGATGGGGGGGGCAAGAAGAATATAGCCATGGCTACCTTATCCCCTTGGTAACTGCCTATATTCTCTGGGAAAAACGCGATGTGATTACCCGGGCGATGGGGCCACCCATGTGGTCGGGGTTGTTGTTGATACTGGCCGCCATTCTGATCTACATCGTTGGTGAAATCAGTGCCTTGTTCTTGTTGATGCACTATTCCTTTGTCATGGTGCTAATCGGTATTTCCATGCTGGTCGTTGGTCAGGCGACGCGTTATACACTGGCGCCCATTCTGCTCCTTCTGTTTGCCATTCCTCTGCCTTACGTTATCGAAGTCCAGCTTACAGCCGGGTTACAGTTGTTTTCATCCTGGCTGGGTGTTCAGTTTATTCGTCTGTTTCAGATCCCGGTTTTTCTGGAAGGCAACATTATTGATTTAGGGATTTATCAGCTTCAGGTTGTTGATGCCTGTAGTGGCTTACGTTATCTATTCCCATTGATGAGTCTTGGCTTTATAGCGGCCTATTTTTATCAGGCAGCGTTTTGGAAGCGAGCCTTGGTGTTTCTCGCCACCATTCCCATCACCATTTTGATGAACAGTTTCCGTATCGGCATGATTGGTGTGCTGGTGGATAATTTTGGCATTTCGATGGCTGAGGGCTTCCTGCATGACTTTGAAGGCTGGATTATCTTCATGGCCTGTGCGGTTATTCTGGGTCTGCTGATATGGGTGCTGGAAAAAATAACTAACCCCAATGCCAGTCTGGCAAGTGTTTTTGGTGTGGTGGATGCCTCGAAGCTGAATATCAAGGAATATTCAGGGCCTTATACGTTTTCACTGAAACCCGCTTTGATAGCTTCTGTGGTGTTGCTGCTGGCATTGGGTCTGACGCGAGCGGTCGAGTCCAGAACCGAGTTCGTGCCCGATTATCCCGCATTTGTGAATTTTCCAACCCAGCTGGGGGAATGGCGTGGACAGCATGAAAGCATGGAGCAGCGGGTCATTGACGCGCTTAAGCTGTCTGACTATGTCATGGCAAATTATGTAAGTGAAAACAATGAGATGGTGAACTTTTATGTGGCTTATTATGAGTCACAACGCAAAGGTGTGTCACCACATTCGCCACGGGTATGTATTCCTGGTGGTGGCTGGGAAATATCAAGATTGCAACGTATCGAGGCGCTTGGACAGCCTGTTAATCGTGTGATTATTCAGCGTGGTGCTGATCAGCAGTTGGTTTATTACTGGTTTGCAGGGCGTGGTCGAAATGTGGCCAATGAATATTTGAATAAGTGGTATCTGTTCCGTGATTCGATTTTTGAGAACCGTTCGGATGGTGCACTGGTTCGCCTGGTTACAGGTGTCGGACCGGGTGAGACTCTGGAAGATGCGGACGCACGAATACTGGACTTTTTAGCCGTGGTTCAACCGGAACTCGATAACTTTATAGTCAATTAGGGATTAGACATGAACAAGTTCAAGAAAACAGTACTGGCGAGTGTGCTTGCGCTCGCATTGGTGGGATGCGGTTCGGCAGAAGATTCTGCTGCCAACTTTGTTGAGAGTGGTAATAATTTTCTTGAAGAAGGTAATGTTGAGCGGGCGCGTGTGCAGTACCGTAATGCCTTGCAGATTGATCCACGACTGGCCGAACCCTATTACCGTCTCGCCCTGATTGACGAAAAATCGCAAAACTGGCGGGGCATGTACGCTAACTTGAGTACCGCTGAAGCGCTGAATCCCGAATATGTCGAGGTGATGATCAAGCTGGGTCAAATGTACCTGCTGTCAAACGTATTTGATGAGGCGATGAAGCGGGCTGATCAGGTGTTGGCGCTTGAACCAGACAATATCGAGGGACTTGTGCTTAGAGCCACGGTCTTTATCAGGCAAGAAAACTTTGGTTCTGCTTCGACTGAGCTGCAAAAGGCCCTGGCGGTGGCACCGGATGATCTCAATGTTCGGATGCTTGAAGTGACGTTTTTGAATCAGCGAGGCGATCAGCAGCGTGCAATCGAAGCTATGGAAAGTTTAATTGAACTGCACCCGGATGCCCCTCCCTTGTATATGCAGTATTTGACCCTGTTAGAGCAAAGCCGTCGTTTCGAAGATATGAACAAGATCTACGACAAGCTTGCTGAAATGTTTCCGGAAGAACGCTGGGTGGCTCAGTCTCAGGCTCAGTTGCAAAACGGTGTGTTGAGACGACATGATGATGCGATGCAGACTTTGGCTGCATTTGTTGAGCGTAACCCCGGTGATGTTGAAGCAAAGCTGTTGCATGTTGGGCTGGCGAGAACAGCCAATGCAGCTCAAGGCGTATCACTTCTGGACAGTTATATCGAGCAATATCCCGAAAGCACTGAACTTAGATTTGCCCGTGTTGAAGTTTTATTGACTGATGGCAGAACAGAAGAGGTGATTCAGGATCTGAATCGGCTGATTGAAACAGAGGGGCAGAGTGAGCTGGCATCCATGGCGCGAGTTTCTCTTGCCGGTATCCGTGCCGGAGAAGGAGATTTTGACACGGCAACCCGTTTGGTGAATGAGGTGCTTGGCTATTCTTCTGATGATGTGCCAGCTTTGATCATGCGGGCGCGTCTGAGCCTGCAAAATCAACAATTTGATGATGCGGTTACCGACTTGCGGCTGGCTATTCGCAATGATCCCGATTCCGATGAGGCACTGGTTCTGTTAGCTCAGGCTTATACCATCAGCGGCTCACAGCAGCTTGCTGCAGATACATTCCGCCGAGCATTGACTGCCAATCCGCAAAATCAGGCTGCCGCGCTTGCCGTTGCCGAAACGCATGTCAGAAACCGTGATATTGAGCGTGCCGAGCAAGTGTTGATCACCGCTATGCAGGGCAGTACTGATGTGAACACCCTGCTTCAGGCACAACTGCAGGTTCGCCTGGCGGGAGAAAATTGGGAAGGGTCAAGGGATATTATCGAGCGTCTTCGTCAGTCAGGAGATATCCTGCCCGCGGAAATGGCCCTGTTATCGGGTCAGATGCATCTCGGTATGCAGAATTACACCCCTGCCATTGAAGAGTTCGAGAGCGCCCTATCTCAGGAGCCGGGGTTGATTGCTGCACTTCAAGGTCTGGTCAACGCCCATCTCGCCTTGAACCAGCTTGATGAGCTGTTGGCATTTATGAATGACCATCTTGAGAAAAATCCCGATCAAATCGGTGCTTATGGTGTGAAGGCGACTTTGCTGCGAAACCAACAGGATCTTGAGGCGGCAAAAAATACGGTACACCAAGGGCTTTCAATGAGAAGTGACTGGGTACCGGGTTACAGCTTGCTGGCATCATTACATTTTCAGGAAGGCGACTCAGAAAGCGCAATTGATACCTATAAACGCGGCCTTGCTGAAGTGCCACAAGACAATACTCTGACGATGCAGCTTGCCTCGGCCTACTACAGGGTTGGTAATTACGATGCTGCAAAAGCGGCTTATGAAGAGGTGTTGTCACGGAACCCGGATATAGAGCCTGTCATTAACAACCTGGCGGTTATGCTGCTGGACAATTACGGCACCGAAGCAAACAAACAACGAGCCCTGGAAATGGTTGAGCGTTTCCGTGACTCCGATCAGCCGTATTTTCTTGATACTTACGCTTGGGCGCAAATCAATGCCGGAAATTATCAACTTGCCTTTCCGGCACTGAGTCGCGCCATCTCGTTAGATAGCTCTGTCCCGGTATTTCACTTCCACATGGCCGTACTGCAACATCGCATGGAAGACAATGCGGCTGCCAGAGACGCCCTGGCCACCGCAGAGCGCATGGCAATAGAATCCGATGATCAGCGCTTGATTCAGCGAATCGATGCCTTCAAGCAAGAGAGTGGCATTTGATTGTTAATTCGCACTGATGCAATGAACGGATTTATTGATCTACGTCACTTGGCTGGTCAGTCCGGTGTAAATCCATTGAAAAAACAAACATTCTGACTGGACAATGCCGGTTGGTATTAGAACCTTTGAGTGAACATGATGGTCACCTGCACGACTTCGATTTTCAAAAGCATACCCATTTGGGTGACTCTGATTATCTTCCTGTCACTGTTCAGCTGTCGAACAACCAGCTCGCCCTCAGTCAAAATCGCGGCTCATGTCTGGCCGGGTTATGAATTGCTGTTTCTGGCTCGATCACTGGACTGGCTGGATGCCGATCGGCTTCAAGGCCTCGGTCGGTAGTGTCGGTGATTCCTACGACAACGCACTGGCTGAAACCATCAACGGCTTGTTCAAAGCCGAGGTAATTCACAAAGACGGGCCTTGGAAAGGACTGGATGATGTTGAACGGGCAACACTGCATTGGGTGGATTGGTTCAACAACCGACGACTACTGGATCCGATTGGCGATATACCACCCGTTGAATATGAAAATCTGTATTATCAACAAGCCGAGTCTGCAGCAGCATGACTCAAATAAAAATCCCTCCGACAAACTCGGGGTGATTCATTTTGTTTCAAAACCGCCATGATTTGGCTGTCAGTAAATTTTGATGTCTTCATGCAGAATCTCCTGCGTTTTAGTTTACGAGAAAGTTCTACTTTTGAGATCTGTTATTTTTTGGGGGGATTACATGCGACTCCCCCGTCATTCTCGCGCATGCGGGAATCTGCAGAGGCCGTGCGGAGATTCCGGACAAATGCTGCGCATTTTCCGGAATGACGGCGGTGGAGGGGCGTTTTCCGGAATGACGGGGTTGTGTGTCATTCCCGCGCCCACCCTCCGTCATTCCCGCGCCCACCCTCCGTCATTCCCGCGCCCATCCTCCGTCATTCCCGCGACGGCGGGAATCTGTGAGGCTGTGCGGAGATTCCGGACAAATGCTGCGCATTTTCCGGAATGACGGGGTTGGAGAGGTGTTTTCCGGAATGACGGGGTTGGAGAGGTGTTTTCCGGAATGACGGGGTTGGAGGGGCGTTTACCGGAATTGACGGCGGTGGGGGAGGGCCGGAATGACGAGTTGGTTGTTATAGCCAGCAGTAATGTCGTTGAGGATGTTGGCATCAATCTGCTTTACCGATATGCTACAAAAAATACGTAAACAATGTATCCGAAGGCATGCTCACGGCAAAAAATAGTTTAGCTATCACCAGAATAAGCCAAATTATCGCACTGATCTTTTTTGTGCTTGTCAGTCCAGTCAACGCCTCTCAGGAAATACAGTTTTTTTGGGTGGCAGGTTGTCCTTATTGTGACCAACAAAAAGCCTGGTTGCAGGAAATAGAAGCAGACTATGATGTGGTTATCAACGACTTCTCTGTTGCCCGGGGAGACAATGTTGCGTACCTCATCACTCTCATGGACGCTTATGAAGTGCCTGTTCGAGATCGCGGCCGCGTTCCTATCACGTTTATTCAAGACGAATACTTCATTGGCTTTGGCCCCATTATTGCCCGAGACATAAAAGCAATCCTCACTGGCGCTGAGCGAGAGCGACGGACCGAAAACATCATCGATGTGCCACTGCTTGGTGATATCGATTTGTCATCGTACAGTTTGCCAGCACTCGCCATTACCCTGGGGTTTGTCGACGGCTTTAATGTTTGTAGTATCGGAGCACTGATTTTTATACTCAGTATCGTTATTGGGCTTGGTAGTCGAAGCCGTATTATCATCATTGGCAGCGCGTTTATCATTGCTGTTGTCGCTGCGTATTGGTTGCTCATTTTTTTGTGGTACCAATTCTTTACTATCCTCCAACAATATTTTAGCTATGTGAATGTTCTGGTGGGATTGATTGCGCTCGGTGGAGGGATCTACTACTTCAGGCAGTTTTTGCGTTTTAAAAAATACGGACCTGTCTGTGACACTTCTCAAGGCAGTATTCTCAGAAAAGCTCGCCAAGGAATTCGACAAGTCGTTAAAACGCCAAAAAGCATGTTCTCACTCGTAGCCGCCGTGATGGGCTTTGCGGTGTTAGTCACGCTGATTGAATTTCCCTGTTCAGCGGGGATTCCTGCTGCTTTCACCGGGGTGCTGGCGCTTGCGGATCTGCCCACGCTGACCTATCTCTGGTACATCACGCTCTACACATTTTTTTACATGCTGGTCGAGATTGTTGTGTTTGTCACGGCAGTTGTGTCGGCCAAGATCTGGCTAGCAAACGCAAAGTTTGTCACCTGGAGCACGTTCGTTGGAGCAATGGTGCTGATGGGGTTGGGGGTTTATTACTTATCACTGGTTTTCTGAGAAATACGGCTACAGGTTTACCGGTGGCTAACTGTTTCGACGGAATTAGCCCGAAGAACGTGAATGTATTGTTTGAGTGCTGTTAACCAGGCCGTGCAGAGATTCCGGATAAACGCTGCGCGTTTTCCGGAATGACGGGGTTGGCGAGGTGTTTTACGGAATGACGGGCTTGTGTGTCATTTTCGAGTCCAGTCCCGTCATTCTCGCTCTCACCCTCCGTCATTCCCGCGCCCACCCTCCGTCATTCCCGCAACGGTGGGAATCTGTGGGGCCGTGCGGAGATTCCGGACAAACGCTGCACGTTTTCCGGAATGACGGGGTTGTGTGTCATTTCCGCACCCGGTTTGCGTCATTCCCGCGACGGCGGGAATCTGTGGGGCCGTGCGGAGATTCCGGACAAACGCTGCACGTTTTCCGGAATGACGGGGTTGGCGAGGTGTTTTCCGGAATGACTGGCTTGTGTTTTATTCCCCCACCCTCCGTCATTCCCGCGACGGCGGGAATCTGTGAGGCCGTGCAGAGATTCCGGACAAACGCTGTGCGTTTTCCGGAATGACGCTGAGTGGACTGTGCGTTTTCCGGAGTGACGGTGAGTGGGCTACACGTTTTCCGGAATGACGAGGTTGTGTGTCATTTCCGAGTCCAGCCCCGTCATTCCTGCACCCACCCTCCGTCATTCCCGCACCCCCCCTCCGTCATTACCGCGCATGCGGGAATCTGAAGCCATAGCCGGATTTCTAACAAACGTTGTGGAGTTTTCGATGTGACGATGTACCAGAACCGTGTAGGAACTACTTCACCCGCATGCCGGGCTCTGCACCTTCATCTGGATTAAGAATAAACAGATCTTTACCACCCGGTCCGGCAGCCAGCACCATGCCTTCTGACAGGCCAAAACGCATTTTACGTGGTGCAAGGTTGGCTACCATCACGGTCAATTTGCCAATCAGATCTTCGGGTGCATAGGCAGATTTGATGCCTGCAAAGACCTGACGCTGATCCAGACCGATATCCAGTGTCAGCTGTAGCAGTTTATCGGCACCTTCTACATGCTCAGCGTTGACGATTTTGGCAATTCGCAAATCGATTTTGGCAAAGTCGTCATACTGAATCTCATCTGCGATGGGATCAAAATCAGAGTCGGCTGGCACAGTGTCAGTACTTGGGCTGTTATCTGTCATAGTGGCTTTAGAGGCTTCCAGGATGGCTGTGATTTTTTCCGGTTCGATGCGGGTCATCAGCGGTTTAAAGGTGTCAATCTTGTGATTCAGCAAGGGATTGGCGATGTCTGACCATTGCAGCGAGGAAATATTCAGAAACGCTTCAGCTTGTTCAGCAGTGCGAGGCAGTACTGGTTTTAGGTAGCCAACCAGCACACGGAACAGGTTAAGACCCATGCTGCAAATGGCTTGCACTTCAGCTTCTTTGCCATCCTCTTTGGCGAGTACCCAAGGCTTTTGTTCATCGATATATTGGTTGGCCTTGTCTGCCAAGGCCATGATGTCGCGCATCGCCTGACCAAATTCGCGCTGCTCATAGCGTTGGGCAATCGTTTCAGCCTGTTCAACAAAGCTTTGCCATAAAGCCGGTTCAGCCAGGCTTCCAGCCAGTTGGCCATCGAACCGTTTGTTGATGAATCCAGCACAACGACTGGCAATATTGACTACCTTGCCAACCAAATCTGCATTAATACGGCTTTGGAAATCTTGCAGGTTAAGATCTATATCATCAATGCCACTGCCAAGTTTGGCCGCAAAGTAATAACGCAGATACTCGGGGTTGAGATGGTCAAGATAGCTGCGCGCCTTGATGAAGGTGCCGCGCGATTTGGACATCTTTTTGCCGTCAACCGTCAAAAAGCCATGCGCGTAAATATTGTTCGGCAGGCGGAAACCGGCGCCTTTGAGCATGGCTGGCCAAAATAATGCGTGGAAATAGATGATGTCCTTGCCGATAAAGTGAACCATTTCAGCATCGCTGTCGGCCTTCATGAACGTATCAAAATCAACGCCGGTTCGCTGGCAATAGTTTTTGAAGCTAGCCAGATAACCGATGGGGGCATCCATCCAGACATAAAAAAACTTGCCGGGTGCATCAGGAATTTCGAAACCAAAATAAGGTGCATCACGGGAGATATCCCAGTCCTGCAGACCGCTGTCGAACCATTCCTGCAACTTGCGGGTGACTTCAGTTTGCAGATGACCGCCCAGTGTCCAGTCACGTAACATGGCTTCGAAATTGCCCAGCTTGAAGAAAAAGTGCTCGGATTCCTTGGTGATCGGTGTGGCGCCGGATACGGCAGATACCGGGTTTTTCAGCTCGGTCGGGTCATAGGTGGCACCGCAGACTTCACAGTTATCACCGTATTGATCGGCAGCGCCGCATTTCGGGCATTCGCCACGAATAAAGCGATCCGGCAGAAACATTTCTTTTTCCGGATCATAGGCCTGGCTGATGGTGCGGCTTTCGATATTGCCGGCATCGCGGTTGGCCAGATAAATCTGGCTGGCCAGTTGGCGATTTTCGTCACTGTGAGAGCTGTGATAGTTGTCAAAACCAATGGCAAATTCAGCAAAATCGGCCATGTGTTCCTGTTTGACATCGGCAATCAGTTGTTCCGGCGTGATGCCTTCATTGTGGGCGCGCAACATGATCGGCGTGCCATGGGCATCATCGGCGCAGACATAGTGACATTCATGGCCACGCATTTTCTGAAAGCGCACCCAGATATCCGTCTGAATATACTCAACAAGATGGCCCAGATGGATAGAACCATTGGCGTAGGGCAGGGCGCTGGTGACCAGAATTTTTCTTTGCATGGATGAACCGGAAATAAGCCGTTGAAAAACCGTCAAAGATACCAGAATTCGGTCCTTGTCACCATGAACGGTAAACAACTCCAGATGTCGGAGAGGGAGGATACAAACCGCAGAGACACAGAGGGCACAGAGATTTTAAAAAACAAATTTGCAGTGATTACAGACTAAAATTGGCCTAAGTTGATACAGGGCGAGCGTCGTTTTAGTAATGTTCCGTCACAGTCTTTGCTAAGTAAAGGCTGAACATGATTATCTGAAAGGCCTTTTTCGACATTTATTCCTCTGTGTCTCT
Organism: Methylophaga sp.; assembly: GCA_020831825.1. GTDB lineage: Bacteria > Pseudomonadota > Gammaproteobacteria > Nitrosococcales > Methylophagaceae > Methylophaga. The sequence continues at coordinate 30,934 of JAFIFW010000006.1, read as the reverse complement.
GTGGTTTTTAATCTGTGGCTAAAGTTGACATCTCTTGTGCAGATTGAAATGCCCATGGCTTTGCTTTAGATTGATGATGACAATGCAGATTCCCCGCCAGACGAGGCCATACATGGATTTGAGCTTACATGATATTCACGCAGACTCGATTGCCCTGGCACTCGATAAAGCCCGTCAATATCGCTCACTACTGGAACCTGAAATCGCCGAAAGCATCTGTCTGGATATTTTGCATATCGAACCCGATAACCAATCTGCACTGAAGGTTTATATTCTGGCGCTGACCGATCAGATCAGTATTAGCGGTTCGCAGTCGCCGTTTCCGGCTATTGAGGCGGCGATCCCGCGGTTGGCCACTGATTACCTTCAGGTCTATTTCACCGGGCTGTATCACGAACGGCGGGCACGATTTATGATGACCCAGCCAATGTCGCGGGCATTTGCCTATGACTTTTTTATCAAGGCGCTGGAATGCTACCAGCAGGCCGAACAAATCCGTCCAGAGCATAACGATGAATCGATTCTGCGCTGGAACAGTTGTATTCGCACCATTACCCGCGAGAAACTCAAACCGGTGTCGGACGCCGATCATATTCTGCTGGACCGGGAGAGTTAATGCTGCTGCAACACCGAAAACGCCTGATGGCACTGGCAGGTCTGGTTCTGGCCGGCTATTTGATCGTGCATATGTTCAGCAATTTGCTGTACTTCAACGCCGAACGCTTCAACAGCTTTTATCAGTTGTATAACCTGCCGTTTATCCGCTGGCCGTTATTGCTGCTTGTGCTGGCCGCTCTGGCTTTGCATGTCTGGGGCGCGATTGCTATTCGCCGACACAATGCCAAGGTACGACCAGTGGCGTATCACAAGCGTGATTATCTCCAGCCACCCAAAGCGCTGGTCACTTTGAGCATCATTCTAATTGGCCTGTTTATCCTGTTACATATTGTCCAGACGCTGCAATTTGATCCTCAGGATGCCTATGGCGAGACACTGGCCTTGTTTGCTTCGGCCGGAATGCTGCTGATTTATCTGGCAGGTTTGTTGCTGATTGGCATGCATTTGCAGCATTCGCTGAACAATGTGCTGCAAACGCTGGGCGTGACCAGCAAAACCTGTTATCCGTTACTGGTGACGTTGATTGCTTTATTGATGTTAGGTTTTGCTGCGGTGCCGGTTGCCGCTTATCTGGGACAAGGCTGATGGAACAGACATCGATGAATCTCGATGCACATTGTCCCAAAGGGCCGCTGGATCAGCGCTGGACCCAGCACAAATACCATTTGCAGGTGGTGAGTCCGGCCAATCGAAAACACTACAAAGTCATTGTCGTCGGCACAGGGCTTGCGGGTGCTTCGGCTGCAGCCTCATTGGCTGAGATGGGCTTTCAGGTCGAAAGTTTCTGTTTTCAGGATAGTCCTCGCCGCGCCCACAGCATTGCCGCACAGGGTGGAATCAACGCTGCCAAAAATTATCAAAATGATGGTGACAGTGTCTGGCGCTTGTTTTACGACATGATCAAGGGCGGTGATTTTCGAGCCCGTGAATCCAATGTGTTCCGGCTGGCCGAGTTAAGCACAGCGATTATTGATCAGGCCGTGGCACAAGGTGTGCCGTTTGCCCGCGAATACAGTGGTTATCTGGCGAATCGATCTTTTGGCGGTGCGCAGGTTTCCAGAACATTTTATGCCAGGGGGCAAACCGGGCAACAACTTCTGCTCGGTGCCTATCAGGCCATGAGCCGGCAAATTGCCGCTGGCCGAATCACCCAGCATTCACGCTGTGAAATGCAGGATCTGATCATGATTAACGATCAGGCCAAGGGCATTGTCAGTCGCGATTTGGTGACTGGTGAGCTACAGGCGCATCTGGCCGATTGCGTGGTGTTATGCACTGGCGGCTATGGCAATGCCTTTTATTTATCGACCAATGCCAAAGGCTGCAATGCCTCGGCAATCTGGCGTGCCCACAAGCACGGCGCCTTGTTTGCCAATCCCTGTTTTACCCAGATCCATCCGACCTGCATTCCCCAGCACGGAGAGCTTCAGTCCAAACTGACTTTGATGAGCGAGTCTCTGCGTAACGATGGCCGTATCTGGGCACCAAAAGAGATCGCTGATTGTGACAAGGCACCGGCAACTATTGCGGAGCAGCAGCGGGATTATTTTCTGGAACGTTTGTATCCTGCGTTTGGCAATCTGGTGCCACGCGATATTGCATCACGCGCCGTTAAACATATTTGTGATGCAGGCCGTGGAGTGGGCGTTGAAATCGCCGGGCAGCGTCGCGGTGTTTATCTGGATTTTGCCGATGCCATTGCTCAGCAAGGTCTGGATTTCATTAACGAAAAATACGGCAATCTTTTCGATATGTACGAGCGTATTACCGCCGAAGATCCTCGCCAGACGCCGATGCGTATCTATCCAGCCGTGCATTACACCATGGGGGGCTTGTGGGTTGACTACAACCTGATGACCACGGTGGATGGGCTTTTTGCTGGCGGCGAGGCGAATTTTTCCGATCATGGTGCCAATCGGCTGGGCGCCAGTGCCTTGATGCAAGGCTTGGCTGATGGTTACTTCATCTTGCCGGCTACGGTGTCGGATTATCTTGCCAAACAACATCCGATCAGGCCGCAGGATTTTGCTGCGGAGACCCGAAACGCAATCGAAACGGTTCGTTTACGTCTTGATCGCCTGATGAATGCACCAAGCCCTGATACTGCACCAGATGTCTTTCATCGTGCAGTGGGCGAAATTCTCTGGCATGCCTGTGGCATGGCCCGAGAAGCTTCTCAGCTTAAATCTGCGATCACCGAGATTCAGCAATTACGTGAACGTTTTTGGCAGCATGTCAAAGTCACCGGCAGCAGTGACACCCTGAATCAGACACTGGAGCGAGCTGCCAGAGTTGCCGATTTTCTTGAACTCGGCGAGTTGATGTGCCTGGATGCACTGCAACGGGAAGAATCCTGTGGCTGTCACGCTAGGGTCGAGCACCTGACGGATGGTGGCGAAGTACAGCGAGATGACATGCAGTTTGCCAGTGTCTCCGCCTGGCAATATAGCGGTGATGTCAGTCAGCCACGCCTGTTTCAGGAGCCCTTGTTGTTTGAATTTGTCAGCCCCGGAGTGAGAAGTTACCGATGAGACTGAAACTGCATATCTGGCGTCAGCAGCAGGCCGAGCATTCGGGAGCTTTCGAAACGCACAGTGTTGAAGTCGACCCGGAATCTTCATTTCTGGAAATGCTCGACGGATTAAACGAACGACTGATTACACAAGGCGATGAACCTTTTGCATTTGATTACGATTGTCGAGAAGGAATCTGTGGCAGTTGTTCACTGGTGATTAATGGCACACCCCACGGCAAGCACACGGCCACCACGACCTGCCAGCAATATATGCGTGACTACAGTGATCAATCGGAACTATGGATAGAGCCGTGGCGCGCAGCGGCCTTTCCGGTGATTAAGGATCTGATTGTTGACCGAACAGCGCTGGATCGCATTATTCAGGCCGGTGGTTATATTCCGATTCGAACCGGTTCAGCACCTGAAGCCAACAGCCTGCCTGTTGCCAAAGTTGATGCCGATGCGGCATTTGATGCCGCTACCTGTATTGGATGCGGTGCTTGTGTTGCGGTATGTCCCAATGCTTCTGCCACCTTGTTTGTGGCGGCAAAAGTAACGCATCTTGCTCGCTTGCCACAGGGACAAATCGATCAAAAGCGCGCTGAAAAAATGCTGGCCAGAATGGAGCAGGAGGGCTTTGGTAGTTGCAGTAATTATCGGCAATGTGAGCGGGTATGTCCGAAACAGATCAATATTAGTGTTATCCCCAAGTTGAACAAGTTACTCTATCGATATTGAGGATATGATTGTGTTTTAGGCAGACTGATTTGTTGCAGACAACTGCCAAGCTGAAACTGGTTTTGTGGGGGAAATATCAATGCTCAACCTTCTGGGAAGAAAAAAGACAAAAATAACAAAAGACAACCTGAAGCTTCATGGCTTGTCGTCCATACAGTCCGAACTGAGTGATGTTGAGTCTGTCAGCATAGCTCAACAACTTGTCACGGTCAGTCTTGTAAGCAATTCGAGGCTTCTCAAGCAACTTCCTGAAGATTGTTTCATGCTGATGAGCCTTGTTGGCGATTTGCAATCAGTCGATGACGCTTCACTTGTCAACGGACCTTTGATCATTGACACAAGCTTACTTGGGGAGATTCAGACAAAGTCAGAATGTAGGGCTTCCCTCCTAACCATTGCTGGTTTTCACCAACTGACAGAGCCGTTACAAAGAAAGTTGATTTTGATGGCTAACAAGCGTCTGTTCGAACGTCAAGGCTTGCTAACGAAACAAGCACTCGATCTGGAAGATGAAAGGCAAAGAATTGCTGCCAAGTTGCTTGAAAGACACCTGTTTAATCAAAAAAAGTTAACAAACGCAGAGTTTGTTAAAAACATCATTTCACGCATACCAAAGTTACCAGTATCGTCGTTGGAACTCCTTACAGAGCTTCACAGCGACTCCATTAACATAAAAAAAGCCACGGAATTGGTTGTCAATGATCCATCGTTGAGTAGTCTTTTGCTCAAAACCATAAACTCGGGACAATTTCGCCTGCGAGAGATGGTAGTGGATGTGGCTCATGCAATACGCATGGTTGGTTTCAATGGAGTTTATAGCATTGTAATATCGCAGAGTATCAAGAAATCTCTTCCTGATACTCCAGAGTTTAGAAAAATAGCTGACAAATCGATCGAACTCTCCAATATCGCTTTCGCGCTTGCACGTCTGACTGCCCGTGTTCAACCTAGTCATGCAGCTACAATCGGTCTGCTGGCGCAAATAGGCATGATCGTCAGAAGCCTCTTGATTGAGCAGAATCCAAAATTATCTAATTTGATAGAGTTGATTAATGAATATCACCTTGGGGCAAAGCTCCTTGCTGCATGGCGTTTGCCGTATAGCATTACTGACGTCATTGAGCAGCTCGGGCAAGTTGAGTATGCCCAACCAAATGCAATGCGGTCATCTACCCTCGACATGGTGGCGGTTATTCATATTGCCCAATGTATGACCGAAATTTTGCATAGACAGCCAGTCAGCGGTCTTTACGCAAATGAATATTCAGGCCTGTTGGGTATTGAAGAGTCTAACTTGGAGGTATACCTCAGAAAACAGTTAATACCTGGCTTGTTAAGTCAGTCGGCCCTGTTACCCAAGGCCTTCATTGAACGACTCGAAGTGTTTACTCAGGAACGGTAAAACGATTTGATGAGTCTATGCTAAATATCTACGGATGCAGTCAAACAACTAAGTTCATGACATTGAAGCTGGTTAATCAAGTGCACACAATTGTGATTTTTCAAGTGATTATGGTCACTGCATGGCAAGCAGAGCCAAGAAAAAATAAAACCTGGTCCAATATGAGTCTTGATGACATATAGACTCATCACTTTAAAAGATTGACTCGTTCAATATGAAAGAATTTTTAGTCATCATTCTATACGATGAAATCAGCACAAGCCCAATTGGAGGTGGGAAATGTCTGTTGGAACGGATTACCTGGCACAAGCAAGGCATTTCGAGCTGGAAAGCCTGGTAAGTTATATATCCTCCAGACTAATTAGTTGCGATTTGTCGAGTCTGACTGACGAGATTCAATATTGTCTTCGTCTTCTAGGGGAACACAGTCATTCTGATCGCTGCTATCTTTTGTTGCTTTCAGAGTCAGGGGAGCAGGATCAACGATATCAATGGTGCTCACCGAGAGTGCCTCCCATTAGCGACACATACTGGGATGATCTGAAAGCTCTGAAAATGCCCTCCTCACCGCAACAGACTTCACTGGTAACCTATTTCAGCTCTGCTGAGCATTCAGAAACCAAAGCAGTCAGAGATCAAATTGACAGTTTTATTAGCCTCCAGGCAGTCAAATCGATCTTAGTGGTTCCTATCATCATCAAAAAACAGGTGCTAGGTTTTCTTGGCCTCGATACGTTGCATACGTGGCGAAACTGGGGGCAAGATGAGAGTTATTTACTCAGGATTGCAGGAGATATTTTCTCGCACACGCTTCAGCATAAAAAAGCCGAAGATTTATTGAGGGAGACGGAGTCAAGGCTGAGATATATTTTTGACAAAATACCGTCAATTGCTGTCCAAGGTTATGATGATGAAAGGCGAGTTTTCATGTGGAACAGGGCCAGTGAGCATCTGTACGGCTATTCAGCAGAGGAAGCTCTTGGTGCTAGGTTAGAGGACTTGATCATACCTCATGAGCTCAGGGATACGGTGATTAAAAACATCGAGGACTGGCTCGATAGAGACATCGAAATTCCCTCGGGTGAACTTCAGCTCAGGCATAAAAATGGCTCAAGCGTGCAGGTTTTTTCTAGTCACGTAATGTTCACCAAAATTTCGGGCGAGAAACAGTTCTATTGCATGGACATTGATCTCTCAGCACTCAAAGATGCTCAAAGCAAGCTTGCCAGAAGCGCACACTTTGACGCACTGACAGGTCTGCCAAACCGTGTTCTTTTGTGTGAGCGCCTGGAGCAATCACTCAGATATTGCAAACGTAACGATCAATTGTTGGCTGTTGCCTACATAGACCTGGATGGCTTCAAGGAAATTAATGACCTGCATGGCCATCAGACAGGAGATCGAGTCTTAAAAGAGATCTCGCGACGTTTGCAAAACCTTCTACAAGTGCAGGATACACTTGCAAGGATCGGAGGGGATGAGTTTGTGCTTGTGTTCACTCACATCCCTGATTTGAACAGCTTCGAAGTTGAACTGGAAAATTTATTGGCCATTATTTCCAAGCCTATCAGTCTGGAGGGTATCAGCCTCACGCTCTCTGCAAGTATCGGCGTGACCATCTATCCAGGCGATGATGCTCTTCCTGAACAAATGCTTAGGCATGCAGATCAGTCTATGCAGATTGCAAAGCAGTCCGATATGACAAAGTTTCATATCTTCGATGTCGAGTTGGAGAAACAGATTTGCCGTAAGCAGGCTATTCTTCAGAGCATTTCGGCGGGTCTCAAGACCGTTGAGTTTGAGCTTTTTTACCAGCCAAAAATAAATATGCGCACGCTTGAGTTTTTAGGGGCTGAAGCACTCATCCGATGGCGGCATCCCGATCAGGGATTGTTGTCTCCAGCCCACTTCTTGCCACTAACAACAGGACATCCTGTTGCAGTTGAACTTGGAGACTGGGTTTTAAATCAGGCATTGAACCAGATTAAGTGCTGGCAAGAAATGGGATTTGACTGCCCTGTCAGCATAAATGTTGCCCCCGAGTTGCTACAAAACTCATTCTTCTCAGAAAATTTGAGTTCAGCACTCAGTGCCTTTGCGGAGGTGTCACCCCGATATCTGGAGTTGGAAATTCTGGAAAGTAGTGCGTTGGAGGATCTTGATGCCGCCAGCGGGGTATTGACCACTTGCAATGAGCTTGGAGTAAGACTGTCGATTGATGACTTCGGTACCGGGTATTCTTCATTGATGTACCTGAAGCGGTTTCCTGTTGATTGCTTGAAGATTGACCAGGGATTTGTTCGAGACATACTGACCGATCCAAACGACTTATCAATAATTCAGGGCATATTAGGCTTATCTAAAGTTTTTGGCTTGGATGTTATTGCAGAAGGTGTTGAAACTCTGGAGCACGGCCAGCGCTTGTTATCGATGGGTTGTTTTAATGGACAAGGCTATGCAATAGCAAAGCCAATGCCAGCAAATGAACTTCAGGGCTGGGTGAGTGAGACATTACCGAAAATGTCTTTTCTTGACGAGCCATATGCAATTTAAATCAAGGACCTATTGTTCAGGGCGATTTCATCGTATGTTGTCCCAGGCCTGTTTCAAGTAACATCTCTCGATGGCATTTTTAGGGATGTGCGATTGTGGGTTCATTCCTCAAAGTCTGTTCGAGTTGCTCTACACCGCAGAGCATGAATTCATCCCATAACGTTAGAAAGATGCCGGGGCTTCAATGTACTGTCCCAATCAAGAGCAGGACAGGGGCAAAGCTGGTTCGCACAGTTTGAACGTTGCCGGGGCTTAGGTTTGGATAATCCGACGATGACTCGACGACGTCGAACGCTCAGCTAGCGACTGATTGAATTGGGAAGGAGTAATGTTTGCATATACAGAGTTGCAGTTTTTGGCGGTAGATAACCGCCAAACTGCTGTCCCGATTTAGCATCTGCTGATAAATCGACGTATTTTTAAGATGGTACCGAGGGTGGGAATCGAACCCACACTGAGTTTCCCCAACCGGATTTTGAATCCGGCGCGTCTACCAGTTCCGCCACCCCGGCAACAAGCGCGAAATTATAACGCCTGTCGGGGCTGTTGGGAAGCAAGATTTTAATTTTGTCGATGAGGCCCTCGGTTTGACGCAATGGCAGATTAGCAGGCGCTATGCTCAACAGCGTTGAATGGCATCCACGCATGATGTCTAATTGTCCCATAGAGATTTGTGGATGGTGTATGCATGCAGGATGAATTGGGACATATTGTTGTAGGATGGCGCGAATGGTTGAGCCTGCCAGAACTTGGCATTCATCGTATCAAGGCCAAGGTTGATACAGGGGCCAGAACATCTGCCATACATGCTTTTTCGGTTGAGTCTTTTGTCAAAGACGGTGACAAATGGGTGCGTTTTGGCGTACATCCCAACCAGCGCGATCTGAACACAGAGCAATGGTGTGAAGCGCCGGTGATTGATCAGCGCAAGGTGACCGATTCAGGTGGACACAGTGAGATGCGTTACGTCATTCAGACACCAGTCACCATCGGTAAATCCACCTTTCCTGTTGAGATCACCCTGACCAATCGAGATACCATGATGTTTCGAATGTTACTGGGGCGCACCGCGATGACTGCTGGTAATATAGTAGTCAATCCAACCCTGTCTTATCTTGCAGGGCAACCCCTCAGTGAACACATTCAGTTGCAGCTATCGACGGCAACTTCTGGAGATCTTGCATGAAAATTGCGGTTTTATCGCGCAACCCCAAGCTGTATTCAACACAACGACTGGTTGAAGCCGCCACTGCCAGGGGGCATGAAGTCCACGTACTGGACGTACTTCGTTGTTACATGAACATCACATCGCTAAAGCCAGAGGTTCATTACAAAGGTGAAAACCTGACAGGATTTGATGCCGTTATTCCTCGTATCGGTGCCTCGGTGACATTTTATGGGACGGCGGTACTGCGTCAGTTTGAAATGATGAATGTCTATCCACTGAATGAATCGGTCGCTATCAGTCGTTCACGCGACAAACTGCGTGCGTTGCAGCTATTGTCTCGCAAAGGCATAGGTTTACCTGTCACCGGCTTTGCACACCGTCCGGACGATGTTGAAGATTTGATCAAGATGGTGGGCGGGGCGCCACTGGTCATCAAGCTGCTCGAAGGGACACAAGGAATTGGCGTAGTACTGGCTGAAACAACCAGTGCTGCTGAGAGCGTTATCGAAGCCTTTATGGGGATGAAAGCCAATATTCTGGTGCAGGAATTTATCAAGGAAGCCGGTGGCGCCGACATTCGCTGTTTTGTTGTCGGAGACAAGGTCGTGGCTGCGATGAAAAGGCAAGGCAAAGAAGGCGAGTTTCGCTCCAATCTGCATCGAGGCGGCAGTGCCAACCTGATCCGCATTACACCAGAAGAACGCAGCACAGCAGTCCGTGCAGCAAGAACCATGGGCCTGAATGTCTGTGGTGTCGATTTATTACGTTCCAATCACGGCCCGGTGGTGATGGAAGTGAATTCATCACCAGGACTTGAGGGCATTGAAACTGCCACAAACAAGGACATTGCCTCGATGATCATCGACTTTGTCGAAAAGAATGCCAAATCCGGCACAACCAAAACACGAGGCCGAGGCTAAATGGCTGACGATCTCATCATCGCCGGCGAGGTGATTCGTCCCGGGCAAACCCGGGTGGTCGATGTTCCTCTGCCCGATCTTTACATGCACACTGCACTAAGCATGCCGGTGCAGGTAATACGCGGGCGGCGCAAAGGCCCGGTATTGTTTGTCTCTGGAGCGGTTCATGGTGATGAGATTGTCGGTGTCGAAATCATTCGCAGACTGATTCGCAGCAAACGTCTGAAAGGACTCGCTGGTACTTTGATTACCATCCCGGTAGTTAATGTCTATGGCTTTATTAACCAGACCCGATATTTGCCAGATCGCCGCGATTTGAATCGCTGTTTTCCGGGGTCTGAAGAAGGATCGCTGGCGGCGCGTCTGGCCAATTTGTTTATGACCGAGGTGGTGCAAAAGTGCACTCATGGTATTGATCTCCATACCGCCGCGATTCACCGTGACAATTTGCCACAAATAAGAGCCGCGCTGGACAGTGAGGCAGTAGAGGAAATGGCCCGGGCATTTAATGCACCGGTGATTGTCAATTCAGGCTTGATTGAAGGGTCACTTCGTTATGCCTGCCAGCAGGCAGGTGTGCCAGTCATTGTTTACGAAGCAGGAGAAGCTTTGCGCTTTAATGAGTTAGCTATCCGCGCCGGCGTGAGAGGCGTACTTGCAGTGATGCGCAAAATCGGCATGCTGGCAGCACCACGCAGTAAACAACTCAAACCGATTGAACCTTTTGTTGCCAGATCCAGTACCTGGGTACGGGCACCGCAAAGTGGTATTTTCAGGATGTTGATGCCAATGGGTGCTCATGTCAAAAAAGGTGATTGTCTGGGCATGGTTGCCGCACCCTATGGCGATGAAAAGTCCGAAGCCAAGGTCATTGCCAGCTGCAGTGGAGTGATCATCGGCCGAACCAATATTCCACTGGTGAATGAAGGTGAGGCACTGTTTCACATTGCGCGATTCAATCGCCCGGATGAGGTTGCCGACACAGTGGAGGCCTTTAACATGGTGCATGATCCCTCCACCGATACCGGCATTCCGGAAGAGCAGCCCATCATTTGATAAAATATAAACTTTTCTGCGCAAGTCGCTGACATAAAAGTTTTGCATTTTGTTATTAAAATAGTGACAATCCCGCGACTTTTAACTTTACTCGGGGAGTCTTGCGAATGCAGATGACCAAACACACCATCGACGAGATTCAACCTGAGACTACTCAGGAGTGGAGCATCGAACAAAGCAGCCGGCTTTATGGTGTGCGTGACTGGGGTGCCGATTACTTCGATATTTCAGACAACGGTGATGCAGTTGTATCACTCAAATTTGGTGAAAAAACTGTCCAGGTTCCGATCATTGACATCGTGAATGGCATGAAAGAGCGTGGACTAGATATGCCAGCGGTGCTACGCATTGAAAACCTGCTGGATATCAGATTGACCCAACTGAACGAGGCTTTTGCCAGAGCTATTCTCGAAAGCGGTTATCAAAATCACTACCGAGGCGTTTTTCCAATCAAGGTGAATCAGCAATGTCACGTGATTGAGGAAATTGCCGACTTTGGTCGTCGCTATCATCACGGGCTTGAGGCTGGCAGCAAAGCTGAACTTATCATTGCCATTTCACAACTGCGTGACCATGACAGTCTGATTATCTGCAACGGCTACAAGGATGAAGAGTTCATCGAACTTGGTTTGTATGCCCGGCAAATGGGCATCAAGTGCTTTTTTGTGCTGGAAACAGCCACAGAGCTGACAACCATTCTCGAACGCAGCAAGGCACTGGGAATCGAACCGTTGATTGGTATGCGTATTCGACTGGCCTCGACCGTCGAAGGACATTGGAATGGGGACAGTGGTGATCGTTCTATTTTTGGTCTGTCAACCAGCGCATTATTAGAAGTGGTTGAGCAGCTCAAGCAAGCGGATATGCTGCATTGTCTGCAGTTGCTGCACAGTCATCTCGGCTCCCAGATCCCCAACATCCGTAACATCCGTAGCGGTGTCATGGAAGCATGTCGATTCTACACAGGCCTCATTGAAGAGGGTGCTCCGATGGGTTATCTGGATCTGGGCGGCGGCCTTGCGGTCGATTATGAAGGCACACGCTCCAACAGCACACACTCGATGAACTACGGCCTCGATGAATATTGTTTCAATATCGTCGAAACACTTCAGGAATGTCTGGATCCATTGGAAATTCCGCACCCGGTGATCATCTCTGAATCAGGTCGGGCGCTGGTAGCCTATTCTTCGATGCTGCTGTTTAATGTACTGGAGGTGCGCGATCATAAGCCGGGCAAGATCCCTGAAACCGCCCCTGAAGACAGCCATGACATGATCATCAATCTGTATTCGGTACTGAGCAATGTGACACCGCAGAATCTGCAGGAATGTTACAACGACTCACTGTATTACCGAGATGAACTGCGTGAGTTGTTCCACCATGGTCAGGCATCATTGCGAGACCGGGCACTGGCCGAAAATCTGGCCCTGGCCATCTGGGAAAAAATCTCTGAATTATTGCCACAGGCACGACGTATTTCAGCCGAACTGGAAAGCCTGCCGGAATTGTTGTCAGATATTTATTACGGCAATTTCAGTCTGTTTCAGTCCTTGCCAGACATTTGGGCGATTGATCAGTTGTTTCCAATCATGCCTATTCACAGGCTCAATGAGGAGCCGACACGCTCGGCAGTGCTTGCTGATATGACCTGTGATTGTGACGGCAAGATTGACTCTTTTTCCTACGAAGATGCAATCCACAAAACCTTGCCATTGCATCCGTTGAAACACGGTGAAGAATATTATCTGAGCGTGTTTCTGGTGGGTGCCTATCAGGAAACGCTCGGCGATTTACATAACTTGTTTGGTGATACCAACGTGGTCAGCGTGCACATCAACGAAGACGGCAGCTTTGACTTTATTCGTGAATTCCACGGCGACAGCATTGCCGATGTACTCAGCTACGTTGAATACGATCCCAAAATGATGCAGGAGCAGTTTCGCAAAATCGCTGAGCAGGCGGTGCGCGATGGTCGCATTTCAGTGCCGATGCGTCAGCAGATGCTACGGGCATTTAATGACAGCATGAATGGTTACACCTTCTTCGAACGTTAATTTCAGCAGATTCATTTTTCAGGAAAGGTTTTGCTTATGTCTAAAGTAGTGATTATTGGCGCTGGTGGTGTTGGCGGTGTGGTGACCCATAAATGTGCCCAGTTGCCAGAAGTGTTTTCTGAGATCGTGCTGGCCAGCCGTACCGAAGCTAAGTGCAAAGCGATTGCTGCCCAGTTGAGTCGGCCCATTCGCACGGCTCAGGTGGATGCTGATAATGTGCCGGAATTGACTGCACTGCTGCAGAAAGAGCAACCGGATCTGGTGATTAACGTGGCGCTGCCATATCAGGATCTGACCATCATGGACGCCTGTCTGGCGGCTGGCATTGATTACCTTGATACTGCCAACTATGAACCGTTGGACACCGCCAAGTTTGAATACAAATGGCAGTGGGCTTACCGTGAAAAATTTGAACAGGCCGGTCTGATGGCGCTGTTAGGCAGTGGCTTTGATCCGGGTGCGACCAACGTGTTTACCGCCTATCTGGCCAAACATTATTTTGATGAAATTCACGAGCTGGACATTATCGACGTCAACGGCGGCGATCACGGTTATCCGTTTGCCACCAACTTCAATCCGGAAATCAATATCCGTGAAGTCACGGCCGAATGTCGCCATTGGGAAAACGGTGAATTTGTCACCACCCCGGCCATGTCCAAAAAAGCCAGTTTCACCTGCCCGGAAAATGTCGGTAACTACAACATCTACCGCATGTACCATGAAGAACTGGAATCACTGGTCATCAACTTCCCGACTTTGAAACGTGCCCAGTTCTGGATGAGCTTTGGCGACAGTTATCTGAAACATCTGGAAGTGCTGGGCAATGTCGGCATGACCGGTATTGACGCTGTCGAATTCAATGGCCAGCAAATTGTGCCGATTCAGTTTCTGAAAGCACTGCTGCCCGATCCGTCAACACTGGGGCCACGCACCAAGGGCAAAACCTGTATCGGTTGTGTTGTTACAGGCATCAAAGATGGCAAACAGAAAATCGTTTACCTGTATCAAATCAAAGATCATCAGGATTGCTACGCTGAAGTGCAGTCACAGGCGATTTCCTACACCACCGGCGTACCGGCGATGATTGGCGCCAAATTGATGCTGGAAGGCAAATGGAAAAAGCCGGGCGTCTGGAATATTGAACAGTTTGATCCGGATCCGTTTATGGAAGACATGAACAAATACGGCCTGCCATGGAACGTGATTGAACTGGATGATTTCAATCTGGACGGGTGATGGGTTTAAAAAAATAAACCACAGAGGCACAGAGGTCACAGAGATAAGAAACGTGTCATTCCGAGCGCAGCTGAGGAATCTTTTCGGCCGCTGGAGATGCCTCTACTGAGGTCGGCATGACAATAATGCTTATCCGCAGATTCTGCAGATAGGCGTAGATTGGGTTTAAAAAAATAAACCACAGAGGCACAGAGGCCACAGAGATAAAAAAACGTGTCATTCCGAGCGCAGCCGAGGAATCTTTTCGGCCGATGGAGATGCCTCCACTGCGGTCGGCATGACAACTAAGTAGGTTGGGTTGAATACAATGGAACCCACAAAAATATGAGCATATTTCCGGATATACGACTCTGTGTGCTCTGTGCCTCTGTGGTGATATTTTTTAATTAAACAATTCTTCGGGTGTTTGATAAACATGCAATTTACTGATTTTTCCAAGCTGGATTTACAGCGCCTGCCATCACCGTGTTTTGTGGTGGATGAGGTCGCGGTCGAGCGTAATCTGCGTATTTTGCATGAGGTTCAGCAAGCCAGCGGTGCAAAGGTGCTGGCGGCACTCAAAGCCTTTTCAATGTGGTCTTTGGCTCCGCTGACTGCCAAATATCTCAGTGGCACCTGTGCCAGTGGCTTACATGAGGCACGCCTTGGCTTTGAGGAATACGGCGGTGAAGTGCATGTATTTGCGGCGGCTTTCAGTCAGTCTGATATTGATGAATTGCTGACTTTTGCTCACCACATTGTCTTTAACTCCTGTGGTCAGTGGCTGCGTTTTCGCGAGCAGTGCCTGGCGGCACAGAAGAACCGGCCTGAGCTGCATTTTGGTCTGCGTATCAACCCTGAGCATTCCGAGGGTGCGGTGCCAATCTACGATCCCTGTGCACCGGGTTCACGCTTGGGCATTCCGTTGTCACAACTGGATGAAACTGCTCTAGACGGCATCAGTGGCCTGCATTTTCATACGCTGTGCGAGCAAGGCTTTGCGCCGTTGCAACGAACGGTTGAGGCGGTAGAAAGGAAATTTGGTCATTTGCTGGCACAGATGCAATGGGTGAATTTTGGTGGTGGCCACCATATCACTGCTGAAGGTTATGACATTAATGGCCTGGTGGAGCTGATTCAGTCGTTCAAACAACGTCACAATGTTGAGGTGTATCTGGAGCCAGGTGAGGCGGTGGCCATCGGCACCGGTATCCTCAGTTGTGAAGTGCTGGATCTGACCTGGAATCATCTTAATCAGGCGATTCTGGATACTTCAGCCACCTGTCACATGCCCGACACGCTGGAAATGCCCTATCGTCCAGACATCACCGGCGCAGGCATGCCCGATGAAAAAGCGCATACCTACCGACTGGGCGGTTTAACCTGTCTGGCGGGAGATGTAATTGGTGACTACAGTTTTGATCAACCTCTGCAAATCGGGCAGCGACTGATTTTTGAGGATATGAGTCACTACACCATGGTCAAAACAACAACATTTAACGGTACCAAACTACCGTCTCTGGCAATCTGGAACAGCGAAACCGATCACCTGAATGTGGTCAAAGAATTTGCATATATAGACTTTAAAGAGCGACTGTCATGAATACTGATTCAACTGAACACTATCCAATCTTCCTGGGATCAGAGATAGATCAGGCTGATCCGCAACAGGCCATGTTCCATGTTTTGCCTGTGCCCTACGAAAAAACAGTGTCCTATGGTGGCGGAACGCGTCTTGGGCCTTCGGCGATTCTCAACGCCTCATGGCAGTTGGAAAAGTGGGATGGCAAAAGCAATCCCTGTGATCTGGGTATTCATACCTGTGCGCCGGTAGATTGTTCAGTAGACCCACAACAAGTCATCGATAACATCGCCAACGCGACAGCAGCCATTGTCAAAAATGGCGGTATTCCAGTAGTGCTGGGCGGTGAACATACGGTGACCTATGGTGTGCTCAAGGGTTTGAAAAAGGCTGGAATTGAAGATTTTGGCATTGTGCAGGTTGATGCGCATGCCGATCTGCGTCATGCCTATGAAGGCGATATTCTCAGCCATGCTTCGGTGATGAAACGCGCTGTTGATATGGGCATTCCGTTGTATCAGTTGGGTATTCGCGCCTATTGTGAAGAAGAAATGCAGGTGCGTGAACAGTTCGGTGTCTATTACCAGGATGCGGATGAGCTGGTGCCGAACAATATCAACAGCATTACATTGCCCCATGATTTCCCGAAAAATGTGTTTTTCACACTGGATATCGACGGCATGGACCCCAGTGTCTTTCCATCAACAGGTACACCGGTGCCGGGTGGTCTCGGCTGGTACCAGACATTGCAGTTATTTGAATCAGTCGCCAAACAACGGCGCATTATCGGTTTTGATGTAATGGAGTTTGCGCCGATTGAAGGCTTTCATGCCTATGATTTTGCCGCGTCATTGCTGACTTACAAGTTGATGGGCATCACTGCGCGTAGTCTTGAAGCTTAGGCTCAAAGACATTTATCCGCAGATTTAATGTCAAATTACTGTCATGCCGGTCGCAGTGGAGGCATCTCGAAGCCACCGCCGTCAACCAAAATAACTGATGCAGCACATACCCGTCATTCCGGAAAACGTGTAATCACCTCGTCATTCCGGAAAACGCCCGGCGTTTGTCCGGAATCTCTGCACGGCCTCAACAGATTCCCGTCCCTGCCTTAATCTGTTTGATTATTAACGCAATCTGCGCTCTTCTGCGTAATCTGTGGATGAGTCTTGTTGGACTTCATTGCATCCAACTCAACCTGGATTGAGCCTTATTCCGTTTAGCCCATGCTTCCGGCCCGATGGCGACCATACCCCCTAAGTATTACATCCTTAAAGCAGGCGCTGTTTGGCAGTTTTTACTTTTCATTGAAGCATTTACACGCTAAGATCCCGCGTTTTTTCATTCCACGGAATTTGCCAGATGAATCAAGCTACTGTGACCTTACTGCAAAACTACTACGATGCGTTTAACCGTCAGGACATGGACGCCTTTTTGGGCATGCTGACTGATGACGTGATTCATGACGTCAATCAGGGTGGTCGCGAAGTAGGTAAAGAAAAATTTACTGCTTTCATGGATCGCATGAATGCGCATTACAAAGAACAAATCGTTGATATTTCAATCACCACCAACGATGCTGGTGATCGCGCCGCAGTTGAATTCACCGTTCTGGGTGAGTACCTGAGCACCGATGAAGGTCTGCCTGAAGCAGCGGGTCAAAAATACAACTTGCCAGCAGGTGCTTTCTTTGTGATTCGCGATGGCAAAGTGGCTCGCATCACCAACTATTACAACCTGGAAGACTGGATCAAACAAGTCGTCGGTTAAGTCATTTTCCGCAGAACAAAACAAGAACAGCCGGTCTATCTGGCTGTTCTTGATGACGTTCTGAGGTGCTGAAAAAGTGAGCGTAAAATGTTGGAATTGAAACGTCTCTCAGGCGAAGCACTCAAGCAATACATCCCTGAGCTTGCACGTCTGCGTATTCAGGTGTTCAGGGATTTTCCCTATCTGTACGACGGCGATTACGATTACGAAGAACGCTATCTGCAAACCTATATCGAGTGTCCGGAGAGTGTCATTGTGCTGGCTTTAGACAATGGCACAGTGGTCGGTGCATCAACTGGTATACCGCTCCGCTATGAAACTGACGACGTCAAAGCGCCATTTCTGAAAGTGGCAATCGACGTTGACACAGTTTTCTACTGTGGTGAGTCCGTGCTGCTCTCTAGCTATCGTGGACAAGGCGCAGGCGTGGCATTTTTTGATCATCGTGAAGCACACGCACGTGAACTGGGCGGTTTTGAGTACAGTTGTTTTTGTGGTGTGCAGCGACCAGAAAATCACCCACGTCGGCCAGCAGACTATGTGCCTCTGGATAACTTCTGGCGCAAGCGTGGCTATGAAAAGCATCCTGAGCTACACACTGAATTCAGTTGGAAAGAGTTGGACGAAACCGAAGAGTCACCAAAGCCGATGACTTTTTGGATGAAAACACTCTGAAGCCCTCAATCTATTAAACGCTCTGATCAGAGCGTTTTTTCTGAGTAAAACACAAATGAGTAAAGTAAAAGTCGCTGCGGCGCAGTATGACATCAGTTTTCTTGAGAACTGGGCTGCTTATGCCGACAAACTGACACGCTGGGTCGAGTCAGCCGCCGCTGAAAATGCCAAGTTATTGGTGTTTCCCGAATATGGCAGCATGGAACTGGCCTCGATGTTTGGTCAGGAGGTCTATAGCGATCTGAATCAACAACTGCATTCCATGCAATCCATTTATGCAGACTGGCAAGCCTTACACCAGCAACTGGCTGGCCAGCATGATGTGATGATTCTTGGCTGTAGTTTTCCCGTCTTGCAATCAGACAACACCTTCCGTAATCGCGCCAACCTCTATTCGCCTGATGGCTTACTGGGTTACCAGGACAAGCTGGTGATGACACGATTCGAGAACGAGCAATGGCTGATCCATGCCGGGCAGGAAATCAAAGTCATTGATACTGATATTGGCAGAATCGGCATCAACATCTGCTATGACAGCGAGTTTCCATTGATTGCCAATCATCAAGTGGCGGCAGGAGCAGATTTGATACTGGTGCCCAGCTGTACCGACACGGAGGCCGGTTTTTACCGTGTTCGCATCGGTTGTCAGGCTCGTGCTCTGGAAAATCAGTGCTTTGTGGTTCAATCGCCGACCTTTGGCAAGGCTGAATGGTCGGAAGCGGTCGATGTCAATACCGGCAGAGCAAGCTTTTACACGCCTGTGGACTATGGCTTTCCAGCCAATGGCATTCTGAACGAAGGCAGTGCTGACACGGCTGAGTGGGTATTCGCCGAGCTGGATCTTGCAGAAATCGCCAGAGTTCGTCAGCAAGGCCAGGTGTTTAACTACCGCGACTGGCCCAAACAGCACGAATTGAGCTCACCCAAATAACTTCGACCTGACTTCGGGCGATAACACAATCAGTCTCGAAATCGCGCAACACACCGTCGTTCCGGAACACGAGCAGCCCACAGCCTCGTCATTCCGGAAAACGTGCAGCCCATACCCTCGTCATTCCGGAAAACGTGCAACGTTTGTCCGGAATCTGTGCACGGCCTTTGTTAGATTCCCGCATGCGCGGGAATGACGGAGGTCGGGCGCGGGAATGACGGGAATGACGGGAATGACGGGAATGACGGGAATGACGGGAATATGGGCGTGGAAATGACGGGACTTTGGTGTGGAAATGACGGGAAGTTTTTGCTGAAAAATCCCAACATTCAGCATGATCACCGGGTTTTGGTCTCAGCGACCAATCACTTAACAACTGTTTTCTAATTGATCGGCATTACCCGAGTCAGGGCGTTTTTTGTTGAAAAATAGCCACATTCAGCGTGTGGATGAAGCAAAGCGCTGCAGAGCGTAAAATAGCTCCGTTAAAAAAATAAACGAATTTTCGAAATACTCAGGAGTTATGCATGACAAACTTATCCAAGATTGATCAATTGGTGGCAGAGTTTATTGATCCGTCCACGCAGATGAGTCTCGCTGACAGCAAAGCAAAAATTGCGGTTGATGATAATTCAGTGCCTGTCAATGTCACGGTAACGCTCGGATATCCGGCGAAAGGATATGCCAGCCAGTTGTCGGATGCACTGCAAAAATTGCTCAGTGACAGTGGTATTGATGCCAGTGTCACTGTGAACTGGCACATCGTCAAACATAAGGTGCAACAGGGTGTACCTGCGCTGGAAAATGTAAAAAACATCATCGCAGTGGCTTCTGGTAAAGGCGGTGTCGGTAAATCCACGACTTCGGTGAATCTGGCCCTGGCATTGGCTGCTGAGGGTGCGACAGTCGGCATACTTGACGCTGATATTTACGGCCCAAGTCAACCGCGCATGCTAGGCACCACTCAACGACCTGAGTCGGTCGATGGCAAATCGATTGAGCCTGTTGAAAGCTATGGTTTGCAAAGTATGTCGATTGGTTTTCTGATCGATGAAGAGGAGCCTATGATCTGGCGTGGACCGATGGTCACACAGGCGCTGCAACAAATGCTCGGTGATACCAACTGGAAATCACTGGACTATCTGGTCATTGATTTGCCGCCTGGCACGGGTGATATTCAACTGACCCTATCGCAAAAGGTGCCGGTCAGCGGTGCGGTCATTGTCACAACACCCCAGGATATCTCATTGCTCGATGCACGCAAGGCACTGAAAATGTTTGAAAAAGTCAAAGTTCCAGTGTTGGGTGTCGTTGAGAATATGAGTACCCACATTTGCAGTCAATGTGGTCATGAAGAACATATCTTTGGTGCCGGTGGTGGTGAACGAATGGCCTCAGACTATGGTGTCAATATGCTGGGTAGTCTGCCGCTTGATATCCGTATCCGGGAAGATGCCGACAGTGGCCAGCCAACCGTTGTCACTGATCCCCAGGGCGACATCGCGATGGCCTACCGAACCATAGCGCGTCGAATTGCGGCTAATCTTGCCAAAGAAGGCAAGGATTACGCCTCAGCGTTTCCCAAGATTGTTATCAAGAACGATTAAACACGTTATCATCAGGGTCTTTTTCTTTCATTGGCTGTTTTATGACCATCAAATCAGATAAATGGATCCGCCGAATGGCGGAGCAGCACGGCATGATTTCCCCCTTCGAGCCGAGGCAAGTCAGGGAGAGTGACAACGGTCGGATTATTTCCTATGGCACTTCGAGTTATGGCTACGATGTCCGATGTTCAGACGAGTTCAAGATTTTCACCAACATCAACTCGGCGATAGTTGATCCAAAGAATTTTGATGAAAACAGCTTTGTGGATGTGAAATCAGACGTTTGCATTATTCCACCCAACTCATTTGCCCTGGCAAGAACGGTCGAAACTTTCAAGATCCCTCGAAATGTGCTGACCGTTTGCCTGGGCAAGTCCACTTATGCCAGGTGCGGTATTATCGTCAATGTCACCCCACTGGAACCTGAATGGGAAGGCCAGGTGACACTGGAGTTTTCAAATACCACGCCTTTACCTGCAAAAATCTATGCCAATGAAGGCGTGGCACAGATGTTGTTTTTTGAGTCAGACGAAGTCTGTGATACCTCTTATGCAGATCGTGGCGGAAAGTATCAGGGGCAACAGGGCGTAACATTGCCGAAATCCTGAAAAGGAGTGAATGAATAATGGCCAGTACAGCACTCCGACGCTTGCTATGGCTACCGGCATTATCGCTGGCATTGGCGGCATGTAGCGGTGATGCACCAACGTTGATCTCACAAACAGAGCGCAGCCAGGCGGGTAGTCATGCGGTGGCTTTTTCACCGGATAATCAATACCTTGTGGTTGCGGATACCGAAGAAAACGCCAGGCTCTGGCGTTTGGCCGATAATGAGGTGATCTACAGCTGGCAAAGTATGCCGGACGCGCCAGCCATGACCAATTTGGTGGGCTTTTCTGGAGATGGTCGTTTTGTAGCAACTGCTGAACACGACACAGTAATGATATGGTCGGTCGCCAGCGGTGAACCCTTCAACCGTGTGCAGTTTCCATATCCTGTCAGGGCGATGGCGCTGTCACCGACCGGCAATGCCATTCTGGTTGCCTTGACCAATAGAACTGCGGTGTATTTTGATATCAACCGTAACCGCGTGGTTCACATATTTCAGCATGACGGTGCTAATGTGAATTCCCCTGTCGACCAATTGATCAATGCCGTGGCGATCTCTCCTGATGGTCATTACGCAATGACCGGTGGCGATGATTGGACTGCACGACTTTGGCAGCTCGATACTGGCGAACAGATGCAAGTCTGGCCACACAACAACAGCATCAATTTTCTGGCCTTTCATCCTGATGAGCCTGCTGTGATTACCGCCGCAGCCAATGGCCACACCTATGTTCGTGATTATCCCGCTGGGGATATCCGCTACTTTTTGCGTACTTCACGCTGGCCCAAAAACTTCAACTATCCTGATTTTCCGGTATTTCTGATCACAACAACGGCTGCAGGTTTCTCATCTGATGGTGAGTACATGATCACAGGTCACACCAATGAGCAGTTATGCCTGTGGCAATTTCACAGTGGTGAAAAAATCAGTTGCTGGAAAACCGGCCGGCGTGCTGCGTTGATGCCAGGTTCTGTTGTTCAGGCAGTTGCTTTCTCCGAGGATGGTCAGACCATTTTTTCCGAGTCTGGAAACGGGCTTTCCGAGCAATGGCAGAGGAGATAACGAATGTTGTACAAGCTGGTATTTTTTGTGCCCGAAACGCATAAGGAAATTGTAAAACAGGCAGTCTTTGCCATGGGGGCAGGCCGCTATGAAAACTATGATTGCTGTAGCTGGGAGACACAAGGCAATGGGCAGTTCAGAGCAATGGAAGGCAGCCAACCCTTTATCGGGCAACATGGCAAAATCGAACGCGTGAATGAATATCGCGTAGAAACTGTGTGTCAGCCTGAATTTTTACCGGCGGTTTTGCAGTCATTAATTGACGCACATCCTTATGAAACACCGGCGTATGAAGTATGGCCGGTCAAGACTCTCGAAGACTTTTAGGAACAATATGAATATTGCTGAAGCACCTGCGCAACCTCAAATTACACGTCTGGATGACTATCGTGCGCCTGATTTTCTGATAGACACCGTAAGTCTTGAGTTTGAGCTGGATGCCAGTGAAACCCGGGTGACCAGTAAATTAAAGATGCGCCGTAACCCCAAGGGGCAGGGCGGTCCATGCATACTCAACGGTGAGTATCTGACACTGGTTTCAATTGCGCTGGATGGAAAAATACTTTCTGGCAATGAATACCAACAGACAACCGACACATTGCTATTGCCTCAAGTGCCAGCATCATTCGAGCTGGAAATTGTCACGCTGATCCACCCGGATCAGAATACCGCGCTAGAGGGTCTGTATCATTCCGGTGCAATACTTTGCACTCAGTGCGAGGCTGAGGGCTTCAGACGAATCACCTATTATCCGGACAGACCGGATGTGATGGCAGTATTTACCGTTACCCTGATCGCCGATGCCAAAAAATGGCCAATGTTGCTGGCAAATGGCAACCGGCAGGCCTCAGGTGAGATGGCTGATGGTCGGCACTGGGTGCGTTGGCATGATCCACACCCGAAACCGAGTTATCTGTTCGCGCTGGTGGCTGGTGACTTGTATTGTCAGCAGGATCAGTTCACCACGATGAGTGGCAGGCAAGTATTGCTCGAGATCTATGTCGATCCAGAAAACCACAACAAATGTGATCATGCGCTGAACTCGCTCAAGCAAGCGATGCGTTGGGACGAAGATGTCTATGGCCGTGAATATGATCTGGATGTCTTTATGATCGTTGCGGTCAATGACTTCAATATGGGCGCCATGGAGAACAAGGGCTTGAATATCTTCAACGCCGCTTGTGTGCTGGCTAGCCCGGAAACTGCAACTGATGCGGATTTTTATACTATCCAAAGCATCGTTGGACACGAGTATTTTCACAACTGGTCGGGAAATCGTGTCACCTGTCGTGACTGGTTTCAGTTGAGCCTGAAAGAAGGTTTCACCGTGCTGCGCGATCAGCAATTCAGTGCGGATTTGAACTCTGCCGCGGTGCAACGTATCGATGATGTTGATCAACTGCGCAGCATGCAGTTTGCTGAAGATGCCGGACCAATGGCTCACCCTGTTCGGCCAGACAGCTACATCGAAATCAGCAATTTCTACACGGTCACGATTTACGAAAAAGGCGCTGAAGTGGTTGGCATGCTGAAAACGCTGACCGGGCCAGAGGGCTTTCGCAAAGGCACCGATCTGTATTTCAGTCGCCATGATGGTCAGGCAGTCACCACCGATGATTTTGTCAAAGCCATTGAAGATGCCAATCAGCTGGATCTGACACAGTTCAAGCGCTGGTACACTCAAGCCGGCACACCGGTACTGAATGTAGAAGCGCATTACGATGCTGAAAAACAAGCGCTGGATCTGACTTTACGACAAAGTTGTCCTGCAACACCCGGTCAAGCTGAAAAGCAACCCTTTGTGATTCCGGTTGCCATGGGCTTATTGTCGAGCAGCGGTGCCAGCCTGCCTTTGCAGCTTGAACATGAAACATCAGCGGTGGATGCAGAAACGCGTGTGTTGACGCTGACGGAACAGAGTCAGACATTTCGATTTATTCACCTAGCTCAAGAACCAGTTGTCTCCGTACTCAGAGGTTTTTCAGCACCGGTGAAGGTCAAGTTTGAACGAGACAACCAAACCCTGGCATTTTTGATGGCACATGACCATGACAGCTTTAATCGCTGGGATGCAGGTCAACAATTACTGATTCAGATCATGCTCAGAATGGTCGAGCAATATCAGTCGGACAAGACACTGGATCTGCCTGAAATCTTATTGGGCAGACTGCAGCATGTGCTTGATGACCCAAGCATAGATCCGGCCTTAGTTGCCCGGATGCTCTCATTGCCCAGTGAAAACTATCTGGCAGCGCAAATGACCATTGCAGATGTTGATGTCATCCATGCGGTACGCAAGTATGTCAAACAACAGATCGCACAACGTCTTAAAGCAGGCTTTAACGCTCGTTATCAAGCCTTAAATCAGGCCCAAGACTATGAATTCACTGCCAGCCAAATGGCACAACGCAGTCTCAAGAATGTCTGTTTGGGATATCTGATGGCGACAGGTGATCCGATGCAGACACAACGCTGTCTCAAGCAGATGAAGCAAGCCGATAACATGACCGATTTGCTGGCAGGCCTCAGATTGATGGTGGATCAGCCGGGCCCTGAGAGAGAACATGCGCTGCGAGCCTTCTATGAACAATGGCAACATGATCGCCAGGTGGTGGATAAATGGCTGACTGTTCAGGCGGTCTCGGATTTGCCCGATGCGCTGTTCAGGGTGAAAGCCTTGCTCAAACATCCTGCGTTCAGCATGAAAAACCCAAACAATGTTCGCGCACTGATAGGGCAGTTTTGTCGAAATAATCCAGTGCATTTTCATGCAAAGGACGGTAGTGGTTATCGTTTTCTGGCAGAGCAGATTTTGTTGCTCGACAAACTCAACCCACAGGTTGCTGCCAGGCAGTTGGGCGCGTTTAACTCATGGCGTCGCTATGATGCAGAGCGTCAGGCTCTGATGAAAAAATCGCTCAGTGATATTGCCGGTGCACAAGACTTGTCAGCTGACGTCTATGAAATCGTTAACAAATATCTTGCCGACTGACATGTTTGAACTTCATCCCCGACTGGTTGCGGATACTTTCCATATTGCTGATTTGCCGCTGTGTCGGCTGTTATTGATGAATGATCGTCGCTATCCATGGCTGATTCTGGTGCCAAGACAAGCCTCGCTGACCGAAGTTTACCAACTCGACCAGGGCAGGCAGCACCAGCTTTGGGATGAGTCTGTGCTGGTCGGCGAGCGGCTGATGCAGTTTACCAATGCCGACAAGCTCAATATTGCGGCATTGGGTAATCAGGTGCCTCAGTTGCATGTGCATCATGTTGCAAGATTCCAGAACGACGCTAGTTGGCCAGCGCCGATCTGGGGTGTCGGCACGGCCGAGCCCTATCAGCCTGAGCAATCCGAAACTTTGATTGCATCGTTACGGCAGTTATTTGCAGATCAATCCGGACATGGCGACTGAGCGATATTTTCGGCTGGCGATAAGCCGCGAAGAAGCGATGCGTTATTACAAGGGAGAGGCACTGGTCGTGGTTGCATATGCCGATAATGGCCAGCGTTTACAGTTTCCGGCCTTGCATATTCGGCGTTTTATTGATCAATACGGCATCCATGGTCGATTCAGGATTCGCTTTGATCACAATCACAAACTGATTGATCTACAGAAAATCTCGGATTAACAGAGCCTAGCCAATATCTTCTTTGGGGAAATACACCAGTTGGCTGCCGGAAAACAGATCATGCCAGCTGAGTTTTTCCTTGCTCAACCACAGCCATAAAAAGCCCAGGCCCAGCGCAAGAAATGAAACGAGGGCAATACTGAATCTCATAAAAGCTTGCTTCCAGCTGATGCCCACCTGTCCGTGACTCATCAGATACACCCGCCAGGCGCGCATGCCCAGGGTCTGGCCACCATGTGTCCAGAACCAGCCATAAAAGAATATGCACACAGCCAGCAGATAAATCACAAATACTGGATTATTGGCGCCAATCGCTTCGCCGCCATTTAGAGCCACGGCGACAAAGCCTGCTATCAGTAACACTGATAACAGCAGCATCAGGTCGTAGGCAATAACTGCAAAAAGTCTCAATGGACCGGGGGTGCCGGGCGTTTTTGGTTTCATGATGGCCTGTTATTGAGATGCTTTATTAGTGGGCGAAAACTGGCACATAAAGTATCATATTCGCTTTATCTGCTGTGAATTGGGTTCTAAATGTTGCAATTGATTGGCCGTCCGGCTTTTTCTGCATTTCGTCTTGAAAAATTACGCGCTGCTATTCAGAGTGAAGTGGCTGCAATCACCGAAATTGAGGCTGAGTATCGTTATTTTGTCGAGACGGATGATGACAAACGCTTGTCGGCTGATGCAGTTGAAGTACTCGAATCTTTGCTTGAAGCCAATGCCGAACAGGCCGAAGCAGAATCTACCGAGCAACTGTTTCTGGTTGTGCCGCGTCCCGGAACGATTTCACCCTGGTCAAGCAAGGCCACCGACATTGCCCACAACAGCGGTTTGTCTGATGTTCACAGAGTTGAACGTGGCATTGCTTTCAAGATCAAACTCAGTGCACCTCTCAGCAGTGAACAATTCAAACGCGTCTGTGCTCACCTGCATGATCGAATGATCGAAACCGTCTTTGATAATGTTGAAGATGCTGAACAGTTGTTTATACACACACCGCCACGCTCATTGCAATCAATTGATATTCTCAGTGGTGGCCGTCAGGCATTGGCACAAGCTAACCAGAATCTCGGTCTGGCATTGGCTGAAGATGAAGTGGATTATCTCTACGACAACTTTTCCGCACTGGGTCGTAACCCAAACGATATCGAACTGATGATGTTTGCCCAGGCAAACTCTGAACATTGCCGTCACAAGATTTTCAAAGCGGACTGGGTCATTGATGGTAAATCCCAATCACACAGTTTGTTTGACATGATTCGAAACACCCATGATCTGCATCCAGAGGGTGTGGTGAAAGCCTACAATGACAATTCCTCAGTGATTGAAGGTCCACGCAGCCATCGTTTTCAGGTCAACATGACCGACAATCACTACTGCTATGAGGGTGAAGTCCAGCACATCCTGATGAAAGTTGAGACGCACAATCACCCGACAGCTATTTCACCCTTTCCCGGTGCGGCAACTGGCGCGGGTGGTGAAATTCGTGACGAAGGTGCAACAGGTCGTGGCTCCAAACCCAAGGCAGGTTTGACCGGCTTTACTGTGTCCAACCTTCAAATCCCCGGTTTTGAACAGCCTTGGGAAACGCCATATGGCAAACCGGCCCGTATGGCTTCGGCCTTAGAGATTATGATCGATGGGCCATTGGGCGGCGCTGCCTTTAACAATGAATTCGGTCGCCCGAATCTGTGTGGTTATTTCCGTACCTATGAAGCCAAAGTGGCTTCGGATAACGGCTTTGAAGTACGTGGTTACCATAAGCCGATCATGGTCGCAGGCGGCATGGGCACTATCCGTCCTCAGCATGTTGATAAACACATTATGGCGCCCGGCACACAGCTGGTCGTGTTGGGTGGCCCGGCAATGTTGATCGGTTTGGGCGGCGGCGCTGCATCATCGGTGACTTCCGGAACCAGCGATGAGGGACTTGATTTTGCTTCCGTTCAGCGTGGCAATCCTGAAATGGAACGGCGTTGTCAGGAAGTGATAGATCGATGTGTAGCCTTAGGTGACAAGAACCCTATCGTATCGATTCATGATGTCGGCGCAGGTGGTTTGTCAAACGCTTTTCCAGAGCTGGTGGATGACAGTGGTCGAGGTGGTCGCTTTGAGTTGCGAGTGATTCCGAATGATGAACCCGGCATGTCACCTATGGAAATCTGGTGTAATGAATCTCAGGAGCGTTATGTACTTGGTATTGCATCGGAAGATGTCGAACTATTTCAAGCCATCTGCGAGCGTGAGCGTTGCCCTTGGGCGATTGTCGGCGAAACAACAGCAGAACAACATTTGCTGTTGGGCGATGCGGTGTTTGATAACAAACCTATCGACATGCCTTTGTCATTGCTGCTGGGTAAACCACCCAAAATGCTGCGTGATGTTAAACATCACAGTAAACCAAAACCCGAACTGGATATGAGCGGCGTCACAGTCACCGAGGCCTTGGAAAGAGTCCTAAAACTGCCCTCTGTCGCCAGCAAGAGTTTCCTGATTACTATTGGTGATAGAAGCGTCACCGGATTGGTTGCCAGAGATCAGATGGTCGGGCCCTGGCAGGTGCCGGTCGCTGACTGTGCTGTGACACTGGCAGACCATCATGGTGTCTTGGGTGAAGCCATGGCTATGGGTGAAAGGACACCGCTGGCGGTCATTGATGCACCTGCCTCAGGTCGAATGGCAATTGGTGAAGCAATCACCAATATTGCTGCTGCCGACATTGCGCAACTCAGCGATATTAAACTGTCGGCAAACTGGATGGCCGCCTGTGGTCATGGCGGTGAAGATGCATTGCTCTATGACACAGTCAAGGCGGTTGGTATGGAGTTGTGTCCACAACTGGGCATTGCCATTCCGGTAGGCAAGGACTCGCTTTCAATGAAAACGGTCTGGCAGGAAGAGGGCAAAACCAAAACGGTCACTTCGCCGTTATCACTGATTATCAGTGCTTTCGCGCCGGTCACAGACGCCAGCAAAACACTAACGCCACAGCTCAGAACTGATCTGGGTGAGACCCGCTTGGTCTATATTGACCTTGGTCACGGACATAATCGACTGGCCGGTTCAGCGCTGGCTCAGGTGTATCAACAAACCGGACATCGAGTACCGGATGTTGATGATGCCATCACAATCAAGCGTTTTTTCAAAGCAATTCAGTCGTTGCGACAAGCTTCGCTGCTGCTGGCTTATCATGATCGCAGCGATGGCGGTCTGATCACAACGCTGTGTGAGATGGCCTTCGCGGGTCACTGTGGGCTTGAAATTAACCTGAAGCAACCTGGCAGTGATGCGCTTTCGTTGTTGTTCAATGAAGAACTGGGTGCAGTGATTCAAGTCCCTGCTCAACAACTTTCAGAAGTGATGTCAGTGCTTGAACAGCATGAACTTCACAAACACAGCCATGTGATCGGCCAGCCTTCGGCTGTACAGACGATTCGTGTAAGTATTGATGGTGAACTGGTACTCGAACAACGCAGAAGTACTTTGCAACGTTTCTGGGCAGAAACCAGTTACCGCATGCAGTCACTGCGTGATAATCCAGATTGTGCTGAGCAAGAATTCACCGCTCTGGCAGATGAAAATGATCCAGGACTGCATGCCAAACTCAGTTTTGATTTGACAGAGCAGGTTGCTGCGCCATACATCATCAGCGGTCATCGTCCCAAAATGGCTATCCTGCGTGAGCAGGGCGTTAATGGACAACTGGAGATGGCAGCGGCATTTGATCATGCCGGTTTTTCAGCGATAGATGTCCATATGAGCGATATCGTTGAGGGACGAGTATCCCTGGGAGACTTTAAAGGTCTGGTCGCCTGTGGTGGTTTTTCCTACGGTGACGTACTTGGCGCAGGTCGCGGTTGGGCCAGCACCGTGCTGCATAATTATCGTGCTCGCGATGAGTTTGCAGCCTTCTTTGAACGTCAGGATACCTTCTCACTGGGGGTCTGTAACGGTTGTCAGATGTTGTCGCAACTAAAAGATTTGATTCCGGGCAGTGAACATTGGCCAAGATTCAGTCGTAACCTCTCAGAGCAATTCGAGGC
This sequence comes from Methylophaga sp., assembly GCA_020831825.1. GTDB lineage: Bacteria > Pseudomonadota > Gammaproteobacteria > Nitrosococcales > Methylophagaceae > Methylophaga. The sequence goes on along the minus strand of JAFIFW010000006.1, from coordinate 779 downwards.
ACGTTTTTCACTGGTGGAAGTGACCGAGTCACCTTCGATTTTGTTACAGGACATGGCGGGATCAATCATGCCGATTGCCGTGGCACATGGCGAAGGTCGAGCTGATTTCAGCGAGACAGGAAACAGCCAACAAGCGCTGATGGCCATGCGTTATCTCGATAACTATGCAAGACCCACCGAGCGCTATCCGTTTAATCCCAACGGATCTGCCAATGGTCAGACCGGCTTTACCACCACAGATGGTCGCGTAACCATCATGATGCCACATCCTGAGCGTGTGATTCGTGCGGTGCAACATTCCTGGCACCCGGATAGTTGGGGACAGGATGCACCGTGGTTGAGGTTATTCCAAAATGCCAGACGCTGGGTCGGTTGAGGAGCATTGTAGTCAACAAATAAAAGGGGCGGGCATCAGCGGGCTGTCTCCGCCTGCCTCCTTATTGCTACGACACTACGGGTTGCTTACCCATTATTCCAGCGCCCAACTTCCGTCATTCCCGCGTCCCTCACTCGTCATTCCCACACCTTACTCCCATTATTCCCACGTCCCAGACCCGTCATTCCCACGTCCCAGACCCGTCATTCCCGCGCCCTAGTCCCGTCATTCCCGCGCAGGCGGGAATCTGCCAGAGGCCGTGCGGAGATTCCGGACAAACGTTGCACGTTTTCCGGAATGACGGTGTTTGTGGCTTTGCGTTTTCCGGAATGACGGGGTTGTTTGTCATTCCCGCGCCCTAGTCCCGTCATTCCGGCGCAGGCGGGAATCTGCCAGAGGTCGT
>JAFIFW010000017.1 GCA_020831825.1 Methylophaga sp. | reverse complement strand
AAATCCCTGACAGCCCGATCACATTACATCAATAACTTAGTTGCATCATCGGTGCTCTGGTAGCCAGCTAAGAACTCTCAGCATGCTTGAATAGCGAGTGTGGAGGGAATAAATAATTTGAATATTGTATTGACAGTATTCCTGCCAATCCATATAGTATGCGCTTCCTTTCGGGGGCTATAGCTCAGCTGGGAGAGCGCTTGCATGGCATGCAAGAGGTCGGCGGTTCGATCCCGCCTAGCTCCACCAAAACTCGAGAGAAACGTTTTAGGTCCCCATCGTCTAGAGGCCTAGGACACCGCCCTTTCACGGCGGTAACAGGGGTTCGAATCCCCTTGGGGACGCCAAATAAAAACCCTCGACTTGCTCGGGGGTTTTTCTTTACGGATACAAGTTGTTTTAGGTCCCCATCGTCTAGAGGCCTAGGACACCGCCCTTTCACGGCGGTAACAGGGGTTCGAATCCCCTTGGGGACGCCATTTTTTCCGTTCTATGAACTTTCCTTATTTACCTCATCTCAAAAGCAACGAATAATTAGCTAATTAATTTGCTTGAGGTTTTCATGCGATTATCCACAAAACAACTTTATCAGCTCATGTTGTCACTGTGTGCTTCGATTCTAGTGCTGGCAGCACCATTGAAGGCAGAAACTGTTGATCAAATCTTCACATTGAATGATGACAGCGTCGACGCTTTTCTGGTCGAGATGATCAGCGAATATCAACGTTTTCAGCAAGAAGTGATTGATTACCGTCGACTTTATGAGGAAAGAGGCGACCACCGAGGCTATATGGTCTGGCGACAAAACGCATTCTCACCCACCGTACGAAGCCGTAACGAGTATTACCAGACAATGCTGGAACAGAACCGCAAGTTCGTTGAAACCCGGCAACTCGAAGGTGTTTTCGCGGTATTTGACAGTCTGGAGCGTTTTTCAATCGATGTGATGCAAGCTTTTGTCGAACAGGACATCGAAGCGATAACGAATGCTCGCAGCACACTCAACACAAATCGTCAGGTGATCGAAGAATTGAAACTCAACAGAGATTTGGAGTTTGAACCAGCGAAGTGAGTTATTTGACGCGCCTGAGCAGATAAAGCCCTAAAACGGCAAACATCATGGTGGGGATAGAGGCTGCAAGCCAGGGAATCACACCAAATACCAGTCCCATATGCTGGAATGTCTGGTTGAACAGGTGAAAACCGATACCCACCAAAACACCGGCCAGAATCCTGCCACCGACGGGCGCTGATCTGAGTGGCCCGAAGACAAAAGGTACCGCCAGGAACACCATCACTGCGGCACTGACCGGCATCATGATTTTGCTCCAAAATGCCAGCTGGTATTGATCAACCGCCTGGTGATTATCCTGCAAGTAATCGATATAACTGACAAGGCTCCAGACTGGAAGAAACTCGGGTGGCATAACCACGATATTCAACATCCCCGGATTGAGCCTTGAACGCCAGCGAGCGTGATTGACCGAGCGCACTTCAATACCCGCCTCGTCAATGGTACTTTGCAGTACATCAGTCAAAATCCAGCTGCCCTGTTCATAGTGGGCCTGTGCAGCTCTAGTCAGAATCCTTAGTCGAAAAGCATCATCAAATTCATAAATTGTCACACCGACAAATCGACCATCAGCATGGATCCGTTCAATGTGATTGAAATGATTGCCATCGCGTGTCCAAAAGCCATGATCCGTCTGCAAGCCTTCCGTTCCGGTTTGCGCCATGGTTTGGATTTGTCGGGCTTTTTGCTCTGCAGTGGGTCGAATCACCTCACCGACAAATACCGCAAACAACAACAACATAACCGCCACCGCTAGCACCGCTCGACTGATATTTGCGACAGAAAGCCCGGCTGCGCGCATAGCGACCAGTTCACTCTGTGAGGCAAGATTACCAAGACCCAACACACTGCCAAGCAGGGCTGCAACCGGCAATAGCTCGTATATGCGTTTTGGCATGGACAAAGCCAGATAACTGAAGATATCTGTCAGTCCATAACTCCCCTTGCCCAGATCATCAAGTTCATTGATAAAATCCATGAAGGTATAAAGCCCCATCAAGACGACCAACACCAGCAAGGTACTGCTGATAATGGTTTTGGTGATGTAAACATGCAAAATCTTCATGTGGCATTATTCTTCATGTGATGCCAGTAGGTTCTCAATCGTTGACGGTAATAGAGTGTCGCAAATAGCCCAAGCATTAACAGATGCACCCATAATGTTCCAAACAACGGCGATAAGGTACCTGCCGAAATCCAGGCTCTGCTTATACCCAACAAATTGCTATAGATAATGTAGATCAGCACCGCAGGGAAAAAACCGGCATAACGCCCTTGTCTGGGGCCGGCATTCGCCAGCGTAATGGCTATCAAGCCAAGAATGACGGTCATGATTGCCGAAGAGAATCGCCACTGTAGCTCTGCAAGGTCCCTGATATGACCTCGCTGCCACAGTTCCATGCTGGACATGGTTCTCTGACGCTCGCGTAATTCAGTTTGCTGACCTTTTTCGATGAGCATACTGTGCGATTCATATTGAGCAATCACAAAATCCAAATCGCCCGCCTCACCCTCATAGCGATAACCATTTTCAAGCACCAGATATTTATCACCGGTCATTCTGTCGACTTCAAAATGACCACGCTCAGCTCTGAATATCAGCGGTCGCTGGGAACGATGAATTTCGATGAAGATATTTTCCATCGACTGCTTGTCATCACTGACACCCTGAGAGTAGAAAGTCCACTGTCCGTCTCGACTTTCCTTAAAACTACCTGCCACTATGCCCCCAGTGTTAGCCGCAACCCTGGCACGCTCCTCAATGGCATAGCGATCATTATTCATCTGCGGCACGACAAACAATGCCAGCCATGCGATGATGATTGCCATGGCGCCGGAAAACACGGTGACGTTTCGCATGATGCGGTTGCCAGAAATTCCACAGGCGGCTATGACCGTAAGCTCACTGTCGGAACTCATCCGGCCTAAAGAGAGCATAACGGCCAGAAAAGTCGCAATCGGCAACAAGATCGACAAGGCGCCCAAAGAACTGAACCAGAGCAGACTGAAAATAACTTCAGCGGGTAAATTACCCACAGCCGCCTGAGCCAGATAACGCGCAAATCGAGTCGCAACATAAATCAACCACAGGACACTCGTCACTGCGATCAAATTGAGTAAAAACTCTCTGAACATATAGCGGTCTATCAGCGACAACCGCAAAGGCAAAACTCGAGAAGACACGCGCATTATCAAAAGGTCTTGGTTAGAATACGTTTCACAGACGCTGCAACAAACACGCAGTCTAAACTATCTACAGTCACAGGAGAAATCCATGCAGTATTTTGTTACCAACGATAATCCAGTCACCATTGCAACCGATTGTCTGGTGGTTGCCATTCATGAAGACGGACAAATGAGTCCTTCTGCACAGGCACTTGATGCCGCCAGTGAAGGAAGCCTGACCCGGATTATCAACCGTGGTGATTTTGCAGCCAAACCCGGACAAATAATGCTACTCAACGATCTGTCGGGCATCACCAGTCCACGTGTCTTGTTAGCCGGTTTCGGTAAGGCGGGTAAAACCACTGAAAATGACTTCAACAGTTCATCAATTGCCATCAGCAAATGGCTTAATGACAGTGCCTGTGTGGATGCAGTCAGCTTTGCCGCCGAAGTATCAATCAACGGCCGCAGTGCTGGCTGGTTGATTCGCCAAACGGTTATCAACAACGAAATCGCCTTGTATCGATACAGCCAGACCAAGAGTCAGGTTGCAGAAATCAAAAAGCCGCTGGCAAAACTCACTGTTGCCTGTGCTGATGCCTCTCCAGCCGAGGCTGAAACTGAAACCAAAACTGGTCAGGCTATCGGACGTGGCATGAATCTGGCCCGCGAGCTTGGTAATCTTCCAGGCAATATCTGCACCCCAATCTACTTGGCTGATCAGGCTTTGAAAATGGAAAAGCAATTTGATGATTTGGCGGTAGATGTACTGGATGAAGATGACATCGCCGAGCTAAGCATGGGGGCCTTTCTTTCAGTATCACGTGGCAGTCGACAACCTGCCAGACTGATTACCCTTAACTACGGCGGTGGTGGTGACAGCAAACCGGTTGTGCTGGTCGGTAAAGGTCTGACATTCGACGCCGGCGGTATTTCACTCAAGCCATCACAGGGCATGGATGAGATGAAATATGACATGTGTGGCGCTGCGAGTGTACTGGGAACCATTCAAGCGGTTGCCGAACTGCAACTGCCCATTAATGTCGTTGGCGTGATCCCCAGCTCTGAAAACCTTCCTGATGGCGATGCCAATAAGCCCGGAGACATTGTCACCAGCATGGCTGGCAAGACCATCGAAATTCTCAATACCGACGCAGAAGGTCGATTGTTGCTTTGCGACGCACTGACTTACAGCGAAAGATTTAACCCGGACACTGTCATTGATATTGCCACGCTGACAGGCGCTATTATCGTCGCGTTGGGTAATAACGCGACTGGACTGATGAGTAATAATGAGGCACTGGCTACTGACCTGCTCAAAGCAGGCAATGACAGCTTTGATCGGGTATGGCAACTGCCGCTGTGGGATGACTATCAAAAACAACTGGACAGTAACTTTGCTGATATTGCCAATGTGGGTGGTAAAGAGGCCGGCAGCGTCACCGCAGCATGTTTCTTGTCGCGTTTTACCGAAAAATTCAAATGGGCACATCTGGATATCGCCGGTACCGCATGGAACAGCGGCAAAGAAAAAGGTGCCACTGGCCGTCCAGTTCCATTGCTGATGCAATACCTGCTAAACCGACTGGAAAATTGAGCTGACTGAATGACCAGAGTCAGTTTTTACGTTATCAACAGCCTGTCAGAACAAGAGCGGCAGCTTTTTGCCTGCCGCTTGGCTGAAAAAGCCTGGCGGGAAGGCCATCAGGTGTTTATTCATACGGAAAACGCTCAACAAAGTGCTGCGATGGACACTATTTTGTGGGAGTTTCGACCAGAAAGTTTTGTGCCGCATCAGCAGCTTGAACAGCATGATGAACACCCCGCCCCTATATTGATCAGCCACCAAACGGCTCCGCCAAGACTGATGGATGTGCTGATTAATCTGAGTCCTGAACAGCCCGGATTTTTCAGTCAGTTCGAGCGTTTACTGGAAATTATTGACGACAATCCGGATATCAAAAACCACGGGCGCAAGCGCTACCAGTTCTACAGAGACCGCGGCTATCACATCGACACACACAACATCAATCTTCAGACAAGTGGCTGAGCACTGACCTCGCAATCATCTGCGGGTATAATGCCCGCTTTTCTTACTTCCGAATAACCTGACGCAGAGACGCATGGACAAAACCTATAACCCCGACGCTATCGAACAACGCTGGTACCAACACTGGGAAAACAACGGAGAGTTCAAGCCCTCCGGCGAAGGCACACCTTATGCAATCATGCTGCCGCCTCCCAATGTCACGGGTAGTCTGCACATGGGACATGGTTTTAACAACACCATCATGGACACCCTGACCCGTTATCATCGAATGAAGGGTGACAACACGCTGTGGCAACCAGGGACAGACCATGCCGGTATTGCCACGCAAATGGTGGTCGAACGCCAACTCAATGCTGAAGGCAAGACACGTCATGATCTGGGCCGCGATGACTTTATCAACCGTGTCTGGGAATGGAAGGAGGAATCCGGCGGTAACATCACTCGCCAACTTCGTCGCCTTGGCTCGTCACTGGACTGGTCTCGTGATCGATTCACCATGGATGCAAAACTCTCTGATGCAGTTAAAAGTGTCTTTGTGCAACTGCATGATGAAGGCCTGATTTATCGAGGCAAACGACTGGTCAACTGGGATCCGGTCTTGCACACTGCTGTTTCGGATCTGGAAGTCCTCTCTGAAGAAGAATCTGGCCATTTATGGCATTTCCGCTATCCACTCAGCGATGGCAGCGGTCACTTGGTAGTCGCCACCACACGACCAGAAACCATGTTGGGCGATACTGCCGTTGCGGTGCACCCGGAAGACGAACGCTACAAACATCTCATCGGTCAAACCATCCGTCTGCCCTTGGTAGGACGCGAAATCCCCATCGTTGGCGATGAATATGTCGATCCGGAGTTTGGCAGCGGTTGTGTCAAAATTACCCCGGCACATGACTTTAACGATGCCGAGGTGGGCAAACGTCACCAGCTTGAAGCCATTAACATCCTGACCATTGATGCCGCCATCAACGACAACGCCCCGGAGAAATATCGTGGCCTCGATCGTTATGAAGCTCGTGATGTCATTGTGCATGATCTTAAAGAACTGGGACTGCTACAAGACATTCAGGATCACAAACTCATGGTGCCTCGTGGTGATCGCAGCGGCGCGGTTATCGAACCCCTGCTCACGGATCAGTGGTATGTCAAAGCTGATGTGCTGGCAGCACCAGCAGTTGAAGCCGTAAAATCAGGCAAAGTAAAGTTTGTTCCTGCCAACTGGGATAAGACCTTCTTTAACTGGATGGAAGATATTCAGGACTGGTGCATTTCCCGACAAATCTGGTGGGGCCACCGTATTCCGGCCTGGTATGACAACGAGGGCAATGTCTATGTCGCGCATGATGAAGCTGAAGCACGTCAAAAATATCAGCTCTCAGCCGACCTTGAACTGACACAAGATGAAGACGTGCTTGATACCTGGTTTTCATCGGCCCTGTGGCCTTTCTCAACACTCGGCTGGCCTGAAGACAATACCGCCTTGAAAACCTGGTATCCGGGCAGTGTGCTGGTCACCGGTTTCGACATTATCTTTTTCTGGGTCGCCAGAATGATGATGATGGGCATTCACTTCATGGGCGATGTGCCATTCCGTGAAGTGTATATCCATGGTCTGGTGCGTGATGCCCAGGGCCAGAAAATGTCCAAGTCCAAAGGCAATGTGCTCGATCCTATTGATATTATCGATGGTATTGATCTGGAAGCACTGGTTGCCAAACGCACCAGTGGCATGATGCAACCGCAACTGGCCGCCAAAATCGAAAAAGCCACGCGAAAAGAATTTCCGGAGGGCATTGCACCCCATGGCACCGATGCGCTGCGCTTTACCTTTGCATCACTGGCCACCACCGGTCGCGATATCAATTTTGATATGAATCGCATCGCCGGTTACCGCAATTTCTGCAACAAACTGTGGAACGCCGCGCGTTATGTGCTGATGAATACCGAAGGTCAGGACACCGGCCTTGATAATGCTACAGTCGAATTGAGTCTTGCCGATCGCTGGATTATCAGCAAGTTGCAACAGACCGAACAAGAGGTAACCAAGGCACTTGATAGTTACCGCTTTGACCTGGCGGCACATGCCATTTACGAGTTTATCTGGAATCACTACTGTGACTGGTATCTGGAACTGTCCAAGCCGGTATTAAACAACGACAGTGCTTCAGCAGCAGCCAAACGCGGCACCCGTCGCACTTTGGTGCGGGTATTGGAAGCCACCTTGCGGCTGGCACACCCGATCATGCCGTTTATTACTGAAGAAATCTGGCAAACCATTGCACCGCTGGCTGGCAAGTCGGGTTCAACCATTACCCGTGAGCCTTTCCCAGTTGCCGATGCTGGCAAAATTGATGACGAAGCCGTTGCCGATATGGAATGGGTGATGCAGTTTATTACCGGTGTTCGCTCAATTCGTTCACAGATGAACATTGCGCCCAAACAACAACTGCCGGTGTTGTTAAACGAGGCTTCAGCACAGGATCAACAGCGCTTGCAGGCCAATCGGGACTTTCTCAGCCGTCTGGCCAACTTGAATGATATTCAATTACTGGATGGTGCAGCCCCGGCTGCCGCGACGGCGCTGGTTGGCAAAATGGAGATCCTGATCCCGCTGGAAGGTTTGATTGACAAAGAAGCCGAAATCGCCCGACTGGACAAGGAAATCAGCAAACTGGACAAAGTGATTCAACAATCATCCGGCAAACTGAAAAATGAAAACTATGTCGCCAAAGCGCCGGCAGACGTGGTTGAAAAAGAACGCGCCAAACTGGCAGAACTGCAACAGGCGCTCAGTCAGTTGCAACAACAACGTGTTGCTCTGAAGTAGAAAAAACAAGACCCAGAAACAATAAACCCCGGCATGACCGGGGTTTATTTTGTCACTATAGAAAGCGTGTACCTATTGGCGTTTATTGACCAATTTGATACAGCACTTCTTCCGGCTCTTTCAAAGCACCGGTAACAGCATCGACTTCAACTTCCATTAACTTGCCATCAGCCATCAAGATGTCAAATTCATAGGAAACGCTGCCATCTGCTTCGATTTCGTACTCAATCTTCATTACAGCGCCTGGATAGGCATCCAGTGCTGTTTTCAGCGCTTCATCCAGTCTGACTTTTGCTTTTGATGTGAATTCAGGATCATTTGGCGCGACTTCACGTTCAACTTCCAGAATTTCACCAGATTTCGCACTGCACTCCACTTCCCAATGCTGACCATCATTGCCAGCAATATCCAGCTCGTACTGGCGTTTGCCGTTTTCGATTTCAGCGCGCATACCCAGGATAGTGCCTGGATGTAATTCCATCGCAGAAGCGACACATTTATCCAATGCAGAATCATGCTTGTTTGCTTGCGCGAGGGCTGGTGCGAATAACACTGCCGCAGAGATCAGGGCAGCCAGGGTAGATTTATTTGATTTCATAACATTGTCCTTGTGTTGTTGTATTGTTTCCATTCTCTACCCACAAGAGCAATAGATCACGACAGATAGCCGATGCTTTATTGTACAGAAACAGGGTTTCTTTGACCAAGAAAAACTCCCGTATTGAGCGGAAAAAAAAGACTGGTTATTGGCCAATAACCAGTCTTTGTTATAAATCAATCAACTTTGACTTCAATGCGTCTGGGCTGTGACTGTGGAATTTTGGGAATCACCAACTCCAGCACGCCGTCATTGGTTTTGGCGCTAATATTATCCATATCCGCTGTTTCAGGCAGAGTAAAACGACGCATAAAACTGCCACTGAAACGCTCGATGCGTTTGTAATTATCTTTGTCTTCTTCCTTGCTGCTCTCACGCTGACCTTTAATGGTCAACAAACCATTTTCAGCCGTGACTTCAATATCTGCCGATTTAACACCGGGCAAATCAGCGTGAATCACATAACCCACATCCGTTTCCTGTATATCAACCGCCGGACTCCACTCCTCACTACTAAAGTTAACTTCGGTAGCTGGCGATTGCGCATTGAACAGGCTTGTCATTTCCCGCTGCAACTGATCCAGCAAAGTCAAAGGTCTGTATCGTTGAATAGCCATATAGACACCTCTTATCATTACCAGACAATCGAGGCAGTCAATTTCTGCCTCGGCAACAATAATGTGGCCGATCATTTTGCTTTTCAAGCAGGCGAAATGGGAAAAAGCGTGATTGATGATCTAGATCAGCATCGCCTTTTATAACAGCATCTTAGCCAGGCTTGATAATGCCCAGCGCCACGGCAATGTGCGCTAAATCTGCAGCAGTATCAGCTTTGAGTTTGTTTTTGATTGTAGTGTTATAGTTGGCAACTGTTTTGTAACCGAGATGAAGATCAGCAGCCACTTCATGGGCATTCATCCCGCTAGCAAGACGACAAAAGACATCAAACTCACGAGGTGATAAGACATCAGTAATTTCGTTACTGGCATCAAAGTTTGAGCGTTTGAGGTCGTGTGAACCGGGTAATAGGCCCTCCTCGATATACTGACTCCCCTTTGCAACGACTTGGACGGCTTCAGCCAGAACATCGGCAGCACTGTTTTTACTCACGTAGCCCTGAGCGCCCGCCTGAAGCGCTCGCTCAACATAAATTGCTTCATCATGAATGCTGTACACCAGCACAATTGCATTAGCCTCCTGACGTATCAATCTTCGAATAGCTTCAAGCCCACCAATGCCGGGCATTGATAAGTCCATCACAACGACATCGGGTTTGACCCGACCATACTCGTGGCAGACCAACTCTCCGCGGTCAATTTCGGAAATGTCACCAATAAAGGATTGCGCTGAGAGCAGCATTCGGAATCCGGCTCTCACAACTTCATGATCGTCGACCAGTAAAACGCTAATCTTGTTCTGATTCATTCTGTTCCTGCTTTTCGGTATAAGGTATCCAGGCCTCGACACGAACGCCTACACCGGACACCGATTCAAACTTGAAATCTCCACCCATGCTTTCAACGCGTTCTCGCATCGCCAGCAAACCAAAGCCCTGTTCGTTGTTATTCTGTTTACCGATACCATTATCCTCAACCACAACACTGACCAGGCAGCGCCCGTCATCATAGGTATTTTTATTGACGGCAATTATCACCTCAGTAGCATTCGCATGACGCATCACATTGGTCAGACACTCCTGAACGATGCGATAGACATGAATCGCCTGTTCCGGGTGGAGTGTATCTACTCGTTCATCATAGCCAAGTTGTATGCTGACTGATGTATCGCGTCGCTGCCACTCGTTAATCAGGTCAGTCAGGGTCGCGCCCAGCCCCAGATCTGTGAGACTCAGTGGATGCAAGGTGCGCATCATTGAACGCACCACACCTGAAAGATGGTTACAGACATCAATGATCGCTGTTCCAGCCGCTTCACGATCTGCCGCTGGTTGGCGAACAGCGACCGCCATCGCCTTGATGGCTGTCAATGACTGCCCCATTTCATCGTGCAGTTCACGTGACATATTGCGACGCTCTTGTTCCTGAATTTGCATACTGTGACGTGCCAGCGCCTGATTATTTTTACGTGCGATGTTCAGTGCCAATGACAAGCGGTTGACTTCAGTGGATATAGCATCAAATTCACTAATATTGAATTGCGGCAAGTTCAAACCATATTGCCCGGATTCAATTTGTCGCAAACCACTCAAGATACTGCGAACAGCCTTCAGCATGCTGTGAAAAACCAGGTTAATCGCCACAAATATTACGATAATCATTGCTATCACCGACCAGAAATAGGCTTGAGATTCTTGCCACGCCTCATCAATTTCATCCATGGGATCCGCACTCAAAACCAGCCGCTTGGTACGCCCATCATCCAGTGTCAGCATGTAATCCACTGCCAGCGGCTCAGTCATCACCAGATACACATACCAACGCGGCAAATGTGCGTAAAAGTCATCGTTTGGCTCGGTAAATAACGCAACTTGTTCACCTTGATCATTTTCAAGTGCCAAATTTAAATGGCGAGTCTCGCGCAGTGCGCTCAGATGACGTAACCAGTCCTGCTCAGACTGTCCAGCTTCAGCAAACTGTTTGAAACTCAGATCAAACAATTGCACCGCCAGATTGAATGAAGACTGAACTTCATGCTCGACTGACTGACGCGCCTGCCAGATCGCAAAAAAACTTCCAAGGCACATGATGACCACAACGCTCAACAATATGCGCAAGTTAATCAGACGAGTAAGACTCATACAGTTCTCTCTACAACGGCTCTACCCTGCTCACCTTATTCACTCCAACAGAAAAGCTCAATCATAGCGCTATATTCCATGGGAGCCGCTAACCTGGCCAGCCCTGTAAAGTTAGATATGCTTCGACATATTTTTAAAAATGCAATCAGTTATCAACACTGATGCCACTGTGCTTTCAACCAGCTTGTGAATTAATCATATTGTTTGGCACGTCAAGCACAAAGCGATATTGCTTTCCGTAGTGGAAAATAACTTCTTTCTGACCCCGCTTGAGAATTCTTATCTCAATACCGATATCGGAATAACCATCATGCTGGATAGCATCATCGAAGAGGTCAATGAGGATTTGTTTTGTTTCATCAAGCAATGCTGTTTGGCTGGTCATCAACTGACTCATTTGGATGCGGACTTGCAACAATGATAGTCAGCCGCTTATAAGCCACCTATAGGAAATATTCCCTGATTATTCAAAGCCTTCAGAAAAAGCGCCATTGGGTATTTTTCATTTCAGTCGACGCCAGTAGTCAAAAGGAAATCCTCCTATAGCTGAGCTGACAGTCGATCGCTATGATTCAACATAACAGTTGGCAGTAGATCTGCGGATATTCAGCTTACCGCAAACAGATAGACTCTCGTCACGTTACAGGATCTATCTGTGCTGATTGTTGGTGCTGAGAACCACCAGCCACCTTTGTTTTTCGTAATGTTGTCCTGCAGGTCATGACTCTCGAACCTGCCCCTTATGTGGGTGAGTAAAACCACCCACAGTTTTTTAAAAAGAGCTATTGCCTTCACAAATCGGAAGATGCAATGAAATACTCACCACTGCCCGCATTGATGTTGATAGTCCTTTTTTTAAGTGGATTTGCTGCAAAAGCGGTATTGACCGCCGAAATAGACAACCCTGCAATTTGCGGCTCTGCTGACTACCAGGAGCACCAATCTCTCAATTTAAATTCCTCAGTCTGTTATCGACATTAGGACTTGTTGACCTTTCATCTCCACCACTGCTGGCGGCTATTTTTGTGTTCGGCAAGGCGAAAGGAGGGATTTGTAGCCAATCTAGATGAGAGCGAGTGTCAACGCAGCCGGGCGCAAAAATAGTCCCATCCCTTCGGGTTGTGGCTGAAAAAGCGCCACTCAGTGTTGCTTGTCATTTATTTAGAACAACTAAATTTCTCTCCTCGCGCCTTGATTGGCACTTTTTCAGTCACACAGAGGTGGAGATGAAAGGTCAACAAGCCCTAGTAACGGTAAAAAGATTAACAGGCTGCAAAAAACCGCCGAGGCGTTTTTTTATCAGAACATGCCAAGCTGCAACTGTGCGGCTTCGCTCATCATATCGCGAGTCCATGGAGGATCCCATACCAGCTCAACATGTACTTTGTTAACACCCTCTATGGTGCCGATTTTCGCCTCAATGTCTCCGGGAAAAGATTGGGCAACAGGGCAATTGGGAGCAGTTAATGTCATCTGAATGACTACATTGCCAGATCCACTGACGTCAATCTGGTAGATCAGGCCAAGCTCATAGATATTGACTGGAATCTCTGGATCGAAGATTGTCTTAAGCATCTCAATCACATCTTCTTTCAATTCATCCGCTGTGTAGCTATGGGGTTTTACTTCGTTATCATTCATGAGCATCACTCTGTGCTGACCGAAATATCGTGATCACTGTCAACGGCCGCATGCACCGTGTGCCAGGACAAAGTCGCGCATTTTACCCGCGCAGGGAATTCCTTCACACCACTGAGCACTTCCAGTTTGCCCAATAGGTGTCGATCAGCAGTTTCACCAGTCATGGTTTTATGAACCTGTTCGTAAATCGCATCAGCTTCCTCAAGTGTTTTGCCTTTCAGTGATTCAGTCATCAATGAAGCAGAAGCCATGGAAATTGCACAACCACTGCCTTTAAAACTGACATCGGTGATGACATTTCCATCCAGTTTAACGTAGACAACCAGCTTGTCACCGCACAAAGGGTTATTGCCGTGCGCAAAGTGATTCGCGTCTTCAATTTCCCTGAAATTACGTGGGTTTTTGTTGTGATCCATGATCACTTGTTGATAAAGGTCTCTTAGATCACTCATCAGCCAAACAACTCCTGGGTCTTCTTGATGGCGGCGACCAGTGCATCAACTTCCTGCTCGCTGTTATAGAAAGCAAACGAGGCACGCGCGGTCGCCGGTATGTCGAAATACTCCATCACTGGCTGGGCACAGTGATGTCCAGTACGAATAGCCACCCCTTGTTGGTCGAAAATGGTACCGACGTCGTGTGGATGGACGCCATCGATCATAAACGACAGCACACTGGCTTTTTCTTTGGCGGTACCAATAATGCGCACTCCGTCCATCGCCTGCAGTTTGGCTGTTGCCAAATCAAGCAGGTGATGTTCATGTGCGGCCAATACCTCCATGCCAAACTGCTGGATATAGTCAATAGCTGCAGCCAGACCGATTGCACCAGCAATATGAGGTGTGCCAGCCTCGAATTTATAAGGCAGTTCGTTATAGATTGTGCCTGAGAAACTGACAGACAAAATCATGTCGCCACCACCTTGATACGGGGGCATTGCCTCCAGCAACTGCTGACGTCCGAAAAGTACGCCGATACCGGTTGGAGCAAATAATTTATGGCCGGAAAATACATAAAAATCACAATCCAGCGCCTGCACATCAACTTGCAAATGTGGCACAGCCTGCGCCCCGTCGATCAATACGGGAATGCCTTTGGCACGGGCTTTTTCGGTCAGCATTTTCACTGGATTGACGGTTCCCAGTGCATTTGAGACATGACCGATGGACAGTATTTTGGTGCGTGAATTCAACAGCTCGTCTATCTGAGTTAAGTCAAGCTCACCAGTCTCAGTCATCGGGATGACTTTGAGTTGTGCTCCGGTCTGCTCACATAGCATCTGCCAAGGCACAATGTTGGCATGATGCTCCAGATGACTGATCAGTATTTCATCATCCTCAACAATCATCGGTCGCACAAAGCTCTGTGCAACCAGATTAATGGCTTCGGTCGCACCGCGTACAAAGACAATTTCACGGTCACTGCTGGCGTTGAGATAGTCACGCACAGTTGAACGTGATGCTTCAAACGCGTCAGTTGCTCTCTGGCTCAGGCGATGAACGCCACGATGCACATTGGCATTATCGGTTCGGTAATAATGATCAACGGCCTCAATCACTTGCAGCGGTTTCTGACTGCTTGCCGCATTGTCCAGATATACCAGAGGCTGACCATTGATCTGCTGATGCAGAATTGGAAAATCTGCACGGATCTGTTCAATATCAAAAGCTCTCATCAGACTTTGGCACCCCGCGGCAGGCGCTGTTCAATCACGGTGGACAATGCCTGTTTTATTTCGTCTGATGGCAGACGCTCAAGCACATCAACAGCAAAGGCAAATGTCAGCAAACTACGAGCACTGACCTCATCAAGACCACGCGCACGCAGGAAAAACAGTTGATCCATATCGATCTGCCCGACAGTGCTGCCGTGACCGCATTTCACATCATCCGCGTAGATTTCCATTTCAGGTTTGGTATCAATCTCACAGCCACGGGAAAGCAACAGGTTGTGGTTGCTCTGATTAGCGTCTGTTTTCTGTGCATCCTTGTGAACAAACACTTTACCGTTGAAAACCGCGTGGCTTTTTTCGTCCATCACACCTTTATAGACTTCATCACTGGAAGTATTGGCTACGCTGTGATCGATACGTGTATGGTTGTCAACGTGCTGGTCACCAGCGACAAGATAAAGACCGCTCATGGTGAGATGGGCTGCTTCGCCTTCCAGTCTGCTGTGCACATCATTGCGAGCCAGCTTGCCACCCAGAGAAATATTGGCATTGTGCCAGTGACTGCCCTCCGCCTGATGGGCCGCCATAGTCGCAACGTGATAACTGGTAACGGATTCCTGCTGCAGTTTGTAATGTTCAAGTTGAGCATCTTGTGCAAGCGCAACTTCAGTCACGATATCGTTGAGTCCTGTTGCGGCGTCATCCACTGCCACATAATGCTCAATTAGTGTGGCTTTTGCGCCGTTTTCAAGCCGAACCAAATGGCGGAGATGTACGGCAAGATTGGCAGTTTTGCCTGAATTAACCACCACAAGCTCAATGGTTTGTGACAGCTGAATATCGTTTGCGATATGCAGGTAGAGACCTTCGCTGAACAGCATGGTGTTCAGTGCATTAAAGCCCGGTTTTTCCAAATCGATTTGCTGATTGAGTTGATCGGCAATATCGGCATCAAGCTGTGACATGGCCTGTAATTTCACACCTTGCGGTAAATCAGCGAGGCGAGACAACTCAGGCTGAAAAACACCATCAACAATCACCAGACGATAAGACCCAGTAACTAATGCCAGACGGTCAATTGTTTCAGCGTCGAGTGTCGTCTCGACAGCCTGGTAAACAAACTGTTCCTGCCCCAGTTGCCATAAGCTGGTGTATTTCCAGTCTTCCTGTTTTTTACCCGGCAGACCATGACGCTCAAACTGCGCTTTGGCCTTTTGGCGCAGGGCATTGACTGCTGGCGTGTTTAACAAGCTCACATCATCAGCACGCTCGATGAATGCGGTGTGGATTTCGGCGAGCTGTTTCATGCGCCAACACCTTCAGGAGCGTCATGAATCCAGCTGTAGCCTGATCTTTCCAATTCTTTGGCAAGATCCTTATCACCTGATTTAACAATACGGCCGTTAGATAACACGTGCACGTAATCCGGCACGATGTAGTCCAGCAAACGCTGGTAGTGGGTAATCATGATCATTGAGCGATCTGTATCACGCAGGGCGTTTACACCTTCCGAAACAATGCGCAAGGCATCAATGTCCAGACCTGAGTCAGTTTCATCAAGAATTGCCAGCGCAGGCTCCAGCAAAGCCATTTGCAGAATTTCGTTGCGTTTTTTCTCACCACCGGAGAAACCTTCGTTAACACTGCGATGCAGAAACTGCTCGTCCATCTTGACCAGTTCCATTTTGCTGCGAACCAGAGTCAGAAAATCAATCGCGTCAAGCTCATCCAGTCCCTGATATTTGCGAACCGCATTCAGTGCAGCTTTCAAGAGATAGATATTGCTTACGCCAGGAATTTCGACCGGGTATTGAAAAGCCAGAAAGACCCCGCGTTGAGCCCGTTCTTCCGGTTCCAGATCAATTAGATTTTCGCCCTTGTAAAGGATCTCACCCTGGGTAATTTCATAACCATCACGGCCAGCCAGCACGTTTGACAGCGTGCTTTTACCTGCGCCGTTAGGTCCCATAATGGCGTGAACTTCGCCGGCATTAACGGTCAGATCGATTCCTTTAAGAATTTCCTTGCCATCAATAGTGGCGTGCAGGTTTTTGATTTCCAGCATTTTCATAAATTTTTAACTCTTCGAAATAAGTATTTTTTTAGTATTTCAGTAGCGGATCATGGTGTGGAGAGTTTGACTAACCCACCGATCCTTCCAGCGATAAACCAAGCAGGTTCTGAGCCTCTACGGCAAATTCCATCGGCAATTCACGAATCACCTGCTTACAAAAACCGTTAACGATCATCGATACCGCATCTTCAGTATCCAGACCTCGCTGTTTGCAATAAAACAACTGGTCTTCACTGATTTTGGAAGTTGACGCTTCATGCTCGACTTTTGCGGTCGGGTTTTTCACTTCGATGTAAGGGAAAGTGTGTGCCGCACAACGATCCCCCATCAGCAATGAATCACACTCGGTGTAATTTCGGGCATTTTCGGCGTTAGGCCCCATTCGCACCAAGCCACGATATGCATTTTGCGAACGTCCCGCTGAAATACCTTTTGAGATGATGGTTGAGCTGGTGTTTTTGCCCAAATGAATCATCTTGGTACCAGTGTCAGCCTGTTGCATGTTGTTGGTCACAGCCACGGAGTAAAACTCGCCTACAGAGTTATCGCCCTGCAACACGACACTTGGATATTTCCAGGTAATCGCCGAACCCGTCTCAACTTGAGTCCATGAAACTTTTGATGATTCGCCACGACAAGCTGCACGCTTGGTCACAAAGTTGTAGATACCACCTTTGCCGTTTTCATCACCGGGATACCAGTTTTGCACGGTGGAATACTTGATCTCGGCACGATTCATCGCCACCAGCTCAACGACCGCAGCATGCAGCTGATTTTCGTCGCGCATCGGGGCAGTACAGCCTTCCAGATAACTGACATACGCGTCATCATCGGCGATGATCAGTGTACGTTCGAACTGTCCGGTATTGGCCGCATTAATACGGAAATACGTTGACAACTCCATTGGGCAACGCACGCCTTTAGGTATGTAAACAAAGGAACCATCGCTGAACACCGCCGAGTTAAGCGCCGCGTAATAGTTGTCCTGATAAGGCACGACGGAGCCCAGATACTGTTTAATGAGCTCCGGGTATTCCTGAACCGCTTTGGATAGCGGCATAAAAATGATGCCCTGTTCCGCCAATTTGTCCTGGAACGTATTAGCGACCGAAACACTGTCAAACACAGCGTCTACAGCAACGCCCGCCAGACGCGCACGTTCATCGAGCGGCACACCCAGTTTTTCGTAGGTTCTCAGCAACTCGGGATCGACCTCATCAAGACTCTTGGGCCCATCGGTCTTTTTCTTGGGCGCGGAATAGTAGCTGATCGCCTGAAAATCGACTTCAGGATATTGCACATGTGCCCAGATCGGCGTATCCATCGTCAACCAGTGACGATAGGCTTTCAGCCGCCATTCCAGTAAGAACTCAGGCTCGTTTTTAATGCGGGAAATTTCGCGGATAACGTCTTCATTAAGACCCGGAGGCAGGCTGTCAGACTCGATATCAGTGACAAAACCAGCGCTGTACTCCTTACGCGTCAATGTCTCCAGTTGTTGTGTTTGATCAGTCATGGACTTCACCATCATTTAGATTAATTTTGTTCAATTTGTCGGCCGCAGGAAAAAACACCAGCGGCCGTGAAGCTGATGCAGGTAGTGTCAGCATGTGCGACAGCTTGACCTCGTCAAGCGCATGGAAAACAGCATTGTTGATACGCGTCCAGTTAGTTTGGACGGCACAGTGAGTTTCCTGATCACAGTGACTCTCAGAACTGACACATTCTGTCAGTGCAATCGGTCCTTCAATCGCCGTTATAATTTCAGCGACCGAGATCAATTCCGGCTGACGGCTCAATGCATAACCACCTTGTGCACCACGCTCAGAATTTAACAATCCCGCAGCAGAGAGATGCTTGAGCACTTTGCGAACCGTAGGCAATGGCATCTGTACTGCGTCAGATAAAGTATGAGCGCTGTGCTGCGAGATTCTGTTAGCAGCCAGATAACTCATCAATACAATGCCGTAATCTGTCAATTTTCCCATGCGTAACATGGCAACTCCTCCAATTGGTACCATTATAGTATCAATTGCTCTAATAACCAAGTACTTTAGTCAGATATTAACGAGCCAGATGAAAAAAAATACGGATTCGGGTATGGTGAACTTCGCTGTCGTCCCGGGTACTAACTCGAACCACCCGATGAACTGTTAACCTTTATGAGAGCAAATGAATGAAATTAAAAACACTAGCCTTTCTTCCAATGTTATTCGGAGCCTATGCAATGGCAGACAACGCCAACCTTGATACAGACCAACAAAAACTCAGCTATATCTTCGGCATTCAGGTCGGACAAAACATGCTAGCCGAAGGCATCGATCTCGACTTATCGGCTTTCAGCGCTGGCGTTGCAGATATGCTCGCAGGACAACAGCCCCGTCTAGACCAGGCAACCGCAGAGCGCCTGGTTGGCGAATATCAACAAAAACAAGCGCAAAAAATGGCTGAAATCCTCAACGAGAAGCAAGCCCAAGCCAAAGCTTTCATGACTGAGAACGCTGCTCGTGACGGTGTTGTAACAACTGAAAGTGGTCTGCAATACGAAGTTCTTCAAGCTGGCGATGGCGCGACACCCGGCCCAGAAGACCGTGTAATTGCCCACTACCACGGCACATTAATCGATGGCACCGTATTTGACAGCTCCTATGATCGTGGTGAACCTGCGACATTCCCGGTTAATGGTGTTATCCAAGGCTGGCAAGAGGCACTGCAAATGATGCAGGAAGGCGCTAAATGGCGTGTTGTGATCCCTGGTAATCTGGCATATGGTCCACGTGGTGCTGGGGAATTGATTGGCCCAAATGAAACACTGATTTTTGATATCGAGTTAGTCGCAATTACTCAGTAAAACTGAGAGGCGTCCGATAAAAAAGCCGCTGAAAAGCGGCTTTTTTGTTTTAGTCGGAGCCAAGTGCTGCATGCAACGCTGCCCAATCAAAAAATGGACCAGGATCCGTTTTCCGCCCTGGCGCGATATGTTCGTGCCCGGTAATGGCTGTCTTGCTTAGCGTTGGATAGGCCAACAGCAGCGCCTCAATGACCTCAACCAATGACTGATATTGCGCCGTTTCAAAAGCACTGCGATCATCGCCTTCCAGCTCAATACCCACGGTAAAGTCATTACAACGTTGCCGACCATTCCAGCAAGATTCACCGGCATGCCAGGCGCGCAAATGAAATGGTACATACTGTATCAGTTCACCATTTCGTCGTATCAGCAGATGGGCGGAAACACGCATCAAAGCAATTGCTTCAAAATAGGGATGCGCCTCTGGATCAAGGCGATTCAAAAATAAATCGGTGATCCAATCGCCATTGAATTGGCCTGGTGGCAAACTGATGTTATGTAAGACAATGCCGCCGATGTCAGCCGGATCGGGACGCTGATCATGATTTGGAGACAGAAGAAACTTCGCCTCGTTAAGAATGCCTGTCCGTCGGTCAATTTTGAATCCAGTGCGACTGTCGCTCACTGAAGTACTCCTGAAAAGTCATCGCGATAGATTATCAATGCCACACACGTTACCCTATTTGCTGTTTATTCAATACTCAGGTTTTTCATGTCAATTCTCAACCCGGTTCCGCAAGCGTTTATTCAATCTCAGGTAAAACTGGCACTGTTAGAGGACATCGGCCAAGGCGATTTGACTGCTGTTCTGATTCCTGAGAAACAATATTCCCATGCGCGCCTGCTCACCCGGCAGGACTGCTGCCTGTGCGGTCAGGATTGGTTTAACAGTGTTTTTCAGCAACTGGATCCTGACATTCACATCGAGTGGTATTTTAACGATGGTGACCGTATCAGCGCCGATAGCGTGATCTGCAGCCTGCAAGGTTCTGCAAGAAAATTATTGACGGGCGAGAGAACCGCGATGAATTTCCTGCAAACCCTGTCGGCAACGGCCACCATTTCCCGGCGCTATGCTGACGCTGTTTCAGGCTTGCCGGTGTCGGTCCTTGATACTCGCAAGACACTGCCCGGCTATCGAATTGCACAAAAATACGCGGTGCAATGCGGCGGTTGTGACAATCATCGCTTTGGGCTTTATGATGCGATTCTGATCAAGGAAAACCACATCAATGCGGCAGGAAGCATCGCCGCGGCGGTCAAACTGGCACAGCAGCTACACCCCGGCGTCAGCATTGAAGTTGAAGTCGAAAATCTCGATGAGCTGCATCAGGCACTGGCCGCCCGCGCCGACATCATTATGCTCGATAATTTCCAGCTGCCACTGATGGTTGAAGCCGTGGCGATTAATCAGCAGGCCGCATTACTGGAAGCATCGGGCAACATCAGCCTCGACAATATCCGCCAAGTGGCAGAAACCGGCGTTGATCGGATCTCTGTCGGTGCACTGACCAAGGATATTGCGGCTATTGATCTATCGATGCGTTTTGATCCGCAGGTTTAAACCAATTTAGTGAATTGTGAAGACATACTACTTCACCAATAATGACCAGCGTGGGCGCTATCGGTTGCTCTCGTTCAGCAAGCTGAGGTAATTCTGCTACCGTACTAATCCAGACTTTCTGGTTTTCCGTGGTGCCCTGTTGCACCAGCGCAGCAGGCATATCCGCACGCATACCATTAGCCTGCAGTTGCTGACTTAGAACAGGCAGTCCGACCAGCCCCATGTACACCACGATGGTTTGTCTTGGCTGAACCAGACTTTGCCAGTTCAGATCCAGCTCACCTTCTTTGAGCTGTCCAGTGACAAACATGCAACTCTGAGAATAATCCCGGTGCGTCAGCGGAATACCGGCATAACTGGCACAGCCGGATGCAGCTGTAATTCCCGGAACCACCTGAAAAGGAATTTTATTTTCTGCCAGCGTCGCGATCTCTTCACCACCACGCCCGAAGATAAATGGATCGCCACCTTTCAAACGTAACACTCGACGACCTTGCTTGGCGTGCTCAAGCAGCAAAAAATTAATTTCATCCTGTCGTTTGTGATGCCAGGCACGTTTTTTGCCGACATAAACCAGCTCAGCTTCACGTCTAACCAATGCCAGCACTTCCTTGCTGACCAGGCGGTCATAAAACACCACATCCGCCTGCTGCATCAGTCGCAAGGCTTTGAAGGTCAGCAAATCAGGATCGCCCGGCCCGGCACCGACCAGGTACACCTCACCCTGCTGCAACGCATTATCCGCAGTGTTGTCAATTAATGTCTTCAGTGTCTGTTCGGCCAGTTCCTCACGACCTGCCAGCATATGATCGGCAACCGGACCTTCCAGGACTGACTCCCAAAACCTGCGACGCTGGGCCAATTGGCTGAACTTGTCCTTGACCGCTTCCCGGTAACGGCCGACCAGATCACCAAGACGACTGTAGGCGGGCGGAATCAATGTTTCTAATCGTGCTCGCAGGTTTCTCGCCAGAATCGGCGACTGTCCACCACTGGACACGGCAATGACTATAGGTGAACGATCCAGAATTGAGGCCAGAATGAAATCACATAACTCAGGCTCATCCGCCACGTTAACCAACAAGCCTTTGGCTCTCGCCGCCCGGTAAACGGCAAGATTGACCTCGTTATCGTCGGTGGCTGCAATCACAATGCGCTGTTGATAGAGATGATGTTTGTCAAAAACTGCCTTTAACCAGAAGACGCGTCCCGCCCACTGACTATCCACAAGCATCTGACGGGTGGGTTCGGCAATATCCGGGGCGATGATAGTGACCTTGGCCTGCGCCTTGAGCAGCAGTGCAGCTTTTCTGGCCGCAATCTCGCCGCCGCCCACAACCACACATTGTCGATCCTTGAGATCAATAAAAATCGGTAAATAATCCATCAGTTTCCTTCATGCTCCAGCGGCAGAGCGACTGCCTGCAAGACAAATGCATCACTCAGGTTTTGAACAACGGCCACCACAGTCAATTGATCCAGCTGCCAGTCGTCCTCAACCGGTACTTCAGCACTGATCAGCATTTCCCTGTCCAGCGGATAGGGTCCAAGCCAACGCCGAACGACATTCTGATGATTAAAGTGTCGACCGGCATTATCACCTGCGGTGACATGACTCTGGAGGTTGTTTTCCTTGACGGCCAGATACAGGCTGGAATGCGCCTGATTATGCTCACCGTCTACCAGTACATGCGTATCTATCAACAACTGCTGTGTCTGCGAGTCATGTTCAACCTGCAGCGAGATATCCGCCTCTGGCTGTAAATCATTGACAAAAAGCACCACATCTTCCAAGTGTTGGCGCCAGTTATGCACCACCTCGCCGCTGAGTACAAATTCGGGGGTGAAAATGGTTTGAAACAGATTGAGTCGAGCAAGTTGTCGCTGCCTGGCGGTAAATTCGGGCCGGGCAAACGCGTCCACCCAGCCTTTTTGTTCATCCAGATAGTCAACATGAAAAGCCAGCACTATCAGGCGCTGATCATCAATGCCTATCTCGGGAAGTTGCTTAATCCATTGTTCGGCTGGCGGACATCGGCCACAGCCCTCCGAAGTGAATAACTCGAGCACCGCCATTTGATGTTCAGGACTGCTCGCCTGCCAGCTTTTGGCATTGGCAAGCAAGGGTATAAAGCAAATCAATAAGGACAAGAGATATTTCATGACCGGTGCCCCGATAATTTATTCAGCATCCTCAACTGAGTTATCTCCAGTGTTGACGATCAGACTGGCATCGTCAATCTGAGCGAGCTCACGAAGCACCGCAGTCAGATAACTACCTGCCGGTAATTGCATCGAGAGTTTCAGGCATTTGTCATCAACAAACTGCCAATCCATCTGCTCAGGAAACACCCTGAGCGCGCGCCGTTCTTGTGATAACCCAGCCTTTTCCAGTGCTTGTTTCCAATCCTGCCAGTCTTGCAGCAGGGTCTCCTCAAGCTGCAGACTGAGTCCAGAATTCGGCACTCTGCCGCGACCCCAGAGCGGACCTGTTGGATGTATATCCATCTGAGCAAGCCGCTGTTCAATGTCCGCATCCACCTCGGCATGGTGAAAAAAACTGCGGCTGCCAGCCAACTGCATCACATCACCCTGCAAGGCCTGATTCCAGTTGCCAGATTTGATGCGTTCCGACAACACCAGATTGAACAGCCAGGACCGACCCGCCGACAAGATGATGCTGCGTTGGTTACGACGATTGGGTGCCCGGCCGGTCTGAAACCACTGATCAGCCCGAAACAAATTACCTGACTGATGACCAAATCTCTGCTCTGCAAAGTAGTTGGGAACACCTTGTTCTTTTATGCGCGAAAGTCCGTCCAGCCAGGCATCTTTATCCCCTGAAAGCTCACGTAATGTAATATCAAAGCGGTTACCTTGCAACGCGCCTCGCTTAAGTTTTTTATTGTGTCGATGTGCTTCAATGATCCGGTACTGTTCGGTATCAAATTTTGACCAATCCGGCACTTCATGACCTTCAAGGTTGACGCTGAACCATTGCCTTGTGATGGCATGTCGGTCTTTCAAACCGGCATAGCCAACCGCCACTTGAGGAACGCCGGCAAAACGGGCCAGTGCATTTGCCAACCAGTCGGTATTGGTATCGGTCTTTTCGATGAATAACCAGTGATGCCCGCCCGTGCCCTCGGGCGCAAATGGCAGTATTTCTGTGACTCGAAAATCAGCCGGTGATTGTCTGATGATCGCCTTGCAGTCAGAAGAACGTTCAGAACAACGCTGCAATTGATTGAAATCAAAATGTTTCAATTTTGGACCCTTGTAATCAAGGCAACCGCATGCGCTGCGATGCCCTCTTCTCGCCCTGCAAAGCCGAGCTTTTCGGTGGTGGTTGCCTTGATGTTCAACGCACCTTCGTCGATCTGCATATCAGCAGCCAGTTTCTGACGCATTTCAGGGATAAACGGTGCCAGCTTGGGCGCCTGCGCTACGAGTGTGCTGTCGACGTTGGCCACCTCATAGCCTGCTGCTTTGATGGCATCTCTTACCCGACGTAGCAAAATTCTGCTGTCGATGCCTGCAAACTCCTCAGCACTGTCTGGAAAGTGATGCCCGATATCCCATAGACCCGCGGCACCAAGCAAGGCATCGCAAATCGCATGAATCAGTACATCACCATCCGAATGTGCAGCCAAGCCCTGGTGATGGGCAATCTTGACACCGCCCAGCACCAAATCACAACCGGCTGCAAAACGATGCACATCATAACCGTGACCGATTCTCATAAATTTGATCCGCCTTGTTGCTGTAAAAACAAATCAGCCAATGGCAAGTCCTGTGGCAGGGTGATTTTGATATTATCCGCATGCCCAGCAATGAGTTTTGGTTGATACCCCAGGTATTCCATCGCACTGGCCTCATCGGTGACATTGATACCGGCGGCAATCGCCTGCCTGAGTGCCTGTCTGAGTTGTTGTAAACGAAACATTTGTGGTGTTGCGGCTCGCCACAATGCCTCTCTTGGCACAGTCTCAGCCACGCGGCCATCCATGGTTGCCCGCTTCACCGTATCGGTGATTGGCATGGCTAAAATACCACCCACTTCATCAGTCGCCAGACTGCGGATCATGTGATTGATGTCGGCATGACGTAAGCAAGGTCTTGCCGCATCATGAACCAATACCCATGGGTCTCCCACTTGCTCTCCAGCCAGCCTATCCAGAGCGTTTAACACGGAACCAGACCGCTGTTGTCCGCCCTCGGCAATCAGTAATGGCCAGTCTGCTGGAATTTCCAGTGATGACCACCAGGGATCATCCTTGGCAATAGCAATCACCAGACCGGATATTTGAGGATGTGACAGCAGCCTGTTGAGGGTGTGCATCAGCACCGTTTGCTGCTGTAACAGCAGATACTGCTTTGGCTTGTCACTCTGCATACGGCTGCCAGTGCCGGCAGCAGGCACTATCGCCCAGAACTGTTCACTGGGCATCGTCTGAATCTTCGATAATGTGGAAGAATGTCTCACTGGGCTTGATCATGCCCAACTCACTGCGTGCACGTTCTTCAAGCGCTTCAAGGCCACTTTTCAGATCCTGTACTTCAGCAGCAAGTACTTCATTGCGCTCCTCAAGCCGGGCATTATCAAGTCGCTGATTTTCAACGGCATGATGTAAACGCAGCAATGACGGCAACCCGTCATGACTCAACCACAATCGATATTGCAGTAACAGCAAAATCACCAGCAGTATCAGCATGACGGGCTTGATGCCGAACATTTCAGACTCGAACTGCTTCAGAATTTGAATATCTCTGTTCCAGGATAGCTTGCAGCCGATCCAAGTGCCGCTTCAATTCGCAGCAGTTGATTGTATTTGGCCACACGATCAGAACGACATAGTGAACCGGTTTTAATCTGGCCGGCCCCGGTAGCAACAGCAAGATCCGCAATAAAGCTGTCTTCAGTTTCGCCGCTACGGTGAGAAATAACCGAGCGATAGCCCGCTTTGTTACCCATCTCAATCGCTGCCAGGGTTTCGCTCAAGGTGCCGATCTGATTGAGTTTAATCAGAATGGCGTTAGCTACATTGCTGTCGATGCCTTGCTTAAGCAGACGCGTATTGGTGACAAACAGATCATCACCCACCAACTGCACGCGGTTGCCAATGCGAGCCGTGAGTTGCTGCCAACCATCCCAGTCATTTTCATCAAGACCATCTTCGATACTGACAATCGGATACTGCTCAGACCAGGCAGCCAGCATGTCAACCATATCCGAGGCTGACAATTGACGATTTTCAGAGGTCAGATGATAAACACCGTTTTTGTAGAACTCGGAACTGGCCACATCCAGCGCCAGAGAAATATCACTGCCCAGTTTAAAGCCAGCTTTGTCGATGGCATCCAGAATCAAATCAATCGCCGCCTGGTTGGATGGTAAGTCAGGTGCAAAACCACCCTCATCACCAACCGCAGTGCTCAGGCCGCGCTGATTCAGTACAGATTTAAGCGCGTGGAACACTTCGGTGCCGTAACGCAGCGCTTCAGCAAAGCTTGGCGCACCATTTGGCACGATCATGAATTCCTGAATATCCACTTTATTGTCAGCATGGGCACCGCCGTTCAGGATATTCATCATCGGCACTGGCATCACTGAGGGTGTTTTATCTGCTGCCAGATATTGATACAGAGGCAATGAAGCGGCATTGGCTGCAGCACGAGCTGTAGCCAGTGAAACCGCCAGTAGTGCATTGGCACCCAGGCGTTGTTTGTTTTCCGAGCCATCGGTTTTAATCAACAACTCATCCACAGCCGCTTGGTCGGAGGCATCCTGACCCTTCAGGGCCGCAGCTAGTTCACCATTGACCGCAGCGACAGCTTTCAATACACCTTTACCGAGATAACGCTTGGCATCGCCGTCACGCAGTTCTACCGCTTCTTTCTGTCCAGTCGAGGCACCTGACGGCACTGCCGCAGTTCCGCGATGACCAGAGCTCAGAATGACATCTGCCTCTACGGTAGGATTACCACGAGAATCCAGAATCTCCCGTGCTTGAATCGCTTCAATTTTACCCATTGCAAATCTCCGTTTAAACCATGAATGTTGTTGGCGGTTTTGCCACATTGAAATTAGAACTAGCGCCTGTTTTATCTTTTGTAATGACCACACTTGGCGGCGGTAATGATAAACAGCCCCTAGAGGTATTCATCTTCAAGAAAGTTGTTTTGTTTGACCACGGTATCGAGCGCCATCAAGGTTGACAACAACTCACGCATTTTGGCCAGTGGCCATGAGTTTGGCCCATCACTCAGCGCCTGCTCGGGATGAGGGTGTGTTTCCATAAACAAACCGGCGATTCCCGCTGCTACTGCAGATCGAGCCAGAACGGGCACAAACTGGCGCTGACCACCCGACATACCGCCCTGACCACCTGGCTGTTGCACGGAGTGGGTGGCATCAAATACCACTGGGCAATTCATCTGGCGCATCACCGGCAAGCCACGCATGTCCGATATGAGCGTGTTATAGCCAAATGATGTGCCACGTTCGCACAGCATAATCTGCTGATTGCCGGTTGATTTGGCCTTTTCAGCAACATGAGCCATATCCCAGGGCGCAAGAAACTGACCTTTCTTGATATTGACTGGCAAGCCCTGACTGGCGACGTTTATGATGAAATTGGTTTGTCGACACAAAAAAGCAGGCGTCTGCAACACATCAACTATGCTAGCCACTTCTGCAAGTGGAGTGTCTTCATGAACATCAGTCAAAATCGGCACATTCAGCGTTTTTTTGACTTTTTCCAGAATCGCAAGACCCGCTTCAATGCCAGGTCCACGGTAACTTTTTGTCGATGTCCGATTCGCCTTGTCAAATGAGGATTTGTAGATGAAAGGAATGCCCAGACTGTCAGTGATTTCCTTCAATTGACCAGCGACATCCATGGTCATTTGTTCGCTTTCAATGACACAAGTGCCGGCAATTAAAAACAATGGTTGTTTTTCACCGACTTCAAAACCACATAATTGCATCAGGATTGACCTCGCTGCTGACGATTGAGTTTAGCAGCGTTGATAAAGCCTTCAAACAAACGATGCCCATGCCGCGGGGTAGAGGTAAACTCGGGATGGAATTGGCAGGCCACAAACCAAGGATGTCCGGGAATTTCGATCATCTCGGCAAGCGAGTTGTCTCGCGACATGCCAGAAAACACCAATCCCGCCTGTTCCAATTGAGATTTGTAGTTGCTGTTGAATTCATATCGATGGCGATGGCGTTCAATAATTTCTGACTGACCGTAAATTTTCTGAGCAAGGCTGCCCTCAGTCAGTACACATGGATAGCCGCCCAGGCGCATGGTGCCGCCCAGATCAGAATCCTGGTCACGCAATTCAACACTGCCATCTTCTTTTTGCCATTCGGTGATCAGGCCAATCACCGGATGCGGTGTATTGAGATCAAACTCAGTACTAAATGCCCCTTCCAGACCAGCCATGTGACGTGCGTACTCGATCACGGCAACCTGCATACCCAGACAGATTCCGAGGTAAGGAATTTTGTTTTCCCGAGCGAAACGTGCGGTCTGAATCATGCCTTCAACACCGCGTTTGCCAAAACCACCTGGCACCAGAATCGCGTCCATTGAAGCAATGCAATCGGTGCCCTGCTTCTCGACAAGTTCAGAGTCAACGTAATGCACATTGACTTTGGTACGCGTGTGAATCCCTGCATGAACCAAAGCTTCTGACAGTGATTTATAGGCTTCAGTCAGTTCCATGTATTTGCCGACCATGGCAATGTCCACTTCACCATCCGGGTTGCAAAGATTATCGTAAACCTGTTGCCACTGACTCAAATCAGCCGGTTTTGCGTCTAATCCCAGCTGTTTGACGACAATTTCATCCAGGTTTTGTCTGTGCAATTCCATTGGAATCTTGTAGATACTGTCAACATCAACCGCCGTGATCACTGACTTCTCTGGCACATTGGTAAACAAGGCAATTTTGCGACGTTCCGATTCAGGCAGTTCACGATCCATACGGCACAGCAGCACATCTGGCTGAATACCGATGGTGCGGAGTTCTTTGACCGAATGCTGGGTCGGTTTGGTTTTTATTTCGCCAGCCGAGCTGATGTAAGGCACCAGGGTGAGATGGATGAACAGCGCACGATCACGACCAAGTTCAGTCGCCATCTGACGAATGGTTTCAAGGAACGGCAGCGATTCGATATCGCCGACAGTACCGCCGATTTCGATCAGGGCAACATCAGCATCTCCAGCCCCTTCGTATATACAGCGCTTAATCTCATCGGTGATATGCGGAATGACCTGTACTGTGTTGCCCAGGTATTCACCACGACGCTCTTTACGAATAACGTTTTCGTAGATCTGACCTGTGGTGTGATTGTTACGACTGGCCATGTTGGCGTCGATAAAACGCTCATAATGACCAAGATCCAGATCGGTCTCGGCTCCATCATCAGTGACAAATACTTCACCGTGCTGCAAAGGACTCATCGTGCCGGGATCAACGTTGATGTAGGGGTCTAACTTGACCAGCGTGACCTTCAGTCCACGGGCTTCAAGTATCGCTGCCAGCGAGGCTGCCGCGATTCCCTTACCAAGAGACGACACCACACCACCAGTGACAAAGATAAATTTAGTCATATTGGAGAGTTCAAAATAAAAACGGCGCCGCCAGAGTGGCAGCGCACAAAATTGCTCATAAATTACCAGAATCAGCGATATCGCTCAATGAAAAACTGGTCTGCTGACCGGCTCGTGTATGCCCAATCCAGCCCGTTTCGTTGTCTTTGACGGCATGCTTTGCAGACCAGCCATAGCCCACGACGGCGACAAGCTCGCTGCCTGCAAACAACAGCGGAATTCGTTGACGTTGCCAGGGTGGGATCTGCCATTGCTGAAAAAGCTTTTTCAGTGAATGGTGATGAGCATGTCCTGCCAGCTGAATTTTTTCACCGCCTTTGCGATAAACAACGGTCAAACCAGATTGGATTGTCTGCAAACTCAGGCCTGCTCCACGATGCGGCTGCCAATGCAAAATCATGTTATCTGATAAAGAAATATCGCTCGTATCGACCAGATGAATCGGCTGCGGCTGCGGACAAGGGGCTACCATGGCATACAGCCGCTGATGAAACCTTCTCACTTCAACATTATGCCAATGCACCAGCGGCTCACGATCTATTGCTGCGGTGAAGACTTCATCCATGATTCGATCAAGCTGAGCGGTAGCAGGTGCCTGAAAGCCCAGTCGGTGTAGCCAGAATCTGAGGGCATTTGCACATCGCTGTCGACTGAGCTGCCTGAGGACTGAGATTGAAACACTGGCTGCGGCCCAATCAACCTCGGCTGCTACTAAGTCAGCCTGGGCAAGTTCATCCAACAACAGTTGAGCATCTGCCTGATGACTGGCCGTTCGACTCAATGTTGTCGATATTGCTGGCCATCGATCCACCAGCAGTGGCATCACCTGATAGCGCAAAAAATTCCGATTGATTGAAATATCATCATTACTCGGGTCTTCCAGCCAGTTAAGCTGATGCTGATGGGCATAGGCCACCAGCGCATCGCGCGAAATATTCAGCAAGGGTCTGACCACCCTCAAACCGGCAAGATCTGTCACCGCCTGCATCGCAGAAAGCCCCCGCACACCCGCGCCACGAAACATCTGTAGCAACACTGTTTCAGCCTGGTCCTGCTGATGCTGTGCAGTCAACAGACAATCCTGCTCAGTCAATCGTTGCCTGAATGCCTGATAGCGTGCTTGTCTGGCAGCCGCTTCAAGTCCAAGTTCGCTGATCTGCGTGACATTGACTTTGATGAGTTCACAGTTAAGGCCCAGCGCCTCAACCGTTTTTTGGCAGTGAATTGCCCATCGGGCTGAGTCAGCATTGAGCCCGTGATCGATGTGAATAACGCTGAGTTTTGGGCGCTGTTCTAATGGCAAGCTTGCCAGCAGGTGTAATAAAACGTGTGAATCAACACCGCCGCTGTAGGCCAGACAGAGATTGCGGCCGGCGCTCAGCCGCAGTACTTCACTCAGGATGTACTGCGGATTAACTGTCACGGCTTAATCAGCCTTCAAACTCACCATACTCAAGCAGTCGTTTTTGACGCCGGCGAACAAGTTCTTCGCTAGAAATGGCAGACAACTGTTTGAGTTGTTTATTGATGGACAGTTTCAGGCGTTTGGCCATGTCATCAAGGTTTCGATGTGCGCCACCCAGCGGTTCTGGCAGCACTTCATCTACCAGCCCCAGTTCCATGAGTCTGCTAGAGGTAACCCCCAGCGTGGCTGCCGCATCAGGCGCTTTTTCGGCACTTTTCCAAAGGATTGAGGCACAACCTTCGGGAGAAATCACCGAGTAGATGCCATATTCAAGCATCATCAGATGATCAGCGACACCCACTGCCAAAGCACCACCAGAGCCACCTTCACCAATGATAGTGCTGATAATAGGTGTTTTCAGACTGGCCATTTCAAACAGGTTACGGGCAATGGCTTCACTTTGACCACGCTCTTCGGCACCAATCCCAGGATAGGCACCCGGCGTATCAATGAACGTTAATATCGGCATTGAAAAACGCTCGGCTAGCTTCATGATTCTTAATGCTTTGCGATAGCCTTCAGGACGGGGCATGCCAAAATTACGCAACACTTTTTCTTTGGTATCGCGACCTTTTTGATGTCCAATCACAGCGACTGGCTGGCCATCGAGGCGGCCGATGCCACAGACCAGTGCTTTGTCGTCAGCATAGGTTCTGTCGCCATGCAGCTCTTCAAAGTCAGTCAGCAAACGCTGCACATAATCCAGCGTGTATGGGCGTGACGGATGGCGAGCCATTTGCGTGACTTGCCATGGCGTCAAAGAAGCAAAAATTGAACGCGTCAGCGATTCACTTTTTTCCTTTAATTTCTGAATTTCCTCGGTGATATTCAAGTCACTGTCGTTACTCATGTAACGCAATTCGTCGATTTTGGCTTCAAGCTCTGCAATAGGTTGCTCGTAGTCAAGGAAGTGTAATTGCATCGTCCAATAATCCCGGATTCAAATTTTTCGATTATACACGCTCTAGGGAAGGTTGAGCTGTCATCGCCGTTACTGCTGGCGACTATTTTTGCGTCCGACCGGACACAAATGGAGCAGTGTATTGACTTTATGCAGGTCGCCTACAACCATTTAGTTCAAGGTTGTTGGCCTTAGTTCATTATCAATTCGCTGTGACCATCCGCATCGTCGTGGCTACTGTTCATACGAATTTCGAGACTGACATCATTCTTCGAATCAGCATTCTGCAGTGCCTCTTCCATGCTGATCTTGCCGTCATAGAACAGTTTAAGCAGTGCCTGATCGAATGTGATTGTGCTCGGAGCACTACTGTCTTTCATGGCTTCCTTGATACCAGCAATGTCGCCTTTGCTGATGAGTTCTGCAATAAATGGCGTTGACAGCATCACCTCTACCGCAGGCACCAGACCACCCTGTTTGCTGGGTAGCAAACGTTGGGAGACAATCGCGCGCAAATTTAATGACAAGTCCATCAACAACTGCCGGTGTATGGCTTCAGGGAAGAAGTTAAGAATACGATCCAATGCCTGATTTGCATTATTCGCGTGTAGTGTCGCCAGACAGAGGTGACCGGTTTCCGCATAATTGATGGCATGCTTCATGGTTTCCATATCACGAATCTCGCCAATCAAAATGACATCTGGTGCTTCACGCAAAGCATTTTTCAGTGCATTTTCATAGGATAAGGTATCAATACCGACTTCTCGTTGTTGCACAATTGAACGAGCATGCGCATGGACAAACTCCAGAGGATCTTCAATGGTCAGAATATGCGAGTTGGTGGTCTGATTGCGATGGCCAATCATGGCGGCCAGCGTAGTTGATTTACCACTGCCGGTAGAACCCACCACCAGAATCAAACCCCGTTTTTCGATAATGATATTGCCAAGTACATCTGGCAGATTCATTTCTTCGAATTTTGGAATTTTGCTCTTGATATAACGGATGACGATTGAAACTTCACCGCGTTGACGAAACACATTTACCCTGAATCGCCCGACATCCTTGAGCGGTACTGCAAAGTTCATTTCCATAACGCTCTGAAATTCAGCACGCTGTTGCTCGTTCATCAGCGCATTTGCCAGTTGTTCCACTTCGCCGGGCAACATCTTTTTATTGCCTATCGGGCGAATCACGCCCTGGATTTTTAATTGCGGTTCGGTGCCGGTGCAGAAAAACAGATCCGAAGCCTCTTTTTCGGCCATCAATTTCAGATAAGGTTTCATGTCCATCGAGTTCAGTTCTCCGCAGTACCCGTTGTAAACGCCGATCATCAGAGCGATGCCGAGCTGCTATTAAAATCGCTTGTCAGTCATGTCATGCTTCGGCATACCGGATTGTAACAGCGCGCGTCACCGGCAAGTTTGCCAATTGCGTCAACAGACTGTCCGTCGGCGCAATTTTCCAGTCTTCTCCAAAA
The DNA here is from genome assembly GCA_020831825.1 of Methylophaga sp. GTDB lineage: Bacteria > Pseudomonadota > Gammaproteobacteria > Nitrosococcales > Methylophagaceae > Methylophaga. Next base: position 15,171 of record JAFIFW010000017.1, on the reverse strand, counting down.
GCCAGCAGTGCTGATGCCTCTGAATTAGCATATTTCAACTCTACCGACAACATGCCCCCTTTGAAAGGCATCAAGGTCTGTTCCAGCTGCCCCAGCCACTGCACATCATCATCTTGTTGCTCGACCTGTATCTGAAGCGCAGTGCCGAACAATTCACGCGCCTTATCAAGACCATACACCGCCTCGGCGGTGGCCGCGAGTCCGCCAGTAAAATTATCCTGACCGACTTTGCCTTGGATCACCACCAGCTTATCAGGTTGCAATAAGGCTTGATGCTGCTCATAAACCTCTGAAAATACGCGTACTTCAAGTCGTGCCGTTTGATCATCCAATGTGATGAAGGCCATGCGACTACCGTTTTTGGATTTCATGGTGCGTATTGCGACAATCAGTCCAGCGGTGCGTACCGGGATCTCATTACGTTGATAACCTTTTGCTTCCGGCGCATCCAGCTCGTTAATTCTTTTTGGAATAAATCGACTCAATTCCTGAACATAACGATCAATCGGATGACCACTCAGATACAGTCCCAGTGTTTCCTTTTCTGCCTGCAAGAGCTGATCTTCTGGCCATTCCGGCACCTGTTGCAGGGTTTCCCCAGGGCTTGCTGTCGCTTGCTCAACAGCACCCGGCAGTCCAAACAAATCATTTTGTCCACTGTCCAGATCACGACGATGCTGATCGGCTATCTGTATGGCATGAGCCAGACTGGCTTCCAGACTTGCCCGATGTCCGCCCAGTGAATCAAATGCTCCGGATTTCACTAGCGACTCCATCACCCGGCGGTTGATTTTTTTCAATTCAACCCGGCGACAGAAGTCAAATAATGACTTGAAAGGTTCGCCAGACTGTCGTTCAGCGACAATGCCCGCCAGCGCTGCTTCACCGACACCTTTGATGGCGCCAAGCCCATAACGGATGGTTGTTTCATCCTCAACGGTAAACTTGATTTTGCTGTGATTAACGTCTGGCGGCAGAACCTTCAGATTCATGTCTCTGCATTCGTCAATCAAACTGACCACCTTGTCGGTATTGTCCATATCGGCCGACAATACTGCCGCCATAAAGGCGGCTGGGTAATGCGCTTTTAACCACGCGGTCTGATAGGCCACCAGTGCATAAGCGGCCGAGTGAGATTTATTGAAACCATACTCGGCAAACTTTTCCATCAAATCAAAAATGGGGCCAGCGATAGTTTCCTCGATGCCGCGGTTTTGGGCACCCTCCAGGAAGATTTGCCGTTGTTTAGCCATTTCTTCCGGTTTTTTCTTGCCCATGGCCCGGCGCAACATATCCGCGCCACCCAGACTGTAACCTGCCAGGATCTGGGCGATTTGCATGACCTGTTCCTGGTAGACAATCACACCATAGGTGGGTTTGAGCACTGGCTCTAGATCTGGATGCGGATAATCAACTCTGGCCCGGCCATGTTTACGGTTGACAAAGTCATCGACCATGCCCGATTGCAAAGGCCCGGGACGGAACAAAGCAACCAAAGCGATGATATCTTCGAAGGTATCCGGTTGCAGCCGCTTGATGAGCTCCTTCATACCACGCGATTCAAGCTGGAATACCGCGGTGGTTTCGCAACGTTTGAGCAAATCGTAACTGGCCTTGTCATCCAGTGGCAGATTGGTAATGTCAATTTTGGCCGCTTCCGCTTCTGGCAGCATTGCCTTGACATTGTTGACCGCCCAATCGATGACGGTCAGTGTTTTCAGACCAAGAAAGTCGAATTTGACCAGCCCGACACTTTCAACATCATCCTTGTCATATTGTGAGACCAGACCGGCACCATTGTGCTCGCAATACAGCGGTGTATATTCGGTAAGTGCCTTGGGTGCAATCACCACCCCGCCGGCATGTTTACCAACATTTCGAGTCAGACCTTCCAGCTGCAAGGCCAGATCGATAAGGGTTTTGACCTCTTCTTCCTGTTGATAACGCTCTTTGAGTTGAGGCTCTTGCTCCATGGCTTTGGTCAGCGTCATCTTCAACTCAAAAGGCACCAGTTTTGCCAACTGGTCAACAAAGCCATAAGGATGCCCCAATACCCGACCGACATCGCGCAATACCGCCTTGGCTGCCATGGTGCCGTAGGTGATGATTTGGGACACATGATCACGGCCATAATGCTGTGATACATAATCGATCACTCGATCCCGGCCATCCATACAAAAATCAACGTCAAAGTCAGGCAGTGATACCCGCTCTGGATTCAGAAATCGTTCAAACAGCAAGTCATAAGCCAGCGGGTCGAGATCGGTAATTTCAAGCGCGTAGGCCACCAGAGAACCGGCACCAGAACCCCGTCCCGGCCCTACGGGCACATCATTGGCTTTGGCCCAGCGAATGAAGTCAGCAACGATCAAAAAGTAACCGGGAAATCCCATGCTGTTGATAACGTCAAGTTCGATCTGCAATCGTGACTGATAAGTTTCACGTTGCGCTTCACGCTCGGCCTCATCTGGGTAAAGTACCTCAAGCCGCTTGGCTAACCCCTTGAACGACTCTTCCGAGAAAAACTGTTCAATGGTCATGCCTTCCGGCACCGGGAAATCAGGCAGGAAATGTTCACCCAGTGTCAGTTGCAAATTGCAACGCTTGGCGATTTCGACAGTGTTGGTAATGGCTTCCGGAATATCGTGAAACAGCCGAACCATCTCTTCGGCGCTACGCAGATATTGTTGCTCTGAATACAATCTGGGACGGCGCGGATCATCAAGTTGACGACCATCATGAATACACACTTTGGCTTCATGTGCCTCAAACTGATCCGGCGTCAGAAATCGAACATCGTTGGTAGCCACCACCGGCAAGTCGGCCTCAGCCGCCAAGGTCAAAGCCACCTGAATAAAGCGTTCTTCATCTTCTCTGCCCGTGCGAATCAGCTCAAGATAGAATCTGCCCGGGAACAAGCCCTGCCAGTACGGCAAGGCAGCGAGTGCTTCATCCTGACGTTGATTGAGCAAGTCTCTGGCTAACACGCCTTCTCGCCCGCCTGACAAGCAAATCAAGCCATCCGTATGTCCGGCCAGCCAGCTGTGCTCCAGCATGGGAACCCCGAGATGCTGACCTTCGATATAGGCGCGTGACAGCAACTTCGACAGGTTATGATAACCCTGCATATTCATGCATAACAGCACAAATCGGCATTGCCGTTTGTTATCAGCGGGATCAATCAGTCTGACATCGGCACCAAGTATCGGCTTGATCCCGGCTTGAAGCGCAGCATTGTAGAGTTTGACGGCGGCAAACAAATTATGTTGATCCGTGATGGCAATGGCAGGCATGCCAGCCTTGGCCACCGATGAGGCGAGCGGCTTGACTCTGACCAGGCCATCAACAAGCGAATAATCGGTGTGCAAATGCAAATGTACAAACTGTGCTGACATGTATTCTCAAATTCTGGACTTAATGGCGGGAGGTTCTTGCTGTCTCGGGCAGCCAACAGTCTGTTCAGGCAAGATCCATCTGACGATCGGTATCAGGGGCATAATCTGCAATCAGATTCACCGCCTGCTTCCATTGCTGTGTGGCAAACAAGGTTTGCAGATCCATGGTGTGCCGACCATGCAACCTGACCAGTCGTGCATGTCGCAACGGGTCGGCTTCGCATTTGAGTGTATCAAGAACCGTTTCAACCTGCTGTGGGTTATTGCAAAGCAGCACCAAGTCACAACCAGCAGACAAGGCTGCCTCGGCACGCTGAGTCATGTCGCCGATAATAGCAGCACCTTCCATGCTCAAATCATCACTGATAACCGCGCCCTGAAAGCCCAGCCGCTGACGCAGGATCTGCTGTATCCAATAGGGTGAAAAACCCGCAGGCAAGGAATCACACTGCCTGTAAACGATATGCGCCGGCATCACACCGGCCAGCCCCTTCTGACACAGACGACTGAAAGGCAACATATCGGCTTGCAGCATATCTTCAAGATGTCGATCATCCACGGGCAGGCCAAGGTGCGAATCAACCTCAACAGCACCGTGTCCGGGAAAATGCTTACCGACCGCCGCCATGTAGGCCTGTTTCATTCCGCCGATGTAGGCACGAGCCAGTTCAGTCACTGCCAAGGGATCGCGATGAAAGGCACGATCACCAATCACTTCGCTGACTCCGTAATCAAGATCCAGTACCGGCGCGAAACTGAAATCTACCCCTACTGCACGTAATTCTGCCGCCATCAACCAGCCGGTCACTTCAGCCTGATGCAAGGCACGTTGTTTATGTTCGTGATAATGGCGCCCCAGAGCAGCCACAGGCGGTAATCGAGTGAAGCCCTCACGAAAGCGTTGTACCCGGCCGCCTTCATGATCGACTGCAATCAGCAAGTGCGGGGTTCTCAAGGCATGAATTTCTGAGGTCAGTGCAGCTATCTGCTCAGGAGAGTCATAGTTACGACTAAATAGAATTACACCGCCAACCAGGGGATGTTTAAGAATATCTTTTTCGGTGTCGGTCAGTGTCAAACCGGACACATCCACCATCAGGGGACCCAATGTCATGCCGCTTTTCGCCTTATGCTGTGATCTCAACTGTTGTGCCCACTGGAATCAGTTCAAACAGTGTCAATAAATCATCGTTATGCATCCTGATGCAGCCATGTGACAGTGCAACGCCCATCGGCAACTCATCCGGACAGCCATGAATGTAGATATAGCGCTGCATTGTATCAACATTTGCCAGTCGGTTTCTGCCCGGTTCCAGGCCAGAAAGCCAGAGTATTCTGGTCAAAATCCAATCTCTGTCTGGAAATTTACGGCCCAGTTCAGGGCTATATATTTCGCCGGTAGGACGGCGTCCGACAAAGACCGTATTAACAGGCAAATCATGCCCTATCTTTGCGCGTATCTGATGCAGGCCACGCGGTGTGCAACCACTGTTTTTTTGCTCACCCGGCCCGTTTAGTGCGGTTGAGACCGGCGCATCAAACAACAAGGTTTCGTCCTGCCATAACCAGCAGTGCTGTTCGGCAATTGAAATCTTGAGGCAGCGCTCATGTTGAGGTTGGGGTGATTGCATCTGAAGCAGCTATTAAAAAACAGACACTCACAATAACAAAAGCCGTCCAGCTTGCGAACATCATCAAGACCGTAAGGCCAGATAAGCACCCCACCAGCTGTAAGTCTGTATCGCGGCAAGCAAGCCAGCCAACATCAGGGCAAACAGCAGAAATCGGTCCGCCAGTGACTTTCTTGGCTGCATTCTATCTACCATCTCCCTCTGATAGTGTTGTTGGTCGATAGTATCGATGGCCTCTGCAAAATCGGAAGGTGAGCCTGCCTTAAACGCCTGATAAAGAATATTCAGTGTCTTGAAAAACTCATCAAGTTTATGCTTAAGCATATTCACCCATGGCAAGTTATCTTGTTCACTGGAATGCAGCGTCATTTAGTGCAGATAGATCCAGATGATTGCAAAAGGCAGATTGTTCCGAAACAATTTCGCTCAAGTACGTTCTGAGCCTGTTTTATGTCTTGCGCTTTCTCAAACCAAGCAACAATCCGTAAGGCAAGTAAAGCAGTAGCAAAAGCAACAACGCCAATCCGGCAAAGACTGGATAGGGATCATAATCAACACGCTGTGTTCTGGCTGAGGCGTGTGCTCTCAGTGTTCGCATCAACTGATTTGCAGTTGGCATATCCAGATAGTCAAAGCCGACCATGATGCCGAGCCGCTCCATGTGATCATGCTTTTGTGATGAAAGATGTTCAGTGCGTTGCACATTTGCCATGGCCTCGGCCAAATCGCCACGAAAAGCGGCATAGACATCGACATGAAGTACTTCATTGACATCCCAATAGCCAATAATCTCCCCGTCTTCATTACTCTTGGGTATCGGCTGCAAATCAGTACCGCCTACCCCTATCAGGACACCACTCACCTCACCGGGCGTGCCGCCAAATTTCGGGTAAAGCGTTTCATGCAGTGGTGGTGCCTCATGACCATCTGTGATGAATACGATACTCGGCTCAGGATCCATATCTTTGGCTTGGTTGATTGCTGTAAACAGGGCCTTGGAAATTTCACTGGCCTTGGCCCAGGCCATAGGTGGCTCAATTTTGTGCAACACCTGAATCAGGTCATGATAATTGGCGCAGACTTCGATTGGATTGATCAGAATCAAACTGCGTGAGTCCGTGAATGCTGCAAGCGAGACTTTTGAACCGCATGGCATCTCCAACATCGCCTGACGAACAAATTCCTGACTCCAGTCGAGGCGAGTCAGCGTTTCACGACCCATCCGAGCATCCTTGACCAGCATACTGTCGGTGATGTCGAGGACAAACAATGTGTCTACGACCTTGATATCCCGGTCCACATGTGGAAACCACAGAGCCGCCATGATCAACACCACAGCAGCACACATGGCCATTGCGGTCAGGCGAATACGTTGCAGATAATTAACAGAACGCTCAGCCATGTTAACCCCGAATGTCAGTTGCACTACACATTGATTGCTGCCAAATCACCAAGTACATCATGGCAACTCAACCTTGAATGCCTTACTTTCAATCGACAACTCCTCACTGATAAAGTCTCTTTCAAAAAAGCCATCCAGTGTCGGATCTTCGGGCACTAGTCTGAGGGCCAATTCCAGATTATAACGGGCATCCCACATATCCGGATCCAGGCGCAACGCCATCCGATAGTCCTGTTTTGCCAGTTCAACCAGCGTAATGTGGCCGCCGTGTTCACTGATCAAACCAATTGCTTCTCTAAAGTTCAAATTACCACGATTAAAATAGCTGGAAGCCAACATGGCAGTCTCGGCGTTGAGCATACTCATTGTGTAGGCTTCGCGAGCAGCATTGAGGTCACCCGCAGCCGCATCAGCAATCGCTCTGGCAAACCATGCCTGCGGGTAGCCGGGAGTCTGTTCAGTTGCTGTAGGGTCAATAATGAAGCTGTTCACCGATTGAAACTGAAAAAGCTTCGCCATGCCCATCAGCAGCCAGACAAACGACAATACGGCTAGCAGTACCATCCCCCAATGCAGAAACATCAATTTTTTATTCATGCGCTTTTCTCACTCCCCACAGTGTGTACAACTGTGATGCACTTAGCAGCAGCAATGCCAACATTGCCAACCACAAAAAAAGGTCTGCACGCGGCTGACGCGGCAACGTATCTTGAACAACCAGCGTCTGATATTGCTGACTGTCTATCTCGTCAATCGCATTGGCAAAATCTTCCATAGAACCGGCTTCAAATGCCCGATATGGCACACCAAGCCCTTTGAAAAACTCATGCAATCGACGCTCAACGGTGTCCACCCACAACAAGTTATCGTCTTCACTCGGCTCAAGTGTCATCGACATCATCGGCCGCAAGAAAATCCAATAAAGCGTCAGATTGTTTTGCCGGTAGAGTTCGGTGATGTAGGCCTGCTCTTCCTCGGAAATCACCGCCCCGCCGTCAGAGATCAGCAGCACAATTCGCGAGCCACGGTAAACTTCTCGCTCAAACATTTCAGCCGCTTCAATCAGCGCATTGCCAATATTGGTATCGGACAAGCCCCGTCCCATCGCTCCGGCTTCAATGGTGGCAAGAATCGCTTCACGGCTGTATGTCAGCGGTAATAACTCCTGAGAGTTGGCACTGAAAAACACATAACCAAAACGATCATCGGGCCTGCGATTAACAAACTCGGTCAAATAGTCCTTGGAGACACGACGACGACTGTCATCACCATGAGGGCTGCGCATTGCAGGTTGATGCACCACCGCAAACGGGTCATCCATGCTGCGGCTGCGGTCAACCAGAATGGCAACTTCCGCGCCCTGCCCGTAGCGATCAACCAATTGCTCGGGCACAAAGGGACCTGCCAAGGCAACAATGAGTGCGGCAATGGTTAAACTTGCCAATGATCTGAGCACAAAAGAAATTGCTTTGGATAGCGGATCGACCGGTACTAGCCGCACCCATGCGACTTTTTTGTCGAGATTTTGGTTAAGCCAGGGTAATAGTGCCAAGGGCAGTAATAACAGCAGATAAGGCATCGTCCAGCCAAAACCGGTAAAACTCATGCCAGCTTCTCCCTTGCGCGGCAGGCTTTGGCCAGTGCATAGATTTCATCAAAATCAATAGCAATAGCCGCTTCTCTGGCAAAGAAATGAGCAGTTGATTGCTGATAAAACCGTTCAATCTGGTCGTGTAATGGTTCAAGCCATGGTGCGGCATCCCAGATAGCTTGCAGATGACTGTGCACAATCACCGTACCCGCAGTCTGGTTGATAGCTTCGTGCAGCAGGCGTGTTGCGACATCCGCGTCCCTTCGACCACGCCACTTCATCAGAAACAACTGAAACAATGCATTGACAAAAGGTTTGCGGTGACGTGGCCGCAGGCCCAGATGCCAAGCCGCCAGCACCAGCAGCGTCACTACCAGCACCAACAAAGCCAGTTGAATCTGTTGTCTGGCGGCCTCTGTAGACAACGAAAGCGATGCATGATCAGATTCCAGCATCGCAGCGCGAATTTCACCGATGTCAGCCGCCAACATTGAGCCAATGGTCATTGGCACACCTGGCACTGTGACAAACTGGCCTTGTGAGGTGCGCACTGTGAATTCAGGGGTTTTCAGTACCTGTTTTTCAATAGGCACATTAATTAACTGAAAGTGCATCCTCAAGCCGTTCTCAGTCAGCTCGGTTCTGTTAAGGTGCAGCCAGACACCATATCGACGGTCCCGTTGTGGAAGGGAACTGTTGTCTATAGTCATTGCCGGTTCAGGCATGGTGATGGTCAAAACAACTTCATCCCCCAGCTGCAAGCCCCAGCTTCGTTCAAGACTGGCCGTTGCCACATTCTCATCGGCGAGTGCAGGCAAGGACAACATACAAAAAAATAACAGGCTGACAAAGCGCATGAATGAACTTCCTATGATTTTTTCATGGTGTAGAAATACTGCGTCAATTGCTGCGCAGTGATATCACCATTGACAAACAATGGCCTGACCCGATGACGCATAAAACAATCGGTCAGTTGCTCAAAGTGATCTGCCATCATCTGCCGCCAGCGTTTCTGAATACTTGGTCGCATCCAGACACTTTGACGAGTACCGGTTTCAGAATCGCGAATCTCGGTCCAACCGGCATGCGAAGGAATGTGATCCACATCATCATGCTGCCAGACGACCGGCACGACGGTGTAATGTGACAGCTTACGCAAGGTGCGATCCAGCAGTTCAATATCAAAGCAGAAATCAGATGCCAGAAATACCATCGCATGTGAACTGGTCACCAAATCGGCACTGTGAAATAAGCCCTCTGCCCCAGCTGCCTTTGATGGATTCGCAGCCATCAACATATCCGCAGCCAGCATCGGTACACTGCGTTGCCGAGTCGGCATGATCGACACATCCTGCCGCCATTCACTATCAAAGCTGGCCATGGCAAAACGATCACCAAAGCCAATCGCCGAATGCGCCACCATATGTGCCAATTTTGCCAAGCGGGCGTGATCCACACTGGACACTGCCATTGATTGGGTGATGTCAGCCAGCAACCACAGCGTAATGGCAGAACGTTGCTGGTAACGACGCACCAGCCATCGCTGTTGTTCCGATGCCAGCGGGTCAGCCAGTTGATTTCTGACACTGGCTCGAATATCGAGACGACGCGGGTCAGCGTAATCAAATAAATCGGCAAAACCTGCAAAGCGATCACCACTGCCTAATGAAGTTCCACTGTGAGCCCCCGGCACATGACCAAAGACCTTGTGTGGAAACCGGTAGGTAAACTCCTGCGGCTGAATATTCAGTCGTGACATGGAATCAGCCCTCAGGGTGTTGGAATATGATCACGAAGCGCCGACAAGAACAGCGGCATAATTTTTTCACGGCGACCCTCATACACCGGCGACAAGAACACTCTGTGCGTCAATACAGCTTGCAGCACGGTGTGGATATCCTCCGGTAAAACATGATCTCTGGACTCAAGCCAGGCACAGACTTTAGCAGCACGGACCATTGCAGACATGCCACGCACACTGGCACCAGCAACCACCAGATCTTCAACAAAAATATCCGGTAACTGCAGATCCAGTTTTTCTGGCTGCCAGGTGGCATCCCAGATACGAACCACATAATTTTCAATTTCAGGTGACACAAAAATTACCTGCTGGATCTGCTTGTCGAGCTCGTTCAAATCGCGATAATCCAGCAAAGGCTCGGTCACACTGTCCAACAACGCATCAACGTCATGAAAGGCAGGATCAAAAATCAGCTTGCGACGAATGGCATCCTCTTCCGGGCGACTGATATTGATCTCAAACAAGAAACGATCTCGTGCCGCAGCACTGAGCTCAAAAGTTTCTTCTTTTTCGACGGCATTTCTATCAGCGAACACCACCATGTGGGGGAAACGGAATTCCTTGCCAAAGGCATCAACACTTCTTTCTGCCATGGCGCGCAGCAACAGAGACTGAACCTGAGGACGAGCACGGTTGATTTCATTGAAGAAAAATACAGCAGTTTCTTCACCTTTTGAAATCAGTGGACCGGGATCTATGACCGGTTTTCCATCCGCATTAACCCACGCGCTATAGAGCAGGTCATTCGGCATCAAATCGACACTACCCTCGATCCGGCCAAATGCGCCGCCAAGTGCTTTGGCAAAAGTCCTCAACAGAGTGGTTTTACCAACCCCCACCCCACCTTCAAGCAGAACGTGTCCGCGCGAGTGCAAGGCGATCAGAATCAATCTGACTGCTTTCTCCTGCCCGACCACGACCTGATTGACGACTTTTTCCATTGCCAGCGCATGCTCGCGTGCAGTCTCAAGTTGCTGCAAATCCGCCATTATCTCAATCCCCTCATTGTGATTTTTATACCAAACGTCCCAATGCGAACTGCAGCAATGTGACTGCAATCCAGACAAAACCAACAGTGGTGATGACAAAACTCACCGCTGAGAATATTTTCCAGCGTTTCTTATCCCAGAAATTTGTATCGAATGCCGCGACTACAAAAATCGTTGGATTGGTAAATCCGCCGATAGCGACACACCAGCAGGCTATCACAGGCAAGGCAATTCCCGCACCCACCGCTGAACCATAAAATCCCAGACTAAACAGCGCCATCAGCGCATAGTCGATATGGGCGCGGATCATGGTTTTGTAATCCACCAGAAAATCGCCATCAATACCTTTGATGGGGAACCAGCGGGCAAACGTCATCAACCAGGCCGACAGAATCAAAGCGGCAATCATTGCGACCGCGCCAATCAGTAAAATCTCCATTGTTCTCTCCTCAAAATTATTTTTTTTGTAGACACCGTTGTTTTGGGGCCGAAGCAATAGTAACCAATGTACAGGTGAATAAAAGCGCATTCGGACTCGTCGGGCAAATTTCCCGAACAGGCAGCAAAGCTATGCTTGCTATCCATCAGCGCCTAAACTTGAGCCATCGCCATGAACTGTCTGACTGAATGAATCTGCAACTATCACTACTGTTAAGGATCGTGCTGATCACCCTAATCTGCCTGCTGGCAAGTGCCAGTTACGTGGTGTATCAGACCGATCAGATGGCCAAACAAGAAGCCGTGACTACCGCTGAACGTATTGATCGTGAACTGTATCAGCAGATTAAACGAATTCATCAGGGCTATGATCATGCAAAAACATTTCCGGATATTCGTCTCTGGCAAAGCATCAATAGCTTGCCCGGCTCTTGCATCAGCTTTGAATCAATCAGCAGTCGCCGTCAGCGAAACCTGTGTCAAGAAGTTGATCTGGAAAACCGCGACTGGCCTTTGTGGTTTGGGCAGTTGTATCTGCAAGTATTCAACCCCCATTTTGAGGTTGAACGAGAATTCGTCTACAACGCATTCAGTTACGGCAGAATCATTATTTCGCTGAATCAGCAGGCAGAAATATCGCGTGCCTGGCAAAACCTGCAAAGTCTGATGGGCGTTACGATAATCACGGTGCTTGCTTTATCGATGCTGTTTTTTGTCACGGTCAGTCGCATCCTCAGGCCCGCCAAACACATAGTCAGAGGCCTTGAAAAAATGCGTCAGGGGGATCTGGCTCAACGCTTACCAAGATTCGATGTCGCGGAGTGGCGTCGCACCAGTAACGCCATTAACGCACTGGCTGAATCTCAACAAAACATATTAAATGAAAACAAAGGGTTAGCACTTAAACTTATTAACATACAAGAAGAAGAACATCGTTACATCGCGCGTGAATTACATGATGAGTTTGGTCAGTGTTTATCAGGAATCAACGCAGTGTCTGCGTCAATTCGTCAAACGGCTCGCAAAGAATGCCCTGCCATGCTCGATGAACTTGAACGTATTCAGGACATCACTGAACACATGATGACTGCGTTGAGAAACCTGCAAACCCGATTACGTCCCATCGAGATTGATGATATCGGCCTGCAACAGAGTTTGAAAAAACTGGTGAAAAGCTGGAATCAACGCAGCGGTGGTGGCACACAATACTTGCTGAACTGCGATGCCTTGATTGATCAACTGCCTGAACCTTTGCCGGTCAATCTGTACCGGATCGTTCAGGAAAGCCTGACAAATATCGCCAAACATGCCAACGCAACACAGGCTGAAGTTCATATCGTTCTTAATGAGCAACAAGTGCAAATCAATATCAAAGATAATGGCGATAACAGTGCCACCCAGATTGAACCTACTCTGGGCGTCGGCCTGCTGGGCATTCGCGAGCGTGTTTCAGCACTCGGTGGAGAGATCCTGATTGCCAGAGGCGAACAGCACGGTTGGTCGATTCAAGTCAAACTGCCTATCAATCATGCTTTGGAGCACAAAACATCATGAGTCAAGAGGCGTCCTCACCTATCCGAATTTTACTGGTTGATGACCATGCGATTGTGCGTGAGGGCTACCGCGCATTACTGCAAAAACAAGTCAGATTCACCGTCGTTGCAGAGGCTGCCGATGGCGCCGAAGCCTATCAATTGTATCGCCAGCATCATCCAGATATTGTGGTCATGGATATTTCATTGCCCGGACAAAGCGGTCTGAAAGCGCTGGACAGAATTCGCCAGTTAGATACCGATGCTCGGATCGTGGTATTTAGCATGCATCAAAACCTGGTATTTGTTGCTCAGGCACGACGTGCTGGCGCCATGGCCTACATCACCAAAAGCAGTGATCCACACATGCTGATAAGAGCTATTTTTGATGCTTTTGAAGGCAAGCACAGCCTGAGCCCAGACATTGCCATGGCTCTAGCCGTAGAACAACCAGGCGAACAACAGGCTCTGTTGGAACAGCTGACTGTAAGAGAGTTTGAAGTGTTACGGTTATTGCTGGAAACCAAAACAGCCCAGCAAATCAGTGAAATATTGAATATCAGCCCCAAAACCGTTGCTAACGCCCATTACATTATCAAACGTAAATTGGGCGTCAGCAGCGATATTGAGCTGACCCGCCTCGGTATCAGATTGCAGTTGATCAACCTCACCGATCTGACGGAAGAGGCGGATTAGTGGTTGACGCTGTCAAGCCGCGGCATCTTTTTTGACATCATCCTCAAAGTCATTACGAATCAGATAATCAAAAGCACCCAGTGCAGCGCGAGCGCCCTCACCCATTGCCATGATGATCTGCTTGTATGGGATGGTGGTCACATCACCCGCGGCAAAAACGCCTGGCAATGAGGTTGCACCATGTGAGTCGATTTCGATCTCACCGTACTTGCTCAGCTCGATAGTGCCTTTGAGCCAGTCGGTATTCGGAATCAGACCAATCTGAACAAACACACCTGCCACATCAAGCAAATGGCTTTCTTCGGTAGCACGATCTCTATACACCAGACCATTCACCTTGCCCTCAGCACCGGTAATTTCGCTGGTTTGTGCCCCGATAATTACCGTTACGTTAGACAGACTGTGCAGACGTTTTTGCAAGACAGCATCGGCTTTCAATTGATCAGCATATTCGATCAGCGTGACATGACCGACAATACCGGCCAGGTCGATGGCTGCTTCTACACCTGAGTTACCACCACCGATGACGGCAACATGCTTGCCTTTGAACAAAGGACCATCGCAATGCGGACAGTAGGCAACCCCGTGACCACGATACTCGGACTCACCGGGAACACCTAATTCACGCCAGCGGGCACCTGTGGCAATAATCACCGCCTTGCTACTCAGTTTGGCACCGCTTTCCAGCTCAACTTCAACCATCTGACCATTTTTGCTCAGTTTGGCAGCGCGTTGTAAATGCATCACATCAACATCGTAGGATTTGACGTGCTCTTCCAACGCGGCAACCAACTTGGGTCCTTCAGTTTCCTTGATGGAAATGAAGTTTTCAATGGCCAGCGTATCCATCACCTGACCGCCAAACCTTTCGGCAACGATACCGGTTCTGATGCCTTTGCGTGAGGCGTAGATGGAGGCTGATGCACCCGCAGGGCCACCACCAACAATCAACACATCAAAAGGCGCTTTCTGGCTGATTTTGTCAGCCTCACGTTTAATCGCACCGGTATCCAGTTTGCCAATGATTTCAGGCAGGGTCATACGTCCCTGACCAAACTGCTCACCATTCAGGTAAACAGTAGGTACAGCCATGATTTGCTTGGCTTCCACTTCTTCCTGATACAAGGCACCGTCGATCATTGTGTGACTGATATTCGGGTTGATCACCGACATCAGGTTCAGTGCCTGTACGACTTCAGGGCAGTTTTGGCAGGACAGTGAGATGTACGTCTCAAAGTGATATTCACCTTCAAGATTTTTAATCTGCTCAATCACTTCAGGCTCGGTCTTCATCGGATGGCCTCCGGTGTGCAACAGTGCCAGCACCAGAGAAGTGAACTCATGTCCCATCGGAATACCTGCAAACCGGATATTTTCCTGCCCATTGGGCTGGTTGACTCGGAATGAAGGTTTGCGAGCGTCGTTCTCAGCGTCTGAAAAACTGACTTTGTCGGACATCTCGGCGATTTCCTGCAGCAGCTCACGCATCTCCTGTGATTTGTTGCCGTCATCGAGTGACGCAACCAGCTCTACCGGACGCTTCAGGTTCTGCAGATAAGTTTTTAATTGTGCTGCGATATTTGCATCCAACATAAGACACCTGCCTAAGTGATATCAATAATTCGGGGGGGGGGGGGGGGGTTTATTTTGTGAGCCCACCAAAAAAAATAATAAAAGAATAACAACAGCCCCCAAA
>JAFIFW010000020.1 GCA_020831825.1 Methylophaga sp. | reverse complement strand
ATACCTACAAACATGACGGTACTCAGTACATCTCCGTCCTGTCAGGTATCGGTGGTTGGGCTGGTATCGGTATGGCTATCCCAAGTCTGGAAGATGACTCTGACGGTCTGGGTGCAGTAGGTGCCTACCGTGCACTGTCTAACTGGACAAGACTGGGTGGCGTACTGAGCGTATTCAGCCTGTAAGACCTAAAGTGGGTATATAGCTCGCTATATACAAACAGGTAAGACTAAAGGCCCGGTATCGTTTGGTACCGGGCCTTTTTTTAAAAACTGTTTTTAAACTCCAACAAAAAAGAATATTGTTGTGGAATTGTGATGGCCCTAGTCATGTGTTGATTTTCTTGCTATGGAACAACAAAGCTCGGAAACCAGGTTGGCTGAGTTATGGCGGGAGATGAAACAGAGCTGCGATGACATGTCGATACTGTGTGGCTATCGCCTGCATCACTCATGTCCAGGTAGGTTGACTCAGTTTCTAGCCGATGTGTCTGGTCCGCCAAGGGTATATCATGGTTCAAAGACTAAAAAAAATTTTGTTACAGGCCGGTTATGCCGATGATGAACCGCTGCCCAATTTGCAAGTGTTGCTTGATTTGGAGCGAGGATATATTGCCCGGGAGTTGCATGATGAACTGGGACAGCAGCTCAGCCTGATCCATATTTATGCATCGGCGCTTCTGGGCGAAGAGGCTTCTGAGGATGTTCATGACTATGCGGCGAGAATTGACCGTTTGGTGTTGCAGGCTCGCGTTCATATCAGAGAGCTGCTGACAGGCTTGCGTCAGGGCGATACCGATGAGTTTGATTTTGATTTTGCCATGGAGCAGCTTTGCTATCACTGGCAATGCAAAACGCTGCCAATCAGCTTCTTTTTTTCAATTGATGAAAAGCTTGGAGATGTTGATAATTCTGTGCTCAAGGCGCTTTACCGGATCATTCAGGCAGCGATTACCAATATCGTCCGGCATTCCAGAGCTGACAAGGCATCGATCACATTGAGCGCAGATGGCGAAGTGCTGCATCTGCAGGTTCGAGACAATGGTATTGGTTTTGATGTGCACAGCTTGTCAGGCGATGGCCTTGGGTTGCTGGGCATGCGCGAACGTGTCGAAATTCTCAAAGGCAGTATGGTGTTGAACACGCAACCACAAAATGGTTGTAGTATCGAAATCAGTGTCCCGAAAAAAGTGAATACAGATGCAGGATAATCTTCGTATTTTGCTGGCCGATGATCATGAAATGATGCGCGCCGGCGTCAAACATGTACTCGAGCAACACGAAAATATCACGGTAGTCGCCGAGGCTTCCAGTGGCGAGCAGGCCTATGAGCTATACAGCAAATTGATGCCGGATTTGTTGATTATGGATATGTCGATGCCGGGCATGGGTGGTTTGGAAGCCATTCGCCGTATCAAAACCCGTGATCACAATGCCCGTGTGATTATCTTTTCCATGCATGAAGAAGCGCTGTATGCGATTCAGGCATTGTCATCAGGTGCTGTTGGCTATGTGCTTAAATCTGCTGAACTGGGCGATCTATTGCAGGCAATCAAGCAGGCGATGCTCGGTAAAAGCTTTATGAGCGCGGCGATTGCCCAGAAAATTGCCCTGAAAAGCCTGTCAGGCGAATACAGCTCGATAGAGCAACTGACTGCCCGTGAGTTTGAAGTGTTCTGCCTGTTGGCCGAGGGCAAAAAAGTCACCGATATTTCTGATCTGTTGATGATCAGCCAAAAAACCGTTGCCACCTATCAGACACGTATCAAAAAGAAACTTAACCTCGACAGCCCGGTGGATCTGGTCAGACTGGCCGTGCAATACGGGATTGTCAGTTAACAGTCCCAGCTTATTGGAGAAGTAATGATTTCGTTTGATGCCGACGGCCAACAATTCAACTTGCGGGCTGTGGCCATCGTTATTCATCAAGGCTGCATTCTCCTGCATCGCATTGAAGGCGATGACTTTTGGTCAGTGCCCGGCGGTCGGGTCGAACCGGGAGAATTGGCGGCTGATGCTGTGGTCAGGGAAATAAAAGAAGAAACCGGTGAGCAAGCCAGTTGCGGCCAGATGTTGTGGGTGGCTGAAAACTTCTTTGAATATCATGGCGAACAACACCATGAAATTGGCCTTTATTTCAGTGTCAGCCTGTCGCCTGACTCGGCCATGCTGGATTTGCACAACACTTATCCGGTGCAAGACGATAACACCAGAATGACCTATGCCTGGATTGAAATTGATCGGCTGCCTGAGTTTGAGATTCGACCATCACTGCTGTTCAAGGCGCTGACAGCGCAACAGCAATCACTCAGACATTATGTGCATTACGAGTGATTCAGCTCGATAATGACATGGTGCACTTGCTTGTCATTAACCACCGGAAACCTACCGTTGTGAGTGCCCACTTCGCTTGCAGAATGCAATTCAACATTGTCCAGTAATAGACGGGTAACTTGTTGAGGATGACCTGCATGGCAATTGATGGTGATGTGATACAGCGTTTCGTGATAGCGGTAATGCACTTTAAACGTGGTCCAGTCTGCAGGCACGCAAGGGGCAATTCTGAGATGGCCGTCTTCAAGGTTGATGCCTAACAGGGTTTCAACCGTCAACCGATACATCCACCCCGAGGCGCCGGTATACCATGTCCAGCCACCACGACCGGTATGTGGTGAGGCACCATAAATATCAGCGCTCATCACATACGGCTCAACCTTGTAACGGGCAATGGCTTCAGCCGAGTGGCCATGATTGACCGGGTTGAGCATTTCGTAGAATTCCCAGGCACGTGTTTTATCACCCAACGAGGCAAATGCCATGGTGGTCCAGATAGCCGCATGGGTATATTGACCACCGTTTTCACGCACCCCGGGCACATAACCTTTGATATAGCCTGGCTCCAGGTCAGATTTATCAAATGGCGGATCCAGTAATTGAATCAATTGGGCATCACGGCGCACCAGACGTTTATCGACAGCATCCATGGCCTGCCGAGCCCGGTTTTTATCACCGCCTTTGGACAATATCGACCAGCTCTGGCTGATCGAATCTATCTGACATTCATCATTACTGGCAGAACCCAGCGGCGTGCCATCATCAAACCAGGCGCGTTGATACCATTCACCATCCCAGGCGTTTTCTTCAATGTTGTGACGCAGTAACTCCGCCTGTTGCAGGCATTTTTCAGCAAACTCGGCATCGTTGAATTTTCTTGCCAGTTGCGAAAACTGTTGCAAATTATCAAACAAAAACCACGCCAGCCAGACGCTTTCGCCTTTGCCATGCTGGCCGACCAGATTCATGCCGTCATTCCAGTCGCCACAGCCCATCAGCGGCAATTGATGGGCACCGAATCGCAAACCATGCTTGAGGGCACGAACACAATGTTCATAGACACTGGCGGTTTCCGCCGAACGTTGTGGCTGGTCGTAATAGGCTTCCTCTTCGGCATTTAATTCTCGGCCTTCAAGAAAGTGAACCTGTTCATCCAGAATACCGGTATCACCAGTGCTGATCACGTATCGACAAGTGGCATAGGGCAACCACAGATAATCATCGGAAAAATGAGTGCGTACACCCTGACCATTAGGTGGATGCCACCAATGCTGGACATCGCCTTTGCTGAATTGCCGGCTGGCACAGAGCACTATTTGTTCACGGGCCAGCCACGGTGTGGCATGAATCAATGCCATGGTGTCTTGCAATTGATCGCGGAAACCAAAGGCGCCACCCGACTGGTAATAGCCACTGCGTCCCCACAAGCGACACGACAGTGTTTGATAGACCAGCCAGCCATTGGCCAACACATTCAATGCCGGATTCGGCGTTTCAACATTGATGGTGCCCAGAGTGTGATTCCAGAATTCCCAGACCGATTCCAGGGATTGTCTGGCACCCACGGGGCCACCAAATCGCTCAATCAGTTGATGTATCTCATGCTCATTGCTTGCCGCACCGATGATAAAGACAATTTCACGACTTTGGCCGGCCGCCAGTTCAATTTTGCTTTGGATGGCCGCGCAGGGATCCAGTCCGGCACCGGTACTGCCTGATAATTGTTGTTTGGTCATCGCCGCGGGACTGGTCAATGAGCCGTTACGGCCAATAAATTCAGTCCGATTCGCTGTGATGGATTGTTTTTGTTCGCTGATATGCACAAACGCAATCTGATCAGCGTATTCACGGCTATAGGCATTGCGGGCAAACAGTGCCCCGCTGCGTGGCTCAGCCTCGGTGACAATATGCATCAGATTGCTATGGCGCCATTCACCCAGCACCCATTCCCAATAGCCGGTGACTGACAGGTTACGACTATGTTTTGACTGATTAGTCAGTTTGACCACGACAAATTTCACCGCAGCATCCATGGCGACATAGGTAAACAGTTCGGAGGCAATTTCCGCCTGGTTATGTTCAAACACGCTATAGCCAAAACCATGTCGACAGATATAGCCGGAACCACCACCTGCTGGCAGCGGTGTTGGCGACCAGAATTCGCCGCTGGCTTCATCACGAATGAATATCGCTTCACCACTGCGATCACTGACCGGATCGTTAAGCCACGGGGTAAGACGGAATTCATGGGCATTTTTCACCCAGGTATACGAGCTGCCACTGTCACTGACAACAGTACCGATATACGGGCTGGCAATCACATTCACCCAGGGGGCGGGTGTGGTCTGGCCGGGTTCCAGTTTGATAATGTACTCATGACCATCCTGGGTAAACCCACCCAGACCATTATTGAAAATACAGCTTCGCGACGGCAACGCTTTTACAGGGGGGGATATCGGTTTTGCTGTGGTCTGAAGTTGATCTGAAGGACGGGTCATCGATACACGGCGATCTACTTGTTCAATCAAGGTGTCGTGGACATCGCTGAAAACAATCCGGGCAACGGTCTGCAGTAATACCCGCTCTTCCTGGGTGAGTTCATCGGAGCGGCGTAAAAATACCCCGCCGGATTTATCCAGCACTTGCGCTTCGGGGCCGGCATTAATCAAAGCCATAATGCGATCCTGAAGCTCTGCCCGATAGCTGGAAAAATCTTCATTGATGATCACCAGATCGGCAACCAGGCCTTTCATCCGCCAGTAAGCATGGGCTTGCAAAGCCTGTTTGACCAGGTCGATACGATTGATATCACCAATATGTAACAACACAATCGGCAAATCACCGGAGATGGCAAAACGCCATAATCGGGATTGGCCCAACTGATTGCGCGCAATGGTGGTTGGCGCGACACGGCGAAGGCCATTGCCGAAAATCACCGAATTGGCCAAACGGCCATAGATCTGGGCATCGGCCTCGGTGATATTGAGATGACGCAATACTTCCTGGCTTTGAAACCAGGCCATTTCAAACGCCCGCTCGACAAAATGCCGATCACAATACTTGTCCACCAGTGCCAATGCTGCTTCCCGGCTTTCTGCAACACCGGAAATAATCTGTATCACCGTGGACACATCCGGTGACAGTTTCAGTGTCCGGCGAATGGCTACAATCGGATCCAGCACCGAGCCATCAGTATTGGATAATCGCTGTCTAGTAGATTTCGCCTGGTCGTGGTTGGTGAGCACTACCGGGTTAAGCGTTGTACGACCGCGGCCGATAAATTTACTGCGGTCAGTTTCAAATGACGCTTTGTCACTGATAGCGCCCGGCGCTGCCATTAAATGAAACATCCATGGCACATTTTCACCGGCGGTGCGGGGCCTGCGTGTACAAATAATGGCCTGTCTGTCGGCTAAAATTTCGGTTTGCACAAACAGGTTACTGAAAGCGCGATGTGCCATATCGGCCGTTAATGGTGCCAGTACCACCTCGGCATAGCTGGTGACCTCAATACGACGGGTCTGATCCGATTGATTGGTCAAGGTGACACGACGGATTTCAACATCATCTTCCGGTGAAACGCTGATTTCGGTGTGAGCTTCAATCTCAGCATCCAGCCGTCGATATTCGGCACGTGCCTGCACAAAAATCGCTTCATAGTGGTCGGCTTTGCGTAATGTCGGCTGGTAGGCGGTAGACCAATACTGACCATCATCGATATCACGCAAATAGATAAAAGTGCCCCAGTTGTCAGCAGTAACATCCTCGCGCCAGCGGGTAAGTGCAAGATCGCCCCAGCGGCTGTAACTGCCACCGGAGTTGGTGGCCATCACGTGATAACGACCGTTCGACAATAAATGCGCTTCTGGCACCGGCGTATCATGACTAAATACCCGCATCATGGATCGATTGTCAGCGATCGGTGGTTTGGCGGTGGCGCTGACTTCAGCCGCATGGGGATGCAGGGTGGCATTTTGTTTTGGTACACGCTCCTGTAACAACAACTCTGTTGCCCGGACCTGGGGATCGGCCAGAAAGCGCCGCTGCATCGGCTGATCCAATAAAACATGAGCAAAGGCTAATAAACTCATGCCCTGATGATGGGCCATAAAGGATTGCACAATGGCATGGGTTTTATTGCGCGGCACCCTCAGCGGTGTGTAATCAATGGCTTCATAAAAGCCAAAATCGCCGGAAAAACCCTGTTCAGCCATGGTTTGTAAATTCAGGCAGGCTTCGTGTGGCATCACCATTAAGGCCAAGGCGCTGGCATACGGTGCAATAACCAGATCATCGCCCAAGCCGCGTTTAAAGCCCAGCCCCGGCACGCCAAAGGCACGGTATTGATAGATCTGATTTAAGTCAGTGGTGTTGTAACACGATTCGGAAATGCCCCACGGCACTGAGCGTTGCCGCCCGTACTGGATTTGTCTTGATACGGCGGCCTTGGAGCTGTGATCCAGCAAGGTATCCGGGTAGCTGGGCATTATTAACTGCGGCATCAGATACTCAAACATCGAGCCGCTCCAGGAGATCAAACTGATATCACCGCCATGCCGGGTCAGTAATCTGCCTAGAGAAAACCAATGTTTCTGCGGCACCTGACCTTGAGCAATCAACAGAAAACTGGCCAGTCGTGCCTCAGACGCCAACAGATCATAACAGGCCAGATCCCGGCGTCGTTCAGTGACGTCAAAGCCGATGGTTAATAATTCGGCTTTGGCATCGTAAAGAAAGCCAAAATCCATCACTGCCAGTGTCTGGCTACGATGGATTAACTCATCAATCTGGTTCAGCGCTGACACCGCTTGTTTATTTTGACGGTCAGCCAACGCATGCAGTGACGGCATCGGCCCGGTTAATGGTGATTCAGCCAGCAAGCGCTGCTGTGAGTCTTGTAAGGCAGTTACTTGCTCGGTAAAGGCTTGTATCCAGTAGCGGCTATCCGGATCCAAAGCAGGCGACAGCATTTCGCAAATCGTTTCAGTGCGTTTTTTGATGTCATCTAAAACGCTGGCCATGCGGCCAGTTGTCATGGCCGCTTGCTGCAGGCTGTTGGATTGTAAAATATCATCCAGATCCTGTATGTCGAGTGCTGATGGTTTGCCGTTCGATGCGGTCAGCGAATCAATAAATAGCTGAAAGGTATCCTGCAAACCCTGAAACGTTCTGGCCGAAAAGATGGGCTGATTTTTGAACTCCGCCAGTCCGGCGCTTAAGGTCAGTAAACTTCCGGCCAGGTTGCCGCTATCGACCGATGAAATGTAGTGGGGCGGCAAGATCTGTAATTTCCGGGTGTCGTACCAGTTATAAAAATGGCCGCGGTAGCGTTCCAGACTTTCCATGGTGGTTAAAGTGTTATGAATACGCTCGAGACTCTCTGGGATAGTTATATAGCCAAAATCACAGGCCGCCAGATCGGCCAACAGCGACATGCCCATATTGGTTGGCGATGTACGTGAGGCAATCACCATGCTGGGATATTGCTGAACGTTATCGGGGGGTAACCAATGGTCTTCAGCACTGACAAAGTCAGCAAAATAGCGCCAGGTTTTACGCGCCGATAGCCGCAGGAATGTTTGCTGATCGGCGGTTAAATGCGGTGCTTTTGCCCGTGCTGATTGCCCGAGCCACCAGGCAAGTACAGGCGATATCAGCCATAACAACAATAGTGGCCCACAGAACACCAAAACCAGCCATTGATTGTTTGCCGATATCGACAATAGGGCAGCAGTTAATGCAATGGCCGACAGCGGTGCAATCCACATCTCCCGGTAATAATCCAGCAAGCTATGACATTGGTTGCGGCGGGCGTAACTGGGCAGTTGCCAGATCAATAAGCCACGTTTGCTAAACAACATGCGCAGGCCCGACTGCATAATGGCACTGAGGTTAATCAGGCTGTCATAGGGCAGAAACAGCAGGGTCATCAACGCCAGCGTAATCGGCCTATCAGTCGATGCCGCCGTGAGTTTTAAATGCAACAGCCAGTCTGCTTGTTTCGGCTTTCTAATCAGTGCGATAAACGTAGACAGCACGGTTGGCAACAGGATGATTGTCAGTGCCAGCAGCGTCCAGAACCAGGCAGCGCCTGCATTCAATAACCAGCCCACCACTAGCAACACTAATAATGACGGCGCTACCAGACTGCGTCTTAAGTTATCCAGTAGTTTCCATTTTGATAATGTGGAAAGCGGATTGTGTTGCCGGGCGTTTGCCGCGGACACGCTGGGTAATAACCAGCCGCTTAATTGCCAGTCGCCACGGATCCAGCGATGGTGACGACTGGCTTCTTGGGTATAACTGGCCGGATGCGACTCAATTAAATCGACATCGGTGATCAGCGCCGAGCGTGCGTAGCCACCTTCAATCAAGTCATGACTGAGGATCAGGTTTTCCGGGAAACGGCCTTCGGTCACTTGCCGGAAGGCATCGACATGGTAAATGCCTTTGCCGATAAATGAGCCCTCGGCAAAGATATCCTGATACACATCAGACACTTCACGGGTGTAGGGATCAATACCTGATTCGCCAGAAAACAGTTTGCTGAAACGTGATTGATTGGCGCTGGCAAGGCTGATCGACGCCCGCGGTTGTAAAATGGCATAGCCTTCAACAATACGACCCAGCATGGCATCAAAAACCGGCCGATTCAGCGGATGAGCCAGATTGCCGATCAGTGCATGCGCTGCATCACGGGGGAGTTGGGTATCGGTATCCAGGGTAATGACATACTGGATGGTCGATAACACAGCGGTATCGCCGACAATATCCGAGAATGCTGTTAATGCCTCACCCCGCAGCCGGGCATTAAATTGCTCTAATTTGCCGCGTTTACGTTCATAGCCCATCCAGATTTTTTCATAAGGATTCCAGACTCTGGGGCGATGAAACAAGTAAAAAATGCACGGCCGATCTTCATTACGATAGGTCTCGTTAAGTGTGTTGACGGCGTTGCTGGCATACCGGACTAACGCGGCATCATCTGGCAGTGTTTCTGTGGCTGCATCGTGAAAATCGGTCAGCAATGCAAAAAACAGATTGGCATCCCGGTTACCCAGATAGCGGATCTGTATCGCCTCAATCAGTTCATCGACATCCTGTGTGCTGGCCAGCAACGTCGGCACGATGACCATGGTGCGATGTTGCTGTGGAATGCCCTTGGAAAAATCCAGCCGTGGCAAGAGCCGGGGCGGTAGTAACAAGGTAACCAGTTGATTGATGACGGGAATAATCAACGCTGAGATGCTGATGAGCAGTGGCAGCGCCAAGACGCCAAGTTGCCAGCCGGGGACATTTAACCGGAAAAGACCGCTTAATATCACCAATGTTGAGATAAGCGGCAGCAATACCACCGGCGCGAGATACAGCGATAATCGACAGCGTTTAATGATGCGTCTGGCGGATAACTTCCATGAGATTCGGCAGTTGACCGAACGTTCCATCAGGGCACGGCCGTTATCGACTAAATAAAAGCCAATATGGGCACGACGATGTTCGGCGCCATAGGTTAATGCCGCCTCAGCGGCGAGTTGAATACAAGCGTGGGCTACGTCTAACTCAGAACAACTGCTGTAACGGGCAATATCTTCGATAACGTGCCGATAACGATCGCGTGTGGCAAAGTCCTGCGCTGGATAAACGCCAGGATCGCCTTGGCGTAAGGCCTGCTCAACCACGCTCAGTGATTCGACATACTCTTTCCAGTCCATGATGCCGATGAAGCGTAAGCTGCTGAAACTGTTGGCAATGGAGATTTGATTGGCGGCCGCCACGCGACCGGCGGATTCGGATAATTGTGTTGCCGTGACGCCTTGCTCAAATAATTTATGTTCAACCCAGGTTTGCACAAAGGCCATCGCCGGGCCCTGCGCCTGAAGCCGGGCATAAAACTCTTCCACAAACGGCGCCGTCAACGGCACATCGGCATGGGCAAACTCAGCCAGTAAATGGATAAGTCTTTTTGGCTCATTTTCCGCCATGGCCAGCATGCGATCAGCCCATTTGACTGCGGCATCACGTTCTTCCCGGCGCTGGGCAATGCGCACACCGACACGACGTAGATTTTCCAGCAAAGCCAGTTGCAGCATAATCGGGAATGCCCACAACTCGCCAAGTTTCAACGGTTCAACGGTTTGATAGGCGGCAATAAACTGGCTGACGTTGTCACTGTCCAGACGGCCATCCATATGGGAAATTAATTCAATGGCCAGGTCGTAAACACGGGGATACCCAGCGGACAAGCCATTCGCCAGTTTTGGCAGCTCTCGGCTGTAACCACGTGGTAAATGGCTTTTGGCCTGCAGAATTTGCTGTTCGATAAGGTAAAAATTATCCAGTAGCCACACTTCGGCTGGCACCATGGATTGTCCCGCTGTTGCCGCAGTGGTGACCACGTCATAGGCGGCATTCAGGACACGGGCATTATCGGCTAAACGGGGCAGTAATTTATCGGCACTGAGGTTTGGATCAATTTTGTGTTCGTGGGCCAGGCTAATCGCGTGGCGTTTCAGTTGTTCGATACTTAACAATTCCGAGCGCAACAACTCGGTGTCCTTGTCATTTCGCAGGACATTTCGCATGCGTGCTGCCAATCCGAACTCTTTGATATCTATATCGATCACCTCGTTCGAATGTGATGTCAGCCACCGCAACGCTCAGTTGCAGGATCACCACTTAAATAATGTGCGGAAAATAGGCGGAGGTCAGGTTCGCTTATCTAGAAAGTCAGACAAACAGTATGGGCGCAATTTAGGTGTTATGTCGAAAGATTGATTATCGGCCGGGAGAACCCTTGCACCAAGGCCATTCAGCATGGGGGGCGCCAAGAGTTACTGATATCAAGACTGATTACCTTAGCCTTCAATATACAGAAAGAGTCATATATGTTTTCTTTTGTGTGCTCTCCCTCATAAAAGAGTCCAGAAGGTTTCTCCTGTCGTTATTAGAGTCTTATTTATTGCTATTGGTAAATTAGGAGGCTAATATGCTTCAATATCGAATAAAAGCAATTTAAATGTTTCTCATGAGCGCATTACTTAAACAACTTAAACAGCGACGGCTTAGGCTGGGCCTGAAACAAAAAGACATGCTGCTGCGTGTGGGAATGTCTCGCCAGCAATATAACCGACTGGAAACAAAGGGAAACCCTCGCCTGGATACCCTGGAGCTCATCGCAAAGGGACTTAACAGTGAGCTGATGCTGATCCCGCAGGAAAAACTCAATGCCGTCAGAGAAATTCTGGAAAATGACAAAGGCTTTGTTGCTGGGCAGCCAGCAGTAAAGATCCAGGAAATCAATACCTTTGCTGACGATCCCTGGAAAGGGTTGCTTGAGGATGATGAACAATGACGGCCCTGGAGCAAAAAAACGAAGTTCGGGTTCTGGAGTTATCACTGCACGGTGAACGTGTTGGTTACTTGGCTGGATTTCAAAATGGACGAAACGTATTAACGTTTGCGGATAGTTTCAGCCATAACCCCAACCGGCCAACATTCAGTTTGATTACCCACCCGGCTTTTCCCGGCGTCGATAAAGGTCTCTCGGCGCCTTGGGTCAAGCATCAGAGATTGCATCCAACCCTGTCGAACTTGCTGCCAGAGGGGGCGTTGAGAGAATTGATTGCCCAGCATAAAAAAATCCATATTGATGATGAATTTCATCTTTTTTCGTATCTGGGGCAGGATTTGCCCGGTGCCCTTGTAGCCAGTCCCCTCGAACCGGATCGGGTGCCAGACAGTGCTCTCAACAGCCATGGCAAAGCAAAAGCCGTCGAGTTTAAAGCGGAAGATGGTGACAACAGGTTTTCATTGGCCGGTGTGCAAATAAAGTTCTCAATGAAAGAGAAGGATGGACGCTACAACCTCACAAAAGGGGGAGCGCTCGGTGACTGGATTATCAAAACACCCTCAACAAAGCACAAAAATGTGCCATTGAATGAATTCACCGCCATGTCACTGGCCGAAATGGTGGGCGTAGATATTCCAGAAATCAGACTGGTCGAACTCAACAAGCTCGATAATCTGCCGCAGATAAACTTACCCGATGAACATTACGCTTTTGCAATTAAGCGCTTTGATAGAAGCGCTGATGAGCGTATCCACATGGAAGATTTTGCTCAGGTTTTGGTCAAGTATCCTCACGAAAAATATAACTCGGCGAATTATCAACAACTCGGCAGGATCATCTATGGCTATTCAGGCGATGGCCTGGCGGATGCACAACAGTTCGCCCGTCGCTTGTTAGTCAATATATTGCTGGCAAACGGTGATGCGCACCTCAAGAACTGGACGCTTCTTTACCCAGACAAAAAAACGCCAAGGCTCTCACCCGCGTATGACATTGTCACCACCAGTGTGTACATCGACGATGAAGTGAAATTTGCCTTAAACCTTGGCAAAACCAAAGAGTGGTATAACGTTTCGCTGCATCATTTCGAGCTTTGGGCAACAAAGTCCGGTATCCCTTGGCGGGCCATAAAGCCTCATCTGGATGATGTGATGGAAAAAGCGAGAGCTTCATGGCCTCAGGCCTTGAGAGATTTGCCAATGGATGAGGAACATAAGGCTAAGTTACGAGCGCATTGGATCTCTTTGCATGAGGATTTCAAAATTCATGCCTGACCAGTTATTAACAATGCATGCTGGAGTTGACCGGGTTGGTACACGGCTCAGAGTTAAATCCACAGTGGTTTTAGACAGTTAGAAGATCGCCTGCGGTAAATAATGACTTTAATCACCGCATAAAATGCCGTAAGTAGGTTTTTTGCGGTTTGGGCTTCCTACAAATTTACGGACACATAGTTAAGCCCGTATAGCCTTTTTCAAATTCTACCGGACTAATTCCACCTAATGTCGAATGACGGCGTTTCGGATTATAAAACCGCTCAATGTAATCGAACACGTCGGCCCGAA
>JAFIFW010000012.1 GCA_020831825.1 Methylophaga sp. | reverse complement strand
TCAGTAGTGAAACGACTCAGCGCCGATGATAGTGTGGGAGTTCCCATGTGAAAGTAGGTCACTGCCAGGTTTTTATATGAAAATACCCGGTCCTCTTCGAGGTCCGGGTTTTTTTTTGCCCATTGTTATTGATTTTATGTAAATCAGGTTTCAAGTGTTGAGGACATTGGATCCAGCCAAAATATGAATTTTTCATTCGTTTTTAAAACGTCCGTCGAAATGCGGTAAAAAGCGAATCCAATTTCTAAAATTGGCACCCAGTTTGCTGTGATTTGATAGTCACGCTCACATGCGAGGTGTGCCATGAAACGACTCTTGATGCTTTATATGCTGTTGAGTTCAACAGTGCAGGCAAATGGAATTGCAAATTGGGACAGAGTGATTCTCTCTGGGGGAGCCCATATTATGATGGGATTTGCACCTCCAGAACTCAAGCAAGCAGACATCCTCAACATTTTCATCGAAGGCGATGGGCAACCGGGTATCGCGCTGAAGATAGCGCAGGAGGTGGGTGGAGATACCGTTTACATTGCACGGCCATGCCAGTATTTGCCGACGGCCAGATTCAATGCCTGTACCAGAGAAGTCTGGACTTCACACCGATATTCACAGGATGTGGTTGATTCTATGGATCTGGCGATCACCGCTATGAAAAAGCGTTTTAACGCCAGTCAGGTGCGATTGGTGGGCTACTCTGGTGGCGGCGCAGTTGCTAGCATCATTGCATCAAAACGGAGCGATGTTGCACTATTATTGACCGTTGCAGGCAATATGGATCATAAGCAGTGGTCTGACTTTAACGGATCAGAACCTTTAACTGGCTCCTTAAATCCGATTGATTTCAGCCTGGCGTTGCAATCAGTGCCACAAATTCACTTAATGGGCGAACTCGATGATATTGTGCCAGGCTCTGTGTTGATGTCGTATCTGTCAAAGCTTACCATGCGTGAGCAAGTGAGGAGCTACATTATCAGTGGCGCCGACCATACCTGTTGCTGGTCGGTTGCAGTTGCCACGCTGTTGTCTCGTTGAGGTTAGTTAATTGATGCCAGCCATGCATCGTCTGAACCTTCATTCATGCCTTCAAACAGATAGGTGGACAGATAACGTTCACCGGTGTCAGGTAGCATGGCGAGTATCGTTGATCCTGCAGGAGCGGATTCAGCGACCCGCATAGCTGCTGCCAGAGTGCCACCGCATGACAAGCCGGCAAAGATTCCTTCTTCTGCGGCAAGTCTGAGTGCCCAATGCTTGGCTTGTTCATCGGAAACAGGATGAATAATATCAACAACATCCGGGTTTAAAACGTCTGGTAAAAAGTCGGGAGTCCATCCCTGTATTTTATGCGGACTCCATGGTTTACCAGACAGCATTGCTGCAGCTTCGGGCTCTGTGGCAACAATTGTAGTTTCTGGTCGTGCCAGTTTAATCACTTCGGCCGCGCCAGTTAATGTTCCACCAGTTCCCCATCCGGATACCCAATAGTCGAGCGATTTGCCGGCAAAATCACGTAAAATTTCTGGTCCAGTGGTATTGCGATGATAGGCTGGGTTGGCCGGATTTTTAAACTGATGAGCCAAAAACCAACCATGTTCGCTGGCGAGTTCTTCAGCTCTTTTGACCATACCCGTTCCTCGTTCAGCAGCGGGTGTCAGAATGACTTTTGCTCCCAGTGCTCGCATGATCTTTCGCCGTTCTACAGAGAAGGTTTCGACCATTGTCGCCACAAACGGGTAGCCTTTTGCAGCGCAGACCATTGCCAGTGCAATACCGGTATTTCCTGAGGTGGCTTCTATCACTGTTTGCCCAGGCTTGAGTGCACCACTCTTTTCAGCGTCATCAATAATGGCAAAGGCGAGCCTGTCTTTGACAGATCCCATTGGGTTAAAGGCCTCAACTTTGACAAACATTTCAACATGACTGGGAGCGATGTTGTTGAGACGCACCACGGGCGTATTACCGATAGTTTCGAGGATGCTGTTATAAATCATGCCTGGATACCTGTTTGTTTTGATAAAAAAAACAGCCGCGAGGCGGCTGGTTTTGTCATCATTGGTGAACTTAGTCTATGAAGAACTGCTTACGTGAATATTCTGTTTGGTGGGTTGCTTGGCCGCTGGTTTTTTGTTGTTTTCAGGTGCTGATGTCAGCTCGAGGGCTCGCAGTATATCTTGACGGGTGATAGTGCCTACTAGGCGGTTATCTTTGACGACTGGATAACGTTTATATGACGACTCAAGAAATTTCTGAGCTACATCAATGATAGCTGTGTCGACATCAATGGTCTCAATATTTTGGGCCATAAACTCATCGACACGGCCACCAACGCTCCCGTGGTAACCAGCTGTCAAAGCCACTTTCATGCAATCTTTTTCGGATAGAAAACCGATAAGGTTGCCCCTGGGATCAACCACAGGCGCACCTGATAATTTGAACTCAATGAGCTGGTGAATTGCACGCAGGACATCCATATCCGGAGTGAAGGTTATTTTTGTAGCACACATGTAATCTTTGACTTTGAGTGATGCAAGCATACAAATCTCCTGGGGTGCTAGTGCTGGTTATGTTGTTGGCGGCTGGGGCACTGTTCTTTTTCTTCTGCAGAACATGCCCCACTGCAACTGCCACCTAGTCCGACGTTATTGAGTCCACCGCAACTTCCTTTAATGGCGGGGCGGCCCAACAGGACACCTATTGCCATGCCTGCTATGACCAACAGCAGAATGATAAATGTTGCGATAAAGGTAGCCATTTATCCACCAAAGTCGTCTAGCAGAATATTTTCTGGTTCGACACCCAGATCTTCTAGCATGCTAATGACCGCGGCATTCATCATCGGAGGACCACAGATGTAGAACTCGCAATCCTCGGGGGCTGGATGATCTTTAAGATAATTTTCATACAGCACATTGTGAATGAAGCCGGTGTAGCCTTTCCAGTTATCTTCAGGCAAAGGGTCTGACAGTGCAACATTCCAAGTGAAGTTGTCATTTTCTTCTGCCAGTTTGTCAAAGTCTTCAACGTAGAACATCTCACGAAGGCTCCGAGCTCCATACCAGAAGGTCATCTTGCGCTTAGACTTGAGACGGCCGAGCTGATCGAAGATATGTGAGCGCATCGGAGCCATACCTGCACCGCCCCCGATGAAGACCATTTCCTTGTCGGTATTCTTGGCGAAGAATTCGCCAAATGGTCCTGAAATGGTGACTTTGTCGCCTGGTTTCAGATCGAAGATATATGAAGACATCTGGCCTGGTGGAATGCTGTCATCAGAAGGTGGTGGTGAAGCGATACGTACGTTCAGCATCACGATGCCTTTTTCTTCAGGATAGTTTGCCATTGAGTAGGCACGAACAACTTCTTCTTTAACCACTGATTTATATCGCCACATGTCATAGCGATCCCAGTCATCACGATATTCGTCTTCAATGATGAAGTCTTTGTAATCGACTGTGTGAGGAGGGCATTCAATTTGGATGAAGCCGCCAGCACGGAATTTGACATCTTCACCTTCAGGCAGCTCAAGTACCAGTTCCTTGATGAATGTGGCAACGTTGTGATTGGAGCGAACGGTGCACTCCCATTTTTTGACGCCGAAGACTTCTTCAGGCACTTCAATGCGCATGTTCTGCTTGACCGCCACCTGACATGACAGGCGTTCACCTTCACGTGCTTCTCGTTTGTTGATCAGTGACTCTTCGGTTGGCAGTATAGAACCGCCGCCTTCATGGATTTTGACTTTGCACTGACCACAGGTACCACCTCCACCACAGGCAGAAGAGACAAACAGGTTTGCATTTGCCAATGCACCAAGCAACTTGCCGCCGGCCGGACAATGAATAGTTTTCTCATCGTTAATAATGATTTCAATGTCACCACTGGCTACCAGTCTGCGACGGGCACTAAGAATTACAAATACCAGTGCCAGAATGATCAGCGTAAACAGGGTGATGCCAAGTATGATTTCCATCAGAGTTGAATTCCCGAGAATGCCATGAATCCGAGTGCCATAAGACCTGTTATGATGAAGGTGATGCCTAGTCCTTGAAGACCATCAGGCACATCCGAATACTTAAGTTTTTCACGAATGCCAGCAATGGCGGTAATTGCCAGCGCCCAGCCCAGACCACTGCCGACACCAAATACGGCGCTTTCTGCCAAATTGTAATCACGTTCGACCATGAACAGAGTGCCACCGAGGATGGCACAGTTGACCGTAATAAGCGGCAAGAATATCCCGAGGGCGTTATAGAGTGCCGGGGTGTACTTATCCATGGCCATTTCAATGATTTGCACCATGGCAGCGATAACCCCGATGTAACTAATCAGTCCCAGAAAACTGAGATCGACATCCGGCAGGCCTGCCCACGCCAGTGCACCGTCACGCAACAAGTAATCGTAGATCAGGTTGTTGAGTGGAACGGTGATGGCCTGGATGACGATCACCGCGATGCCTAGGCCCAGGGCAGTTTCGATCTTTTTTGAAACAGCCAGAAAGGTACACATTCCCAAAAAGAATGCCAGCGCAAGATTTTCGACAAAAATCGAGCGGATAAAAAGACTGAGATAGTGCTCCATTTACAGCGTCTCCGTGCGATGTACCTGA
The DNA here is from genome assembly GCA_020831825.1 of Methylophaga sp. Taxonomy (GTDB): domain Bacteria; phylum Pseudomonadota; class Gammaproteobacteria; order Nitrosococcales; family Methylophagaceae; genus Methylophaga. The sequence goes on along the minus strand of JAFIFW010000012.1, from coordinate 498,404 downwards.
TGAATCTGATATTCAGGCTTTTCAACCTGTTCTGGCTTCCAGCAGCGCACAGCCCAAATCATCAACCCAATGACAAAAAAGGCGCTTGGCGGTAATAACATCATACCGTTAGGCACATACCAGCCGCCCTCATTGGCAACCGCCAACACCTGGTAGCCAAATACGCTTCCTGAACCGAGCAATTCCCGGAAAAAGGCAACCGCCATTAACAGCAGGCTGTAACCAAGTCCGTTACCAAGTCCATCGAGCATACTCATCATAGGTGGATTTTTCATGGCGTAGGCTTCTGCACGGCCCAGAACAATACAGTTGGTGATAATCAAGCCAACAAACACCGATAACTGCTTGCTGGCATCATAGGCAAAGGCCTTGAGCATCTGATCTACGATGATGACCAGTGAGGCAATGATAGTCATTTGAACGATGATTCGAATGTTGGTCGGAATGTGATGCCGAATCATACTGATAAACAGGCTTGAGAAGGTAATAACAGCTGTCAGAGCAATGCTCATCATCAAAGCTGCCATCATGTTGGTGGTCACCGCCAACGCTGAGCAGATGCCCAACACCTGCAGCATTATCGGGTTATTGTTGAACAGTGGGTTGACGACATTTTCTCTTGCTTCACTAGCCATCAGATAACTCCTGCTTCATTTCGCATGCGTTGCAGATAAGGGCCAAATCCGTATTCTCCCAGCCAGAAATTGACTAGATTAGAGACACCTTGTGCGGTCAAGGTCGCACCTGACAAGCCATCTACTTGGTGCTGTGCCAGAGGTGAGTCTGCATCAACAAAACCACGCAGAACGCGGATATTGAGTTGATCGTTGTCATCGTAGATTTTTTTGCCTTGCCACTGGGATCGCCACCGGGGATTATCAATTTCACCACCCAAGCCAGGTGTCTCACCATGTTCGTAGAACTGCAGACCGCGGATGGTCTCGAAGTCACCTTCGAGAGACAGAAAACCATACATTGTTGACCACAATCCATAGCCATGAACAGGGAATACCACCTGATCGATTTCATCACCATCGCGAAGGATGAAGACGGGCGCCAGATTAGAGCGGCTACCGATACCCGCAATATCCTCAGCTGAGCTTAGACGAATACTGGTTGATGGATCCGATGCTGCACGCCGTTGGTCGAAACTGGTTGGCTCGATATCGGTATCAGCATATTCGCCAGTTGCCAGATCGACCAGTTGAACTTCAAAGCGGGCAAACAACTCGTCCAGTGTGCCGGGTTGCTGGTTCAAGCCGGTGACTGCAAGGATGTTGCGCTTGATATCGTTTTCCTTGTTGGCTTGCTGAAGTGGTTTCAACGCGACAGCCGCTGTAGAAACCAGTATGGAACAAGCAAGACACAGCAGAACTGCAATCAGTAGTGTTTTTCTGGGATCGTCATTTGGCAAACTCATTGTGTTGCCAAACCATCCCTTCTTTACATTAGTTTCGCTCATAAGCAAGGTTTCGTTTTAGTCTACGTTTAATGTTGCTTTGCACTACAAAATGGTCAATCAGTGGTGCAAAGATGTTGGCAAACAGTATCGCAAGCATGATGCCCTCAGGAAATGCGGGATTAACGACCCTGATCAGTACCGCCATCACACCAATCAGAATGCCATATACCCAGCGACCGGTGTTGGTCATGGCAGCAGAGACTGGATCAGTCGCCATAAACACCATGCCAAAGGCAATGCCGCCAATGGTCAGATGCCAGTACCACGGTACGCCGAACATCGGGTTAGTGTCGCTGCCGATCAGGTTGAACAGCAGTGTCATGGCAAACATACCCAGAAATACACCGAAAATTATTCGGTAACTGGCTATTCGTGTGTAAAGCAGAAAGGCCATGCCTAATAAGATGGCCAGGGTAGAGGTTTCACCAATTGAGCCAGGCATGTAACCAACGAAAGTTTGGGTCCAGGTGTAGCCAGCCTCTTTGATGGCCTCAACGCCACCCATAGCAGCGAGGGCCAGTGGTGTGGCACCGCTGTATCCATCAATGGCATTCCAGACGGCGTCACCGGACATAGACGCTGGGTAAGCAAAATACAGAAAGGCACGCCCTGTCAGCGCGGGGTTGAGGAAGTTTTTGCCAGTCCCGCCGAATACTTCCTTACCGATAACCACACCAAAGATGATACCTAGTGCGACCATCCAGAGCGGGGTTGATGGTGGTAAAGTCAGTGTGTAGAGCATTGAGCTGACCAGAAAGCCTTCGTTGACCTCGTGGTTTCTCACTGCGGCAAAGATGACTTCACAGATACCGCCTGCAACCAGTGTGGTGATATACATCGGCAGGAAGTACAACAAGCCGTGGAACATGTTGCCAACCACGCTGTTGGGGTCATAGCCAATACCCAGCGTGGAAAGTATCCAGCCTCGCCATCCATCCAGAGAACTCATGCCCATCGCTGCCATTGCCGAGTTGGCCTGGTAGCCTGTGTTCCAGAGCATGACCATCAGCACTGGTAATGTTGCCAGCACCACGAAACTCATGGTTCGCTTGAGGTCAATGCCATCTCTGACATGAGGCGAGCCTCGAGTTACCTCGGATGGTGTGTAAGCAAAAGTATCGACCATCTCGTAGAGTGCATAAAACTTCTCGTACGGGCCGCCTTTGTGAAACTGAGGCTCAATTTTGTCAAGGAAACGTCTTAAACGCGCCATTGCTTAACCTTCTTTTTCGATTTGAGTGAGATTTGCCCTGAGCACTGTGCCGTAATCGTACTTGCCAGAACACACATAGGAACACAGAGCCAGATCTTCCTCGTCAAGTTCCATACATCCCAGTGCCTGTGCGGTATCCGTATCGCGAACCAGGAGCATTCTTAACAGTTGAGTTGGCAATATATCCAGAGGCATAACCATTTCAAATGCGCCTACAGGCACCATTGCGCGAGGGCTGCCGTTCTGGGTGGTGGTCATGGCAAATTCCTTTTTGCCAAGCACTCTTGAGATAAATACATTCAATGCCGAGAACTTGTTGCGACCAGGCATGATCCAGCCCATAAACTCTCGCTCGATACCTTCAGCGAGTACTGACACCTGAGTGTGGAAACGTCCCAGGAATGCTGCCCAGTTGTTGGCTGTGTGGCCATTCAGTACCGAACCCGAGATTACGCGTGTCTTGACTTGATCTATCTCATCATGAACCAGATCTTCTGTGTTTGCGCCGAGACGAGTTTTCAACAGTCGGGGTTTATGTACCAGTGGACCTCCCAGTGCGATGATTCGTTCTACCCATAACTGGCCTGTGGTAAACAGTTTGCCAATAGCAATCACATCTTGATACCCAATATGCCAAACGGTTTTGTGAACGCTGACCGGGTCGACAAAGTGGATATGCGTACCCACCAGACCAGCAGGATGTGGTCCTGAGAAAGTGTAAGTTTTCAGATTATCAAGTTTGGTTGTAGGTAGTGCCGATTGAGGCGCTTGGCACAAATTCACATCACCATCGGTCAGGCGACTGAGTACTGTTAATCCATGTTTGAAATCGTCAGCGTACTCATTGATGACCACCGCTGGGTCAGCTGCCAGAGGGTTAGTGTCCATGGCGTTAACGAAAATAGATGCGGGATCACTATCAGGTTTGGGAGAGTGGCTGTACGGACGGGTTCGGAATGCCACCCAGAGACCGGAATCCAGCAAGTTTTTTTTGACTTCGTCGCGTTTGAGGGCATCAAGTTGAGCAGGTTTGTATGCTCGAAAATTGATGGCTTCGTCGCCTTGTAATTCGATAATTACAGACTGCAACGCACGTTTAGCTCCACGATTGATGGCTTTGACGGTGCCTGCACCAGGTGAGGTAAAAAACACACCGGGATTTTTCTTGTCCTCGAACAGAGGCTGTCCGAGTTTTACCTGCTCACCCTCATCGACCATCATGGTAGGCTTCATGCCTACATATTCTTGCCCCAGCACAGCCACAGTGCTGACAGGGTTGGCGTCATAAATGACTTGTTCCGGTTTGCCTGTAATAGGCAGATCTAGCCCTTTCTTGATTGAGAAATGCATATTTCACCTGGTCAGAGACAACAGATTATGCCTGCGTTGTTTCGCAAAGCTTCGAGTAACTTCAGCCAATAAGTATAGGGTGTGACGGCAATGAATGGAAGTCGCCGAACGTATTATCGACGCTGAGTTGACAGATAGTTTGTGTCAGACTCAGCCTTGTTCAAGCAAAAAAAAGCGATAGCAAAGGCGATTATGGAAGCTAAGGCAGCTAGCATAAATGTAGCCAGAGGCCCGGGGCTTTCCCACCAGTAACCACTGAGCAAACTGCCTGCTGCACCTCCAGCGCCAAAACTGACACTACTGTAAAGAGCCTGTCCCCGCCCCTGATTCCTGCCGGTAAAATGACGATGTACCCAGGCAATTGCGACGGCATGATAAGTACCAAAGCTGGCGGCATGAAGAAGTTGTGCAATGACTAGTAGCGGTAGCTGTTCAGGGAACAAGCCTATCAATAACCAGCGAACTACGCTGAGCAACAGGCTCATCATCAATACAAGTGTCAGTCCGTATTGTGGTAACCAGCGATGTATCAACAGAAAAACCGCTACCTCTGCGATCACTCCCAACGCCCATAATTGACCAATCAGGCTGCGGCTGTAGCCGTATTGCTCGAGGTAAATTGTGTAGAAAGTATAGTAAGGTCCATGGCTGGCTTGGGCCAAAAAGCAAATCAGTAAGAAAGCGATCACCGCTGGCTGTTTCAATAGTTGACGGAGTGGCACGTGATTCAGACTGAGGTGGCGTGAGGCAGATTCTGGCACAGTCAGACTGAACAACCATATGCCTACCAGACTGAACAGCAAGGCAAAAGGCACAAGTCCTGCGTTGAATTTTTCCAGTAGCCAGCCAAGCAACAGTACAATGAAAATAAACCCGACTGAGCCCCAAACACGAATTTTACTGTAATGATGACTGTGTTCGCCGAGATGTTGCAGGGTGGTGACTTCAAACTGGGGTAGCGCTGCATTCCAGAAAAAGCTGAACAGCAGAATAACAGTGGCGATCCACAAATAACTCTGATCGATAAAAATGGCTGCGAAGGTGAGCGCCGCTGCAAAACTTGCAAGGCGAACGATACGCATTCTGTGCCCGTGATGGTCAGCAATCCAGCCCCATATATTGGGTGCGATGATTCTGCTGGCCAGAAGGATAGCCGTTAACTCTCCAATCTGACGCGCTGAAAACCCCTCCCATTGCAGGTAGAGCGCCCAATAGGGCACAAGCACGCCGAGCGTGGCAAAGTAGAAAAAATAGAACCCTGATAACCGCCAGTAGGGGAGGTTGGGCTGGATCACAATCCGGGGCAATCAGGCCTGAGCCGGAATAATCGGAGTGTTGACTGAGACTTCGGCATTCTGGGCTCGGTGTCTGAGTGCATGGTCCATTAGTACCAGTGCCAGCATCGCTTCGGCGATAGGCGTAGCGCGGATGCCGACGCAGGGGTCGTGGCGTCCTTTGGTGACCACCTCGATAACTTCACCCTGGGTATCAATGCTGCGACCTGGAATGCGCAGACTGGATGTGGGTTTAAGCGCCATGCTGACCAAAATATCCTGCCCGCTGGAGATGCCGCCCAAAATGCCACCTGCGTTGTTACTCAGAAAGCCTTCTGGGGTCAGTTCATCCCGGTGTTCAGTGCCTTTTTGTTCAACACTGTCAAAGCCCGCACCAATTTCAATACCTTTTACGGCGTTGATACTCATCATGGCATGTGCAATGTCGGCATCAAGACGATCAAAGACAGGTTCGCCGAACCCGGGTGGAACATGGCGAGCGACTACATTGATTCTTGCTCCGATTGAATTACCCTCTTTGCGGAGGGCGTCCATGTAATTTTCCAGTTGGGATTCAATAGCCGGATCTGGATTGAAAAACGCACTTTGATCAATATGAGACCAATCAAGTGTCTCAGCTTTGATGGGGCCAAGCTGAGCCATATAACCCCGAATCTCGATACCATACTGTTCGCGCAGATATTTCTTGGCGATGCCGCCTGCCGCTACACGCATTGCGGTTTCTCGTGCCGATGAACGACCACCACCGCGATAATCACGGATGCCGTATTTGTGATGATAGGTATAGTCGGCGTGGGCAGGGCGGAACTGATGCATGATGTTGCCGTAATCTTTGGAACGCTGATCGACATTCTCAATCAGTAGTCCGATAGGCGTGCCGGTGGTTTTGCCTTCAAAAACGCCGGACAGAATGCGAACCTGGTCTGGTTCACGACGTTGGGTTTCGTGACGTGTTTTACCGGGTTTGCGACGGTTGAGGTCTCCTTGCAGGTCTGCTTCAGTGAGTGATAGTCCTGGTGGGCAGCCATCGACGATGCAGCCGAGAGCGGGTCCATGACTTTCACCAAACGATGTGACTGTGAAGAGTTTTCCGATGCTGTTGCCCGACATAGATGTTTCCGTTGCTTGAGTGGTTGTTCGGTCGATAGATGGTTAGCCATGCGGTGAGAGGCGAGTTGGTTGTCTATGACCTGTAGCTATATATTCTAACGTGCGAGGCAGTGCAACGGTAGGGTTAATTGTTGTGCACCGCCTCGTTGATCTGTTCGATCAACAGATCTGTTTCCAAGGCATCTGCGATGTCCAGGACTTCCAGAGTTTTGGCTGGCAACAAGGACAGATCAGTCTCGTTTATCACTTGTTTGACCTCGAGCAGTGCATTGGGATGCATGCTGAAATGCTCCAGTCCCATCGCCATCAATAGACGCGTGTACCTTGGGTCACCGGCCATTTCACCACACATGGAGACTGGAATGCCGTGCTTTTTGCCTGCATCAAGCGTCATCTGAATCAACCGGAGCACCGCCGGATGCAGAGGGTCATACAAGTAGTTGACGTGATCGTCGATGCGGTCGATGGCCAATGTGTATTGAATCAGATCATTGGTTCCGATCGATAAAAAATCGACATGACGAGCAAACATTTCAGCACAGACAGCACTGGCAGGAATTTCAATCATTACACCGACATCAATGGAACGGTCATAGGTAATGCCTTCGTTATCCAGCTCAAGTTTACAGTTTTCCAGCAGGTTTCTCGTTTGAACCAACTCATTCATCGTGGAGATCATCGGGAACATGATTTTGATTTTGCCAAATGCCGAGGCTCGCAAAATCGCCCGTAATTGAGTACGGAACATACCCGGTTGACTTAAACAGAGACGAATGGCCCGCAGACCGAGCGCTGGATTTGTGACCACCGCTTGCGACAAGGGTCTGCCACCATCAACGGTCTTGTCAGCGCCCAAGTCGAAGGTACGAATAGTCACGGGCTGATTGTTCATGCCTTCGACCACATCCCGATAGGCGGCCAGTTGTTCTTCCTCCTCGGGTGGACTGAGCCTGTTCATGTAGAGAAACTCAGTTCGATACAAGCCAATCCCCTGAGCGCCAGCATTACTGATGGTGGTGATGTCCTCGGGTAATTCGGCGTTAGCCAGCAGTGTAATCGCCTTGCCATCGCGGGTTTTTGTCGGTTGTGACTTGTACCGGCTCAGTGAGGAGATATGTTGCTCAAAGGCAAGCCTGCGTGACTCAAACGCGGTAATGGTCAGCGCGTCGGCACCGGCAATCAAGGTGCCTGTTTCGCCATCAACAATCAGTAATTCATTGTCTTGAACATAGCGACGAACCGATTCGACACCAATAATTGCAGGGATACCGAGGCTTCTGGCCAGAATGGTGGTGTGTGAAGTCGCACCACCATGCTCGGTGACAAAAGCCGCGACTCCCTGATGTTGCATCAACACCGTGTCAGCAGGTGTCAGATCTTCCGCGATAATGATATGTCCCTTCAGTCTGCCATCAGGGATTTCATGTTCTGCCACTTCTTGATCAGAGAGGATCCTGTGGATGCGGTTAACCACATGGTCTACATCATCCCGTCGGGTGCGCAGATAAGGATCATCCATTTCATTGAAAACGTTAATGAGTGCATCGCGCTGCAATTGCAATGCCCACTCAGCATTACATCGACGTTCACGGATCATCTCGACCGGCACTTTGGTCAACGAAGAGTCGTTTAACATCAACAAATGCGTATCTATGAAAGAAGTTACGTCTGCCGGCGCGTTTGCTGGAATATGATTGCGAATTGATTTAAGTTGCAGCCGGGCTTGTTCAATGGCGCCAAGCAGTCGTTCGGCTTCTTGCTCAATCGCAAATGCGGGGATCAGATATTCGCGAACATCTGGCTGATTATGAAACAGGATGTGCGCACGACCAATAGCGATACCACGAGAGACACCAAGGCCTTGTAACTCCAGTGTCATTCGCCTTCCCCGAAATAATCGCTGATCAGTGCTTCAATCGCTGCGAGTGCCTGCTCAGCATCATGACCGTTGGCATTGACACTGATCTGCGTACCTTTGGCTGCGGCCAGCATCATGACCCCCATAATACTTTTACCATTCACCACTCGTCCATCACGAGACACAGCGATGTCAGCCTCAAATTCTGAGGCAGTTGTGACAAACTTGGCGGCTGCCCTGGCATGCAGTCCGAGCTTGTTGATGATAGTAAAGGTTTGCTCCATCATTTTCTGTATCCGGTATGGTGACAGCGGACAATGCCTTCCTGGCCACCGCTCATAGCTTTATATTCAAGTTCATCCAGATTGAGTGTTGGATAATTCAACACACGAATCAGCATTGGCAGGTTTAGTCCTGAAACGATTCTAATATCATTCCGATCAGAAACCGCGCAGGCGATATTGCTCGGGGTTGAGCCAAACATATCGGTGAGAATCAGAATGCCGTTCCCTTGATCCAGGCCCAGCAAATCTCTGTCCAGTTGCTTTCGAATAGCTTCTGGGTCATCTCGTGTTTCGATGGAGATCACCTTGGTGGGTAAGGGACAACAGGACAACATCTGTCGAGCGGTATTGATCAACTCTGTGCCGATATTGTTGTGCGATACGATCAGAATGCCTACTGTCATTGATATTCTCTATGCTCAGCCTGTCCGGAAATTGGCCTCTGTGGCTATCAAAGCTCTGCCGGGATTGAATGTAATGGATTCGGAGCTTTCTGGCAATGTCAGGACCAGCGCTGGACTAAGTTGTTGTCGCCCTCGAATTAGCCATGTGCAATTCAGATTGACGCAAGGGTAGTAACTTCACTGCAGCGAGTACGCGAGCAGACAATGATGTTGATGAAGACACTGAAAGTGTGACGGAGGGAATTTGCATATGCATGATTTCTGTCAGTTGCCAGTTGCCTTGATAATTGAGCGTTGTGCTCGGCCCATGTTGCAGGTTGATGATCATTTCAACGACCATTTGGGCCAGCCAGGCATTTTCAGGGTAGAGCTCGCGAACATCGATCATCCCCAGCTCACGACTGTGCAACAAGCCTGATGTCTGTGTGGGGCAGTGGGCAATCAGCTGTGGACCTAGTATTGAAAACTCAATGTGGTCATCAGCGACTAATTGATGTCCCTGTGCCAGCAGCTCAAGAGCCAGAGAACTCTTGCCGACGCCTGGTTTGCCGAGGATAAGGATACCGGTGTTATCAACCTTGACGGCAACACCATGCTGTCCAAATCTGGGGGTATCTGCGGGAGAGCTGGGATGACTAGTCGTCATCAATAGAGAGTAATAATTCAAAAATTGCTTCGCTGCTCGAAGCTTCGCGAATTTTTCGACAAATCTCTGCGTCCCTGAACAAGGTGACCAATCTTGAAAGGTGTTGCAGATGATGTTCGTTATCGTCTTCGGGTACCAGCAGGCCGAAAGCTATATCAATCGGTTCACCATCAGCAGCATCAAAATCAATCGGCTTTGAGAGTGTCAGCATGGCGGCAATGGTGTTGGGTAAATCGGGAACCCGGGCGTGGGGGATAGCCACGCCCTTGCCAAGGCCTGTACTGCCAAGGCGTTCCCGATCAAGAAGTGCCTGAAAGATTTTTTCTGCGGTCGTTGCGTTGGTGTTGGCTGCTAACATCTGACTCAGATTTTCTATGACGCGTTTTTTGCTGGTGGCATCGTCATGAAAACGGATGTTGTCTGAATTAACCAGTAAGGCAGCTATAAGCATGAAAAAAATCCCAGTAAAGCGGTAGGTTAGTTAATGTTATGTTTCATTTGGGCACCATCGGCTTGATGGTGGTCAGTGATTTTATCTTTATGTTTGATAATTTGGCGATCAAGTTTAGCCACCAGGTTTTCGATCGCACTGTACATATTTTCATGTTCGTCTGAGGCGAACAGATCTGCGCCGCTGACATGGACGGTTGCTTCGGCTTTCTGGCGCAGCTTTTCGACGGACAAAATCACATGAACATTGGTCATGTGGTCAAAGTGACGAGTCAATTTTTCGAACTTTTTATTGACATGATCACGCAGGCTGTCAGTGATATCAACATGTTGTCCGCTTAAATTTAATTGCATAGTGCATCACTCCTTCATTAGTGTAAAAAGGCTGGCTTACACCAGCCGCTTGCGTTCGTTTGATGGTGGAATCGCAAGTGTTTCACGATATTTGGCGATGGTTCGCCGGGCTACGTTGATGCCCTCCTCTCCCAGAATATCAGCAATTTTGCTATCGCTGAGAGGTTTTCGCGGATTCTCCGCGGCTACCAGTTTTTTGATGATGGCACGAATAGCTGTTGCTGAGCATTCGCCTCCACTTTCAGTGCTGACATGGCTGGAGAAAAAGAATTTCAGTTCAAAAATACCGCGTGGGGTATGTAGATATTTACGTGTAGTGACTCTGGAGATCGTTGACTCATGCATTTCTACGGTCTCAGCAATATCAGCCAGCACCAGAGGTTTCATGGCTTCTTCACCATGCTCAAGAAAACCTTGCTGTCTTTCGATGATCGCCTGGGTGACTTTAAGCAGAGTTTCGTTTCTGCTTTGCAAGCTTTTAAGAAACCAGCGTGCTTCCTGAAGGTTGTTTTTCAGGAAGATGTTTTCAGCACTGTTGTCGGCCCGGTTAATTAGTTGCGCGTAATGTTCGGCGATTTGAATTTTGGGTGCATTATCCGGATTCAGTGATAATTGCCAGCGGCCATTAAGCTTGCGAACGTAAACATCAGGAACAATGTATTCGGTATTGTCGACCTGGATCAAGCTGCCCGGTCGAGGGTTGAGCATTTGAATGCTGCGCACAAGATCCGTCAGTTCATCATCACTGATTTTTAGTGCCCGTTTGATTTGGGCGTAGTCGCGTCTGGCAAGCGCATCAAGATGTTTGTCGATTAATTTGGACAATAGCTCTGAATGCTCACCGACGGCAGGCTGAAAAGCCCTGAGTTGAATCAGTAGACACTCTCGTAAATCCCGTGCACCAACGCCGACCGGATCAAAGTGATGTATCCGGTGTAGTACGGTTTCAATGTCTTCAAGCTCTACTTCCGGGAACTCATCCCCGAGGCTCTGCAGCACATCTTCAATGGTGATCTTGAGATAACCATCATCTTCAATGGAATCAATAATCACCGTGGCGATAGCTTGTTCGACTTCGGTAAAAGGCGTGAGCCGCATTTGCCAGAGCAAATGTTGCTGTAAGGTGTCGCCGCTTTCATCGTGATTGTCACGTTCGAAGTCGTTATCGCTGCTACTGAGGCTGCCAGAGCCGGTGTATTGCTGTTCGAAGGTATCTTCCCATTGACTGTCAACCGGCAAATCCTCAGGGATATCGGAATGCTCTAGCTGGCTTATTTCACGGCTGGCTTCGTTATCGTCTTTTCGAATGATTTGAGGGTCGTCGAAGTCGAAATCTTCCTCAACTTCCAACAGGGGATTGGATTCCAGCGCTTCCTGAATTTCAGCTTGCAGTTCAAGCGATGATAGCTGCAGCAGGCGGATCGCCTGTTGCAGCTGCGGGGTCATGGATAGACTCTGACCGACTCTTAACTGTAACGAGGGTTTCACAAACAGCAGTATTCAGATGTGTTGATCATGCGTCAATGTTACCGCAACTACTGAGCTGTTGCCTATATGCCCACAAAAAAATCAATGCTTTTCAGAAAAGCCTGACAGCAGAAGCTTTAAAACTCACGAATAAGCGGTCCCCGGGTTGCAAGGTTAACTCTCGCAATGATTGTTCAGTAATGATGGCATCAAAGCGTTCTCCACAGTCGATACTCAGCCTGACACCTTGCGAGTCGGCAGTGATTTGGGTCAGTTTTCCAGGATAACTATTGCGAATGCTGGACTGATTGGGCGCTATTTTGGAAATGATGATATCGCGAGGATCAACGGCCATCACGTTGGCGTCGATGTCCTCCATGCTTGTGGTCACCTTGAGTTTTCCGGTGTCGAATACAGGCATCTTATAGTGCCCATGAAACACGTTCAGAAATGGTGTATCGATCATCTTGCCCTGGTACAAGCTGATGGTTTTATCTGCCAGCATGTTGGCCTGAAAACGGTTATGTGTTGAGAACACCATGGTTTTGCCGGGCTGCGCTGCCCATTGATGCAAGATCACTTCCAGCTGGTGAATGTGTTGCTGATCAAGATGAGCAAAAGGCTCATCAAGCAGCAGAATGTCCGGCTGGCAGATCAGGGTTCTGGCGAGTGCAACTCGCTTTTGTTCGCCACCGGAGAGTATTGCAGCATCTGTGTCAACAAGGCCTTGCAGGTTGAGCCGTTGCAGCCAGAGATCTATCTGTTCAGCATGCATGCCTGTTTTGAAGCCCTGAAGTCTGAGTGCGAGTTGCAGATTTTCCAGTACCGTACCTGGGAGTAAATAAGGCTGCTGACTGACCAGACCGATTCGACGGCGCAGCGCAGCAGAAAGGGTGCCATTCACTGCTTGTCCGAGGACAAGAAACTTACCCGACACGCCGGGCTGTATAAAAGCCAGTGTATGCAAAAGGGTGGTTTTTCCTGCGCCATTTTCGCCCAGAATCGCGGTGCTTTGGTTGCTGTTGATGTTTAGTTTACCAATGTTCAACAGCTGCTTTTGCTGAGCATCTACAGCTAGATTGTTGATGCGATAGGCTTCAGTCATCGGGCTTTGCCTTGAAGGGCGCTCATCAGAAAATTCAGCATAAATGCCAGAATGAGTAGTAATAATCCCAGCGCCAATGCCAGCTCAAATTCACCCTTGCTGGTTTCAAGGGCGATAGCGGTGGTCATGGTTCGGGTAAAGCCTTCGATATTGCCACCCAGCATCATCGCCGCACCGACCTCACCAATGGCTCGACCAAAACCCGTAATAATGCCGATCAAAATCGCCACTCGAGTGACCCGAACCACTTGCCAAGTGAGTGAAAAACCGCGTGCGCCCATCGTCAGCAGGGTAGGCAGTAACCTTGGATCGGCGGTGTGTACGGCTGTAATCGTCAAGTTGATCATGATGGGCATAATCAGCAGACATTGCGCAATGATAATTGCCGTTGGAGTATATAAAAGACCCCAGTCTCCGAGCGGTCCCATCCGGCTGAACATTCCGTAAAGCAACAAACCGATAACAACGGTGGGCATCGCCATCAGTGTATTGAGCAAATGTTGCAAAGCTCGTTTGCCGGGAAAGCTGTTCAGTGCCACCGTGACGCCGACAGGCACAGAGATCAATGCCGCAAAAAAGCAGGCTATGACCGAGATATATACCGAGGTGTAGACGATTTGATAGAGATCAGCATCAAAGCTGCTGATCAAGCCAAGGGCTGCGATCATCGCGTTGGCAAGATAATCCATAACCGATGCGAGCAGATCAGCCTGTTAATTTAAGACGTTGGCAGATGGCCAGCGTCGGCTCGATTTTATTCATGGTATAAAAGTGCAGCCCTGGAACCTGTTGTTGTAACAGTTGATCCGTGAAGTCGGTCAGAAAATCCAATGTAAAAGCCTGCATCGATGCAGTGTCATCGTAAAAGGCTTCCAACCGTTTACGCAGCCAACGGGGAATTTCTGCGCCGCAGGCGGCGGAAAAGCGGGCCAGTTGTGCGTAATTGTTAATCGGCATGATGCCGGGAATGATGGGAATATCAATGCCAGCCTTCTCACAGCGTTCGACAAAGTACAAATAGGCGTCAACGTTGTAAAAATATTGAGTGATTGCGCTATCGGCACCGGCATCAACCTTCCGTTTGAAGTTTTCCAGATCGATGTCGGCGTTCATTGCTTGCGGATGCACTTCAGGGTAAGCCGCTACTTCAATGGCAAAGTGATCACCGGTTTCAGCCCGAATAAACTCAACCAGCTCGTTGGCATAGCGAAAATCACCCGGATCACGCATACCTGACGGTAAATCGCCTCGTAAGGCGACGATTCGGCGAATATCGTGGCTGATATAGGTTTGCAACATGGCCTGTATGCGTTCGCGAGATGAGCCGACACATGACAGGTGAGGTGCCGCATCAATGCCGGTGGTAGTGGCTTGCTGCTGAATGGCAATCACTGCGTCCGATGTGTTGTCCTGAGTTGAGCCACCCGCACCAAAGGTCACGGAATAAAAAGCGGGCTTGAGCACGGCCAGCGCTTGCTGAACCTGCTGCAGGGTATTAACCCCTTTTTCGGTTTTAGGCGGAAAAAATTCACAACTGATGACAGGTTTGGACATGAGCTTTAATCTGCAAAAAAGTGGGCTGACATGGTTGGTCAGCCCACCTGTGGTTTAGTAACGATAGTGTTCCGGTTTGTACGGGCCATCCTGTGGCAAGCCGAGATATTTAGCCTGTTCACTGGTGAGTGGCGTCAGATTGGCACCGATGCGACCCAGATGCAAGCGAGCGACTTTTTCATCCAGTCTTTTCGGCAGTACATACACCTTGTTTTCATAGTTCTGATGATTGTGCCAGAGCTCAATCTGCGCCATCACCTGGTTGGTGAATGAGGCTGACATGACAAAACTCGGATGGCCGGTGGCACAACCCAGATTCACCAATCGGCCTTCTGCCAACAAAATGATGCGCTTGCCATCAGGGAAAATGACGTGATCGACTTGCGGTTTGATGTTTTCCCACTGGTATTTACGCAGTGAAGCGACATCAATTTCGTTGTCAAAGTGACCGATATTGCAGACGATGGCTTCATTTTTCATTGCAGACATGTGGTCGTGATCAATCACATTGATGTTGCCGGTGGCAGTGACAAAGATATCGCCGATGGTGGCCACTTCATCCATGGTGACAATGCGATAGCCTTCCATTGCCGCTTGTAGCGCACAGATCGGATCGATTTCAGTGACCATGACAGTGGCGCCCATGCCGCGGAAAGCCTGCGCGCAACCTTTACCGACATCGCCGTAGCCGAGGACAACACAGATCTTGCCGGCGACCATCACGTCAGTCGCTCGTTTGATACCGTCCAGCAGCGATTCACGACAGCCGTACAGGTTGTCAAACTTGGACTTGGTCACCGAGTCATTGACGTTGATTGCGGGCACTTTGAGGGTGCCAGCTTTCATCATTTCGTAGAGGCGGTGTACACCGGTCGTGGTTTCTTCCGACAGGCCGCGGACATCGGCAAGCAGTTCTGGAAATTCCTGGTGCATGATTAAGGTCAGATCACCACCATCATCCAGAATCATATTGGGCCGCCAGCCATCCGGGCCGACGATGGTCTGCCGGATACACCAGACGGCTTCATCTTCGGTTTCACCTTTCCAGGCAAATACCGGAATGCCCTGATCGGCAATGGCGGCTGCGGCGTGGTCCTGAGTCGAGAAAATGTTGCAAGAAGACCAGCGCACTTCTGCACCCAGTTCAACCAGTGTTTCAATCAGCACGGCAGTTTGAATGGTCATGTGCAGGCAGCCAGCAATACGGGCGCCTTTTAACGGAAACTGGCCGGCATATTCTTCACGCAGCGCCATCAGACCGGGCATTTCGCTTTCGGCGATTTTGATTTCCTGATGACCCCATTTGGCGAGGCTGATATCGGCGATTTTATAATCGGGAGTAAGGTTTTCTACAGCTGATTGCATGATGGTAAGTTCCTGTAATTAGTTGAGACCGGCAGCATCGCGCAGAACTGGAGCAAGATCAGTGCGCTCCCAGCTGAAATCTGCATCGTCACGACCAAAGTGGCCATATGCGGCGGTTTTTTTGTAGATAGGTTTGACCAAGTCGAGCATGTTGATTAAACCAACCGGACGCAGATCAAAATGCTCACGTACCAGTTCGACCAGCTTTTCCTGAGAAATTTTGCCTGTGCCAAAGGTTTCAACGCTTATTGAGGTGGGTTCTGCGACACCGATGGCATATGACACCTGAATTTCGCATCGGTCAGCGAGTCCGGCCGCGACGATGTTTTTGGCGACATAACGTCCCGCATAGGCCGCACTTCGATCTACTTTTGATGGATCTTTACCGGAAAACGCGCCGCCGCCGTGGCGTGCCATGCCACCGTAGGTATCGACGATGATCTTGCGGCCGGTCAGACCACAATCACCGACAGGACCGCCAATGACAAACTGCCCGGTTGGGTTGATATGAAAACGGGTATCTTTACTCAGCCATTCGGCTGGAAGCACCGGCTTGATGATGAGTTCCATGACGGCTTCGTGCAGATCCGGTTGTTTGATGTCCGGATTATGTTGCGTTGATAGAATAACCGCGTCGATGCCGACAGGTTTGCCGTTTTCGTAGATAAAGGTCACCTGGCTTTTTGCATCGGGTCTCAACCAGGGAAGTTCACCGTTTTTACGAACTTCCGCCTGACGTTTAACTAGACGATGAGCATAGGTGATAGGCGCAGGCATCAGAACTTCAGTTTCATTGCTGGCGTAGCCAAACATCAAGCCTTGATCGCCAGCGCCCTGTTCTTCAGCACTACCGCGGTCAACGCCCATGTTGATATCAGGAGATTGCTTGCCAATCACCGACATGACGCCACAGGTTTGTCCGTCAAAACCGACATCGGAGCTGGTATAGCCAATGTCACAGATGGTGTCACGCACGATTTGCTCAAGATCGACCCAGGCAGAAGTGGTGATTTCGCCAGCGACGATAGCCACCCCGGTTTTGATCAAGGTTTCACAGGCGACGCGGGCCTTGGGATCCAGCTCAATGATGGCATCCAGTACTGCGTCTGAAATTTGATCAGCGACTTTATCTGGATGACCTTCCGAGACTGATTCAGAAGTAAAGAGATAAGCACTACTCATAGACAGCTTCCTCATAGGGTTCAGTTAGGGACTGACAGTGAGGCGCGAGCAGCGATTGCTGAGTGAAACGCCCATTACTATCAGTGACCTGGTAATAATGAACGCCGTTTTACAAATGAAACATTGGATAAGCCTGGCAGGAGTCCCTGTCGCAGCGTTCCTTATCCGAAGCTGATATGTTAATTCATCTCGGCAAAATTGCAAGATGCGACCCCGTGTTACAGCATTTTTCAGGTTTTTCCTGAGTCAGAAAATTAAGTGATGCCCATGTTGTTTCAACCATTGACGGTGTTGACGGTAATCAGCATCAAACCGGGCAACCAGATTCCAGAAGCTGGGAGAATGATTCAAATATTGCAAGTGGCATAACTCATGGGTGATCACGTAATCAATGATCGGCTGAGGTGCCTGAATCAGTTGCCAGTTCAGTTGAATATCTCCATTGCTGCGACAACTTCCCCAGCGGGATCGGTATTGACGCACGGTGATTTGTCGGGGACTCAATTGATATTGCTCGGCCAGGACCTGGCATCGCTGGATCAGCTGTTGAGCTGCTTGTTGCCGGTAGAATTTTTTCAGTAGTGATTTAACCTGATCGGTCTCATCAGTGTGGTTGACAGTCAACTGGCAATGCAATGTTTGACCATCAAAATCAAGCTGCTGTCGGCGGCCTGTCGCTGCAATCACTTTAATCGGAAAGTATTTACCAAACAGTGGTTGCAGGCTGCCGTCTGCAAAACTACGCGTTGGCTGTTGTTGCTGTTCTGCCAGTCGAGCATTGATCCAACCTGATTTGCTGGCAATAAAGTCCTCGGCAATGCGCAAGGGACAGTGACCTGGCAAATGAATGCTCACCTCGCCGTTGTGGACTTTGAGTGCCATGGTTTTTCGGCGATGACTGCGTTTAACCGCAATCTCGATGCCATGTGCGTGCAAGTGGCTAGTCATGTATCCGATCAGAAACTTCTGGAAAAAGTACAACAACAGGCATTTTGCCTGACGATTTGCGAAAATGATGCAATTGATCTGGATTCTACTATGGCCCTTAAAGAAGATATATCCCGCGCTCATCGATTGTCACTTGCTCCAATGCTGGATTGGACCGACCGGGATTTTCGTTATCTGTGTCGATTAATCTCCAAGCATACCTTGCTCTACACAGAAATGGTGACTTCAGGAGCCTTGTTGCATGGCGATGCCTCACGATTTTTGGCGCATGATGACATTGAGTATCCACTGGCGTTGCAGCTCGGAGGAAGTGATCCGGCGGCGTTGGCAAAATGCGCCACACTGGCGCAACAACAGGGGTATCAAGAAATCAATCTGAATGTCGGCTGTCCCAGTGATCGCGTTCAAAATGGCAGCTTCGGTGCTTGCTTGATGGCCGAGCCGAACTTGGTTGCTGATTGTGTTCGTGCCATGAAAGATGCGGTGTCACTGCCGGTAACGGTGAAAACCCGTCTTGGCATTGATGAGCAGGATAGCTATCAGTTTCTGCATGAGTTTGTCAGTGCCATGGTGGCAGCGAGCTGTGACGCACTGATTTTGCATGCTCGTAAAGCCTGGTTAAAAGGCTTGAGTCCCAAGCAAAATCGGGATATCCCACCACTGGATTATCAGCGGGTGTATCAGATCAAACAGGATTTTCCGAATTTACATGTAGATATTAACGGTGGCGTGCAGACGCTGGCGGAGGCACTGGATCATCTTCAACATGTCGATGGGGTGATGATTGGCCGGGCCATTTATCACCGACCCTATCTGCTGGCCGATGCAGACAGCCAGATTTTTGGAGATCCAACTCCCGTCAAGACTGAGGCTGAAATTGTAGAGATGATGTTGCCCTACATCGAACAGCGAATGTCACAAGGCCGACCTTTAAAATCAATTACCCGGCACATGCTTGGACTGTTCCAGGGGCAAGCCGGTGCTCGTCGCTGGCGGCGGCATTTGAGCGAAAATGCTCATCTGCCCGGCGCTGATATTCAAGTGATTCGTGATGCTCTGAAGTTGCTTGGATGAGGCTGAATCTGAGGGAGCAGATACATCGTTTTTCAGGGGAGATGCGACAGTTTTGGCCACATATTTCTGGATAACTCACTGCCCGTAACTTATCACGGCATGAGAAGGCCTATTCAGCCCTGACAGACCTGCTCACCCTCGAATCACATCAACAAATAAAATCTGCGAACATCTGCGTAATATGCGGATTTACGTTTTTTCAGAAATACCCGCAGCTGTTGTGCTTAGCTCAGCTATTTACGAAGACCGGTACCTTTGTCGAGCAGATGCAGGGCATACCAGCTCAGTGCAGCAATAAACAGCACAATAATGCCAAACGCCAGCCAGAGATTGATATCGGATGCCCCTAACAGGCCGTAGCGGAAGGCATTGACCATGTACAACACGGGATTGAGCATCGAGACATGCTGCCAAAAGTCCGGTAACAGGCTGATGGAGTAGAAAACACCGCCCAGATAGGTCAACGGCGTCAGAATGAAGGTTGGAATGATGGAGATTTCATCAAAGCTCCGGGCATAGATAGCATTTATAAAGCCTCCAAGTGCAAACAGGATGGCGCTGAGCAACACCACGCTGAAAGTAAGCAACAGATTCTGTACCGGTAAATGGGTAAAAAACAGGGCTACTACAGTGACTATCAGTCCAACAAATAAACCTCGCGCTGTTCCGCCTGCCACATAGCCGGCGAGAATAACGTAATTTGGCACCGGAGCCACGATCAGTTCTTCAATGTGATTTTGAAACTTTGCACTGAAAAATGATGAGGCGACATTGGCATAGGCATTATTGATAACAGCCATCATGATGATGCCCGGGGCAATGTATTCGATGTAGCTGAAGCCACCCATGTCACCGATGCGTGCGCCAATCAGATTGCCAAATATGATGAAATACAAGGTCATCGTGATAGCTGGCGGCAGCAGTGTCTGTGCCCAAATTCTTAAAAAACGGCGTACTTCTCGAGTGACAATGGTTGAAAACGCAATCCAGTGCTGTTGGTGACGCGCGACTCTCATTGTTGGGTCTCCGAACTCTCGACCAGCGTCAGGAATAGTTCTTCCAATCGATTCGCCTTATTTTTCATGCTGGCAACTTCAATACCGCACTCGCTGAGCCGATTAAACAGTGAGTTAAGGCTTTCGCTACGGCACAACTCGATTTCAAGTGTGGTGCTGTCGACCTGATGACAGCAAAGATCTGCGAGTGCACTGAGATCGGTGAGCGGTTGTTTGAGGTCCAGCACAAAGGTTTCTCTGTCGAGTCTGTTTAGCAAGGACTTCATATCGGTATTCTCGATAATTTGCCCTTTATCGATGATGGCGATGTTTCGGCACAGATTTTCCGCCTCTTCCAGATAGTGTGTGGTCAGAATAATCGTGGTGCCCTGGCGGTTGATATCTCGCAGAAATGTCCACATTGAACGTCTTAATTCAATATCCACGCCAGCGGTTGGCTCATCCAAAATGAGCAGTTTCGGCTGATGCACCAGTGCTCGAGCTATCATCAAGCGGCGCTTCATGCCGCCGGAAAGGGCACGAGCAGAGCTATGCCGTTTGTCCCAAAGGCCCAGCTTTTTCAGTAGCTCATCGGCATGTGTTTCTGCTTCTTTTGCCGGCACGCCGTAATAACCTGCCTGGGTAATCAGAATATGTTTGACCTGCTCGAAACCGTTGAAATTAAATTCCTGAGGTACCAGGCCAATGTAGCTTTTCGCCAGTTCGCGGTCTGTATCCAGATCAGCGTCAAACACCTGAATCCGGCCACTGGTTTTGGTGATCAGTGAGGTAATGATGCCGATGGTTGTGGATTTGCCAGCGCCATTTGGACCCAGCAAGGCGAAAAAATCGCCTTGTTCGACTTCAAGCTGTATATCGTTCAGGGCTTCAAAACCGTTTTTGTAGGTTTTGTGGAGTTGTTGAATTGAAAGCGCTCTCACTGCGGTGTCTCAAGCGGAAAAATAGAATTAGACTATCATGCTTGTGATGACCAAGGATATTTTCCAGCGTATGCAACCCAGACCATCGCCACCCGAAAGCTTGCAAGAACTTATGACACGAGTCACCGGTTTGGCCGGTAAAACACTGGCGAAAATCGCTCATGATGCTCAATTTTCGATCCCGGATGATTTAAGCCGCCACAAAGGCTGGGTGGGCAGTCTATTGGAGCATGTACTAGGCTGTGATGCCGGTAGTCAGGCCATTCAGGATTTTTCGGCCTTGGGCATTGAATTAAAAACACTGCCATTGGATGTGCATGGCCAGCCCAAGGAATCGACCTTCGTCTGTACCGTCAATGCGGCAGGCTCAGAGTCAGGACAGTGGCAAGACAGCTGGGTCAGAAAAAAACTCTCCAACGTTTTATGGGTGCCTATTGAGGCGGACAACCGCATCGCACTCGCCGATCGTTTTGTCGGCATGGGCTGGATTTGGCAGCCCACTGCACAGCAAGAAGCCATGCTCCGGCAGGACTGGGAAGAATTGATGGAGTTGATTGCCCTGGGTGAGCAAAATGCCTTGACCGCCGAATATGGACAATATCTGCAAATCAGACCCAAAGCGGCCAATAGCCGAGTGATGGCTAGAGCCTCTGATATTGATGGTGAATCAATTCTGCTAAACCCCAGAGGATTCTATTTACGCACGAGTTTTACCCGGCAATTGCTTGAGGCTGCTACAATTCCAGCTTTGGGATCCTGAGTCATTAATCGGATCACAGGTCAGAGACAGGGAATATCTCAGTGCAAAACTTGAATGCTTTGGTGGTGGATGCCGATGCAGACTTCCAGCAAGCAGCCAGTAAAATTCTGCTGGCTGCAGGATTTGATGTCGCCTCTGCCAGTTCTGGCCAGGCGGGACTGACACAGGCACAACAATCCAGTTACAGATTGGTATGTTGTAGCGATCAGCTGCCTGACATCAGTGGCGTGGATTTTTGCGGTCAACTTCGGGCAATCAGCGGTTTTGATTGTGTTGCCGTTTTGATCATGACCGAGCAGGACAGTTCAAGATTGCTCAAACAGGCAATTCTGGCAGGTGCCACCGATATCTTCAGCAAAAATGACCACGAAGAACTGGAAACATATGTTCATCGACTGGCTGAACGTGAATCAAGACAATTATCGGGACGAGTGCTGTTTACTGAAGATTCACGAGTATTACAGACAATTATCATCGACTTGCTGACCGATATGGGGCTTGATGTTGATGCCTATACGCATGCAGAAGGGGCATGGGATGCCTTTCAGGGCGGAGATTATGATTTGGTGATTACCGATGTCATGCTTGAAGGCATGATGAGTGGCATCACACTGGTCAGAAAAATTCGTCGGGTGCCTGGAGAACTTGGCAATATTCCCATCATTGCCACTTCAGGCTTTGACAACATGTCACGTAAAATCGAGTTATTTCACCTGGGGGTCAATGACTTTGTCTCCAAACCCATCGTCCGTGAAGAGCTGCGTCAGCGAGTATTCAATCACATCAACAGCTATCAAAATCTTCGAGAATTGCGCTCTCAACAGAACTCCTTATACAGCCTGGCGATGCTTGATGAAGTGACACAACTGTTTAACCGTCATGCATTAAGAGAATTTGCCGGCAAGTATTTTAGCGATGCTTATCGTTTCAAGCGTGACTTGGCACTGGCAGTGCTAGATGTTGATCATTTCAAGCAAATCAATAATGAACACGGTTTTGAAAAAGGTGATCAGGTACTGGCCGAATTGGGTACCTGGCTGAAACGTTTTGTCCGGGATGTCGATATCGTTGCCCGTTGGGGGGGCGAGGAATTTGTTCTACTGTTGCATGGCGCTGATATCGAGAGCGCACATGCGTTAATGGGGCGTTTGCAGAAAAAGTTGGGCCGATTCAAGTTGGCCAACATCCCGGTGACGTTGAGTATTGGTGTGGCAAGTCTGAGTCATGACAGAAATGACACGCTCAACTCGCTTTTTGAGATGGCAGACCGCGCCATGTATCAAGCAAAAATGGCAGGCCGAAATTGTGTAATGAGCTACGATGGACATAGCAGTCAGGAAACTTAGGGGCTAATTGTCCCAACAGTGAGTGATCTTGATATCGCCACGGGCACAGACTGCCTCTTCAGCCAGTTGAGTAGCGGATATCAAGACAATGTCTGCGGGTAGCGTTCTGCAAACTGGCAACACTGTTGCTGATCCAGCA
Organism: Methylophaga sp.; assembly: GCA_020831825.1. GTDB lineage: Bacteria > Pseudomonadota > Gammaproteobacteria > Nitrosococcales > Methylophagaceae > Methylophaga. The sequence continues at coordinate 475,102 of JAFIFW010000012.1, read as the reverse complement.
TGAAAATTCCGTGGCCACCGTTGGCCAGCTCCAGCCACATAAAGTCAATATCTGGCCATTCCAGGGTAACCGCCTGATCACTGTTACCTACTTCAACAAACAGCAAACCGTGAGGCTGTAAATATTCTGCTGCGCCCCGGATAATTTGCTCAACGAGCGCAAGTCCATTGTTATCGGTTTGCAAGGCTGACGCTGGTTCATGTCGATATTCTGCAGGCAAACCAGCCATCTCCTCAGCACCGACATAAGGTGGATTGGAAACGATCAAGTCATATCGACGCGATGGATCCAGGTTGCTCCAAAGATCAGAGTGAATTAACTGAAGCCGGTCTTCAAGCTGGTGGCGCTGCTGATTCAATGCCGCGACTTGCAGTGCGTCATGATCAATGTCTATGGCATCCACCTGAGCCTCTGGAAACGCATAGGCACATGCAATGGCGATGCAGGCACTGCCGGTGCACATGTCCAGTATGCTTGAGACGGTTTCAGGCGCTGTCAGCCAGGGGGTAAACTGCTCCGCGATAAGCTCTGCAAAAGGTGAGCGTGGAATCAATACCCGTTCGTCCACATGAAACGGCAGCCCCGCGAACCAGGCCTCTTTGGTCAGGTAGGCGACCGGGATGCGTGCTTCAATTCGTTGCTGAATCAGTTCAATCAGCTTTTGTTTCTCAGCGATGGTCAGTCTCGCATCCATGAATAACTCTGGCAAGCTATCCAATGGCAAGCCAAGGCTGTGCAGGATCAGCTGGCTCGCTTCGTTAAAGGCATCACTATTGCCATGACCAAAAAAAAGTTTGGACTCGTTAAAACGGGAAGTTGTCCAACGCAGCCAATCACGTAAAGTCAGTAAATCAGCTGCAGCCGATTGATATTCAATGGTCATAATCAGTGTGTGATATCAACAAAGTGGCCAGCAATGGCCGCAGCTGCTGCCATGGCAGGACTGACCAGATGAGTTCTGCCTCCCTGGCCCTGTCTGCCCTCGAAATTACGATTTGAGGTTGAAGCACAGTGTTCGCCAGACTCGAGACGATCAGCATTCATCGCCAGGCACATTGAACAGCCGGGATCCCGCCATTCAAAACCGGCTTCAATAAATACTTTGTCCAGGCCTTCCTGCTCGGCCTGTTGCTTGACCAAACCAGAACCGGGTACTACCAGTGCCTGCTTCACGGAGCTGGCAACCTTGCCGCCTTTGATGACGGCCGCAGCCTCCCGTAAATCCTCAATACGAGAATTGGTGCAAGAACCAATAAACACCCGGTCAAGACGGATATCGGTAATTGCCTGATTGGCACTCAATCCCATATATTTCAGGGCTTTCTCCATGCCGTTGCGTTTAACTGTGTCGGTTTCCTGCTGAGGATCCGGCACCTTGTCATCGACGGGTACGACCATTTCCGGTGAGGTACCCCAGGTCACCTGAGGTTTGATGGTTTCAGCATTCAGGATGACGACTTTGTCGAAATTCGCATCAGGATCAGAATGCAATTGCCGCCATGCCTCGACTGCCATATCCCAATGCTCGGCTTTTGGAGCAAAGGGTCTGTCTTTCAGGTACTGAATCGTGGTTTCATCTACTGCGACCATACCGGCACGGGCACCGGCCTCTATTGTCATGTTGCAAACGGTCATGCGACCTTCCATGGACAGTGCCTGTATTGCTTCGCCAGCAAACTCTATGGCATAGCCAGTGCCGCCGGCAGTGCCGATTTCACCAATGATCGCCAGCACGATATCCTTTGCGGTAATTCCGGGTTTGACGCGACCATCGACGCGAACCAACATGTTTTTTGACTTACGTTGAATCAGGCATTGCGTGGCCAGTACATGCTCAACCTCGGATGTGCCAATACCAAAAGCCAATGCGCCAAAAGCACCGTGCGTTGAGGTGTGAGAGTCGCCACAAACGACGGTCATGCCGGGCAGGGTGGCGCCTTGTTCTGGTCCCACCACATGCACAATACCTTGTCGCTGATCGGCAAGGCCGAATTCGGTAATGCCAAAATCAATACAGTTTTGGTCAAGCGTTTCTACTTGAAGCCTTGAGATCGGATCGGCAATGCCTTGTTCGCGATGATTTGTTGGTACATTGTGATCAGGTGTCGCCAACACACTATCGACACGATAGGGCTTACGCTGCGCCAATCTCAGTCCCTCGAACGCCTGAGGTGAGGTGACCTCATGTACCAGATGACGATCGATGTAGATCAAGGCTGTGCCGTCGTCATCACTGCGCACAACGTGTTGATCCCAGAGTTTGTCGTAAAGGGTTTTGCCAGACATAAATCATTGACCGCTAACAGTTTGGATAACGGATAATTATAACGCGTTGTGCTGATTAGCTCTATTTATCCAGGACATAAAAAAACGGGCAACCCATGTGGATTGCCCGTTTTTGTTTTTTGCTAAGGAAAAGTGGTTATTCCATATTAGCGTGTCTGTAACGCATTTCTTCTTCAGGGATGCCTTTCTCATGAATAAGATGAGAAACAATGGCTTCCAGAAAAATCAATGTAGACAGTTCAAACATAGTACCCATTGGCATACCCTTGGTTGGGGTAAAGCTTGCATCAGTACCAATTTGAATTGTTTTATCCGCCAGGTCACCGATAGTAGAGCTTGATTTTGAACAAATCAAAACTACCTTGGCACCTTCAGACTTTGCTTTGTTCGCAAAGGAAATCAGCTGGGTTGTTTCACCAGAACCCGAGATGACAATTAACAAATCGCCTTCACGGATGCTTGGGGTGCTGATTTCACCTTGGACGTAAACGGTGTAACCACTATGCATCAACCGCATACCAAGGAAGTTACCGACCAGCCTGGAACGACCCGCACCTGTGATGAAAATGCGCTTGGCATCATCACACATGGATACAAATTGCCCTTCAAGTGAGCTGTCAGTAGCTCCCAGGATATCTGTGATTTTCTTAATAACCAGTTCGCGATGCATTGTCATTTTACTGATCCTTATGCTGCGTCAACCAGTGCACGCAGTTCTTTAGCAGATTCAGCAGGTGATGGAGCACCGTAGATAGCTGCACCAACAACAACAATCGCAGCACCGGCTTTTACGCAGCTTTGGATGGTGTCTTTGTTGATACCACCAGCAACTGAAACTTTAACGTTCAGACCCAGACCAGTGATGGTTTTCAGATCTTCAAACGGAGTTTGGCCAGCTGCTTGAGCGTCCAGACCAGTGTGAACACCGATGATGTGAGCACCGTTAGCAGCAGCATCTTTAGCAACAGCCGCTTTGTCTTCAACACCGATCAGGTCGATTTGAGCTTCACCGCCATTAGCGTTGGCAGCTTTGATAACGCCCTTGATGGTTGCCATGTCAGAAGCACCCAGAACTGTAGTGATATCACCACCAGCTTCGAAGAAAGGAGTCGCTTCGTATTCACCAGCGTCCATGGTTTTCAGGTCAACCAGGATTTTTTTGTCTGGGTGAGCAGCTTTCAGAGCTTTAACCAGTTTCAGACCGTTGTACTTGATGCAAGGTGTACCGATTTCCAGAATGTCGACGTATGGAGCGACTTGTTCAGCCAGAGCCATTGTTGCGTCAAAGTCCAGGGAATCCAGAGCCATTTGAATTTCAGCCATGTGTTTTACTCCTAAGTAAAAATTATTGTTATCCCACGATTCAAGGACATGGGACTATAAAGCAGAAAATGGCGGCAAGTCAATTTGAGCCAAATCCTGTTGCCTCAAAAGCTGAAAGATTCCAGCTTTCGAGGCGCAGATTGCTAATTTATTGTTGTGATTAGCTTTCCAGTTTCGCCAAACGATCAGCGAGTAACTCTTCAAGGGTTTCCAGCGCTTTGGCAAAGCCGTCGATACCTTCAGACAGTTTTTCAGCCGCCATGCGGTTTTCTGCATGCATTGCATCAAAAGTTGCCTTGTCCATGGTCAGTTTGGCAATGTCAGATTGAGCTGCAGCTTCAGGAGACAGTTTACGCTCAAGAGTGCCTTCAGTTTTTTGCAGCTCATCCAGCAGACCTGGAGAGATAGTCAGCAAGTCAACACCGGCAAGCTCGGTGATTTCACCGAGGTTACGGAAGCTGGCGCCCATGACTTCAGTGTTATAACCGAATTTTTTGTAGTAGCTGTAGATCTCGGTGACAGACAGAACGCCTGGATCTTCATGTGGCTCGTATGAGTCACGACCAGTATCTTTTTTGTACCAGTCAAGGATGCGACCAACGAAAGGAGAAATCAGCTTGATACCGTTTTCAGCACAAGCGATTGCCTGGTGCAGACCGAACAGCAGGGTCAGGTTGGTGTGAATACCTTCTTTTTCCAGAACTGCTGCCGCCTGAATACCTTCCCAGGTGGCCGCGATTTTGATCAGGATGCGTTCACGAGAAACACCAGCAGCTTCGTACTGAGCAATCAGGTCACGACCTTTGGCAATCGTGGCATCAGTGTCGTATGAAAGACGGGCATCTACTTCGGTTGAAACACGACCCGGGATGATTTCCAGGATTTTCAGACCGAATGATACTGCCAGACGGTCAAATGCCAGGGAAACAACCTCTGAGGCAGGTGCGTCAGCACCCAGAGACTGTCGGGCACCTTTCAGGGTGTCGTCAACAATACCTTGGTATTGCGGCATTTGAGCTGCCGCAGTGATCAGTGACGGGTTGGTGGTGGCGTCACGAGGTGTGTATTTTTCAATTGCTTGAATATCACCTGTGTCGGCAACAACAACGGTCATTTGCTTAAGCTGGTCAAGTAAATTAGCCATGTTAGATACCTGTATGATTATTGTTCAATAAATTTAAGACAAGGTCAGCCTTGAACAGGTCAAGGCTCGACTGTTGAGTACTAAACAAACCAATAACCATTGTTACTGGTTTGTTTCACTACCCGAATTTTCTGAAGGGTTTAGCCTTTACTACGAATGTAGCGCTCAACGCCTGTCAAAGGCTTGGCGCTGGCCTGATTACGAATGTAACTTTCTACACCTGTGAGCGGCTTGTTATCAGATAACTGTTTACGGATGTATTTTTCAACACCGGTTAGTTGTGAACCAGACTGAGCTTTGTTTCTGATGTAGCGCTCAACACCGGTCAGGCCATCATTACTCTTGCTTTCTGAAGCTGCCGGTTTATCATCACAACAGCTTTTGTCAGATGAAAACAAGCCTTTGATAAAACCGCAAATCGAAGCTAACAAACCTTTATCACTCATGAGAAATTCCCCTGTTACATATTAACCCCATCTGCCCAACAATGAGGTTGGTGCAACGGGTAAATTACTATTTTAGATTTACTGTGACAAGCCAGTGCTTAATTTGCCACGGACTGCGAATTAAAAGCCTCTGAATCAGGCCAGTATTTAGCCAGTCTAAGTTGGCGCTGGGCTTGCACTGGCTTGTGACGGTAGAACTGTCTGGTTTAATCAAGCCTTTTGTAAAAAAAACGAGCAGCCCGTGGGCCGCTCGTTTAGTTTTATTTGCTCTTTGAGCTTTAACGCTCCAGCTTAGGCCGCGTCAACCAGCGCGCGCAGTTCTTTGGCTGATTCTGCTGGTGATGGTGCACCGTAGATAGCAGCACCAACAACAACGATGGTTGCGCCAGCACGGACAGTATCTTGGATGGTGTCTTTGTTCAGACCACCGGCAACAGAGATACGTACACCCAGGTTCAAACCAGCGATGTCTTTCAGATCAGCAAATGGTGTTTGACCCGCTGCTTGAGCGTCCAGACCGGTGTGAACACCGATGATTTGCGCGCCATTTTTGGCAGCTTCGGTAGCAACAGCTTTTTTGTCTTTAACGCTGATCAAATCGATTTGAGCTTCCGCGTTGTTGGCGTTAGCTGCTTTGATAACACCACCCATTGTGGCTTTGTCTGAAACACCCAGAACTGTACAGATGTCTGCACCTGCTTCGTAGAATGGAGTTGCTTCGTATTCACCAGCGTCCATGGTTTTCAGGTCAACCAGAATCAGGTTGTTTGGGAATTTGGTTTTCAGTGCAGTAACGATTTCCAGGCCATTGTATTTAATGCATGGAGTACCGATTTCCAGAATGTCGACATAGGGAGCAACTTGCTCTGCAAGTGCGATTGTTTGGTCGAAATCCAGAGAATCCAGAGCCATTTGGATAAGTGCTTTTGCCATGCTGACATGCTCCTAAAAGTTGGTTTAATTGTTAGATTTACGTCGAAAATACGCTCGGAGACTATAAAGCAGTTTTTGCAGGCGTGTCAATTTTTGAACCTGCAAGGCTCTCTACAGAGGGAGTGGCTGGACAGCTTTTAAGGTTCTGTGACACTCTTGCCCCCGGATGTTGATAGGAAAAGCAGGGGCTTTATGACTCATTTTAGTGATGTGAGAGGACTCATAATAGATATGGATGGAGTGCTCTGGCACGGTAATCAGCCCATGCCGGGAATACAAGCATTCTTTACGGCCATGCGAGTGCGAGACTTACCGTTTATTCTGGCCACCAACAATGCGAGTCTGACCCAGCAGCAGTATGTCGACAAGCTATCCTCGATGGGAGTGACCGTTGCAGCAGACGAAATTCTGACTTCCAGTATGGCAACTGCTCGCTATCTCAATCAGCGAATTCCCGTGAACAAAAGACGCGTTTTTGTGATTGGCGAAGAAGGTCTGAAACAGCCGCTTCGCGATGAGGGATTCACGCTGACAGAGCTGTATGATGTGAATCAGCCAGATAAAGGTATTATGGATCTCGGCGCCGATCTGGTGGTCTCAGGTCTGGATCGCACACTTAGCTGGGACAAGCTTGCAACAGCAACACTCAATATCAGGGCCGGTGCGGCTTTTTATGCGACCAACTCTGATACCACCTTGCCCACAGAGCTTGGAGAAGTGATGGGTAATGGCGGGGTGCTGGCGGCTTTGACAGCAGCGACAGGAGTCAAACCAATCAGTATAGGCAAGCCGCAACCCATTCTTTACCAGCAGGCGCTTGATATTCTTAACATCCAGCCTGAGCACACCGTTGCGATAGGCGATCGTCTTGATACAGACATACTTGGGGCTGTAAATGCTGGGATCAGAAGTATCCTGGTGTTGTCAGGTGTTTCGACTGAGCAGGATATGCAACAACTTGATTTCAAACCAACATGGGTGATGCAGGATATTCGGGAAGTCACGACCCGACTGCTTGCCTGCGCCTGACACTGTGGAGAAGACGAATATGAAAAAAATGATTAATAGTGTTGAGAGTTTGCTTGAAGAGAGCCTCAATGGTTTTGCCACAGCTCATCGCGATATTGTTCGACTGAATCATCAGCCCAATTTTGTCACCAGAGCCGATAGCAGCAAAGCCAAGGTCAAATTAATCTCCGGGGGCGGTTCCGGCCATGAACCTCTCCATACCGGGCTTGTTGGCATGGGCATGCTCGATGCTGCCTGTCCCGGACAGATCTTTACCTCACCCGGCCCGGATCAAATGCTGGCGGCAGCTCAAGCCGTGGACGCAGGCCAAGGCATATTGTTCATCGTCAAAAATTACGCCGGTGATGTGATGAACTTCGAGATTGCCGCAGAAATGCTCGACATTCCCACCGAGACCATACTGGTAGCCGATGATGTCTCATTACCTGCCGACCATAGCACCGGCCGTCGAGGCGTCGCGGGCACGCTGGTTGTCGAGAAAATCGTCGGAGCTGCAGCGGAGGCGGGCGCAGATCTTCAAGCCTGTAAGCAACTGGGTGAACGTGTTGCACAATCAACAGCTTCGATGGGGGTTGCCTTGAGTAGCTGTACTGTGCCGGCAATCGGCAAACCAACCTTTGATATTTCTCACAATGAAATTGAAATGGGCGTTGGTATTCATGGTGAACGCGGTAGAGAACCCATGGATCTGGTCAGTGCCTCTGAAATCGTTGAAAAACTGGCCAGCCATATTGATGCGGAGTTAAACCCCAAGTCAGGTCAAAAAGTCCTGTTACACGTAAATGGTTTTGGCGCCACGCCACTGATGGAGCTGTATCTGGTCTTTGACCTGGCCGCGCAATACTGGCAGGAAAAAGGCGTGGTTATTGAGCGGTCACTGGTGGGCAATTTCACTACCTCACTCGATATGGCTGGCTGCTCCATTACACTGACATTGCTGGATGACGAAATGATTAAGCTTTGGGATGCGCCTGTGCATACCGCTGCTTTACGCTGGGGCTATTAACTGCAATTAACCACAGAGGCACAGAGGGCACAGAGTTTTAAAAAAAAGATGCCCCGGCAGTTGTTTAGTCGTTTAACATTCTAACAACGCCTTGCCGCATCACCGGCACATTAAAGTTGAGTAATAAGCCATATCTGAGCTTGGCTAGTTTCAGATACGTTAGGAGTTGAGCTTTGTGAAGCCCGGAAAGGTGATCGACAGATTTTAACTCTACGATTACTTGACCCTCCACCAACAAATCAAGCCGATACAGTGAGTTAAGTTGTTTACCTTTGTAAGTTAGCGGCAGGGAATGTTGATTGGATAGTTTTAGACCCTTTTGCTGCAATTCACTCACCAGGCATTCTTCATAAATCGCTTCCAAAAGACCCGGGCCAATATGACGGTGCACTTCAATTGCTGCGCCAATTATTGCACGGGTTAATTCATTACTCATGAGCCTCCTCCCTGAGACGTTAAAGCTTTAGAGCCACTAAACCACAAATATCACTCTGTGTCCTCTGTGCCTCTGTGGTTAATTATCATGGAATTATCGTATTCAATCACCGCATCAGCGATCGCACACAACATCAACTGACTGGTTCGGGCACCGGCATCAATATGGCCTCTGGCGCGCTCACCCAGAAAAGACGCTCGGCCTTTGGTCGCCAGCATATCTTTGGTGGATTGCATTCCGGTGATCGCAGCCTGTTGCATGTGAGTCAGGCTGATTTCCAGTGCCACGCCATTGGCTGCATCCTGCTGTAGCGATTGGCTGGCTGGGATCAGCGTGTCCAGCATGGTTTTCTCACCAATATCGGCCTTACCTCTTGCTTTGATAGATTCGACCCCTGCCGTAAACACTTCGCTCAAACCACGTAGTGTCAGTGGTTGATCTTTGGCTGTTTTGCCCATCGTGATAAACATACTGCCAAACAAGGAACCAGAAGCACCGCCCATTGTGGACATCAGGCTCATACCTATCTTGCTGAATGCCTCAGTTAGTGGCATTTGATCAAGCTCAGCAGACATTTTTTCCAGCGTCGCCAGTCCTCGTTGCAGGTTATTCAGATGATCGCCATCGCCAATCGCTGCATCCAGCTTCGCAACCTCTTCCGCGTGAGCATTGATGCATTGATGCACATCCTTAATGAGCTGGCTTAAGGGAATTGCCTGTTTTGACATGGAAGCCTCTATAGGTAAACGGTGGAATCATCTGGCCGATACTTTAGCAAAATGCCGGGATCACAAACAAATAAGCAAGCGGAGAAAATATCTCGCAAAAAGCTCTAACCAGCAGCAATGAATTGCTGGTATGGCCTTCATCCCCACCTTTCTGTCATGCCGAGCGAAGCCGAGGCATCTCAAACGAACGTGAAGTTGGGAGAACTTGAAGGTGATTTAGAGATGCCTCCATAAAAGTCGGCATGACAGTTTTTCGTTGCGGTCAGCTAAGACGGAGCTCAGCAACTAAATCTTACACTCCACTCGATCCAAACCGTCATTCCCGCGTCGGCGGGAATCTGAATTCAGCAAGAACGATACGGTAGATTCCGGACAAAGGCTGCAGGACATCCCCACCTTTCTGTCATGCCGAGCGAAGCCGAGGCATCTCAAACGAGCGTGAAGTTGGGAGAACTTGAAGGTGATTTAGAGATGCCTCCATAAAAGTCGGCATGACAGTGAAAAGACCGATGCGGCAGATGCTGAACAAACGCTGCACATCATTCGCACCTTTGTGTCATGCCGAGCGAAGCCGAGGCATCTCAAACGAACGGAAAAGTTGAGAGAACCTGAAGGTGATTTCGAGATGCCTCCACAAGGTCGGCATGACAGCAGTAGGTCCAGGCTGAGCTGTTGCGAAAAGGCGGGCAGCTCATCCGCCCATCAAAGTGATACCGAAGAATTCTGCTATCAAAAAACAAAAAAAAGCCCCAACCCGAAGGTTGAGGCTTTTTAATCAAGCTAGATTCAAATCAGATGATTTGAAACGTATTGCTTACCAGCTTACGAAGCCACCGATAGCAAATACATCACGTTTTTCAGAAGAAGCAACGTGGTACTTGTCTTCCATGCGTGAGTATTCAGCAACCAGTTTCAGGTTAGCAGTTACGTCGTGGTAAATGCCGAATGTATGCATACGACCTTTTTCACGGAAATCTACACTGTTAGCTCTGTCCAGGCTAGTTCTGTCCAGTTTTGATTCACCGTAAGAGTAAGATGCTTTGGTAGTGCCAGCAAATGTGTAACCTGCTTGGACGTAGTAACCGCGGCCTTTACGGCGGCTGTTTTCAGCATCCAGTGAGTCACCGTACAGACCTAGTGTACCCAGACCTTTGTTGCGGTAGTATGCAGCTACAAAGTCAAAGCCAGATACGTTGACGTTGGCACCGATGGTGTAACCTTGGCTACGAACACTGCTAGAGCCGATAGTTGTGTTGTCAGCTTTAACTTTTTGTGAAACACCTGACAACCAGCCTTTGAAAGTACCGCCGTCAAACGCAGTTGCGTAGCTCAGGTCAGCTTCAAAACGTGGTTGGTTAGTGCGCAGGTCACCGTCGTTAACAGTCGCCAGGCTTGAAGGCGCATCCATAACTGCAAACGCAGCTTGGAAACCATTCATGTTAGGCGTGGTGTAACGGATTTGTGAACGCCAGTAAGCGTAGTCATAACCGTAACCGATACGACCCAGAGTAGTTTCGAGGTCGCCGTTAGCACCTGGAGTAGCACCAACACCGTACAGAGTTTGATCCAGCAGGATGTTGTGTGAGCCGTACAGACCCAGCGCTTTACCCATCAGGATTTGACCGAAGTCACCATCAACAGTAGCAAACGCTTCACGTTGTTCCATAGCGTTTGTGCCTGCACCACCGAAGTAGCTACCGCCGTTTGTTGAAGGAGAGATAGAAATGCGAGCACCTACAGTCAAACCGTTCATTTCAGGAGCTTGTACGTTGAAGCCCAGGAATGTTGGCAGAAGACCGTTGCGAACGCGTGAAGTGTTACCTTCACCTCTACGGCCATTGGTGTGGACGTAGAATTGGTTGATGTTACCATCAACGCTGAATGTGTAACCGTTTTCGCCACCAACGACAATTGTCGCGTTAGCAGCGCCAGCAGCAGCCATTGCCGCTGCACCGACCAGAGTGGCCAGGGCTGATTTCTTTAATGTTGCCATGTCTGTTCACCTTCTAATGTTGTTAACAGATTACTTTAAGTTTCTCTCGTAACCGGATTACCTCTCGGTTGATGATGTATTTTCCACATCTGGAGTAGGTTTGCAACACTTTTACAACAAAAAATTCATAGTGTGTGGAAAAAATCACAAAAGTGTATGTTTTTTACAACAGCCGTTGATGCACTCCAGGCTGAATGGTGGTGGATTAAGACTTTTCTGTTTGATGCTTCGACTGTGTTTGTCGTTAAAGGATACATGGATTGCCACGCCTGCTATGGCAGGCTCGCAATGACGGGTGAGAGTGGCGACATGATGTTGAGATGTTGGGCTTTGCTAGTGCTTAGCGCCAACCTCTGTGGAGGCATCTCGACAGCACTTATGACACCAGCCCGTCATTCCGGAAAACGCCCAGCGTTTGTCCGGAATTTTTGCGCAGCCGGAATAGATTCCCGCATGCGCGGGAATGACGGGATATTTGGGTGCGGGAATGACGGAAATTTGGGCGCGGGAATGACGGAAATTTGGGTGCGGGAATGACAATTATCTTGGCTCGCTGAAGCACTTTTAAAACTCTGTGATCTCTGTGTCTCTGTGGTTAATTCATTCAGCTGATGCAAGCGCCGACTAATAATCTGCGGATTGTTGGCAAGGCGGGGTGGGGGCGCTGGAATCCTTTCGCTTTACGGTCGAGTCATCCTTGACCCCGCCTGCTGCTATGTTCGCTGTGATTCACCTTCCGTGGAAAAACGACGCGGACATCTCTTGCAACAGTCACCCCTAATTCATAATAACAACAATCGCAGTTCGTTCAAGCAATTAGGCATTCAAGATACATTTCCTGGCTTAGAAACGAAAAAACCCGCTGCAAAAGCGGGTTTTTTTGTTCGATGGTGGCTCGACCTGGAATCGAACCAGGGACACAGGGATTTTCAATCCCTTGCTCTACCAACTGAGCTATCGAGCCAACAAGCGCGGTATTAAACCCTTTTGACCGCAGTGGTGTCAAGTTCAATGTTTAGAATTCTTGAGAAAGATTCGGTGAGGCTAGCAAGCGGTGGGGTTTACTGAGGATGGTGTGTCAGAGGGGCCGGAGGCTGTCATCTTTGGAACGTGTAATATTTTTCCGGGAACTGCCGTGATTTTCTTTCGGAATTCAGATTCCCGCCTGCGCGGGAATGACGGCTGTGGGGGCGGGAATGACAGCTGGGAAGGCAGAGATGGTGAGTGGGGCGGGTAATGGCAATTGGCAAGGCAGGGATGACGATGGGAGCCGAATGAGGCGAGAAAAGTACTAGATAACTCCGCTCCGTCATCCCGGAAAACGTGCAGCGTTTGTCCGGGATCTCAGCACGGCCTTCAGATTCCCGCATGCGCGGGAATGACGGGTGTAGGAGCGGGAATGACGGGTGTGGGAGCGGGAATGACGGGTGTGGGAGCGAGAGTGACGGCTGTGGTGCGGGAATGACGAGAGTGAGCAGGATGGGGCATGAGAGGGTGTGGGTGGCGTAAAGGAAGTGGCAGCAGTAGAAAACACAAGGATGTAATGTTGGAATGACAAGCCATATACGGAGCAGTCAATTCGTTCTTTTAAAACTCGTACAACAATTTTCTCTATGTTCTCAGTGTCTCTGTGGTGATTTTTCAGAGGTAAAAGCCAAGTCCGAGGAATGCATCATTTCAACGGCATTAGCCAGGCGATGGCGATAACAACCAACACCAAAATGAGCAGTATCAGGTGAACCATTAGTGACTGATGGCAAAACTTTCGGCACGCTCTCTGCGTTGTTCAGCAAAGAACAGGTAGATGTCACGCAGTTCTTCCTGTGAGAACTGGATGACGATAAGTTCTTGTCCGGGATAGATCAGGTTAGGATTTTGCCCCATCGTCTGGGTGTTGAAGTTATATATATAGCTTGTTTTAACTTTATCAAACAGCACGCGGCCGAGAAACGAACTCAAGCCAGAGGGTAATGGCTGGTCAGCATCGGCAGGAATGGTGACGCGTATCAAATCCCGGTTGTAGCCGACACCTTCTATTCGGAGTCCTGTTCTGAATTGTTCAATCAGCCCCGATTGAATGATACCCCACAAGCCAAGACGGTCTCGTTCGGTGACGCGATGCAGGTAATAAAGCGTGTTATCCGGGATATCGCTGTCAGGAATGATATCGCGCAGGGCAAATTGACGCATGCCACGACTGATGGTGGCTGTGACATCCTGATCGGCTTTAATACCGGAGCTTGTCAGTTCTCCGGCGGTAATTTCACGTGATTGCTGACGTTGTTCTATCAGTGTAATGGGTGCATCAGGGTCTAGATCTTCACGTTCCAGCAGTTGAAACAGGGGGGCGGTTAGACTTTGCCCCTGTTCAGTGACAATCGTGACTTCAGCAATTTTTTCTTCGCGGGACTTTTCCAGTGCCGACAGGGTGGTTTTTTGTTCAATCTGTTCAGTATATTCAAGTGTGATCGGGGTATCTGCATCAAGTGTCTTGTCGCTGATCAGCGCTTCCACTGTAGTTTGTCGTTTTTCCTGATCAGGTACTGAGATGGTGCTGTCATAGCGTGCAAAGGCATCCTGATCCTCGGTGACTACGACGTTTTGTTCACTGTCTTCCATCACCAGGTTCTCAACAAAACGCTGAGCATCTTCTGCAACACGCTCTGAGTATTCTATAGCCGGTTGTGGCGCTTCGATGATAGTGAGAGGCAGATCAGGTTCGATGATTTCGATGGGCGGGTGAACAAAGTGCTCGGTGCGTGAGGTGGGTCTGAGATCTGAATAAAGCAGGTAGCCAATGCCAAATACGACCAGCAATGCCAGGAATGCCGGCATCAGGGATGGGCTGGGGCGTGCTGGTTTGGCCATAAGCGGTCGCCTGTGAAATCGGGAAATTTATCCCGAGAATAAGCCAGCAAGTGATTGCAGATCAAGTTTTCGATAACACTGTTTAACCGTCGCGTCATTCGTTTCAAGCTGCGACAGGATTTGCTCTGCCTGAGCGTGCGATATGACGGGGCTTGGCGGCAATGTTTCCGCGATACTTTTAGCGATGTCTATTGGATCTGTGTTTGCAGTCGCAAGTTGAATCATCAGGCTTTCAACCAATTGCCGCAGATCCATTTGAGCCAGTAGGCTGGGGATCGCTTTGATAAGCAGCCCATTTTGACCAGGACGCAGATCAAACGCCAGTGCCGACAAAACGGATTGATGTTGCTGAATTAATAATCGTTGTGTCTCAGTGCAGGGGAATTCAAGCGGCACCAGCACCGGTCGGCTGGCCAGTGCTTGCTCGGAAACAGCATTGATAAAGGCGATTTGTTTCAGAATTTGCTCGGCCAGTTGCAGATCAATCAATGTCGGCTCCGATTCAATATCAACCAAAGCATAGCGTTGATGCAGTATGGCCGACAGTTGCTGTTTGTTGGCTATTGCCTTGTCTGGCACGACAGAGGGCTGTCGAGCCGCTTGTGTGGATGGATAATCAGCCGCTGCTTCTTGAATCATGGCTGTGCGGGGGGTATCAAAACCTGGCTGTTGCGGCTGAGCGGCGTTGAGCGTTTCCTGCAGGGCTTTGGTAATCAGGCCATGCACCAACCGGGCCTCACGAAAGCGCACTTCATGTTTGGTCGGATGCACGTTTACATCGATCTTATCCAACGGTAAGGTCAGATAAAGCACATAACCGGGCTGCCGGCCCTCTGGCAGCAGACCATCATAAGCTTGCCGAATTGCATGATTGATCAGCCGGTCTCGAATAACCCGGCCGTTGATAAAAAAATATTGCACGTCTGTCTGGGCTCGATGCGCTGATGGCGGGCTTATCCAGCCATGAATATCAATATCCTGATAAGACTGTTCGAGGTATAGAGCGTCCCTGACAAAGCTGTTGCCGCAAATTTTACCGATACGCTGCAGCTTTTGCGGCGGCGTCATGGCTGCGGGTAGTTTGATCGCACCGAGCTTATCAATTTGCCAGCGAAAGGCTACGTCAAACTGACTCAATGCGAGTCGATTCAATGTGGTCGTAATGTGTTGCTGTTCGGTTTTATCACTGCGTAGAAAACGCCGTCTGGCCGGGATATTAAAGAACAAATCGCGCACTTCGACCACCGTGCCCTGAGGATGTGCAGAGGGAAGGGGATCTTGGTCAGTCGTGATCTGCCAGGCGCAGGGCTGATCAGCCTGCCTGGAATGCAGCGTTAGTTGTGAGACTGAGCTGATACTGGGCAGTGCCTCACCTCGAAAACCCAGGCTGGCGATCATGCCAAGTTGCTCTGTGCTGCTGAGTTTGCTGGTGGCATGACGACTCAGCGCCAGCGGTAAATCATCGGGATGAATGCCTTTGCCGTTGTCACTTACCCTGATAAGTTGTCGCCCTGCGCCTTCAATGATCACTTCGATGCTGTCTGCCGAGGCATCAATGCTGTTTTCCACCAGTTCCTTGACCACAGAGGCGGGTCTTTCAACCACCTCACCGGCGGCGATTTGGTTGGCAAGGTAAAGCGGAAGTGGATGAATTCGGCCTGTGTTCATCCCGTTAGTCTAGCAGGCAGCCAGTCGCGGGCTCAAAGATTGATATGAGTAAAAATCAGGCCCTAGGGAATACGCAGTACATCACCTACACGCAGTGTATTGCTTTGCAGGTTGTTGGTGGATTTCAATTCAGCCATGTTGACGCGATAGCGCTGAGCGATGCCGCTCAGGGTATCTCCCCGGCTGACCACATGCTGTTGAGGTTTCACCGTCTCGGTAATCGGATTACGCTGGAAATAGGTACGAATACCACTCATCATGGACTGTGCCAGACGTTCCTGATAATCAGGGTCACGCAGTCGCCGCTCTTCTTCAGGGTTGGAAATAAACGCTGTTTCGACAAGGATGGATGGAATGTCGGGTGATCTCAACACAACGAAGTTGGCTGATTCGACCTGTCTCTTGTGCACGTGGCCAAGCCGTTTAAGGCCGGACAGCACGTTATTGGCAACTTCGACACTGGCTTCAAGGCTGGCAGTTTGTGACAGGTCTAACAGCACAGAGGCCAGCAGATCATCTTTATTTTCCAGACTGATGCCGCCATGCAGATCGGCCGCGTTTTCTCGATCCGCCAATAGTCGGGCAGCCTCACTACTGGCACCTCTTTCAGAAAGTATATAAACCGAAGAGCCACGTGCATTACGATTATTGGCAATAGCATCGGCATGCACGGAAATGAACATATCTGCACCTGCCGCACGAGCGCGCTGGATCCGTTGACGCAAGGTAATGAAGGTATCGGTATCACGTGTCATGAAAGCACGCATTCCCGGTTCCGCATCCACCAGACGTGCCAGTCTGCGAGAGATCTGCAACACCACATCTTTTTCACGGGTGCCTCCAGGGCCAATCGCGCCAGGATCTCGACCGCCATGTCCCGGGTCAATCGCAATCACAATATCGCGGCGTGGCAAGCTATGACGAGTTCTTGGTGGTGTGGCTACCGGCGTGATTTGAGGTGCCTGCGCGGCAGGTTCGTCTCTGCTGGGGGCTTCAGCTGTTTGCGGCGATGCTTGCGTATTGGATGGCTCGCTAGCCTGGCTGCTTGTCGATGTTGTGCTGGTGGAACTTTTGCTGGCAACCGTGGTAACCGCAGTGCCACCAGGCCCTTGATCGGTAAACAAATCAATGACCAGCCGGTGAGGGTGATCCTGATGAGGTGGCAGTCTCCGGGTTTCAAAGCGAACCGATTGATGAAGATCTAATACCAAACGCAGCGTTGATTGTTGAGGTGTACCCTGACGAATGGTTCTTACTGGTGTTTGGTCAAGCGCAGGGATGGCAAGGTTGGCATTTTGTTTGGCGTTGCTGATGTCGATGACCAGTCGATCCGGATTGGCCAAAAGGAAGGCGTTGTATTCCACCTGGCCACTCATGTCGAGCACAAGGCGGGTTGTGTCATCGCCCTGAGACATGCGGATCCCTTCTACCGTCGCCGCCGAAATAGGGGCAACAACCAACAGCAGAACTAATCCAAATAACAAACGCCGCATATCTGTGTTCCTGAATGCTTTGGGGTTAATTTTGAAATTGTTCAATAGAAAAATCAAGTTTCTTTTTAATAATAAACAAGATAGCTAAGAAACTTGATTTAGTTGTGAAGTTTTTCGCAGATTTCTTGTCCCGGCGCGGAAAAGGCCTGAAACTGTAATTCACGACCCTTGGGATGGTGGTAATGCAGTTGAATGAGCAAGTCAGGCTCAGGCAGCAAGCTGCCTGCCTGTTGTGGCCATTCGATGATCAGCAAGGCATTTTGCTCGGCAAAAATATCGTCCACGCCGAGATAGAGCAGCTCTTCCGGATCAGCAAGGCGATACAGGTCAAAATGAAATATCGGGCCGCGTGGCAGGCTGTATTTTTCAATGAGGGTGTAAGTGGGGCTTTTTACATGTCCCTGATGGCCGAGCGCATGCAGCAAACCGCGCACCAGCGTGGTTTTACCAGCACCTAAATCTCCTTCAAGGTGAATGCATACATTGCCATCGGGCAATAATTTAGCCAGTTTGTCGCCGAGTTGCAGTGTGGCGTTTTCGTCTTTGAGATACATAGATTGAGGGCTTTCTAGTGTTTCAAATTGGCAAGGTGGCGCAGGTGAGGCAACAAATCCATTGCCAGCAAACCTCGCTCACCGTCGAGTTCAGTGGCTTTGTCAGCGGCCATGCCATGCAGGACGACACCAAGACAAGCCGCATCCAGCAGTGAAAAATGTTGTGCCAGCAAGCCACCAATAATGCCTGCCAGCACATCACCCATGCCGCCGGTTGCCATACCCGGATTGCCAAAATCTGACAGGTATATCTGTGCCTTTCCATCACAAACAAGGGTGCCTGCGCCTTTGAGCACCACCACACCGCCATAGCGTTTTTGCAGTTCCTGAATGGCAGCTAGCCGATCAGCCTGAATGGCTTTTGTGCTAGAGCCCAACAGTCTGGCAGCTTCGCCGGGATGGGGTGTTAGTATCCAGTTGTTGTGATACTCAGCTGCATCGCTAAGCAGGTTCAGGGCATCGGCATCAACCACCATTGGCAGACTACTGGCAATCGTTTGATTGAATAGTTCGCGGCTCCATGTTCTTTGACCAAGTCCCGGCCCTAGCGTCACTGCATTGGCTGCATTCAGCAGTGGCTTGATGGACTCTGCGGTCTCAACACCATGAGACATTATTTCAGGACGCATCATGGTGACAAAAGGCGCATGTGTCGTGCGAGTCGCGACACTGGTCAGGCCTGAGCCGATACGAGCGCCGGCTTCAGCAGCCATTCGCACAGCCCCCGACATGCCATGATCTCCACCCACTACCAGTAAATGTCCAAACAAACCTTTATGAGCCGTTCGTTTGCGGGGTGCCAGTTGCGGTTGATACTGATGCAGACTAAGTCTGTTTGCCGTGGCCGGAACTTCGTCGTACACCGCCGCAGGGACTCCGAGCGAGTCAAAGTTTATTTGCCCACAATGATCTGCGGCCTCACCTGTGAACAGCCCGACATTGAGCCCGATGTAGCTGAGCGTCACCGTTGCATTGACAGCACATCCCAGCGCTTGTCCTGTGTCTGCATGTAAACCCGAAGGTATGTCCAGTGATAACACTGCAGTCTGTTTGCTGGCAGTGTTGATTGTTTCAATTGCTTGTGCCAGCGCACCCTCCACAGGGCGGTTCAGACCGGTTCCCATCAGGGCATCAACAATCAGATCACATTCCGGAATGTCGTTTTCAAAGGGCTGGATGTTGATGCCAGCGGCCAGACAGTGTTCGCGTGCAGCCAGAGCCTCGGCACTCATCACCTTTTCATCACCAAATTGAAACACCGTGGGCTGTATTGCCTCGGACAATGCCTGACGCGCCAGCTCAAAACCATCGCCACCATTATTGCCTGCACCGCAAATAACGACGATGTGTTTGGTCTTAGGCCATTTGCTTATAAGCTGAGTGAGAGCAGCCGTGCCTGCCCGGGTCATCAGCACAGACGCGGGCAGGTCATATTGTTCAGAAGCAGTGCGATCCAGGCTGCGGGTTTGCTCGGCAGTGTATAGCGCGTGGGGCAGATCAGGCATAGAGCTCAGCTATCCGTTTCCTTCATGAGATTCAAACTATAATAGCGTGCATGACCAGCATAAATACAGCATACGACCGGACAGAATTTCTGCCGCGCCTGCAAAAGTGGGCAAGGTCGTTTGGCTTTCAACAGTTGGGCGTCAGTGACATCGATTTATCGCAGGCCGAACAGCATCTCAATGACTGGCTGGCAGCGGGTTTTCATGGCGAAATGCAGTTTATGGAACGCCATGGCAGTCTGCGAACTCATCCGGAGCAACTGCTGCCCGGCACCATTCGCGTCATTAACTTGCGCATGGATTATTGGCCCAGCGGCGCTGAAGATGCCTGGCAGGTGATCGATAATGATCAGCTTGGTTTTGTCTCCCGCTATGCGTTGGGTCGTGATTATCACAAGCTGATGCGTAAGCGTTTACTTCGGCTTTCCGAGGCGATTGCCAGAGAAGTCGGGCCGATGGGTTACCGGGTGTTTACCGACAGTGCGCCGGTGATGGAAAAGGCGCTGGCTGAAAAATCCGGCCTTGGCTGGATTGGCAAACACACCAATGTGCTCAACCGACAACATGGCTCCTATTTCTTTCTTGGCGAAATCTACACCGATCTGCCTTTGCCTCTGACGGAGCCGGTCAGTGATCATTGCGGCAGTTGCAGCGCCTGTATTGATATTTGCCCAACGCAGGCCATTGTTGCACCGTATCAGCTGGATGCACGGCGCTGTATTTCCTATCTGACCATCGAGTTGCGTGGCAGCATTCCGATCGAGTTTCGCAAGGCCATGGGCAACCGCATTTATGGCTGTGATGATTGTCAGTTGGTCTGCCCATGGAACAAGTTTGCCCAGCACACTCACGAAATGGCCTTTGAGCCGCGTGACGGGCTGGACGCACCGAGACTGGCGGCATTATTCAGCTGGGACGAAGCCACATTTCTGAGTCGGCTTGAGGGTAGCCCGATTCGACGTATTGGATACGAATGCTGGTTACGTAATATTGCCGTGGCGCTGGGCAATGCTCAAAGCAGTCCGGAAGTGTTGGCGGCATTGAATGCCCGGCGTGATGATCCGTCCGAGTTGGTGCGCGAGCATGTGCAGTGGGCCTTGGCGCAACATGCAGTGTCATCTGCCGGTAATGATAGGCCGCAATAATTTAAACACTTTGACTTAAGCCAACCACAGATGAAAAAACTGACTTTCCAACAATTACTTCAAGCCCGCCTGAGCCGCAGACAAAGTCTGCAACTCGGACTGGGCGCGCTGATGACCAGTATGCTGCCAATGTCCGCTTTGGCAAGAACTGCACTGGCTGATTCAGTGAGTAAAGGCTTACTTGGTTTTCAATCAATCCAGGTCAGTCACTTGCTAGATGACATCGTTGTGCCACCCGGTTATCAGGCCGAAGTGTTTTTCCGCTGGGGTGATCCGGTTTCCGATGGGCCAGAATTTCGGATGGATGCCAGCAACAGTGCCGAGGATCAGGCGCTGCAGGCCGGCATGCATCACGACGGCATGGATTTCTATGCCTTACCGCGCGGCAGTCACAGCACCGATCATGGCTTATTGGTGATGAATCACGAATATCTGGATCTGCAGTTGATGCACACCGATGGCAGCCATCAGGACAGCCCGGAGACTTATAGCGCCGACAAAGTGCTCAAGGAACAGAATGCTCACGGCGTGTCAGTGATTGAAGTGAAAAAAGTTGACGGTCACTGGCAAATTCAACGACCTTCTGTGTATGGCCGTCGCATTACCGCGACAACGCCCATGCAGATCAGCGGCCCAGCAGCCGGTATTGACTGGTTAAAAACAACGGCAGATCCTGAAGGTCGCCGGGTGCTGGGCACACTCAACAACTGCGCGCATGGCAAAACCCCGTGGGGCACCTATCTGGCCTGTGAGGAAAATTTCAACGGCTATTTTGCCAATGCCGAACAAGCCGAGGTCAGCAGCGTTCAGCGTCAGCGCTGGCAGCGTTATCACCTGGGGCGCAGCTATTACGGCTGGCAGCAGTTTGATACCCGCTTTGATATGGCCATCGAACCCAATGAAGTCAATCGCTTTGGCTGGATGGCCGAGATTGACCCCTACATGCCCGACAGCATGCCCATCAAACGCACGGCGCTGGGACGTTTTGCCCACGAAAATGCCGCGTTTCGACTGACCGCCGATCAGCGGGTAGTAGTGTATTCCGGCGATGATGCCCGCTTTGAATATATCTACAAATACGTCAGCAACAAGGCCTGGGATGGCTCACAAGGGCTGCACAACGGCCATCTGCTGGATGACGGCGTGTTGTATGTCGCCCGCTTTAATGAAGACGGCAGCGGCGACTGGCTGCCGCTGATTTGGGGACAGGGGCCATTGAGCACAGACAACGGCTTTGCCGATCAGGCCGATGTGCTGGTGCATGCAAGGTTAGCCGCCGATGCGCTGGGCGCAACACCAATGGATAGACCGGAATGGATCGCCAGTCACCCCGAACTCAGCTCGGTATTTGTGTCACTCACCAATAACGTCCAGCGTGGCAGTGATAACAATACAGGTGCCGATGCCGCCAACCCACGCAATCAAAACCTGTTTGGTCATATCGTGCGTATTGATGAAGCCGATCCGGCAACAGTGGCGTTTGACTGGGAAGTGTTTGCCCTGGCGGGTGGCGAAGGAGATGGTGGCAACATTGATGGCGATATCTACGCCTGCCCGGATGGCATGCTGATTGATGATCGCGGTGTGCTTTGGGTGCAAACTGACATTGCTGATCGCCAGCTCAACAGTGGCGACTATGCCAAATTCGGCAACAATCAGATGCTGGCAGTGGATGCCCGAACCGGCGAAACACGGCGTTTTCTCACCGGACCAGTGGGTTGTGAAATCACCGGCGCGGTGATGGCGCCGGATATGAAAGCCCTGTGGGTCAATATTCAGCATCCCGGCTCTGTGCCCGATGTGCTGCGCGCCCAAGGCGTGGAAAAATCGCCACAAAATCCACGCGCCGCCAGCAACTGGCCGGATTATCATCCCCAAGGCCGACCCCGATCCGCCACTGTGCTGATCACCAAGCTTGATGGTGGTGTGATTGGTACCTGAGGGTTGATGTACGAAATCCAACAATCCGCAGATTACGCAGATGTTCGCAGATTATTAGGTGGCAACTAGACAAACAGCTTTACGCGGTCACTCCAGCTACAACTATCATTCCCGCCTTTAATTCGTCATTCTCGTGCATTCAGGGCCTCTCCCCGCGAAGGCGGGGACGGGAATCTAAAAAAACCTCGAAAAAGCTTAATTAACCACAGAGCCACAGAGATCACAGAGTTTTAAAGTGTCATTCCGAGCGTAGCCGAGGAATCTCATCGGCCGGCGAGTCTCTGCGGTAGGTAGGCGCAGAGCGATAACGAAGCCCAACATTCTCAACACCACGTCGTCATCCCCGTATCAAACTAGTGATTCTCGCGCATTCAGGTCTTCTCCCCGCGAAGGCGGGGACGGGACTCTAAAAACAACACCAAAGCCTCCATCCAACCCGTCATTGCGAGTCTGCCATAGCAGGCGCGGCAATCCATGCGCCCTTTAACGATAAACACAGTCGAAGCTTCAAGCAAAAAAGCCCTTAATTCACGGCCCAATATGCTCTTAAATTATCAGCACATTTCAAGTCACTGAATAATAAGAAATATTGACCAAAATTCACTTAATCAGCAGTAATGCGGACCTCGATTCAGGCTATAACTCATCAAATTAAAAGGCGCTGCTTGCCTGTGATTCACCATTGTAAGAGGGGCTATACAATTTTACTCATGCAGTCTAACTATGATGTAATACGTTGTAGTTTGTTTCTGCGGGAAAAATCTTATGAGTGTGACAACTGTTCGTCTTCAGGCTGAGGTTGAAAAGCACCTGGAAGTCATTGCCAACAGGCTTCACCGCAGCAAAGGCTGGGTGATCAATCAGGCATTATCGGAATACATTGAAAAGCAGCAACTCGAGCAAGCTCGCTGGCAGCAAACCTTGGAGGCAATGGAATCCGCCGCGCAGGGGAAAGTAGTCGATGCCAATGAGGTGCATAACTGGCTGAACAGTTGGGGTACTGAAAACGAACTGGATACGCCGGGATCTGAAAAGTGAAACTGGTTTACACGGATGTAGCCATTGCAGACTTAAAGCGCCTCAGAGAGTTTATCGCTGTTCACAATCCGGCTGCGGCTGCCAGAATAGCTGCGGAGTTAGTTGGCAAAATCGAGTTGTTAGCAAACCAGCCCAAAATGGGTGTGCCTGTTGAGATGGCTCCAGACCCAGATACTGTCCGAGATGTTATTTTTGGTAAGTATGTTATCCGCTACTCTGTGCATAGCAGTACAATCATTATTCTGCGGGTGTGGCATGGTTTGGAAAATGAGCGTTAACCGCCTTGCGGCAAACCCTTAAACGCCGCAATCGCATCCACTCTGGCTTGTTTGTAATCCACCACGGGTTGCGAATAGCCGTATTGTTGGCGAAGTTCGGCGGATGGGTTGTGGATCTGTTTGACGGGCACGTTGGCGAGTTCGGTTACAAAGCGTTTGATGAACTTGCCTTCGGGGTCGTAGCGTTCGGATTGCAGGGTGGGGTTGAATACCCGGAAATACGGGGCGGCATCGACGCCGGTGGAGGCGCTCCACTGCCAGCCGCCATTGTTGGAGGCGAAGTCGCCGTCGATCAGTTTGTCGAGAAAATAATCTTCACCGCGATGCCAGTCGATAAATAGCAGTTTGGTCAGAAAGCTGGCGCTGATCATGCGCAGCCGGTTGTGCATCCAGCCGGTTTGATTGAGTTGGCGCATGGCGGCATCAACAATGGGAAAGCCGGTTTTGCCCTCACACCAGGCTTTGAAGCCGGCTTCATCATCGCGCCATCGGACGTGGCGAGTTTCGGGTTTGAACGGCTGAAATTTATTGAGTCTTGGAAAGTGAATCAGCAGTTGCTTGTAAAAATCACGCCAGGCCAGTTCACGCAGCCAGTCGTCATGACGCCAATCACGGTTTTGTTCGCCACAGAAAAATTGCACTGCCGCTAACAAGCGTCTCGGCCCCAACTGGCCATTGGCAAGATAGGGAGACAGGGTGCTGGTGGCCGGTTTGCCGGGGAAGTCGCGTTGCTTTTTGTAGTCTTGCAGTTTGAACTCGCAAAATACTGACAATTTATTGAGCGCGGCAGATTCTTTGCCCGGCCATAGATCACTGCGAAATTCGCCGGCCCAGTGGCAGTTAAGGGTTTGTTTTGGCAGGGCGGTGTCTTGGGTTTTAGGTTCGGCGCAGGGTGATTGTTGCGTGTCTTCGAGAATTTGCAGCCAGCGGCGATAGTAGGGCGTGAACACTTTGAAGGGTTCATCGCTTTTAGTTTTCACCGGCAGGCTGACCAATAGATCATGCGGTAAGGCATGCACCGTGACGTTGTTTAAGGCGGCCGTCACCGCCTGATCACGCTGGTTTTCATCCCAAGGCGTTTCCTGCTGAAACCAGAGATCGCTTACCTGCTGTTGCTGACAAAACTGTTGCAGCAGGGCAGGCACATCAGCAAACCAGTCGGTTTCCAGCAGTGTGAAGGGAATGCCCAAGTCAGCCAGTCGGTCGGCAATATCCTGCAAGGCGGCGGCTTTTAATCCCAGTCGTGCTGGTGATTCATGATGTTGCTGCCATTGTTTGGGCGTGGCGATAAACAGCACACGAATCGGCCCGTGTTGTTGGGCCTCACTCAGCGCCGGGTGATCATCGAGCCGTAAATCATTGCGTAACCAGACTGCTTGCGTCATTGCTGCGCTTCCTTCAAATCATCAATGTGGTCATGGAGCCATTGGGCACGTTGTTGAATGGCTTGTTGTTCGTCAGCCGATTTATTACGCCAGTTTTTCACCTGCATACCCAGACGTGGATTATGACTGAGCAAGTCCTGATGCCGATCCACAAAGGCCCAGTATAAAGTGGTAAACGGACAGGCCAGGTCGCCGCTGGCCTGTTTGGGATTAAACGGGCAGCTCTGACAATAATTGGACATCCGGTCAATGTAGGCACCGCTGGCGATATAGGGCTTGGATCCGACAATGCCGCCATCGGCATATTGACTCATGCCGAGGGTGTTGGGGATCTCCACCCAGGCGATGGC
This sequence comes from Methylophaga sp., assembly GCA_020831825.1. Classification (GTDB taxonomy): domain Bacteria; phylum Pseudomonadota; class Gammaproteobacteria; order Nitrosococcales; family Methylophagaceae; genus Methylophaga. The sequence continues at coordinate 449,553 of JAFIFW010000012.1, read as the reverse complement.
ATCGACATACATTGCCAGGTACCACTCATGAATCGCTTGCGGCTTGACGCCCCACAGCAAGGCAAACAATCCGGTGACCATCAGTCGCTGAATATGGTGACCGTAGCCGTGAGTGAGTACTTGCGATACTGATTGTTGCAGGCAGGTCATCGGCGTATTAGCCTGCCAATACAGCTGCGGCAAATCATGCGATGCCTGCAGCGCATTCATGGTCAACCAGTCGTGGCGATAGCTCCAATACAGACCTCGCACATATTCACGCCAGCCGAGAATTTGCCGGATAAATCCTTCCACTGCGTTGAGTGATGCCTGACCGTTATGGTAAGTGTCGACGGCAGCAGCAATCACCTCATGTGGATTTAGTAATTTGAGATTCAGGCTGGACGACAGCCGCGAGTGAAACAGGAACGGTTCATGCTGCCACATGGCATCCTGATAATCGCCAAACAGTGGCAGTAATTCGGCAATAAAATAATCCAGCGATTGCAGCGCCTGCTGCCGAGTGACTGGCCAGTTGAAATTTTCCAGCTTGCCCGGCAATTCAGGCAAATAATGACTGACATCGTCGATGGCGGTTTGGGTGATCGCATCCGGTTTGAATACGGGCGGCGGCGTCACCTTGGCCGGGCCGGTGCTTTTAAAGGCTTTGCGATTATCTTTGTCAAAATTCCATTGACCGCCGACCGGCTTGCCGTTGTCATCCATCAAGATGTTGTGCTGCTGTCGCAGCAGGCGATACCAGTATTCCATGCGCGGTTGTTTGCGTTCGGCCAGCCAGGTTTTAAACTGTCCGGCTTCGCTGAGAAAGTGCCGGTCCGGCAGCCATTGCAGTTCAATGTCAGCGGTTTGGCAGACCTCACTGATTGCTTGCAGCACTCGCTGATCGCCTGGCAAAACACAGCGAACGGTTTCGGGTTGATGCTGCAACAGTGCGTCATGCAAAGCGCTAGCAAAGTCAGGCATTTGCTGTTGCAGTGAGTAGTAACTCAGCGGCCAGCCCTTGTTTTTCAGCCACTCGGCAAAATGGCGCATCGCTGCCAGAAACAGTACGGTGCGTTGTTTGCTGGACAGAATCTGTTCTGATTCGGCACGGACTTCGGCCATCCACAGTCGATCCTGCTGCGGATCAAAATCATCAAACAGGCTGCTGTTTTTATCCAGCTGATCGCCCAAAATCAGACACAGATAACGCGTCATGGTGTTGTTTGGTAAAAAGCCATTCGACGGACAAATAACTGGCATGGGCCAGCTTCGCCAATGGAAACCAGACCGATAGAACGCAGCTCAGACAACATGAAATCTTGCTCAGTACGATGTGCTTTGAATTGACTGAATGGCAGAAAAAACTTTTGCCAGCTTAGCGTCGGCCTGAAGCTGCTGCGAAAGGACTGCCAGGGAGCATCCAGCGACAAGGTTCGAAGATGCATGCCAAAGATGGTTTGATTGCCGGCAGCTTCCAGGTAAATACCGATAGCACTCTGGGGAGGCGTTTGTTGAATGGCAAACCGCATTTGGACAAAGCCACCGTTATTTTCCAGGCTGACATCGCCACGCATTTCAAGACAGTGACTACCTTGATACGCCGAAGGCATTAATTTGCCCGTTGAGAGGCCGCCCATCACCTGATCCGTGACCAGTCGCCATTCGCTATCTGATGGGTGTTCGTGATGGTACAAATCGAATAGTTGCATAGTCATCAGGCAAACGCTGCAAACAACAGACTAAGTGCGGCCACCAAGGACAGCCGTTTTCTCAGAGACATCAGCGCATCGGAATAGACAGCTGATAAGGTCTGCATTTCATAGAATAGCAAGGCGAGAAACGAGGCAGCCAACAGCCATAATGGAAAAAACTGTGGCACGATCAGCCAGCACCACGCCCACAGCATACAACTGACAGCCACGACCGCAACGTGAGCGGGCACGTAAACACGAGTGCTCGACAGCCAGAGCAAACCGCCCAGAAAGCTGAATATTAAAGCGGAGTAGTCACGCAGCATCCATTCGATCTCGCGCTGATCATTGTATACAAGCAGGCTTAAAACCAAAAAGGGCAATAGTCCGGCATAGCCAAGTACTTTATGAAGTTTAGTCATCAGGCATTCCTGTCAGTGGGGTAATTTTGAGCGAAGCACTGGCTTTACCAAGCAAAAAGCGTAGCTGAATTTTGTAGGCATCGACATCAAAAGCTTCGCTGCCACGTTGTAACTTTTGCCAGGCTTCCTGCTGGTCCCGAACTCGACCGAGATAAAGCCAGTTATCAATCAGATGGTAATGAGACTGGTCAGCATACTGTGTGGCGTATTCTTCGACGATTACCGGCCCCGGCCATGGCCAGAGCGGGTTTTTCAGGCTGTGCAGTGCCTGATTGACCCTGAGGTTGTATTTGAGTGGAATTTCCGCACCACAACAGGCGCCCAAACAGCGCTTGAGCTGATAGTTAAAGCAGGCGCCCCGTTTGCGTTTATCGAGTCCGGTCAGCCGCTGGCAAAGCTGGTGCTCGATCAGTAAAGATTCGATTGTTTGCTCAGCCTGTTTTTGACTGCGAAACAGGCCGTGGCTGCTGTCACCAAGCTCTTGTTGCAGATCCAGTTGTTTCAGCACCAACTGATGATAGCCTTGAGCATTTTCGTGCAGTGTGATGGTCCACAGATATTTGTTTTTGGTTTGCCTGCGGTTGTAGCGCGGAGTAAGTTGTTTGATTTGCTGATTTTCCAGCAACTGGGCGCCAAAATCCGAGGGTGTTTGGTCAAACTCAATGTGACTGAGCTGCCGATACAGATCCATGCCTTTGCGATCGGTAATATCGGTGAAATGGCTAAGTACCCGCTGGCGGATATTGATGGATTTACCGACATAGAGCAGTTGCCCTTCGGCATCATAAAAGCGATAAACGCCCGGCGTTTCCGGCAAATCGTCAATGGTACTGGCATCGAGCTGGCTGGGCAGTGATGGGCGACGAAGTTGCTGCTGACAGGCACTGTGGACAGCTTCTGGCGCACACTGCGTCGAAATGTGTTTCAGCAAGGCCAGAATCACTTCGGTGTCATCCATAGCCCGATGTCGTTCAGCAACCTTCAGCGACAGACGTTTGATGATCGCATCCAGACTATGTGAGCAGTGCTCTGGAAACAAACTTCGACTGAGTTTGACCGAGCACAGCACTTGCGGCGAGTAGCGAATGCCGATCTGTTTGAAGCTGAGTTTCAAAAAGCTGCAATCGAAGCGTGCATGATGCGCCATCAGCACTTTGCCTTGCAGTCTTTGCCAGAGTTCATCGGCAATATCCTTAAAGCTGGGCGCGTTGGCGACCATCTGGTTGTCAATGCCAGTGATTCGAGAAATCCAGGGCGGGATAGAGATGCCAGGATTAATGAGCGTTTGCCAGCGGTTGATTTCCTTGCCGTTGGCAATTTCTATCAGGGCGATTTCGGTAATGCGATCTCTGCCGGCTTTGCCGCCGGTAGTTTCGCAATCAAGCAGTATCAGAGATTGAGGTAGTGCTTCGGAGAGTTTCATCTGAGTTTGCTGACATGACGACCGTTTGAGCGACAATGTTGTGAGCAGTAAATAACCCTGTCCCAGTCGCGCGCCCATTTCTTGCGCCACAAAAAAGGACGCAGGCATACAGGGCAGGTTTTCTCCGGGAGCGTTAGCTTGTGATGTGGCATGAGTCAGCGGTATTTAATTACTGTCGCATGCTAGGACCTTGCTGTGAAAAGCGTGTGAAATTGGTGCGGTTTCGGCTATTCGGCCGTAGCTTCAGGCAGCTTTATCAGGTGCTCTCGATAGTGCTGTAACTCGCGGATAGAATCCTTGATGTCATCCATGGCCAGATGGCTGGATTTTTTCTTGAAGGCTTTTTCTACTTTTGGCGCCCAGCGTCTGGCAAGTTCTTTGAGGCTGCTGACATCAAGGTTGCGGTAGTGAAAATAGGCTTCGAGTTCAGGCATGCAGCGCGCCATAAAGCGGCGATCCTGACAGATACTGTTGCCACACATCGGTGAAACACCGGCGGGCACGTATTTTTTCAGGAATTCCAGCGTCATGGCTTCTGCTTGTTGTTCATTGGTGACGCTGTTTCTCACCCGCTCAGTCAGGCCGGATTGTCCATGCTGGCGGGTATTCCAGTCGTCCATTCGGTCAAGTATGCTGTCTGGTTGATGGATGGCAATGACCGGGCCTTCAGCAAGAATGTTCAGCTCGCTATCGGTGACGACGGTGGCAATTTCGATAATATAATCGTTGTTGGTATCAAGACCGGTCATTTCCAGGTCGATCCAGATCAGGTTCTTTTTGCTTTTGGCCATGGTCTCCGACTTTTATATTGCTAAACAATGAGGGCGTGAACTTACTTGCCAGAGATTGTATCAAAGGCTAAGGTGCTCAACATCTTCTGATTCTAACGGGTTTGAACTGAAAATGAATGAATTTACGGTGATTTTTATCGCTGCCTTGTTGCTGATGACTGGCATCGAAATTTGGTTATCACTTCGCCAGCGCAGGCATGTGATCGCAAATCGTGATGCTGTGCCAGCGGCTTTCAAGGAGCAAATCAGCTTGTCGGCTCACCAGAAAGCGGCCGATTACACAGTGGCCAAAGGCGGTTTTAACCGTACTGAAAGTCTCTACGGTATGGTGATTTTGCTGCTGTGGACACTGGGCGGTGGACTTGCGCTGCTGGCGGGTTTCTGGGCAAATCTGGGCTGGTCTGAAATGACTACAGGCATTGCCTTGCTGTTGAGTTTCTTCCTGATTGGTTCTTTGCTGGACTTGCCTACCAGTTGGTATAAAACATTTGTTCTTGAAGAGAAGTTTGGCTTTAACCGCAATACTACGAAGCTGTTTTTCTCGGATATCTTTAAGCAAAGCGCTTTGATGCTGATAATCGGCGCGCCTCTGATCTGGGCGGCATTGTGGCTGATGGGCAGTACCGGCGCGTACTGGTGGTTATTCCTCTGGGCAGCCTGGATGGGCTTTGCCTTGATCATGATGTGGGCTTACCCGGCGTTTATCGCCCCCTTGTTTAATAAATTTACCCCGCTTGAAGATGCCGAATTAAAACAGCGGGTGGAAAAACTGTTAGCGCGTTGTGGCTTCAAGAGTCAGGGCATCTTCGTGATGGATGGTTCGCGCCGCAGTGGACACGGCAATGCTTACTTCACTGGCATTGGCAACAACAAGCGCATCGTATTTTTCGATACCTTGCTCAATACACTTAACGAAGATCAAATCGAAGCGGTATTGGCTCATGAGCTGGGACATTTCCGTCGTAAGCATGTTGTGAAAAACATGATCTTGCTGGCGCTGTTGAGTCTGATTGGTCTGGCGCTGCTCGGTTGGGCTTCGGCGCAAAGCTGGTTCTATACCGGCCTTGGCGTTTCTACAGAATCCAATGCAGTGGCCTTGGCCCTGTTTATGTTGGTGATTCCGGTATTCAGCTTCTTCTTGCATCCGCTGCTGACATCAATGTCGCGCAAGTATGAGTATGAGGCAGATGCTTATGCGGCCAGTGTTTCCAATGCCGATGATTTGATTGATGCGCTGGTTGCTTTGTATCAGGAAAACGCCAGTACATTGACACCGGACCCATTAGTGTCGGCGATTTACGATTCACATCCTCCTGCGGCTATGCGTATTGCACAACTGCAAACAGGTCGAGTCTGATGACGCGTCTGCTGACCCTGTTGGCCATGCTTTGTGTCAGTCCTTTGGTACTGGCACAGGGCAAGCAGTTGCATGACAGTTCATGTGTGCAATGCCATTCATCGTTGACCGGTGGCAAGCCGGATTTAATGTACAGCAAGGCAGACCGGAAAATCGGTAGTTTTGAAGCATTGGAAAAACGCGTGGGGTATTGTGCCGTCGCCGCCGGAGTCAGCTGGTCACCAAACCAGGTGCGGGCGGTGGCTGATTATCTAAACCGACAGTTTTATCGTTTTTAATTCATCACGCAATATTGACCTGATTTCGACCATTATTTTTAGAGTGGTAAAGCGCATTATCGGCGCGCTCCAGCACAGTTTCAGTTGTGTCACCTTCCATTAGACATGTCAGTCCCGCAGATGCTGTAATTCTGCCTATACTTTCATTTGTATTTTTTTTCTTGAGCCTGCTGGTTGAAAATTTTTCCAGAATGGCTTCAGCTATTGCGTTGGCTTCATTCTTGTCACAATCAAACAGGATCATCGCCATTTCTTCGCCCCCGAATCTTGCTGCGACATGAGTGTTGGCAGCAAATTTCTTTAGTATTTTTGCGAAATACTGTAGGACGGCATCGCCCAGCAAATGTCCGTGTGTGTCATTGACCGTTTTGAAGTGATCGATATCAAAAAGTAAAACAGCAATTTCCCGTTCGTTAAGTAGGCATTCTGCTAGTTTTTGATCAAAGGCGCCTCGATTTAACAGATCTGTAAGGCTATCTGTGGTAGCTGCCTTCTTTACCAGATTCAACTCTTCTCGAAGTTTCATGATTTCGTTGTTCGATTCATGAAGTTCATCTTTGAGTTGTTGACTGGTGCGACTAAGCTGGTGCGTAGTCTCAGCAACACTTGCGATAATAGTTCGGAGTTGTTCCATGTCTTGACAATCGTCAAGCATATGCTCTGTCATAGCAATTTCGGCACCGCACGTTTCTGCAGACGCTTCGGCACGAGTGACACAGCTCAAGGCCTGATCAACGATGGTTTTCAGGCTCTCGTTGGATGAGACGATTTGATCAGGCAAGTCCATCAAAACATGCTTCTGATACCAATCCTGAGTGTGGTTTGGAGTGATTTTCCCACCCTTGCTCAAGATCTCGTCAACAGAGGTTTTGAGTGCATGATTATGTCCGGCTACATACTCATACCAAACTGCATAGTTATCAGGGGTAATCGGCGTTTTATGCTTGTTTATCAGGGGCAAGGTTTGTCGAAGATGTTCCGTTGCCTTGTGAAATGGATCTTTATAAATCGGTGGGTAGGACCTCGGCTGGCTCATACATTAAAATCCCTTTGAATACTGAAATGGTCGAGCTATTTCTATACTTTCTTTAGCCTTATAGCAAGAACGTCACATTCAGAATGATGCAGTACGGCATTTGCTGTGGACCCCAACAATAACTTCCAGCCATGACGCCCATGCGAGCCAAGTACAATCAAATCAACTTGATGCTCATTGGCTATTTTTACAATGTCATGCCGTGGATTACCAAACTCGACCCATTGCTGAGCTTCAGCAATATTGAGTTTGTCAGCCAATGCCGCAATCTGCTTTTTGCCTGACTCAAGCAGCATTTCCCGCATTTCACTATCAATGCTTATCATCGGCTCATAGGCAAAATCAGTCAGAGGATAATCTTCGACAATGTGGCAGATACTGAGCTGAGCATTGTGCTCTCTGGCAAGCATGGCTGCCTGTTCAAGCACCTGCTCGTTGTTTTCGGAAAAATCTGCGGCGATCAGAATGTGATGATAATGCGCCATGGGGGGGCTCCCTGAACAAAAAAGACCGGACAGTGTCCGGTCTTGGTCTTGTGTTTATTTTTGGCTTTCCAGATAGCGTTCCGCATCCAGTGCAGCCATACACCCAGCACCCGCTGAGGTGATCGCTTGTCGATAAATCGGGTCGGACACATCACCGGCAGCAAACACACCAGGAATACTGGTTTGCTGGCCTTTTTTCAGGATGATGTAGTCATGTTCCATTTCCACTTGTCCTTTGAACATCGAAGTATTGGGCTGGTGACCAATCGCAATGAATACACCCTGCAGATCAATTTCCTGAGTGGCATCATCTTTGGTGCTTTTAACTCGCACACCAGTGACACCCGCATCATCACCCAGCACTTCGTCGAGTACATGATCCCAGAGAATTTCAACATTGCCTGATTCGGCTTTTTTGAGCAGTTGATTGATCAGGATTTTTTCGGCGCGGAAACTATCACGGCGATGAATGACGGTGACTTTGGAAGCGATATTGGACAGATACAGTGCTTCTTCTACGGCTGTATTACCGCCACCAACCACTGCAACAGGCTGATTTTTGTAGAAAAAGCCATCGCAGGTAGCGCAGGCTGAAACACCTCGACCCTTGAAGGCTTCTTCTGATTCCATACCAAGGTATTTGGCAGAGGCACCGGTCGCAATAATCAGTGCGTCACAGGTGTACTCACCGGCATCGCCAATCAGTTTGAAAGGGCGCTGAGTCAGTTCAGCAGTGTGGATGTGATCGAAGATAATTTCAGTGCCAAACCGTTCAGCATGTTGTTGCATACGCTGCATCAATTCAGGACCTTGCACGCCTTCGGCATCACCTGGCCAGTTGTCAACATCGGTGGTTGTAGTCAGCTGGCCACCCTGTTCGAGACCTGTGATCAATACGGGATCCAGTGCGGCACGAGCAGCGTATACCGCCGCTGTGTAACCTGCAGGACCTGAGCCAAGAATCAGTAAACGACAGTGTTTGCTGTCAGCCATGGAAGCTCTCCAAAAAATGAAATTTCAATAGACGGATAAGGTAACTCATAGTCGAAGACCGGGACAAGCATCAAAGTTTAAAAGCTGTGTTAGAATTAGCCGTTAATCTATTGGCTGAATTGGAATTATCAGAGTGGCACAGGCAACACGCGTAAACGACAAAGATAAACGAGAAACGACTGCCGGCGCAGTTGTCTTTCGCCTGCGCGAGGCAGCTTTGATTCTTGCGCTGGCAATTGCTGCGTATTTGCTGCTTTCGCTGCTGAGCTACCAACAGACTGATCCTGCATGGTCTACTACTGGCACAAACGATCTCGTCGCCAATCGAGGCGGAATCGTCGGCGCATGGATTACCGATATGTTGCTGTACGGTTTTGGTTTCCCTGCTTACTTGGCACCACTGATGGTGGGCTTTAGTGGTTGGTTGTTATTCAGCTGGGGCAAACGAGCAGACTCACCGGATGCCTTGCACTTCTGGATACTTAAAGGTTTGGGACTTTTGATGGCGTTGTGTGCAGCCAGTGGCATTTCTGCTCTGAGTTTTGCTGATTATGCCGAATGGCTGCCTTTGGGCGCCGGCGGTGTTTTGGGCGATGTGGTCGGGCATGGCTTTGAAGCCGTGTTTGGAGCGTCCGGCACCAGCTTGCTGCTGTTGGCTCTTCTGCTTACCGGGGTGACATTGTTCACTGGATTGTCCTGGTTGATGGTTATTGATCGTCTGGGTGCCTTGGTGATGCGATTGATGATTCTTGCCAATGGTCGACTGCGTGAATTGAACAATCAGGTTCAAGCACAGAAAACTCGCCAACAGCGGGAGGAATCTTTCCGTCAGCAAACCGAAAAATTCCAGCATAAACCGAAGGTCAGAATTGAGCCGGTGATACAGCCCAAGGAAGCCAGCAAACGCGAAGAAAAAGAACGTCAGGTGCCATTGTTTGAAACTGCCGATGTGCCCGGACGACCTACACTTTCCCTGCTGGACATGCCCAAGGAAACGCAACAGGGCTACAGCGAAGAGGTGTTACAGGCACTGTCTCGTCAGGTGGAATTGAAGCTGCGTGATTTTGGTGTTGAAGTACAAGTCGTTGAGGTGCAGCCCGGTCCTGTGGTTACCCGATTTGAATTGCAACCGGCAGCTGGTATAAAAGTCAGCCGAATCAGCGGCCTGGCAAAAGATCTGGCCCGAGCATTGTCTGTGAGCAGTGTCAGGATTGTTGAAGTGATACCGGGCAAGCCGGTCGTTGGACTGGAAATCCCCAATGAGCATCGCGAAGTGGTTCGCTTGCGTGAAATTCTTGCCTGTGAAGATTATGAGAACAATAAATCGCCGCTGATGTTGGCGCTGGGTAAAGATATCGCTGGTCGTCCAGCGGTTGCCAATCTTGAAAAAATGCCTCATTTGCTGGTTGCCGGTACCACGGGATCGGGTAAGTCAGTAGCCGTGAACGCGATGATTCTGAGCATGCTCTACAAAGCAACGCCACAGGAAGTCCGCTTGATCATGGTCGATCCAAAAATGCTGGAGCTATCGGTGTATGAAGATATTCCACATTTGCTGGCACCTGTGGTCACGGATATGAAAGAAGCGGCTAATGCGCTTCGCTGGTGTGTCGCCGAAATGGAGCGTCGTTACCCATTAATGGCGGCACTTGGTGTTCGAAACATTGCCGGTTTTAACAAAAAAGTGCAGGAAGCCATCGAGCGTGGTGAACCTATTACCGACCCGATTGCGAAGGTTGAGCCTGGCGAAGAGGCGCCCACACTTAAACCATTGCCTTTCATTGTCGTGGTCATTGATGAGCTGGCCGATATGATGATGGTGGTTGGTAAGCAGGTTGAGGAATTAATCGCCAGACTGGCGCAAAAAGCACGTGCTTCTGGCATTCATCTTATCCTGGCAACACAGCGTCCATCGGTTGATGTCATTACTGGTCTTATCAAAGCCAACATTCCTACGCGAATGGCTTTTCAGGTGTCATCACGTATCGATTCCAGAACTATTCTGGATCAGATGGGCGCGGAACAGTTGCTGGGTCAGGGCGACATGCTTTATTTGCCGCCAGGTAGCGGCTTGCCTGAGCGTGTCCATGGTGCTTTTGTTGATGACAATGAAGTGCACAAAGTGGTCGATTACCTGAAATCGCAGGCTGCTCCAGACTACATTGAAGAGATTACCCAGGATCCTGCTGGTGAAGATGGTGAGATGATGGTCGGCGATGCCAGTGATGGCGAATCTGATCCACTCTATGACCAGGCAGTTCAGATTGTCACAGAAAGTCGTAGAGCTTCGGTCTCCGGTATTCAGCGACGTTTGAAAATCGGTTACAACCGTGCTGCTCGTATTGTTGAAGCCATGGAAATGGCCGGTGTTGTTTCTGCGATGCAAAGTAACGGCAGTCGTGAAGTACTGGCGCCGCCACCGAGAGACTAAAACGGCCTCTCAGAGGTGAGCTTAAATACGCTGATGAGCCAAGCTGGAGCCGGCACCAAACAGACAATCGTGCTGTCAAACTGCTGACATATATTTCCGGAGTGAAAACAATGATATTGCTGCGAACAATCAAACAAGCTTTGCTGGCATTGATGATCTGGCCAGTGGCTGTCATGGCTGGGCCTGCCACAGAACAATTGCATCGCTTTGTTGAAGAAGTCACTACTTTGCAGGCCAATTTTGAGCAGATAGTCGTGGATGCGCAGGGCAATATGGTTGAGGAAGCGAGCGGCAAATTTTATTTACAACGTCCTGGTCAATTCCGCTGGGATTACGAACAGCCATTTGCACAGCAGATTGTCGCCGATGGCAAGCGTCTGTGGTTTTACGACATTGATCTTGAGCAGATCACTGTCAATGCACAAGAAGATGCATTGTCTGATTCTCCCGCCAGTTTGTTATCAGGTCGATCGGTGCCAGAAGATAACTACAATATTGTCGAAGTCACTAGTGATGATGGTCTTTATTGGCTGGAGTTGACACCGATTCAGAGCGATGCTGGTTTTCAGCGTTTGAGCCTCGCTTTCAGTCATGAGGGGTTGCAGCAGATGGTGATGACCGATAGTTTTGACCAGCGAACCCTGCTGATTTTCAGAGCAATGCAAACCAATCCCAACTTGCCTGCCTCGACTTTCGAGTTTGTGGCACCTGCTGGTGTTGATGTGGTGGGTGAGATTGACGAGTGAGCCTGTTTGATCAGATTGATCCTGCCAGTCGACCACTGGCAGACAGGATGCGTCCCCAGCGGCTGGAAGATTACATCGGTCAGCAACACTTGCTGGGAGAAGGCAAACCGCTGAAACAAGCGATTGCTACCGGCCACCCCCATTCGATGATCCTGTGGGGACCACCCGGAACCGGAAAAACCACACTGGCAAAATTAATCGCCGGTTATTGTGATGCGGAGTTTCTGACAATTTCTGCGGTACTGGCAGGCGTTAAAGAAGTACGCGAAGCCGTGGCCCGAGCACAACAACTGCAAAAAGAACAGGGCAGACGCACCATGCTGTTTGTTGATGAGGTGCATCGTTTTAACAAATCACAACAGGATGCTTTTTTGCCATTTGTTGAAGATGGCACCTTCACCTTTATCGGTGCAACCACCGAAAATCCATCCTTTGAGCTCAACAATGCCTTGTTATCACGAGCGCGAGTGTATGTACTCAAATCGCTGGGTGCTGAGGATTTGCGCTTGATTATCGACCGTGCTTTGACAGAACCCGTCAAAGGCCTGGCCGCCCGTGAAATCGAACTCGCACCAGCGTTACGTGATCAACTGGCCCAAGCTGCCGATGGTGATGGTCGTAGAGTGCTCAATCTGCTTGAGATTGTTGTGGAACTGGCTGCAAGTAAAGGACAATCCGAAGTCAGTGAAGCAGACTTGATGGAAGTTTTGTCCGGCAGCTTGCGTCGTTTTGACAAGGGCGGAGAGGCTTTTTACGACCAGATTTCGGCTTTGCATAAATCTGTTCGCGGATCAGCACCTGACGCAGCGCTGTATTGGCTGTGCAGAATGCTGGATGGTGGCTGCGATCCGGTTTATCTGATGCGACGTGTCGTCCGAATGGCCGCAGAAGACATTGGCAATGCTGATCCTCGTGCCTTGCGAATTGCACTGGATGCCTGGGAAACCTTCGAAAAACTGGGCACACCGGAAGGTGAGCTTGCCATCGCTCAGGCAATACTCTATCTGGCTGCGGCACCCAAAAGTAATGCCGTTTATGTGGCTTACAAAGCGGCGATGCAGGACGTCAAAACTCATGGCTCGGCAGAAGTGCCATTACATTTACGTAATGCGCCAACCAAGCTGATGAAACAGCTGGATTACGGTAAAGCCTATCGCTATGCACATGATGAACCGGATGCGTATGCTGCTGGTGAAAAGTACTTTCCCGAGAACATGCCAGCACGCAGCTATTATCAGCCAGTGAATCGTGGTCTGGAAATCAAGATTGCGGAAAAGCTAGCCAAACTTCGTGAGCTGGATGAGCAGGCAGGATCATCCTGAAGTAAGCGGCATGTAGATGTCGTAGCGAGTGTTTTTGCTACTGACGCTGGCGGCGGGTTTTTGATTGGCGAGGTAGTCTGCATTTTTTGGCCGTTTGACCACGACGCGTTTAGCGGAATAACGCCTGGCTGTTTCCAGGAGCCTATCACCGTTGTGGTCCGGGCCTACCAGTTGATGCAGCAGTTGCATGTCTTTTTTGACCAGTGCGGATTTATCCCGAGCTGGATACATTGGATCCAGATACACAACTTCCGGTAATGGCTCAATTGGCATTAGCTCGCAGGCATCGCCGTGCATCAGTTGCATTGCAGCGGCAATATCAGCGGTGTCGGGATCAGCCGCGGCTCGACTCAGTGCATCATCAAGCAGGTGGTATAGCAGGGGATTTTGTTCAATCAGCGTGACCTTACAGCCCAGTGTCGCCATGACAAATGCATCTCGACCCAGGCCGGCAGTAAAATCGGCTATGTGAGGTTGATAACCCGGCTTTAGTCCGAGCGCTTTTGCCAGCGGTTGACCTCGGCCACCACCAAAGCGACGCCGATGTGCCAGCTTGCCAGAGGTAAAATCAATAAACACCGGACCACCGATGGCAGCAAGTCTTAATTCAAGCTGGCTTGGCGTGACAACCAGTTGCAACTGCGCACTATCCAGCGGCTGCAAGTGTAATTGCAGGTGAGCAGCCAGCTTGGCGGCGCTTGCAGCACAGCCTTCATCAGCAAAGCTGATACTGCAAGGTGGCTGGTGATGCTCGATCAACAGTGTGACAACTCAGTGCGTGATGAAGCGACCAAAAGCCCGACTGCCTTCGCCGGTTTCAATGGTTTCGATAACCTCATTCAATTCGGTATCAATGATCGAAACCGTACCATCTGCCCAGTTTGCTACATAGACATGTCGGCCATCGGCTGTCACATCAATGCCTTCTGGTGTCGCACCCACATAGATTTCATCAATCACTTGTCGATTGGCTAAGTCGATCACTGAAATACTGTCGTCGTATTGATTGGTGACATATAGGCGGGTGTCATCTGGTGAGACGACCGCGCAATAAGGCCATTCGCCCACCTCAAACTGGTCAATGATGCTGGCGGTTTGGGTGTCAATCATACTGATGCTGTTGTCCTGCACATTGACACTGAACAACCATTGTCCATCGTTACTCAACGCAAGACCAAAAGGTGCATTGCCTGTGCTGAGTGTGTGCAGCACCTGATGATTTTGCTGATCAATAATCGACAAGCTGTTGTCATCGCGATTGGCTACATAGATGCGTTGAGCCTGATTGTCTACCACGACGCCCGCAGGTGATTCACCTACTCTGATTTCATGACTGATGGTGCCGGAGTGACTGTCGATGACACTGACGATGTGTTGATACCAGTCGGAAACATAGACTTCGCTGCCGTCATGGTTACTGGCAATGCCTACTGGCCCGGCGCCAACGGGAATATGACGTTTTAATTCAAAACTGTCGGTGCTGATCACCGAAATATCCTGACTGTCGGGGTTGCTGATGAAAAGCCATTGGCCATCGCCACTCAGGGCAATGCCGGCCGGACTGCTGCCAGCTTCGATAGTTTTGACCACTTGCCGTTGTTCAAGGTCGATAATGCTGACGTTATTGGCCAGTTGATTGGTGATAAAGGCATAACCGCTTTTCTGTTCAGTTTCGGCGCTACAGGCTGAAAGAATCATCAGCAAAGGCAGAAAAAAAGCGGCCCTGAAAAGGGCCGCGACTTTTAGCTTGAACATGATGGTTTAGTTTTCCAGGGCCGCTTTCAGACCTTCCAGGCCCTTTGCGTAGAACGCTGAAACAGCTTCAACTGCTTCACGATCACTTTGGCCTTCTGGAACTGGCGGATTGTTCATGAATGAACGGTAGAACGCGCCTCTCCACTGAACTTCAGCTTGTCCACCAACTTCTTTCACGCTCAACCAGCTGCTGTATGTAGATACAGGTAACGTGTAGTATGGCGTTTCAACGCTGTTGAACTCGATGGTCTTGATGACACTCATCTCGTTGATGCGGGTACGAATGGTTTTTTTGTCTTCTTCTACCCGGGTCAGTGTTTCAGTGATGGTTGGGCTACCGTCTCTGGTCAGGGTGATAATTCGTGTTTCTTCACTTTGCATTTCAGTGCTGGCAACTTCTGGATGCCATTTATGAATGCCGCCGAAATCCTGAATAACTTCCCATACTTTGTCGACAGGTGCGTTAATGGTGATGGTTTCACTGGTGGTTTGTCTGGTAGGGCCATGAGCGACAGCGATCATAGGTAGAGCGACCAGAGCTGCAACAGCAAACTGCAAAAACTTCTTCATTCTATTTCTCTCCATTTTTGTAGGGTTCGATATGGACATTACAGAGATGACTCTGAACATAAACTGAACAGAAATCGGCCTCGTATGTGTCTATCGCCAGAAGCTGGATTGCACACTCTAGCGGATGCGTTGGAGATTTTCCACCGTCAGATTTGACTTGCAAGAGCGAATTCACCAAAATTGTTAACCTTTTATACTCAGGTCTGGAGAATACGGTGCCACTGATTAAAATCAGGGACTTGCATTTCTATCGTGGTGACAGGGCTATCTTCAACGGTGTTGATATCGATATCGACCGTGGCAAGGTCACAGCCATCATGGGGCCGAGTGGAACCGGCAAGACCACATTGCTGCGACTGATTGGCGGACAGCTTCGTCCTGATCAGGGATACATTGAAATCGATGGTCAGAATGTCCACAAACTGTCACGTTCCAAGCTCTACGAATTGCGCAAACGAATGGGTATGCTGTTTCAAAGTGGTGCTTTGCTGACGGATCTTAATGTCTTTGACAACGTCGCTTTTCCACTGCGCGAACACACAAAATTACCTGAGCCTTTGATTCGCGATCTGGTGCTGATGAAACTGCAGGCCGTGGGGCTGAGAAACGCTAGAAAGCTGTCGCCAAGCGAGTTGTCTGGCGGTATGGCCAGACGCGTCGCTTTGGCGAGGGCGGTCGCCTTGGACCCGATGATGATCATGTACGACGAACCTTTTACCGGTCAGGATCCAATCTCGATGGGTACATTGGTTAATCTGATCCGCCGTATCAACGATGCGATGGGCTTGACCAGTATTGTGGTATCTCATGACGTTGCTGAAGCATCACAAATCGCCGATGAGATCTACCTGCTGTCTGGCGGCAAAGTCATCGAAAAAGGTACGCCTGAAGAACTCAAGAAATCCTCTTCGCAATGGGTCAGACAGTTTATGGATGGCCTGCCAGATGGTCCTGTGCCATTTCACTATCCGGGGTCAGAATTTGACGTCGATCTTTTGCAATCGGAGCACGAGTCGTGATTGGTTTTATTCGAAGCCTCGGCCGCTGGGGACTCGGAACGCTTGAGCGTCTGGGGCGTGGTCATATTTTCCTGATGCACACACTTGCTGGATTGCCAGGCTTGTTTTTGAGACCTGCATTGGTGATTCAGCAGCTGTTTTCACTGGGTGTCTTGTCGGTGCTGATTGTGCTGATTTCAGGCTTGTTTGTCGGCATGGTACTGGGCCTGCAAGGCTATAACACACTGGTTGACTTTGGTGCCGAAGAATCTTTGGGAGTGCTGGTTTCACTGTCACTGGTTCGCGAGCTCGGGCCTGTGGTGACAGCGTTACTGTTTGCCGGACGAGCGGGTTCTGCACTGACCGCAGAAGTAGGGCTGATGAAAAGTACTGAACAGTTATCAGGAATGGAAATGATGGCTGTTGACCCAGTAAGACGGGTGATCGCACCACGATTTTTGGCTGGATTTATATCAATGCCACTGCTCGCTGCAATGTTCAGTGCCATCGGTGTTATCGGTGCATTTATTGTGGGGCATGGTCTGCTTGGCGTTGATGAAGGCGCTTTCTGGTCGCAAATGCAAACCAAAACAGATTGGTATGGCGATGTAATGAACGGCGTCATCAAGAGCATTGTCTTTGGTTTTGTGGTGACCTGGATTGCCCTTTACGAAGGGTATGACGCTACCCCCACTTCTGAAGGGGTAGGGCGAGCAACAACACGCACGGTAGTCCATTCTGCCTTTGCGATTTTGGGGCTGGATTTTGTACTGACCGCGTTGATGTTTGGAGATATTTAAGATGTTACAGAAGAAAAGTACCGAAATACTGGTCGGTTTGTTTGTTGCTCTGGGCATTGGTGCGTTATTCATGCTGGCGATGAAAGTCAGTAACCTCGCAGACTTTTCTGACGAGCGAGGTTATCAGGTAACGGCGCAATTTCAGAATACTGGTGGTCTCAAGGTAAGATCACCTGTGACGATGGCCGGTGTGCGTGTTGGCCGGGTGGCAGCGATTGAGCTGGATCCCATCACTTACAACGCAAAAGTCACCATCAACATGCATCCGCAGTTCGATAATATTCCGGCAGATACATCTGCCAGTATTTTCACTGCGGGTCTGTTGGGTGAGCAATATATCAGCCTGGATGCCGGTGCTGATGACTTTTACCTCCAGGATGGGGATGAATTAATGCTGACCCAATCAGCCTTGGTGCTTGAGCAGGTGATTGGTCAATTCCTATACAGTGTGGCGGAAGGTAACTAAGGATGAATACATCAATACTTAACAGTTTCAAGTGGCTGCTGGCAGCCCTTGTAATGCTGTCTATCAGCGTTTTTGCCTCAGTTTCGCAGGCATCTGACGATCTGGTAGAGCCTCAGCTTATTGTCAAAACAGCTTCCGAAAAGGTTCTTGCTGTGCTTCTCGACAGACGAGAGGAGCTGGCAAAGGACCATCAGCAGATTTACGATTTAGTTGAGGAAGTAGTCCTGCCTCATTTTGATTTTGCCAGAATGTCCCGTCTGGCACTGGGGCGTAACTGGAATGAAGCCAGCCCAGAACAGCGTGAACAGTTTGTCGAAGAATTCCGTTTGCTGTTGGTGCGTACTTACGCTACGGCAATGCTGGAATACACCGATGAAGAACTGCGCTTTTTGCCATTTCGTGATGATCTGGACAGTGGTCGCGTCAATGTGCCTATGCAAGTCATCCAGTCCAGCCGTCCTCCTGTGTCAGTCAATTTGGCACTCTACAAGAATAATGATGGCGAGTGGAAGGTTTATGACGTGCGTATTGAAGGCATCAGCTTGGTCACCAACTACCGTTCCACTTTTGCCAATCAAATTCGCAATGGCGGTATCGAAGCCCTGATTCAGAGTCTGTCCGAGCGCAACGAGCGGCTCAGATCATGAAGTCAGCAGTGACCGAAGCTTATGCCTTGAACTTTGACCCGCAGACCAAGGTGCTTAGCATTGCAGGTGAAATGGTGATGGATACCGTACCGCCTATGCTTAAAAAGGCGAAGCAGCTACTCAACGATGCTGACAAAATAGAAATCGACCTGCAACAGGTGACTCGAAGCGACAGCTCGGGCCTTGCTTTGCTGATCGATCTGATGCGTCACGCTAATGGTAGTGTGAAAGAGATCCGTTTTCGCAACATGCCCAAACAGATGCTGGCGATCGCAAATGCCAGTGGGCTTGAAGACTTTCTGCCACTGGGTAATTAAGCAGCAATGAACGCAATAGAAATCAAGAAAATGATCCTGGCAGGACTGCCAGATGCACAAGTCGAAGTATTGGGTGATGATGGCCAACATTTTGAAGCCAGAGTAGTGAGTGCTTCATTTGTCGGAAAGTCACTGGTTCAGCAGCATCAAATGGTTCAGGCAACCCTTGGCGACAGCTTCACCAGTGGAGCATTACACGCACTGGCTCTTAAAACATCTGCGCCACGCTAGGCTGCAGTATCATTGAATACACTACATGGATAAACTCTTAATTAAAGGCGGTGTTGCGCTGGACGGAGAAATACGTATCTCCGGTGCAAAGAATGCGGCATTGCCGATTTTGATGGGTGCATTACTTGCGGACTCGCCTGTACGTATCAGCAATGTGCCTCATCTGCATGACATCACCACTACACTTGAATTACTTGGCAGAATGGGCGTTTCACTGACTGTTGATGAGCGTTCAGGAGTGGAAATTGATCCAAGCACTTTGACCATCACGGAAGCAGCGTATGATCTGGTGAAAACCATGCGTGCTTCTATCCTGGTGCTTGGACCTCTGCTGGCCAAGTTCGGCAAGGCTGATGTCTCGCTGCCAGGCGGTTGTGCCATTGGTTCGCGGCCGGTTGACCTGCATTTGCGAGGGTTAACGCAAATGGGGGCCGATATCAAGGTCGAGAATGGTTATATCAGAGCCACTGCGCCAAACGGTCTTAAAGGTGCTCACCTTTTCATGGATCAGGTGACAGTAACCGGTACAGAAAACCTGATGATGGCGGCAACGCTGGCAAAAGGCACCACCATTATTGAAAATGCTGCACGCGAACCGGAAGTTGTCGATCTGGCTGATTACCTGAATCGAATGGGGGCAAAAATTTCTGGTGCGGGTACTGCTACAATAGAGATCGAGGGCGTTGAGCGACTTTCAGGCGCTCACTACAAGATTTTGCCGGACAGGATCGAAACCGGCACCTATCTGGTCGCTGCCGCAATTACCCGTGGTCGGGTAAAGCTGAAAAATACCGATGCTAACTTGCTAGAAGCGGTTTTGCTGAAACTGGAAGAAGCTGGTGCGAAAATAGAAGTCGGTGATGACTGGATCAGCCTGGATATGGAAGGACGTCGTCCGAAGGCCGTCAATATTCGAACCGCACCTTATCCTGCATTTCCGACGGACATGCAGGCACAATTTACCGCACTCAACAGTGTCGCTGAAGGACAATCAACTATTGTTGAGACGGTGTTTGAAAACCGGTTCATGCATATACAGGAAATGCAGCGGATGGGAGCCATTCTGCAGATTGAAGGTAACACTGTGGTCTGTCAGGGCCAACCTCAACTCACAGCGGCTCCGGTCATGGCAACCGATCTGCGTGCTTCAGCCTGTCTGGTGCTGGCAGCGCTGGTTGCCGAAGGTGAAACAGATGTTGAACGCATCTACCACATTGACCGTGGCTACGAGTGTATTGAGGAAAAACTTCAACAGCTGGGGGCCAGAATTCGTCGAGTGCCCAACGCAATGAGAGCATGATATGCCTGATACCTTGACGCTGGCCCTGTCGAAGGGGCGTATCTTTCAGGAAACATTGCCTTTGCTCAAGGCTGCTGGAATCGAACCGCTTGAAGAGCCAGAAACCAGTCGCAAGCTTATCCTGTCTACTAACCAGCCCAATGTTCGTTTGATCATTGTTCGAGCCTCAGATGTGCCTGCCTATGTGGAATACGGTGGCGCTGACCTCGGGGTGGCAGGCAAAGATGTATTGATGGAACACCCACAGGCAGAACTTTACGAGCCTGTTGACCTCAAAATTGCTTGCTGCAAGCTAATGACTGCTGGCAAACCCGGCACCGAAGTTGTGAATCGTCGTCTGCGGGTGGCCACCAAATTTGTTGAAAGTACTCGGCGTTTTTATGCTGAAAAAGGCGAACAGGTAGAAATCATCAAGCTTTATGGCTCGATGGAGTTGGCACCTCTGGTCGGTTTGGCCGATCGTATTGTTGATGTGGTCGACACAGGAAACACATTGCGTGCCAATGGCCTTGAGCCGATGGAGCATATTGCGGATATCAGCTCGCGACTGGTGGTCAATAAAGCTTCCATGAAAATGAAACACGCAACCATCCAGACATTTATTGAACAAATCCGCACGGCGGTAAGAGAAAGAAACTGATGACTGATGTAAGACAGCTAACAACAGCAGACACTGACTTTTGGCCACAACTGGAAACATTGTTGGCCTGGGAAGGTGTGTCCGACGATAAGGTAACCACGACAGTCAAACAAATTCTGGCAGATGTAAAACAGCGCGGCGATGATGCCGTGCTGGAATACAGTCGTCGTTTTGATCGTGTGGGCGCCACCACCATGGCCGAACTGGAAATTCCGTTGAATCGGGCGCATGTCTCACTGGGCAACCTTCCTGCCGATCAAAGACAAGCTTTGGAAACATCGGCAGAACGCATTCGCCGTTATCATCAGCATCAAAAACAGGAATCATGGGCGTATACGGAAGCCGATGGCACGGTGCTGGGTCAACAGGTGACCGCTCTGTCAAAAGCGGGCTTGTATGTGCCTGGTGGTAAAGCGGCCTATCCCTCGTCTGTGCTGATGAATGCTATCCCAGCCAAGGTTGCGGGTGTTGAACAATTGATCATGGTCGTGCCAACCCCAGATGGTGAAGTTAATGAACTGGTGCTGGCTGCTGCTGCGGTTGCCGGGGTTGATCGTATTTTTGCCATTGGAGGCGCCCAGGCGGTTGCTGCATTGGCTTACGGTACAGAGACTATTCCACAAGTCGACAAAATTGTAGGGCCAGGCAATATTTACGTTGCCACCGCCAAGGGCATGGTATTCGGCACAGTCGGCATTGACATGATTGCCGGACCTTCAGAGATTTTGGTGATTTGTGATGGCAAAACGGATCCTGACTGGATCGCCATGGATTTGTTCTCACAAGCAGAGCATGACGAAGATGCACAATCAATTCTGCTGTCACCGGATGCGGACTTTCTGAAACAGGTCAAAGCCTCCATCGAGAAGCTGTTGCCGACCATGGAACGTGCAGCAATGATCGAAACTTCACTGAACAATCGTGGCGCCTTGATCCACGTGCGCGATATGGAAGAGGCCATAGAAGTTTGTAACTTTATCGCTCCGGAGCATCTTGAGTTATCAGTTGATGAGCCGATGGCAATGGCCAAGAAAATTCACCATGCCGGTGCAATTTTTATGGGTCGCTACACCCCTGAAGCGATTGGCGACTATTGTGCAGGTCCCAACCATGTCTTGCCGACATCGCGTACTGCCCGATTCAGCTCACCTCTGGGTGTATATGACTTCCAGAAGCGCTCCAGCCTGATTCAGGTGTCTGAACAAGGTGTGCAGCAGCTCGGTAGAATTGCTTCTGTAATGGCTCGTGGAGAGTCATTGACGGCGCATGCACGCTCTGCTGAATATCGTCTTAAGGACTAGGTCAATGCTATGAGCCGTTTTTGGAGTCGTATCGTTCATCAACTCGACCCTTATGTTCCAGGGGAACAACCGCGCGGCAGTAATCTGGTCAAGTTGAATACCAATGAAAATCCTTACGGGCCATCGCCAAAGGTACTGGAAGCGATTCGACTTGGCGTCAGTGATCGGCTGCGACTTTATCCGGATCCGGCTTCACAGACATTAAAGCAGGCTATTGCTGATTATCATGGCATTCAGCCGGAACAGGTTTTTGTTGGTAATGGTTCTGACGAAGTGCTGGCGCATGTGTTTCATGGCCTTTTACAGCACGATTCACCGATATTATTTCCAGACATCACTTACAGCTTTTATCCGGTCTATTGTCAGCTTTACCAGATCCATTATCGTTGTGTTCCGCTGACCGATGATTTCAAGATTGATGTCGCTGATTATGCACAAGCCAACGGCGGCATTATCTTCCCAAATCCCAACGCGCCTACCGGATGCCTATTGTCTCTGGAAGCGATTGAAACACTGCTGAACACCCAAAAAGACAGTGTGGTGGTAGTTGATGAAGCATATATAGACTTCGGTGGTGAGTCGGCAATAGCACTTATTGACCATTATCCGAATTTGCTGGTGACGCAAACCTTGTCAAAGTCACGCTCGCTGGCAGGTATGCGAATTGGTTTTGCTGCCGGGCATCCCGATCTCATCGAAGCATTGATTCGAGTCAAAGACAGTTTTAATTCTTACCCGCTGGATATGTTGGCTTCGGCTGCAGGTGTGGCAGCATACGAAGACAAGACCTACTTCGAACAGACATGTCAGAAAGTCATTCACAGCCGTGAAAAGTTAACGATGGGTCTCACAGAGATGGGCTTTGAAGTCCTGCCTTCAGCGGCAAACTTTGTGTTTGCACGCCACCCAAGTCACGACGCACAGTCACTGGCATCAGCGCTCAGGGCAGAAGGTGTGATTGTCAGGCATTTTAAAAAAACCCGGATTGATCAATTCCTGCGTATCACCGTGGGCACAGAGTCAGAAAACCAGCTGTTGTTGAGTGTTCTCGATACGCTGGTTTAATTGTCATTTCGAATAGCCAGTAGCTCCAGCAGTCTCAGCCGTTCCGTTTCATATTGCAGCTCAAGTTGCTCAAGCTCGTTTTGTTGATTGGCGATGGTCACCTGGTTGTGGTTGATTTCCTGTTCCAGCACTGATATTCGTCTTTTCAGGTTATCACTGACCGGACGGCCACTGAGTTCGGACTCTGCGGCCAGGCGTTGCTGTTCTCGTAATTGGTTTTCCAGTTTTGGAAGTGTCGCCTGAAGCCGTTCGATGCGTTGTTGTCTGTGTTGCAGATCCGTATCTCTGACCGAGATCAGTTCAGCTTCTGACTGGTAGGTACTTAACAGATTTCGATCATAAATTCGCTGGAGTCGACGCGCTTCAGCGGCTTCTCTTGCGGATATTTCTGCCTCGGCTCGCTGTGCTGCTGCCTCTCGTTCAAGACGTTGTTGCTCTGCCCGTTCGGCTTCGGTGAGCACTGGCGGCACACGCTCAATCAAGCGCATGGTGTTTTCATCAAGAATGTCGTAGCCTTTTGGCGCAATATGGGGTGGCAGACTGCGACTCAGCGTGGTTGTGCCATCATCGTCGATAAATCGATATAGTGGAGCAGCGGTCGCAGACAGGCTGAATAGACTCAGGGCTGTGATCAAAGAGAGGATGCGAAGTGAACTGTTCATCGATAGAAGAGATCTGTTAGTTGAGTGTTATAGACCAATTTATCCTGTTTTTAATTTCTTTGATAGCCAATACCTTTTCGGCATTCAGCGGAGGAGGGGCAGGACTCATCCAGTTTCCGCTATTGATATTTTTGGGTTTAAGTTTTTCGGTGGCGCTGGCGACTCATAAAGTCGCCAGTGTTGCGCTGGGTTTGGGCGCTGCGATTCGCTATTGGCGTTCCAGTCGGCTTGAACGCGAGTTTGTGCTGCTATTGCTGTTTGCGGGTTTACCGGGTGTCGTAATGGGTGGGCTGCTGATTTTGCATGTGCCTGACCGTGCTGCCGAGATTTCATTGGGCCTATTGACCGGTAGCCTTGGCATATATTCGATATTCAAGCCGCAACTTGGTCAGCAATACCAACCTAAAAATCGGCAGCGTAAACAGTTTCTTCAGGGTGGTGCCGTCTTATTCCTGCTGGGCGTCATCAATGGTTCGCTGACTTCGGGAAGTGGCTTGTTTGTGACGATCTGGCTGATCTTGTGGTTTGGTATGGATTATCAGCGAGCGGTTGCCTACACGCTGATTATGGTGGGCTTGTTCTGGAATGGAACGGGCGCGATTACCGTGGGGATGCTGGCTGAAATCCGTTGGGATTGGCTGCCTGCATTGCTGGCGGGTTCACTTTTGGGCGGTTATCTTGGCTCACACCTGGCAATCAAGCATGGTAATCGGTGGATCAAACGTGCTTTTGAGGTGATTACCTTGTTAATTGCGATCAAATTAATCGCGGGTTAGACGCCGTATTCTGCTCGGTAAGCTTTAACGGCTGGCAGCGTTTCAAGCGGTAAACTTGAGTCCTCAGCCAGATAGCTCATTAGATCATTAAGGCTGATAATGCTAATCACCGGAATACCATGTTGTTGTTCAACTTCCTGTATTGCTGACATTTGCCCTTTGCCACGCTCTTGGCGATCCAGAGCGATGACCACACCAGCAGGCTCAGCACCTGCTGCCCGAATGATCTCCACAGACTCCCGAACGGAGGTTCCCGCCGAAATCACATCGTCGATAATCAATACTTTACCGTTGAGTGGTGCACCGACCAACTGTCCGCCCTCACCGTGATCTTTGGCTTCTTTGCGATTGAATACATAGGGCACGTCACGCTGATGATGATCCGCCAGGGCGACTGCGGTGGTCGAGGCAAGCGGAATGCCTTTATAGGCGGGACCGAATAGCACATCAAAGGCAATGCCGGAATCAACAATGGTTTGTGCGTAGAAGCGTCCAAGACGAGCAAGGCTGGCACCACTGTTGAACAAGCCACTATTGAAGAAATACGGGCTGATACGACCTGATTTAAGCGTGAACTGGCCGAAACGCAAGACGCCAGTGG
The DNA here is from genome assembly GCA_020831825.1 of Methylophaga sp. Lineage (GTDB taxonomy): Bacteria > Pseudomonadota > Gammaproteobacteria > Nitrosococcales > Methylophagaceae > Methylophaga. The sequence goes on along the minus strand of JAFIFW010000012.1, from coordinate 424,467 downwards.
TAAGTGCAAAGTCGATAAATTGCTGCTGGTAGGCTTTCATGAATTCTGCTTTTGAATGTGATAGACGGCAATCTGTCCAAACAGATTTGGTAATAATCTTATGCCCAGCGTGTCCTTATGGGCATGATTGACGATGCTGCGATTGATGATTTCCAGATGCTTGTCAGCACACATCTTTTCGAAGTCAGCAATGGTACACAGGTGAATGTTGGGCGTGTCGTACCAGGCATTGGGCAGGCTTTTCGAGACAGGCATTTTGCCACTAATGCTTAATTGCCAACGGCATAGCCAGTGACCAAAATTGGGAAAGCCGATAATGCCTTGTTTGCCGACACGCATGATTTCATCCAGCAAAAAATCTGGTCTGGCCATTGCCTGCAGCGTTTGCGACAGAATAACAAAATCAAAACTTTGATCAGCAAATAAAGGTAGCCCTTCATCCAGATCTGCTTGAATAACATTGACACCCGAAGCGATACATTCCGCAAATTTACCGTTATCTATTTCCAGTCCGTAGCCGCTAATATCCCGCTGCTGCAGGTGTTTGAGCAGTGTGCCGTTGCCACAGCCCAGATCCAGCACCCGGGCACCATCGGGAATCCAGTCGCTGATAATTTGCAGATCTATCCGCAGACTCATGCTGAAGGCACCTCAGAAGCGATTTTTTTCATGTAACTGCCAAAAATTTCCATATAGCGCGGGATTGGCATCAGGAACGCATCATGCCCCTGATTGGCTTCTATTTCTGCATAAGTGACATGTTTGCCTGCATTAATCATGGCATTGACGATTTCTACCGAACGCAGCGGCGAAAACCGCCAGTCGCTGGTGAACGAAATCACTAGACTACGTGCCTGAAGCGAAGCCATTGTGGCGGTAAGATCATCGTTGAAATCATGCGCAGGGTCGAAATAGTCCAGTGCTTTGGTCATCAAAAGATAAGTATTGGCATCAAAGCGACCGACGAAGGTGGAGCTTTGATAGCGCAGATAACTTTCGATTTGAAACTCGACATCGTAACCATATTGCAGCGCGCCACTGCGCAATTCACGACCAAACTTCTGCCCCATGGCTTCGTCAGATAAATAGGTGATGTGACCTAACATGCGAGCCAAGCCTAGGCCTTGTGCCGGGATAGTATTGTGCTCGGCATAGTGACCCTCATGAAAGTCTGGATCAGATTTGATGGCGGTCCGGGCAACCTCATTAAAAGCTATATTTTGTGCAGACAATTTAGGCGCAGCGGCAATAATCAACACATGGCGCAGCCGATCCGGCAAGCTGATAGCCCACTGTAATGCTTGCATTCCACCAAGACTGCCACCCACTACCGCAGCCCACTGTTGAATACCAAGATGATCAGCGAGCACAGACTGACTGCGAACCCAGTCAGAAACAGTAACGATAGGAAAGTCAGGGCCATACAGACGACCTGTCTCCGGATTGATGGTATTCGGTCCAGTGGAGCCTTTACAACCGCCTAGATTATTGGGACAAACAACAAAAAAATGATTGGTATCTATCGGCTTTCCCGGACCTATCGCGCTGTCCCACCAGCCGGGTTTGCGATCCTGCATGCTGTGATAACCGGCAGCGTGATGATCACCAGACAGCGCATGGCAGATCAGTATAGCGTTGCTTTTGTCCTGGTTGAGCGTGCCGTAGGTTTCGTATATCAGGTGATAGTTGTTGAGTGTGCGCCCACAGTCCAGCTGCAGTGGTGTGTCCACATGCAGTGTAGCGGTTGATACCAGGCCAACCGAGTCGGCTGGCAGAGTGTCCGGCATGGTGTTCTATTCCCGAAATAAATGACAAAGTCTAATGACAGCAGGATCCCAGTGCAATAAAGTCACAGGCCAAGCAACAGTAGTGGCAGTACTAGCATGTGCAGCAATTGCAAGCCTATCACCACGACCAGAGGTGTCAGATCCAACCCGGAAGTGGACGGCATTTTTTTTCTGACTGGTTCCAGCAGCGGTGCATTGAGTCGACGAATCAGATTAGCCGCCGGATTATGACTGCCGGGAGGCGTGATCCAGCTCAATACCACTTCAATCAGGATAGTGACTGTGAACAGGGTGATAAACAGTGAGAAAATCTCGGCAATCGAACGTTGAATCAGCGCCATAGGGCCGAGCAGGTAACCAAAAAGCATCGACACCAGAAGTAGTTTTATCATGGTGACGATAATCAACAGTACCAGTGTGGCCGTATCCAGTCGGCCGACTGCCGGGATAAAGCTTCTCAGCAAGTTTAATGGTGGCTGGGTAAAGCGAACGATGAATTGTGAGATGGGATGATGATAATCCCAGCGTGCCCATGGCATTAGCAATCTCAATGCCAGCAGGATCATGTACAGAAAGAAAGCGGTTTCAATCAGAAACACCAAGGGATTGGTGAAATAATTATTGCTCATGGTCCTGTCCTAGTTGATCGGCGAGTTCTCTGGAGCGCAAAGCTGCAGCCACCATAGCATTTTCAAACAAGCCTGTGAGTCCACCATCTTGAAGTTCATGAATGGCCCTCTCGGTAGTGCCTCCAGGTGAAGTCACTTTTTGTCGCAATGTCGCCGCATTATTACCGCTTTCAAGCGCCATTTTAGCTGCGCCGAAAGCTGTTTCCAGGCAAAGCATTCTGGCTGTGTTCTCATCCAGTCCAAGTCGTCTTGCGGCGGATTCCATTGCTTCCATGACCAGGAAAAAATAAGCGGGACCGCTACCGGACAGTGCTGTGACGGCGTCCATACGCTGTTCATCATCCAGCCAGATTGCGAGGCCAACAGCGCGCATAATACCTTCGGCCAGCTCGCGTTGATCATGACGGGTATGACTGTTGGCAAACAAGGCGGTGGCTCCAGCCTGGACTAGTGAAGGCGTATTAGGCATAGTGCGGACAATAGCGGCATCAGCGTGTGCAAGCCAACGGCTGATGGCATTCAGGCGGATACCCGCCGCTATCGATATCAGCAGACATTCCGGTTTCCAGTGCGTGCCAAGTGAACGAACCACCGATTGCATTTGTTGTGGTTTCACAGCCAGTACAACGACATCAGCATCTTTGATAGCAGCGACGTTATCCTGATAGATGTTGACTGAGTAACCCGCCGCTAATGAGTTGAGTGTTTCACTGTTGGGATCTGCGACTCGAATATTGTTGGCAGGGAAGCCATTGGCAATGAGACCGCCGATCAGGCATCGAGCCATGTTGCCGCCGCCGATAAAGCTGATGATGCATTCTTTCATAATCAAACAGTTTTCCTGAATAAAACGAATTGTCTGGCTGTGCTGATTATATAACGAGTCAGGTAATTTGGCGGTTTCTCTCTCCGAATAGTGCGGTTCCTATGCGTACCATGGTACTGCCTTCCTGTATTGCGATGGGCATGTCTCCAGACATGCCCATCGACAGTGTATCGACATCCGGGGTCAGCGTTTTCAATTGGTCGAATAATGCGCGTGCCTTCTGAAAACTCTGCCGCTGCTGTTGTTCATCAGTATCGTGGTATGCTGGGATGATCATCAGCCCTCGGAGTTTGAGTTGCCTCAGTGGCAAGATGGCTGTCACCAGTGCGTTCAGTTCATCCGCAGCGATACCTGATTTAGTGTCTTCTTCGTCAATGTTAATTTGAATGCAGATGTTGAGCGGTGCTGCGCCCGGTTCTCGCTGGTCATTCAGCCGCTGGGCAATTTTCAATCTGTCGATACTGTGTACCCACTGAAAATGTCTGGCAATATCGCGCGTTTTGTTGGACTGAATTGGCCCAATGAAGTGCCACTCAAGAGATAAGTCATCGAGTTGTACTATTTTATCGAGGGCTTCCTGAAGGTAATTCTCACCAAAAGCCAGTTGTCCAGCCTCAGCGAGCTGCCTGAGCCTTTCAGCGGGCCAGGTTTTACTCACAGCCAGCAGTTTGACACTGCCTTTCGGCCGGCAAGCCTGTTGTTCAGCATCACGAATTTGCTGAAGAATGGCACTAAGTCTCTTTTTTATCGCTGTCATGTTGCAAGCCTTGGGTTGGCGCGCTACTTTATTGCTTTGGCGGTTTCAGATTATGGCCGCTCCAGCCAACCAGATTAGGGAATGTGAATGGATATTACTGAATTGCTGATGTTTAGTGCAAAGAACAATGCCTCTGATCTGCATATCTCCTCTGGAGAACCGCCTATGATTCGAGTCGATGGTGATGTCAGACGGATAAACTTGCCACCAATGGAGCACAAAGAAGTCCACGCGATGATTTATGACATCATGAACGACAAACAGCGCAAGGACTTTGAAGAATTTCTTGAAGCGGATTTTTCATTTGAAGTGCCCGGGCTTGCAAGGTTTAGGGTGAATGCCTTCAATCAGAATCGCGGCGCAGCAGCCGTATTTCGAACGATTCCTTCCACAGTCCTGACGCTGGAACAACTCGGAGCGCCCGATATATTCAAGCAAATTGCTGATAATCATCGGGGGATCGTGCTGGTGACCGGGCCGACTGGTTCAGGTAAATCCACCACCTTGGCAGCGATGATTGACTACCGAAACGAGAAGGATAACGAACATATCCTGACCATTGAGGATCCGATTGAGTTTGTCCACAAAAGTAAAAAATGTTTGATCAACCAGCGTGAGGTGCATCGCGATACACTGGGATTCAGTGAAGCTCTGCGTAGCGCACTTCGGGAAGACCCAGACATTATTCTGGTCGGTGAGTTACGTGACCTCGAGACCATTCGATTGGCACTGACAGCGGCTGAAACCGGTCACCTGGTGTTTGGCACGCTGCATACTTCATCGGCAGCTAAAACCATCGATCGGATAATCGATGTGTTTCCAGCTGCCGAGAAAGATATGGTGCGTTCCATGTTGTCTGAATCGCTCAGGGCGGTCATCTCTCAGACACTTCTCAAGAAAGTCGGAGGAGGGCGCGTAGCTGCGCATGAAATTATGATTGGAACACCCGCAATTCGTAACTTGATTCGTGAAGACAAGGTGCCGCAGATGTACTCTGCTATCCAAACGGGTGGTGCACTGGGAATGCAAACCCTGGATCAATGCCTGCAGGATTTGGTGCGTAGACAGCAAGTTACCAAACACGAAGCACAACCGCGGGCGGTGAACAAAGATCTATTTCGTTAGATTTGGCGGTCTTCGATAATAAATCGTCCTGCCAGAATACAAAGTTTTAAGGATGTGAGGCTCTCTGAGATGATTCAAAACAAACAATCAGCACAGCCCACATTTGATTTCAGCAAAGAGCAGTGGCCTGATTCAAATTTAAGCCAGAAACGCTCTGCATCATGCTGCCCTGAGGCGACGGCAATGACGTCATTATAAAATAGCTGCATCGCATCACATAAGTTATCTTGAGCGATAACGAGCTAACAGTCGTGCGTTGATGGAGCTACAGAAACAGGAGCGATCATGGACATTATTACCATTCTCAAAGCGGCCACTAAACACGGTGCCTCCGATATTTTTATCACTTCTGGCCGGCCTGCGACACTCAAAGTCAGTGGCCGGATGGCCACCTTGTCTCAAGAATCCTTAAGTGATGAGCAGGCACGTGAACTAGTGCTTAGCACTATGACAGACGAGCAGAAAAAAGTTTTTGAGCGCGAAAAAGAATGTAATTACGCTATTGATACCAAAGGCGCGGGGCGGTTTCGTGTCAGCGCCTATTACCAGCGTAATCGTATCGCTATGGTGCTTCGCCTGGTTAAGGACGCAATTCCGACCATCGAGGAACTGCATGTCCCAGAAATCATAAAGGAACTGGCGATGACCAAACGTGGTTTGGTGATCTTTGTCGGCGCCACTGGTAGCGGTAAATCCACCACACTGGCTGCGATGATTGGTTATCGCAACCAAAACAGCACAGGCCACATTTTAACAATTGAAGATCCCATCGAATTTGACCATAAGCATGCCAGCTGTGTGGTCACTCAGCGAGAAGTGGGTATTGATACTGAATCCTATGAGATCGCCTTGAAAAATTCGCTGCGCCAGGCGCCGGATGTGATCATGATTGGTGAAATTCGATCCCGAGATACCATGGACTACGGAGTGGCGTTCGCCGAAACTGGGCATCTCTGTCTGTCTACCTTACATGCCAACAATGCCAATCAGGCCATGGATCGGATTATCAACTTTTTCCCGGAAGATCGTCATAAGCAACTGTTTCTTGATTTGTCACTCAACCTCAAAGCAGTGGTCGCGCAACGCCTGATTCGGAAGAGAGATGGCAGTGGGTTGACGGTTGCTGTGGAAGTCATGATCAACACACCACTGATTGGAAGCCTCATTGAAAAAGGACGAGTATCGGAAATCAAGGATGTCATGAAGCGCTCAAGAGAGCTGGGTATGCAAACCTTTGACCAGGCTGTTTATGACTTGTACAAGTCTGGCGAAATTTCATACGAAGACGCACTCAAAAATGCTGACTCAGCCAACGAAGTTCGTTTGATGATCAAACTTGGAGCAGAAGCGGGCGAATTGCCACAGGATCCTGATATGCAATCACTGGCTATCGAGGTGGAAGATAATTCAGTTATCGGTCGAATATGAGCAGGTTAGGAGAGATAGTAAAACACCCAATTACGCTCTTTTTGCAGTGAAACATGCGCTTTAGATCATTGCAAGTGATGTTCCAGTGGCTGTATGATCTTCCTGATTTGCATTTCGCAGATTTTGGACGTTTTCGTAAAGCCATTAACCAAGGAACTTGTCTATGAACCTATTCACCAAAATGACAGCAGCTGTGCTCAGCCTCGGTCTGTTAGCTGGTTGTGCTGGCCCAAACCAGCGTAGCAGTGATAATTACCTTCTCTGTTCAGCCGCCGGTGCTCTGGTGGGTGGTGCTGCAGGAGCCGCAACTTCAAGCAGCAGTAGTCAAGCTGCTGCAGGTGGCGCAATTGTGGGTGGTATGCTGGCGCTGCTGCTTTGTCCGAACGACAAAGTTGAAGCTGCACCCGTAGTAGAAGAAGCGCCAGTAGTCTGTGAAATCGAACCAGTTCCAGGCGCTCTGCTTGATGCACGTGGTTGTGCAATGGATTCTGATGGCGACGGCGTGGTTGACGGCATCGATCAATGCCCTGGTACTCCAGCGGGTGTTCAAGTAGACAGCGTTGGTTGCCCGCTTGACAGCGATGGCGACGGTGTACCTGACTACCGTGATCTGTGCCCAGGCACTCCGCAAGGCATGATGGTTGACAAAGATGGTTGCCCGATTAAGGACACTGTACTGCTGTCACTGACTGGCGTAACTTTCGAGTTCGACAGTGCCAAGCTGACACCTGCCGCAGAACGCACCCTCGGCCAAGCTGTAACTGCACTGAAAGATACTGACGAGCGTGTTGAAGTACGTGTTGAAGGTCACACAGACAGCGTTGGTAGTGCAGACTACAACCTGCGTCTGTCACAACAACGTGCTGAGTCAGTCGTTGACTACCTGGTAAGCCAAGGTATCACTCGTCACCGTCTAATCCCTGTCGGTATGGGTGAAGGCTACCCAGTTGCTGACAACACCACAGCAGAGGGACGTGCTTTGAACCGTCGTGTTGAGTTCATTGTGAATAACTAAACAACAACCGACTAGAAAACAAAAAAGGCCCTGCAAAGGGCCTTTTTTTTGACTATATTCACAAAACATTCATTAGTCGTTTCGCGAACAGTAAACGTTTTTAATTTCATGTTCACAAGGAGTCTGACCGCAGAATAGTGTTGATCAAGCGTGCACTGGATGCAAACGGAGTTGAGGTGGACCTGGATATCCACAACAAACGGGTGCGCGTTGCGCCGACACCATGCCAGTTTGGTTGCTAATCGAAACAAAAACTCAGCGGTTGTATATCAATTTACTCACTTCCCTCTGAACCATATAGTGCATAAATTTATCGTGCTGAATGTTTGTGTTGCCTCATGCACAATCGGTTAACACTGATAAACAAGAGTATAAACATGGATAGATGGATCAAACACGTGCCAGCTTTATTGATGGCTGTCAGCATCGGCACAGCCATGTCTGCTGAGACAATGGTAGATTTGCAGATTAACAACCATCTCCAACAACCGCTTGCCGGTGCAGTAATCGAAATTGAAGTGACTGAACCAGAGGCGCGTTACTCAAAGTTGCATATCATCGATCAAGTGAATAAGGCATTTGTGCCAGAGTTCTTGGTCATCAAAGCCGGTGATGAAATTGATTTTCCCAACAGTGACAATATCCGTCATCACGTCTATTCATTCTCTGAGGCTAAAACTTTTGAGTTACGCTTGTATGCGGATCGGCCTGAGAGACCTGTTGATTTCCCAGCCCCTGGTGTTGTTCTCATCGGTTGCAACATCCATGATTCGATGATTGGTTACATTTTCGTAGCGAACAGTCGAAATGTCGCTGTATCCGATGAGACTGGTCGGGCCAAGCTCAGTGTGCCTGAAGGCATTGAAGTCGTGATTGTGACCATATGGCATCCCGAGCAGAGTTCCAGCCCTGGGTTCTACCCCGATTTTGCGGACACTTCAAAGAAGCCCGATAATTGGCAAAAGGAGTGTTTATGTCAAAGAGAAGAAAATAGAGTCCAGAGTTTAAACATGGTGCTGTTGAGCAAACCCGGCAACCGGGTGTCAGCTGTGCCCAGATTGCTCATGAACTAGGTATCGCCCCGAGTCTGCTGACACGTTGGCGCCGCGAAGCAGATGCTGCGGGTCATAAGGCCTTCGGTGGTTCCGGCAGTCCTCGTGATGAAGAAGTCGCCCGTCTCAAGCGTGAGCTGGCCCGGGTGAAGAAGGAACGGGATTTTTTACGCGAAGCGGCAACGTTCTTTGCCAGGGAGTCGTCCTGAAATATCAGGCGGTCCAACGTTGTCGCAGCGAGTTTCCTGTACGCATGAGTGCCGCTGTCTAAAGATCTCTCCGAGTGGTTTTTACGGTTGGGAAGCTCGCGCACCGAGCGCCCGAGAGGTTGATAATGCGCGATTGCTGACGCGTATTCGTGAGATCCATCAGGACAGTGGCGGCATTATTGGTGTGCCGCGTATGCATGAAGATCTGACGATTGAAGGTGAGACAGCCAGCAAAAACCGTATTGCCCGTTTAATGGCGGCAGCCGGACTCCAGGGGTGGCCGAGAAAGAAGAAGCGTGCTCAGAAAAAGCCACCATTATTACCCCCGCCAGATGTTCGGAATCTGTTGGAACGCAACTTTACAGCACTCGAACCCGAGACCAAATGGGTCACAGACATCACTGAGATCAAGACCGGCGAGGGGAAGCTGCATTTATGTGTTGTGATTGACCTGTTAAGCAAGCTTGTTGTGGGCTGGTCAATGCATCACCGACAAGATCGCCAGATGGTGCTTCGGGCGGTGGAAATGGCTGTCTGGCAACGCCAGGGTGATGGCTCGGTTATTTTGCATTCCGATCGTGGCAGTCAATTTAGAAGCGGCGATTACCAGCGTTTTTTGAAAAAACAAGGGTTGGAATGTTAGATGAGTGCCGTGGGTCATTGTGGTGATAATGCCGCATGCGAGGGATTTTTCGGCGTTCTCAAACGGGAGCGTACAAGTCGAATGCGTTACCCGACATTGGATTCCGCCAAGGCGGATTTATTTGACTATATCGAACGATTCCATAATCCTCGCATGAGACGACGAGTCGCAAGGCGCGATATGTAGTTTTGAACCCTTTTTAACCGTCCGTACAAACGGGGTAGAACCCTACTCATGTCAGTCGTTTCAGGGATAAGCTAATCTTACATTTCTGCGATATCAGTGATGGTCCCTGTGTTTATGACGGCGATAACATGGTCGATATTCATACCGGAATGAACATTACAGAAGGAGACTTTAATCACACGGTAGATTTGTTGATTGCGGCGATGAATGAGATGGGTGTCAGTCATCGGGTGCAAAACCGGTTGCTTGCCCGACTGGCACTGCTTCGGGATGAAATGATTTATATCTGAGTAGACATTAGAAATGGCGCGCCTGACAGGAATCGAACCTGTGACCTTCAGCTTCGGAAACTGACACTCTATCCAACTGAGCTACAGGCGCACGCTGAGCCATGACGGCTCAGGTGGCGAATTATACGTTTTTTGTGTTTGGCATGCCAGCAATAATCTGGGCGTGCAGCTCCCAGACTTACGAGCTTGCAAAGTCCGATGGATTGATTTGTGGCAGTTTCCAAATGTCCTGATTGTATTCAGTCATGGTTCTGTCGGTAGAGAATTTCCCGCTGCTGGCAGAGTTCAGGATACTCATGGTGAGCCAGCGTTTTTTGTCCTGATAAGCAACGTCGACCTGAGCCTGTGCGTCGATATAACTTCTAAAATCAGCCACCGTCATCCATGGATCGTGAGAGCTGGTAAAGGCGTTGATGACGTTATCAAAGCAGCCAGGTTCGAATTGATTGAAGTGACCGCTTTCAAGCAGGTTCACCACGCGCATCAGATCATTATCTGCAGCTATGATTTCTCTGGGTTGATAGTGATAGCGCATATCATTCACTTCCTGTTCGGTGAGACCAAACAGGAAGAAGTTTTCGTCACCTACTTCTTCAAGAATTTCGATGTTGGCGCCATCCAGTGTGCCAATGGTAATGGCACCATTCATCATGAACTTCATGTTGCCGGTGCCGGAGGCTTCTTTACCGGCGGTTGAGATTTGTTCTGACAAGTCGGCCGCCGGACAAATAAGTTCCATTGCCGAGACCTGATAATTTGGTAAAAACACCACTTTGAGCATATCGCCAACATCCAGATCGTTATTGACCACGTTGGCGACGTTATTAATAAGTTTGATGATGTCTTTGGCCATGGCATAGCCGGGCGCCGCTTTGCCGCCGAACAGCACACAGCGCTGGACCATGCCTTGTTTATCGCCACGTTTGATACGGTCGTACAGATGAATGACATGCAGGATGTTGAGTAACTGGCGCTTGTATTCATGTATGCGTTTCACCTGAATATCAAACAAGGCCTCTGGATTGAACTGAACGCCACACGCTTCTTTTACTAGCGCGGCCAGGCGTTGTTTGTTGGCGCGTTTTGCAGCATGCCATTCGGCTTGAAATGCTGGGTCATTGGCCATTGGCTCAAGTTTTTTTAGTTGTGTCAGGTCGGTAATCCAGTTATCACCGATTTTGTTACTGATAAGTGAGCTCAAATCAGGGTTGCACCAGGCAATCCAGCGGCGTTGGGTGACGCCGTTGGTTTTGTTGTTGAATTTTTCAGGCCACAGTGCGTAAAACTCACTGAAAAGGCCTTTTTTAAGCAGTTCGGAATGCAAGGCGGCAACGCCATTGACAGAAAAACTGCCTATGATGGCCAGGTGCGCCATACGAACTTGTTGCTGAGGGCCTTCTTCAATAATGGAAAGTCGTTCCAATCGTTCTTTGTCGCCGGGCCAACGACTGGCAACTTCTGACAGAAATCTTGCATTGATCTCGTAGATGATCTCGAGGATTCTGGGTAACAGACGGCTAAACAGATTAACAGGCCAGCGTTCGAGAGCCTCAGGCAACAAGGTATGGTTGGTGTAGGCCATTGTGCTGGAAGTGATTTGCCATGCACTCTCCCAGTCGAGTTGATGTTCGTCAATCAGCAGACGCATCAGTTCAGCGACGGCAACGGTGGGATGAGTATCATTGAGCTGGAAGCAGTTTTTGTTGGCAAAGTCACTGAAATCACTGCCGTGGGCTGTGACCCAGTGATCAAGAATATCCTGAAGACTGGCTGAGGCCAGGAAATATTGCTGACGCAGCCTTAGTTCCTTGCCGTTTTCACTGGCATCGTTGGGGTAGAGCACCATGCTGATGTTTTCAGCTTCATTTTTGGCGGCTACTGCCTCGGTGTATGAGCCAGCATTAAAATCTTCCAGATTGAACTCATCAGTGGCAGACGATTTCCACAGTCGCAGCCTGTTGACCGTTCCGTTCTGATAACCTGGGATAGGGATGTCATAAGGTATCGCAAGCACATCATTGGTGTTGACCCAGATAGCGCTCAAACTGCCGTCGAGGTTGCGTTGATATTCCGTGTGGCCGCCAAATTTGACGCGCTGGGTGAATTCAGGACGTTCAAGTTCCCATGGGTTGCCGTCACGTAGCCAATGATCGGGCATTTCAATTTGCCTGCCGTTGCTGATGTCTTGCTGAAACATGCCATATTCATAGCGGATGCCGTAACCAGTTACGGGTAGTTGCAAGGTCGCGCAACTATCAATAAAGCACGCAGCAAGCCGACCGAGACCACCGTTACCCAAACCGGCATCATGCTCTTGATCTACCAGCTCCTCAAAATTGATACCAAGTTCGTGCATGGCTTCGGTAAGCTTTTTATCCAGATCAAGATTGAGTGCAGCATTACCTAATGCTCGGCCCATCAGGAATTCCATCGACAGGTAGTAGGCGTGCTTGCACTTAGAGGAGGAGTAGGCATGCTTGGTCTGTTTCATGCGAGAGAACAGCCGGTCACGTATGGTCAGTGCCAGGGCATGAAACAAGTAGTGCCCTGATGCGCAGCCTTTATCCTGTGCGAGATACACACCATAATATCGCTTGAAATCCTCGATCAGTGCCGAGGTCTCCATGGATAGTTCTTCGTTTTCAAACAGTTCAGGCTTTGGCGTAACCTTGCAGGCATAGCGTGGTGTCATGACAAAAACATCCTAAATTTGAACCTCTGCGCAGGGTGACACAGAGAGGCAGTAAATGATCGGCATCGTTACCGGAAAATAGAGAAAAGATGCGGGTGAATTTCTCGCACGCTATCAGCCTGCTGTCAGGCTGTCGCTGATTTAACATTAAAAACTTTCATGGTCAGTCGTCAAGCGTGAATAATGAGTGTGTGATTTTTTCAGAGTGTCGTTTCCTGAAAAGTTGTTGCGGTGGTAATGTTAAACCAGTGATCGAGAACCATAATCGCTTGGTCTCGGCCGGATTTTTTGAGTGATGAAAACAATTGAACACTGGCCGATAGTTCGGCTTTCGTGAGATGCTGTTTGACGCTGTTGAGGCTCGACTTAGCGGCACCGTAACTGAGCTTATCGGATTTGGTTAGCATTATGTGTACTGGTAAGTTAGCTTGTTTGGCCCAGATAAGCATTTGTAGATCAAACTCCTTGAGCGGATGTCGAATGTCCATCAGCAACACCAAACCTTTAAGGGACTGTCGCGTTTCCAGATATTTAGCCAGCGTTTGTTGCCAGCGAAGCTTCATTTTTTCCGGGACTTTGGCATAACCGTAGCCGGGCAGATCGACTAATGCCCGCTGTGAATCCATACGGAAAAAATTGATCATTTGGGTTCTGCCGGGAGTTTTACTGGTTCTAGCGAGCGCATTGATTCCAGTCAAGGTATTGATTGCGCTTGATTTTCCGGCGTTGGAACGTCCGGCAAAGGCCACTTCCATGCCGCTGTCTTCAGGCAGTTCTGACAATTGGGTGGCACTACCATCATAATAAGCAAGCCGGTAAAGCTGGGACATTATGTATTACTCTATGGTGCAAAATTGGCTGGTTAAGGGTAACATATCCGTGATTTTATCGACCGAAAGTGTAATCAGGAATGACAATGAAAAAGTTGTTTATGGCAGCACTGCTGTCCACGACACTCGGTGTGTCAAGTTCAGTAATGGCCGTGGGTAATCCTCAAGCAGGTCAGGCAAAGGCAGAGTCTTGCGCAGCATGTCACGGCCCCAACGGTAACAGTCCAATGGACACCTTCCCCAATCTTGCTGGACAAGCGGCCAGTTATATTGTCAAACAGCTTCAGGACTACAAGTCCGGTGCTCGTGACAACGCACTGATGTCTCCTATGGCGGCGGGTTTGTCTGAAGAGGATATGGCAGATATTGCCGCCTACTATGCACGGCAAAAACCAACGCTAGGCGCGGTACCTGAAGAACTTTTGGAACTGGGCGAACAAATTTATCGCGGTGGCAACCCCAACACGGGTGTTCCAGCATGTATTGCCTGCCATGGTCCCTCCGGACGTGGTATGCCTGCAGCGGCATGGCCTGCACTGTCTGGTCAACACTCCGCATATGTTGAGGAGCAGTTACACGCATTTGCCAACGGCACCAGGCACAATGATCCCAATGAGATGATGCGTGATATTGCCAAAAAGATGTCTGCTGAAGAGATCAGAGCTGTATCGGCATACGTCCGCGGCTTACACTAAGCGTTCATCGCAACTCCAGGCAGTCGCATGGTGTCAGACCATGCGACTGTTTTTGACCTGTGAGGTCAAAACTGGCAACTAACTGCGAGCCTATGTCTGAAAAATCTAATCTGAAACTCTTTGGGAAAAACAGTTTCCCTCGTCGCTTGCTTCGCTTTCTCGGCACAATGGAGTTGGCGATAACTTTGTTGATCACACTGGCCATCGCTTCCGTGATTGGTACAGTGCTGCAGCAAAACCAGCCTTACACCGATTATCTGATCAAGTTCGGGCCTTTCTGGTTTGAAGTATTTGAAAGCGTCGGTCTCTACGATGTTTACAGTGCCCCATGGTTTTTGCTGATTTTGACGCTACTGGTGGTATCCACAGCTGTCTGTGTCACACGTCATACGCCTTCCATGCTCAAAGATATGCGCAACTTGCGGACACAGGTACAACGCAAGTCACTCGCTACAATGAAGCATAGTGAACAATGGATAAGCAGAGATGCGCCGGACACATTGGCTGCAAGTTTTCAGCAACAACTAAAACTCAAAGGCTTTCGAACCCGCCTAACGGATAGAAACGGAGCATTGTTGGTTTCTGCGATGCGCGGAGGCATCAACCGCCTGGGTTACATACTGACGCATGTTGCGATTGTCGTGATCTGCGTTGGCGGATTGATGGATGGAAATTTGCCACTCAAAATGGCTGAGTGGCGGGGTCAGATCCAAATTGAGACTCGTGATTTACCACTGAGTCAGATTCCTCAGGAAAGTCGACTTGCAATAGGCAAACAGGCTTTCAGAGGCAGCGTGAGCATTCCTGAAGGCAGAAGTTCGGAAGTCGTTTTTCTGCCGATGCGGGATGGTTATCTGGTTCAGGCATTACCGTTCAGAATTGAGCTGGAAGAATTTCGGGTTGAGCATCACGACAACGGACAACCCAGGTCTTTTGAGAGTGATCTGGTGATTCATGATCCTGAACTGGAAGAGCCCCTGAGACACACGATTGCTGTTAACCACCCCCTGATTTACAAAGGTTATGCTATCTACCAGGCAAGCTTTGCTGATGGTGGGTCTGCATTACAGGTTGAAGCCTGGCCATTTGATCATCGTGCCGGTGACCCGGTGATGCTTGATACCAAAGTCTTCGACAGTAGAGACATGCATTGGGGAGACCGGCAGTATCGGCTAGAAATGACTAATTTCAGACTGTTCAATATTAATCCGGATCCAACTGACGATAATCCACGCCGAATGACCAACTCCGGCCCAAGCTTTGGCTTTATATTACGATCGCATACCGGTGAGGCCACTGAATACGAAAACTACATGTTCCCGATTGAGCGTGAAGGTCGGATGTTTTACTTAAGCGGCGTTCGCAGCAGTCCGTCTGAAAATTTCAGTTATCTGCATTTACCGGCCGATGCGCATGGTGGTGTGGACAGTTTTATGGAGTATCTTGCCCGCCTTAGAGATAGAAATCTGGTTGCAGACATTGCACAGTTGATGACTCGAGATGCCTTGGCTGATTTGCCAGAGCCAGATGCTAACCTTGAAGAAAGTCTGCAACAAACCTTAATCACGCTGGTGGGCATGTTTGTGCGTGGTGGATTTGATGAAGTACGCGAGTTTGTTGAAATAAGCTTGCCGGAAATCGAACGTCAGACACTTGCGCCTGCTTATCTGGGCATGCTCAGAGAAATGCTTGCGCGAATCTATTTTGCAGGTGTCGATGGTCATGAACTCGATAACACTGACAACCAGAATATCTTCTTCCTGCAAGATGCCGTGGATGCTATTGGCAGTCTGCCGCGTTATCACTCACCGGTGTTTTTGATGCTGCATGATTATGAGCACATCCAGGCCAGTGGTTTGCAAATTGCCCGTGCGCCGGGTCAGTTCATAGTATATTTTGGTTCCGTCATGTTGGTGGCTGGTTTATTTATTCTTTTTTACCTGCCACAGCGAAGACTTTGGATCTGGCTTGATGAAGAAGGTGGCGCGAGCCGGGTCTTGCTGGCAGGTATGACTAATCGTAACCCAAGGGATTTTGATGGGTTCTTCGATGAGATTCAGCAGCTGCTGAAACCAGATAAGCAGGAACTCTGACTTGCCTGAATGTTCATAGCCAGTGCAGGCGCTGGCCATAACTGAGAAATTGCCAATGAGTGAAACAATTCGACAAAACCAAACGGATTCCCAATCCTGGCTGGCGGTAGGAGCCTGGTGGACACTGCTTTTGCTGGCGACAGTATTTATTCTCGTCGCCTATGGTGATCACCTCGATGTTTACGAAGTCACCATCCTTTTTCTAACCGGTTTCAGCATGGCCTGGTTGGGTAAAGTCTGGCCGCCATTTCGCTGGCATGCGCTGGCAGTAGCGATTCTGAGCTTACTTGCCTTGCAGCGGTATGGTGGTGATTTGTCCATGGCTCAGCAGGATTTCTGGCTCAATTATATTCTTGCCAGCCAATCTGCAATCATGTGGATGAGTGCTTTTTATCTGGCTTCTACCGTCATTTATTTTGGTGGTTTGATAGCCCGTTCTGACTACACACAAAAGTTGGGTAGCCGTTTTGCCTGGATCGCTACAACCATGGGCATGGTTGGCTTGATGGTGCGCTGGCGTGAGTCGCATATGATGGGCTCCGACATCGGCTACATCCCTGTCAGTAATCTCTACGAAGTATTCATACTGTTCTGTGTGATCACCTCCCTGATTTATCTGTTCTACGAGCGTCGATATCGAACACGAGGCCTTGGTGGGTTTGTGATGCTGATGATTACGGCGGCAGTTATGTTTCTGTTGTGGTACGCCTTTGAGCGTAATGCACATGAAATCGAACCGCTGGTGCCGGCATTACAGAGCTACTGGATGAAAATTCACGTACCTACAAACTTCATAGGCTATGGCGCATTTGCGATTGCAACGATGATAGGTGTGGCTTATCTGCTGGTTTCATGGCGTGCTGAGAAAAAGCCGGACAGTGATTTTGTAAAAGCCATGCCGTCTCTGGCGGCCATGGACGATTTGATGCACAAGTCAATCGCACTTGGCTTTGCCTTTTTTACCGTAGCTACCATACTCGGTGCTTTTTGGGCTGCGGAAGCCTGGGGAGGCTACTGGACCTGGGATCCCAAGGAAACCTGGTCATTGATTCTCTGGTTGAACTATGCCGCTTGGCTACACATGCGTTTTACTAAAGGATGGCATGGTCGTCCAATGGCCTGGTGGGCGATTGTAGGCTTCTTTATCATGTTGTTTACATTCCTTGGCGTGAATATCTTCTTGTCGGGACTGCACTCTTACGGTGGTTTGTAGTCGTTTCTTGTAAGGAAAATTGAATGAAGAAATTAATGAAATTCATGCAGGCGGTAATTGGGGCTGGTTTGATGTCGGCTTCGTTATCGGTAGCTATAGCAGCTGATTATGTCGAGGGTACGCATTACCAGAAAACGCCCGAGCGTCTGGCCAAGTTTTCACCCGGCTCGACTGAAGTTGCGGTTTTGTTTTCCTACACTTGTCCGTTTTGTTTCCGTTTGGAGCCTTATCTGAAGCAGTGGGAAAAGGTGCTGCCGGAAGATGTGAACCTCGTCCATGTTCCTGCAATTTTCCGTGATAGCTGGCTGGAAATGGCACGTGTGTTCTACGCAGCAGAGGCTACCGGTGATCTGGCCAATTTGCATCCCAAACTGTTTGACGCCATTCAAGTTGACAAGCGTCGTCTTGATACAGAAAAGCTGCTGCTGGACTTTGTTGCCGAGCAAGGCATTGACCGCGACAACTTTCTCAAAGTCATGAACTCAATGTCTGTACGCAGTAAAGTTCGCCAGGCCTTGCTGGTTAGTCAGAACTCAGGTGTGGAGGGTGTGCCTTCCATCATCGTCAACGGTCAATACCGCACTGATGCACCAATGGCGGGTGGCTTGGAAAATATGACCTCGGTTGTGGATTACCTCATCAGCAAATAATTGCTCGCAGCTGATATAAAAAAGCCGGCTTTGCCGGCTTTTTTTGCCTACAAGGCCGCAGGCAGAGATCGTGTTGGGTCACTGGTTGCCGGTGTGACCGGCGGGCTGTCAGCACTGATTTGATGATGTAGCAAAATATCAAAGTAACGTCGAATATTATCGACATAGCGCACCGGCTCGCCGCCACGCGCGTAACCAAAACGAGTCTGACTGTACCATTTCTGTTTGGCAAGTAATGGCAAGTGTTCACGCACATCTGACCACAGGTCGGGATTGGCACCATTTTGTTCAGTCAGCCGGCGTGCGTCTTCAAGGTGACCCAGCCCGATATTGTATGCGGCCAAACCCAGCCAGGTGAGATCCGGCTCACTGATGCGATCGGGTAAGCGATTTTTCATTTGGAGCAGGTAACGCGCACCCGCGAATATACTTTCCTTTGGATCTTCACGGTCTTCGACACCTAGCTCGTTTGCGGTGGCTTGGGTAAGCATCATCAAACCTCTGACCCCTGTAGCCGAAACAGCATTTGGGTTCCAGTGCGACTCCTGATAGGAAATCGCGGCGAGTAATCGCCAGTCAAAGCCATAAGTTTCGCCAGCTTCTTTGAATAAATGATGAAATTGTGGCAAATGTGTCACCAGTCGACGATGAATTGCACGAGTATCAACGTAATCAAAACGTCGAATGTGTCCATAGTATTTCTCGATAAGCTTATCCAGATCACCGTTTTCATCAAGGTGGTTAAAAAAGGCAATCATTTCTCGATGCAGAGTGCCATCTTCGGATGCAGGCATCATCCAGGCAAGAGGTTGAGGGTCGGTGATATCAAAAGCCACTCGTAATTCGGGAAACAAAGTCTGATTCGCGGACAGTTCGTTGGAGTCTGCAACCGTGAAGTCAATCATTTCAAGTTGAACCAGTTCGAGCAGGCCCGAACTGTCCAGCTCCTGGTTTTCGGTCCAGTACAGCTCAGGAACTTCTTGTCGTAACAATTGCAGGTTTTCAACATGACTGCTGTCCGCCACCACTTCGAGTATCCGGCCATCAAGCTCAGTAATATCTGAAGGTCGAGTGGTACCTGCACGATAAACAAGCTGCTGAGTTACTTCATGATAGACAGGGCCGAAACGATAGCGCTGTCGTCGCTCTGGTGTCACGGTCAGCCCGGCTGCGGCCATATCTGCCCGCCCTTGCTCCAGCTCTATCAGCAGACTGCTGAGACTGTCTGGCACAATGATTTTCAAACGGACATTCAGGTAATCAGCAAACTGCTGGGCAAGTTCATACTCAAAGCCGGCCAGCTGATCGCCCTGGACAAAATAGCTGGTCGGTCCATAACGAGTTAAAACACGCAGTTCTCCTCGCTCCAGGATTTCTTCCAAATGAGGTTTGGCATCACTACAGGCCATAAGAAGACAGATCGTGATGATAAAAAAACCAAGCTTTTTCAAACAATTAACTTCCGTAATTTTGGCTGACAATTATCGCCTGTTACAGGCGATAATTGTCCATTGAATTGCGAGACAGTATTGCATGGTCTTTGACCTTATCACATCTATTTGGTTTGACGGTTATTTTGTCTGCCTTCCGACGTGAATGCCAGATGATTTGATTTGCACGGCGAAGTTGATAAAGCAATGTGGGTCTCTCAATCTCATGTCAGGATTGATGTCGTTGTTCTTGTGGGATTCTCTGTCAATTGAATTATAATTCACGCTTTTTTTGTAGGGACAAATAAGATGAAAGCACCCGAGCTTTTGTTACCTGCCGGAAGTCTAGAACACATGCGGTATGCGTTTGCTTTTGGCGCAGATGCTGTCTATGCGGGGCAGCCACGCTACAGTTTGCGGGTGCGCAACAATGATTTTCACAAACTGGCAATAATGGAGCAGGGGATTCGCGAGGCGCATGCTGCGGGCAAGCAGTTTTTTGTGGCCAGTAACCTGATGCCCCACAACGCTAAGATAAAAACCTATATGGCTGATATGGAACATGTCATTGCCATGCAGCCAGATGCATTGATTATGGCGGATCCCGGTTTGATTATGATGGTGCGTGAGCGCTGGCCAGAGATGCCGATTCATTTATCGGTTCAGGCGAATACGGTGAATTATCAGGCCGTCAGGTTCTGGCAGAGTCTTGGCTTGACCCGGGTGATATTGTCTCGAGAATTATCACTCGATGAAATCGAAGAAATTCGCCAGCAATGCCCGGATATTGAGCTGGAGGTGTTTGTTCACGGGGCCTTGTGCATTGCGTATTCAGGACGCTGTCTGCTGTCTGGTTACTTTAATCATCGTGATCCTAATCAGGGCACATGTACCAATGCCTGTCGCTGGGATTATAAAACCCACGCCAGCGATCAGCAGGATGATGCGCCACAGAAAATTGATTTTGATGCCCTGTCTGCCATGCAGTCACAGAGTTTTTCTGACTGCGGTCAACAACAGCGTCATCCATTAGCAGACAAGATATATCTTATTGAAGAAGCCAACCGTCCCGGCGAACTGATGCCGATTTTCGAGGATGAGCATGGCACCTACATCATGAATTCCAAGGATCTTCGCGCAGTTCAGCATATCGAGCGTTTGACCCGAATGGGTGTTGATTGCTTGAAAATAGAAGGCCGAACCAAGTCAATTTACTACGTGGCCAGAACAGCACAAATTTATCGAAAGGCAATTGATGATGCACTGGCTGGACGCAGTTTTGATCCAACGCTGATCAGTCAGTTGGATAACCTGGCTAATCGAGGCTACACCGATGGTTTCTTCCAGCGGCATCCCACTCAGGAACAGCAGAACTATCTGCATGGTTATTCCAGTCAGTTACGTCAGCAGTTTGTGGGTGAGGTAGTGGCCTATGATGCCGATAACCAGCGTCTTGAAATTGATGTGCGCAATCAATTCTCGGTCGGTGATACCTTGGAGATGATTTGTCCGGAGGGTAATATCAGTTTTTCAGCGACTCAATTGTTTAATCAGCAAGGACAAGCCATTGAGCGCGCAGCAGGCAGTGGCCATCGTGTGAGTTTGCCTTGGCAACAACCATGGCAGGGGCCAGGTTTGCTGGCAAGAGCGCTTAACGCCGAGACTTGAAAAACTGTTTGAGTAGCAAGCTGCATTCTTCAGCCAGAATCCCGCCTTCCACTTTGACTCGATGGTTCAGGTTGGCAAGCTGGAAGGCGTCAATATTGCTGCCTGCAGCACCTGTTTTGGGTTCATATGCGCCATAAACCAGTTTTTGCAAGCGGGCATGAATTAATGCGCCGGCACACATCAGACACGGCTCAAGCGTGACATACATAGTTGCACCGGGAATGCGGTAATTATTGACCTTGGCGCAAGCCATGCGCAGTGCCTGTATTTCTGCATGGGCGGTGGCGTCTGCACTTTTTATCGGACGGTTCCAGCCTTCTCCGATAATAGTGTCATCCAGCACTATCACTGCACCTACTGGGACTTCTCCCTCAGACTCCGCCTGACGGGCCAGGCGCAGTGCCTGCTGCATCCAATAAGCATGATCGGTCATGCTTGTTTGATGTGGCGTTTTATCAGATTGAGCAGGCGCATACTGGCACCCTGATTACGCTGAATCTGGGTCATGGCAGTCTGACCCATACTGGCACGTTGTTCTGCATTGGAAAGCAGCATAATCATTGTTTGAGCAATTTCGTGACTGTCGCGTACCAACATCGCAGCACCACTATCAAGGAATTGCTTGGTGATTTCATTGAAATTGAAAAAATGCGGCCCGGTCAATACTGGACGGCCCAACGCTGCGGGTTCAAGCAGATTATGCCCACCGTGTGGAATCAGACTTCCCCCTATCAGGGCAACATCACAGGTTGCATAAAACGTCGGCAGTTCACCCATGGTATCGATGACTAGCACTTCGATATCACTACCACAGGGTTTACCTTCGCTGCGGCGCAAGGTTTTAAAACCTGCTTTGCGACTTAAGGCAGCCGCGCGGTCGAACCTTTCCGGATGACGAGGGACCAGTAACAATAATAAATCTGGAAATTCAGCACGCACCTTGCGGCTGGCGTTCAGCACCAACTCTTCCTCGCCTTCATGTGTGCTGGCAGCGATCCATACCGGACGATTACCCCACATGCTGCGAATCGCTTCTGCCTGTTCTGTCGCACTGGCTGGCAAGCTGATTTCAAACTTTAGATTACCTGTCGCATGCACATCCGCATACTCAGCGCCAAGCGCCCGAAATCTTTGCTGATCTTCCTGGGTTTGTGCAGCAATAAAGCAAAACTGCTTGAGCATTTGTGCGGTGAGTTTGCTGAATCGCTGATAGCCTTTGGCTGAACGTGCTGACAAACGCGCATTGGCCAGCACCAGTGGAATGTGATGTTGGTGACATTGATCGACAAGGTTTGGCCATAATTCGGTTTCCATGATGATGCCGAACTCAGGATGTTTGGCTTTTAGAAAACGTCGAATGGCAAAGGGAAGGTCATAAGGCAAATAGCAATGATCGACTTCACCGGTATAGAGTTTTTTGACGCGCTCACTTCCGGTGGGCGTCATGGTAGTGATCAAAATTCTGTGCTCTGGATAACTTGCCCGAAGGCCACTGATCAGTGGTCTTGTGGCTTCCACTTCGCCAACAGACACAGCATGTACCCATATGATGGGCTGCGATGCAGGCATGGCCGTCACTTTTCCGAAGCGCTCCGGCCAGCGATGAAAATAGGCGGGTGCTTTAATGCCACGCCATAGCAGGCGCAGCAGGATCAGGGGCAATGCCAGATGAAACAGCAGGGTATAAATGGCTTTCAAGTCAGCCTCGCATGGCTTTTATCAGGCGTAAAACGAGCAAGAATGATAGCATAGCCACAGTGTGTAATTCTGATAGTCATTGATGAAAATCTTCCAGTCTGCATTTTTGCATCCGCGTTTCTGGCCAAGCTGGTTGGGGCTTGGGCTGATGCGTTTATCCGTGTTTTTACCGGCAAGCATACAGCTACGCATTGGTCGTTTGCTCGGGGCATTATTGCGTCCCTTTATGCGATCACGTGAACGCGTAGCGGCACGTAACCTAGAGCTGTGTTTTCCTGAAATGACGGAGGCTGATCGAGCAAAACTGCTTAAGGAAAACATGCTGACCATGGGCACAATGCCAATCGAAACGGCAATGAGCTGGTGGGGGAGTGATCGTCAGCTACAAAACAGAGTGGTTTACGAGGGGCTGGAACATATTGAGTCTGCACTGTCCCGGGGTAAAGGCATCATCTTGCTAACTGGGCACTTCACCAGCATGGAGATGGGCGGCAGGTTGATTATGCGGAAATTTCCAGCCTACGTGATGTTTCGCGAGTTAAAAAACCCTTTGTTTAATCAAGTGATGCTCAAATTCAGAACGCTGCACAGTGAAGGCACGATCTTGCAGGAAGAGCCCAGAGCCATGTTGCGCGCCCTGAAAAAAAATAAAATTGTCTGGTATGCCCCCGATCAGGATTACGGCAGACGTTTCAGTATTCAGGCAAAATTTTTCGGGATATCGGCTGCCACTGTTCCGGCAACTGCGCGTATGGCTCGCATGAGTGGCGCCGACGTGGTGCCTTTTGTGCCAATTCGTGACAACCAAGGCCGCTACACAATCAAGGTATTTCCAGCGCTTGAACAATTTCCTTCCGATAATGAACTCGCTGATACCCAGCGCATAAACGACTGGGTTGAAGATCAGGTTCGCCAGCGTCCAGACCAGTATTTCTGGGTACATCGGCGCTTCAAGACGCAGCCTGAGGGTAAGGGAAACTTCTACAGAAACAACCGTTAAGATCACTAAGTCGAGCGTTTTGGCATGGCCTTTATCAGGACATAAAAATGGTATTACCAAATTCAAAAAAGTTTTGACAAGGCATTCCTCAGCATGTAACCTTGCGGCGTTTTTATCAACGGAGCACCACATTGGACAGTTGCAGTTGTAGCGAAATCAAACGCATCAATCTGAAATCATAACGCCAGTCTGGTCATCCGGTCTCATATAGCCGCTTGTCACCAGATGGTGACAAGCGGCTTTTTCTTTTGCATCTAAAAGCAAAATCCCCTTGTTCGATTTAAGCCGCGAAGGTGTGCTGAGGCTGCACGCTATTCGTGTCATGCACTGATACTGCTGTTATCGGGCTGTCTGCTCAGGTGTTCCTCAACTAGAGGGCGCTGCCATGAAAATGCAATCTTGCACAATTTTAAAACTCAGCCAGGTCTCCCTGCTGATGGGTTCATCACTGTTGGTTTCGATGAACGCACAAGCAGGTCGGCCGATGGTGACTGATGATGCCGGTATCACTGAACACCGACATTGTCAGTTGGAATCCTGGTACCAGCGAGGAAGAAGCTCTGATGAGCAATGGGCGCTGGGTGCCTGCAACTTTACCGGCAATCTGGAGCTCACTCTGGGCTGGACACGCGAACGCCAGCGTCAGGGCGGCTTGAGTGAAAACCTTGCGGTGATGCAGTTTAAAACTGTACTCCGGGATTTTGAGGAACACGACTGGGGCGTGGCTTTGGCTATCGGCACCGAGGTTAATCGTAAAGCGCAATTCAACAATGCGGGCTACTACGCCTTGTTACCAGTGACCTGGTCTGTGAACGATGGGCAACAGTTGATTCACTTTAATCTGGGCCTTGCTCATGATGCCGAGTCTCATGAAAACGATGGCCTCTGGGGCCTGGGTCTTGAGCATGCATTGACCAGCAGAAGCAGCCTGTTTGTTGAGAGCTTTGGTCAGTTTGATGAAGACCCGCTGTATCAGTTAGGTGCTGCCTATTGGTTAGTTCCACAACGTGTACAGCTGGATGTCAGCTATGGCGACAGATGGGTCAATCGAGACCGAGATCGATTCTTCAGCATTGGCTTTGTCTGGCATTCGACCAGATTTTAAAAGAATTTTTAATCGATATTTCAAAAAGATATGAATAAACCACCACCCAGATAGCCGCTCAGGTATCGCAATCTCAACAGGTTGCTCCTGAGCGGCTTAGATGCAAGGAGTTAACCCCATGAACAATTCAATCACTGTTCAAAACCTCATTGCGCTGATTGAAAGCGCAGACTTCAAAACGATCAGCAATCTGGTCAGAAATATGCCTGAAACCGATATGGCAGAGCTGACGCTGGAGCTGTCAACACAGCAAGGGCTTGCAATGCTTGCAATGCTGTCTGCACCTCTGCGGGCACGCCTGTTCAGTAACCTTCAGTTTGGTCAACAAGATGCGCTTTTGGCTCAAATGCAACTGGTTGAAACTGTAGAGCTGTTTACCTATCTGCCTTCAGATGATCGTACCGATTTATACAAACGCATGGCCCCAGAGCAACGAACTAATTTGCTGGCAACGTTGGCGCGCAAGCAGCGCGAAGACATCGTCAAAATGGCTTCTTACCAGGAAGGCACAGTCGGGGCTGAGGCAACATCAGATTATCTCTCTGTCAGTGGCGAGCTGACTGTAGCCGAAGCGCTTGATTCGGTTCGCCAGCAGGCACCTGACAAGGAAACCATCTACACCTTGTATGTGGTTGATGAGTCTCATCGTTTGCAAGGCACTGTGTCACTGAGAGATCTGGTGCTGGCCGATCCGCAGCATACGCTTGAGTCACTGATGACTCGGGATGTGATCACTGCCAAGGCGGAGTGGCCCAGAGAAGAAGCTGCCAAATTGATCAGTCGATATGATCTGCTGTCAGTCCCGGTGATCAATGGTGGCGACAAGCTGATAGGCATTGTCACCGTCGATGATGCCATGGACGTTGTCGATCAGGAAACTACCGAAGATTTTCACAAAATGGGTGCGACCCTGGATTTTGGAAAGGGTCATGGCATTACAGGTGATTTTTCACTGAAAACTGCGACCACATCACTGCTGTACCGGAAGCGAGTATTTTGGTTGGTATTACTGGTATTCGGCAATATTTTCTCGGGTGCAGGTATCGCCTACTTTGAAGAAACCATCGAAGCCTATATTGCGTTGGTGTTTTTCCTGCCATTGTTGGTTGATAGTGGCGGCAATGCCGGATCACAATCGGCCACGCTGATGGTCAGAGCCCTGGCCACTGGTGATGTGGTGATACGCGACTGGGCAAGAATGCTGGGACGTGAATTTATGGTGGCGGTGATGCTGGGACTGACCATGGCATTAGCGGTTTCGACAATTGGCATTTTCCGTGGCGGCTATGAGATTGCCATGGTGGTCTCGCTGTCAATGATTTTAATTGTTGTGATGGGCAGTGTGATTGGCATGAGTTTGCCGTTTATTTTGTCTCGAATGAAACTTGATCCCGCTGCGGCCAGTGCACCTTTAATTACGTCAATTGCAGATGCAGCAGGTGTGCTGATCTACTTTTCAATCGCGGTGACCATTCTCGGATCACCAGTATAACCAGTCTTGTCCCGGCTCATCTGAGCCGGGACATAACTTGCGTCATGTGTTTGTCATTTCAATGGCTTATGGTTTGTTTCAGAGGTGCATAGATGCTGGCCTATCAACACATAGATTTGATCTCATTTCTGGATACATTAGTCAGTTTGCTGACGGCTTTCATCCTTGGCGCGATGATTGGCTATGAGCGACAGTATCGGCAACGAACCGCTGGTTTACGCACCAATGTACTGGTTGCCGTGGGCGCAGCACTGTTTGTTGATCTGGGGGTTCGCCTGCACGACATATACGGCGGTACGCATGGGGCTGTGCATGTGCTTGCCTATGTTGTTTCCGGGATAGGTTTTCTTGGCGCAGGTGTCATTATGCGTGAAGAAGGTAACATCAGGGGCATTAATACGGCAGCTACCTTATGGGGGTCTGCTGCCGTGGGTGCTGCAGCTGGTGCAGATCTGATTCTGGAAGCGGTATTGGGCGCTTTGTTTGTACTGGCTGCAAACACCGTGTTACGCCCTGTGGTTAATCATATCAACAGACAGCCCATTGATACGATGGCCGTTGAAGTGACCAACAGTCTGGTCTTACTGGTGCCGCAGAAATTTCAGAATGAGGCTTTGAGAATGCTTGAGATGACACTTGAGCATGCCAATTATCCGATTCGGGATCTGGAAATATCGCCATTCAGTGCCGATGAAATCGAAATCGAGGCAACCTTGTTGGCCACATCTGTGGATGGTGAGATTCTGGAAAAACTGGTGCAACGCTTTAACAGCTCGCCCTATGTAAATCAGGCATTTAGAGTCGCCAGTACTTCTGAATGAGCTACTTTTGTCACAAGGCTGATGCAGTTCAGCATTGGAAAATGATAAATACCGAGTCCAATCCGAGCGGATTCTAACTGCTAGCCAAGCTTAAGAGCACATAAAAAAAGGCCATCTGAGTAGATGGCCCTTTTTTGAAGGTGTTGCAGATAAATCGATTAACGCTTGGAGAACTGTGGACGTTTACGGGCTTTGTGCAGACCGATTTTCTTACGTTCAACAGCACGCGCGTCACGGGTGATAAACCCGGCCTTACGCAGTTCTGCTTTCAGTGCATCGTCGTATTCAACCAGTGCACGGCTGATACCATGACGGATTGCGCCGGCTTGACCGTTGTTGCCACCACCGCGAACTGTGATTTTCAGGTCAACCTTGTCGAGCATTTCTACCAGTTCCAGTGGTTGACGAACGACCATGCGTGAAGTTTCACGACCGAAGTAGTCTTCCAGTGAACGAGTGTTGATAGAGATGTTGCCACTGCCTGGTTTCATGAAAACTCGTGCGGTTGAGCTTTTGCGGCGGCCTGTTGCGTAGTAAATATCTGCCATGACTATATCCGATTAGATTTCGAGCACTTTAGGTTGTTGAGCAGTGTGCGGATGTTCAGCGCCTGCATAGACTTTCAGCTTGCTGAACATTGCACGACCCAGTGGGTTTTTGGGCAGCATGCCTTTAACCGCGGTCTGGATAACACGCTCAGGTGCTTTGTCGATTTGTTTTTCCAGGGTGATGGATTTGATTCCACCAATGTGACCTGTGTGGTGGTAATAAACTTTGTCTTTCATTTTGTTGCCGGTCACGCGCAGTTTTTCAGCGTTGATGACAACAATGTAATCGCCAGTATCGACGTGTGGTGTGTAGATGGCTTTGTGTTTGCCACGCAGACGACGGGCGATCTCGGTTGCCATGCGGCCCAGAGTTTTGCCGTCGGCATCAATCACGAACCAGTCACGACGAACTTCGGCTGGTTTTGCACTTATGGTTTTCATTCCGCAGGTTGCTCCAGAAAAATTACGCAGGCGGTCTAAATAAAGAGGGAGAATATTACGGGGTCAGGCCTTGACTGTCAACAGCGATCAAACAATCACCAGCAACAAGATAATGCCCAAGACCATTCTGTAGACGACAAACGGCCACATACCAATACTTTGAAGCAATCTCAGGAACACGGCAATACATGCGTAAGCACTGATTCCGGCAATCAATGCGCCCCAAAACATGTGATTCCAGTTCACCGAAACACTGGCTCGAATTAATTCGAAAGTTTCCAGACCACCCGCCAGGAAAATAACCGGGATTGATAGCAGGAAAGAAAATCTGGCAGCCGCCTGACGGGTCAGGCCCAGCATTAAGCCAGCCGTGATGGTAATACCGCTTCTTGAAGTGCCCGGGATTAAGGCAATGGCTTGCGCAACACCAATAAAGAGGATGTCTTTCCAATTCAACTGATGTTCGTCTCGGATACGTTTACCGCGCCAGTCCGCCCAGCCAAGCAAGGCGCCAAACAGCAATGTGGTAATAGCAATGACCAGTGGGTCACGCAGATGTTCAGCAATGACACTGTTAAAGGTCAGTCCGGCCAGCCCCACGGGTATGGTGCCAAACAGCACGGCCCAGGCAAGTCGACTGTCGCCGACAGTTTTTTTCTGCTGAACAGACACTATCCAGTCTTGAGTGATGGTCACTAAGGTCTTGCGGAAATATATGATAACGGCGACCAGCGTGCCTACGTGTACGGCGACATCAAAGGCAAGGCCCTGATCTTCCCAGTTGGCAATGATTGGCATCAGGATCAGATGAGCAGAACTGGAGATGGGTAGGAACTCGGTCAGGCCCTGAAGAATTGCGAGAATAATTGTTTGAGTGATGTCCATGTTTCACTTTCGATAGGCAACAGATACAAAAGCCACGTTGGTTGTGGGCCTTCTAATTGATAAGTTCATGTTAGAATTAGCCGCTTTTCAATACTTCGCTTTATCTATAGTTAGGGCTGAACTAAATCGTTATGCAAACCCGTATTCGCGAAATTCCATACAACTACACGTCATTTTCTGATCGCGAGATCGTGATCCGCTTTATGGGAGATGCTTCGTGGGACATTCTGCAACAGTTGCGTGAACAACGCAAAACCGGTCGCAGTGCCAAGATGCTGTTCGAGGTATTGGGTGATATGTGGGTGATCTCGCGTAACCCGTTTATCCAGGATGATTTGGTCGAAAACCGCAAGCGATGGGAATCGCTTCGCCATGCGCTGTATCACCGTTTGGATCAGATTCGTCAGCGGGCACGTGAAAATGATAACGAACTTGCACTTAAACTCGAGCAAACAGCCCGTGAGGCAGTTCAACGTTTCGAACGCGAATTGCTGAGTGTGGCTGAACGTAGACGAGTTGTCTTACGACGTTTGAGCCGTGCAACCAAGAAACACAATATCCAGTTTGACGGTTTGGCACGTGTATCCCACGTTACAGATGCCACTGACTGGCGTGTTGAATATCCGTTGGCGGTGGTCACCCCCGACACCGAAGAAGAAATGGCCCAGATCATTTCGTCGTGTATTGAACTCGGACTGACGGTCATTCCTCGCGGGGGCGGCACCGGCTACACCGGTGGTGCTATTCCGCTGACGGCTGACAGTGTGGTGGTGAATACCGAAAAGCTTGAAGGCTTGGGTGAGGTTGTTTATCGCAAACTGCACGGTCGCGATGATGAAGTCGCAACAGTTCGGGCCGAAGCTGGTGTGGTGACTCGGCGTGTATCCGATCTGGCCGGTTTGAATGGGCTTGTGTTTGCGGTGGACCCGACCTCACAGGACGCTTCGACTATCGGCGGTAATGTTGCCATGAATGCCGGTGGTAAAAAGGCCGTCATGTGGGGAACCGCGCTCGATAATCTGGTTTCATGGCGCATGGTGACGCCAGATGCCACCTGGATGGAAGTCGAGCGGCTCAATCACAATATGGGCAAAATTCATGATATCGAAACGGCTCGTTTTCGTATTCATCGTCTTGCCGGTGATGGCAAAACGCCCATCGCAGAGCCAGAAGATATCGCGATTCCAGCCAAAGAGCTGCGTAAAACCGGTTTAGGTAAGGACGTCACCAACAAATTCCTCGGTGGTTTGCCGGGTATTCAGAAAGAAGGTTGTGACGGTCTGATCACATCAGCAGTGTTCGTTTTGCACCGGATGCCGCAGTTTATTCGTACCATCTGTCTCGAGTTTTTCGGCAACGATTTGAGCAAAGCCGTACCGGCCATCGTTGAAACCAAGGATTTTCTGGATGCCAACAAGAAAATCCTGCTGGCGGGCATGGAGCATCTTGACGAGCGTTATGTCAAAGCGGTCGATTATTCCACCAAGGCTCCACGTGCCATGCCACCTAAAATGGTGTTGCTGATTGATGTGGTCGGCGATGACGAAGATGCTGTTGCAGAAGCCTGTTCTGAAGTGGTCAGGCTGGCCAATGCGCGTGATGGTGAAGGCTTTATTGCCGTCAGTCCTGAGGCAAGATCACGTTTCTGGGCTGACCGGGCGCGAACGGCTGCAATTGCTCGTCACACCAATGCTTTCAAAATCAATGAAGACGTGGTGATTCCGCTGGAACGTCTGGCCGAATACAACGACGGCATCGAGCGTATCAATATCGTTCAATCGACCCGTAACAAGCTGAAAACAACCGCGGCAGTCATTGACTATCTCCTGCATGAACCCAAAGAACTGAAACAGCAGCCCAAAAAGCTGGATGACAGTGCTGAGAATGACGCTATTTTGCAATCCAAAGTGGATGCGGCTGTTCAGCATCTGCAAGTGGTCACGGCCCGTTGGCAGCAAGTGCTTGATAATCTGGATGCGCCTGTTGAGCCCGTTTTGGATATGTTGTCAGATGCGGCCAAGGCTAATCTGAATAGTGGCGATACCTTGTTTAATGTGTTGCAGCGTCGTGATCTGCGAATTTCCTATCGTGACGAAGTGGAAAAACCGCTCAAGGAACTGTTCCAGGGACAAGCGCTGGAAGTACTGCGTCATAAGCTTGATGAAATTCACACCGAGCATCGTTCAGGTCGCTTGTTTGTGGCGACGCATATGCATGCCGGTGATGGCAACGTACACACCAATATTCCGGTCAACTCAAATGACTATGAAATGATGCATGAAGCTGAACGCATCGTTGATGAAGTCATGGCACTCGCTGAGCGGCTTGGTGGAGTGATTTCCGGTGAACATGGTATTGGATTGACCAAGATGCAGTATCTGGACAAACCGACCATTGATGCCTTTGCCAGCTACAAGCAAAAAGTTGATCCGCATGGTCGCTTTAATGCAGGCAAGTTGATGCCCGGTTCGGGGCTTGAGCGTGCTTACACACCTTCATTGCGTTTGCTGCAACAGGAAGCCTTGATTCTGGAGGCCAGTGCGCTTGGTGATCTGAATAACGACATCAAGGACTGCCTGCGCTGCGGCAAATGTAAACCTGAATGTACCACGCATGTGCCCCGGGCTAATTTGTTGTATTCACCACGTAACAAGATTCTGGGCACCGGCTTGCTGATTGAGGCATTCCTCTACGAAGAACAGACTCGTCGCGGTATTTCAGTGCGGCATTTTGAAGAAATGAATGACGTGGCTGATCACTGCACGGTTTGCCATCGCTGCCTGAATCCATGCCCAGTCAATATTGACTTTGGTGATGTCACCATGAAGCTGCGTTCGATTCTCAAAGAGCGTGGTCAGCGACATGCCAATCTGGGCACCTGGACTTCGATGGCTTATCTCAATGCCACCGATCCCCTGACGGTCAAACTGATGCGCAAGACCATGATCGAGTGGGGATTCAAGGCACAGCGTCTGGCACACAAGGCTGCCAAATACCTTGGGATTCTGGCCAATGGTAAAAAGAAAGCGCCACTGCCGACGACCGGAAAAACACCGATTCGGGCTCAGGTTGTGCATTTTGTCAAAAAGCCAATGCCTGGAAATTTGCCAACCCAGACCACCCGCGGCATGTTGGGGTTAGAAGACGACAAACTGATTCCTATTCTGCGTGATCCGCAAAAGGTGAATGAAGAGTCTGATGCCGTATTTTATTTCCCCGGCTGTGGTTCCGAGCGTTTGTTCAGTCAGGTCGGTTTGGCGACATTGGCGATGTTATACGAGGTAGGCGCTGAAACAGTATTGCCGCCAGGTTATCTGTGCTGTGGTTATCCTCAAGCTTCCATTGGCGATGATGACAAGGCGACGGCGATTTCCACCGGCAACCGGGTGTTATTCCACCGCATGGCCAACACACTTAACTATCTTGATATCAAGACCGTTATCGTCTCTTGTGGCACCTGTATGGATCAGTTGCTCAAATATGAGTTTGAGCAAATCTTCCCTGGCTGCCGACTGCTGGATATTCACGAATATCTGATGGAAAAAGGGATCAAGATGGAAGGTGTAGATGGCGTACAGTACATGTACCATGAGCCTTGCCACACACCAATGAAAACCTACAAATCAACCAGTGTCGCGGCGAATCTGCTGGGACAGGAAGTTGCATTGAATGATCGTTGTTGCGGTGAAGCCGGTTCATTTGCGGTGGCACGTCCAGACATTGCCTCCCAGGTGCGTTTCCGCAAGGAAGAGGAAATTACCAAAGGTATTCGTCAGCTGACGGGAGAAGATAAGGCGGTGAACGGCAACGTCAAGTTGCTGACGTCATGCCCGGCCTGTCAGCAAGGACTGTCACGCTACAGTGAAGATACCGGTATCGAAACTGACTACATCGTGGTGGAAGTCGCCAAGCATGTGTTGGGTGATAACTGGCAGCGGCAGTTCATTGATAAGGCCAAAGCTGGCGGTATCGAGCGGGTATTGTTGTAGCGGTTTAGTCGCCGACGATGACGCTTGCAGTTTGCGTCGACTGGCTTTAGCAATAGGCCGCCTGCCATTGATTTCGCCTGAAGCTGAGTTAGGGGAATGCGTGCCCATTCCCCTATAAACTCCAGGGCACCCCATTGTACTGGCCTTCGGCTCCGCTGCGTTGCTCACTTTGACTGGCAGCCGGCCAAAACTCGCTTCGCTCAGACACTGCCCGGCTGTTTTCCAGTCAGCTGTGCTACTCGTCAGCACAAAAAAAGGGGGGGGGAGGCCTCGCTTAATTTGGGCGATGGCATTTAGCTTTATGATTTCGCTTTCAATGGATCACCCGCAAATTTAACCCTGTCCCAGCCATAACGCATAAAGTTGCGAATATTCTGGTGGTCATCACCGTTTGAGTTGAGCAAAACATCTTGCCGGTAATAACGACCAAAACAGGCTAGGGTGTGTGAGCCACTTAAATCGTGCAGCTCTGCAAAAGCCAGTATTTTGCAGGAACCATTGTTTTGCCCTGCTTCATTTGAGATGTCGCCATTTTTGAAGGCAGTGGGGGTGAACTCGTAATGAGCGTCGATCACTGCCATGGTGTCTTCAAAGTCGATAGCCGATGGATTTTGATCCAAAGTGTCGAGAAAAGTCGCTAAATCCACAAATAAACCTCAAATAATCAGGAAAAGAAACGAGTAAAGCTGGTTACGCTGGCACGTTCGGTCCGGTATTGGTTAACGGCGGCGGAGTTGTCTTCATAGCCCAGTGCCATACCGCACAACAGGATGCTGTCATCAGCATAGCCTAATAGCTGTTTGACCTGTGCCGGGTATTCAGCCAATGCTGCCTGTGGGCAAGTGGCAAGCCCTTGCTCAGTAGCGGCCAGCATCAGCGATTGTAAAAACATGCCAAAGTCGAGAAAAGAACCGGTCTGCATGGAATTGTCCATAAAAAACAGCAACATCACTGGT
Organism: Methylophaga sp.; assembly: GCA_020831825.1. Classification (GTDB taxonomy): domain Bacteria; phylum Pseudomonadota; class Gammaproteobacteria; order Nitrosococcales; family Methylophagaceae; genus Methylophaga. Next base: position 390,314 of record JAFIFW010000012.1, on the reverse strand, counting down.
GCATCAAAGGCACGGTAATTGGCGGCCCATTGCTGTCTTTGTGCCTGCTTGTCGGCTTTTTCAATACTGAGACTTTGATAGAGCTGCAAACCGCAGGCACGACGGCGATCAATATAAGGTGATTGCCATTGTGAGGGGTAATAGCTGTAATCAGGCTCGGCTGGCTCACCTTGTTCAAAAGCGGTCTGAATTAGTTGAGACAACAGCTGCTTGGTTTCGCCCATCACAACAGCAACCTGCCAAGGCTGTGTGTTAGCCCCTGATGGCGCATATCTGGCCAAATCCAGCAAGTTACTGATCTGTTGCTGGCTAATCGGTGTTGGCAGAAATGCCCGTACACTGTGTCGCTTGAGAAGTGCATCTTTTACTGACATCAATCAGGTTCCGATTCCTTGAGTCTGAACACACAGCCTAACAGCACCAGACAGAGGGCGACCAGCATCAGTTGCAGAGCTGGTCGCTCCCAGAGCATCAGAATAGAGATAGCAAAGCTGATCACAATCAACAACATGGCCTTATATTTTACGGTGCGACGGATGGTGTGGCTTTGCTGCGATTGATGCAGTGGTGGCCCAAACCACCGATGATTGAGCAACATCTGATGAAAGCGAGGTGAGCTTTCGGCAAAACAGGCAAGTGCCAGAATCAGAAAAGGTGTGGTAGGCAGCAGTGGCAACAGCGCACCGAGCACCGCCAATAACACACACATCCAGCCAAAACTAATCAGCAGCCAGTGTTTAATCTGTTGCCTCACCTTGACCTCGTCAGCTTAGGCGCGAGACATGTATTTGCAAGTGACGGTGTTGATTTTAATCACATCCCCGGTTTCGATATATTCGGGTACCTGTACTTCAAGGCCGGTGGCAAGTATGGCTGGCTTGGTTCGCGCAGCAGCAGTCGCACCTTTGATGCCGGGAGTGGTCTCAGTGATAGTCATGCTCACGGTGGCCGGTAGCTCAATTGCCAATAGTTGATTGTCGAGCAGAACGGCAACGATGTTATCGAGTCCGTCGGTCAGATACATGCGTTCTTCGGCGATATCTGAACTATTAATCGAAAACTGTTCGTAATCGTCAACACTCATGAAGACGTGACTCTGATCGTCGATATAAGAGAACTGCACCAGTTTTCGCTCGCAATCAACGGCCTTGAAAAAGTCATCACCCTTGAAAGATTCGTCTCTTTTCTGGCCTGTTTTCAGGTGGTTCAAACGCACTTTGTAGAGTGTACTGGCACCCCGAGAAGAGGGGTTACGAACCTGAATGTCGCGCACGACAAAGGGTGCGTCATCCATTTCGATGACCATGCCGCGTTTTAATTCACTGGCTTTTGGCATTGCTGATATCCATCGTAAAAAAGCGCCAATTATAGCTGAACAAGGAGTCTAATCCTCCGAAGGTGACGGGGAAAATATGCCGGATGTTTTATTCAGTCCACCTTCAGTGGTCGTGATTTTTCAGCACACCCAACGATGAATTCATAGCATCATCCAGTGAGTCTAATGAGAGATTTGCTGGGCGGGGGGCTATAATCTATTCTGGAATATTTAGAGACAATATCGGTTATGGCAATTCAGTGGTTTCCGGGTCATATGCATAAAGCGCGGCTGGAAATGCAAAAGGTCCTGCCGCAGGTGGATTTGATCATTGAGATTCTGGACGCCAGAATTCCGTTCAGCTCTGCCAATCCAATGCTTGAAAAGCTGCGAGGCGACAAGCCCTGTATCAAAGTACTGAATAAGGCCGATCTGGCTGATCCTGAACTGACCGAACTGTGGCAGCAATATCTTGAATCACACCAGGGTGTGAAAACCCTGACGATGACAGCGACTAGCGACAATCGTCGCTCTGAACTTATCCAGCTCTGCTGGAAACTCTTACCAAACAAGGTGGACAGCGCCAAGAAAATTCAGGCCATGATTATGGGCATTCCCAATGTTGGTAAATCAACGCTAATCAACACGCTGGCGGGCCGGCAGATTGCAAAAACAGGCAATGAACCTGCTATCACCAAAGGTCAGCAGCGAATCAAGCTGGATGAATCGATTGTCTTGCATGATACGCCGGGTGTGCTCTGGCCCAATCTCGAAAACCAACCGAGTGCCTATCGTCTGGCAGTGACGGGTTCTATCAAGGAAACGGCCTTTGACAATGACGATATTGCACTTTTTGCCGTTGAGTATCTTAGTAAGGCGTATCCTCAACGACTGCTCGACCGTTATCAACTGGACCAATTGACTGACTCGGCACTGCTGACGCTTGAACAGATTGCCGCCAAACGTGGTTGCCTGAGAGCCGGTGGGCATGTTGACTTGCCCAGAGTCAGTAAAATTGTGGTCAGTGAGCTTCGTAGTGGTCAACTGGGTGAGCTGACACTTGAAACACCAGAGATGATGTTGCGTGAACTTGAAGCGGTTGAGTTGCTGCGTGAGGCAAAGGCTGCAAAAAAAGCTGAGCGAAAACAAAAGAGCAAACGCAGATAGAACCAAAGCTTGTGATCAGCAGTCGGTTTATTAATAAGCATGTTCATCTCTCCATGGGAGGCGCTATGAAAAAGTTTTTACTGTTTTTTGTTGTAGTTGCTGTGGCAGGGTGTGCCAGTGCGCCTTCCATTCATCGAGCACCTGCAAATGATCTGCAATTGACTCAAGTGCTCATCAATGTGAATGCTGCTCAGAATCAAGTGATTCGATGGGGCGGTGCCGTTGTCGAGGTTAACAACCAGTCCGACTTTGCTGAGCTGACTCTGGTTCAGTTCCCACTGAACCGGATTGGCAAACCGGTGACAACCTTACAGAGTGATGGGCGTTTTATTGTTCGTACAGATCAGTTTCTGGATCCACTGATTTATCATTCTGGCGCCCTGGTGACGGTGTTGGGAACAGTGTCAGATCTTCGAAGTGTTGCCGTGGGCGAGCGAACCCTTCAACAGCCGGTTATCGAACTACAACAGGTGCATGTCTGGCCAGATAACTATGGTGATAGACAGCATCCATACAATCCCAAGCATGATGCACCTTTCCTGGGGTATGGCTATTACGGGACTGGTTCTTACTCACCGTAGGATAGAAAATATTTCTAATCTAAATGAAAATCATTTGCATTTAAATTTTCTGGGGTCTATACTGCATTCCATCAGCATCAGTTATGAGGGAATGCGCGATGCCAAACCAAAGAAACAAAGGCAAATCAGTCCACCTTGCCATTGACAGGCAGAGACTAGAATCCCTGATCAAACAGGGAAAACTACATGCCGATGACTTCAGTTGCCTGGATCGACAATCCAAGCAAACCGTCTGGGGCGTCTTGCTTAGCACTGCAGCCAGCAACATACGCGCTGTATGAACCAGCTACAGATCAACCATGATGGCAATGAAGCCCTGATCCTGTCTGCAACTCAGCATCTGGAAGCGTTGTATCGTCAACATGCCAGCCCCTGTCTAGCGCTTCAAATAGCGCGGAATTATCGATTGTTGCTGACTCAAGACGAACACCCGCTGAAAAAGCAGTATTGGCGAGCGCTCTCACAACGATGGTTGTTGAGTTACCAGTGTCATCGTGGTCGCCAATCTCGCTGGGTGACTCAGGAAATTTTTTGAATCTCGGCTTCAACCGCAAAAGGATAATTTATGGCCAGCGCATCCTGCCAACCGGAAACAATTTTAACTTCGAAGACCTGCGATATTCAGTATTGCCCCGATTGCGGAATGATTCATTTGAATATGGGATCGATCACGGTACGAATGTCCGAGCAGCACTTTGCCAATTTTGCCATTGATGTTAGCAAGGGACTGTTCACTATGCGTCAGCGAGAGCAATCGGTGCCATCAAGAATGTTGATGTAAGTAAAACGACAAGTTCACCAATGCAGCCACTGCCTGAGGATTCAGGAATTACTCCTATATTTTAAAAGTGGATTTGATCAAAGAGTTTTATTTTTAATAATGATTAACTATTTACAGCGATCAGCTTTTAGTAGTTAATGTTGCGCACAACATGGAGTTGTGAGTTTTTTGAGTCTGGGAGTTAAGTGCGATGTCAGAATTCAATAATTTGAAACTTGATAATCAATTATGTTTTGCCCTTTACGGAGCCACCAATGCGATCACGCGTTTATACCGTGAGTTGCTCAAGGACTATGACCTGACCTATCCGCAGTATCTTGTGTTGCTGGTATTATGGCAGCAGGATGGTGTTCCGGTAAAAACGCTGTCTGAACGGCTGAAGCTGGATACAGGCACTCTGTCTCCGCTGATTAAACGACTAGAAAAAAATGGTTTTATCGTGCGTAAGCGCAGTGAAGTCGATGAGCGCATGGTGCATGTGCACTTGACCCAACATGCCAAGGCGATTGAACCTGCGGTTGCCAACATACAGAACCAGGTCGCTTGCCACACCAATCTTAACAATCATGACTTCTTTGAGTTGTTGAACCGACTGAACAAACTGGCAGAAGATCTAGTGGATAGAGACAGGTTAAAGGTTGCCAGTTGAAGTCCTAGGTTGATTATTTGCACCTACACTTACTTACCAATCCAAATAGTTGTGCTAACGCCCTCCTGAGAGTTCAGGAGGGCGTTTTCGTTTGGTGCGCCATTGAAATCTTCCTCTTTATACGGCTGAACTATGGAGTGCCAAAATCCGAAGGTTCTACCTTTACCTTCATTCCGAAATGCGTGTCAAAGACCGCTATGCAGATCCTGAGTCAATTGTGAGCAATTGAAAATAGATAATAAAATGCTTGTTTATCTAAATGCGAAGCATTATCATTAGCATAAAGTTTTACTTATCTTAACAATCAGGAGTGATCATGCTAATCAAGAAACGGAGTGTTCTACTGGTTTCGGCTGTGCTGATGTCATCAGCGGCTGTTGCGGAAAACACCAACCAGGAACCACAACAGCTGGCAGCAAGCCGCTTTAATATGCCAGCGTTGGAAGTGGTCGGCACGCAAGAAGACAGTATTGAACGACAAATTGGTGCAGTCGTTATTATCGACCGTGAACAAATTGAACGTATTCAGCCGACGTCCACTCAGGATGTGCTTCGAGGTGTTCCCGGCATCAATGTTAACTCAGAAGATCCGACTGCAGTTGTAAGTAATATTGGTCTTCGAGGACTATCGTCAAGTGAGCAAAAAACACTGATTCTTGAAGATGGTGTGCCTGTTGCTCCAGGTCTCTTTATCGGTAACGATCGTTACTACAATCCACGTATCCAGCGTATGGAAGGCGTTGAAATTTTAAAAGGTTCATCATCTCTGCGATATGGACCCTCGACTATTGGAGGCGTGATTAACTATATAACCAAGGTTCCCGATGATGGTATCGCTATCTCAAGCAGAGTGGGTTCTTTCAGCACTCGTGAAGCGACACTGGAAGCTGGTGGTCGTACCGAGTCAGGCGATGCGTTTGCCGGATTGGTTGCTACCCGTGCCATCAGTGATGGCTTTATGGGCCAAGGTTATCAAATGAACGATATCATGGTTAAAGCTGGTGTTAGGTTCAACGAAAGACATAGCCTGGGTGTCAAATATTCTTACCATGAAAACGAAGCCAACATCTCATACCGTGGTCTGTTGCTTGAAGATTACCGCCGTGGAAAAACCTATAACCCAGCGCCAGATGATTATTACCTGACTGATCGCAAAGCCTTTGATGTCAATCATGAGTGGCTGATCAATGACCGTGCTACGTTGACAACTTTGCTCTACTGGAGTGAAGTCACTCGTGATTATTGGCGATATAATGTAGACACTCCTGCCTCAAATATTGCTGGAAGATGGGTCTATACAGATGCTTTGACCGGTAACAACCGAAGCTTTGAACGCTACGGTGTTGAGTCACGTTTGGCACTGGATCACAATCTGTTTGGCATCAGTAATGAAGCAGAGTTTGGCTTGCGATTTATGAAAGAAGAGTCTGATGATAAGCGTATCCGTGCCACTCGTGCGCAAGATCGTACTGGGGTCAATGACCGGCACATTGAAGATACTGCAGAGAGTATCGCGGGCTATGTACAGAACCGATTTATCATAAACGATCGTTTTGCAGTGACACCCGGTTTGCGTATTGAATCATATGAGCAGAAACGCAAAGTTCTCACCCAGAACAATGAGTCCGCTAAAACGAGCAATACAGAGGTATTACCGGGTATTGGTGCTACCTTCCAATTGATACCGGAAGCACAACTTTATGGTGGTGTTTATCGAGCTTTTTCACCTGCATCAAACGGTGTTGCCTTAGACGGCTTGACGGATCAAAAACTGGACGGTGAACGTTCAGTCAACTACGAACTTGGCATGCGAGGTGCGTCAGGCCGATTCAGTTACGATTTAACCGGTTTCTATATGGATTTTCGTAATCAGGTGGTTACCGGCAACAGTGATCCAAACCTGTCTCGATCCAATGCAGGCAAGACACGTCATTATGGCCTGGAAGCAGCGGTTGGTATTGAGCTCGGCGCAGGCTTCAGTGTAGACGCGAATGCAACCTGGGTGCCTTATTCCAAGTTCCGTGCTGGTGATAATCGTGGTAATCGACTGCCTTATGCGCCTAAGTATCTCGCCAACCTTGCTCTGAACTACGATCAAGGTAAGTTTTCCAGCACATTGGCAGCACATCATCGCGGTGAGCAGTATGGTGATCCAACAAATCTTAAGGATATCCCAGACAACGCTGCGGGTGGAATCTGGGGCGGTTTGATGCCTTCGTACACGGTCTATGATCTGTTTGTTCAATACTCGTTTACCGAGGATTTCAAAGTGCGTGGTGCTGTTAAAAACCTGACAGACAAACGTTATATTACGGGTTTGCGTCAGGGTATTTACCGCGGCGCGGAGCGCTCCTTCGAAGTAGGTTTGGACTACCGCTTCTAGTTGCTTATATCAAAAGGTGCAAGAGTTTTAACGCGCCTTTTGCTTTAATGAGCAAGTAAAATTTAGCTAGTATTCAGACTTGAAAGGGGCGCTTGCGCCCCTTTTTGTTGTCAAAAGCGTACTCAACCGATGACAAGCAACCAGTCATGATATAAAAGGATGGTATTCACCACCCGCGGAGTCATGGTTTGCTCTACCTGAAGTTATTTGTCTCTTTGTTGTTGTCGCTACTCTTCATCAGTTGGGCAAGCATTGCATTGATGCTGAACCATGCCGAGCGGCTGGGCCTGGATGATCTGGCGATGACTGGCAAGCGCCTGATGCAGCATTATCAAATTGCAGAGTTTGAGATTGATCGCGCTTATTTGCTTGGCCGCAAGGTGATTGCACAGATTGATCATGTGATCTACGCAGATACACAAGCTGTAATCAGTGAAGTCCGTCCCCTGGTAGGCGGGGTGATGATGGATGAAGTCATGGTGCTGGCGACCGATGATTCGCTGATCTTGTTGACAGCAGAAGGGGATTTTCTGGCTCGTTTGGGCGCGGCAGACCGCGTACCTCCTGAAATTCAGAATATTGGCCTTGCCTATGGCGAGCCAGTGTTGCAAACCCGAAGCGGCATGTGGCGCAGCAATTTTTTACTGGATGACTGGGAAAAGATTGATCTTGCCGGGGTCAGTTGGAGTCAGACCTATGCCATGCCCGACAGTGTTTATGAAGAATATCGGTTGTATTTCCTCGGTCAGGGGATTTCTCTAAGGCAATTATTAAGCGACTTGCAACGTGGCAAATTAACGGTCTGGCTCGGGGTCTGGTTTGCGGATTTATTATGGTTTTTAATGACCGTGTTGGCCCTGTTGTCATTGTGGCGGTGGAGCTTGAACCGACCATAAGTGTTTTGTATCAATCCAGGAGTGACTTTGAGATCCAGCGCTTTTCCATATTTACCTAAAGATTTCATCGAAACTGTAGAAGGCCTGATATTTGCCGTGATTAGCTATCATGAGCATCTTGGCAAGGTAGGCTGCTTTTTGCGCTATGTGAAAACAGACCAGGGCTGGCAAAAGGTTGATACCTTACAGGCCAATCGATTGTTGCAAAGACACCATCCCCAATATCTGTATCGATCTCGACAGTTCGATGCTGATTTTCATGCGGTCAATCCTGAAAAAATCATCCACCACTATCAACCCGAAGTGATTTTGCAGCAGCGTTTACTCCATCCACCTGTTGATGCACTGGATCAGAAGCTGCGAAATTTGCTGGATATTTTCCGTGCACGTGAAGTCGAAATTAACAAGCTGGGTTTGACCGGATCAATGTTGATAAACCAGCACCGTTCTGACTCGGATATTGATTTGGCGGTATATGGCCGCGATACATTCCAGCGCACTCGACTCGCAGTCCAGGACGCGGTGAATGCCGGACTGATAGACAAGCTGAGTGAGCAATTGATGTGGGACAATTTTGAGCGTCGGGCCTGTGACCTGAGTTTTGAAGAATTTTCCTGGCACGAAGCACGCAAATTCAATAAAGCAGCCATCGAGGGCAGCAAATTCGATATCGGCATGGTCAGCCTCTCAACAGAGTTGGAAACAGACCACAGACATTACCGAAAACAGGGAACTCGTTCGCTCAAAGCCAGAGTGCTTGATGACAGCCAGAGTTTTGATTTTCCGGCGCGATATCGAATTGATAATGCACTGACACCAGAAGTGGTCTGTTTCACGCATACCTATGTCGGACAGGCCGTTGTTGGTGAAGTCATTGAGGTACGTGGCGCGGTGGAATGTGCTGCCTCGGGCACCTGTCGAATTGTCGTGGGCTCTACACGAGAGGCCACGGGCGAATATATAAAGGTACGTAAATCATCATGACCGTAACAGAACAAACAATGGCAGATATTGGCCTGATTGGCCTTGCTGTGATGGGCCAGAATCTGGTCTTGAATATGAATGACAAGGGCTTTTCTGTCGCTGTCTACAATCGTACCACCAGTAAAGTAGATGCATTCCTTGATGGGCCAGCCAAAGATACCCGGATTATGGGGTTTCACGATCTCAAGCGCTTTGTTGCTGCACTGAAAGTACCCAGGCGAGTTATGTTGATGGTCAAGGCCGGTCCCGTCGTGGATCAAATCATTAATGAGCTGGTGCCGTATCTGGAAAAAGGCGACATCATCATTGATGGCGGTAACTCGCTTTATCAGGATAGTGACCGGCGTACTCACGAACTGCATCAGAAAGGCATTTTGTTTATTGGTAGTGGTGTATCCGGCGGAGAAGAGGGAGCCAGACACGGACCATCATTGATGCCCGGTGGTAATCATGCCGCCTGGCCTGCCATCAAACCTATTTTTCAGGCCATTTCTGCACAGGTCGAGGGGGAACCATGCTGTGACTGGGTCGGTAATGATGGCGCGGGTCATTATGTGAAGATGGTGCATAACGGCATTGAGTATGGCGACATGCAACTGATTTGCGAGGCTTATCAGATGATGCGTGAAGGCCTGGGCATGACGGGTGACCAGATTCAGCAGGTGTTTGCTGAATGGAATGAAGGCGAGTTGGATTCATACCTGATTGAAATAACAAGAGATATCTTGGGCGTTAAGGACACTGATGGTCAATTGTTGATTGATAAGATTCTTGATGCTGCCGGGCAAAAAGGTACGGGCAAATGGACCGGCATCAATTCACTGGAGTTGGGTATTCCTTTGACCTTGATTGGCGAAGCGGTATTTGCGAGGTGCTTGTCAGCGCTCAAAGAAGAACGTGTTGAGGCTGCGCAGCAGTTGCCTGCTTCAGCCGCCCATTTTGATGGTGACAAGCAAGAAATGGTCAATGCCATCCGTGATGCCCTGTATGCGTCCAAAATCATCTCTTACGCACAAGGCTATATGTTAATGCGTGAGGCAGCCAATACCTATGGCTGGCAGTTGAATTATGGTGGTATTGCCATGATGTGGCGAGGCGGCTGTATTATTCGCAGCCGTTTTCTGGGCAAGATTCGCGATGCTTATCTAGCCAATCCAGAGCTTAAGAATCTGCTTTTGGATGGTTTTTTCAAGACAGCTATTGCGCAGGCTTTACCAGGTTGGCGCAAGGCGGTCACCACCGCCATCACGCTCGGCATTCCAGTCCCAACGTTCAGCAGTGCCTTGTCATTTTATGATGGCTATCGCAGCGAGCGCTTACCGGCTAATTTATTGCAAGCGCAGCGCGATTACTTTGGTGCCCATACCTATGAGCGACTTGACCGGCCACGTGGTGAGTTTTTTCATACTAATTGGACCGGGCGGGGTGGTGATGTATCTGCCTCTCAGTATGATGTTTGAGGCGACAGTTTGATTGTTGTGAAGGACGGCGCTGCCGTCCTTTTTTTTGCACTTGATCTGCCCCAATCGTCATCCATGCGTCATTAAAATGGGTGATAATTCGCAGCAAATTTCTATCAGGAACTGACTTATGCATGCAACTGATCCATGGCAGTACGATCCGGGACATGATCCGGAAATTCACCAGACCAGACTGTCGGAGTTGCAGCAACTACTGGACGAAATGCACTTTGAGTTGCTACGCCAGTGTGTATCAAAGATTGAAGTTCAGGATATCGCCGCATTACTGCGTGATTTGCCAGCACAGAAGCAAATCTTGTTTTTCCGAATTCTGCCAAAAACACTGGCAACTGCCGTGTTTTCTTATCTGCCACAGAGTGCAAGTGAAGACTTACTGAGTTCACTGACCCACGAGGATGCACTGGAACTCATTCAGCATCTGGATGCAGATGACCGAGCCGCTTTTCTGGATGAGTTGCCTGCTGAGGTTGTTCAGGCATTGAGTCATCGACTGCCCCGTGAAAAATTGCGTGAAGTGCAATTATTGCTGGGCTATCCAGCAGAGAGTGTTGGCCGGTTGATGCAACCGGATTTTGTCACGATTCATCAAAGCTGGACCGCCACTGAGGCATTGGATTATTTGCGGGGCCTGCATCAGGATACCTCCCTGCTCAACAATCTTTATGTTGTTGATGACAGCAACAAGTTGAGCGATGCCTTACATATTCGCAAGCTGGCATTGGCTGAGCCAAACACTCGCGTCAGTGATTTGATGGACCATCGCGTGGTTTATATTCATGCTCAGGAAGATCGGGAAAAAGCGGTCAGCATGATGCAACATTATGACCTTGATGCCTTACCGGTTGTGGATAACGACGGTGTGATGCTGGGCATGGTGACCGTCGATGATATTTTTGATGTTGCCGAAGCCGAGACCACGGAAGATTTCCACAAAATGGGATCTGTAGGAGTTATCAATTTGAATATCGGTGAGGCCGGAACGTTGCTGCTATATCGCAAACGCATTGGCTGGTTGCTGCTGCTGGTGTTTGTGAATATTTTTGCCGGCATCGCCATAGCAAGTTTTGAAGACATGATTGCGGCGGTGGTTGCCCTGGTGTTCTTCCTGCCACTGATTATTGGCAGTAGCGGTAACGCCGGTGCTCAGGCTTCCACCCTGATGGTACGTTCACTGGCTACAGGAGATGTACGAATGAAAGACTGGGGTCGTCTGCTACTTAAGGAAGTTTCGGTGGCGGCAGCTTTAGGACTGACCATGGGGCTTGCCATTTCATTTATTGGCTATTGGCAAGGTGGCTGGCCTTTGGCCTTTGTTGTGGGACTATCAATGATCGCTGTGGTGGTAGTGGGGAGTCTGATGGGTATGAGTCTGCCTTTTATTCTCAGTAAAATGCGTATCGATCCAGCTACAGCCAGTGCCCCCTTGATTACTTCCATGGCGGATATTGTTGGCATTTTGATCTACTTCAGTATTGCTGTTGTTATGCTGTCAAATCATGTTTAATCCTAGTCGAACTAGTGTATTTATCGGCAGTTGTGTTTTGATTTTCAGACCGACTATGATGAAAATCATGTGACCCATGGAGTCATAGATGAATCAAGCGCATAAGTTACTGTTGCTTCGTCACGGAGAATCAGCTTGGGATAAACCGGTTGAAGATTTTGATCGAGGACTGACTGAGCGAGGCAAAACCGATATTGCAGCGGTGGCTGGGTGGATGAACCAACAGGCACTGGCAGTCGATTTGATCGTTTGCTCTCCAGCGCTTCGAACCTGCCTGACAGCCACACTCTTGTCTGAGCAATTACAACCGCCCTTTGATCATGAGCTGCTGCATTATGAGGATGCGATTTATGATGCCAGTGTTGAAGATTTACTCAATGTGATTAGCAAGCAAGCAGACACAGTCAATACACTGCTGTTGGTGGGACACAACCCTGGTCTTGAGCAGTTGATCAGCTTGTTGACCGGCCAGCCTCAGGCGCCGATTGACGCGGGAACATTGATTGAGCTGGAAGTGAGTACTAGCTGGAAAGTGTTGATGTCGCAGCCGTTAATGCTGCTGCGCAGATTTCATCCAAGTCGCCAGAGCCTGTAACTCTCCAGCGATATGATGCGATTTGCAGCGTGAACACCATGGCAGTTAACCAGACTTCACCCAGCGAAATAACCGGGCAATTTGCGCAGTTTATGCAACAGCAAATAGCTACGCAGCGCTATTGGCGCAAGCCTGCAATGCAAGGCACTGATCCACAGGCACTGCATCAGGTCCGAGTCAGTTTGAGACAGATGAGAACCATCGTGTCGTTGTTTGAGCCGCTGTTGAAATCAAAGTGGCAGCAACTGACCCTCAAAAGGCTGCGGCGAATCTCCAGAAAACTGGATGCCGCACGAGATTGGGATGTGTATCTTGAGCAACACGCAGACCGCAACGATCACCCCAACAAAGTCTTAAAAAGACAGCGGAAAAAAGCTCAGAGGCAGGCAAAAAAGGCGCTGAACAGCCGCAACTGGAGATCATGGCTGAAGTCGATGCAAAAGCAGTTAAGGCAAGGTGACGGCCACCGTTATTTCAAGCAATCACTGCCATTGCCCAGCGTCAATCAATTTATGAAAACACTGCTGGAACAGCGCTGGGCAGAGGTGCAAAAACTAATGACGGCCCAGGTGATTGCTGATGATCACAAGCTGCATCGGCTGCGCATCCGTTGTAAACAGTTGCGCTATGCAACCGATTTTTTCACTGATCATTTGCCCAAGCGAAAGAATGAGATTTTTGTTGAACAACTCAAGCAGTTACAACAGTGTCTTGGCGATATTCACGATGCTTATATCCAACAGCATCTGCAGCAAGGCTTGCTATCAGAAGCTGAACAAGTCAACCGACAACAACTGCTGATAAGTCGAAGTCAGCAGTTCAAACAGCAATTACCTGAGATGTTTGCAGGGCTTGAATCGACTGCGGGCCAGTGGAGAAGTGAATCCGAGCCGCATTTTGTTTAGAATGCCGTTCATGTCACATGCCCATGCCTGGCAATTAATGCCTGATTTTGAAAAACTCAACGCTGTTTTTGGCAGCCTTGATAATGTCTTTGAGCTGAAAGGCGAGATCGTCACTCAAGATAAACTCTCCGAAGTTATCCGCGTTGAAGTGGGCGGGCGACGGTTTTATGTCAAGCGCTACCATCGAGCTGGCAAGGGTTTAAAGCAATTCCTGGGGCGCTCACGCATCAAGTCGGAATGGATGAACCTGCTGCTGTTTACCAAACTGGGTATCCCGACCGCACCCGTGGTCGCCTACGGTGAATACAGGGCTTTGGGCATCTTCAAACGGGGCGCTTTGGTGACTCAGGAAATAGCACATACACAGGATTTGGCCGAACTTGCCCGCAACAATGATGCTCGGCTTGGGCGCAGTGATTGGGTCAAGGCCATCAGTCAACAGACTGCTGATGCATTGAGACAAATGCATCAGCGGCAATTTGTGCACAATGATTACAAGTGGCGAAATCTGCTGGTCGATGATGAGGACAGGGTCTATCTGATTGATTGTCCGCTCGGCGCCTTTTGGCCCAAACCGATATTTTTACGCCGAAGATTTAAAGACTTCAAAGCGCTGGACCGCGTGGCGAAGTACAAACTTCGAGCAACGCAGCGGCTGCGCTTTTATCTGCAATATGTACAGAAAACCCGTCTGGAACCGAAGGACAAGCGGTTTTTGCGTCAGTTGCTTGGCAAGACCGAGCGTCGTATCAGCAGTTTTGCCCCAGAGAGGGCTTCACGGCAAGCTTAAGGCTCAATCGCCGTCAGCATTAATCTCAAAGCCAGTGAACTGGTGGGTTGCCGCCGAGCTTTGCAGACTGATGTCACTGACTTTGGCAAACCTCGGCCCTTGATTTGCCCACTGTAATAGCGATTCAAGTGCTTCGACGGTGCCTTCAGCCATTATTTCAACGCGACCGTCAGCAAGGTTTCTCACCCAACCGCTCAGGTTCAGTTTGTGAGCGACTCGTTGTGTAGCAGCCCGAAATCCAACCCCTTGCACACTTCCTTCGATCAGCAGGTGATATTGTTGTTTTTCCATTGTTGAAACTGGTTCAGTTCAGGAAGATTGCTTCTTGTCTAGCATGTTGGATTTGCAGTAGTGAATCACAATCACCGACAAGCCCAGCAGCAGAATAGCCACTGCGATAGCCAGTATGCGCCAGGTATCAATGTTTTTCATATCGAGAATCAGATATCGAGCAAGTGCAACTATTCCGATGTATAGCGGAAATTTTATCGGCAGCTCACCGGACTGATAATACACGGCCACCATGGTGAGTACTTCAAGATAGATGAACATTAACAGCAAATCGGTCAGCAGCACGGTGCCATTTTGAATCATGAGATCAATTTCGATGCCGATGGCGATCAGCGTTGCAATGGCTACCACAATCAATCCCGCGTCCTGAGCGATTGCCAACAACCTGCTCACCATCTGTTTAACTTGATAACCCATAAATTAATCACTCCCATGATCGACAATCGTAGTCGTGAGACCGGCGGATTGCGAATCTTAGCAATCAATATTCAGGTTGACTTGTGCCTGCATCCGAAAATGGTTACTGAGTGGGATTTTCAGACAAGCTGAATGGGGCGCGTAATCCCCATCAGCGTATCTTTGAAAACTGCTATTCCCACTCAATAGTGGCAGGTGGTTTGCCAGAAATATCGTAGACAACCCTTGATATACCAGCCACTTCGTTAATGATGCGGCGCGATACGGTGTCCAGAAATTCGTAGGGCAGGTGTGCCCAGCGGGCGGTCATAAAGTCAATGGTTTCGACAGCACGCAGCGCAACAACATAGTCGTAACGACGACCATCGCCCATGACACCCACTGATTTGACCGGCAGAAACACGGCAAAGGCCTGACTGGTTTTGTCGTATAGATGATGTTTACGCAGTTCTTCGATGAAGATGTGATCAGCTTTGCGTAACAGATCGGCATATTCTTTTTTGACTTCGGCCAGAATGCGCACGCCGAGGCCCGGCCCTGGGAATGGGTGACGATAAACCATATCGCGAGGCAGGCCGAGTTCAACGCCAAGTTTACGTACTTCGTCTTTGAACAGTTCACGCAGCGGCTCAATCAGCTTCAGCGTCATGTGTTCTGGCAGGCCACCGACATTGTGATGCGTTTTGATGACATGGGCTTTGCCGGTCTTGGCCGCAGCAGATTCAATAACATCAGGGTAAATAGTGCCCTGAGCCAGCCATTTAACGTTCTTGAGTTTGGCCGCTTCTTCGTCAAACACTTCAATAAAGACCCGGCCGATAATTTTACGCTTGGTTTCGGGGTCAGTTTCGCCAGCCAATGCATCCAAAAATCGCTGTTCAGCATCGATGCGGATAACCTTGATACCCATATGTTTGGCGAACATGGCCATAACCTGGTCGCCTTCCTGCAATCGCAACAGACCATTGTCAACAAATACGCAGGTGAGTTGATCGCCAATGGCGCGATGCAACAGTGCTGCCACTACGGAGGAGTCAACACCACCGGACAAGCCCAATAAGACTTCATCATCGCCCACTTGCCGGCGAACTGCTTCGATGCTGTCTTCGATGATATTGGCGGAATTCCATAAGGTTTCACAGCCACAAATTTCAGTCAAAAAGCGCTCAATCATGCGCTGACCTTGTGCAGTGTGTGTCACTTCCGGATGGAACTGCAGGCCATAAAAGCCACCTTCTTCATCAGCCATACCAGCGATTGGCGCACTGTCAGTGCTGGCAATCAGTTTAAAGCCTGGCGGCATTTCGGTGACCGTGTCACCGTGGCTCATCCAGACATCAAGCCTGCCAAAGCCTGCTTCGTTGGTGTGATCTTCAATATCACGCAACAAAGCCGAGTGACCGCGCGCGCGAATTTGTGCATAGCCAAACTCACGATGCTCTGAAGATTCAACCTTGCCACCCAGTTGTGTTGCCATGGTCTGCATGCCGTAGCAAATGCCCAATACCGGCAGTTTGAGTTCAAAGACACACTGCGGCGCAGCCGGAGCTGCTTCACCGATGGTTGAGTCAGGGCCACCAGAAAGGATGATCCCTTTGGGGGCAAATTCACGGATCTCGGCTTCGCTGATATCCGGGTTACGCAGTTCGCAATAAACACCTGCCTCACGGATTCGGCGGGCGATCAGTTGTGTGTATTGGGAACCAAAATCAAGGATCAGGATGCGGTGGTCGTGAATGTGGCTGCTCATGAAAGTCTCGACATGCAAAAAGAAAAATGCCCGTCAGCAGGTGACTGACGGGCCATAGACAGTGGATCAGTTGAGTCGGTAATTGGGTGCTTCTTTAGTGATGGTGACATCATGGACATGGCTTTCATTCATACCGGCTGAAGTGACGCGGACAAACTCAGGTTTGGTGCGCATTTCTTCAATAGTGCTGCTACCGGTGTAGCCCATGCTGGCACGGACACCGCCCATTAGCTGATGAATGACCGGGCTCAGGCTGCCTTTGAACGGCACGCGACCTTCGATACCTTCTGGTACCAGTTTGTCCGCTTCGCTGGATTCCTGGAAGTAACGATCACTGGAACCTTGCTTTTGCTGCATGGCACCCAGAGAGCCCATGCCACGATAGGATTTGTAGGCACGGCCCTGAAATAATTCAACTTCACCAGGTGCTTCTTCAGTACCCGCAAACATGCCGCCAATCATCACGGCATGTGCACCGGCTACTAATGCTTTTGCGATATCGCCGGAATAACGGATACCGCCATCGGCAATAACAGGAATGCCTGTGCCTTGCAGCGCGTTAGCCACATTGCTGATCGCACTGATTTGCGGAACACCGACCCCTGCAATGATGCGAGTGGTACAGATTGAACCGGGACCAATACCGACTTTTACCGCATCAGCACCGGCTTCTGCCAATGCTTTTGCCGCTGATGCCGTGGCGATATTGCCGCCAATGACCTGTATTTCCGGAAAGCGTTGTTTGACCCAGCGAACCTGATCAAGCACGCCCTGTGAGTGACCATGTGCGGTATCGACAACAATGACGTCCACACCTGCCGCGACCAGCGCTTCAACCCGTGCCTGACTCTCAGCACCAATACCTACAGCCGCGCCGACACGAAGTCTTTCCTGCGCATCTTTTGATGCCAGTGGGTTATCCGTCTGTTTCTGAATATCTTTAACGGTAATCATGCCCTGCAAGCGGAATGCTTCGTCAACGACCAGCACTTTTTCAATACGGTTGCTGTGCAGCAGGTGCAGTACTTCTTCACGGCTGGCATCTTCACCGACAGTGACCAGTTTTTCTTTGCTGGTCATGATGGATGAGACAGGAGCGTCGTAGTGCGTTTCAAAACGTAAATCGCGACTGGTGACAATGCCAACCAGATCATCGCCATCGACTACAGGAACGCCTGAAATGTTGTGCGCGCGGGTTAATTCAACGACTTCACCAATGGTGGTTTCAGGGCCGACAGTAATCGGATCGCGCACCACACCGCTTTCGAACTTTTTGACTTTGCGAACTTCATCGGCTTGTTGTTCGATGGTCATGTTTTTGTGCAGAATACCCAGACCACCTTCTTGTGCCATGGTGATAGCCAGGCGGCTTTCGGTCACGGTATCCATCGCTGCAGAGAGCAAGGGGATATTGATGGAAATGTCGCGGGTCAGTTGGGTGGTCAGACTGACATCACGCGGCAGGACATTTGAGTAGGCAGGTAACAGCAGCACGTCATCAAATGTCAGAGCTTCTTGCGCGATTCTCATGGGGTGTGTTCCTGAATTTGCTGTAATATGATCGCGTAATTATATCAGGAAGTTCGGGCTTTATGGCATCACTTGTCACACCATCTGACCGCCAAACATTAGCCAGTCGATCAGTAAAAGACGTCTATCCGGTATCACGTCTGGTACGCGAAGCACGGATTTTGCTGGAAGGCTCATTTCCTCTGCTGTGGGTGGAAGGCGAGATTTCCAACCTCGCAATGCCGGGCTCAGGGCACATCTATTTCACCCTCAAAGACGCCGCTGCACAGGTGCGCTGCGCAATGTTTCGTAACCGTAATCAGCATCTTCGCTTCACACCAGAAAATGGTATGCAGGTGTTACTACGTGTTCGGGTCACGCTCTATGAAGGGCGAGGCGAGTTTCAGCTTGTCGTTGAACACATGGAAGAGGCTGGCAGCGGTGCCCTGCAGCGTGCCTATGAAGCATTAAAACAACGACTGGGACTTGAGGGCTTGTTTGATGCAGCGCATAAAAAGCCCTTGCCTGCCTTCCCTCAAACAGTGGGTATTGTGTCTTCACCTGATGGTGCGGCAGTCCACGATGTTGTCAGTGTGTTTCGCCGTCGCGCACCGTCCATCCGCTTGATCATCTATCCGGTTGCCGTGCAGGGGCAGGGGGCTGCAGCGCAGATCGCACAAGCGATACAAACGGCTGATGCACGTCAGGAATGTGATGTCTTGATTGTGGGACGTGGTGGTGGCTCATTAGAAGATCTGTGGAGCTTTAATGAAGAGCTGGTGGCCAGAGCTATTTTTGCCTGTGAAATTCCAATCATCAGCGCCGTTGGGCATGAAATTGATTACAGCATCGCTGATTTTGTCGCCGATGTTAGAGCCCCGACACCTTCAGCGGCGGCTGAGTTAGCTGCGCCAGAGACACGACAGTTGCTGCTAACAGTGCAAACTTCTGTTAATCGCATGCATCGATATCTGTTACAAACCCTGCAACAGCAGTATCGTCAGCTGAGCTTTTTGAAAGCGCGATTGCCAAAACCGGCAAGCAGACTGCAACAACATCAAAAAGAACTGCATCGTCTTAAACAGCAGTTGCAAAATGCCTGGCGTAATCAGTTGCAGCAGCGTCAGCAGCAACTGGATTTTCAGTCAACCAGACTCAAACATCCCAGTTCAATGTTGGCGCTGCAACAGCAACGGCTGAAACATTGTCAGAGTCGCTTGCAGGCGCAAGCGCACAGGCTGATTCAACTGCGCCAGCGTAATACCGGACAGCTCTCGCAACGTCTGCTACGATGTCTGCCAATCAATGAACTTGAATCGCACAAACAACATTGCAATCAGCTTAGCAAGCAACTGCACTCTGGCTTTGTGCTCAGCCTGAAACTGCGTAAGCAGCGTTTGATTCATCAAATCAGGACATTGGATACGGTCAGCCCCTTGAACACACTGGAGCGTGGCTACAGCATTACTCAGGATGCCAGCAGTCAGCGTGTGATTACTGATGCTGAAGAGGTGAATTCGGGTGACAAGCTGGATATCAGACTGAGTCGGGGCGAGCTGCACTGTCAGGTCATATCAAGCCGACCCAAACAGACCTGACCACATCTGCTAAAGATTTCGGGCGAGTTCTCTTGCCAATTCTTCAAAATCAACTGGCTTGGTCAGATAGGCTGCAAACAAATCACCCGCCTGTTGCCGGTGATGCTTCATCGCTGCTGCAGTAATGGCCACTACCGATATGGATTTCAACAATGGCGTATCCTGAATAATCCGTGTCGCCTCAAGCCCATCCATGCCAGACAGGTATATATCCATCAGGATTAAATCTGGTTGCAGAACTTCCACTAATTCAAGGCCTGTTTCAGCACTTTTGCATCAATGCAGTGTGAGATTGTCGAATCCGTTGAAATAGGTCTGCATCAGTTTGAGATTGGCAGGGTTGTCCTCGATGTAAAGCAGTTGTTTGGAGCTGCTGATATCCAGTAGATGGCGGGTGGCTTTGTGATCAGCATTGTGACTTGCTTTTGAGAGATTGGCGGTGACTGACAATGGTAATTCAATCCAGAAAAAACTGCCTTCACCTTCATTTCTGGTAAATTCTATCGATCCCCGCATCGCTTCGATCAATCGATTGGTGAACAGCAGGCCTACACCAGTGCCTTGAATGCTGCATTGCTCTCGAGTGAGTCTCTCACTGGTCCGGAACAGCTGTTCCGGCTTATTTTCAGCAATTTCGATACCGGTATCCAGAAACTTGAAATGAACTTGTGGTGGGGCAGAAGTTCATGTCCCTGTTTGATTTCACCCTTCCAATGATAATCAGAACAGCCAGAATCTGCGTGGGTTTGGTAAGTTTCTTTATTTCAGTACATGATGAGGCTGTGCAAAGATGCCGATGAGTATCATGCATGCCATTTCTGCTTTTTGGGCAAGCCTTAAAGCCGGAATTCGCGGCCTAAATAGACACTCAGAACACGCTTGTCCTTGAGGATGTCTTCAGGTGTGCCTTTGGCAATCACTTCGCCTTCGTTAAAAATATAAGCACGCTCACAGACACTTAGTGTTTCTCTGACATTGTGATCAGTGATCAAAATGCCTATACCGCGTTTTGACAACTGTTTGATGATGCCCTGTATGTCCATCACAGAAATCGGATCAACCCCGGCAAAGGGTTCGTCGAGCAGAATAAACTCAGGATCCATCGCCAGCGCCCGAGCAATCTCAACACGGCGACGCTCGCCACCCGACAATGCCATGCCCATGCTTTTACGAATGTGGCTGATGTGAAAGTCGTTGAGCAAACGTTCCAGCAAGTCACGTTTTTCAGGCTCATTCAGATCTTCGCGCAGTTCAATAATCGCGAACAGATTGTCCTCAACACTTAGCTTGCGAAACACAGAAGCTTCTTGCGGCAGGTAGCCAATGCCTAACTGAGCACGTTGATGAATCGGCTCATGGGTAATTTCCTGTTGATCTAGAAATATGGTGCCCTGATCGACCGGAATCAACCCGACAATCATGTAGAAGCTGGTCGTTTTGCCAGCCCCGTTAGGTCCCAGCAAGCCAACTATTTCTCCACTGTTGACTTCCAGCGATATGTTTTTGACCACCTGCCTGTCAGCAAATGATTTGGCCAATTGTTGGGCGGATAGCAGACTCATCTATATCGACCAAGCTCAGTTTTGAGTGTCAACATATCGGCTGCTGACCCAACCAATAACGACCTGCTCGTTGGCGATACCTCGAACCTGAAACCAATCGCCCTGACGCGTGATGATCATCACTTGAGTATTGGGGGCAAATGTGGCAATGCGGTTGTACTGGGTGCCCGGCCCCGTTCGAACATTAAGCGTTGTGTTGGTTGTGCCTGTTGGATAGCTTTGCTCGCTGGATTGCTCAGGGGCAGGCACTAATGGTGTAGGGGCTGGAGTGCTTGGTGCTGCGCTCGGAGCGGTAGTGCCGGGTTTGCGACCGGGCGGCTGAATGGTGATGTGAACACGGCCGGTGCTGGGTTGCTCAGTGTCGCCAATGACCACAGGTCGCGCGTTCGCAATGACCAAATCGCGTTCGATATCGTATTCGATATAGTTGCCGGTAAATTCGTCATTATTCTGCCAGACGTGACCTTTTCCGATAAGGTAAATCATCTGTTTACCAGCGTGATATTCCATTTGCAGGGCTTTGGCTCTGACTGGCGTTTCACCCTCTTTGTGGACTTGCTCGTAGTAAGCGAGGTCGCCTTCGGCAATGGCTTTTTCAAGGTTTCTTTCTGCATCGTAGAAGAACGTAATGACATCACCTTCAATACGCAGTGTGCCTTGGGTCAGAATGGCACGTCCTTTATATTGAGTGACACCTCGCTGGTCATCCATTTGCGCATGGTCGGCTTCGATGTTGATTGGCTGCTCGCGATCACTGGGTAAGGCCCAGCTAATCGAGGGCATCAGCAGCATCAGTGAAATTGCCAGCTTAGTTTTGAGGTGGCGCATCGTATTGTCCTCTTACACGCGAGTGCAGATTGATTATTCGTTCATTGAGTATGGCATGCAGGCCGACGGAGTCGGTGTAACCGTGCAGAGATTTCATACTGACAGGCTGATCAGTATAAGCAGTGTTTTCAACAGTATCCAGATGTAGAATTTCTGTCAGCAGTTGTGTTTCAGGTTGTTGTTCGTTGGTAATCACCACATTACCGGTGAGAATGATAATTTCACCCTCGCCGGAGGTATCTGCGCGGTGTGAGCTGACTATCCAGGTGTCTTTGCCTTCCTGAAGAAAGTCGGTGGTTTGGATCAATATCTCGGTGCTGTCATCGTCTGGGTAATGGGCCATTTCCTCACCACGTATGATGCGCGATGGTTTGCCGTGATCATTCATGACTGTCATGGTGAAATTGGTCATCGTGTAATCCGTTGTTCGATGACCACGACGTTCGATGGGTTCTTGGGCGGGGCGGTCAAGGAATAGCCAGGCAGTCACCAATGCAACCACGACCAGTGTGAGTTTGACAAAAAACGGAATGTTAGAAATGGCGTTCAATTTGTGCTTGCAGGGTACCCTGTCCTTCCATTATCAATTCGCAGACTTCGCGCGCTGCACCTTTACCACCTCCTGAAGGGGTGGTCCAATGCGCGTGTTTTTTGACCAGTTCGGCCGCATCCTGAACGGCAATTGCCAGACCAACACGTGTCATGATGGATAAATCCACCCAGTCATCGCCGACATAGGCACATTGTTCCGGCTTGAGCTGAAGCTGACTAATCAGCTCCTGAAAGGCGGGGAGTTTGACTCGCTGGCCTTGATAAACATGACTGATGCCAAGGCTCTGCATACGATGCTCGACCACTTTTGAAGTTCTGCCGGTGATGATTGCAATTTCGACACCAGTGTATTGCAGCAGTTTCATGCCATGACCATCACGGGAGTTAAAGGCTTTGTATTCCTCACCGTCATCTCCAATGATAATGCTGCCATCGGTCAATACACCATCGACATCAAAAATCACCAGTTTGATCTGTTTTGCTCTTTCCAGAATATCCTGCATGTTTGTTCCGTGATTCAGACAACACCTGCGCGCAGCAGATCGTGCATGTTGATAGCGCCGACCAGTTGCTGGTGTTCATCAGTAATTAACAAGGCATTGATTTTATGCCGCTGCATCAGCTCCAATGCTTCCGCCGCCAGCATATCACTGCGTCCGGTTTTGCATTGAGCCGTCATAAACGCATCAAGCTGCCCCTGACGAATATCAATGTTTTGTGACAGCAGTCTGCGCAAATCCCCATCCGTAAAAATACCGGCAAGTCGTGATTTTTCGTCTGTCACAGCCGTCATGCCGAGTCCTTTGTGACTCATTTCTACCAGTGCTTCACTGAGTGTGGCATTCACGCCTACTCTCGGAATGGCAGTGCCGGTGTGCATGATATCACTGACTCGCAACAGCAGGCGTCGACCCAGATTGCCGCCGGGATGCGATCTGGCAAAATCTTCGGCCGTAAAACCGCGACTTTCCAGCAGAGCAACTGCCAGGGCATCGCCCATTACCAGCGTCACAGTGGTACTTGAAGTCGGCGCCAGTCCGAGTGGACATGCTTCTTTATCAACGCTGACATCCAGATGTACGGTGGCACACTGAGCAAGGGTTGAAGTTGGTCTGCCGGTCAAGGCGATTAATGGCACGTTAAGTCGTTTAATCAAAGGCAGTATAGTTAGAATCTCACTGGTTTCACCTGAGTTGGACAGTGCTACCACGACATCCTTGTCAGTGATCATACCCATATCACCGTGACTTGCCTCACCTGGGTGGACGAAAAAAGCAGGACTGCCAGTGCTGGCAAATGTAGCGGCAATCTTGCCGCCAATGTGTCCAGACTTGCCCATACCAATGACAATGATGCGACCCTGGCAGCGAAGTAAATGATCACAGGCGCAAACAAAGCGATCATCAATACGCTGTTTCAACGCGGCTACCGCTGCCATCTCAGTCTCGATGACTGCAAGTCCCAGGGATTTCAGATCAGTGCTGTGTCTGGTCATCACAACTGTTCCACGAGTCTCTTGTAAAAACGATGAGCTACTATAACGCAGGATGGTGGCTTTGACATGAGAGACGTAGCGTTTTAGTGCTGTTACTAAGCACTCTCTGATGACAAAAGATAAAAAAAGAGCCGGTTTCCCGGCTCTTTTGTAGTGCAATAGAGACGCGAATCAGTCGATGTCATCATCAAAGATGTCGTAATCGTCCTGAGGTGGGTTGCCATCGTGAACCAGATACAGCCGACGCTGCAGGTAAGCATCGCGAACAAAGGCATATTCATCGGTGGCCGCCTGACGCATCACGCTCTCTGCTTGAAGCAGGTTGGCGCGGGTGTCAATCACTCGAGTACCGATAACAACATAACGAGTTTCTGTGTGGTCAATATGCATGACTGGATCTGTGTACCAATCAGGAATTCTGCCTAAAGCATCACGACCAGTGCTGGGCCCGAGGAATGGCAAAACGATGTAGGGCCCAGTGTCAAAGCCCCAGACTCCAAGGGTTTGACCGAAGTCTTCATTATTTTTGGTGTAGCCCGCCGGTGTGGCTACATCAAAAATACCTGCGACACCGACAGTACTGTTAAGAATAAAGCGGCCCGCATCTTGACCTGCCTGCCGGAACTTGCCTTGAAGCAGACTGTTAATGGCAACGGTGATGTCGTTCAGGTTGCTGAAAAAGTT
Organism: Methylophaga sp.; assembly: GCA_020831825.1. Taxonomy (GTDB): domain Bacteria; phylum Pseudomonadota; class Gammaproteobacteria; order Nitrosococcales; family Methylophagaceae; genus Methylophaga. The sequence continues at coordinate 365,597 of JAFIFW010000012.1, read as the reverse complement.
ACTGATACCCCAGCTAATCGGTTCAGGAACAACGGTGTCATAGCCTCTTGCTACTGGTCTGACCACAGCACGATCAAGCACATCATTGAATTTGAACATGGCCCTGTTATAGCTTTCAAAAGGGTCATTGACGCCGTTTTCGCTGGTAGTGGCACAACCGCTGAGAAGCATGGCGGATGCAACCAGCCCAACTCTGGCAAGGTTGATCAAGCGTGACATGAGACTGTGTCCTGTTGGTATTATTAGGGGTCAATAATCTCACGCAAACTCAATGATGATCAAGTGTTGTGTGGTAACTATGCCAAACAGCTCACAATCCGTTGTATATATGCAACAACTTCAGTTGAAAAACTACGGTGTTCCTAGGGCGTTCGGGAGCTCACTGGCGTTGTTATTGTCGTGCATGTAAGCAGCAAAAACTTCACTGCAATTTTCCCAACTTTGCTGACTGGCATAGTCAATACAATTCTGTCGGTTGATATCCAGCGCCTGCAATGCTGCGGTGTGCAGATCGTGATTGAGCATACCGGTCACACCGTGTTGCACAATATCCGCAGGCCCGGTGACAGGATAGGCCGCAATCGGCAAGCCACAGGCCATGGCTTCGAGCAGAACCAGACCAAAAGTATCGGTCTGACTTGGAAATACAAAAACGTCACATGCGTTTAGCCAACGCGCCAGTTCAGTGCCGAACTTGGCACCGACAAACTGTACGTTGGGATATTTTTTTTGCAGCATTTGCAGATCAGGGCCATCACCTATCACGAGTTTGCTGCCTGGCAATTTCAGTTCCAGAAAGGCTTCGATATTTTTCTCAACTGCCACACGCCCCATATTGACAAAAATCGGTCGTGGCAAGCCCAATGTGACAGGATTACCAGGTTTGAATATCGTCATATCCACCCCTCGGCCCCAGACAACAACATCTTTGAAACCGTTTTGTTCCAGCCGTTGTTGTTGTGATGCTGTGGGTACCAGTGTTCTAACTGCCGGACGATGGAAGTGCCTGAACCATGCATAACTTAACCAGAGCGGTATCGGCAGTCTTAATTTCAGATATTCAGGAAATTGCGTGTGATAGGAGCTTGTGAAAAGGCGCTTATGTTTCAGGCACCACCGTCTTGCCGCGATGCCCAGCGGACCTTCAGTTGCGATATGAATGGCATCGGGATTGAGTGACGACAGTGTTTTAGCCACTTTGCGATAGGGGAGAATGGCCAGCGGGATACTCCTGTAACCGGGGCAGGGCAGCGTGCGAAAGCCCTCAGGCGTTAACATTGATACCTGATAACCCATACGTTCTAGCTGGGCGCGGGTATGTTTAAGGGTGCGAACAACGCCATTGATCTGGGGCTCCCAGGCATCGGTGACGATCACAAGATTCATCAGGCAGCCTTGGCGATGGCGGGGGTATGTTGCAGGTATTCTGCCCAGTTAATGATTTCCATTCGGCCATCCTGGCGTTCTACCAGGGCGGTACAGCTTTCAACCCAATCCCCGCAGTTATAGTAATCGATTTCGTGCAGGCGGGTAATTTCGGCACGGTGAATATGACCGCAAACAACACCGTCAACACCTTGTCTGGCCGCTTCGTGGGCAACGGCTTCTTCGAAATTACTGATGTATTGCACAGCGTTTTTGACTTTGTGCTTGAGGAAGGCTGCCAGTGACCAGTAGGAGAATCCCATCTTGCGTCGAATCAGGTTGACGGTTCGGTTGGCCCGAAGCAGCAGGTCATACAGCCGTCCACCGATTTTTGCCAGAAAAGGCGAGCACTTCACAACGCTGTCAAATTGATCACCGTGCAGGATCAGCAATTTACGCTGGTCTGCGGTGGTGTGAATGATTTCATTGCGGATGCTGACATTGCCGAATACGGCACCGTCAAAATCCCTGAGCACTTCATCATGATTGCCCGGAACGTAAACCACTTTGGTATTGTGTTTGGCCTTACCCAGAATAGTGCGAATCACATTGTTGTGTTCCTGCGGCCAGAACATGCGTTTTTTCATTTCCCAGACATCAATGATATCGCCGACCAAATACAGATAGTCACATTCAACTTGATGCAGAAAACTCAACAGCATGTCAGCACTGCATCCGCGGAAGCCCAGATGTATATCCGAGATCCAGACGGTACGAACTTTCAACGTATGTTTGTGACTTATTTGTGTTTGCATCGTGCGCTCTTGTCTTATTATCCTGAGCGCACACTAACTAATTAATATTGCAAGCTGATGAAGCTTTTGTTTCGAGATTGTGACGTGACAGCTACCAACCGATTTATTATCAGGAAATTTTTATGAATAACCCGCTGTTAGAACCCTATGTGTTGCCACCGTTTAGTGAGATTCGTCCTGAACATGTGGAACCTGCCATCAACAAGGTGATTGCCGATGCCCGAGCAAAGATTGATGCCTTGCTGCATGGTTTGACCGAGCCTGCATGGGAAACACTGGTGGTGCCGATGGAGGAGTTGGACGTGACGATTGACCGTGTCTGGTCGCCAGTCAGTCATATGAACTCAGTGGTCAATTCTGAAGCGCTGCGTCAGGCATACAACGCCTGTTTGCCCAAGTTGAGCGAATTTGGCACCGAGCTGGGTCAAAATGAAGCGCTGTATCAGGCTTACAAGACGATTCAGCAGGGCGCTGAATATCAAAAACTCGATGTTGCGCAGAAAAAGGTTATTGACAATGCGGTGCGTGATTTTCGTCTGTCCGGTGTTGAACTGCCCGAGCTGGAGCGTGAAAAATTCAAGAAATTATCTCAGCAGCTGACCGAGCGTAGCGCCAAGTTTGAGGAAAACCTGTTGGATGCGACGCATGCCTGGACCAAGCACATCACTGATGAGAGCCTGTTAGCGGGCCTGCCGGAGTCGACCCAGGAAATGGCCGCAATGATGGCCCAGCGACAGGGGCTGGAAGGCTGGCTGTTCACGCTGGATTTTCCATCTTATATGCCGGTAATGTCTTATGCGGACAGTCGCGAGCTGCGTGAAGAAATGTACACCGCCTTTGCTACCAAAGCTTCAGATCAAGGGCCCAACGCAGGACAGTGGGATAACAGCGAGGTCATGCTGGATATTCTGAAACTACGTCATGAGCTGTCTAACATTTTGGGTTTCACTAGTCATTCGGAGCGGTCTCTCGCCACCAAGATGGCGCAAAGTCCACAGCAGGTATTGGAGTTTTTGCAGGATCTGGCAGCACGCTCCAAACCAATTGCCGAGCAGGAATATGCCGAATTATGTGCCTTTGCCAAAGCGGAATCAGGATTGGAAAAACTGGAAGCCTGGGATGTCACCTACTGGGCCGAAAAACTGCGCCAGCAGCGCTATGCCATCTCACAGGAAGAGCTGAAACCATATTTTCCTGAAGACAAAGTGGTCAATGGTCTGTTTGCGGTGGTTAACCGCCTTTACGATCTGGAAATTCGTGAAAATAAAAACGTCGATGTCTGGCACAAAGATGTACGTTTTTTCGAAATTGTTGGCGAACACGGTGAAGTCCGCGCCCAATTCTATCTGGATCTCTATGCTCGCCAGCACAAACGGGGCGGCGCCTGGATGGATGAATGCATGGTCAGACGCAAAACCGCTGAGGGCGTTCAGATTCCGGTTGCCTTTCTGACCTGCAATTTCTCCGAGCCGGTGGGCGACAAACCTGCTTTGTTCACTCATGATGAAGTGACCACGCTGTTTCATGAGTTTGGACATGGCCTGCATCACATGTTGACCAAAATTGACTATGCCGGTGTGTCTGGGATTAACGGTGTGGCTTGGGATGCGGTCGAACTGCCCAGCCAGTTTATGGAAAACTGGTGCTGGGAACGTGAAGCCTTGGATCTGATTTCCGGGCATTACCAGACCGGAGAAAAGCTGCCAGACGATTTGTTCGACAAAATGATCGCCGCCCGCAACTTTCAGTCGGCAATGATGATGCTTCGACAGTTGGAGTTTTCATTGTTTGATTTCAGGTTACATCTGGAGTTTGATCCGGCTCAATGCAATCAGGTGGAACAGATTCTGGAGCAAGTGCGTAGTGAAGTTTCAGTGGTCAAGCCACCCAAGTTCAACCGCTTTGCCCACAGTTTTGCTCATATTTTTGCTGGCGGTTATGCCGCAGGCTACTACAGCTATAAATGGGCTGAAGTCTTGTCGGCCGACGCTTTTTCCAAGTTTCAGGAAAACGGCATCTTTGACCGACAGACCGGTATCGAATTTCTTGAAGCTATTTTGGAACAGGGCGGCAGTCGCGAACCAATGGAGCTGTTCATCGAATTTCGAGGCCGTGAGCCACAGATTGATGCCTTGTTAAGACACTCAGGCATTGCCGCATAAAACATGGGGCACATCACTGTGCCCCTTTTTTTGTTGCCTTGACCTGACTATTTTTTAGATTTTTTTCCAGACTTTTTCTTGTCTTTTACTTTTTTAGTTTTTTTGACAGATTTTTTGTTTTTGCCATCCCTGTCTTTTTTCTTTTGCTTTTTATCCTTGCTGACGTTGTCTTTTTTGGTTTTTGTCTTGGTTTTGGATTTTTTGGCATTATCCGTCGACTTGTCTTTGGCTGGTTTTTTCGCGTCAGTAGTTTCAGTGACCGCCGTCTGCTCTTCCACTGGCGGGAAAGCTGCCATGCCCAGCTGTCGGAATTTGTTCAGCCAGTATTTGACTTGATACAAGGTCAAGTCTGCCGCACTTGCCGCTTCAGCTTGCGTTGCTCCACCATGCAGGCTAAGCAGTACAGCCGCACGACTGCTGAATTTACTATTCGTTGCGGCAATTTTTTTGCATTTGGTTACTTGAGCAGGGGTTAGAAGTTTGTCCGACTGTGCCATGCAGAACTCCTTAGCATTTATAGATGAGCAAGTGTTTTAGCCATCAAAACAAGCTATGCATAAATTATGACAGTTTGATTACAGTGAAATGACAGCAATGTCGCTGATAAGTTTTGATGAACGGCGTCGAACAGCATCATCGTAACTAACTGTCCTTGCTGCCACGTCGATTGAACAGATGGGATGCTTTGTTTTCTATGTCGATAACTTCCTGACATTTGACGCAAAGCCGAACACCGGGAATCGCCTCACGTCGCGCCTGCGGAATGATTGCATCACATTCTTCACAATGCGTCAGACTCTCGCCTTTAGGTAAACGAGCGCGTGCCTGATTAATCGCATCTTCGACACTGGCATCAATCTGATCCTGAACTGCGCCATCGCGCGACCATCCTCCAGCCATGAAAACCTCCAATATTAGATTAGGGCTGTAGTTGTTATGCTGAAGCGGGCTGGGTGAGGCCAAAGTTAAAAATCTAGGTGCGCCACTTTAGCCACACAAAAGATTATCGGATTACCAGAGCTTATTGTCGAGTGACAGTATTTTTGCCGACAAACCCCCTGCCTATCCGAATCTATCTGATCTGAATTCATCGTCGATAATGAATTATCTCTCTAAAAAATTGGCATAGCGAAGCATTTCAATAACGGGCATATCGATGGTCAACACCTATCCGCCCCAATGCCTTGCTCAATCAGGCACCACAGTTATGAAAATGCAATTTCTCACTGAGCAGGTATTTCTATCGGTATATGTCGGTCTCAGTTATTGGGTGTTCGTGATATCTCTCTCGCTTGAAATAGGATAAGTAGGTTCCACAGCCAGCAAAGTGATGATTGCGTGAGTGCGCCTCATTTCACAATCCTGCAACGTGTCGGGGTGTTTTGTCAGCCTTGTAATTCAGATACCGCTTAAGAAGCACAGTTATTAGAATGTGCGATTCATCCCACAAATCTCCGAATTATGAGCACTCATAGTGTCTTCTCTTAAACGTAATTCTGGCGATGGCTTTGTTTTTGCTAGTCAGTTTGTGTTGACTGAACTATTAGTAGCGAGATATGGTGCTGATTTATGGATACGAGACCAACGAGCATGGTAAATTCGGACATGGCTGAGACAATTCGGGGTTTATACTATCCTTTCATGCGCCAAGTTAAAGAGTACGACGACACTCTTCTTTCTCTTGGTGATTGGTGGCAATACATCACTCTGATTGGCCGGGTAAATAGTCAATCTCTGTCTACTACGCTCATTGAAGATATGGTGGCTACACAATCTCACTTTAGAGCTTTGCAAGTTGACTTAATTGACAATCTGGTTGAGGAAAACGTCCGAAAACAGAAACTGGATTGCGATGCAAGGGCTCAAGTCGCTATTGATGTGCTAAATCGCAATTTGTTTGAGCGTACTGCCGATGTTGGATTTCTTGCCAAAGACGAAGATATACGGGCTTTTTTGCGTGAGCCATCTTCTTCAGAGGAGCACAGAAAGATCATCATTGAACGTCTGAATGAATACACCAAAAAATATAGCGTTTATGATGAGATTTTGCTAATTGACACTCAGGGTCGCGTTCGAGCAAATTTAGACCAATCCTACGAGATTCACCAGGCAAAAGAGGAGCCACTATTTCGAGAAACATTAGAAACCAGTGAGCCTTTCATCGAAACGTTTCGATATTCTTCATTTCAATCTGACCGCAAGGTATCACACATATTCTCTGCGTTAATTCGTGATGATTATCAACATGGTTCTGCACCGATAGGCGTGCTATGTCTTTGTTTTCGTATTGAAGATGAACTTAAGCAAATATTTGATAATCTGGTCTCTCAGGATGAGGTTATTGCGCTGATTGACCAAAACAAACAGGTGATCATTTCCAGTAATGAACGGATTCTCCCTACTGGTCGCAAGATACACGAGTCTGCGGAAAGCGGATTATTTCTGCTTGAACTTGAAGGTGAAGATTATCTCTGTCATCAAAACAAGGCTAAAGGATATCAAGGCTACTCCGGGTTAGACTGGCGAGTAATTATCACACGGCCAGCTAAGAAAGCGTTTGTGCAGGAAAGTTCTATGGATGAGAACATATTTGACCTGAAAGATTCGAGCATTTTTTCTCAGCGTTTGTTGGATATCACGGAACAGGCAGAAACTGTAGTGCATGAGCTGAGTCTCGTGGTCCTGAATGGAAAGATTGTTTCAGCCAAGTGCAATGCCCCAGAGTTTATCCCTGTACTAGAGGAAATACGTAACATTGGGCTCCTTACTCAAAGCGTCTTTAAACAATCTATTTCGGACCTTCGAAATTCCGTTGTGAGTTCTTTGCTAAATGATGTTGAGTTTAGGGCGTTTCTCGCGATTGATATCATGGATCGTAACCTATATGAGCGCGCCAATGACGTTAGATGGTGGGCGTTAAATTCTTATTTTCGTGATGCGATGGCCCAGAAAACTCAAAATCACGACGATTCAGTGCTTTGTGATCAACTCAAGTACATCAATAGTCTTTACACTGTGTACACGAATCTTATTTTATTCGATAGCAATGGTGTCGTAGTGGCTGTCTCCAACGAAGAGTACAACAACTTAGTCGGTCAAAAATTTCCTGATGAGGAGCCAATGCGGCTAGCGTTGGTTGATTCCGGCTCCCAGAACTACGCCGTTTCTAACTTTGCCGCAACTTCGCTCTATGGTGGAATGCACACATACATGTACTTTTCCTCAATTTGTGCCCCGAATGACAATAAAAAAATCGTCGGTGGTATATGCATAGTCTTTGATTCCACTCCAGAATTTCAGGCTATGTTGCATGATGCTTTGCCGCGAGATGACAAGCAGCAAATCATCAGCGGGGCTTTTGGTGTATTTACTGATCGTCTTGGTCGTATCATTTCCAGCACTCATGTAGATCTACTTCCTGGTGAGCGATTGCCGCTCGAAGTGGACTTTTTAGGATTGGCAAATGGTGAGCGTGCATCTGTGATTTTGCAATTCAAAGGTGAGCAATATGCTGTGGGCGCAGCCATGTCAAAAGGTTATCGTGAATACAAAACCACCGGGGATTATCAAGATGATGTACTGTCGTTAATTTTTGTGCCGGTATGAATGGGTATTTTGTGTTGAATGCAATGAAACCCAACAACTCTAACCGTGATTTTGACAAATGTGGGTTTCTTGGCTCAACCCAACATACTTTCTATCATTTGTTTCCGCATAATAACGATACCGACAAGAGATAATCGTAATCGCCGTATCCTCAACGGCATAAACCAAGCGGTTGGTGTCATCAATCCGCCGGGACCAGAAGCCGGACAGATTTTCTTTTAAAGCTTCCGGTTTGCCGATCCCTTCAAATGGACTTCGTTGAACATCAGTGATCAATTTGTTGATGCGGCGTAGTGTTTTTTTATCCTGATCTTGCCAATAGAGATAATCTTTCCAAGCTTCGTCAGTCCATGAAAATGAGCGTTTAGTCATCCATCAGCTCTTGTGGTTTGGTTTTGCCAGCCTTGAATTGTTCAATTGATTTATTGAGATGTTTGACGTTCTCGGGGGAGCGCAGCAAATGCACGGTTTCCATCAAGCCGTTGAAGTAGTCCAATGACATCACAACCGCATCTTCTGCATCCCGGCGGGTGATGATGGTGGTATCGGCATCGTTCACCACACCATCGAGAACGGTTTTTAAGCTGTTTCTAGCTTCTGAAAATGAGACGATTTTCATATCGGTACTTTTGTACAATTAGTAGTACAAGTATAGGTAGATCAGGAGACTTGTACAATAAGTTGTTCAAGTTTTTGGCGGTGGAGCTATTCATTTTGGTAGGTTGCGGTTGAGTCCGCGAAACCCAACGGTGGAGGCGAACTCCAAACTTCTCCTTTTGTGTTGACGAGTAGTGCAGCTGGGTCTGGATAACGGAAGACCAGTGTTTGAGCGCAGCGAGTTTTTGGCCGTACGCCAGAGCAAGCGAGCAACGTAGTGAAGCCGCAGGCCAACACAAGGGGTACCTTGGGGGTGTTAGGGGAATGGGTATGCATTCCCCTGACTCGACCTTAAGTCGGAACAAATCGTTTTATCGGCAACACAACAGGGGATTTAGGGGGGGACTGGTTTTATTAGATTGGGCTGAATGCAATGAAGCTGCGCCTCAAAATCAGTCATAAATTGTCTGTTGTTAAGCACTCTCATCAAAAAATCAGGTCGAAGCTGCTAAGCTAACCACCAATCAAACAATTAATCCCCATATCCATGAAATACACCGACCTAAGAGACTTCATCACTAACCTGGAAAAACAGGGCGAACTCAAACGCATCACCACCGAGGTGGACCCGCATCTCGAAATGACCGAGATCTGTGATCGGGTGCTACGGGCCGGTGGTCCGGCGATTTTGTTTGAGAATCCCAAAGGCAGCAGCGTGCCTGTTCTAGCCAATCTGTTTGGCACCCCCAAACGGGTGGCGATGGGTATGGGTGAGGATTCTGTTGAAGCGCTGCGTGAAGTCGGCAAATTACTGGCATTTCTGAAAGAGCCAGAACCACCCAAAGGCATGAAAGATGCTTGGGATAAGCTGCCAATCTTCCGCCAGGTCTTGAATATGGGGCCAAAAATGGTCCGCAACGCGCCGTGTCAGCAACAGGTGATTGAAGGCGATGCCATTGATTTGAGCCAATACCCTATCCAGCATTGCTGGCCGGAAGATGCCGCACCGTTGATTACTTGGGGACTGGTGGTCACTCGCGGCCCACATAAAACCCGGCAGAATCTGGGCATTTACCGTCAGCAGGTGATTGGTAAAAACCGGGTCATTATGCGCTGGTTATCGCATCGTGGTGGCGCGCTGGATTTTAAGGAATGGCAACAAACCCATCCGGGCGAGCCGTTTCCGATTGCTGTTGTTTTGGGTTGTGACCCAGCCACCATTTTAGGTGCGGTGACGCCGGTGCCGGATACCTTATCTGAATATGCCTTTGCCGGTTTACTGCGTGGCAGCAAAACTGAGTTGGTGAAATGTATCGGCAGTGATTTACAGGTGCCGGCCCATGCCGAGATTGTGCTGGAAGGCTTTATTTACCCTGACGATATGTCACCGGAAGGGCCTTATGGCGATCACACCGGTTACTACAATGAAGTCGACAGCTTTCCGGTATTTACCATTGAGCGCATTACCCAGCGTAAGAATCCGATTTATCACAGTACCTATACTGGCCGGCCACCGGATGAGCCAGCAATTTTGGGGGTGGCGCTTAACGAAGTGTTTGTGCCCATTTTGCAAAAGCAGTTTCCAGAAATTGTCGATTTTTATCTGCCGCCCGAGGGTTGTTCTTACCGGATGGCCGTGGTCAGTATGAAAAAACAATATGCCGGTCATGCCAAGCGGGTGATGATGGGCGTCTGGTCGTTTTTACGGCAGTTTATGTACACAAAATTCGTGATTGTCGTCGATGATGATGTCAACGTGCGCGATTGGCAGGATGTGATCTGGGCCATTACCACCCGTATGGACCCGGCACGAGATACCGTGCTGGTGGAAAATACGCCGATTGATTATCTGGATTTTGCTTCGCCGGTGTCGGGGCTGGGTTCGAAAATGGGCATGGATGCCACCAATAAACTACCGGGTGAAACCGATCGTGAATGGGGCCGGCCGATTGAAAAAGATCCGGCGGTGGTAGCGCGTATTGATGCTATGTGGTCTGAGCTGGGACTGGCCCCTGAATCCGACTAGCTGCTGAAATAACCGAGCGCCAGATAGACGATGTTCAAAACAGCCAGGGCAATGATCAGGAAAAACGTGATTTGCATACCGAGCACACGTTTTTTGACATCATTGGTTTTCAAGGCGCTGGCGTGCAATAAACGCCCCGTCAGCAAGCTGATACCGGCCAGGTGAATCAGCCATGGTGAAACATGCATCAGCTCCAGCAGCAACATCAATAACAGCGTGATGGGGATATATTCGGTGGCGTTGGCCTGGCTGCGAATGGCGGCGTGCAGTTCATCAATACCCCCATCTCCGAGGCGGATCTGATGTTTGCGGCGCAGGGCAATCACGCCCAGCGAGAGTTTAACAATAACCAGCGCGCATAGGCTGGCGTAGAGGGCAGTAAGCATCACTTGCTCCTATCATTCAACACCGTTGGTATTGCTTTCGACCCAGCGTTCGCCATCAGGTCGCGTCTCTTTTTTCCAGAACGGTGCATTAAATTTGAGCTCTTCAATCAGCCAGGCGCAGGCATCCAGTGCCGCACGGCGATGTGCCGACCAGCAGCCGATAACCACAATCGCATCTGCCGGCAGAATATCACCTACCCGATGCACAATCAGGCAGGCGTCCAGCGGCCATTGGTCTCGCGCTTGCTGTTCGAGTTTATCAAGATAATGCTCGGTCATTGCCGGATAATGTTCCAGCGTCATTTTGCTGACTGAGGCGTTGTCGTTAAAATCACGCATGGTGCCGATAAAGCTGGCCATTGCGCCATAACTGCCGGCACTCAACTGTTGCTGATAGTCGCGTAGCAGCTGATAAGCGTCGAAACTATCGGCAAATACCTGAATGGTCATTTCAGCCTCCGGTCACCGGTGGAAAAAATGCAACCTCATCACCGGGCTTCACCGGCGCATCAAAGCTGGCATATTCCAGGTTGATGGCCACCAGCACATTGTTTGGCTGCGGTATACCGCCGGTGGATTTGTCCCAGGCGTCTGCAGCGGTATGGGCTGCGTCGATTGTGGTCTCGGCAACCCCGGTTTTTTCACGCAGACTGGCAAAAAATTTGACTTGAATAGACATTGACATCATCGTTTTTGAATTGAATGACAAGGATACCATTAGCCATGGCGGAATTAACCCATTTTAACCCGGCCGGTGAGGCCCATATGGTCGATGTTGGCGGCAAGGCTGTGACTCAGCGACTGGCGGTCGCGGAAGGCACCATCAGCATGTTGCCCGTCACTTTGCAGTTGATTGAGCAGGGCGGACATAAAAAAGGTGATGTACTGGGCATTGCCCGGATTGCCGGGATTATGGCGGCGAAAAAAACGGCCGATTTAATCCCGTTGTGTCATCCGCTGGCATTGACCAAAGTCAGCGTTGAGTTCCAGACCTGCACTGAAAATTCCAGTGTTTATTGCCGGGTTGAGGTGGCCACCAACGGCCAGACCGGTGTTGAGATGGAAGCTCTCACCGCAGTGCAGGTGGTGCTGTTAACCATCTATGACATGTGCAAGGCGGTTGATCGTGGCATGACCATGACTGATATCCGACTGGTCGAAAAAGCCGGTGGTAAATCCGGTCATTGGCGGCGTTAAACAGGCATTGGCAAGACAAAATTAAGTTTCGGTTAAGTGAATGGTGAACAAAATATAGGAAAAATTCCTATATCACAGGTACGATCGCAACGCGCTCATCGTCGACTGCGTTTTTTCAAGGATCCTTGCCATGCGCCACTCACGCTCTGTCTCTGCTCTATTACTGTCTGGATTCATGGCGCTATCGCCACTGACGCAAGCCTCGGAACTGGAGTTGCTGATCAATATACTGCATGAAAACGGCATGGTCAGTGATGAACAATATGGGCGATTGATCGCTGAGTTGAACCAGAACAAGCAAGCGACTGAAACAGAAAAACAGCAAGAACTTGAAGCCAGGCAAGTGATGGAAGCCAGGCTGGACGAGGCCACCCAACCACCTGAAGTCGAAGTGACCACCCGCGGCGGTATTCGGGTCAGAACCACCGATGGTGAATTTGAAACCCGCTTGCGTGGCCGCTTGATGGTGGATGCCGCAGCGCATAATGGCAATCCAGATCTGGGCGATGGTACCGAAATTCGCCGTGCACGCCTGGCCTGGACCGGGCGCATATTTCACGACTGGGGCTTCCAGCTGGATTATGATTTTGCCGATGGCGGCAAACTGCGAGACTCGTTTGTCTCCTATGAAGGTTTTGAGGATATCCGGCTACGCACCGGCTTGATGGAAATCCCGTTTCAGCTGCAATACCGCACCAGCTCCAGCAACTCGCAATTGATCGAACGCAGTTTATTGGGTGCGTTTGGTGGTGACCGTTATATTGGCGTGATGGGCGATATCAAGAAACAGCATTGGAGTTTTGCCGCCGGCGCGTTTGGTGATACCGCGACTCGGAAAAACCCGATCAACGATGAAGGCTGGGGGCTGGGCAGTCGGCTGACGGTTGCGCCCATTAACAGTGATGGACGACTGTTGCATTTTGGCACCGCGGTGATGTATCGCAATGTCGATAAAGATGCCAGTGGCCAGCAGCGAGTGGTCCGTTTTAGCGAACAACCTGAAGCTCGTGTGGCTGGACGTCCGATTGTCGATACCGGCGATATCTCTAACAGTCGTAGCTTTAGCCGCTATGGCACAGAAACCGCAGTGATTCGAGGTCCGTTCTCGGCTCAGGCCGAGTATGTTTACACCGTCGTTAGTCGCAGTGGTGCCAGTAATCTTGGCTTTGATGGCTGGCATTTACAGGCCGGTTATTTCCTGACCAACGATGCGCGTGTCTACGAGCGTGGTGAGTTTGGTGCTGTCACGCCCAAACACCGAGTGGGGCAGGGTGGTATTGGTGCCTGGGAGTTGACCCTGCGTTACAGCAGTCTGGATCTCAGTGATCGCGACATCATTGGTGGTGAAATGGATCTGTTCAATGTCGGTGTGAACTGGTTTCCGGTGCCGATGCTGCGCTTTTCAGCCAACTATATCGACGTACTTAAGGTGAAAGATGGCCCGAATGACGGCCAGAAACCACGAGTATTTCTGGTACGCAGCCAGTGGGCGTTTTAGCGGCAGCTGAAGGCTAATCAGTGGCCGCAACAAGCGGCTCGGAAAAAAACAGCGGCTGGCCGTTGATGCTGAAATTATCAATCAGCGTCCGGCCTGCCTCACTGGTGATAAATTCAATATAGCGAAGGGCATTTGCATAGTCGGCATGAGCATGACGCTCTGGATTGACCGCCATAATGTGGTAGGGGTTAGCCAGCTCGTTGCCGCCCTCATATAGCTGTTGTAGTGACATTTTGTCGGCAAAGGCAATCTGCGTGCCTCGATCGGTCAGCGCATAGCCTTGCATTTCATCGGCGATTTTCAAAACCGCGCCCATGCCCTGGCCCGCTTGAATATACCAGCGACCAGCGGGTTTGATGCCTGCCTTGTCCCAGAGCTGCAGTTCTTTTTTATGGGTGCCGGAGTCATCGCCGCGGGAAACAAAACGTGCACCGCTGCCAGCGATTTTCTGCATGGCTTCGCTGATAGTGGTGGCCGAGCGTACATAGGCCGGATCACTCTCCGGTCCGACCAGTACAAAGTCGTTGTACATCACATAACGCCGGTCAATAAAATCACCGCTTTCGATATAACTCAGTTCGGCTTCCGGCGCATGCACCAGGGCCAGATCCACATCACCATTGGCACCCAGTTTTAGCGCCTGACCCGTGCCAACAGCAATCACCGCGACCCGAATGCCGCTGTGCTCAGTGAACGCCTGATTGATAACGGACAGCAGGCCGCTGTTGTCAGTGCTGGTGGTGGTCGACAATTTCAGGAACGACTGTGCCTGCGCCGAAGGCAGTAACAGACTCAGAGTCAGTAGCAAAGCGCAGACTTGCATCATTATAGTTCGGGCCGCGATAGCGTTATTCTCCAGATGTTGATATCGCGTTGTGCGAAGCAGTATCTGTCATGAGTTGCCGATTTCCTGACGCAATAAATCTAGCTGTGTCTGCAACCGTTGCACAAAAAACGCCAGGGTCAGTGAATGATTCGCAAATAGTCCAAAACCATGTCGATTGAGAATAACAGGACTGCACAGTGAACGAAGACTGACTTCAAGTTCCATCACCATTTGTGATACCAATTCGTTTGCATTGCTGGACAGCACCTCGGCAAAGTCTACCTGAACGGCTTCAAGGAGATGTTTGAGTGCCCACAGCTGCCCTCGGGTTTCAAAGAACACATTGTCTATTTGATAGCGAGGCGTGTGATCCTGGCTGATAGCTTTTTGTAATGGACGATGGCTGGCGCTGAGTTTTTCCAGACGGTCTTGCAGTCTTTCTGTGACAGTATTCAACCAGCTATCGAGTGCTTCAGCAGTAATTGTGAAACTGGCGACATCTTCGTCTTGTGTACCTAGTCGGGATTGGTAAGATTCGAGAGATCTGATGGCGCGGCGATATTCCCGCTCACTTGACGGAAACATCCAGGAGTTTGAGTCAAATGCAAAACGTTCAGCAGCTTGTTTGAGATCCGGATCATCTTCGAATTGCGGTTGCGAGCGACTGAAGTCTCGTTGCATGGCCGAAGAAAAATCTCTGATTTGCATCAGCACACCGAACTCCCATGAGGGCATATTGTCCATCCATACGGATGGTGGTAGTACATCATTACGCAGATAGCCGCCGGATTTGTTGAGTAAAGTTTCACCGAGCTGTATGAGGGTTACGGTTGAGACATAACCTGGCACCATTTCATGTTTGTGCGAGTCAGCCTGAGATTGAGCCAACATGACGGGGTCAAACAATGACGGTGTTCGGCTCCACCACCACATGAGCAACAAAATCAGCAATAAGAACGTCAATCCAGCGGCTGCGAAAGACTTTGTCAAGGACTTCGGATCGGCTGGCAGCCGCATTTTACCGGCCAGTTCTTTAGCGCGGAATTTGAGTGATTGCAGGGTATGTGAAAATTGCATGGCAGGTTCATCACGTATTCTGAAGGCTTGTGACAGCTTATTCTCTCAATCGTCTGATGACAACTGTCATCTGGCCCAGACCAACTCTGACTTGACTTGCTGCTGATTGGCTCAGAATAATGAACGGTTTGCGACTTAACATTACGAAATCACTATAAATATTAAAACGGAGGTCGTTTTATCAATGACGCTCAGAATTGAGATTGAAGACCTTGCCAAACACTTTGGCGAGATAAAAGCTGTAGATGGCGTGACGTTCTCAGTCAGTAAAGGGGAGGTCCTAGGATTCTTGGGACCTAACGGCGCTGGCAAGTCCACTACCATGAAGATGATTACCGGGTTTTTGACGCCGACCCGAGGTACTGTCAGGGTCTGTGGTCATGATGTGCTGACTGACCCAATATCCGTCAAAGCCAGCATTGGCTATCTGCCTGAAGGCGCACCCGCCTATGCGGACATGACGCCAGAGGGTTTTCTTAAATTTATTGCCGATGTTCGTGGGTTGCGTGGCGCCGAGAAAAGACGTGCTGTTGCCTCTGCCGCTGAAAAGGCGCGAATCACACACGTCATGTTTCAACCCATCGAAACCCTGTCAAAAGGCTACAAACGCAGGGTAGGTCTGGCACAGGCCATTTTGCACAACCCACCGGTATTGATCATGGACGAGCCAACCGATGGTCTTGACCCTAATCAGAAATACGAAGTGCGTACGTTGATCAACGAAATGGCCGAAGACAAAGCCATTATCATCTCCACGCACATTCTCGAAGAAGTGCACGCGATGTGTAGTCGCAATGTACTGATTGCCAACGGCAAAATTGAATTTGACGGTACGCCGCAAGAGCTTGAAGCGTTGTCGCGTTATCACAATGCAGTGTGTGTATCGGTGGGAGGTGTGGAAACTGAGGCCTTGTCACGTTTTGTCGAGTCGCTTGATGATGTGGCTGGTACTGAACCGCTTAACTTTAACAATGGCATTCGCATTTTCCCGAAAGATGGCAAACAAATCACTTTGGAATTGTCAGAGAGAATTCGCAGCAATGGCTGGCAAATTGAGTCTCTCTATGTCGAAAACGGAAGGCTTGATGAAGTATTCCGCACCCTGACTACCCGTCCTGGAGATGCTGCCTGATGAATATGCACAATATCTGGTTCATTATGAAGCGTGAGTTCAACGGCTATTTCGCCACACCGGTAGCTTACGTTTTTATCGTTATATTTCTGCTGCTGGCAGGTTTTTCCACATTCTTTGTCGGCAATTTCTTTGATCGCGGTGAAGCCGATTTATATCCTTTCTTTTCAATGCATCCCTGGCTCTACATCCTGCTGATACCGGCTATTTCCATGCGTCTTTGGGCAGAGGAACGTAAAAGCGGTTCTATTGAACTGCTGATGACTTTGCCGGTATCGGTATTCGAAGCGGTTATCGGTAAGTTCCTTGCTGCATGGGCTTTCACTGGTCTGGCATTGATTCTTAATTTCCCGCTATGGATCACTGTTAATTATCTCGGGTCACCAGATAACGGCGTTATCTTTGCCAGCTTCCTTGGCAGCTTGCTGATGGCCGGTGGCTTCCTTGCAATTGGGGCTTGCATCTCTTCAACGACCAAGAATCAGGTGATTGCCTTTGTTGTCAGTGTGGTGGTGAGTCTGATTTTTGTACTGGCTGGCTACGGCATCGTTCTGGATTTTTTTAGCAGTTGGGCGCCGAGAGTGTTGGTGGACGTCATCAGTTCGTTCAGCTTTCTGACGCATTACGATGCCATTTCCAAAGGCGTCATTGATATGCGTGACATGCTCTACTTTGTTTCACTGATTGCCATCTGGCTGTTTGCCAATGCGTTGATCGTGAATGCCCGCAAAGCTGATTAGGGGAATAAAGCACTTATGAATAAGCAACTATTATCTCCGGCGGGATTGCTTCTAGCGATCATCCTGTTCGTATCTTTTATTATTGTCGTTAACAGTAACTTGACCTCTGCCAGAATTGATTTGACTGAAGACAGGTTATACACGCTATCCAGTGGTTCGCTGAACATCATTCAAAGTGTTCAACAACCAATCACATTGCGCTTTTACTACTCAGAGCGAGTCGCTCAGGCATTGCCTGGCATCCGTGCTTATGCTCAAAGAGTCCAAGAGTTGCTGCGTGAATACGAGAGAGCCTCAAACGGTATGATCCGATTGCTGGTGATTGATCCAAGGCCGTTTACAGATCATGAACAACGGGCTGAGCAATACGGGCTGTTGGGTATTCCCATCGATGGTGAAGACGACCCCTTGTTCTTTGGACTGGCAGCCACCAATGAGCTGGATGGTCTAGAAGTCATCCGTTTTTTCCAGACCGTCAATGAAGACAAGCTGGAATACGATCTGACCCGGCTGGTGCAGACGCTTTCTGAAGCTCAGCGGAAAAATATTGCGGTATTGAGCGCTTTGCCGATTGATGGTGAAGATTTTGATCCGTTAAGTGGTCGTTTGGAAGAAGGCGGCAGTCCGCCATGGCCGATCATGGGGGAACTACGAGCTCTATTCAACGTTTCTGTACTGCCGGCAGATGTTCGCCGCATCCCTTCCAGTCTTGATGCCCTCGTTGTTGTGCATCCCAAAGAGCTGGCTGATGCAACCTTGTATGCCATTGAGCAATATGTGCTCGGCGGTGGCCGACTGGTGACCTTTGTCGACCCGCATGCAGAAATCGATCAGCCGCCACGAGATCCTGACAATCCGATGTCAGCAATGATGGCCTCTCGTGCCTCGAATATGGACAAGCTGTTCCAGGCCTGGGGCTTTCAGCGTTCGCCGACGGATGTGGTTGCCGACCGGGTCACTGCGACCCGTGTTGACTTTGGGGCACGTACCAATCACCAACCGATTGACTACGTACTCTGGCAAGCACTCACACCTGACAATATGAATCAGGAAGAGCGTATTACTGCTAATCTGCGTCGCATCAACATGGCGACTCCGGGGCATTTTGTTTTGCTGGAGGATGCCAGCACGGAAATCACGCCGTTGCTGTCTTCTTCCAATGAAGCGATGCTCGTAGACCGGCGTGTGGTGCAGTTCCGTAACGACCCCGTGGCATTGCTGACCCGCTATGAGGCCGGCACCATCAGCTACCCGATGGCAATAAGGGTTCGTGGAGAAGTGCAGACTGCATTTCCGGAGGGTGCGCGCGATGTCACTGGTCAGGTACAAAGAATGCCGAACCATCGTGATGTGTCCGATGGTCCGATTGATGTGATTGCGATTGCAGATGTTGACATGCTCAACCCTCGCTTCTGGGTTCAACAGCAAGACTTCTTTGGTGAAACCATCAACTTCACCACCTCGAACAATGTTGACTTTCTGACCAACGCGATTGAAGACATCACGGGCACTGAAGGCTTAATCAGTGTGCGTTCGCGTACTGGTTTTTCACGACCCTTCACTCGCGTTCAGGCGATTCAGCGTGAAGCTGAGCGCCGTTTCAGAACTCAGGAACGGGAGCTGCAAAGAACGGTTCAGGAAACTCAACAGGCGATTGCTCGAATGCAATCAGCCGGTGCCGGTGAACAGTTGCTGACACCTGAACAGGAGCAGGAAATCGCCGAGCTGCGTCAAATGGCCAATCAAGCCGAACAGGAACTGCGCCGCGTGCGAGTTAACCTGCGTCAGGATATTGAGCGCTTGGATACGCAACTCAAGTTTTTCAACATCGGTCTGGTGCCTATGATTGTCATTTTACTGGCAATTCTTTCCGGCTGGTTGCGTCTGCGTAAACGCAGACAAGGCCGGTTCCAGCACTAATTGCTGTGTGGCCCCTTATTTAGGACAGGTTGAGAAAATGACAAAAAAATTAAATGCATTTAACGTTTTACTAATATTGACCATCATCATGTTGCTGCTGATGGCAGTGACGATTTTCAAGGCAGTGGGAGATGATGAGGATTTTGCACCTTTGTTTCCTGAAATGCTGTCTGAGTTGAACTCGATCAATACGGTTCGATTCAATAGCCGTCAGGGTGACTTTACGCTGTATCGTCAGGGCGGCGAGTGGTTCATTCGCGAACACTTTGATTATATGGCTGATGGCCGTCAGATTCGCCGGATGCTGGTAGATATCGCCGAATCACGGATCCTCGAACGTAAAACCGATAATCCGGAACACTATCTGTTACTTGGCGTTGAAGGTGTCGAAGATGGTGGTGAGTCAGTGCAGATCACCATGCTTGACCAAGATGAGACAGTGGCACAGTTGGTGCTGGGTCGTACCCGCGATACCGCTCGCTGGGATGGTCCGACTCAGCACTATGCGCGCCGAGGTGGTGAAGACAGAAGCTGGCTGATTGAAGGTTATCTGAATCTGAGTCCGGTCATGATGAACTGGGTGCAATCCCAAATCGTTGATATTGAGCGTGAGCGAATTGCAAAAGTGACCATCACGCAACCCGACGGTTCATCGGCCACTTTGATCAATCTTGGTGAACGCAACCGCTTCGGTACCCCTGAAGATCGAGAAGAAACGGTATTTGTCTACTCACAGTTAGGCTACGACATTGCTGGTTCGTTGCATCAGTTGCGCATGCAGGATGTACAGCCTGCAGAGCAGTTCTCTCGTGGCGATTCAGAAGTGGTAATGGCCAAGTTTACGACCTTTGACGGTATGGTGGTGACTTCTGAAACGTCCTTCAATGATGGTTTTTACTTCACTACCCTTACAGCTCAATATGATCCTGCAAGCATCACTGCTGCGCCCGATGATATCGTCGAAATGGAAGTCCTGAAAACATCTGAGCAGGTTCAGGAAGAGGTAAACTGGATTAATGAAAACCTCTCAGGTTGGGTATATCGGGTGAGTGGCTTCACAGGCACGAATCTGATGCGTGCTCGAAGTGATATTGTCACCGAGGCCTCGCGTGCTATTCCCATGCCCGTCGATCCAATGATGATGCAATAGAAAACCGAGCTGGATCAAAAAGCAAGGCTCCTGTGGGAGCCTTGTTTGTTTTTAAAGCAGTTAACTTCTGCCGTGCCAGCTGGTTAATAACTCCTGTACTGTCAGCGCCAGGTCATCCGGAGAGAATTTTGGAATAAACTTGTCTGCACCTACCTTTTCCACCAGGGCATTGTTGAAAGCACCGCTCATCGAGGTATGCAGCAGAATGCGAACATTCTTGATCGCTGGATCTTTTCTTATTTCAGTGGTCAGGGTGTAGCCATCCATTTCGGGCATTTCTATATCTGAAATCAGCAAATCAATATGTTGTGTGACATCAAGACCCTCAGCCGCCCAGGCTTGCAGTTGTCGGAGTGCTTTTAAACCATCATTGACGATGGTAACCTTGATACCGAGCTGTTCCATGGTACGGTGAATCTGGTTACGGGCAACGCTGGAATCATCGGCTACCAGAATGTGAAATTGTTTGTTGTGATTGAGCGCAGTGAACTGTTCGATGATGGATTGCGAGACGGTATCGTTGATGCCAACTACCTCAGCCAGTACTTTTTCAACATCGATGATTTCAATCAGTTGATTATCAATTTCAGTAATCGCGGTCACGTAGTGTTTTTTACCGGATGCTGCTGGAGGTGGCATGATCTCTGACCAACTGGTATTTACAATGCGATCAACACTCCGAATCAAGAAGCCCTGAATCGAGCGGTTGTATTCGGTAATGATGACAAAGCATTTTTGTGGATCTTGCACGGCGCGTCCGCCGATGCCTTTTGACAGATCGTAAATACTGACTGTCTTACCCCGTACGTTGGATATACCACTAATGACCGGATGTGCATTTGGAAGTTTGGTCAACGCCGGACAAGGCACCGCTTCACGCACCTTGAATACATTGATTCCATAGAGCTGTTGACCTTCCAAACGAAATAAAAGCAGCTCAAGGCGGTTATGCCCAGCCAGTTGTGTTCGTTGATCAACACCATCAATTATTCCCGCCACAGACTGCGCTCCTTGAAATTCTTCTTTGTTTATCGGCAGTTCATCGAGAGCCTTGAATCAGCACCGGCTGATTGCTGAGATTTATGAGGCACGATTTTTGCTCAGCTCAAGATATGAACAGCGATAGCCAAATGACCTATTGGAGAGCATAGCAATGAAAACACTATCAAGTCTTGTTTTTGCGGTTTTCAGTGTCATGTTTTTGACTCCACAACCGCTTCAGGCAAACACACTGCAGTCAATTTCAGAAATTGAACAAACGGCGTATGTGTTTGCGATGCAACAAGCGCGGATGCGTTATGACAATCCACAGGTCGTCATTGACGGTCTGGACCGTCGGCTAAGACTCCATCCTTGCGAGCGGGGTATGGAAGCCTTTGCCAATCGAGATGTTTCAGCTGCGGGCAGTCAAACTATTGGCGTTCGTTGTCGAGGTCCTGTGAACTGGACTATTTATGTGCCGACCAGAATCAGGGTGATGCAGGCTGCGGTAGTGGCGGCAAGGCCTCTATCTGCCAATCATGTGCTGACCAGTGAAGATATTCGAACTGAGATGGTCGATATTGGTAATTTGCGACAGGGCATCATTGGTCATGGTGATCTGGTGCTGGGGCAGACGCTGCGTCATCCGATAGCTGCAGGCACCGTATTGAGCAATAACAACTTCAGACAACAGGCGACTATCAAGCGCGGCGAATTCATTCAGTTGATTGCCACGGTCGGTAAAATGGAAGTACGCATGCAGGGCACAGCGATGGCCGATGCGATGGAAGGAGAGCGGCTGCGCGTCAGAAACAGTTCTTCGGAGCGTATTGTTGAAGGTATTGTTGACGGGCCTGGACGAGTCCGAGTGTCGATGTAGCGGCCAATGATTATTTTGTTAAAGTTTTCTGACGTATGTCCGATAGAATAGTCAGACGGTATAAAGGGAAGCAGACGTATGTCTGAAATCAATAACATCAAAAGCAGTGGTCAGCCCAGTTTGATTGCTCCGCGTAATGCTAATGCGGATAACAATCGGGGCATGGCTAGCGGCACAGCTGATCAAAGCAATTCAAATGCTGACAAGGTCAGCCTGACCGACATGGCCAGTCAATTGCAAAGCCTGCAAAAATCAGTGGCTGACCTGCCTGACGTGGATATGCAGCGAGTCGAAGCACTGCGCGCGGCGATTGCCGATGGCAGTTATCAGGTGGACTCTGAAAAACTGGCACGAAATATGATTGATCTGGAGGGTCAATTATAATTTCGGAGTTGCTCGTCATGACAATTCAAGCTGCCCAACAACTACTGTCTCTCCTCAAGTCTGAACTTCAGGCTGCCAAACAACTCAATGCCCTGCTATTGGAAGAGCGCGAAGCGCTAACCAACTCGAATACCGCAGTGATCGATGAGGTTTCACAAAAAAAACAACCTCTGTTGGTACAGTTGGAG
This sequence comes from Methylophaga sp., assembly GCA_020831825.1. Classification (GTDB taxonomy): domain Bacteria; phylum Pseudomonadota; class Gammaproteobacteria; order Nitrosococcales; family Methylophagaceae; genus Methylophaga. Next base: position 342,667 of record JAFIFW010000012.1, on the reverse strand, counting down.
CACTCAGGCAGACAACGTAACCAATTACTCAAAAATGTCGGCTTCCCCCCCGGCAAATCAGGTCTAGAAGCCTTTATCGACAATCAGGATGTGACAGTCTCCCACCAGCTCAGTCAATTAACCGGAGAACTCAAGGAGCTCGCCAGAACTTGCCATGAGCACAATCAAATCAATGGTGGTATCGTCAATGTCAATCGTCAATACCTGCAGCGTGCCATGAGTATTTTAAGAGGCAGAGAGCCTGACAGTGATGCCTACGGTCCAGGTGGAGAGTACACCAGCCAGGTAGTGCGTCAGCCACTAATCGGTCGGGTCTGACGCACACCATTGGCTTAATACATCTACCCAGGCTGGGTGGGTGTTGAGGCAAGGGATGAGCGTCAATTGTTTGCCACCTGCTTCTTCGAACACTTCCTGCCCGCGAATCTGAATCTCTTCCAGTGTTTCCAGACAATCCGTGACAAATGCCGGACAGATCACTAACAGCTTGCGTGCCCCAGAAGCGGCCAGTTCACGGATTCTGTCTTCAGTATTTGGCCCCAGCCATTTTTGTCTGCCGAGTCGAGACTGAAAAGCAACAGAATAACGCGAAACATCTAGCCCTGCTTTTGTAGCAAAAGCCGCGGTTGTCCGCATCACTTGATGTCGATAACAGGTCGCATGTGCTGGGTGAGGTGTTGCACAACATTCAGCCTGCTTCAGGCAATGGCTACCTGACTCATCACGCTTGAGAATGTGCGACTCTGGCAGACCATGATAGCTGAATATCAGATGATCATAAGGTTCGTTCAGATGCGGAGTGGCGCTTTCGACCAGGGCATTGATGTAGTCTGGATCATCATAAAAAGGCTGAACCACGCGCAAAGTGATGTTCAAGTCATGTGCCTCGAGGACACGTTTGGCTTCCTGAACCGATGTTTCGACCGTGCTGTCGGCAAAGTGGGGATACATCGGCATAAACAAAACTTCGCTAATAGCTGGGTTTTCACAGAGTTTGAGTAATTCTTGTTCGATGCTTGGTTGACCATAGCGCATTGCCATGGCGACGGGCACATCGGTCTTGGCTTGAACAGCATCACGCAGTTGTTGAGATAACACCACTAATGGCGAGCCTTCTGGCCACCAGATACTCTGATAAGCCTCGGCAGAGGCTTTCGGGCGTGTTGGTAGCACAAACAGACTGACGATCATTCGCCGCAGCGGCCATGGCAGCTGAATCACATAAGGATCCATCAAGAACTGGTTGAGATAGCGACGAACTTCTGCGGTTTCAGGTTTATCAGGTGAGCCGAGATTTGCTAGTAGTACTGCGCGTTTTGTCATGAATCAAACTACCGAGTTAAGTGTTGTCTGGAGGTCAGTATAAAAAAACTCAAAGCCTATTGCTTGGGCTTTTTTCGGCACAGCCTTCTGTCCACCTAACAGTAGTTCAGACATTTCGCCGAAAGCAACTTTCAAAACCACTGCTGGCACAGGGAAAAATGCTGGCCGTTTTAGTGATGTGGCCAGTGCTTTGGTGAACTGCTGATTGGTGACTGGATTCGGCGCGGTGCCGTTAAACACACCCTGAGCTGATTCATGCTGCGATAAAAAGATGAATAGTCTTGCGATATCGTGCAGATGAATCCATGGCATATATTGTTGACCATGACTGATACGGCCACCCAGACCTAGTTTAAATGGCAGCATCATCTTACTCAGAAAACCACCTTCAGCTGCCACGACCAGCCCCGTGCGCACAATGGCAACACGAATGCCTAAGTTTTGGGCTGTTTCTGCGGCTTCTTCCCATTGAGCGCACAGTTGATGACTGTATTCATCATGGAAGTCAGATTGCTCGGTCACAAGACTATCACCTTGATCGCCATACCAGCCAACTGCAGAACCGCTGATCAGACATTGTGGTTTTTGTGGATGCTGAGCCAGCCAGGCGACCAACTGCTGGGTCAGCCCAATTCGACTCCGTTCGATTTTCTGTTTTTTGGAGGGTGTCCAGCGACCATCAGCGATGGGTTCGCCCGCCAGATTGATCACCGCATCAAATGTTTCATTTGCCGGAATCATTGCCAGTGCTGTTACTGCTTTGATGTGTTCTCCGCAGTACTGATGCGCTTTTTCTACATCACGGGTCCATAGCGTGACGTGATGACCTTCGCTGAGCAATTGTCGACATATTTCGCGGCCGATTAGACCGGTGCCTCCGGTCATGAAGTAATGCATACGGGTCTCCCACAAGTTTATCCAATTAATAGAAAGCACGATTTCAATAAAGTTTGTATGCAATTGAACATTGCGACAATAAAATCAGTCTACTGTGAGACTATTAATCACGGGGGGCGTGTGTGGCCAAAATAAAAGTGGGAATCAGTAGTTGTTTGCTAGGACAACAAGTCAGATTTGATGGTGGGCATAAACATTTACGTCTGTGTACTGACAGTCTGGCCCGTTATTTTGACTTTGTTGCCGAGTGTCCGGAAGTTGGCATTGGCATGGGCATTCCGCGTAAACCGATTCGACTGGTAGGCCAAGTGGCCAGTCCCCGTGCCGTAGCAGTTCATGACGCCTCTGTTGAATACACAGATGCCTTGCGAGAGTATGGCAGGCAAAAGGCCGCACAGCATCAGGATTTGTCTGGCTACATCTTTATGAAAAACTCACCCAGTTGCGGTGTCTTCAGGGTCAAGGTCTATCAGGAAAGTGGCTATCCCGACCCGGCAGGAGGCCGTGGTATTTATGCTGAGACGTTTATTAAGGCGCACCCGCTTTTACCGGTAGAGGAGTCCGGCAGACTCAGCGATCCTTTACTAAGGGAGAATTTCATCACTCGAGTGTTTGCCTATCATAACTGGCAACAGCTACAAAAGAGCGGTATGACGCATCACAGTTTGGTTGAGTTTCATGCCAGCTACAAATACTGCCTGATGGCGCATTCGCCTGCTGATTATGCGGCACTTGGCCGTATGGTGGCACAGGCGGGCAAGCATGAAATTAATTTGATTGGAGAACGCTATTTCTCAGCGTTGATGTCTAGTCTGTCAAAACTGGCCTCAAGAAAAACCCATGCCAATGTGCTGATGCACTTGCAGGGCTATTTGAAAAAAAGCCTGAGCCCTGCTGAAAAGCAAGAGTTGGCTGAGATCATCGATCAATACCGTCGCGCTCTGTTACCACTGATTGTACCCGTGACATTGTTGAAGCATCATTTCAATAATCATCCCAATCCGTACATTCAAAAACAGGCTTATTTGCAGCCGTATCCCGGAGATTTGGGTTTGAGAAACGTGATATAGGGGGAGCGCCATGCAGCGCAGAGACTTTCTTGGATTGGCAACACTGATGGGACTTCACTCAGGGCTTCAGGCAGAACCACAGCAGCCAAAACGAAAGTCAGCCATCGTGTTGGATCCTGGATTCAAGCAGCACTGGATTCAGTCTGGTCATCCAGAGTCTCCTGCACGATATCATGCACTTGAACAACGACTGATGGAGCAGGATTTACTCAATTTGCTCCAACTGATGACACCGACTATTGATGCAGAAGACTGGCTACACAAGATTCATTCTGATTGGCATATCGAACAAATCTCCTCGAATGACCCCGAAGCACATAGCGCCGCATTATTAGCTACCTCAGCTATGTTGACGGCCACGGATGCTGTATGCAGAGGCAAGGTCGACAATGCCTTTTCTGCATCAAGACCTCCAGGACATCACGCAGAAAATGGTGGTGCAGAGGAGGGGTTTTGTTATTACAACCATATCGCCATTGCTGCCAGATACGCACAGCAAAAGTTTGCTTTGGAAAGAGTGCTCATAGTCGACTGGGATTATCATCACGGCAACGGTACCGAGTGGGCTTTCTATGACGATCCGTCAGTGTTATTTTTTTCTACCCATGACTGGTATGCCTATCCGGGCACCGGTGATCCCGGCAAAACTGGGAAAGGGGCTGGCGAGGGATTCAACATCAACGTTCACCTGCCCTGCGGTAGTGGTGACGCCGAGATTATCGAAGCATTTGAACACTATTTACTGCCAGTCGCTGATGCTTTCAAACCCGACTTGGTCCTGATTTCTGCCGGTTTTGACAGTCGTCATGATGATTGGCTTGGTTGTCATCTGGTCACTGATGACGGCTTTGCACGACTGACCAGAATGGTGATGCAAATTGCTGATAAGCATTGTAATGGACGTGTGGTTTCAGTGCTTGAAGGCGGATACAACCTTGAGGGAAACGCCTGGGCAGTCATTAGTCATGTGCGAGCACTGATGCAGCCGATGGACCAGTGACTATTGCGTGTGAAATAAGCCAGTGTGCATGAAGTTGCGGACAGGATTTTTAGTAAAGAATTCGATTTAGGCACGGTTAATGCTTCAGTTTCTTTTGAAACGGTCGTGACGAAATTTTGTCATCAGGAAAATCTGCTTAAGGAGAGTCTCAATGAATGCCGTGGCACAAGTGAAACACCATGATACAGGGAATGAGCATTCAGCATCTGCCTACAGTCAGCTGGATGTAAGCTATGATGCCCAACACCGGATTGGCTGGTTTTATATGAATGCCAGTCCGAGACCTTGTTTTACTCCGACCTTGTTAAACGAGCTATCTCACTATCTGGCCTCTGTGAAACAGGAAATGCGTGAGACAAGCCAGCAGAAGTATGACTTTTTGGTGGTTGGCTCCAGCGTAGAGGGTGTGTTTAATCTCGGCGGTGATCTGGATTTATTCACCCAGCTGATTGACGAACGTGATCGTGAAGGTCTGCTTGCCTATGCCACTCACTGTATTGATATCCTTTACGACAATATGCATCACTTCGGGAGTGACCTGACCACAGTGTCTCTGATTCAGGGCGATGCGCTGGGCGGTGGCTTTGAGGCAGCATTATCCAGTAATCTGATCATTGCTGAGCGCGGCGTCAAAATGGGCTTGCCGGAAGTGTTGTTTAATTTATTTCCCGGTATGGGAGCCTTTTCCCTGCTGTCACGCAAGGTGAGTCCAGCCAGAGCGCAACAGATGATTCTTAGCGGTGAACTGTATTCGGCTGAAACACTTTATGAATGGGGCGCCGTCGATATTCTTGCAGAACCCGGGCAGGGCGAAATGGCGCTGTATAGTTATATCAAGGCAGCAAATCGTTCGCCAAACAGCTACAAGGCGATGCAGAAAATCCGTGATTTGTGCAATCCAGTCGATTATCAGGAGCTGGTGGCAATTGCTGAGATATGGGCAGATGCGGCGCTGAAGCTTACCGCAAAAGATCTGCGCATGATGCAACGGCTGGTTCGACGACAAACTGCAAAAGCTGACCGTTAAGCTTATGGACTGCTCGTAGAGCTGAATTTATTCAGCTGTTGCTCAAGCGCTGCGACTGTGTCCTGGTAACACTGCTGAATGTCTTCGGCCAACTGCAACACCCGTGGACTGCCGATTTCAACCGGTTTGCTCTGCTCAGCTTTACGGCAGAGTTCGACCAGCGAGTGTGCATTTAACTCAGTTGCTGAGCCACGAATTGCATGCAGACTTTCTCGCATACGGAAGTAGTCATCTTCGGCAGCCATCCGAATGATGGTGGTATGAAAGTTGCCATCTTCCTTGAAACCGTCAATGAGTCGCCTCAGGAAAAGTGGATCCTGACCAAGCTGAGCCAACTCAGACAAAGCATCAAGATCTAGCAGTGCCGGTGCAGTTACTGAATCGAGTTCCTTGGCTTGATGTTCACGGGTAAGTTCTTCTATCGTATGCAGAAAGCTATTGGTTTGCACAGGTTTGGTTAAAAAAGCATCGACGCCCGCATCCAGACAGGCTTGCCTTGCCATCGGGGTTGCATCGGCGGTGAGGATAATGACAGGTGTTGTGGCTTGTGTGTCCATGATGCGTAAACGTTTAAGGATTTCCAGGCCGCTGTAACCTGGCATGTTCATATCAAGAATAATGAGATCAATTTCATCAAGGCGCTCGCTGATTATATCCAGTGCCTCATCACCTGATTTAGCCAAAATCATGCGATGACCGGCATGTTTGAGAATGCCTTTCATCACTTGTTGATTGACCAGATTATCTTCTGCCACCAAAACTTTAAGGGAAACACCGGATTTTGAGTGTACCGAGTTCAGCGGAATTACATTCTCGCTACTGATAGAAAATACTCTTTGCGCTGCATGAATCGCATTGAACAGGCCGGTTTTGTCAGTTAGGTCGTGAACAAATGAAATATAAAAATTCTGTAATTGATCCATATCCTGTTTTCGAGGCCTGAGCAAAATGAGTGACAGGTTTGCCAGTGAAGATTCGCTCGAAATTAACTGTGCAAATTGCATGGGATCGATATCCTGAACGAAGTCGGCGTCCACCATAACTACTTTGAAAGCCTGATCCTCATGCTCGGCAGCATTGAGCAATTCCGTGAAAGCCCGAGCGGGAGAAGTGACCGTTTGATAGGGTACACCCCAACTATCAAGCGCCGGTTGTAGTGTTTGCTGGCTGTCTTCATCAGCCAACAGCAGAATTCTTCGTTCGGATATTGACACGTGTTGTTGTGCAATCAAAGCCAGATCAATCGTGAACCAGAAGTGGGTACCCAGCCCCGGTTCACTCTCAACGCCAATTGCTCCTCCCATCAGCTGAACCAGTTCCTTGGCAATCGTTGTGCCCAAGCCAGTGCCAGCATACTGAGCACGGGTTGAGCCGTCGATAACCTGCGTGAAATCATCAAATATTGTTGGTAATGCAGAAGTCGGGATGCCGATGCCCGTGTCTTCAACATCAAATCTTACACGGACTTGTTGTTCGCTGAGCTGTTCAGCGTTCAGGCTGAGTCGAACAGTCCCTGTTTCAGTAAATTTTATGGCATTACCGATTAAATTTATTAGCACTTGTCTCAGATGTTGAGGATCGCCGCGAACACCAGAGGGGATTTGCGAGTCGACCCACAGTGCAACATGTAGACCTTTTGCCTGACCCATTGGGCGTTGCATCTGAATGATGTTGTGAACAAACTCGTGCAAGTCAAACGCTTCATTATTCAGGGTAATTTTGCCTGCCTCGATCTTTGAAATGTCGAGAACATTCTCAATCAAACCTAAGAGTGTATTAGCTGAGCTACGCATGATCTGAATAAACTCACGTTGCTGTGAATTCAATGGCGTTGTTCCCATCAGGTCAGCAATGCCGATAACACCATTGAGTGGTGTTCGCAACTCATGCGACATATTGGCAAGAAAACGTGTTTTAGCCTCATTTGCTTGCTTTGCAGATGCGATGGCAGTGTGAAGTTTATTGATCAGAAAGGCAGCGTAAAGCGGAATCAGCAAAAGCAAAAATAACAGGCTGAAGCCGACGGGACGGTGGTCAAAGCTTTGCCAATATTCTCCCCAGGTGATCGCAACTGTAAATCCTATCACTGCAACCAGCCAGGAGATATACAGATAGCGCAAACCATAGCGAAAGCCGTTACCCAGGATGACCCATAGATAGAGCACAAACAGATAGACCGCTTCAGCGCCAGCCATAAACATGACGATAGATAGCGATACCATATCCAGAAAAATGCCCATGACGCGGCGTATCGGCGAAGGCCTTGGATTGATGAGAATTGCGATAGCGATCATCAACGCTAAACTGTAATAACTGAGTGCCACTATGCTGGCGAAGCTACTTAGATTTGAGATGAAAGTTTGATCTTCTCGCCAGGGCAGACAGAAATAAATCAGCAGTCCGATGCCAAGCGTCAGGCGAATTTTAATAGCTTGTTCGGGTTCGGTATCGCTGGCTCTTGAAAGCCGGTTTTTTAGCCATTCGCGCACGGCTATTGGGGCAGACGCTACCATTTTCGACATCATTAATTAACCTTTGTCTAAGTCGTCTGAGTAACGTGTGTGAATCTCTTTGATTTGCGGCAATTGTTTGAAAAATGCCTCGACACAGCGCGAGTCTAGTGATTGACCGGATTGTTGCTGGATGTAGTCGAGCGCTTCTTCAATTGGCCAGGCTGGCTTGTATGGCCTATCAGTCACCAGCGCATCAAAAATATCAGCCACCGATACTACACGAGCAACCAGTGGAATCTGCTCGCCGGCCAGCCCTGCGGGATATCCTTTGCCATCAAAACGTTCGTGGTGGTTGAGCGCAATAATCGCGCCGAGTTGCATGTACTTGGATTGACTGTCCGAGAGAATTTCATGGCCGATGGTGGCGTGGGTTTTCATCACGACCCATTCTTCCGCTGACAGCGGGCCTGGCTTTTGCAGAATCTGGTCGGGAATGCCAATTTTTCCAATATCATGCATCGGTGCGGCATATTCCAGATCTTCACATTCTTGTGCACTGAAGCATTGCATGGCTTCAGCAATCAGTCTCGAATATTTGGCCATGCGAACCACATGGTTTCCCGTGCCTTCATCTCGATATTCACCCGCCTTGGCAAGACGAAGAATCGTTTCTTTTTCACGCTGGACAATTTGCTGTGTGGCGATTTCAACCTGCCGGGCCAGAAGCTCAGCTCTATCAGCGATAATGAGGTGCTGTTCGTGCATTTGCAGCAGGTTTCGGCAACTGGTTCGACATTCAATCTGGTCGAGAGGGCGAGTAAGAAAAGCCGTTGCACCAGCCTCCAGCGCCTCGTAACGAACAGCCCTGTCATTGACAATGGTGATCATTACAATCGGAACATTTTCACAGTGTTCGAGATCGCGAATGGCCTTGATCAGTTGAATGCCATTCATCTCTGGCATTTTGTAGTCGGTGATGATCAGATCGGGGTCATTTTGAGTCAGCCACTCAAGTGCAGATGCCGGTGTCGAGAAAGTCAAAACTTCCAGTGCATAGTCAATTTGCTGAATTATTTTGCTCAGGATGGTGCGCCCGGTAGATTGATCATCGATGATCGCTACTCGTTTGACTTTTTTAATAATGTTACGTTTTCTCGCCGTCTCAAAATCGTTTTGAATTGGTTTCGCATTATGAGCAGTCACAGTCATCGTCCTCATTGTGAGTGCGCTTGCCAGCTGCCTCCTGCAATCGGATGTAACGCAGATTTTCAGTGGCAGACAAACTGCCGCGCCTGATTTCAACCATCTGCCAATTATGTTTTATCGTGGCCTGACTGTCCATGACTTAACTGTTCCTGTCGTTTAAGCGCCAGTTAAGTTTGTTACTTCAGGCTGTAACAGTTAATTGAGCATCTTCGGTTGCTGAATCAAGCACTCATTCTATGTTCGACGAACAAGGAAACGTTATGAAAGCGATGTTGCACTTGGGTAAATTACAGATTTCCATCCTGTTCTTGCTGTTGTTTTCACTGGTAATATACGCCGCCAGACTCGAGGCCTTGCTCTGGTATTCCATCAAACCTGGTTTTTCTGCGGTGAGTCCTCACACATCACTTGAGCTGGGTCGATACACCGTCACTATTGATGCTTTACCAATTAGCGGAGTGGACAGCGATCTGTCAGGACTTACCTACAATCACGAGACAGGTACTTTGTTTTCAGTGATCAATGGTCAATCATCAATTGTCGAGCTGTCCGCCTCGGGTGATCTGATTCGCAAGATTGCTTTACAAGGCGTCAAGGATGTTGAAGGGATTACCCACATCAGAGGTCATCATTACGCTATTGTCGATGAGGCTGAACATCGTCTGATGCTGATAGAAATCAGGCCAGACAGTTTGTCAGTCGATATCACTGATGTACCCCAACTCAAGTTGGATCTAAACATTCGCCGAAACAAGAGCTTTGAGGGTGTCTCCTGGGATGAACATCATCAGCGTTTGCTGGTGGTGACTGAGCGAAATCCGCTTCGAGTGTTACAAATAACGGGTTTTGTCGAGCAGGCAAACGGCAAGGATCAACTGTCTGTCACAGAGGTCACGCCTGGGCGCTTTAATCGACTTGCTCTGCGGGATTTGTCATCAGTGACTCACGGCCCACATGGCGATACCATGCTGTTGCTAAGTCATGAATCGCGTCTGCTCGCAGAGTATGACGCCGATGGCAAGCTGCTTGGCAGCTTGAATTTGTGGCGGGGATTCCACGGTCTTTCAGCCAACATTCCTCAGGCTGAGGGCGTTGCAATCGATGCTGATAGCCGGATTTATATCACCAGTGAACCGAATTTGTTTTATGTCTTTGAAAAAGCAACGGCAATGCATTAAAGCTGATCTAGAGTAAACCCGAAGAGGATAGCCTGTTGTAATACACAGTCACCCCGCCGTAACTCAGCTGGATAGAGCGCTTTTTTATTCAACACTATCTAACTTATTTGACTGTTTAAGCTGGTTGAGCTTTAACGAAGAGTCACCGTCTCTTGCGGACACCTTGGGTCAGAATAAGCTGTGTTTCGTGACTGACCTGCTCAGAGGTTTTTATCGGTGACCGCTCCTTCCGATGCCGACGAAACCGTTTTGGCATATTTTGCTAATAGTCCGCGGGTATAGCGCGGAGGAAGAGGTTGCCAAGCTTTGCGTCTTTGTTCAATTTTGCTATCACTCAAGTGTAGGTGTATTTCTGCGGCTTCTGCATCAATGGTTATTTCATCACCATTTTCAATCAGTGCAATCGGGCCACCGTCAAAGGCTTCAGGGGTGATGTGACCTACCACAAAGCCGTGGCTGCCGCCGGAGAAACGGCCGTCAGTAATTAAGGCCACGTCTTTACCGAGACCTTTACCGATTAGGGCAGAAGTGGGGCTCAGCATCTCACGCATTCCCGGGCCGCCTTTAGGGCCTTCGTAGCGGATGACGATGACGTCTCCTTTAACCACGGTGCCATTCAGGATGGCCTGCTGAGCCTCTTCTTCAGAATGGAATACCCGGGCCTTACCGGTAAACCGTAACCCCTCCTTACCGGTAATTTTAGCCACTGCCCCTTCAGGAGCTAGGTTGCCTTTGAGAATCACCAAATGACTGTCTTTTTTGATCGGCTGTTCGAATGAGTGAATAATATTCTGGTCAGTGGGATAGGGCGCAACATCGGCCAGGTTCTCAGCCAGGGTCTTGCCTGTCACAGTCAGACAATCGCCATGCAACAGCCCCCGATCCAGAAGACTTTTCATTAGTGGTTGTATCCCGCCGATGGCGATCAGTTCCGACATCATATATTTGCCGCTGGGACGCAAGTCTGCCAATACCGGGACTTGGCGGCCAATGCGTGCAAAATCATCCAATGTCAGATCAACATCCACCGCATGAGCCATTCCCAAGATGTGTAAAACAGCATTGGTCGAGCCCCCCAGTGCAATTAACGTAGTGATAGCATTTTCAAAAGCCTGCTTTGTCATGATGTCAGTGGGCTTGATGTCCTGTTCCAGCAAGGACACAACGGCAGCGCCTGCCCGGCGACAATCCTCTGCTTTTGAGGGAGAGATGGCTTCTTGAGCAGAACTGTCGGGCAGGCTCATACCCAGGGCTTCAATGGCCGATGCCATGGTATTGGCGGTGTACATTCCTCCACAGGAACCGGCACCGGGTATCGCCGTTTGTTCAATCTGTTTTAGTTCCTCTGCCGAGATATCACCTCGAGCGTGTTTTCCCACGGCCTCGAATACAGAAACAATATCAGTGTGATTGGCACCGGGCTGGATTGTGCCGCCATAGACAAACACGGCGGGGCGGTTCAGACGGGCAAGGCCAATCAGACAGCCCGGCATATTTTTATCACAGCCTCCAATTGCAACCAGGCCATCAAACCCCTGACAGCCGGCTACGGCCTCAATCGAGTCGGCAATTACTTCACGAGACACCAATGAATATTTCATGCCAATCGTGCCATTAGCAATGCCGTCAGAAATGGTGATGGTGTTGAAGATAACCCCTTTACCGCCGGCTTCATTGGCGCCTTCGCAGGCAAAGTCAGCTAATTGATTGATATGCATATTGCAGGGAGTGACCATGCTCCAGGTTGAAGCGATGCCAATTTGAGGTTTCTGAAAATCGGCATCTTTGAAACCCACTGCACGTAACATTGCCCTGGCAGGTGCTTTGCCGGTGCCGTCTACCACTTTAGACGAATGTTTTCGCGTATCTGTCATTGCTTGGCCTTACCGGTTCGTTATTAAGAGAAATTGAACGTCCAGCTTCAACTGGACTTTCTTGAGATCATCATATGATATCAGCGCATTTTAAGCTGATCCCATAAACCGTAGAGAGAAAGATGAGAAAGCCCCGAACGACCAAGTTTTCTAATGACTGATTACCGTTCAACCATCGACTCAATGGTTATGAATTCGTAGCTCCAAAACAGCCCTGCTATAATGCTAGGCCAGTGTCCCCGTAGCTCAGCTGGATAGAGCGTCCCCCTCCTAAGGGGAAGGCCACAGGTTCGACTCCTGTCGGGGACGCCATCGTTTACCGATGTTGCTGAGAGGATTTTTCCGATTTTGACAGTCCTGCAGTCAAGATCCAGCGCATGGTTTCTTCGTTGCCCATTTCCAAATCGATGACAGAAGTTCTGGGCAAACAGACGGTATAACCGCCGATTTGATAACTCAGGGGCAAATAGACGGCGATAAGATCCTGGTCTGCTTGTTGGGGTAGCACATCGTCAACATTGTCTTGTACTTTGAAGCCAAGCAGACGAACACCGCCTATTTCAATGGCAACGGCGTTACTGAGTGATTGCCGCTGCTGACCATTAGCAAAGAAGTCTGTGAAATCACGGATGGCTCCGTAGATGGATTTTATCAGTGGGATCCTGCTTAACAAGGATTCGCCGAGTCCAAGGATGCTCTGTATCAGCCAGGCATTGACTGCCAGACCAATCAAAAACAGGAACATTAGCCCGGTCAGCAGTCCGAGTCCTGGCCAGTAATATTCACCAGGGACCAGGTAATCAAGCAATGGGTGCATCAGGCGCTCAATTGAAAGACTGAGCCAGTAGATGAAATAGAGGGTCAGTCCGACCGGCAGAACTGCTGCCAGCCCTTTGAGCAATATTCCCCAGACAAACTGCATGGCGGAACTCCTTTAGCGTGCCAGCTTAATGGTGGTGACTGGATTCAGATGTACAGGGTGATATCAGCATCGCTGGCAAATTCAAGAAACGTTGCAGCACCGCCGCTGCTGATGCCATCAATGAAATCTTCTTGTTTAAAATCAAACAAATCAACCGTCATCTGGCAGGCAATCAGCTCAACCTCGCTTTCCAGGCAAATGCTGCGTAGTTCCTCGACACTGGCGACGCCTTTGCTTTTGAGCTTGCGTTTCATCATCCACGTGGCGAAGGCTTCCATGCCTGGAATCACTTGAATCAGACTGGGCACAGGAACCGGCATTGGCATGGCGGGGTTTCCCAGTGGCGAGACTTTCAAGGAGAGGTCTTTTTTCAGCAGTTGCAAACCATAGAAAGTGAAAAAAATCTTGGCTTCAAAGCCCAGCGCCGCTGCGGTTGATGCCAACAGGAAAGGAGGGTAGGCACCATCAAGCGTACCTTTGCTGGCAATAATGGCGAGTTTTTTGGCCATCTCAAGCTCCTTTTTCCAAAATGAAATGCAGTTTACCGGCTTGCTCGTAGTTTTCGACCAACTGGTTTCCGGTCATTTTGCAAAATGCCGGTATATCCTTGTTGGCACCCTTATCTGTTACGATAAGGTGCAGTTTTTGGCCGGCGCTCATATCGGCGAGCGCTTTACGAGCCTTGAGTACAGGTAACGGGCAGTTGAGTCCTGAGGTATCAACTTCAACATCAAATGCTGACATGGCAGACAGTCCAAAATCTAATTGAGATAATTAGAATGATAAACACAAACCAGGGGCTTGTCTTGCCGGAACCGTCCTCAAAGAACAGAGTCTAAGCGGCATGCTGACAAAATCATTTTTTCATATATCACTGCTGTTGCTGATGTTGCTTTCTGGCAAAATCGCCACGGCAGAGATTGCCTTGCCCGAAATGGGAGATAGTGCCGGTGCCCTGGTTTCTCCGATGGAGGAATATCGGGTCGGCCAGTCTTTTTTCTGGCAAATGCAACAGGCGGTGGATCTGGTTGAAGACCCTGAAATCAATAGTTACATCACTTCTCTAGGCTTTCGTCTGGCACACAACAGCGACGACCCCGGACGACCTTTCAAATTTTTCATGGTGCCTGACTCCAGCATCAATGCTTTTGCGGCACCTGGTGGTTTTATCGGTATTCACAGCGGTTTGATGCTGGCCGCCGAACGCGAGGATGAACTCGCCTCAGTCGTGGCGCATGAGATTGCACACGTCACTCAACGACATTTGCTGCGCAGATATGAACGTCAACAACAGATGAACATGCCACTGACCGCTGCAATGCTGGCAGCTGCCTTGCTCGGAGCTTATGACCCGAATATCGGCAGTGCTGCGATCATGGCAGTTCAGGGTGGGGCGATTCAATTGCAGCTTGATTATAGCCGTGCGCATGAAGCCGAGGCCGATAATCTGGGTATGCAAATGTTGGTGCGCAGTGGCTTTGATCCACACGCAATGCCTGCGTTCTTCGAAAAACTGCAATACGCGGGACGTTTTTATGGCGGAAGTACCGTGCCAGAGTTTTTGAGAACGCACCCGGTGACCACTGCTCGTATTGCAGACGCTCGCGGTCGTGCCGCTAATCTGCAAAAAGTGCCAACTGTTCGCGATGAGCTGCAATTTTACCTGATGCAAGAAAAGCTTCGCGTACTTACCACCAACAACCTCAATGAACTGGTTCAACAATACCAGCACATGCTGGACACCACGGATGGCGATCCTACGGCGGTCAAATATGGTTTTGCCATGGCATTGTTGGCGCAGGGGGATACTGGTCGAGCGCGTGAAATGTTGAAACCGCTGCTCGACGCAGACGATGACCGTCTCACTTATCACTTGGCGATGGCCGATATTGAAATGGCTGTTGGCAGACCGAATGCTGCCTTGGCTATTTACCAAGATAACCAGAGCCTCTATCCCGATCATTACGCGCTTTCCATAAAACATGTCAGGGCGTTGTTGCAAACACGTCAACCGGGGAAGGCAGTAAACATCCTGCAGCGTCAGCTTGAAATGGGTGCTCCTTCACGAGTGATTTATCGATTACTAGCTCAAGCTCACGGGGATATGGGGCAGAGAAGTGCTTCACACGGCGCACTGGCAGAGTATTATTACTCGTCAGGTCAGTTGCATGCTGCTGTCGATCAGTTACGATTGGCTGCAGAACAAGCACGTGATGATGAGTTTCAGTTGTCACGACTGACCGCCAGAATTCGAAGTGTTGAAACTGAAATTGCATTAATGGAAAGGCGATGAAACAGGGCCACAACAAGCAAAGACGCAAGGTTGTAAAGCAGGTTATTTCAGCAGCAACACTGGCACTTGTGGCCAGCAGTGGACTCTTGATACCTCAGCGACTGCTCGCACATTGGCCGCGCGAAGCTTTTAATGCCAAAACCATCGAAGACGCTTTGCTGGCCCTGGTTGGAGAAGCCGAGCAACTGAACGATGATTCAATTCGTTTTACAGTGGGCTCTCCCCCAAGTTATGCCGTTAATGGTGCCTCAGTCCCTGTTGAACTGGAAACTTCGCTGGAAAATATTGAACGGGTAATCATTCTAGTGGAAAAAAACCCTCAACCGCTGGCGATGTTGATTGAGCCAACAGAGTATATGGTGATGCCTTTCAAAAGCATGATCAAAATAGCTGAGGATTCAGACGTAATGGCCGTTGTTCGAGCCAACGGACAGCTCTACACAACTTCTCGCTCGGTTCGAATTGACGTTGGGGGATGTGCCTGATGGCTGTACAGGCGCGAGATAGAATTCGAGCCAGAGCGAATGGTGAGTTCACTACTGTTCGTATTCTGCTGGCTCATCCCATGCATACCGGACGTGGCATGGACGAGAACGAGCAACTGGTGCCGGCTGAATATATTCAGGACATCCGCTGCTGGCGCAATAAACAGGAAATGCTCGCAGTCAAATGCGGCACAGCGACCGCACGCAACCCCTATTTTGCTTTTCAGCTAAAAGGCGGCGAGCCTGGCGATATCATTACCGTTCGCTGGGTTGATAACCTCGGTGCCAAGGGCACGGTTGAAACTACCGTCACATGAGTCTCAAACTCAGGGTCTATCTGTTTTTCGTCTTATTGTTACTGGCATCCATGCTCGCTGGTGTCGGTGTTTTGGTATCCAATGCTCGACAATCGGTTCAAGCTGATGTCGAAAACACCATGCAGACAGCTGCACATCTGATCACGGTCAGCATCAGCGGTGGCTCTCTCAATCGTGAGTTAGGCATTAATGAGCATATGAACGAATTGGTCAAGTCGCTCAGTGAAATGCGAAGTCTGCACATTCTGATGTTTGATCGACAAGGCTTATTGTTTGAGGGAAGACCGCATTCTGCACCTGATGTCTTGCCACCAGAATGGTTTGTCAAAGTACTGTTTCCAGATGTTCAACCATTGTCCCGCCGTTTCGGAACTGGTCATATGGTCATCTACGCTGCCCCCATGCAGCAAATCAGCGAGCGCTGGCAGGATATTCGGGCGATTCTGGTGCTGGGCATGTTGATATTTATCGTGGTCGGCATATTCATTTATTGGGGCGTTGAATGGTTGCTAAGGCCACTATTGCGACTGGTGGATGCACTTTCTGCTTTTGAACGAGGTGATTATCATCTAAGGCTACCAAGATTCAGCTTGCGAGAAATGGATCAGCTTAGCCAGACCTTCAATCGAATGGGACAAGCGCTGGAGCAAAGCAGTAGTGAGAATCAACGGTTAGCAACCCTGGTCAGACAATCGGGTGATGCCATTTTGTCACTGGATCACGCCGGTTATGTGACGTTTTGCAACGCGCGGGCCGAAGAGTTATTTGCCGATCAGACGCCGGTCTTGATGGGAGAATCATTGGGGGCCTTGTCGTTTACAGACAACCGTCAAACCATCGGCGGCGTGTTGCAAAACTGCCAGGCGGTTGAAAATCTTGAGACTGGCTTAACCAAAACCAATGGAGAGCACATCGACTTGTTGATGTCGACGGTGCCCTTGATAAGCAATGAGGGTTGTATTACTGGTGTGATATGTTCGCTTCGGGACATTACGGAACTCAAACAGGCAGAATTCGCCCGTAATCAGTTACGTGAAACGCGTCTGCTGACCAAGCATATGGATGAAGTGCAGGAGGAGGAAAGGCGGCATTTGGCCAGAGAGCTTCACGATGAGCTGGGGCAATGCCTTACCGCCATCAAGACTGACGCAGTTCTTATTCGTAACCGCTCTGAAAAAGTTGACCTCAAGGTGTTTGGCAGCGCCAAGGCCATCATTGATACTGCCAGTCACATCTACGATGTCGTGCACAACATGATTACTCGCCTAAGACCCAGTCCACTGGATGATCTGGGGCTGGTACCGACACTTGAAGAATGCATGAATAGCTGGCAAAAACGTCAGCCTGACATTGAATTCAGTCTGTCGGTCAACGGACAGCTGGATCAACTCAATGAAAAGCTCAATATGACCGTATTCAGGGTGGTGCAGGAAGCTATCACCAATGCAGTTCGTCACGCCAATGCTAGCAATATTAGCGTTCGAGTCAGCAATAACGAAAATGCGGATCATGATCGTACATTGGAAATTGTTATCAGTGATGATGGCAAGGGTATGGAGGTCCAGGACTTTCACTCGGATGTTGATTTTGGTCTGCTTGGCATGCGTGAACGGGCTCAGAGCCTGGGCGGAGAGTTTCGTCTCGATAGTACCTTGGGCGCAGGCGTTACAATCCAAATCAACCTTCCTCTAACAGCGGATAAAATGACATGAGTTTGACAAAAAATACGGTACTTCTGGTTGATGATCACGAGTTGGTTCGAGCCGGGTTTCGTCGTCTGCTGGAAGATGAAGAACGCTTTGAGGTGGTTGCTGAAGCTGGCTCCGGAGAACAGGCTGTTCAGGACTACAATAAATATCATCCTGATGTCGTGGTGATGGATATCTCGATGCCAGGTATTGGTGGGGTCGGCGCTATTGAACGAATTATTGCCCGTGACCCGACAGCAAAAATACTGGTGTTGAGTGTTCATGAAGACAGTGTCTTTACCACTCGAGCGATGCAGGCGGGCGCCCTTGGTTTTATCCCCAAACGTAGTGCGCCTGAAGAAATGCTCAAAGCTGTAGAGCTGGTCGCCAGGGGCAAGACATGCATCGCTCCGGAAATTGCACAGCAGATTGCTATGCAGAAACTGACTGGCTCCGAAAATCCGTTAGATGTACTCAGTCAACGTGAGTTTGAGGTGTTCAGGTTACTGGCTGAGGGCAAAACCGTGAATGAGATTGCCGATATCCTCAACCTTAGTCCCAAAACCGTTGGCACCCATCATACCAACATCAAGCAAAAATTGAATGTTGCCAACTCGGCAGAGCTTGCCCGGCTGGCAATCCGCAGTGGTTTGCTGGATGCTTGATTGGCTCAGGAAAATCCTGACTAACAACAGGTATTTTTCTCTCTTGCAGAACGAATTAGCGGCGTAACATTCAAATAGTGGTCGCGGCAAAACACCGCGAAATATACAAAAGACGAGGAGAGAGCATCATGTGGACTAAACCAGAATATTCAGACATGCGTTTCGGTTTCGAAGTCACTATGTACATCTGCAACCGCTAAGACGCAGAAGTTCAAATACTAAAAACCCCGGCAATTCATTGTCGGGGTTTTTTTATGTCTCCAGCTCGGCTGACCACCAGCGTTAGAAGTCATTTTGCCAGTCAAAAATGTCAGGCAATTTTACCCGATATTCATTAAGGAAAATCCTGAACGCTCTCAGGGGTATTTCTGACGTGTCATTTTTAGTCACGGCGTAGTATTCATTTGCCGACCAAAATCGTTTGGAAGGTACTTCTAACAACTATTTGAGAGGAAATTACTATGTGGACTAAACCAGAATATTCAGACATGCGTTTTGGCTTTGAAGTCACCATGTACATCTGCAACCGTTAATAAGCGGCCAAGATGTGTGCCCGGAGTGACAGCTCCGGGCATCTCCATGTCTGAATAAGATAACACTCGACTCTGTCTGTTATCTCATTCAAATATGCTGAGGGATAAGACGCATGCAAGTTCACGTTCTTGGCTCTGGTGCAGGTGGCGGTTTTCCACAATGGAACTGTAACTGTGCCAATTGCAAAGGTTTTCGCGAGGGCACCATCAAGGCGAGTGCCCGTACTCAATCGTCCATTGCCATCAGTGCAGATGGTGAAAGCTGGATTCTGTTTAACGCATCGCCTGATATCAAGAAACAAATGGATGACTTTCCGGCCTTTCAACCGGCTCGGATGGTTAGAGATACTGCGATTACTGCCATCGTGATTACCGATGCGCAGATTGATCATGTCACAGGATTACTGACCCTTCGTGAGCACAACAAGCCCTGGGATATCTACTGCACATCAGCCGTACACGATGACCTGACCACAGGCTTTCCAGTGTTCAATATTCTGGGGCATTTCCGTGGCATTAACTGGCATGAAGTCAACACGGAACAGCGCAGTTTTACTATTCCATCGGCACCGGGCCTGATTTTTACCGCGGTTCCGCTGAAGAGTGAGGCGCCTCCTTATTCACCACATCGTCATAACACAGTACCGGGCGATAATATCGGCATGCGTATTGAAGATACCCGAACGGGCAAAAACCTGTTCTATGCGCCGGGATTGGGTGTGGCAGAAGATCATGTCATTGATTACATGAAAAACGCCGACTGTGTGCTGGTGGATGGTACCGTCTGGACCGATGATGAAATGTCGCACGAGGGCATCAGCAACAAACGTGCACAGGAGATGGGCCATCTCGACCAGTCGAGTGAAGGCGGTATCATGAGCATTCTCAACAGCATGACCAAGCCCCGCAAAATTCTGATTCACATCAACAATACCAACCCGATTCTTAACGAAGAATCACCACAACGGCAAATTCTCAATAATGCACAAATTGAAGTTGCCTTTGATGGTATGGATATTGAGCTTTAAGGCTCTGTAAAGACTAACAACAAGGAACATAGCATGGCAGACACGACTCCCTGGCCTAGAGATGAATTTGAACAAAAGCTGCGTGACAAGGAGGCGCTGTATCACATCAATCATCCATTTCATAAATTGATGCACAGCGGCAAGCTGACGCAGCAACAGGTTCAGGGTTGGGTTGCCAATCGTTTCTATTACCAAACGGCGATTCCGATCAAAGATGCGGCGATCATGGCTAACTGTGATGACCCGGAAGTTCGCAAACATTGGGTTCAACGCATCATCGATCACGACGGTACTGCGGAGCAGGAAGGGGGCATTGAAGCCTGGTTGCAATTGGGAGAAGCAGTGGGTTTGACACGCCAGGAGTTATGGTCATACGAGCATGTATTGCCGGGCGTGCGCTTTGCGATTGATGCATACGTCAACTTTGCCCGTCGTGCGCCATGGCAGGAAGCTGCAGGTTCTTCGCTGACTGAGTTGTTCGCGCCAAAAATTCATCAGGCAAGGCTGGATAACTGGCCTGAGCTATATCCCTGGATCGATGAAAAAGGCTATCGATATTTTCGTAAACGCCTGACCGAGGCGCGTCGGGATGTTGAGCATGGTCTGCAAATTACTCTGGATTATTGTGATACACGGGAAAAACAGCAGCGCGCGATTGATCTGCTACAGTTCAAGCTCGACATTTTGTGGACCATGCTTGATGCCATGTGGATGGCCTATATCGAAGGTCGTCCTCCATATCACATGGAGCTGTGAACTACAGATGATAACCAAGGTGACACCATGAACGACGGTATTTTTAAACCTGAAAGCATTCCGATGCTGGCGCTGGGATACAGATTCCAGTGGGAGCCAGCACAGGACTGTCATGTCTTGCTCTATCCAGAGGGGATGGTAAAGCTGAACGGTCCGGCAGCTGAAATACTCAAACGAATTGATGATAAAAAACAAACTGTGGCTGAACTCATCGCCGAATTGAAAGTCGCCTTTGGTGGGGTGGACTTGGATGACGACGTCTATCAGTTTCTGGAGGAAGCATATGGCAACGACTGGATCAGAAAACAATAAAGCACCTGGAAGTACTGGTGGCACCAACGGAATGAATGTCAGAGACGCGATTCGCCAACCATTGTGGTTATTGGCGGAATTGACCTATTCATGCCCGCTTCAGTGCCCGTATTGTTCCAATCCGATGGACTTTGCAGCTGTCAAAAGCGAGCTGACCACCGAACAATGGTTATCGGTGTTTCGTCAGGCGCGTGAGATGGGCGCAACGCAATTAGGCTTGTCAGGCGGAGAACCGCTGGCCAGACCGGATTTGATTGAACTGATACGTGAAGCACGCAAGATGGGCTTTTACATCAATCTGATTACTTCCGGTGTGGGCCTCAATGCGGACAAAGTGGCTGAGTTCAAGGAAGCTGGGCTGGATCACATTCAGGTCAGTTTTCAGGCCAGCTCTGAAGAGCTTAATAATCTGATTGCAGGCACTGATGCATTTCAACACAAAATTGAAATGGCACGTGCCGTCAAAGCCAATGGCTATCCGATGGTGCTGTGCTTTGTAACGCACCGTCAGAATATTGATCAGATAGATGAAATCCTCGATTTGGCCATTAATCTGGAAGCAGATTATGTTGAATTAGCCACTACGCAATACTACGGCTGGGCCATGCACAATCGCGACCAGCTGTTACCGCTCAAGGAACAACTGGAGCGCGCAGAAGCGATTGCGCATCGTTATCAGGATGAGCAAAAAGGCAACATGAAGATCTATTATGTTGTGCCTGATTACTATGAAGACCGCCCCAAGGCCTGTATGAATGGCTGGGGTAATGTTTTTCTGACTGTAGCACCCGATGGCACGGCGCTGCCATGTCACGCGGCTCGTGAATTGCCTGGTATGGAACTACCCAATGTACGTGATATGAGTATCCGTGAGATTTGGGAAGGCAGTAATGATTTCAATCGTTTTCGTGGCTTTGACTGGATGCAGGAGCCCTGCCGTAGCTGCGACGAACGCTTCAAGGACTTTGGCGGCTGTCGTTGCCAGGCCTATATGCTGACCGGTGATCCGGCAAAAACGGATCCTGTATGCAGCAAGTCGCCCGATCATCACCTCATTCTCGAAGCCATTGAGCGTGGTCGAATGGAAGCTGCCAAACCAGCCGCAGAAGCGAAACCATTGGTGTTCAGAAACCCGAAAAATTCCAAAGAAATCTGTGGCCTCTGATGATGCGATCCTGACGCACGGTTTGACCAAACGATATGGTCAGACCGTGGTCGTCAATAATCTGAATATTCAAGTTAAAGCAGGTCAATGCTATGGACTGCTTGGTCCAAATGGTGCGGGGAAAAGTACCACCATTCACATGCTGACCACGATGACTTCCATTAGCGAAGGGCATGCCTGGATCGCCGGCCAGTCAGTGACTGAGAATCCAGTGGCTATTCGGGGTGCCGTTGGTTTGGTGTTTCAGGACTCGGCATTGGATCGCACCATGACCATCGCCGAAAATTTGCAGTTCGCTGCTGCACTTTACAAGCTTCCGACCAGTGAAGCTAATACCAGAATCGAACGTTTACTGAAAATATTCAACCTTGAAGACAAACGTCATCAGAAGCTGTTGACGCTTTCTGGTGGTCAACGTCGTGCTGTCGATATTGCCCGTGGTGTGCTTCACAAGCCGCGAGTTTTATTTCTTGATGAGCCGACCATCGGTCTGGATTTGCCTAATCGCCGGGCAATTTGGCGTTTTGTCGAACAACTTCGGCGCGATGAGGGAATGACAGTGTTCCTGACAACGCATTATCTCGAAGAGGCGGTTGCTTGTGATCATGTTGATTTCATCCAGAGAGGACAGTTGCAGGCAGGAGGCGCACCAGAGGCGTTGATTCGCAAACTGGCATCTTACATTTTGGAAATTGATTGTCAGGATGCGTCTGCTGTCCGTGATTACCTGCTGCCAGAATTTGGTGAACCGATGATTGAGGACGACCATCTAAGCTTCAAGGTGGCAGATCCCGAGGCAGACTTTCACCTGTTGCAAAAACATTTGGGGAATGCGGTCACTGCGATGCAATGGCGACGTCCCAACCTCAACGACGTTTATCTGTGGACGGTCTGTCCGCCTGAGCGCTCAAAAAACAAGAGGACTAAATGAGCTGGTTACCCGTAAAAGCTGTGGTCAGCCGTGAACTCAGCAAGTTGTTCAGACAACGGGCCCGACTGGTCAGTGCGATGGTTCGCCCTATGATTTGGTTACTGGTGATTGGCAGCGGTGTCGGCAGCATGTTGCAAGGTGGCCAGCAAGAAAATTATCTGCAATTTCTGGTGCCTGGTATTGTCGCCATGACCCTGTTGTTTGGTGCCTTGTTGTCGGCATTGACGCTGGTTTATGACAAAGAGTTTGGTGTCATGCGGATGATGTTGATAGCGCCCATCGCTCATTACTGGATCGTGCTGGCCAAGTTGATTGCCGCCTGTTTGAGTGCAATGGTGCAGGCAGTTCTGCTGGTGATTCTTTTGATGCTGATAGGGCTGGTCGATGTGAAAATAGCGCTTATGTTATTGCCAGCCATGTTGATGACGGCCATATGTTGTGCTGCGATGGGCGGCTTGATTGCCGTCTGGTCAAAAACACTGGATAACTTTGCCGTCATTATGAATTTCTTCATCTTTCCGGTTTTTTTCCTGAGCGGTGCCTTGTATCCGGTCAGTCAGTTGCCTGATTTACTGCGCTATGTAGTGCTGTTCAACCCCTTCAGTTATGGAGTTGATTTGCTGAAGCATGCGGTGCCTGCGGCCCAGCCAGATTTTTCTTTGTGGACCAATATTCTGGTGTTGAGTGTTTTTTCAGTTATCGCAGTGTGGGTGGCCTGCTGGAGGTTTTCCAGGGAGTCAGTCCATGAACCGCTATTTCGCAGAGTGACTGGCAAACCATAGCATTGAAATGGAAGCAGTTATTTTTGTTGTCTGCCTGAGCTAGAAATCAATCGCTGACATCTCAGCAGATTATTTACCCGAGCGCTTCATGTCTGTGCTTGCGTGGCTTTGGGAAAGCTCTTATGCTAAGCCTGTTTACCTACAGAATTGCTTGCAGAGGCGGCTGTGTAAGATAAAACAGGCTCATCTGCTGCTTCCATAGTCAGATAACCTGCCAGGATACCCGTCAGATGCATGTGGTAAAAGATAACCCCCGCCAGAACATGGTGATGCAACAACTAAGACCCAACCAGATATCCGATGCAGGAATTTTGTCGGCACTGGACGCTATTGACCGTTCCTTCTTTGTTGACTCGGCATTCGCAGGACTGGCTTTCTCTGAAGCTGAACTTCCGATAGGTGAAGGCCAATCAATGCTCTCTCCCTTGCTTGAGGGTCGACTACTTCAGGCCTTAGCTCTTCAGCCACAGGAAACTGTGCTGGAAATTGGCACCGGCAGCGGCTATTTCACGGCTTTATTGTCAAAGCTGGCTTACCAGGTGATCACGCTGGAGTTGAATGAAGATCTGCTGGCAGCAGCCCAACAGCGATTAGCCGAATTGGACATTGATAACGTTGAGTTTCGCTGCATGGATGCCAGTCGCGGTGTTGAATTAAGTGAGCGAATAGATGCGATTGTCGCAACCGCAGCCTTTGCGATAGCCCCAGAGGCCTGTTTACACTCACTGAAAGTTGGGGGGCGAATGTTAGTCGCCACTGGCAAGGCACCCGCAATGCAGGTTCAGCGGATTACCCGAATTAATGAGTGGCAGTGGCAGACAGAAAATCTTTTTGAAACGCTGATGCCGATGATTTGTCACGCAGAACCAAAAACTGAATTTGTTTTCTAGAACAACCGAGAATATAAAAATGAAAAATATGACAGCTATCGAGTTGCGAGACTATCTGTCCACAGATGTGGAGCCATTGCTGATCGATGTACGTGAATCGCATGAGCTTGCCAATGGTGCTATCAAGGGAATCACCCACATCCCAATGAATACCCTGCCAGCGCGCTTGAATGAACTGGAAAAATACAAAAACCAGACCATTGTCGTTATTTGCAGAGCCGGTCAACGAAGTGCCCAAGTCGGTCAGTACATGGAACAGATGGGTTTTCGCGATTTGATCAACCTGGCAGATGGAATGAACGGTTGGGCATCGGATGTTGATCCGACCATGAAGGTTTATTGAGGATAAGGCATGCAAAGACTGTTACAGGCGGTGCTGTTGTGCTCTGGTTTGCTCTCGCCAGCACTGTCAGCTAACAATCTGATCGATGTTTACCAATTGGCCTTGCAAAGTGATCCACAGTTGATGGCAGAGGCCGCCTCGCGTCGTGCGACTGGAGAACTCAAAGATCAGGCGAGGGCTGGCTTTCTACCAGAAATCAACCTGTCAGCATCGAGCAATCGTGTCTGGCAAGACACTTCATCACAGAATTTTGGTGGCCGACGTAATTACAACGACAGAGGCTATACCCTGAGCCTGGTTCAGCCACTTTATCGACGTCAGAATTTTATTTTCAGCGAGCAGGCGGATATTGCCATTGAAGGCGCAGATGCCAGTTTTGTGTTGGCAGAGCAAACCCTGTTGGTCCGGGTAGCAGAACGTTATTTTGATGTGTTGGGTCGGGAAGATGACTTGACCTTTTCCCTTGCTGAACGAGAGGCCATTGCCAAACAGCTTGAGCAAGTTGAACAACGCTTTGAAGTAGGTCTTGCCACTATCACTGATGTTACCGAAGCCCAGGCAGCATTTGATATTGCCAATGCAGCAGTGATTGCTGCGGAGAACGAACTGGTGAACAGTCGTGAATTACTGCGCGAGACTACGGGCGTCTATCACGAGTTGCTGGCAAGTTTGCAAGATGATTCACCACTGGTTAGTCCTGAGCCCGCGGATATTAACCAGTGGAGTGAAGTCGCTATCACCACTAACCCGGCGTTGCGCGTTGCACGGAGTAATGTCGACATTGCGCGCAACAATATTCAACTCCAGCGCAGCGGCCATTATCCTTCAGTTGATGCGGTGGCTCGTAAAGACTACAGCTTTCAGAGTGACAGCAACATCAGCGGCAGTACCCGGACGAATCAGGAGTTGTTAGGGATACAGTTTAATCTACCAATTTATGCCGGCGGTGCAGTCAGTTCACGGACACGGGAAGCTGGTCATCGGCTGGATGAAAGCATGCAGAATGAAGAAGAACTTCGTCGCATTGTCATGCGTGAAACCCGAGCGGCATTTAATAATGTGATGTCTGGTATCAGTCGTGTGCAGGCACTCAAACAGGCGGTTGTTTCCAACGAAAAAGCCCTGGAATCAACAGAAGCCGGTTTTGAGGTCGGCACCAGAACCACGGTCGATGTGCTCAATGCCCGGCGAGAATTATTCAGCGCAAGACGGGATTATGCTCAGTCACGCTATGACTACATTGTAAATACCTTGCGATTGAAGCAAGCGGCAGGAATTGTTACGGTGGACGATCTGTACCAGATAAATCAGTGGTTAATGCAATAGCAACCGAAGAGGGTTTATATATGCTGACAAACACCATGGAAAGTGTGCTTGTCGTAATTGATGTTCAGGAACGCCTTGGCGCTGCAATGCCGCCAGGGGTTCGAAGCCGCGTAATTGAGCAGATTGGCGTGCTGCTGACAGCGGCAACCAACCTCAATGTGCCTGTGATGGTTACCGAGCAATATCCCAAAGGCTTGGGCGCGACTGAGCCCGCTTTGCAAAGTCAGTTGGCAGCCAATCTCAAGCCCATCGAAAAAACCTGTTTTTCCTGTGCCCAGTCTCCAGACTTTATGTCCATGCTTGAAAAAACACAGCGCAAACAGGTGATTTTGACTGGCATGGAAACCCATATTTGTGTGCTGCAAACGGCCATTGACTTACAGGCTGCAGGCTATCAGGTGTTCGTCATTGAAGATGCAGTTAGTTCACGTGCCAAGGGTAATCAATATAACGCATTGCATCGGATGAGGCAGGGCGGAGTGATTATCAGCAATGTTGAGTCTGTGCTGTTTGAATGGTTGAGGGATGCCAGCCATCAGAGTTTCAAAACTATCGCCAAACTGATTGTCTGATTATGTGCTTGAGACACTCCCTGAAGTCGATGTTTCAGACATGCTGGCGTTGTCTTTTATTGGCAATGCCGGTTCGCTTTGAGCGGTTTATTTTCGGCAATTTTTGGAAGTCGGGCTGACCTTTGCTACCGGTTCGATGGTAATCCTCCGATAAGGCCTGACGAACAAGAGCCTTATCCAACGCAAACTGTTCGGTCATAATCACAAACATCAGCTCAAACAATCGTTTGAGCGATATCTTCCAGGTGGAGCCACTGAGCTGATACAAGGCATCTGATAACTGCATAAATTGCTCAAAGGCATTGTCGGACAGTATCAACCGCAGGCTGTTGCGAAAGCGACCTGAGTTGCCAATCATGTCCCAGTAACGGGCAAAGCGCCCAACCTTTTGCAGGGTAGTGAAACTGATGTCCCGAGTGCTCAGAATGTTATAGGGCGGCTCGGGGTTATAACGCAGATCATAATCCGTTTCATGGCGATTAATAGGCGCGCCGCGCAGCCGTTTTAATATGCCGAGCTGGATTTCCTGAGGCTCCAAAGCCAACAGCTGGTTGAAGCTGTCAGCAAAGTTCTCCAGCGTATCTCCCGGCAAACCGAAGATCAGATCGGTGTGTAGGTGAGCGCCGGTGTTTTGCCTCAGCCAGCGAATATTTTCCTTGCTGCGATCATTATTTTGTTTACGACTAATCAGGGATTGAATCTGTGGATCAAAGGTCTGGACACCAATCTCAAATTGCAGGCTGTTGGCAGGAAAACGTTGCAGCACTGCTTTGAGGGCTTCTGGCAGGTTGTCGGGAATCACCTCAAAATGCAGGTACAAATCATCACTCATTCGGGCCAGGAAAAATTCCAGAATGGCGACGCTGGTGCTGACTTTCAGGTTAAAGGTGCGGTCAATGAACTTGAAATTTCGAACGCCTCTTTGCCAGAGTGTGTCCATTTCAGCCAGAAACTTGTCCAGCGGGAAGGGTGAAGCGGTTTTATCAAGCGCCGACAGACAAAACTCGCATTTGAACGGGCAGCCTCGTGAAGCCTCGACATAAATCAGCCTGTGACGAATATCTTCATCATTGTAAAAAGCATAGGGCAGCCGGATCTGCTCAAGCGGCAAGGCTTCGCCTTCAAGATAGCGGCTCTCGGGAGCATGGCCGTCAAGCAGTTGCTGGCACAACTCTCGAAACTGCTTCTCACCCGGCCCGGCGATGACATAGTCGGCTGCTTCGGCAAAGGCAGGTAAATCAGGCGCATGACTGACCTCAGGGCCACCCAGGATGATGATGGTGTCGGGCGAAATCAGTTTGATCAAACGGACAATCTCACCTGTTTGAGCGACATTCCAGATATAGACACTAAAGCCGATAATTTTGGGCTGATGATTGAGCAATTGTTCAGCAATATTCAATGCCGTTTGCTCAATGGTAAATTCCAGCAAGCGGCAACGTGACTGCAATTCACCAAGATTGGCCAACAGATAACGTAAACCAAAGGCGCTATGCATGTAGCGGGCATTGAGGGTGGTTAGCAGAATATCGCTGTCAGTGTGTTGTTCAGAAGTGGATGGCAGCGCTGCATTCATGCTGACAGCCTTTGCTGCAGTGCTTTGCCATAACTGTCGAGTGCAGTCAGCACCGATTGTTGCTGTTCTGTTAGATCAGCTTTTCTCAATTCAGCAAGGGCTTGGAAGAATGGGTCGAAACCGAGTTTACCCGCGACCGGTTGTGACAGTGCTTGATAACAATATTGCTGCCAGTGGTGTTGCTCTTCACTACTCATTGCCTCTGGCCAGTTTCTGGCACGATAGCGAAACAGCAGCTCGGGTAATCGGGCATCGTTAAATGGCAATTGCAGATCGGCCAGTTGAGCCGGGCCGGCCTCCCGGACTTTGTTCATCAGATTTTTGTCACTGTCGCTGATAAAGCCACCGCTGTATAGGCTGGCATCAGGATCAAGCACGTCGTTGTAGCTTGGTTTGCTGAATATCTGCTGGATTTTGCTGCGGATAGCTGCAATGTTCTGACGCAGAAACTGCGCGTGTGCCTGTTGTTGAGCTATATCAATCTGCAAGCGCTCAGCGGCTTCATCGGTCAGGGTGTTGAGCGGCACTACCACTGGACATTTGTTGATATGCAGTGTTTTCAGTGCCGGACGGCTGGCATGCTCGGGTAATTCAGCCGTGGCGGTGAATAACCATTGGCGTAGTGTGTCGGCATCCTGATCCAGGAGTAATTGTGGGTCGTATCTTAAGTCATAAACGATAATGCCATTCTGGTTGCCCGGTTCGTTTGCCAACGGCAGTACCAGTGCGGTGTTGCAGTATTCAGAGGCATACATTCTGGACACATGAATAACCGGCGTGTCCGAGTTCAAGTTGACCAGCGGCGCCACGGCTTGTTTTTGACGGTGACTGAACACAAAGTCATACAGCCGAGGTTGACGATCACGAATCAACTTCGCCAAGGCAATCGTTGCCCTGACATCGACCAGTGCATCATGAGCACCCTGGTGGGCAATACCATTGGCTGCTGTGAGATGTTCAAGCCGAAAACTGGGTTTGCCGCTTTCATGATCTGGCCATTCAATGCCTTCAGGTCGTAAGGCACGGGTCAGTCGTACCATGTCGATAATATCCCAGCGTGAATTACCGTTTTGCCATTCACGGGCATAGGCATCGTAAAAATTTCTGAACAGGGTGAAGCGGGTAAACTCATCATCAAAACGCAGACTGTTGTAGCCAACGCCACAGGTGCCGGGCAGTGCGAGCTCATCATGAATGCGTTTGATAAATTCAGCTTCGCACAGCCCTTCCTGTTGAGTGAGCTGCGGCGTAATTCCTGTCACCAGTGCTGCCTGAGGATGCGGTAAAACATCCTGTGCAAGCTGACAGTAGATCATCAGAGGTTCACCGATGATGTTCAGCTCACTGTCAGTGCGGATACCTGCAAACTGGATAGGACGATCGAAATGTGGATCAATTCCACTGGTTTCGTAGTCATGCCAGTAGAGCGTAGTCATCGGCTACCAGCTGGCGAATACAGCATTGGCTGCATCCAGCGTGTGTTCGATTTCAGCATCACCATGCGCTGAAGAGACAAAACCTGCTTCAAAAGCCGATGGTGCCAGATAGACACCACGTTCAAGCATGCCATGGAAAAAGCGTTTGAAGCGTTCAATATCGCATTCGGCAACTTGTTCATAGAAATCAACGCGCGGTTCATCGGTGAAGAAAAAGCCGAACATGCCGCCAATGGCATGGGTACTCAGTGCGATGTTGTGTTTTTGCGCAGCTTCTTTTAGCCCTTGGGTCAGACGATGCGTCAGATGCGACAGATGTGCATGGAAGCCTGGTTGGCGAATTTGCTTGAGTGTGGCAAGGCCTGCCGCCATAGCAACCGGATTGCCTGACAGGGTGCCGGCCTGATAGACAGGGCCAAGCGGAGCAATGACCTGCATGATTTCTTTTTTGCCGCCAAAAGCGCCTACCGGTAGACCGCCGCCAACAATTTTTCCCAGTGTGGTCAAATCAGGCGTGACTTGATAGTGCTCCTGGGCACCGCCTAGAGCGACCCGGAAACCAGTCATGACTTCATCAAAGATCAGCACGCTTTGATATTCATCACAAATTTGTCTCAAGCCTTCCAGAAAGCCCGGCACCGGGGGGATGCAGTTCATATTACCGGCCACAGGTTCGACAATAATGCAGGCAATTTGTGATCCCAGTTCAGCAAAACATTTGCGCACCGATTCAATGTCATTAAAGCGTAATGTCAGCGTGTGCTCAGCCACTGAAGCCGGCACACCGGCCGAAGAAGGTACGCCCAGCGTCAGGGCTCCAGAGCCGGCTTTGACCAGCAAGGAATCCGTATGACCGTGGTAACAACCTTCGAATTTGACAATCTTGTCGCGCCCGGTAAAGCCTCTGGCCAATCGAATGGCACTCATGGTTGCTTCTGTGCCAGAGCTGACCATGCGAACCATTTTCATGGAAGGCACCAGTTCGCACAGTAAATCGGCCATGCTGGTTTCAATTGCGGTGGGGGCGCCATAGCCAAGACCGTGAGTGACGGCTTGTTGAACCGCAGCGATCACTTCAGGATGCGCATGTCCGGCAATCATCGGCCCCCATGAGCCGATGTAGTCAACATAGCGCTTGTCTTCAGCATCGGTCAGCCAGGCACCTTTACCTTCCTTGAAAAACACGGGTGTGCCACCGACACCGCGGAAGGCTCTGACCGGCGAATTTACACCACCGGGAATGTGATGTTGGGCGAGTTCGAACAGTTGCTGATTGCTGTGCATTTGTATTCCTGAATGTCCTGGTTCAAAGTTGTGCGATAATTCTAGCTTAAACCTGTGATTTGACCGAATTTATGAGCCTGAAACTCAGACTGTTAATCATTGTAACCATTATTCTGCTGATTAACTTTGCCGCCGCTGGTTACTTTATGGTGCAAAACGGCCGCAAAGCCGTGGCGGCCGAAATGGAATCCAGCACTCAGCTTGCTCGAGGGCTGTTAATTAATGCTTTGCCGACTTTGCGATTTTCCAATGATCTAAGCGAGCGCTTGACGATGATTGTTGATAGTGTTCGCCACACGCGCCACATCCGCGCATGGTTCGAGGATATGAATGGTCGGCCGTTGATCGGGCAGGAAGAGCGCGCAGGTTTTTTCAATAAACCGGATGCGCCTGACTGGTTTATTCGACTAATGGAGCCCGAGGCAGTCGCCTTTCGACGACTTATCACCAAGGGTAGTCAGTCTTATGGCTATCTGGTGGTCGAGGCGGATCCAAGCGATGGCGTCAACGATGTCTGGATCGATGTTCAGATGTTGTTCTGGCTGGCGATTTTTTTCCTCAATCTGATCCTTATCATGATCTATATGGCCTTGCGTCAGGGCTTGCGGCCATTGGACGAGCTGTCAGAGGCGCTGGGTGATCTGGAAAAAGGTAATTTTTCAGCACGTGTCGACACCACAGCGGTGAAAGAGCTCAATCCGATTCAGATACGCTTTAATCACATGGCCAGCGTGCTGGAAAAAACCATGGCGGAAAATCATGCGCTGGCCGGTAATATGCTCAGTTTGCAGGAGTCCGAACGTCGCGATCTGGCCCGTGAGTTACATGACGAATTGGCGCCTTGCCTGTTTGGCATCAGGGTGGATCTGGCAGAAATCGACCGAATTGCGTTAGAGCACAATCTGACTGAAATCAACGAAAAGGTCAGTTCAGTCAAAACCATTACTGCGCATATCCAGTCACTGGTGCGAAAAATGCTCAGCCGCCTGCGTCCGATGACCCTCGATGATCTCGGTTTGGCTGAGGCATTGCGGGATATGCTGCATAATTGGCGGGATCGGCAACCGGAAATAGACTGGGAGTGGGATTTCCAGGGTGATTTCTCTGACTTGCCAGATACTTTGCAAGTCACCATTTATCGCGTGGTCCAGGAATGTACCACCAACTGCGTCCGACATGCCGGCGCCAGCCACGTCAAAGTTGAAGTCAAATGTGACTCGGAAAATGTCAAGGTGGCTGTGACAGATGACGGCAAGGGCCTTGGCAGCAAACTGGTCCACGGTTTTGGTTTAATAGGTATGCGTGAGCGTGTAACTGCCCTGGGTGGACGCATTGCATTTGATACAGAAGAAGGGCATGGATTGCAGGTACGGGTATTGATTCCTTTGAAAGGTGACTAGCAGATGAAACAGTCGATTACCATTCTGGTCGTTGATGACCATCCAATCGTCAGAGCCGGATGTCGGCAGCTGATTCAGCAAATACCCTTGGCAAAAGTGGTAGAGGCTGAGACGGGTGAAGAGGGCTATCGGGTATTTCAGGAGCTTTATCCAGATATGGTACTGCTGGATATCACCCTGCCTGGAATGGGCGGGCTGGAAGTGCTACGTCGCATTCGGGCCAATCGTGATAATGCCAAGGTGCTGATGTTCAGCATGCATGAGGATCCGGTGTTCGCATCTCGGGCTATGCAGGCTGGAGCTCGAGGATATATCACCAAAAACAATGCTGCCGATCATTTGGTTGAAGCGGTCAACAAGGTACTCGAGGGTAAGATTTATCTGAGTCCTGATATGGCGCAGCAACTTGCCATGTTAAACATCGATTCCGGCACCAGTGCCTTGAGTGATCTGTCGCGCCGCGAGCTGGAAATTCTGCGTTTGCTGGGTGAAGGAAAGAGCATGAATGAAATTTCAGATGTATTGGGTATCAGTTACAAAACCGTCGCCAACAATCTGACTCAGATCAAAAGCAAACTGGATATTAGCAAAACCGCTGAACTGATGCGGTTTGCCATCAGTCATGGTTTGTCATCCTAGCCGCTGAGAGTCTTGATTTTGCAAGCGCCATACTCTCGTAATGCCGAGCCTCACCCTCGTTATTCCCGCCCCTGACTATCGGCATTCCCGGGCATGCGGGAATCTGAGAGGCCGTGCAGAGATTGTGGACAAACACTAAACGTTTTCCGCAATGACGATCAGGTGGTATTACGACCTTATTGCTGGTCAGAGTAAAGCACTGGTGCAGTCGACACATCCAGCATGAGGAATAAATTCCCTGCATTACGGGATAACTCACTCATGCCAGACTTGCTTGCAGTCTCTATCATATGCAGCAAGTCCATAGGAATTTTCAGCTTCTATCGTCTTATATTTCTCTCTCCTTCAATGAAGGTTTTCAGCCAGACCCAAGGGTCTGGCTTTTTTTTGTCCGAAATAATTCAGTATAGGAAAAATTCCTATTTAGGTCTAAATGATAAAAATTCTTATTTAGATGTTCACAGTGGCCGTTTTATCTTGCTATGATGGCGCTTCGATTTTTTCACGGCTGGTTTGCCGGAGAGGGAAATATTTGATGCACAAAGCCAACATAGCGCGCTGGGGCCTTTTCGGCTTGCTGCTCAGCATTATGCTGACAGTACAGGCGCAAGAGTCGCTGGAACATGCCATAGAAACGCAAGTCAACACCGATAGTGCTGCTCGTCAATCTCAGCAACAAATTGACAATCTGGTTGATGAAACAACTGACCTGCTGGCGGAATATCGTGAAGTGCTCAGACAGACTCAAAGTCTGCGGGCCTACAATGAGCAACTAGAGCAACTGGTCAACTCTCAGCAGAAAGAACTGCAATCCATCGACGAGCAACTGATTAATATTGAGGCAACCCAGCGCGACATCGTGCCACTGATGATGCAGATGATCGAAGTCATGGCGCAGTTTGTTGAGCTGGATGCCCCATTCCTGCCAGAAGAGCGCCAGGAAAGAGTGGTTCAACTGCAAGCCCTGATGTCACGTTCTGACGTTTCTTTGGCCGAAAAATATCGCCGAATTCTTGAAGCTTATCAGGTTGAAACTGAATATGGACGTACCATCGAAGCTTATCAGGGCACACTGGATGTAAATGGCCAGTCTCGAACCGTTGATTTCTTGCGTATGGGCCGTGTTGGACTCTACTACCTGACACTGGATAGTCTGGAAGCCGGAGTGTGGGATCCTGACGCAGGACAATGGCAAAAGTTACCCAACCACTACATAAAATCTGTCGATCAGGGACTTAAAGTGGCACGTAGACAATTACCACCAGACTTATTGGTGCTTCCAGTCAAAGCAGTGGAGCGTGCCGAATGAAAAAACTACTCGCCACCAGCCTGGGTCTGGGACTACTGATCAATTCGCTGCAAGTTACTGCTGCGCCCCCTGCCAACATCGATGAACTGCTGGAGCAAGTTAAACGTGAACGTGTGCTTGAGCAGCAACAAAACAAACTGAGAGAGGCCGAGTTTCTTGAAGCGCGAGATCAACAAGCACGCTTGCTGCGTGAAGCCAGAAGTGCGCTGGCCAGCGAGGAAGCTCGGACATCTTCACTGAGTGAACAGTTTGAACAAAACGAACTGATCATCATCGACAAGGAAGCTCAACTGCAAGAGAAATCAGGGTCGCTCGGTGAATTGTTTGGTTCGGTTCGGCAAATGGTTAATGACAGCCGGAGCGTGTTGGAAAACTCGATGACGTCATTGCAGAACCGTGAACGCATTGAACAACTCAGTGCCTTGGCCGAGCGACAACAACAGCCTACCATTGATGATCTGCATATGCTTTGGCTCAGTTTTCAAGAAGAGATGACTGCTTCCGGAAAAGTTGTGCGATTTGAAGCAGATATCATCAACGCGAGTGGTGCCATGGAATCACGAGAGGTCACTCGTGTCGGTGTTTTTACCGCATTTAGTGATGGCAAGTTCCTCCGCTATCTGCCTGAGACTGGCAATTTGGTTGAATTGGCCAGGCAGCCTGTACAGCGTTTGCGTGATGTCGCAAACAACTTTGAAAACGCTGAAGCAGGTAGCTTACAGCCGGTGGTGATTGACCCTACACGTGGTGCGATCATGGCTTTGCTGGTACAAACTCCGAGTTTGCAGGAACGTGTAGAACAGGGTGGATGGATCGGATATATCATCTTAGGATTGGGTGTGATTGGTTTGCTGATTGCTGTTCAGCGATTTGTGTACCTCGTATTTGTCCAGAGTCGGGTAAGCCGGCAACAAAAAACAAGTGAAACCAGTCAGAATAATCCACTAGGGCGGATATTGTCAGTGTATAGCGATGAGCTGGCGAATGATGTTGAAACGCTATCATTGAAGCTGGATGAGGCAATTCTGCGTGAAACACCCAATATCGAAAGAGGTTTGGTGACTTTGGCTATTCTGGCTGCAATCGCACCCATGTTGGGCTTGTTAGGAACGGTTTCCGGCATGATCGAAACATTCCAGTCGATTACATTATTTGGCACCAGTGATCCAAAACTGATGTCAGGTGGCATTTCACAGGCATTAGTGACTACCCAGTTAGGACTTGCAGTTGCTATTCCTTTGTTACTGATGCACAGCGCTCTGTCCAGCAAGAGTAACCGCTTGATACAAATCCTTGATGAGGAAAGTGCGGCAATTGTTGCACGTAATGCGGAAAAACAGAATGGATATACTGAGCAGTAATCTTTTCGAACTAGGCTTGCTGATGGAGCAAGGTGGAATAGTTCTGTGGAGTATTCTTTTAGCTTCTGTGTTGATGTGGGCACTCATAATTGAGCGTTATTACTTTGTTTATTTTGTTTATCCACGGCAGGCTGAAATATATGTTGATGCCTGGCAACAACGTAGCGATAGACGCAGCTGGTGCTCTCAGCAGATTCGTGCGGGCATGATTGCGAATAGCCGATATGAATTGCAGCGACACATAGTGCCAATTAAAACACTGACAGGTGTGCTCCCCATGCTTGGCTTGCTGGGTACGGTATATGGAATGATTCAGACGTTTGATGTCATGACTGTTTTTGGGACCGGAAACACCAGAGGGATGGCTAGCGGAATCTCTATTGCGTTAATCACCACAATGGGGGGGCTGATGACAGCTCTTTCCGGGATGTACTTCATCACTCAATTACAACAGCAGGTATCACGTCGCGTAGACAACTTAGCCGCTGCATTGCGAAGGTATTAAGGACCTTATTATGAGAAACCGACATTCGCGTCGACATAGTGGCGGTGTTGCTGAAATCAACATGACGCCATTGATTGATATGGTGTTCATCTTGCTGATTTTCTTTATTGTGACTACGTCATTTGTCCGAGAAACAGGTGTTGATGTAACGCGCCCCTCAGCACAGACTGCAACCAGTAAGGAACGTGCCAATATAATGGTTTCTATTCGTGCCAATGATGAAATCTGGATGGATGGCCGGCAAATTGATCGACGCGCGGTTCGAGCCAATGTTGAGCGTATGCATGCTGAAAATCCGGAAGGTTCGGTGATTATTCTTGCTGACAGAGATGCCAAAACCGGTCTGTTGATAGAGGTCATGGATCAGGCTCGCCTGGCTGGCGTTGCCAATGTCTCAATCGCCGCTGAAGCGGAATAGGGGCCTTAGCCGATGCGTTTGTTTGTGGGCTTGCTTTTGGCGATTGTCGTGAACGTTGGTTTGTTTTTACTGATGAAACAAATGGTCACTCCAAAGGTCGTTGACCGACAACTGACGGAAGATATCCGGCTGCTTGATTTTATTCGGATGCAGCGGGAAGAGACTGAGCCTGAGACCAGACGTCGGGAACGACCAGAACCGCCGCCGCCACCTGAAGAACCACCGCCACCTCCACCTTCTGCAGCCGCACCAGATGTGACGCCGCCCAATGTGCCTTCACCACAACTGAATGTGCCACGCATAGATGTGCCTT
This sequence comes from Methylophaga sp., assembly GCA_020831825.1. GTDB lineage: Bacteria > Pseudomonadota > Gammaproteobacteria > Nitrosococcales > Methylophagaceae > Methylophaga. Next base: position 305,390 of record JAFIFW010000012.1, on the reverse strand, counting down.
TGAGTATAGCGGGTGGCCCTTACCTGGGTGACTTTATGGCGGCACCGGCACCCGCAGCAACACCGGGCCCGGCCATTGAACCAAGCATGGATGATGAAGTTGTGCCGCTGGTCAGGATTCCGCCAAATTACCCGCGTACCGCCCAGCGCAGAGGTATTGAGGGCGTGGTGACGGTTGAGTTTACAATCACCAGAGATGGCTCTGTGAGAGATCCTGTGGTGGTCAGGGCTACACCAGAAAACATATTCGACCGTGAAGCGCTCAATGCAATTGCCCGATGGAAGTTCAGGCCAAAAGTGGTGGATGGTCAACCGGTTGAGCGCCGAGCTACACAAGAAATTGAATTCAGGATGGCACGCTGATGATGGGCCGAATCTTACTGATAGTCTTTCTTGGCTTACACACGGTCGCCGCTGCCGAACAGTATCTATTGACCGAGTCAACCTATCGAGTATTAAGTGCTGCCCATGAGAAAATGGAGGCACAGCAATACACACAGGCCGAGCGTGACTTACAGGCATTGCTGCGTGATATTTCATCGAGTTCATACGACGCCGCAATGATCAGACAGACGCTTGGTTATCTCTATTCAGAAACCGGTGACTATGCAAGGGCAGCAAGCACTTTTCGCGAAGCGCTTGCATCAGAGGCCTTGCCACCGGATGTGAATCATAACCTTCGATTTAATCTGGCACAGTTACTGATTGCTGCCGATAACTATCGTGAGGGGATCGCCGAACTTGAGCGCTGGATGCAAAATGAAGCGGCTCCATCGGATAATGCCTATCTGTTGCTGGCTACTGCCTATTACCGTTTGCCGGATTACCAGAAAAGTATCGATACCATCAAAATCCTGATTAACCGAACTTCGCAACCAAAAGAGGAGTGGTATCGACTGCAGCTGGCTGGCCATATGGAGCTTAACCAGTATCGTGCCGCCACCAGTCTGCTGGAAACCATGGTCAGCCGTTATCCTTACCAGAAAAACTACTGGGATCATCTGGCTTCCCTATATATGCAGCAGGAACAGCAATTTCGTTCTCTGGCCGTCCATTCTCTGACCATGCGCATGGATTTGGGAGATACCAATACTCTGCAACGTGTCATCGATATGTATCGTTATTTAGGCATCCCATACAAAGCGGCAACTATGCTGGAAAAGGGCATGGCCGATGGCGTGATTGCGCGAAACTTTGAACAGCAAAAAAGACTGGCTGACAGCTGGCTGGCAGCTCGTGAACTCGCGCGAGCGATTGAAGTTTTGTCATCTATTGCGACTCAGGATCAGACAGGTGAGACCGGATTTCAGTTGGCGAGACTGCAAATCAGCGAAGAACGCTGGGCCGATGCACTGAGCACCTTGCAACAAGTTGAGCCGATGGTGGAGAGTGAGCGATTACGTGGTGAGCTGCTGTTGCTCAAGGGAATGGCCTATTTCAATCTGGGCGATTATCTGCAAGCCAGAACTCAATTCAGCCAGGCGGTTGCCTTTGAACGGCAACGAAATCAGGCAGGACAATGGCTGCGCCATGTCGATGCTTTGCTCAGTGAGCAACAAAGTGCCTCATGAGTCACGACAAGCGCTGAAACAACAGCTTGTCGATCACTATCGCTGGCTACGCCAGTATGGTTACAACGACTCACACAGTGGGAATGCTTCTTTCCGCTGGCATGATGAAATCTGGATAACGCCCACCGGTTGCTGTGCGGATTTGTTGCAGGCAGAGGATCTACTGTGTTGCAGTATTGATGGACAACTGGCAGCGGGCGCTTCACTGGATGCACCACTGCATCTGGAAGTCTATCGGCATAATCCCGAAGCACGAGCAGTGCTGCATAGTCACGGTCCACATGCCATAGCACTCAGTTTGTCAGGAAAAGACTTTGTACCCGTTGATTTTGAGGGGCAGTATTACTTTCCTGTTGTGCCTGTTATTGACATTCCTTTCACATCCTACGTTGAACAATCACCGCTTGCCGTTGCAGGGCAGCTGGTGACTCACAAAGTGGCAATCGTTCGTGGTCATGGTGTTTATGCGTGTGCACCGACTATTAACCTGGCCTACAAGTGGAGTTGCTCGTTAGAGCTGTCTGCCAAAATTGCCTGGCTGTCAGTGCAAGGTTGATCTGCAGTCAAGCACTAACAAAATGACTTTTTACAAGTCTGACCTGATTGAAATTCAATTAACCGGATACGCTCATGAACGCAGAGTACACAGTGAACAAGCAAATTCAGGATGATGTTTTTCTAAGAACCCCCAGACTGGATGGCGTTGACATTGAGGATAAGCGCCGAGAAATTGCGGCCTGGTTTAACTCAACTTTTGAGCGTTATGAGTCGTTGTTCAAAACGCTCAAAAACGAGCAGGCCTATTATCAAAAATCGATTTCCCTAAGACATCCCCTCATTTTCTATTACGGACACACAGCGACCTTTTTCATCAACAAACTGCTGCTGGCGGGTCTGATCGAGCAACGCATCAATCCCGGATTTGAATCGATGTTTGCGGTCGGCGTTGATGAGATGAGCTGGGATGATCTCAATGATGCCCATTACGACTGGCCATCAGTTGCACAGGTGCATGACTATCGTCAACAGGTTCAGACAGTCGTCAATCAGGTGATTGATTCGGCGCCATTGTCACTGCCAATCAACTGGGAAAACCCCTGGTGGGCGATCATCATGGGCATTGAACATGAATTGATTCATCTGGAAACTTCCTCGGTGCTGATTCGGCAACAAAAGCTCGAGTTGGTGCAAAGTCGAGCTGACTGGAAACCCTGGACTGGCAGTGGACTTGCCCCTGAGAATGCTCTGGTTTCTGTCGCTGCGGGTTCGGTATGTCTTGGCAAATCGTTTGACGATCCCATTTACGGATGGGATAACGAATATGGTCGACATCAAGCCGAAATTGCAGAGTTTCAGGCGGCGCGATATCTGGTGAGCAATCAGGAATTTCTCTCATTCGTTGAGGCGGGTGGTTATCAACAGGATCAGTGGTGGTCAGACGAGGGACTGGAATGGAGAAACTTCAGCAAGGCTCAGCATCCCACTTTCTGGCATCAATCCGAACAGGGCTGGCATCTGAGATTAATGACTGAACGGGTACCAATGCGTTGGGACTGGCCAGCTGAAGTCAACTATCACGAGGCCAAGGCTTTCTGTCAGTGGAAGGCGGCAGAAACCAAGCTACCCGTCCGCTTACCGACTGAAGACGAATGGTATCGGCTATATGAGGTTTCTGGGCTTGCGGCGCTGGATCAACAACAAACTGATGCCAATATTCATCTCGATTATGCTGCCTCGTCATGTCCGGTCAACCAGTTTGCCCATGGTGAGTTTTTTGATGTGATTGGCAATGTCTGGCAGTGGACAGAAACCCCGATTTATCCGTTTGATGGTTTCAAGGTGCATCCGATTTATGATGATTTCACCACGCCGACTTACGATGGCAAACATCAACTTATTAAAGGCGGTTCATGGGTATCGTGCGGCAATGAAACACAATTAAGCTCACGTTATGCCTTTAGGAAACATTTTTTTCAGCATGCCGGATTTCGTTATGTTGTGTCGCAGCAGGAGGTTGTACAAGTGAGTTCGCAATATGAGACAGATAAGCTGGTGTCCGAATACGCAGAATTTCACTACGGTGACAGCTACTTTGAGGTCGCCAACTTCCCCAAAACACTTGCTGAACTGGCAATAGCATTAATGGCAGACAGACCGGCTCATCGCGCGCTGGATTTAGGCTGTGCCACAGGCCGTTCCACCTTTGAGCTGGCCAGACACTTTGACGAAGTGACAGGCGTGGATTTTTCTGCCCGACTGATTAACGTTGGCGTACAACTCGCCGAGCAAGGGGTTCTCCGTTACACCATCGCCGATGAAGGCGATTTGGTACTTTATCGTGAGCGAAGCCTCGAACAACTGGGGCTGGTAGAGACTGCTGACAAAGTGAGTTTCTTGCAGGGAGATGCCTGTAATCTGAAGCCGGTATTTGCAGGATATGACCTGATTCTGGCGGCAAACCTGATTGATCGGCTGTACAAGCCCGCGCTGTTTCTGCAAACCGTTCATGAGCGAATCAACCCGGGCGGTCTGTTGATGATTACCTCGCCTTACACCTGGCTGGAAGAGCACACCGAAAAAGACGACTGGCTGGGCGGTTTCAAAAAAGACGGTGAAAGCTTCTTTACCCTGGATGGACTGAAGGCCATTTTGGAGCAAAACTTCAGGCTGGTGCATGGCCCTGAATCGGTGCCTTTTGTGTTACGTGAAACCCGGCGAAAATTCCAGCATACTTTGTCGGAAGTGACGGTGTGGGAACGTAAAGCTTGAGTTTTGATTTTGATCAGCCGATTGACCGGGAAAACACCGGCAGTCTGAAATTTGATGCTCGCAGACAACTCTTTGGCAGGGAGGATGTGATCCCCCTGTGGGTGGCAGATATGGACTTTGCTGTGGCAGAGCCGATAAGCCTAGCCCTGCAACAGCGAGCTGCTCATCCGGTTTATGGTTACACAGTGTTTCCGGAAGAGCTGAAAACCGTCATGTGTGAGTGGTTTGCCAGACGGCATCAATGGACCATTGAGCCCGACAGTATTGTCTGGTGCCCGGGGGTTGTGCCTTCGTTGCATGCCTCAATTCTGGCCTTGACCGAGCCCGGCGACCCGGTGATTGTGCAGCCGCCAGTGTATGCACCTTTTTTCAGCGCGGTGACTCAAACACAGCGACAATTGATGCTTAATCCCTTGCAGCAAACAGCCAGTGGTGATTATCAAATTGACTTTGACCATCTGCAGCAATGCGCTGAGGCTGGTGCCAAATGCCTGGTGTTCTGCTCGCCACACAATCCCGTCGGCAGAGTGTGGAGCCGGGCAGAATTACAACAGCTACTCGACTGGGCAGAGCAATATCAGATCACCGTAATTTCAGATGATATTCATGCTGATCTGGTTTATCCCGAATTCAAGCATCGACCTTTGGCGACTTTCGAACGTCCTGATGTAAAGCTCATCACGGCGGTTTCAGCCAGCAAAACCTTTAATATTCCTGGTCTTGGATTATCGGCACTGGTGGCGGATGATGCCGAGCAACGGCAGGCGATCAACCGGTTATTTGACAGTTGGCATGTTTCAGCCGCCAATCCATTCAGCATCACGGCATTTATCGCCGCTTATCAACATGGCGATGCCTGGCTGGATGCCTTGATGGATTATCTTCGGCAAACGCGTGACTGGGTGATGGAGTTTGCCGCTGACAATTGTCCACAAATACAGGTCATTCCAGCTCAAGGCACTTATTTACTTTGGCTGGATTGTCGGCAGCTTGGCCTTAAAGATGCCGAACTCAAAAGATTCTTTGTCGAGCAGGCGGGAATAGGCTTGAATCAAGGCAAGATGTTTGGCGATGTGGGGTGGGGGTTTATGCGAATGAATATTGCCTGTCCCAGAGCAATTGTTGAACAAGCCTGGCAGTTGATTGCCAGAGCCGTTCACGGCAGACATTCTAAAATTACTTAAAACCGGACCAACTGATACCGAATTGGTGTGGATTGTGTCAAAATCACACGACTATTGGAATAAACCGCACAACAAGTATCAGTATTTGTGTTAAACCAATAGTCAGAGACATTGTTGTTTCGTGTTTAAGTGAGGCTGATTATGAGCGAATCCATTGGACAGGACGCAGGAATGATATGGACTTACCTGCGAAAAACCGGCACTGCATCCGTGGCTAAAACCGCCCGCGAGTGCGAGCTGGATACCAAGCGCATGCAACGTGCGATTGGTTGGTTGGCACGAGAGGACAAGCTGGAAATCGAAAGCACACCTCGCGGGGAGTGGCTTAGCCTGAAGTGAAGTTACCTGTCAGTTGCCAAGTGGGCGACTGACAGTAAAGGCGCCACGAATCTGCCCAACGCTAAAACCTGTTGCCTGATCTTCCGGATAATAGCGATCAATAATGGCCTGAAGCGGCTCGGCAATACTCACACCATGGCAGGTCAGGCAGGCCTGTTCGGTTGGAATGGCTTTCATCATTCGCCATTGCAAACCCTGCTCGCTATCAACGACTTCGCTGAAACTGATCCCGGCAATATCTTCGCCACCTGCCAAGCGTGTTTCAAATTGCTTCAATACCAGTGTCTCCCAGTCGTCTGGTTTATTGTCGGGGTTACGGACTTTGAGGCTGGTTCTGCCAATGTCGAACTGATATTGCTTAGATAAAGAAGCTGCGATTTCCGGTGCGACTGTGTTGCAAACCTCAACGGCTTCAATCGGACCACCTTCCTGCATGGCTTGCATCAAAGCTCCGCGCAGTGTTGTGGCAAACTCCTGAATTGCGCTGGAGGCTTCTTCATTAAATTCCGGACCGGCTTCGGATTGGCAGCCTGCCAAAGCAAGCGAGATAAGGATAAGTGATGAGCGAATCATGGGCAGAGCTCCTTGATGTGAAAGTAAGGTTTTCCAAAGCACCTGAATACCAGTAATTGAATTACATGCGCCAGTTAACTGTAAAGTGCTTCGCATCAAAATATAAGCAAATTCTAATTTACCAGTCCTTGATGGATTCTGTCAAAGCGTGTTTTCAGTGGCTTGTCTGATAGGGTTTTATACTGATACCCTTCGGGTCAACATTTATCGGGGTATTATCAGGCAATGACCAACAATTACGATGCTTCTGCCATTGAAGTATTGACCGGGCTGGAGCCGGTTCGGAAACGTCCGGGGATGTACACCGAGACAACCCGGCCTAACCATCTGGCGCAGGAAGTCATCGATAACAGTGTCGATGAGGCCGTTGCCGGTCACGCTACTGCAATTCAAGTCATTCTGCATGCCGACAACTCTCTGGAAGTGATTGACGATGGCCGAGGCATGCCAGTGGATACTCACCCGGAAGAGGGCATTCCCGGTGTGGAAGTCATTCTGACCCGTCTGCACGCCGGGGGTAAGTTTTCCAATAAAAATTATCGTTTTTCCGGTGGTCTGCATGGGGTCGGTGTGTCGGTGGTCAATGCACTTTCTTCCCGGCTGGAAGTTGCCATACGGCGCGATGGCGTCAGTTATTCAATCGCATTTGAACACGGTCAGCTGGTTGATCCACTGACAGAAACCGGCACAGTTGGCAAACGTAATACGGGCACCAGTGTTCGCTTTTGGCCGGAAGCCAGCTTTTTTGATACATCAAAGTTTCTGGTTTCCAGATTACGTCATGTGCTGCGGGCCAAGGCTGTGCTGTGCCCAGGATTAGTAGTGACTTTTATTGATCTTAGCGGTACAGAAAAACAGGAAGATCGCTGGTGTTACGAAGATGGCTTGAAAAGCTATCTTGCCGTCGCGATGACGGATATGCCTTGTGTTCCCGCCAATCCGTTTGTCGGTAATTTTGCCGAAAATGATCAGGAAGTGGATTGGGCTTTGATGTGGCTGACAGAGCCAGCCGAAGTCATGGCCGAAAGCTATGTCAATCTGATCCCGACCATTCAGGGTGGTACACATGTCAATGGTTTGCGCAGTGGCTTGCTGGATGCCTTGCGAGAGTTTTGTGAGTTTCGCAGTTTGTTACCGCGTGGCGTCAAGTTATCACCCGAGGATATCTGGGATCGCTGTTGTTATGTGTTGTCTGCCAAAATCGAAGATCCGCAATTTTCCGGGCAAACCAAGGAGCGTTTGTCATCGCGGCAGTGCGCGGCGTTTGTTTCCGGAGCGGTCAAGGATGCGTTCAGCTTGTGGCTGAATCACCATATTGAAGATGGTGAGAAGATAGCTGAGTTGGTGATCAGTAATGCTCAATCTCGTCTCAAACAAGCCAAAAAAGTAGTACGTAAGCGAGTTCAGTCAGGTCCGGCCCTGCCAGGAAAACTGGCGGACTGCACCTCGCAGGATCCTAGCCGAACAGAATTGTTTCTGGTCGAAGGGGATTCGGCTGGCGGTAGCGCTAAGCAAGGTCGTGATCGTGAGTTTCAGGCGATCATGCCTCTGCGAGGCAAGATTCTCAACACCTGGGAAGTAGAAGCTGGACAGGTCCTGGCTTCACAAGAGGTGCATGACATTGCCGTGGCGGTCGGAGTTGATCCTGGCTCGGATGATCTGAGTGGTTTGCGCTATGGCAAAATTTGCATACTTGCTGATGCCGACTCCGACGGTGCTCACATTGCTACTCTTCTGTGCGCCTTGTTTGTGCGACATTTTCGTCCACTGGTGGATGCGGGCCATATCTGCGTTGCCATGCCACCGCTTTATCGAATCGATGTCGGCAAACAGGTGTTCTATGCGCTGGATGATGAAGAGCGCCGGATCATTCTGGAACGAATTGAGCGAGAAAATATTCGAGGCAAAGTCAGCACGCAGCGCTTCAAGGGCCTTGGTGAAATGAACCCGCTGCAACTCAGAGAAACTACCATGGCGCCAGATACTCGGCGTCTGATTCGTCTAACCATGAATGCCGAAGACGACACATTTTCTTCACTCGATAAATTACTGGCCAAAAAACGTGCTGCAGACCGCAAAACCTGGCTGGAACAACATGGCGATCTTGCCACTGTCTGAACCTGATAAGAGAGTCACATGACCCTAGTCGACGATTTGGAACAGCTACCGGTTCGGGATTTCACCGAGAAGGCCTACCTTGATTACGCAATGTACGTCATTCTTGACCGTGCCTTGCCACACATTGGCGACGGGCTGAAGCCCGTTCAGCGACGCATTGTCTATGCGATGTCGGAGCTGGGCCTGAGCGCTGTCTCCAAACATAAAAAATCTGCCCGTACAGTCGGTGACGTACTGGGTAAATATCACCCGCATGGCGATTCTGCCTGTTATGAAGCAATGGTGCTGATGGCCCAGCCGTTTTCCTATCGCTATCCGTTGGTTGACGGGCAGGGCAACTGGGGTTCGATGGATGATCCCAAGTCATTTGCTGCAATGCGTTACACCGAAGCAAGACTGGCCGCCTACGCACAGACATTGCTGAGTGAACTGGGACAGGGCACTGTTGAGTGGGTGCCCAATTTTGATGGCACCATGGACGAGCCGGAGTTACTGCCAGCCCGACTTCCCAATGTGCTGCTGAATGGCGCAACCGGTATTGCTGTAGGTATGGCGACCGACATTCCACCGCATAATTTGCGTGAAGTGATTAATGCGTGTCTGCTACTGCTTAAATCGCCTAAAACTACGCTTGATGAATTATTGGCCGAAGTGAAGGGACCGGATTTTCCGACCGGTGGTGAAATTGTCTCATCGACCGAAGATATCAAGAAGCTGTATCAAACCGGTCATGGTTCTATTCGACAACGCGCCTGCTATCAGGTCGAAGATCATGAAGTCATCATTCATGCCTTGCCCTATCAAACCTCCGGCGCCAAGGTGCTGGAACAGATCGCCGCGCAGATGCACAACAAAAAACTGCCGATGGTCGCTGATTTGCGTGATGAGTCAGATCATGAACATGCGGTGCGTCTGGTGGTGGTGCCGCGATCCAATCGGGTAGATATCGACAGTCTGATGTCACATCTTTTTGCGACGACCGATCTGGAACGCAGCTATCGCGTAAATATGAACATGATCGGCCTGGATGGTCGGCCTCAGGTTAAAAATCTGCTCGAAATGCTGCAAGAGTGGCTGCAGTTCAGAACCGAAACCGTGCGCCGCCGCCTGCAATACCGGCTCGATAAAGTGCTGGATCGCATGCATGTGCTCGAAGGCTTGTTGATTGCTTATCTCAATATCGATGAAGTCATCGCCATTATTCGCCATGAAGACGAACCCAAAGCGGAGTTGATGGCAAGGTTCAATCTCTCGGATCGTCAGGCTGAAGCTATACTCGAATTGCGTTTACGACATTTGGCCAAGCTGGAAGAAATGAAAATCCAGGGTGAAATGGACGAGCTGAGCAAAGAACGCAAATCACTGGAGTTGTTGCTCGGCTCGGAAACTCGTTTGAAAACCCTGATTCGCAAGGAATTAACCGCCGATGCCGAAAAATTTGGCGATGATCGACGCTCGCTGATCAAACCACAGCAAGCAGCCAAAGCGCTCAGTGAAACAGAATTATTGCCTACAGAATCCATCACCGTGGTGCTCTCTGAGAGTGGTTGGGTGCGGGCAGCAAAAGGCCATGATGTTGACCCTGGGGCATTGAATTTCCGTACCGGTGATCGCTATCTGACCTCGGTTAAGGCCAGAAGCAATCAGCAGATTATTTTCCTTGATGCCAGTGGTCGCAGTTATTCATTGCCTGCACACACCTTGCCCTCTGCACGCGGCCAGGGTGAACCGCTGAGTGGCCGTTTGCAGTCACCGCCAGAAATGCGTTTTGTCGCGGTGCTCACTGCCGAGCTGAATAAAAAAGTATTGCTGAGCAATAATGCTGGCTATGGTTTCGTAACACCAATGGACAATTTGCTGGCGAAAAACAAGGCTGGTAAAGCCGTGTTTAACCTGCCAGACGGTGCACAAATGTTGCCGCCGATGATTATCGAAGACAACAGCGAAGATCAACTTGCCGTCGCCTCTGGTGACGGTAGGCTGCTGGTGTTTGCCATGAGCGAAGTGCCGGAACTGAACAAAGGCAAAGGCGTTCGGTTGATTAACATTCCTCAGGCACGATTCAGTGCTGGCCAGGAGTGGTTGCAGTCGCTGGTGCGTGTGCCGGTGGACAAGGGCTTGACCCTGCATGCCGGTCGTCGTCACCTGACCCTTAAGCCTGCCGAATTGGCGCATTATGCCGGTGAGCGTGGTAAACGCGGTCACAAGCTTCCAAGAGGTCTGCAAAAAGTCAGTGAGCTTGAAGTAGCCGAGTAAAATGCTTGGGTATTTGCTATCCTGTAGGACTTTATCGAAACTCGATCAAAGTCATGCAGGATAGTCCGTCAGATCATTTCAATGCCTCCCCGGTGCTATGGAAGCGCCCCAGTCAATCACGCTGGAGCAGTTTCACATGGCAACTGCTGGGCATTCAGCCTGGCATATCTAGTGAAATAATTGAAAAAGCCCGACAAGATGGCGAATTATTGTTTCTGCCAGCGATGCGTATCCAGCTCTATCCGCAATTTTGCGAAGCTTACCATGTCAATCTCACCTCAAATCAACCAGGCGTCTATCTGGTATGTCAGGATGCTCCCGGTGCTGAACAACCACGACCTTTGCTGCTGACAGTTGATTTTGATGAAGCCGCCTCCTACATGGAAGCTGGGCAACAGGTATTGGAAGCAACACTGGCCGGCGAATGGTGTGTCTGGCTGGAGCGTTATGTAATTGCGCATTATCGCCCGCAAGCGCCCAAAAAACGTCGTCGTCAGAACTGGCAAGCTGAACAGGAACAATCCTGATGACGACCAGTAATGAAAATTTTCTGCGTCGCTGGTCACGATTGAAGCAAGCGCCTGAAACAGAAAAAACGCTGCCGACTGAGTCTGAACAAGCCATTGGGCCGGAACAAGCCACAGATTCAGACGCTCAGCAGTCATCGAGCGAAGTTGAACAGCAAGACTTACCGCTCTGGAAACAGCCGGATGCCGATCCCGCAGAAAAACGTGAGGCGCTGCGAGCGTTGTTCAGAAAACCAAAATTCAACGTCACCGATGGTTTGGATGAATACGATAACGATTACAATTACCAGGAATTTGCAGCCCTGGGCTCGGTAGTGACTCACGAAATGAAGCGTATGATGAAGCTGGCAGAACAAAGTGCTGCTGAAGCTGCCGATACTCCACCCCCTGTCGCAAATCTGGATTCATCTTCGGATGATGAGAGCGACCCACAAGAGGACACACCTGTTGCATAGTTCGATCATCGAGGCTGGCGAATCAACGCCGCTGATTGAAGAATGGATTGAGTTCAAGTCACAAGGCCGCTGTCTGGTGCTTGGCGAAGCCGATCAAGTGGCTCCACTGTTAGCGCATCTGACTACGTTGAATTTGACTGTCTGCTGTTCAGGGCTTGATCTTGAAGCCAGCGACAATCTCACCATCACCGATTCAAAACCGGAACAACTGTCGGGCTGGCTGGGTGCTTTTAAGGCCATGATCAATGGTCAGCAACATGCGTTTGACTTGGTGCTTGATATGAGTCAGTCGCCAATGATTCAGACACAAGTCGCGCCATTGGGATATTTTGCGCCGCGTGATGACAAGCAGGCACTGGCCGAAGCCTTGCAGCAATTGCCGGATCTGATTGGCGTTTTCGACAAGCCAAAGTATTTCAACTACAAAGCATCGATCTGTGCTCACTCACGCCGTGGCGTCAGTGGCTGTGATCTGTGTCAGCAAGCCTGTCCAGCGGAGGCAATACAAAGTGCCGGCGAACAGATTGAGGTAAATCCCTCGCTTTGCCAGGGATGTGGCAGCTGCACGGCTGTCTGTCCTTCCGGTGCTATCAGCTATGCAGTGCCGACTTTGGATAGCAGTCTGGAGCGCTGCAGAAATATGCTCAAGGCCTATGCTGAACTGGAAGATCGTCCGGCACAACTGTTGATACATGACTTGCTGAATGGCGAAAAACTGGTGGCTGCCGTAGTTGAACAACTGGGAGCCAACGTCGTCATTTTTTCAATTGAAGAAATTGGCGCTCTGGGCATGCCTTTCTGGCTTGCCGCCATCGCCTATGGCGCTGGCTCAGTGACTGTGCTGGATGCAATGAGTCACAGTGATCACGACTGGCAAGCCTTGCAACAGCAGATCGCCTTTGCCAACACCTTGCTGGATGCCATGGGCTATCAGGACATGAGAGTGCACTGGCTGCAAACACGCAAACCGCAGGCGCTATCTGAACATTTCAGGCAACTTGCCGCCACAAATATGATCGCCGAAAAAGCCCAGTTTGCCGGACTGGATGACAAGCGTCGGGTGATGAGTTTGTCGTTGAATCATTTGCATGACCAGGCACCACAGTCGGTTGAAGTCGTTGATTTGCCTCGTGGGGCACCGTTTGGCGAGATCGTTATCGATAAACAGGCATGCACCTTGTGCATGTCGTGTGTTTCCGTCTGTCCTGCTGGGGCGGTGCTGGATGGTGTCGACAAACCGCAACTTAACTTTGTCGAGGAACAGTGCATTCAATGCGGCATGTGCGAAACGGCCTGTCCTGAGTCAGCGATCAGCCTGACATCGCGCTACCTGTTCGATCACAACGCAAGACGCAGCAAACGGGTGCTGCATGAAGAGGCTATTTTCCATTGCATCAGTTGCCACAAGCCTTTTGCCACACAGAAGATGATTGACACCATTACCGAACGGTTGAAAGACCATCACATGTTTCAGGGCGCGGCACTGGAAAGACTCAAGATGTGTGAAGATTGTCGCGTTAAAGCAATGTTCTGATGACCACCATGACACAAACAAATAGCGAATTTGATACTGATAACGAATGGCGAGCGCAGACCTATGCCTTGCTTGCCAATTTGCTCTACCGAGCGCCCGATGCACAATTGCTTGAAGCCCTGGCAGCACTCGAAGTGACAGAGCCTGATAGTCCATTGGCAGCGTCCTGGCAAGCCTTGTCTGAATCAGCCAGTAATACCGAAGCGCAGCAGCTGGAAAAGGAATATCAGCAATTGTTCATAGGCTTGATTCAGGGGGAGCTGATTCCCTACGGCAGTTATTACCAAACCGGTTTTCTCAACGAAAAACCACTGGCAGTTTTGCGCGGTGATCTGGCCAAGCTGGGCCTGGCGCGTCAGCAAGACAGTGCGGAGCCTGAAGATCACATTTCTGCTGAATGCGATGTGATGCGGCTGATTTTGTTGGCCAATGGTGTTCCGGTGGTGGATGAACAACAGTTTTTCAACCGACACCTAAAGCCATGGGTATCAAGGTTTTTCATTGATTTACAGCAGGCAAAATCAGCGAGTTTCTATCAAGCTGTGGGGATGCTGGGTGAACGATTCATCAAGATGGAAACTGAAAGGCTGGCTGAGAAGTCACATTAAAAATGCTTGCAATTGACTTGCTCATGATCGCTGAGTTGCGCGATACTTTGTCACACATAAAAAATTGTCAAAACCGGTACAAAAAGCAAGGTTTTTAGCCGGTTTTGAGGTGTCGGAGATTTGCCAAAATGACCACTGAATCCTCAAACAGTCGCAGACAATTTCTGCAAAAAATCACCCTTGCGGCTGGCGCTGCAACTCTGGCTTCGACCAGTGGCGTCATCCATGCCACTCCGGCAACGACGCAGACAGCCGTTGATGTCCCTGAAAAATCAAAAGGCTACCATCGTACCGAACATGTCGATACCTACTATCACCTAGCTGACTTTTAAGTCTTCAAGAAGCCCATCATGAAACTGATAAAACGTGATCCCGCAGCGATAAAAACCCAGGCTTCCGGGCTTAATCGCCGCACATTCCTCAAAGGTTCCGGTATTGCAGCAGGCGGTGCTGCATTCATGAGTCTGTTACCTACAGCCATGATTAACAAGGCCGATGCTGCGCAACGTCGACAACATAGCTATGACGAAGGTGAAATCACCAAAAAACGCAGTGTTTGTACTCACTGCAGCGTTGGCTGTGGTGTTGTTGCCGAAGTGCAAAACGGTGTCTGGATTGGTCAGGAGCCAAGCTTTGATCATCCCTTCAATCTCGGTTCTCATTGTGCCAAGGGCGCATCTGTGCGTGAGCACGGACATGGTGATAAACGTCTGAAATACCCAATGAAGAAAGTGGCCGGTGAATGGCAACGTATTTCATGGGACCAAGCGATAGACGAAATCGGCGATCAGATGCTGGCGATTCGTGAGTCAGCCGGACCTGATTCGGTCTATTGGCTGGGCAGTGCCAAGTTCAACAACGAGCAAGCTTATCTGTTCCGTAAATTCGCGGCCTTCTGGGGTTCCAATAACGTGGATCACCAGGCCCGTATCTGTCACTCGACCACAGTTGCAGGTGTTGCCAACACTTGGGGCTTTGGTGCGATGACCAACTCCTACAACGATATTCACAACTCCAAGTGCATCTTCATCATCGGTGCTAACCCAGCGGAAGCTCACCCAGTATCCTTGCAGCATATTCTTCGAGGTAAAGAGCGGGGCGCCAAAGTGATTGTGGTTGATCCAAGGTTCAGTCGCACCGCGGCTCATGCCGATCAATTCATTCGCATTCGTCCCGGTGCAGACATTCCGTTTGTCTGGGGCATGATTTGGCATATGTTCCAGAACGGCTGGGAAGATGAGCAGTTTATCAATCAGCGTGTTTACGGCATGGATGAAATCCGTGCAGAAGTTGCCAAATGGACGCCAGACGAAGTTGAGCGTGTGGCCGGTATCAAGGAAGCGGATGTCTTCCAAGCTGCCAAAACCATGTACGAGCACAAACCGGGTACGGTGGTGTGGTGTATGGGTATCACCCAGCACACCGTGGGTAACAGCAACACCCGTGCTTTATGTATTCTGCAATTAGTGCTTGGCAACATGGGTGTCTCTGGTGGTGGAACCAACATTTTCCGTGGCCACGATAACGTTCAGGGTGCTACCGATTTTGGTGTGGTTTCCAACAGCTTGCCCGGCTACTACGGCTTGAGCCAGGATGCCTGGGAACACTGGGCTCGGGTTTGGGATGTCGACTACAACTGGATAGCCAGTCAGTTTGATCAAACCAGCTACGAAGAACTCAATGGCAGCCCTGTCAGCCCGATGTTTACCAACGGCATCACCGTTTCGCGCTGGATCGATGGGGTATTGGAAGACCCTGAAAACATCACTCAGAAAGATATTCTGCGGGCGATGGTGCTCTGGGGCCATGCGCCTAACAGTCAGACACGCGGCCCTGAAATGAAGGCGGCGATGGAAAAACTGGATCTGTTGGTTATTGTTGACCCATTCCCGACGGTGTCTGCGGTCATGAATGACCGTCAGGATAATGTCTATTTATTACCAGCGGCCACTCAGTTTGAGACCTACGGTTCATTGACGTCGTCAAACCGTTCGGTGCAGTGGCGTGAACAAGTCATTGCGCCGTTGTTTGAATCACTGCCAGATCACAATATCATTTATCGTTTTGCTCAAAAATTCGGTTTTGCTGACGAGCTGTGCAAACACATTGCCGTCAATGATGGTGAACCGCTGATCGAAGATATCACCCGTGAATACAACCGGGGTATGTGGGCCTGTGGTTACACTGGGCAAACGCCAGAACGTCTGAAGCTGCAACTGGCTAATTTGCACACGTTTAACACAACTACACTTAAAGCAGAGGGTGGTCCCTGTGATGGTGAGTTCTATGGCTTGCCATGGCCATGCTGGGGTACGGCAGAGATGAAACATCCCGGCACTCATATTCTCTACGACACCAGTATTCCTGTGGCTGAGGGGGGATCACCTTTCCGAGCCCGTTTTGGTGTTGAGCGTGATGGTCAAAATCTGCTGGCGGAAGGTTCATGGACAGCAGGATCGGAAATTGAAGATGGCTACCCTGAATTTACCTCCGACATGCTCAAGGAGCTCGGCTGGTGGAATGATCTGACTGCCGAGGAAAAAGCCGAGGCAGAAGGCAAGAACTGGAAAACTGATCTTTCCGGCGGTATCCAGCGTGTCGCTATAAAGCATGGCTGTGCGCCATACGGTAATGCCAAGGCACGCGCCATCGTCTGGCAGTTTCCGGATCCAGTGCCAATTCATCGCGAACCACTTTATACACCACGTCGTGATCTGGTGGCGGAATATCCGACCTATGAAGATCGGCGTAACTTCTATCGTCTGCCAACCCGTTATAGTTCGATTCAAGCGCAGGACTTCAGTGAGGAATTCCCATTGATCATGACCAGTGGTCGTCTGGTGGAATATGAGGGTGGTGGTGAGGAAACTCGCTCCAACCCTTGGCTGGCGGAATTGCAGCAGGATATGTTCATTGAAATCAACCCTGCTGATGCCAATAACGCTCGTATCCGTCATGGTCGTCAGGTCTGGGTGGAAGGACCTGAAGGTGGCGCAGTCAAAGTGATGGCATTTGTCACTCCTCGGGTTGAGCGTGGCGTGGTGTTTATGCCTTTCCACTTTGGCGGTCACTATCAGGGTGAAGATTTGAAAGATAAATACCCTGAAGGGACAGCGCCGTACGTACGTGGTGAATCCTGTAACGTGGTATTCACTTATGGTTATGACTCAGTGACAGCGATGCAAGAGACCAAAGTCTCGTTGTGTCGTGTACGTCCCGCCTAGATCCAGGGGATTAAGAAAATGGCTCGTATGAAGTTTTTGTGTGATGCCGAGCGTTGTATTGAATGTAACGCCTGTGTCACCGCATGTAAAAACGAACATGAGGTACCGTGGGGCATTAATCGCCGGCGGGTAGTGACCATTGATGATGGTATCCCCGGTGAGAAGTCCATCTCGGTTGCCTGTATGCATTGTACAGATGCACCCTGTCAGGCGGTGTGTCCGGTTGATTGCTTCTACACCACTGATGATGGTGTGGTGTTGCACGATAAGGACATCTGCATCGGCTGTGGCTATTGCTTCTATGCCTGCCCATTTGGCGCGCCACAATATCCTCAGGAAGGTGCTTTTGGTGCCCGCGGCAAGATGGATAAATGTACTTTCTGTGCCGGTGGTCCAGAATCTGATAATTCACAGGCTGAACTCGACAAGTACGGTCGTAATCGACTGGCGGAAGGTAAACTGCCTTTGTGTGCTGAAATGTGTTCTACCAAGGCCCTGTTAGCGGGCGATGGTGACATTGTTGCTGACCTGTTCCGCAACCGCGTGGTTCGTCGTGGCGGCCGTCCCGATACCTGGGGCTGGAACACTGCTTACAAAGACTGATAATGAAAAAAATTATATCCATTGTATTTGCGACTTTTATCTTGTCGGCCTGTTACGAGGACACACGGGTAACTTTGCATGAACCCGGTGTCTACAAGGGCAAGCGTGACACACAGACTATGCCTGCTGAAGAACGTGAAGCGCTGTTGAAGCTGCGTTTCAATGAGGTTCAGACGGATCGTTAACGGAGCCGGTATGTCAGCGACAAGTACAATGAATTTGGCACAACGCAAAAAAATTATGCGGCGCAGCTTTATCGTTATGTTGTTGGCGATTATTCTGTTACCGCTGTCAGGTTATTGGCTGATAGGCAATCAGGTAACTGACAACGAAGCAACAGTGACCAACCCGCGAGCGGATACATGGCGTCAGGTGCGGCAGGGTTCACCCGATGCATATACTGCAGTGCAGGGACGTGAGACCAATGTTCTGATCCAGAACATGGCACAAAACTGGCGACAACTGAGAAACGGGCCTTTGGCGACATACGGTAGCTGGCTGATATTCTCTGTGTTAGCCGCTTTAACCCTGTTTTACCTGACACGTGGTCAAGTCAAACTGACCCATCCGCGAACCGGCAAGACCGTAGAACGCTGGACGCTTAACGAGCGACGCCTACATTGGCTGACGGCGACTTTGTTCATCATTCTGGCGATCACTGGCTTGAGTCTGCTATACGGTCGTTACGTGCTGATTCCGATCATGGGCCACGTTGCCTTTGCCGCTTATGCTGATGTTGCCAAATGGGCACACAACATTTTGGGGCCTGTATTTAGTGTGGCCTTGCTGGTTCTTTTGATTAAGTGGTTCAAAGAAAATCTGTTCAGCCGCATCGATTTGGAGTGGTTCAAAGGTTTTGGTGGCATTATTGGTGACCAACATCCACCAGCCGGTAAATTCAACGGCGGTGAGAAACTCTGGTACTGGACTCTGGCGACGGCAGGCGTTGCGATCTGTGCTACAGGTTTTGTACTGGATTTCCCCAATTTTGATCAGAGTCGTTTTGTCATTCAGATCTCTCATCTAATTCATCTCAGCACTGCATTTTTGCTGATTGCCTTTGCTTTTGGTCATATCTACATTGGCACCATTGGCACCGAAGGCGCGCTTGAGGGTATGACTACCGGTCACGTGGATACCGCATGGGCTGAACAACATCACAATCTCTGGCTGGAAGAGCTGCAAGCCCAACAGCAAGCTGATAGCGAGAAACAAACTTCCCAGTAAGCTGTAATAGGTTAACAATCGCTGGCTGAATCTGGGAAAACCGGTGTGATTAGAAAGACTTTGTTTTGGTCCTTTTGTGTGTTTTTTAGCGGTCATTCAATCTGATATTTGGTGCAAATTTTTGCCCCATGATGGTGACTCAGCATTGTGTTTTAGGCAATTTTTGCGGCTTTTTGAGATGTGACCGGATTCTGCTTCACACGGGAACCATTGCGTGATAGCTTCATTCTGTTATGTGTAAGGTTGACACATCTGAGAAGACACTACAGATATTTGAGAGAGGTAAGCAGATGACAGAGCAGGTGATTAGTGCTCAAATTCCCACGCGCAAGCTGAAGATGCCAAGAGCATCTGGCAAAGGTCGGCAAGTCGATGCCACTGCTTTGGAAGAAGTGCGTGCCTTATTGGGTGATGAACCCAGACGAAAAGACTTATTGATTGAGCATCTGCACAAAATTCAGGACCAATATCAGCATATCTCTGCTAAACATCTGGTTGCACTTGCCTACGAAATGCGGCTGTCCAAAGCCGAAGTCTACGAAGTTGCCACTTTCTATCATCATTTCGATGTGGTTAAAGAAAGCGACACACCGCCACCTGCATTGACGGTTCGGGTCTGTGAATCAATGACCTGTGAAATGATGGGGGCCAATTCGCTGATAAGTTCGCTGGAAAAAGCGATGGGCACTGATGTGAGAGTCCAGCGTGTTCCGTGTGTAGGTCGTTGCGACAAAGCCCCTGTTGCTGTTGTTGGGATGCACCCGGTCGAACAGGCCGAAACTTCAACCGTGGCAGCGCTGGTTGAACGGGGACACACCCAGCCTGAGCAGATCGAGGCCATACTGCTTGATGAATACCTCGCTTCAGGTGGTTATCAAACCTATCAAAAGTGTATTACTGGTGACATCAAAGTCGAGCAGGTACTCGACATGATGGATGACTCAGGACTGCGTGGTTTGGGGGGGGCAGGTTTTCCGGTAGGGAGAAAATGGCGCATCGTGCGTGATCAACCTGCGCCACGGCTGATGGCCGTCAATATTGACGAGGGTGAGCCGGGCACTTTTAAAGACAAATATTATCTGGATCGTGACCCACACTGCTTTCTCGAAGGCACTTTGATTGCTGCCTGGGCGGTGGGTATTGATGAAATCTATATTTATCTTCGCGATGAATATGCGGCTATCCGTGTAATGCTCGAGGAGGAGTTAGTCAAACTGCAGAAAAATCCGCCGGTAGCAAACCTGCCTAAGATGTATCTGCGCCGTGGTGCAGGGGCCTATATTTGTGGTGAAGAGTCAGCGATGATTGAATCCATCGAGGGCAAACGCGGCATGCCCCGTTTGCGGCCACCATTTGTAGCTCAGGTGGGTCTGTTTGGCAGACCGACACTGGAACACAATATGGAATCACTGTACTGGGTGCGCGATATCGTTGAAAAAGGCCCGGAATGCCTGACCAAACATGGTCGTAATGGTCGTAAAGGTTTGCGTTCATTTTCGGTCAGTGGCCGGGTCAACAAACCTGGCGTACATCTGGCACCAGCCGGTATCAGCATGCGTGAACTCATCGATGAGTATTGTGGCGGCATGCAGCAAGGCCATGAGTTTTATGGTTACTTCCCCGGCGGTGCTTCGGGTGGCATCTTGCCGGCATCGTTAGGCGATGTTCCGCTGGATTTTGACACCCTGCATGAATATGGCTGCTTTATTGGAAGTGCTGCGATTGTCGTATTTTCCGATAAGGATCGGGCACGCGATCTGGCGCTCAACGCCATGAAATTTTTTGAAGATGAATCATGCGGTCAGTGCACCCCCTGCAGGGTCGGTACCTCCAAGGCCGTCAACTTGATGAAAAATGCAGACTGGGATCAACCGCTGCTGGAGGATTTGTCGGAAGTGATGGTCGATGCCTCGATATGTGGTCTCGGTCAGGCAGCACCCAATCCGCTGCGAAGTGTCATTAAATATTTCCCTGAGGAGCTGAAGTAATGGCCAGTCAATTGCAAGATGTTACCGAGACTGTGCAAATCACGCTTAACGGTAAAACTATCGACGTGGCTGCTGATGAAACCCTGCTAATCGCGGCACGTAAACAAGGTATCGAAATTCCTCATCTGTGTTATTCGGATCATCAAGGTCAGGATGGTAATTGTCGTGCATGCATGGTTGAAATTGAAGGTGAACGCGTGCTGGCACCGTCTTGTTGCCGTTATCCTTCCGAGGGCATGAAGGTTGATTCAGCCAGTTCTCGGGCCACCAAAGCGCAGCAAATGGTGCTGGAACTACTAAAATCAGATGTTTCTGAACAACCACATACGCTGAACTCCGAGCTGGATTACTGGGCCGGAAAACTTAATGTAAGCGCACCTCGATTTGCCCCACGAGAACAGGCGGCACCGGATTATTCACACCCGGCCATTGCCGTTAATATGGATGCCTGCATTCAATGTACACGCTGTTTGCGTGCTTGCCGTGATGAGCAAAACAATGATGTCATCGGTCTGGCAATGCGTGGCCATCATACCGAGATCGTGTTTGACCTCGCTGACCCAATGGGTGACAGCACTTGTGTCGCCTGTGGTGAATGTGTTCAAGCCTGCCCTACAGGCGCACTGATGCCAGCCGATGAAGTTGCGCTGGTTGAACCCGATAAAAAAGTCGATTCAGTCTGTCCGTATTGCGGGGTGGGTTGTCAGCTTACCTACAACATTAAAGATGACAAAATTCTGTTTGTTGAAGGTCGCGATGGTCCCGCCAACAACAGTCGGCTATGTGTCAAAGGTCGCTACGGTTTTGACTATGTGCATCATCCACATCGCTTGACCAAACCGATGATTCGCCGTGCTGATGCACCAGACAAACATGGCGATTTCACGTTGGATCCCAACGATATCGATAAGGTATTCCGCGAAGCCACATGGGAAGAAGCGTTGGACTTTGCTGCTAAAGGTTTTGCCGATATTCGTGATTCAATGGGCCCTAATGCGCTGGCCGGATTCGGTAGCGCCAAAGGCAGTAACGAAGAAGCCTATTTGTTCCAGAAATTGATTCGTACTGGCTTCAAGACCAATAACGTAGATCACTGTACTCGTCTGTGTCATGCCTCATCGGTAGTCGCCCTGCTTGAATGTCTGGGTTCGGGTGCGGTATCCAACCCGGTGGCTGATGTAGACAAGGCTGAAGTGATTGTGGTTATTGGAGCCAACCCTACAGTCAATCATCCCGTAGGTGCTACCTGGATTAAAAACGCGGCACGCAAGGGGCACAAACTTGTTGTGATGGATCCGCGCAGAACCGAGCTAGCCATGCATGCGGATCACGTGCTTCAGTTCAAGCCAGGCAGTGATGTACCCTTGCTCAACGCCATGATGCACACCATCGTTGAAGAGGGGCTGGTGGCACCTGAGTTTATTGCAGAACGTACTGAAGGCTTTGATGAATTGCAGGCACATCTCAAGGCTTATACGCCAGAAATGATGGAGTCTATTTGTGGTATTCCTGCAGAAACCATCCGTGAAGTTGCCAGACTCTATGCCACTGCAGATACCGCAATGATCCTCTGGGGGATGGGTATTTCCCAGCACGTTCACGGTACGGATAACGCAAGATGTCTGATTTCACTTGCGTTGATGACAGGACAAATTGGTCGCCCGGGAACCGGCTTACATCCGCTTCGTGGGCAAAACAATGTACAGGGTGCATCGGATATGGGTTTGATACCGATGGTGTTCCCGGATTACCGGCCTGTGGGCGATGATGCTGCGCGTCAGTACTTTGAAGATTTATGGCAAACACCGCTTGATGCCAATCCCGGCTTGACCGTGGTCGAAATTATGGATGCCATTCATCGTGGTGAATTAAAAGGTCTCTACATCATGGGCGAAAACCCGGCCATGTCTGATCCTGATGCCAACCATGCAAGGCAGTCACTGGCCGAACTTGATCACTTGGTGGTACAGGATATTTTCCTGACTGAAACCGCTTATCTGGCTGATGTTATTCTACCTGCCTCGGGTTTCGCCGAAAAAACCGGCACATTCACCAACACTGATCGGCTGGTCCAAATGGGCCGTGCCGCTGTGTCGATGCCCGGAGATGCCCGTCAGGATCTCTGGATTATTCAGGAATTGGCGCGACGGTTGGGGCTGGACTGGAATTACAGTGGCCCGGCTGAAGTGTTTGCCGAGATTCGCAAGGCTGTACCGCACATGGCCGGTATCACCTGGGATCGTCTGGAAAGCGAACATGGCGTGGTTTATCCATGCTTTGAAGAAGGTGACCCCGGTGACTGGGTTATCTTTACCGAAGATTTCCCACGTGGCCGAGGCAAATTTGTACCTGCCGATGTAGTGCCTCCGGATGAACGGCCGGATGAGGAATATCCATACGTGCTGATCACCGGCCGTATGCTGGAGCACTGGCATACCGGTTCAATGACCCGTCGTTCCAATGTGCTTGATGCGCTGGAATCACAAGCGGTGGCCACTGTGCACCCGCTGACACTGGATGAAATGGGCATTACCCCGGGCGACTTGATGACCCTGTCAACTCGCCGTGGCGAAGTCTCGGTCTATGCGCGTGTCGATGAGGGTGTTCCTCCTGGCGCTGTGTTTATGGCTTTTTGTTACTATGAAGCAGCGATTAACGAACTGTCCAACGCGGCACTCGACCCTGCGGCGAAAATCCCCGAGTTCAAATATTGCGCGGTCAAGGTTTCGCCGGGCGGTGAGCCATTGCAGTTCTATAGTTACGGGGGCGGTCAGGCAAACAACAAACTGCGCAATTAAGCAAAAAAGGGCATGCTTTTATGCCCTTTTTTTATTTGCTGCTGAAAGTCACGGCTTGAATCTTGTGGATTCAAACTTGTTAAAGATCAACAGCACACTGCATTCTTGCTAATATATTTCGGTTTGAACTGACTCCAACGCAACAGGCCGGTAAGTTAAATGAAAATCCTGATCAGCAATGATGACGGCTATATGGCGCGCGGCATCCAGACATTGGCGCGTGCCTTATCAGAAATGGGCGAAATTACCGTCGTCGCTCCGGATCGCAACCGTAGCGGTGCCAGCAACTCTCTAACGCTTGAAAATCCGCTTCGTCTGGATTTACTCGACAACGGTGTTTATCGGGTTGAGGGGACGCCAACAGACTGTGTCCATCTTGCCATTACCGGATTACTGGAAGAAGAGCCGGACATGGTTGTTTCAGGTATCAATGCTGGGGCCAATCTGGGTGATGATGTACTTTATTCGGGCACGGTGGCGGCAGCAATGGAAGGCCGTTTTCTTGGTCTGCCGGCGATTGCCATTTCACTGGTGGGGCATGACGCTACGCACTACGAAACGGCAGGTTGGGTAGCACAGCAATTGGTAGCACGACTCAAAGCCTCAGCCCTCCCCGCAGATACTATTCTTAACGTTAATGTGCCGGATTTGCCGATTGATCAAATCACAGGGTTTGAAAGTACCCGACTGGGACATCGACACAAGGCAGAGCCGGTTATCAAGGAATACGATCCGCGCGGTCGGGCGATGTATTGGATTGGTCCTGCCGGTGCAGAAGAAGACGCTGGTCCAGGAACTGATTTTGATGCGATTCGCCGCGGTGCGGTTTCAGTCACGCCATTACAAATCGATTTGACACGTTATGATGCCATCGATGGTGTCGCTAAATGGCTGACTGAGACTGTCAGATGATCGCCTCCGAACTCAAAGGTATCGGCATGACCTCGCAGCGCACCCGGGACAGGCTGATTGCCCGGTTGCGAGAGCGAGGTATAAATGACATGCGGGTACTGGTGGTGATGCGGGAATTACCACGCCACCTGTTTGTCGATGAAGCGCTTGCCAGTCGTGCCTATGAAGATACGGCCCTGCCGATTGGCCATGGTCAGACTATCTCGCAGCCGTTTATTGTTGCCCGAATGACCGAACTGTTGATGCAGAGTGCCAAGCCATTGGACAAAGTACTGGAAGTCGGCACGGGTTGCGGTTACCAGACGGCTGTTTTGTCCAGGCTGGTGCCCAGAGTATTCAGCGTTGAGCGTATTTCAGCACTGCAGAAACAATCTCGGGAGCGTTTTTACAAACTCAAGTTCAACAATATCCGGCTCAAACACAGTGATGGCAGTTGGGGCTGGCAGGAGAATGCACCTTACGACGGAATTCTGGTCACCTGTGCGCCGGAAAAAGTGCCGGAGAGTTTGATGTTGCAGCTAGCCCCCGGAGGGCGTCTGGTGATTCCTGTTGGCACCCAGGCCAAACAATCCTTGCGCGTCATTGATCGTAATGGCGATACCTTTGAAGAAACAGAATATGACGCAGTGAGCTTTGTGCCACTGCTGGGTGGACAGATTTAATGCGAATTTTTTCCAGCTTATATGCTCGGGTAATGCAGTGGGCCAGACACAAATATGCCACCTGGTGGTTAGCGTTGGTCAGCTTTACCGAGTCATCATTTTTCCTGGTACCGCCCGATGTAATGCTGGCACCAATGACACTGGCCAAACCGGAAAAAGCCTGGTTCTATGCTGGCCTGACCACCGTCATGTCGGTGCTGGGTGGCGTGTTTGGTTACTTTATCGGCATGTACGCCTTCCATCTGGCTGAACCTTTTCTGATTCGCATGGACTATATGGAGTCGTTTGCGCTGGCTCAGGAATGGTTCAAGGTTTACGGATTCTGGGTGATATTTTTAGCGGGTTTTACCCCAATACCCTATAAAGTGTTCACCATCGCGGCTGGTGCAACTGGTATGTTACTGATTCCGTTTATTCTGGGATCATTAATCGGTCGTGGTTTACGTTATTTTCTGATTGCTGGATTGATGCGCTGGGGAGGGGTTGTGTTGGAAGCAAAACTTTACCTGTGGGCAGACCGACTGGGCTGGCTGACAGTCATCACAGCGGCAGTCGCGTATTTTGTTTTTGTCTGATGATGAGAGTTTGGCCGGTACTTTTGCTGAGTGTTCTGACTGCCTGTAGCAGCAGTACCATGGCACCTGTCGGCCATCAGGGATCGGCAGCCCAGCAAGCGCGTGGCCCAGCGCCGCAAACACCGCCCAACTATTACACCGTCGTTCGCGGCGATACCTTGTATTCGATCAGTTTCCGCTATGGCATGGATTATCGCGATGTCGCCAGAATGAATGGCATCCGGCCTCCTTACACGATCTATGTTGGTCAGCGAATATACTTCCGTCCTGGGGCAGCACCTAGTTCGCCATCAGTGCAAACAGCAAGACCGGCGCCGGCGCCCACGCAAACCCAGCAGCAACGGCCAGCCCAGCAACCGGCCCAGACTCAGCAACAGCAACAACAGGCAGCGGCTCGTCCAGCCCCTGCGCCACAAACTTCAGCACCAGCAAGCAGTACAGCAACCACCCAAAATCTCACCTGGCGCTGGCCGACTCAGGGAACCGTGATTTCAACTTTCTCGGAAACCGCACAGGGTAAAAAAGGCATCAGTATCGCAGGGCGAGCAGGTCAACCGGTGCTTGCGGCGGCAGATGGCAAGGTGGTGTATAGCGGTGCGGGCATGCCGCGTTACGGGAATTTGCTGATTATCAAGCATAACGATGTTTATCTAAGTGCCTATGCTCACAACGACACCATGATGGTGGCCGAGGGGGCCACGGTGCGCGCCGGCCAACAAATCGCCACACTGGGGCGAACCGGTACGCAACGTGATCAGCTGCATTTTGAAATTCGTCGCAACGGTAAACCCGTAGATCCTTTACGTTTTCTGCCTAAACAATAGGCTTGCATATACGTTACAATATGCCGTTTTGCTGGCGGCCCGGCCAGCTGTCTGTTGTTGAATAATGAGGTGAAACCTTGGAATTAGGTGCAACGATGCAGCGTATCAAAGCCCTTCGTGATCGCAGTGACGATCTCAGGGGGTATCTTTGACTATGATGCAAAAGCAGAACGTCTAACAGAAGTCAGTCGCGAACTGGAAGTCCCCAGTGTCTGGGAGGATCCAGAACGTGCACAAAAACTCGGTCAGGAACGTGCCAGCCTGGAGCGCATTGTCAAAACCCTGTCCGGTCACCGCGATACGCTTAACGATGCCAAAGATCTGCTGGAAATGGCTGTTGAAGAGAATGACGAAGACACCTTCAATGCGGTGAATGCCGATCTCGACGAGTTGGAAAAAGGCCTGGAAAAGCTGGAATTCCAGAGAATGTTTTCCGGCGAACTCGACAAAAACAGCGCCTATCTGGATATCCAGGCCGGTTCCGGCGGCACCGAAGCACAAGACTGGGCCAATATGCTGCTGCGCATGTATTTGCGCTGGGGCGAAGCCAACGATTACAAAGTCGAGCTGATGGAAGTCTCGGCCGGAGAGGTGGCTGGCATCAAATCCGCTACCGTGCGTTTTGAAGGCGAATATGCCTTTGGCATGTTGCGCACCGAAACCGGTGTACACCGTCTGGTGCGTAAATCGCCATTTGACTCGGGTGCCCGTCGCCATACCTCGTTTTCATCGGTGTTTGTCTACCCGGAAGTTGATGACACCATCGAAATCGACATCAACCCGGCCGACTTGCGTGTCGATACCTATCGCTCCAGTGGTGCCGGTGGTCAGCACGTTAACACCACCGACTCGGCGGTGCGTATTACGCATATTCCGACCAACACCGTGGTGCAATGTCAGATGGAACGCTCACAGCATAAAAACCGTGATCAGGCGATGAGCCAGTTACGGGCAAAGCTGTATGAGCTTGAGTTACAAAAGCAAAACGAAGTCAAAGCCGCTGCCGAAGAATCGAAATCCGATATCGGCTGGGGCAGCCAGATTCGTTCCTACGTGCTGGATCAGTCGCGTATCAAAGATCTGCGTACCGGCGTGGAAACCGGCAACACCCAGGCGGTATTGGACGGTGACCTCGATCAATTCATCGAAGCCTCACTCAAGTCAGGCTTGTAAACCGGAAAAATCAATGAGCAACGAAACCGAACTCGACGAAAACCGACTGATTGCCCAGCGCCGCGAAAAGCTCAAGGAAATTCGTGAGCAGGGCAATGCCTTCCCCAATGACTTCCGCCGCAATGTGATGAACGGTGAGTTACAGGCCGAATACGCCAATTGGGATGCCGAACAACTCAAGGCCAGTCCGCGCCGGGTGGCCATTGCCGGTCGGATGATGACCAAACGGGTGATGGGCAAGGCCAGCTTTGCCACTATCCGCGACATGTCCGGTGATATTCAGTTGTATGTGGCTCGCGATGAATTGCCCGAAGGCGTTTATCCGCAATTCAAAAGCTGGGATATGGGCGACATCATCGGCGCCGAAGGCACCTTGTTTCGTACGCAGAAGGGCGAACTGTCGGTGCATGTTGACAGTATCCAGTTACTGACCAAATCACTGCGGCCGTTGCCGGAAAAATTCCACGGCCTGTCGGATCAGGAAACTCGCTACCGGCAGCGGTATGTCGATCTGATTATGAACGAAGCCAGTCGTGAAACCTTCCGTATTCGCACCCGAGTCATCGACGGTGTCCGCCGTTTTTTGATGGACAAAGGCTATCTGGAAGTCGAAACACCGATGATGCAAGCCATCCCCGGCGGCGCGACGGCCCGGCCATTTACCACCTATCACAATGCGCTGGATATGGATCTGTTCCTGCGTATCGCACCAGAGCTGTACCTGAAACGACTGATTGTCGGCGGCTTTGAGCGGGTATTTGAAATCAACCGTAATTTCCGTAACGAAGGCTTGTCGACCCGTCACAATCCGGAATTCACCATGGTCGAGTTCTATCAGGCCTACGCCGATTACATTGAATTGATGGATCTCACCGAAGACATGCTGCGTAGCGTTACCCAAAACGTACTGGGCAGCACACAAGTCCATTACCAAGGGCTGGATATCGACTTTGCCCAGCCGTTTACCCGGATGACCGTCAAAGACTCCATCCTGCACTTCAACCCGGATATCAAGCCAGAACAACTGGAATCCCTTGAAGCTGCCAGCGAAGTCGCAAAAGGCTTGGGCATACCGCTCAAAGACAGCTATGGCCTCGGCAAAGTACAAATCGAAATCTTCGAAAAAACCGTCGAACATCAACTGATGCAACCGACCTTTATCACCGCCTACCCAACCGAAGTGTCACCACTTGCACGGCGCAGTGATAACGATCCGTTTGTCACCGACCGTTTTGAATTCTTCGTCGGTGGCCGTGAAATCGCCAACGGCTTCTCCGAGCTCAATGACGCCGAAGACCAGGCCGAACGTTTCAAAGCCCAGGTAGCAGACAAAGACGCCGGCGATCTGGAAGCCATGCACTTTGATGCCGACTACATCCGCGCACTCGAATACGGCATGCCACCTACGGCTGGAGAGGGTATCGGTATCGATCGTCTGGTCATGCTGCTGACTGACTCACCGTCCATCCGAGACGTGCTGCTGTTCCCGCATATGCGGCCGGAGTAAAACCACGTCATTACTACGCTAAATTGTCGTTCCTGTTCTTTATTGTCGTTCCCGCGAAGGCGGGAACCCAAGGAATCAAGAATGAAATGCGATTCAGATGGAACTGTCGTTCCCGCGCAGGCGGGAACCTAGGCATCCCACAAGCAGAAAAACGTCATTCACGCGAATGCGGGAAACCAGAATAAAAAACGGGCCATTAAAGGCCCGTTTTTTTGTTTACGCCAAGCGGGCCAAGCCATCTATGCTGATAAGTATCTACCGCTACAAATTACTCAGCGGACTTTTGACCCCCTGCGCCCCCTGTTTTAAGACGTGAGTGTATATCTCGGTGGTTTTGACATCGGCATGGCCGAGCTGCTGTTGAACTGTTCGAATATCTGCACCGGATTGCAACAAGTGTGTTGCGAATGAGTGACGAAGGGTATGCGTTGTCACTTGTTTTTGGATACCAGCTTTTGTAGCAGCTTGTCTAACAAGCTTGTTGACTGCACTTTCATCAAAATGATGGCGTTTCAGTTTTCCAGAAAATGGATCAATTGCCAGCTTGGTTGAGGGAAAAACATACTGCCAACCTAACTGAAATGGTGCATTTGGATACTTCCTTTCCAAAGCATTAGGCAATGATGTGCCTGAATATCCTTTAATTAGCTTGTCCTCCAATAATATTTGATTGATTCGATTAACCTGATGTTTCAATGGTTCCAGTAACTCGGTTGCCAAAGTAACTAATCGATGCTTGCCGCCTTTGCCATTCCAAACTTGAATTTGATACATATCAAAATCAATATCCTTCACTCTTAAACGAACGAGTTCGATCCTGCGTAAACCTGAGCCGTAAAGTATCGACAACATCAGTTTTTGAACGCCCGAAACAGTCTGTAAAAGTGAACTGACTTCTTCTTTTGTTAAGACAACAGGCAATTTTCGTTGTCTTGAAGCACGCGAAAAATCTGAAACATTGCCTACTTCCTGATGCAAGAACTTTGTTTTCAGAAAAATGATGGCATTAAGCGCTATGGCTTGGGTAGATTGAGCAACTTGGCGATCCACAGCAAGATGCGTCAGAAAACGTTCAATCTCAACATCACCTAATTGTGAGGGATGTTGCTTGCCATTGAAAACTATGAAATATTTAATCCAGTAAACATACGAATCAATGGTTCGAAAACTGTAATTTCGTACCATCATAAAATCTGCAATGGATTTAAGAAATGGAGATTGGGTCATGGAAGCAGCCTCATCCTTGATACTGACAAATCGTATACATCAGACTGGCCCGATTAATCACGAATTATCGGGCCATGCGCCTTTTATTAAATTTAACATTTTAAGCTACCAAGAAAACGTTAATATATTCAAAAGGTTATATAGTTCACATTTTCTTGCGTCCGAATTAAAAGGCCGCCCGCTAATAATTATTATGAGGCCACCGGCCTCATTAACACGCTGTTAGCTGCAAAAAGATGACTCCTGCACCTTCAAGATTGACGGGAAGAGATAGAGAAGCCTTGGCAATCCAAATTGCTGATAAGGCATCTGCTCTTGGTCGCCTTATGCTTGGGGAGTTTGACAGTTGGGAGGAATACCTACAGCCCGCTACAACAGATTATGCCAGCTTGCCCAGAAGGCAATTAAAGGCGGGGCATGCTGACGTAAGAAAAAGATTACGGAAAGAAATTGATGCGTTCTATTCACGCAATTTCGTGAGCATCAGAGACGACTCAATATTGACGCTATATGAAGATATTGTGTCTGCTCGCGGGCTAGAAGCGCCATTGAACGAATTCGAAGAAAAATACGGAAAAATAAAGCGAGAAGTATTAAAGGGAAATCCCGCGCATTTGACTGTGAGCGTAACTCTGTGGGGCTTGAAATTTCTGTTTCCGGAAGATTTGCTCTCGAAAGATATTGTTTCAGCGTTAGGGCTCATTAGCGAGTCAAGGGATAAAATGAAGAAATATGAATCACAAAAGCATATTTCCCTAAAGAACAAAACACATGAATTTATCCCACATATCAGACGAATTGAGTTTGCACAGAGAGCGATTGTCCTGGCATGCTTTAATCTAATGGAGGCTTATCTTAACGGATTGGCATGGGATTACTGCCAATCGAACGATTTGTCCTCACTATCCAATCGAAAGGCAAAACTGTTGACGGACACATCAACCGCTTCACTCAGAGATAAACTTGCGAACTATCCAAGGATCATAGCTGGCTGTGAGGATGTGGATATCGATGGTGTGAGTGGCTTTCTAGATGTCATTAAGCCATTCAGAGATTCTTTGGTCCACCCCTCGCCTTTCTCTGCGCCAGAGAAATTTGGCGGATATCAAAAGCTAAAAAAGCTATACGAGCTAGACTACCATGTATCAATAATGGCAGTTGCTTCAACCGTTCTCGTAATAAAAGGCATTTTTCAGCTCTTAGAGCACTCGAATGGATCACCAAAGTGGCTATCTGAAATCGAGGATTGGTTGTCTGAGCATGGCACAGAAAGCAGCTAACAAGGCCGTAAACTCGGACGCATTTTTCGTTCGCTGCGCTCACTACAAATACGCCGGTTACGGCTGGCGTTAGGTGAAAGCCACGAAATAGCAATGGAGCTGTAATTGAGCAATCCAATTGAAGAGCATAGGAAAGCTACTAAGAAGCTTGCTCGTTCTCTCAAGAAAACTGATGTGTACCATTGGTTATGCGAAAGAGGCTATTTTCCAGAGAGTTATGTCCTGCCGCCTTGTTTCGTGGTTGACAAACGACCAGCCAAGCCAAAGGTTTACACTAAAGTTACAGGCCGAGGTAAAAAATATAAGGTACCGAGGACAGAATGCCTGAACGTACATTTTCCGAAAACCGAATACACAGACCGAAATTTTGGGCTTATTCACCCTGAAATTCACAACGATATTGCATATCACATATCCACAAACTGGCTCACTCTAGTGGAGAAAATGGTCCCTAAAAATAGTCAGGTTACATCCTACACTTTTCCTGTGCCTATCGACGCGCGCAATCCTGGTAGAGTTGGATATCTAAGAAGCGGCAGGATGATCTATGAATTTATAGGCATGATTGATGATGATATTGCCTCAGAAGCCTATAAGTATCGCTACATAGTCAAGGCAGATATAAAAAGCTTTTATCCTTCTATTTACACTCATAGCATTGCCTGGGCAATACATGGGAAAAAGTTTATCCGTAAGCCTGCAAATATGCACAACTATAAGCTGCTAGGAAATCGTCTCGATAGGCTATTTCAAAATGCCAATGATGGATGCACCAATGGTGTACCAATCGGACCGGTTGTTTCAGATATAATCGCAGAGATTGTCGCTTCGGCAGTAGATGTGAACCTCACTAAACTAATTAAAGACTCAGGAATTGAATGCGAGGCAGTAAGATTTAAGGATGATTATCGAATACTTACTAAGTCTGAAACTGATTCAAAGAGAGTTATAAAATTTCTTCAGGCTTCATTGAAGGCGTTCAATCTTGAGCTTAGCGATGAAAAAACGACAATTTCGCCACTCCCAGACGGACTCTTTAGAGAATGGGTTTCGAAATATCATGCTGTTCATCCTAACAGGAAAAAATCTTATACATGGAAAGAGTTTCGAGAGCTATATTTAGCAACGATCAGAATTGATAAAGAATGTAGTGGTACTGGTGTAATTGAGCGGTTTCTCGCTGATATTATTGATAAGGAAGGAAAGCTAAAAATCAAAGTAGGTGATTTTAACTTACAAAAAGTTATCAGCATGCTAATCATGCTAGGGAGTTTGAGAGTTAAAGCATTTCCGAAAATCATCGCTATTCTTGAGGGTGTGCTAAAAAGTGACTTTGGCTTTATTCATCAAGACATAATCGTAGAATACCTTGAAGACTATCTGATCACTCTCTCAGAAGAAGAGGAGCGCAACAAATACTTAATATCTTGGATTAGCTATTTTCTCGTAAGTAATGGGTTGGACAAATTGTTGTCAGTAAAGCCTAAGTATAAAGACCCAATTACTCGATCAATTTTGAATAATCGCGGAAATATCTTCAAAGACTGCAAAGAGCATAAAATATTCATGGGATGTAAAGCAGTCGCCAAAAAAGTAACTATGATTGAGCATTTAGATGTATTTAATCCGCCAAAAATCACCTAACAATCACATCAAATTCGCTCCCTGCGGTCGCCGGACCTCGCTATCGCTCGGCCGTTTATGTGGGCGTTAGATTGCAAAAACATAGGAAAAAGACATGACCGAACCGTATTCCTTAGAAACGATACTTGCCGAGTTCTCAGAAGACACAGATGCATGGGTGCTCCAAGAAAAGGGCTCAGGGCTTTATGTCACGATTCCTCACCCAAAATATCCTGGACGAAATCCAATTCATTTCTTTCTGAGCAAGTCTGACGCTCAGGATCTTCTTGTTGAGTTAATGGATGTGAATGCGAGATTGAAAGACAGAGAAATATACCCTGTCATGGTGAAGCTTATACCGGCCATAAAGGGCATCGCCGCCGGATCGAACAATCCATGGAAAGCTGATGGCTTCGTTGTTCACTCTCCAAATGAAGTTTTCGAGTTCTTGCGTGGGTAAGCAATCTAACACGGCGCTCCAGCCGACGTCGGCACTGACGCGCCTCCTCGGCTGAGCTCTGCGTTATGCCCATTGAGACACCGAGTAGAATTCAGCCTAACTGGCTTTAACAGAGAGAATTATGCAGAAAGCAAAAGATTCATTGTTTCTTACCCAGCGAGGAATCATTGAAGATGATTTCGCGCAGAGCCTTGAAGATTACAAGAGAATCAAGGGGTCAGCCAACTTGACTCAGGCAGCCAGAATCAAGGGGTCAGCCAACTTGACTCAGGCTACTTAATAACAAAACTAGTGACGATTGCGAATGAGAGTTGATAGTAAAATAAATGGGGATTGGTTAGTGGCTGACCCCTTGATTGTTTCCTTTCGATTGTAAAAGACCTCGATATATTCGAATAGGCTTTGTTTAGCCGCTGTTCTTGTTAGGTAGTCTTCATGAACGACCAATTCGGTCTTCAGTGTACCAAAGAAGCTTTCAGCCACAGCATTGTCCAGACACTCGCCCTTGCGACTCATGCTATCGAATCAAGGGGTCAGCCAACTTGATTCAGGCTACTTAATAACAAAACTAGTGACGATTGCGAATGAGAGTTGATTGTAAAATAAATGTACTTGCGGAGACGGTTTTTATTGGCGAGATAGTGAAACAGATAAAGATTGCAAAACGGGCTAGTGAACGTTGAATCAATGGGGTCAAAGTGTTTGATTTTTTTCAAACCCAAATTATTCGGTGACCGTGGACTGTGGCTGACCTCTTGATTGCAAATCAAACTTATCAGACTGGCCCGATTAATCACGAATTATCGGGCCATGCGCCTTTTATTAAATTTAACATCTTAAACTACCAAGAAAACGTTAATATATTCAGAAAGTTATGTAGTTCAAATTTTCTTGCATTCGAATTAAAAGGCCGCCCGCTAATAATTATTATGTGGCCAACGGCCTCATTAACACGCTGTTAGCGGTACAGCCACATCTACACAATGAGGAAGTTTCTTGCAATCAGCACAAATGACATTGGGTTTGGCCACGACAGCCTATGCATCTAAGGAGGTGCAGGCTGCGATTGAGCAATTGGCGTTGAACGCGGACGTGGATTCTCGCGGTGCGGTGTTCACCCGGCGGGAGGTTGTTGATTTTATTCTTGATTTGTCTGGCTATACAGCGGATCAACCGCTCCATAAGAAGCGTCTTTTAGAACCTTCTTTCGGTGCTGGCGACTTTCTGCTACCAATTATCGAGCGTCTTTTGAGCGCATGGAAGGCCACAAAGCCACAGGCTACCGCATTCGAGGAGCTAAAAGATGCGATCCGAGCAGTTGAGCTCCATTATGATACGTACGGCAACACCCATGCTAACGTCGTGGAGCTTCTCAAGCGTGAGGGGATGGCATCGGAAACAGCGCAGGCTTTGACTGACTGCTGGCTTTCGCAGGGAGACTTTCTCTTAGAACCACTGGAGGGGGAATTCGATTTCGTAGTGGGCAATCCGCCTTATGTCCGTCAGGAGCTGATACCGACCACACTAATGGCTGAGTATCGTATCCGCTTCGAGACAATATATGATCGGGCTGATATTTATATTCCATTTATCGAGCGGTCATTGAAAGTCTTGTCAAAGGGTGGAGTGTTGGGTTTCATCTGCTCGGATCGCTGGATGAAGAACCGCTATGGTGGGCCGTTGCGTAAACTTGTGGCTGAGCGGTTTCATTTAAAAGTCTATGTCGATATGGTTGATACACCGTCTTTCCATTCAGAAGTAATTGCATACCCCGCAATCACCATCATCAGTCGCGAAGCTCCAGGGGCAACCCGTGTTGCCCGTCGACCGACCATTGACCGGGCAGCTCTTTACACATTGGCGGACTTGCTTCGCTCTTCGACGCCGCCAAAAGATACAAGCATGGTGCGAGAACTCGCCCGAGTAACGAATGGCGCGGAGCCGTGGTTGCTGGAGTCATCTGATCAAATGGCGCTTATTCGACGCCTAGAAAGCTGTTTCCCTGCACTCGAGGATGTGGGTTGCAAGGTTGGGATTGGCGTCGCGACAGGTGCGGACAAGGTATTCATTGGCGACTTCGAAGCACTTGATGTAGAGCCAGATAGAAAGCTAAAGCTTGTGATGACAAAGGACATTATGTCCGGTGAAGTCAAGTGGCGTGGTAAGGGTGTCATCAATCCGTTTGCCGAGCATGGCGGTCTAGTTGATCTTGCCGATTATCCGCGCTTACAGCGCTACCTTGAAGATCGACGAGAAGTCATTGCTGGGCGACATTGTGCAAAAAAGTCTCCCGCCAATTGGTATCGCACGATTGACCGAATTACTCCGGCAATAGCAGCTAGACCGAAGCTCCTGATTCCCGACATCAAGGGTGAGGCTCATATCGTTTTTGAAGAAGGCAATTTGTACCCTCATCACAACCTCTATTACGTCACCTCAGATGACTGGGATTTGCGTGCTCTACAGGCTGTGCTCCTGTCTGCAATCACCCGTCTGTTCGTGGCGACTTATTCAACAAAAATGCGGGGAGGATTTATGCGCTTTCAAGCGCAATACTTGCGCCGTATTCGTGTGCCACTCTGGTCTGATGTGTCTCATTCGCTACGCTGTGAGTTAGTCGAGGCTGCCATCAAAAGAGATGTGCAGGCATGTAATAAAGCTGTGTTCAAGCTATATAGCCTGAGTCACGAAGAACAATCTTCCCTTGGGGGCAACGGAGAATAAATGGCACTTGATCTTGTAAATTATGAACAGAAAGCTCTCGAAGCCGTTAAGGCATTTTGGGGTAACAGAGAAGCAGCAAGGCAAAAGCAGATTGAATCGGGAAAGGCCGATCAAGGGGAGCGAGCAGGCGTAACTGGCGGCAAGAATATGGACGGGTTCCTGTCTTTGGTGCTCGACATCATCAAGGCTAACGGCTTGGCTCACGCAGAGGTACACCAGAACCGAGCAATGCTAACCTTGCCAGGATACTTCCGCCCTACGAAGTTGTGGGATCTTTTGGTGATGCACAAGGGAGAGTTGATTGCTGCGATCGAATTGAAAAGCCAAGTAGGGCCGTCATTTGGGAACAACTTCAACAACCGAACCGAGGAAGCAATTGGAACAGCGCATGACCTGTGGACAGCTTATCGTGAAGGGGCCTTCGGGAAGCAGCCTCGCCCATTTGTAGGCTGGTTAATAATGGTCGAAGATGCGCCGAAATCGCGAAGTCCTGTGCGGGATTCATCGCCACACTTTTCGGTTTTCGAAGAGTTCAAAGGGGCTTCATACCTCAAAAGGTACGATTTGCTATGTCAGAGACTTGTGCAAGAGCAGCTATATACAACGGCTACTGTAATAGCTGCGGAGCGGTGTGCGGTGGAAACTGGAGAATATTCTCAACTATCGTCCATGACAGGTCTCAAGTCATTTGTAACTGCATTTGCGGGCCATATAGCAACGGTGGCGGCGCGACTTGACTAAAGGACCGCTAACCAGGCGCTACACTCGGACGGCAATTTCGCTGCGCTACATTGCCGCCGGTGAGCTTGGTCGTTATGGCTTGTCGGTCTTCTCGCGCGAGAGCGCCAGATCGTAGACTTCGTTTCGATTTCTTTTGCCGACGGCAAGAACAGTGACCGTGACGGTGGTGTCTGATACCGAATAGACCAACCGATATCCAAGTTGACGCAGTTTGATTTTGTAGAGGTTTACTCCTCCACTAACGGCTGCGGAAGGTACATGCGGGTTGGAAAGCCGCTCTTTGAGTTTTTTAGCGAAAAGTTCGCGCACATTAGGGCCGAGCTTTTTCCATTCTTTCAGAGCACTTTTCTTAAATGCTAACTCATAGGTCATCCAGGTTAACCTTTATGCTTTCTTCGTCCATGCGGCTCCTGGCAATCTCCAGCAGCTCTTTGTCTTCTATAAGATCTATCATAGCTTCATAGGCTTTGGCGGGGATACAATAAAACGCAGGCTCATTCCTGTTAAGTACAGCAATGGGCATGCCTTCTCCGCTAGCTACGACCTTCATAGGGTTGGCTTTCAGTTCGGAGATACTGGCAGCCACGTCAGTAAGGATTTGATGCGTCATGAAGACACCTTAGGTTTATTGAGATGAGACCGAATAATAGACCTGTTATCAGGTCTTGTAAAGCCATAACAATCAATTGCACGCGACCAGCTGCGCTGGCGAGTGAATATGGGCGTTAGGCATCAGGTCGGCATGTGGAGATATCCTGTAGAGCAATGTAAAAAATGCGGCTGCGCATTAGCCAAGATCAATGGTCGAACATTGAGGGAGGCTCTGAAATTCACGAAGGCGTCTTTTCCCTC
Source organism: Methylophaga sp. (assembly GCA_020831825.1). Classification (GTDB taxonomy): domain Bacteria; phylum Pseudomonadota; class Gammaproteobacteria; order Nitrosococcales; family Methylophagaceae; genus Methylophaga. Next base: position 267,057 of record JAFIFW010000012.1, on the reverse strand, counting down.
CGAGAAAATTTCGAGCGTTCATTGGGGTAGTGTTTGCCCCTCTTGCGATGCTTATTCGCTTGGCGCTGAGACTATCCATCCTTGGCCATTTCTGGCGTCAGATGGGGTCATGCGGGTAGTCGATGACTACGAACAAGGTCGCGTTTCTAACCAAAGCAAATCGCTAGAATTTTGCGGTTTCCGATTTTCTATGTCAGCTCTGGTCAGCGCCAATCGATTGCTGAATGTAGAGGCGGAGAGCACAAGAGCTCTAGAGCTGTGTGGCAGCGCCCTAACCGAAAATTCCGGTGTCTCAGATTTTCTCCAATTTTCAGAAGGTGTTTGCAAGTGGGGGCGGGGTCAGCGAGTTTGGGGTAACTTGCAGCGCCATCACGGTTCCGAAGGCCTGGCTAACGAGTTGAGGTCTTGGCTCCTTTTCGCGGCTAAACCGTGCAGAGATGAGGAAGCCATTGCTAAGGGTGCTGAAATAAAGGGCCTTGGCGTGTCCTTTGCGAGCAAGCATTTGCGTATGTTGGCCCCCGAAAGGTACGCAGTCCTTGACGACGTACTCCAACAGGGACTGGGAATTGCATTGAACCCACGTGGTTATCGCTTATTCATGTCTGCTCTAAGAACTTTGGCCGGTGAGCTGGAACAACCATTGAAAATTGCCGATTTGGAAGCCGCGGTATTTTTGTTGGTTCGCCAGGATGTGAGGGCAAAAAGCTGATGACCTAGAGAAGCTTCCTGAGAAATTCAAGAAGCAGCTGGCTAAGAACAAGATCGACCCAAAATCAATGGGGGCAGACTCTGACCCTATTGATCCACATTGATGAGATTTCCAATAAACTGTGGGGGTTTGAGATCTCAAAATGAAAAAACGTTACATCGAAGAACAAATCATCAAAGTCATCAAACGGCAAGCTCCTCAATCAGCACTGGGATCGCTAAAAGCCAAAGCATCGTGGGTGGCCGTAGGTAATCCCGGGCGTCCTACCAACAATGTGTCAACTCCGCCAACCTGATTGAGATCGCGCTTTTCATAGTTCAGGCGATGGAGAATATACCTCATTGCATTCAGTCTAGCTCTTTTCTTACAGTCAGATTTAACCACAGTCCATGGTGAATCTGGAGTGTCCGTATGTAAAAACATCGCTTCCTTAGCCGCGGTGTAGTCAGCCCACTTGTCAAGTGAAGCGAGATCAATTGGACTTAGCTTCCACTGTTTGAGAGGATGAATCTGGCGCTCCTTGAAACGCCGTCGCTGCTCCTTTTGGCTAACTGAAAACCAAAACTTAATGAGATGGATGCCACTTCGTACCAACTGGCGCTCAAACTCGGGCGTCTGGCGCAGAAACTCGTTATACTCTGCATCAGAGCAAAATCCCATCACTCGCTCGACTCCTGCGCGATTGTACCAGCTCCGATCAAAGAGCACGATTTCACCGCGGGTGGGAAGATTTTGAATATACCTTTGAAAGTACCATTGTCCGTTCTCGTTATCGGTTGGCTTCTCCAAGGCCACCACTCGCGCTCCACGAGGATTGAGGTGCTCCATAAGCCGCTTAATCGTACCTCCTTTTCCAGCAGCATCTCGCCCTTCAAAGAGAATCACCACTCGCTGGCCTGTCTCTTTGACCCACATCTGAAGCTTGAGTAGCTCAACCTGCAAGGAATATTTTTGGCATTCATAACGCTTGCGCGACATAAGGTTTTTGTACGGGTAACCACCCTCTCGCCAGTTTGAAGAAAGTTCGCGATCAGGATCGTAAGTGTCATCTGGATCTTGTCCGATGGGGGCCCAAAGGAGCTTCTTCAATGCCTTGCGCTCATCCGGAGAAGCACCATCGAGCAGCACCCTCAGTCTATCAATAACCTCACCTGGTGATTCCCCTTTGGCATGGCCTTCAATGATATGGCGTAAGGTCAGGTCCTTGGTTATTTGAGAACGCAGCGTCCCACGATTTATGGTGTCGCCCTCAGCTTCCCGCTGAGTGAGCTCGGCTAAAATATCACTGGATTCAACCAGACGAGGGACTTCAGAGGGGGCGCTTGAGCCATTGCCCTTAGAGGGATTTTTTAACATCATAAACTCCAGCAGACTTACTTGAAAACGTTGCGGTTGCAAATGGCGACCAAAAATTTTTTAAGTGATAAGATTCAGCTTGAAACAAAAAGACATCAGGAAAGCTGATCGACTCATTGCTACCATTACTGGATCCCATGCAGCTTGGCTTAACCAGTATCAATAAAAACCTACTGGATTGCCATGATCTAGATCACCTTCCTGATATTGAGCACATTAAGCTGAGTGAGATCTAGGGGGGCAGCCACTGACTGATACCCACTTAACCACCGGAATGTAGAATGAAACGATTTGGTTGGCTGCTTTTTATCTTATACAGCTCGAACCCGCTGTCGGCGGGCGAGGTTAAGATCCCTTTGCTCGCTGAAACTACGCATCTTCAGGCCGCGATCGGTCGCGCCCTTGATTTCGATGAGCAAGGCCATAGCACGATCAGCAATGACCCATGCAACCGAGTTGAGTTGTCCGACATGATGGTGGTGACCGAGGATGACAAACTGTCTGTCGGCATGGCGTTGACAGCTACGACGGGTGCTCATGTGCTAGGAGCCTGCCGAGGGCCGAGACCCTGGCAGGGCCGTCTTGCATTGAAACTGGCTCCACGGGTGACTGCATCGGGGCTGGCTATTGAGTTTGTGCCTGATTCGATCCAGTTGTCGCGCCCAGATGGCAGCTCTGACCTGTTGACTAAACCCGTTCAGGTGATTGCTGATGCGATAGTGCTACCACGGATGAATCGCGTGCAAATTGACTTGGCCGGGCCATTGAACAGCCTTGATGAATTGATTGAACAATTACTTGGGCCGGGGAGTGCGCAAGATGCTGAACGGTCTCTGATTGAGCGCACCCACATTGCTCGCCTGCAAACTGAAGAAGCTGGCGTCAGGGCCTGGCTGGCTTTTCAGGTTCGCGCCTCTGAGCTGACTGAGCAAGTGCCTGAGCCAATTTTGGACGCCAGCGAGGTGGCACAATGGCAAACGCTTGAAGATGAATTTGATGGATTTTTGACCGCCATCATTTCGATGCTGGCCCGGTCAACAGATTCCCCCGCCTTGCGACTTGAACTGCTTGCAGCACTGCTGGACGCACGATATGCCATTGCCGAGGCGCTGACACTTGATGACCCCGCTGCTGATCCGGTTCGAGAACTGTTCCTGACTTCATGGGCTCGGCTGCGGCCATTGATGAGCGAACTTGAAGGTTTGGAAATCCCCGGTTTGGAAGTGGATTTCAGGCTGGCTGCCTTCATGGCCGGTGGTGATGCGCTGCAGGCGCTGGATGCTCTTGGGCCCGAGTATGGTTTGGAGATCACTCGAGATGGCTTACGCCGGCTTGCGCGCTTGCTGTTGGCTGAAGCAGTGCCTCCAAGTTTTACCCCGTTGCCGTTGGAGGTTGATCCTGAGTTCCGTGAATTGTTTGGGTTTGATGACAAACAGGTGAGCGTATTCACAACCGCGGAATTTAGCCGACAAATTACTGAAGGGTTTCGCCGGACAGGATCCTGGTTTTTACCGTTTGCCTATGCCGACGAAATTCCACCGGCCGAGGCGCTCAGAGGCGTGGTGCCGCGACTGGCGATCCTCGATGAATACCTGGATCTGGTTGCCAGATTGCTGGAACAGCAGGCCAACGCCTGGCTGACAGAAAATGATCGTTTGCCGGATAGACTCACTGAGCGACTCGACCCTTTGGTGCGTGCCACTGCCTGGAAAGAATCCTGCTGGCGTCAACTTGCAGGACCAGCCAGTGATCCTCAGGTGCTACGTTCACCCATTGGTGCCGTGGGCATGATGCAGATCAACGGTCGCGTCTGGCGCAATGTTTACGATCTTGATCGCCTTAGTGATGAGGTCGACTACAACGTCAACGCTGGCATCGAAATTCTGACCCATTACCTGATTGATTACGCGATCCGCCGTGGCGAGCATGAGCAGCCCGGTGGTGATGACAACTTAATCAAGGCAACCTACGCCGCCTACAACGGTGGTCCGTCACATTTGGCACGCTACCGTCGCGAAGACACACCGGCCAGATTGCGGGCCATCGACAATGAGTTCTGGAGACACTACACCACGATTAAGGCCGAAGAATGGCCGGATATCTCAAGCTGCTACGCGGTGGGTAATTAATAAAATCAGCTCAGTCGACTTGTTTTATTGACTCCGGCCCTAGGCTCAAACGATTCAGGGGCAATTGAAACAAGCAATCAATCGCTTTGTTTACCCTTATCTGAGATCAGGTGGAAACCGTGGCTGAATAAGTCAGCTTCGCTGATCCAGCGCAGGTTTCTGTCTGACGCCAAACCAGCCAAGGCATTTTTGCGTAAAATGCCCGCACATGACCAGTCTGAATAAAACTTCCAAGCATTACGACGTGATTATTGTCGGTGCAGGTGCTGCCGGCTTGATGTGTGCTATTGTTGCCGGGCAACGAGGCAGAAGGGTATTGGTGCTTGATCACGCCAATAAGGTCGGCAAAAAGATCCTGATGTCTGGCGGTGGTCGTTGCAACTTCACCAATATGTATTCCGCGCCGGAAAACTTTATCTGCAGCAATCCACATTTCGTCAAATCAGCGCTCAGCCGATATACCCCGTGGCATTTTATTGAACTTGTCGAACAGCATCAGATCGCTTATCACGAGAAAAAGCTGGGTCAGTTGTTTTGTGATAACTCGTCAAAAGATATCGTGCAGATGCTGCTTCGTGAATGCGACGCGGCTGGTGTGACGATTCAGACAGATTCGCCGGTTCAGGTGCTGGAGACAGGTGAACTCAAATTGCTGGAAACACCGCAAGGTCGGTTGCAGTGTGAATCTCTGGTCATTGCTACCGGTGGTTTGTCGATACCCAAAATGGGGGCCACCGGGTTTGGTTTTGAATTGGCCCGCAGGCTGAATATTCCGGTATTGCCGACGCGAGCCGGCTTGGTTCCGGTTGTATTGGATGATCACAAACTCAAGCCGCTAGCGGATTTAAGCGGGATTTCCGTAGATACGGTGACAGAAACTGATAGCTGTTCATTCCGGGAAAATATTCTGTTTACCCATCGTGGTTTGAGTGGCCCAGCGATATTGCAGGCCTCCAGTTATTGGAGGCCCGGTGACACATTAAAAATAGATATGTTTCCCGACATTGATTTAACGGCGTATTTAACGGAAATACGTCGCGAAAAACCCAAAACCGCCCTGAAAACACTGCTTGCTGAGAAGCTGACCCGTCGAGTCGCACAGCTTTGGTGTGAGCAGTGGATCGAAGATAAGCCCGTTGGTCAGCTTTCGGATAGTGATATTGAACAGGTGGTATCACACTGCCAACCCTGGACGGTCAAGCCTTCAGGTACCGAAGGCTATCGAACTGCTGAGGTGACGTTGGGTGGCATTGATACCGACGCGTTATCGTCCAAAACCATGGAGTGCAAGGATCATCCTGGCGTGTATTTCATTGGTGAAGTTGTCGATGTCACCGGGCATTTAGGCGGCCATAATTTTCAGTGGGCCTGGGCGTCCGGTCATGCAGCCGGGCAGTTTGTTTGATACAAAATAATACTGGTGGTGACTTATTTTTGAATGGTCATGTCCTATGGTGCTTGTCAGCTTCACGGGCGATCATGAAATGGAAAAGACTTTTTTCAAGTTTTGAGTCATCAAGCCGGTTAGGATCGATTTACTTAGCCCCACCCTTAATGCATCAGATGTGCAGCGGAGCACATGCTTACTGAAGTTCAACTGGCAGGCGGCGTCACCATCAGTGATTCATTCAGCTATTTTCAGGCAATCACTGCATCAAGTGATATGAACAAATCAAGCCGGCTTATCGCGAAGAAGACTACTTCAAAATTTCGCAGGGAAACGTTTGTTGACGGTTCTGCCAAACTGGCGCGGGTTAGTGTTGAGTGCACTGCTATCGCTTGCTGCCACAACATCGGCACGTGCCATCAAAGTGGACTCACCACCAAAAACAATCAGGTTGATAGCGTTTCGGCATGGCTGGAATCAACAAAAAGCCGAGCAGAAAACCGATTATCTTATGATTTGTGGTTGTATATAGGGTGTTGTGACTCATCCCTGAACTGCCATGCAATACCGCAGATTTCCCTGAGTATTGCGCATAACAAAAGGCCAGAAAGAATACTTTTTACCCTCTGGCAAGGCAATTAAAGACCATTTAGTTTGTTTTATTAAACCTTACTTTAAACGCATAGTTTTGAGAGATTAGGTGATTTGAACTCGGAGACAGCACGCGATGAACAGCAGAGCGATTGTTTTGGGCGCTACTGGTGCGATCGGCAAGCAATTGGTGGCACAGTTGAGCCATCGTCAGGATTTAACGGATATCGTGTTGATCAGCCGCCGTGATTTGAAGTTATCGGATGAATTTGCAGGTGCAGATATCGCAAAACTGGACCTTAAGGTTGTTGACTTTCAGCAATTAGGACAGCAAGTCAGGTCGTTGATTCCGGCTAATTCTCTTGCATTCATAACACTGGGCACCACGCAAAAACAGGCGGGCAGTAAAGCGGCTTTTCGTCAGATTGATCATGATCTGGCGCTTGCTTTTGCTCGTGCTTGTAAATCTGCTGGAGTGGCGCGTCTGGGAGTCATTACCGCTTTGGGAGCCAATGTGAATTCCTTGAGTTTTTACAATCGAGTCAAAGGAGAAGTGGAGCGTGATATTCAGGCACTTGATTTACCAAGCGTGTTTTTTGCACGCCCCTCACTGCTACTAGGCAGACCTGATGATGGTCGCTTTGTTGAAAAACTGGCGGATATTGTTTTCAGACCTTTTACACAGTGGTTTCCCAAAGCCGTTCGACCGGTTTCGGTACACTGTGTGGCAGCAGCGATGTTGAACGTCGCTTATGATGCCGACATTGATAGTGCTGCTTTTGTTTTGACCAATGCACAAATACATCAGCGTTGCAGTTGATGCTGGCTGCATACTTTCGGCCAGTCAAGCATTCGCCACTAGCATCAGCATAAGGAACAGAAAATGCAATTGAGTTACGCCATCATCGGACTGTTGATTTACTACGTTTATATCGCGCTGGTGGGTAAATGGTGCCGGAGTAAAAATCTGCCTCGTGCACTGGCATTTCGCGTGGGTGTCGCGGCTAGCTTGTTACTGGCAATGATAACGCTGGCACTGGTCAGTCTGTATTTCGGCCGACTGATGTTGATCAATGATGACTTGCTGGTGACAGTATTTTGTATGTTGGCGCTCGGTTTACTGGGCGGTCTGCGCTGCCGTGATCAAATAATGAAAGTTCGTCCTGAAGGCGAATAACCGGCACTAGCGTGGCATTACTCTGACACTGTTGAGAGACTCCAGTGGTTCTGGCCGTGACAGGTAATAGCCTTGCACATAATCCACACCGATCTGACGCAGGATATCCAGCGTCGCTGCATCTTCGACAAACTCGGCAATGGTCTTTAACCCCATAATATGGCCGATGTTATTGATCGACGCGACCATGGCCTGATCAATCCGGTTTTTGGCCAGATCCTGAATAAAAAAGCCATCAATTTTCAGATAATCAACGGGTAGCTGTTTTAAATAACCGAATGAAGACAGGCCACTGCCAAAATCATCCAGAGCGAACTGGCAACCCATGCGTTTGAGTTCGGTAATGAAACGACCGGCATTGGCTGGGTCAGCGATGGCAGCGGTTTCGGTGATTTCAAAGCAAATATTATTTGCCGGCACTTTGCGTTTTTGCAGTTGTTCCTGAATTAACTGCAGGCAGTCATCGCGGCCAATCGAGGCACCAGACAGGTTAATTGTGCAAAATACCGGCTGCTGGTTTTGGCGAAGTTGATCGCCCATCCAGGCCAGTGTATTGCGAATCACCCACTGGTCGATCTTGGGCATCAGTCCAAAACGTTCAGCCGCTGGAATAAAGGCACCAGGTGGAATGATTTCACCTTCAGGACCTATCATGCGAGCCAGAATTTCATAATGCGGCATGCTGTTATCGCTGTCTTCCAGCGGAATAATCGTCTGATAATAGAGTCGGAAAAGGTCTTTATCGAGTGCTTCCTGTAAGCGGCTGGCCCACTGAATTTGCCCTTGACGCTCCTGGGTCTGAAGGTCATCCGGCTGGAACAGGTGCACCCGATTGCGTCCGCGGTCTTTGGCTGCATAGCAAGCGGTATCAGCTTGACTTAACACTTCATCCAGACTGCCACTGGCCTCGGTAATACTGACCAAACCGATACTGACACCAACCGAAAACACCTGACCATCCCAGGAAAAACGAAAAGCGGTGACAGTTTTTCGCAGCGTCTCGGCAATATCCAAACCTTTTTCAATCGGGCAATGGCTGAGCAATACCCCGAATTCATCACCGCCTAGCCGTGCCAGCGTGTCGGTTTGACGCAGTACCGGTGTGAGCAGGCTTGAGAGTTGTTTCAGTAGCACATCACCGGCTCTGTGCCCACAGGTGTCATTGACCAGTTTGAACTGATCTAAATCCAGATAGCAGAGCAGGTGTTCTGCTTTATCGTGATGCGCTTCATCTAGCAGTGATTCCAGACGCTTTTCAAATTCACGGCGATTGATGAGCCCGGTCAGAGTGTCGTGCACCGCCTGAAAGGTCAGCATCTTCTGCAAGCGACTGTTTTGGGTGATGTCCTGAAGTGCCACCACCCAGCCTATATTTTGCCGGTTGGTATCCAGCAAGGGTGCACAGTTGAGTTGAACTTCAAACTTACCACCTTGCTGATTCCTCAAGATAAATAAACGCTTTTGGTGTTTGTTCTGTGCTTTGTTTGAATACTCCCGACACAATGATGTGATGTGAATTTGAGTCGCGTCAGCGTCTTCAATGAGAATAATCTCATCAATCGGTTTTCCAAATGCCTGCTCTGTTGTCTGGCCAAGCAGTTCACTGGCCATCGGGTTTAGATAGACGATGTTATAAGCGGCATCACAGGTGACAACGGCTTCAGTGATGGCTTCCAGGGTCACTTGTGCCAGCTCAGAATGGCGGTGCAGACGATCTTCCATCTTTTTTCTTTCGCTGATATCTCTCAGCATGGCGCTGTATTGCACGCCCTCATCGGTCGGGCTGGCAGTCGTTGTGACTTCGACAGTGAAAGGATTTCCTTCGCTGTTTTTTGCGACAATTTCATAGGGCCCTGGCTGCTGGCTACTGGCTAAGGTGACAAATAAATGCTCAGGTAATGTTGCTGTGTAGGTTTGTTTATTTTGTTCATGCAGCAATACATCACTGGGTTGCCCGACCAATTGGTGAGCAGGCAAGCCAAACAGAATTTCAGCGCCGGGATTGGCGCTGGTGACAAAGCCCTGGCTGGAAAAGGTAATAACGCCATCGCGCATATCTCGCACAATTAAACGGGTGCGGGTCACCATACGGTTCAAATTAGCAATCACCCGGTTGTATTGAGAGGCAATCTGACCGACTTCGGTAAAAGGCTCAACCGGAACCCGCTGTTTCAGATCACCGCTACGCTCTTGCGTTTGCATGGCGGAGAGCAGATCAGTCAATTCTGTTTTTGCACCATGTTCTGAAACATTAAGCCCCTGCCGTTCAGCTTCGGCGCTAACACGCAATGGTGTGTAGCGGTTCAGTAACAACAAGAAACTGAGTGACAACGGGAACACAAATAAAGCACAGGCAGCGATGCCCAGTAGCTGAACCTGCAATTGGCCTGTGCGAGTTAAGCCAGTATCGAGCAATTGCAAATCACCAAAAATAGCCACGGCCAACGTGCCCCAGATACCGGCAGCCAGGTGAACAGGCACTGCCGAAATGGCATCATCAAGCTGCATCCGGTGCATCTGTTTTTCAGCCAGAAACATCACCAGTGCGCCAAGACCGCCAATAATGGCTGCTTGTGGTGTTGAAACTACATGGGCTCCGGCAGTGATGGCCACTAATCCTGCCAATGTGCCGTTAATGGTCAGTGAGGTGGTCTGGCTATTATCCTTTTGCGTCATCGACAGTAGGATGGCAGAAATGCCGCCAGCCGCCGCGGCAATGATAGTGTTGACGATAATGCCAGCAATGGCGGTGGTAAAAGCCAGCGTGCTGCCGCCATTAAAGCCAATCCAGCCGATCATGAAGAACAGCATGCCAAGAATTGCCAATGGCAGGTTGCTGCCCGGAATGTGCTGTACTTTGCCTTGAATAAATCGTCCGGTACGTGGGCCGATAACAATCACTGCAGCCAGTGCTACCCAGCCACCGACACTGTGTACCACAGTACTGCCGGCAAAGTCGGTGAAGCCCATTGCCTCTAACCAGCCAGGAGACTCATTGACAGCACTACTCCAAGACCAGTGACCAAATACCGGATACAGCAGCAGGCTAATCATGGCGGTAATGATGATGTAAACCACAAAACGACTGCGTTCGGCGATAGCACCTGAGACAATCGTTGCGGCGGTGGCACAAAAAGTTAACTGGAAAAAGAAAAAACTGGCGTGCCAGAACTCGTCTCTGGAAAAGTCGGCAATAAACCAGTGGGTATCAAGTTGCAGGCCCTCATGGGCACCAAACATAATGCCGAAACCAAAAAGCCAGAACAGTATGGCGGCAACGATCAAATCAAAGGCATTTTTCAGCGCGACGTTAATCGCATTTTTACTACGGGTAAGACCGGATTCCAGACACAGAAATCCACCCTGCATGACCAAAACCAGCATTGCTGCTATTAAAACCCATAATGCATCGAGCGCACTCATATCGGGCATTAATCAATCTCCGCTAGAGAAGTCAGCACTCTATTGGTGCGGAGGGTTTGCTGTTGCGATGTTCAATAGCGGTACCCTGAGCTTGATAGAGTGTTCACCAGCCAAAACTGCAGAATTTGTGCCATGTCGGCCAAAACATAAAAGTGATGCAAAATTAGCGCATGACCAGAATATAAAACCTGACTTAAACCTGATGCGGTGACATGAAAAAGGGCCAGAGAAAATTCTCTGGCCCTTTTGGATGGGGGGCTGGTTTAATCTACAAACGTGAGTCTAGTTGAGTACTTTGACCGGTCCGTGATCATCACAGTGATCGCCATGCGGGTGATGCAGATGGCCGTCCACCAGATAATCAATGTGATCGCCATGTGGAATGGCTTCATGACCACAATCTGGCCCATGAATGTGGTCTGCATCGTGCCCGGCACATTCATGGTGAGGAGTACAGCTTGCAGGATTTTTCGCCGTCACTTCGATAGTGTGCTCGTCGATGTGTGACGCATGAGGGTGATGCAAGTGTCCATCGTGTAAAAAATCGATATGGCCGTCGTGTTCGATTTGCGTGTGACCGCAATCAGGACCGTGTTTGTGCTGATGATCATGGTGAATATTGCAGCTCATGTCAGTCTCCTTGGATTAAAGTTTTTTCGTTGGCGTGTGCTATGGCGTTTTCGAACAACTCAACAACATGCTGATCAGCAAGTTGGTAGTACAAATGTCTGGCATCGCGTCGCCGGGTGACCAGATTGGCATTGAGCAGGGTTTGCAAGCGCGCTGATACAGTGGAGAGTTTGTCATCACCGACGAGATCACCTACGCAGCGTTCGCCTTGCCGCAGGCGATAGAGCAATGCCAGCCGTGCAGGATCTCCGAGTGCCTTGAACAATGCAGCCGTGCGCTCCAGTTGTTGAACACTTGGTTCAGCAACTACAGATTGCGGCGAATGATGTTCATCTTGGTTACAGGCTTCCACTCAACATTCCAATATTCGATGTAATGTCGTTAATATAGTCCTGCCAGTTGTGAATTTCAAGCCTGCTTATTTGAAGTGATGAATTCGCAATATTCAGCGATTTGGAAAGTCTCAGTCAAGGTGACGAGTTATGACAAAGATGATCGATAATGCTCATATCTGGGAGCATGCACTGTGCATCATTTCACTTTGCTAGGGTTGAGTTTGAGGTGCGTTTGCTCAATGGCCTAGTCAGTCCAAGCCAAGGTAATCCAACTTTAGCCGAAGACGGGGCGCGATTGCTGCCGTCTTGTGAGATAGCCAAATAGGCAAGTCCGAATTCTCAGCAGTCGTGGATGGCATTGACAACTTAGTTTGTAAAAGGGAGCAGTCCTTCACAACGGCAAGCAGATAGACGCAACCGCCCGATTAGTGGTAGTTTCGCTGTGGAACAACAGAACCAAAGAGTTCTGAACGTCAGACAAAACCAAGACCTTTGTTATAAATGGATTTGAGAGATGCAAGACGATAATCAAGAAACTGGCCAGCCGGTGACGCTGGAGGATTTACTGAAGCAGGCGATTGTTGAAGGCTTTGTTGAGGTGCCCATGTTGCCTGAGATTGCCAATCGGGCATTTGCGCTGGCCAACGATAAAGACTCTGATGCCAGTCAAATGGCGCAGTTGATTCAAACTGACCCTGCCTTGGCTGGACATGTGATGCGGATTGCCAATTCGGCTGCTTACACGCCGATGGCTAATCTGGTCTCATTGCAACAGGCAATTGCCCGGCTGGGCATGAATGTGATCAGTGAGATAGCTATTTCTGCAGTACTCAGCGCCAAGCTTTTTAATACCCCCGGTTATGAAACTTATGTGGAAGCCAATTGGCATCATGCACTGGCGACTTCCCTGTGGGCTAAGGAGATTGCCCGTCACTGCCGTGTCAACGTGGAAGTGGCCTTCCTGGCAGGTTTGATTCATTCGATTGGCCGCCCGGCCATTTTGCAAACACTGATAGATATTGCTTCGCAAGATAATCTGGCGCTTGATCCCGACGAAGTTCACACGCTGGAAGACCAATACTGGCTGGATGTGTCGACTATGGTGGTGCGGCGCTGGCACATGCCAGCGTTGGTCGTGGACACTATCGAACATCTGGCAAGTCCATTCAATGATGGGGCCGCTTCTAAAATGGCCGCAGTTGTTGATGCAGCCAAACATTTTGCCGAAGCCATGTTTACAGGACAGACTGGGAACCTGGCCCAGTTTGGTGAATTGCCGTCGATCAATCAGCTCAATATCTATCCAGAGGAAACCCAGCAGTTGTTGTCGATGCAGGAAGTGATCGAACAGCGGCTGAAAGGTCTGACGGCATGAGTGAATATGATTATGACTTTATCGTCATAGGCAGTGGGCCGGCCGGCCAGAAATCAGCCATACAAGCTGCCAAGGCAGGCAAATCAGTTGCTATTATCGAACAGGACAGCATGTTTGGTGGTGCCTGCGTACACAAAGGCACTATTCCGTCCAAAACGCTCAGGGAAAATGCACTGCGGGTGAAAAACATGCGGCAGACAGCCGCATTGGCAAAATTCTCACTGGATGAGAATACTGAAATGGTGACGTTGATTGACCGGCTGGATGAGGTGTTGAAATCTCATCACACATACATGCTGGAGCAGATCACCCGTAATCATGTGGTGAGACTGCATGCCCGTGCCCGGTTTGTCGATCGATACTCACTGGCGCTCACCCATGTTGATGGCAGTCTTCAAACGGTTCGTGCACCGCATATTATTATCGCCACAGGTTCATATCCGAGAAACCCGGATAATGTGCCGATTGATCACGAACATATTCTGGATAGTGATTCGATACTGTCGATGCTCTATTTACCTTCCAGTCTGACTGTACTTGGGGGTGGGGTGATTGCCAGTGAGTATGCGTCTATTTTTCAGGCGCTGGGGGTGCAGGTCACGATGATTGACCGCTACCCGAATCCTCTTGGATTTCTCGACAAGGATATGACCGATACTTTTGTGAGAGCCTTTGAAGCGATGGGCGGTACCTGGCTGGGTAGTGAGCAAGTCAGCAAAGTGTATTGGGATGGTATTAGTCAGGTGGTGACCGAGTGTGAAAGTGGCCGGATAGTGACAAGCCAAAAGCTACTGTGTGCGGCTGGGCGTTTGGCCAATGTCGATCATCTGGATTTGGAAAATGCCGGATTGTCAGTCAATGAGCGTGGGCTTATCAGTGTCAATGAGCGTCTGCAAACGGCGGTGGATAATATCTATGCAGCAGGGGACGTGATTGGTTCGCCGTCACTGGCCTCAGCTTCAATGGAGCAGGGCAGGCGAGCCACCTGCAACATTCTGGGACTTGAAACGGCTCAATTCAGCCATTTGATTCCTGCCGGCATTTATTCCATCCCCGAGTTATCATCTGTGGGACTGACAGAGCAACAGGCAAGACAACACGATGCGGACATTCTGGTCGGCATTGCTCATTTTTCGGAAGTTGCCCGAGGGCAGATTTCCGGTAATACCGAAGGCATGTTGAAGATTGTGGCAGATAGTTCAGGGCGAGAAATTCTCGGCATCATGTGTGTTGGTGAAGGAGCTACCGAACTGATTCACACCGGGCAGATGGCGATGCTGAAAGGTGCAGAAGTGGATATTTTTGTTGAAAACACATTCAACTTTCCAACCCTGGCTGAAGCCTACCGCATTGCGGCGCTGGATATCCTGAGTCAACGGCCTAGAGATACTCGTCTTTCAGTTTGACGTAGTTCTGACAGGCATACAGAAAGTAGTCGAGTTCAGCAGCGGTGAGCGGGCGGATTTGCTGGACCGGTGATCCGTAGTAGAGGTAGCCGGATTCGAGTCGTTTGCCGGGTGGCACCAGTGAACCTGCGCCAATGACCACCTGATCTTCAATCACTGCGCCATCAAGAATGGTTGAAGACATGCCCACCAGGACCTGATTGCCGATGGTACAGCCATGCAACATCACCATGTGACCGACGGTGACATCATCGCCAATGAACAGGGGATGTCCCTCTGGCTTGAACTCACTGGCATGCGTGATGTGTAAACAGGAATTGTCCTGAATACTGGTGCGTTTGCCAATGCGGATTTGATGCATATCGCCGCGAATGGATACCAGTGGCCAGACGGAACTGTCATCGCCGATCTGGACATCACCAATCACCACCGCACTGTCATCAATCCAGACCTTTTTCCCCAGTTTGGGCTGATGCCCGCGGAAAGTTCTTATCGTCATCATGTTTCTCTGAAAAACTGTCGTGAACTTGCTTCACTAGTTTATAGCGTTTTATTCAACAGGGCCTGGTCAGGCCGGGCCTTTTTCTATTGTGAGGATGCTGCCATGACTGAATCTATCTGTATTGAGAAGAGCATCGCAATTTACATTATTGACGCTGTTGGTCGCGGTGGTGGCCTATATTCGCACAGCAACTGGCGGAAAAAAGAGGCAGGCTCAATCCCGACAATCAAGCTGAAAAAACTCAACTGCGTGATGTAGTGGCTCAGATGATTGTGCTGGATGGTGTGCAGATTGTCTGTGCTGCGCTGGGTGTGCTGTTGTGGGGGTCGAACGCTTTGGGGGAGTTGTCTGGATGGGTTAATACTGCTGACCTTGTTTTTGCCGGCTGTGCTGATGTTGCTGTTTCACATGAAAACCAATCTCGCTGCTATTGCGAAGGCTATCAAGAAGTACCCCTGTGATAGAGCATGCTACATTCTCAAAGTTCACAGCAGCAGTGTGGCGCCACATAGCCCCAGTAACCCGACATTGGCGATCAGGCCAAGCATAAAAAACCAAGTGCGTGGGCTGGGGTTGGTTTCGGTAGCAATGGCGTAATAGAGTGCCATGTGGCCTATTCGAGCCATTGCAAATAGCCAGATAAAGATACCGGTCCATAACGCATTTACACCGATAAACAGTGCCAAAAAGGCAGTGCCTAACATCAGCGGCAGGTTTTCCAGTGAGTTCTGAAAGGTGCGGTGTGCTCGGAATACAAAAGACTCATGACTAAGGGAAGGATCCAGTTTGCCAGGAATGGCACGGGGTTGTGAGGCTTTGGTTTTGCTGGCGATAAACCATTGCACCAACAGCGTCAGCAGGATGACAAAAATGCCGGTGTGGGCAAGCAAGTAGCTATCGGCCGACATTATGGCTGATAGGCTGAAGTGGTGTAGCCATGGTCACGGATTTGCACCGCACGCCAGAAGCGCTGCGACCAATAGCTGTTATCCAGACTGGAGATAATCACTCCCCGGCGAGTTGAAGCATGCAGGAATTGACGGTTTTCCAGATAAATGCCGACATGACGACCCTCTCTGAAAAAAATCAAATCACCCGCTTGCAACTCAGATTTTGTGATTTGTCTGCCAACATGCACTTGCTGGTCTGTTCTTCTTGGTAAATCTATCCCAAACAGATCCCGGTAGGTCACCTGAACAAAACCGGAACAATCAATTCCGCTGCGATTATTACCACCCATACGGTAGGGTGTTCCATGCCAGAGGTAATGCTGTTGATAAAGTAGCTGTAATGCTACGGCGGCAGGGGCACGGACATCGGGTGCCGGGAGATGGGGTCGATAATCTCTCGAGCTTACCGTATCCAGGGGCGGACTGGTCTGACAGCCGCTGAGGCTTATCAGCAAAATAATGGTTAGCAGCCATCGCCAGCCTTGGCTGCGCATAAACAATGGAGATAAGCCCTGAAGCATGATCAAATGCCCTTGTTAACAATCACCCACACGTTCGGCAGTGTAATTCATGTTCATTTGCATTTTGCCCATCGGCGTATCCATATCACTGCTCATTTGTCCCTGCATCCGGTTACCGTGGAAAGTGGCATGTCCGGTGAACTTGGCCTGCATGCCCTCGACATTACATTGCATGGCAAAATCCATCCGATCATGGCTAATGTCAGCTTTTGATACTGCACAGTCATCTGGCAAGTCCAGTAGATCCAGACCTTTATCGAGATCATCCTGTTTCAGGCATTCCTGATGTGTTTCAGTTTGTGCCGGAAAGCTGACCGGACCCTCAATAGTCGATGTGGTGGTGTGTGTCCACAGTCCCGGGGCCAGATTGGGCGTGTCGGCCATAACCGCTGCGGCAAAAAAACAATTGGTAGCGAGACACAGTGAATAGAGTGATAATCGTTGCACGGCGATGCTCCTGATCAGGTAGGCGTGATGACATGTTGCCTGTGCATTGTTCGGATGGCAATATCAGAAGCTAAAACAAGTACATCAATCATTGTATTAAACTGAAATGACAAATCGGGAGCAGGTCAGTTGCCACATTGTATCGTTGAATATTCCAACACTCTGTTAGATCGCCTCTCCCCCGCTGATTTGCTGGGCACAGTGCATGATGTGGCTGAAGACTCAGGTTTGTTCGCACCTGCCCATATCAAAAGCCGGGCGCAGGGTTATGATCTGTTTATTCTCGATGAAAAAATCAGCGACTTCATTCATGTGACAGTTCGCTTGCACCAAGGTCGCTCTGTGTCACAGAAGCAATATTTGTCCTCGGAAATCTTGCAGGCAGTCAGCGAATTGGTGTTGGGTTCGGTGTCGATTACGGTCGAGATTGTTGAAATGGACAGTGCCGCCTATACCAAACAGGTGTTTGAGGACGAGGCACATGGCGGCTAATCAACTGATGCAACTTAAAAACATTGGTCAGAAACTCGCAAACAGACTCAATGAAGTGGGCATATTCACTGAAGCAGATTTACGTCGTCTGGGAGCCGTTGAAACGCATCGCTTGATCAAGTCTCGCTATCCTGACGAGACTTTACCCGTCTGCTATTACCTCTATTCTTTTGAGGGTGCTCTGAGAAATATCCACTGGAATGCTATTGGCGAAGCGCGCAAGCAGCAGCTTAAGTCACAGTTAAAATGATTTTGCTATAAGCGCGGTTGATTATCAGCAATGAATTGTTGCAGGTAGTCGACCAGCTCTGCGGCTGAGTTGAAAGTTTCATTTCGGCATTCAACCGTATCGTCCAGATATTTGTCCATGTCCGGCTGTATGCGTGGCACATGCCTCAAACCGGTGGTTGCCAGCGGGCGCTGTTGTAATTGACCATCCTGTCTGACCAGCAATATATCCAGTACCGGAATTTGTTCTGTGGTGCCCAAACTACTGACGATCAGCAGTTTTTCGCCATTGGAACATAACAACACCTGCTCGGCATCTGCTGTGGCGAGTTCGGCGGCACGTTGATTGTTTTCGATGTGTTTTTGTTGCTCGACCTGAGTGCGATGCCGGTCATAGACCAGTGCAATCACGATTAACAACAGGCTGAGTCCATAGAGCAGACAGGCCGCTCCTCGCCAACTGGCAATGTACAGAATACCCGCGGTTACGATTAAAAAAGGCGTGAGACTTTTCAGTGCATCCCAAAGCGGCGCGGGCATTGTTAGATAGGTACTGGACAAGCCGACAATCAGGTAAACATAAAACCAGATGCTGCCCAACACCATCGATATAAGGATCACTGTCAGCAGGCGCTTGATGGTGCCCTTGAATCCTGTGTTTTCAGAACCTGCCATCGCATCTCCATCAGCATATACCGAACAACGGCAATGCTGGCTTAGCTGCTGGCCTGGTCTCGCCAGCTGAGTTTACATGTTCTCAAACAATGCCAGTGCTTCGGCGTATTCTGCACTGCTTTCATCCAGTTCGGCCACGCTGATGCCGGTATCTATGCCCAGCTTTTCAAAAGCGAGCACCTTGTGACGCGTGCTCGGGTCAAGCGCTTTGTCAGTGTTGAAGTAGCTTTGCAGGTTTGCAGCCTGAACTACATCAACCAGATCTGGACCATCTGAACCACTGTTCCGATTGAGATTTTCGTGTTCGGCGGCTACTGCAATCAGGTTGTCCGGGAAATCCCACTTCTTCAGAATGGCTCCACCGATTTTGCCGTGAAGGTTGCCAATCAGCGTGTCGAGTTTTTTTCTGTCCTCGAGCATTTCCGGATGTTCTTGGGCTTTCATCAAGATCGGCATGACGCCAATATCGTGAATCAAACCAGCCAGCAGTGCCTCATCTGGCAGGATATCTTTTTGTTTACTGGCGATGACCCGACTCAAGGCAGCGACTTCAGTACTGTGTTTCCAAAGTTCTCTCAGCCGTTTTTCCAGTTTGGGGGATTTTGCTTTGAACAGTTGTTCCATTACCAGGGTCGTGACCATGTTTCTGACCATGTCCTGGCCCAGTCTGCCGACCGCCATGTGCACCGACTCAATGGGTACTCTGCCACGATATAGCGGGCTGTTGGCGACTTTGATGAGGCGGGCTGAGAGCGCTGCATCAGTGGCGATAACTTCAGCCAGTTCGGCAGTGCTGGCATCGGGATTTTTGGCGACTTCGCGAACTTTGAAGGCAACCTCGGGTAATGTTGGTAAAACCAGTTTGCCTTGTTCCAGTTCTCGAACAATCTTGCTGTACAGTATTTCCTGTTCGCTCATAGTCTTCCGAAGTCTTAAATGAATTTGAAGTAATATTGATTTTCAGTTATTTTGCTTGGTTTGCCAACCGCTCTAGCTTATCGCAGGTGTCCAGTTGAACGACGAATTTCCCAGAATCAAACGTCTGCCGCCTTATGTATTCAACATTGTAAACGATTTGAAAGCAAAAGCGCGTGCGCGAGGCGAAGATATTATTGACTTTGGCATGGGTAATCCTGATCGTCCTGCGCCCCAGCATATCGTGGATAAACTGGTAGAGGCAGCACAGCGTCCTGACACTCATCGGTACTCGGTTTCTCGCGGTATTCCACGGCTTCGTAAAGCAATCTGCGACTGGTATCAGCGCAAGTTTGATGTGACGCTGGATCCGGATTCGGAAACCATTGTGACTATCGGCTCAAAAGAGGGGCTTGCGCATTTAGCACTGGCGACGGTAGGGCCAGGAGATGCCGTTTTGGTGCCCAACCCCGCGTATCCTATTCACCCATACGGTTTCGTGATTGCCGGCGCTGATATTCGCCATGTACCGCTGACACCTGACGTGGACTTCTTCGCCGAGCTGGAAAAGTCGGTCAAGGATTCCTGGCCAAAGCCAAAAATGCTGGTGTTGAACTTCCCAGGCAACCCGACTACCCAGTGTGTCGAACTGGATTTTTTTGAACGTGTAATTGCCTTTGCAAAAGAACATCAGATCTGGATTATTCACGATCTGGCCTATGGTGAAATTACATTTGATGGCTACGAAGCACCATCGATTTTACAAGTGCCAGGTGCGATTGATGTTGCGGTCGAGTTTTACACACTGTCCAAAACTTACAATATGCCAGGCTGGCGGGTTGGTTTCATGTCAGGCAATCCAACGCTGGTTGCGGCTCTGGCCCGCATGAAGTCTTACCTAGACTACGGCATGTTTACACCAATTCAAGTGGCGGCCATCACCGCACTTGAAGGCCCACAAGATTGTGTCAAGGAGATCACGGAAACATACCGCGTGCGCCGCGATGTGCTATGTGATGGATTAAACTCTATTGGATGGGCAGTAGAAAAACCTAAAGCCACGATGTTTGTCTGGGCCAAAATCCCGGAACAGTATCGCGAGATGGGCTCTCTGGAGTTCAGTAAGAAGTTGCTGATCGATGCCAAGGTCGCCGTGTCTCCCGGTATTGGTTTTGGTGAGTATGGCGATGACTATGTTCGTTTCGGTCTGATTGAAAACCAGCACCGTACTCGACAAGCCATTCGCGGCATTCGTGACATGATGAAACGAGATCAGGGGGCTTAATTTTGCAATCGGTGAAAATCGGGATTCTTGGCCTGGGAACTGTAGGCAGCGGCACTGTCAGTGTGCTCAAACGTAATGCCAGGGAAATCATTCGTCGTGCCGGACGTGATATCGAAATTTCCATCGCGGCAGACAAGGATCTGCAGTCGCCGAAAAACTGCGATCTCTCAGGCATCAAACTGACCGATGACGCTTTCTCGGTGGTGAATGATCCAGACATCCAGATTGTTGTTGAGTTGATTGGCGGTACCGGTGTTGCCAAGGACCTGGTAAGCAAAGCTATCGAAAACGGCAAGCATGTGGTCACAGCCAACAAGGCATTGATTGCCATGCATGGTAACGAATTGTTTGCGCTGGCCCAGGAAAAAGGAGTGACCATTGCCTTTGAAGCGGCTGTGGCTGGCGGTATTCCCATCATCAAGGCTATGCGCGAGGGTCTTGCCGGTAATCGTATCGAGTGGCTGGCGGGCATCATTAACGGCACCGGCAACTTTATCCTGACCGAAATGCGTGATAAAGGTCGAGATTTTGCCGATGTACTGGCTGAAGCACAGGCACTCGGTTATGCCGAAGCTGATCCGACATTCGACGTCGAGGGCATTGATGCTGCGCACAAGCTGACCATCATGGCATCGATAGCTTTTGGTATTCCGCTGCAGTTCTACAGTGCCTACACAGAAGGTATCAGCAAAATCGCACAGGAAGATGTGCAATACGCAGCTGAGCTTGGCTATAGAATCAAACATCTGGGTATCGCCAAAAAAACCGAACGAGGTGTTGAGTTGCGCGTACATCCAACGCTGATTCCACATCGACGTCTGATCGCTAATGTTAACGGTGTGATGAATGCTGTGGTGGTTAAGGGCGATGCTGTAGGACCAACACTTTATTACGGCGCAGGCGCAGGTTCCGAGGCGACAGCTTCCGCAGTTGTGGCTGACATTGTCGACGTAGTCAGAGCCTTGACGACTGACCCGGAAAATCGTGTACCGCATCTTGCCTTTCAACCCGATGCGCTCAAAGACACCCCGATTTTGCCTATCGCAGAGGTGGTGACTTCTTACTATTTGAGAATTCACAGCGAAGATAAACCCGGGGTGTTAGCCAATATCACTCGCATACTGAGCGAGCAGGGCATCAACATCGAATCAATACTGCAAAAACAGCCCGAAGAGCATGAAGGTCTAATTCCCATCATCATGCTGACCCAGCCGGTGCTCGAAAAGAATATGGACGAAGCAATCGCTCAAATCGAAGCGTTGGGCACTGTGACCGCACCTGTGATGCGAATTCGCATGGAAACCCTGGGATAAAAGCAACAGGCCACAGGCTCGATATATAAAAACAGAATCAAGAGGACACACAGATGGCATTTCGACCCCGTTATACCGGACTGATTGAGCGTTATCGCGATCGCCTGCCGGTCAATGATGACACCCGGCTGATAAGTCTTGGTGAGGGCAACACACCACTGCTCAAACTCAACAATATTCCAAGACTCATCGGCAAAAATGTCGATATCTATGTCAAATACGAAGGTTTGAATCCAACCGGTTCATTCAAAGATCGCGGCATGACCATGGCGGTCACCAAGGCCGTTGAAGAGGGCAGTAAAGCGATTATCTGTGCGTCAACGGGTAATACTTCAGCCGCCGCAGCCGCCTATGCTGCGCGTGCTGGCATTACAGCATTTGTACTGATACCGGATGGCAAGATTGCCCAAGGTAAACTGGCGCAAGCCATGATGCACAATGCCGTGGTTATTCAAATCAAAGGTAACTTTGATGAAGGCATGCAACTGGTTAAGGAAGTGGCCAAAGAAGCGCCGGTAACCATCGTTAACTCTATCAATCCCTATCGTTTGCAGGGTCAAAAAACTGCGGCTTTTGAAATTGTTGAAGAGCTGGGGCGTGCACCGGATTATCACTGTCTGCCAGTGGGTAACGCCGGTAACATCACCGCACATTGGATTGGTTACTGTGAATATTCTTCTGGTTGCGGTGATCATGTCACCGAGGCTTGTGCTTACTGCAACGGTCATTGCAAATATGCGGGTGGTGCCATTGTGGGCAATCGCCCTAAAATGGTTGGCTATCAGGCGGCCGGCAGTGCTCCGTTTTTGCGCGGCCACATGGTAGATGATCCTGAAACTGTGGCAACCGCTATTCGAATTGGTCATCCGCAGAGCTGGGATATGGCCTGGAAGGTTAAAGAAGAGTCCGGTGGCTGGTTTGATGAGTGCACTGATGACGAAATTCTGGCTGCACAGAAGCTGCTGGCAGAAAAAGAAGGTATTTTCTGTGAACCTGCTTCAGCAACCTCACTGGCAGGCGCGCTGCGTGATATTAATAGCGGCAAGATTCCTGAGGGTAGTTCAGTAGTTTGTACCCTGACGGGACATGGACTGAAAGATCCAGATACCGCTATCAAACAAAGTTCTTCGCCTGTTGTGACTGTTGATGCTAATCTTGCTGCAGTACGCGATGCGATTCTGAAAAACTTGGCAAAATAAAATGGCACAACTACCTGAGCCGACTGAAGAGCAACGCTCTCAGGCGAGAACACCGCACGATATCTTTGTGATCAACCTGATTGGTAATCACATGTTGTTGTTTGCTGGCATTGCCACACTCGGCCAGTCTTATATGAAGTACCTAGTGATTGTGCCGGCGCTGTCAGCACTCAGTTTATTGGTAATCTTCTACAAATCGTCAACCATGCGCCGTGAAGACAATGAGTTTGCCTACATTCACTGGCAAATCGCCCGTCGTTGGAGCAAGTTTCTGTCCGTGATGCTGGTGCTGATGGTCGCCGGATTTGCTTTTGGTTGGGTGGGACACACTTACCTTGGCATGATGCGTGAAGCGGTCTACGCGATTGTCGGTGGTGTTTCGATTTTACCGACGCTGGTAACGGTTTTTGTACTGATCGTGATTGAGTCCGATGCCTTGCATCATGCCAGAGTGGGCACATTGCCTCGCTGGGCGAAAGTTAAATACTTTGGGGTAGAAGACTGAGCCGGCCAAGCTCGGTGAATCAGTCTTCCAGCCTGTCGCGCCTGACCACCGAATGAATCACCAGCTGGTGTTCAAAAAACACTTCAAATCTAGGATAGACCCAACGGGTAATCGGTGGTTCGCCCACCGCAGCTAACTTTTGCTCTGGTTCACCAAAACGCGCAGTCACTGTTTGCATGTTCATGCCTTGTGTTGGACGTTCAATACCTGAGGGACTGTTTGGAACCTGATAACGCGGATCGGCGATTGAAAGCACATCTGCATGGCTTGCTGAGATCAGCATCAGGCATAACAGTCCACTGATTGGCAAGCTGTTTTTCAACATGAACTACTCCTTGAAAATTGTCTTTATAAGCATACTATTCCGGCAGAAATAGCTCAATCAGCGTATTCAGGTATCGTTGACCCAAGGGGGTGGGGCGAATTTGCTGAATATCATACTCAAGCAGTCCAAGCTGCTCTGCTTTTTGTAGTGCTGTGTTAACTCGCGCCAGCGGAATACCGGCGCGTTGCATGAACAATGGTGTGGCAAAACCATCCGTCAAGCGCAAGGCGTTCAACATAAATTCAAAACCAACTTCATTCACTTCGACCAGCGTGTCAGCCAACAGTGAGTCAGCATGGCCGGCATGGTTGAGATAACTTTTGGGCAGTTTTTGTTTAACGCGCCTGCGAATCGACTGTTCTGCTGCACTGGTAATTTTGCCATGAGCGCCAGCGCCGATACCGAGGTAGTCGCCAAATTGCCAGTAGTTCATATTGTGCTGGCAGCGCTTGCCATCTCTTGCGTAGGCAGATGTTTCGTATTGTTGATAGCCAGCCTCTGCAAGCCGTTGTTGATTACTGAGTTGCCACTCAAAGAGCGGATCTTCGTCGGGTAAATCAGGCGGTTGTTGGTAAAACAGCGTATTGGGTTCTATCGTCAGTTGATAATAGGAAATGTGGCTGGGTGCCAGCGCAATTGCCGATTCAACATCATGCTTTGCCAAAGCGGCAGTCTGACTGGGCAAACCAAACATCAGGTCAATATTGAAGTTTTCAAAACCGGCCTGATGGGCGATTTCAGCCGCGCGAATGGCCTCACGGTCGTCATGAATACGGCCCAATGCTTTGAGCGATGCGGCATCAAAGCTTTGTACGCCTATAGAGAGCCGATTAATACCTATCGCACGATAATCTGTGAAGCGTTGCGCTTCAAAAGTGCCCGGATTAGCTTCGAGGGTGATTTCAATGTCCGGACTCAGATTGAGTAATGCGCGCAGACCCGAAAATAATGTTTCATAGGCCTCGGCACTGAACAGACTGGGCGTGCCTCCGCCAATAAAAATAGTCTGAATCGAGCGCCCCCAAATCAGCGGTAATTCTTGCTCGAGATCAGCCAGCAGTGCCTGAATATAGGCCTGTTCAGGTAACTCCTCTTGTGCGGTATGTGAGTTAAAGTCGCAGTAGGGGCATTTGCGAACACACCATGGAACATGAATGTACAGGCTGAGAGGCGGGAGCTGCTGAAAGTGATACATACCTGCGGTCAGAAATCCCGTCTATTGATGACGGGCATACTGGAATTCCTCAATGAATTGTCGCATTGCCTTGCCTCGGTGGCTGATGGCATGTTTTTGCTCAGCGGAGAGTTGGGCTGCGCTGCAATCAGTTTCTGGTACCCAGAACACCGGATCATAGCCAAACCCGGAATCGCCCGTCGGTGTCTCGAGAATCTCACCTTGCCAGGTGCCCTGGCAAATTAATGGCGTTGGATCGTTGGCGTGACGCATAAATACCAGCACACACTGAAAGCGAGCGGTGCGTTCATGTGCTTCGACACCTTCAAGTGCTTTGAGCAGTGCCTGAATGTTGTCAGCATCGGTAGCGCCTTTACCTGCATAACGGGCAGAGTAAATGCCGGGCATTCCATGCAGGGCATCTACTTCGATGCCGGAATCATCGGCAATGGATGGCAGGCCGGTAAACTGGCAGGCATTTCGTGCTTTGATGATGGCATTTTCAACAAAACTGAGGCCGGTTTCATCGGCTTCAGGCACTGCAAACTCAGATTGCGCGAGGATCTGCATCGAAAGCCCAGAAAATAGTTGTCTGAACTCACCTAGCTTTCCATGATTGCTTGTTGCCAGAACGATTTCTCTCATGACGCCAGTGCCTCGCGTTGTTTTTGTATTAGTTGTTCGACACCGGTAGAAGCCAGTGCCAGCATCGCTTGTAGTTCATCAGCGCGGAATGCATGGCCTTCTGCTGTGCCCTGAATTTCAATGTAGGATCCGGCATCATTCATCACCACATTCATATCCGTTTCGGCAGAAGAATCTTCGGCGTAATCGAGATCCAGAACCGGCGTTCCGTTGTGGATTCCGACTGAAACCGAGGCCACCTGCCCGTGCAGAGGATTTTTTTTGAGTTTGCGAGTTTTGATGAGATAGTCCACAGCATCGTGCAAAGCAACATAAGCACCTGTGATAGACGCGGTGCGAGTGCCGCCATCGGCCTGAATCACATCACAATCAATGGTGATACTGCGTTCACCGAGTGCTCTCAGATCAATAGCTGCCCTAAGCGACCGGCCAATCAGACGCTGTATTTCCATGGTTCTGCCG
This sequence comes from Methylophaga sp., assembly GCA_020831825.1. Lineage (GTDB taxonomy): Bacteria > Pseudomonadota > Gammaproteobacteria > Nitrosococcales > Methylophagaceae > Methylophaga. Next base: position 240,901 of record JAFIFW010000012.1, on the reverse strand, counting down.
CCTTGCTTGCCCTTGGCGGATTCCCGTTGCATGCGTGAGCCGGTAGAACGAGGCAGCATGCCGTATTCTGCTGTGACCCAACCCTCACCGGTGCCGCGCAGAAAGGGTGGAATTCGTTCTTCAACAGAAGCGGTACACAAGACTTTGGTATCACCGAATTCGATCAGCACAGATCCCTCGGCATGTTTTGTATAGTGACGGGTAATGGAGACTGGGCGAAGTTCGTCAGGTTGACGGCCACTTGGACGCATAGGGATAAATTTCCTTGGCTGAAATTATGACTATTATACGGATTGACAGCACATTGCGAGGAGGCTTTTACCCGAGCTGAAATGTTGAGATCCACAATGGTCATATTAATCAGTTAACATGACCACTTTTTAATGAGGGAGAACGACCGTGATACGAAGCATGACCGCTTATGCCCGCCACGAATACAAGAATGAATTCGGGCTTTTCAGTTGGGAAATTCGTTCGGTCAATCACCGCTATCTGGAGGCATCTTTTCGTCTGGACGAGAGCTTTCGGCCACTGGAAATTGAATTACGCAAGCTTATTGCTGACAAACTCAATCGAGGCAAGGTTGAGGCAGTCATGCGCTATCAGCCACCGCAACAGCAACAGACCAGTGTCGAGATTGACAATGCACTGGCCTCGGCATTGATCAATACACACAATCAACTGGCGGCAGAACATGGTATTTCCGCCAGGCTGGATCTACTGCGCATCATGCAATGGCCGGGAGTGATGGTTCACAACACACTGGATCTTGAACAGTTAAAAGGCACGGTACTCGGCAGTCTGCAACACGCCGTGGATGATCTACTGGCCATGCGTGAACGGGAGGGCGATGCGCTCAGGCAATTAATCGCTCAGCGCTGTCAGCAGATCAACCAGATAGCCGATCAAGTGGCCGAGCGAATACCGGAGATTTTGCAGCAGCAACGCAACAAGCTTCAGGATAAAGTTGCAGAATTTAATATCAATCTTGATCCGGAAAGGCTGGAACAGGAAATGGTGTTGCTGGCTCAGAAATCGGATGTTGCTGAAGAGATCGACAGACTCAAAAGTCATGTCACCGAGGTGTTGAAAGTTCTTGAGCGACGAGAGCCTGTTGGCAGAAGACTGGATTTTTTGATGCAGGAGCTGAATCGTGAAGCCAATACACTGGGTTCAAAATCGATTGATACTTCAACGACCCGGTATTCTGTGGATTTGAAGGTGTTAATCGAACAAATGCGCGAGCAGATCCAAAACATTGAATAATAAAAAAGCCGTGCCAACAAAGGGGCACGGCTTTTAGCTGTTTGTTCGCGTTTGATTAAGCGGCAGTCAGACGACGTCTGAAGCCGATGAATCCCATCAAAGCTGGCAGAAATACCCATATTGCTGCAGGAAGCGGAATCTCAGAGATATTGAAATAGGCGATATGAGAGACATCTTGTCCAGTGTGGGTCATGAAGCTGAGACTGGTGATTGGAGTATCAAACAGGCCCACCATTGAATACGTGCCGTATTTTATCAAAAAGCCTTGGAAGGCAACAAGTAATGATGAAGAATCAAAGAAGTTACCAACAGGTGCCGGTTCTACTTTGAAAAAGTCATTGACGACTACACCAGCACCGATGGCATTAAGAGCAACCTGCAGGTGATTTGCGTCAAGGGCATTGGGAATAGCTTCTTCAATCAGATAGCCTGATGAAGCGCCTGGCAGGTAATCAGTGATGTTGACCACGGATGAAATTGTGCCTTGAGGATTGCCCGACGGATGAGCAGACGAGTACGACGTTGTACCCGAAAGTTCGATTGTTGCAGCATTGACAGACAAGGCGAATGTCGCTGCAAACATCGTCATCATTGTGGTTATTGCTTTAATGATTTTCATGGATATGCCCCCCAGAGTGCATTTGCCTGTAAATGTGAACTTAGTCACATTTTGAGTATAGTCCTCTTTTAAGTTGTGTGCACTGTACTTTAGTACAATATTTGTACTTTTTGCACAGCTGTGAATTGTTGTGGCCTGAACCAAAAAATGTAATGTTTTTAAGAGGGATAGCGGCGAAAGACCGGTAAATGATCGGCTTCAAGTCTGATACCGAGCATCTCTCCGATTTCATGCTGATGATGGCTTTGCACCAAACAGAGAATGTGTTGACCACTGGTCAGCTTTAAAGTGTACAGATACACAGCACCCCTAAAAGAACGGGCTACAATTTCTGCTTGCATTTCACTGTTGTCGTCATGAATTACATCATCGGGTCGCAACAACAAGTCAACCATCATGGTGGCATCATGCTCGTCACCTGGCTCAAGTTCACCGCTGACTACGCCAAGCTCAGTCCGGACCTGATTTTTCCCCAGTACCTGTCCGGGAAGCAATACGCCTTGCCCGACGAAGTCTGCTACAAAGCGATCCGCGGGTTTGTGGTAAAGAGCATAGCCCGTTCCCCACTGGTGCAACTGGCCTTGTCCCACAACACCGATATGATCGGCCATGGCAAACGCTTCGTTTTGATCGTGGGTGACCAGAATTGCAGTGATGCCGTCTTTTTGCAGCAAGTTGCGTACATCTCTTGCCAATTGTTCGCGCAGATCTGAGTCCATGCTGGAAAACGGTTCGTCCAGTAACAAAATATCCGGACGTGGTGCCATCGCTCTGGCCAGTGCCACGCGTTGTTGCTGGCCACCTGACAATTGATGTGGATACATGTCTTTGGCATGTGCGAGTTCAACAAGCTCTAACAATTCGTCCACGCGGGCATTGCGATCAGCACGGCGGAGTTTGCGCAAACCAAAGGCAATATTGGCTGCGACAGTCAGGTGAGGAAACAAGGCAAAATCCTGAAACACCATACCGATATTGCGTTGTTCTGGGGGAGTAGTGTGTTCGGGTGTTGACATGGTTTGCCCATGAATTTGAATCTGACCAGAGCTGATTTGCTCAAAACCGGCGATGGCCCTGAGCAGAGAGGTTTTGCCGCAGCCGGAAGGACCAAGCAGGCAGCCGATTTCAGCTTCACGCAAAAAAAACGAGATATTCTCAACGATAGTGCGATCTGCATAGCGTATGGCAACTTGAGCAACGTTTAGCTGAATAGTCATGCGGTATCTCTATGTTCACTAGCGATCTGACGGCTACGGGTAATGGTCTTGCTGATGATAATGACCGGGATAATTCCGGCAAGCACAATCGCCAGCGCAGCCGGCGCTGCTTCTGCAAGTCGTTCATCCGAAGCGAGTTCAAAGGCGCGCACCGCCAGGGTATTGAAGTTAAAAGGACGCAGGATCAAGGTCGCTGGTAGCTCCTTTAATACATCAACAAATACCAGCAGCAAAGCGGTTAACAGCGAACCGCGCAACATTGGCACATGCACACGGCTCAGGAGCTGCACAGGTTTGAAACCCAATGATCGTCCGGCTTCATCCATGGAAGGGGTGATTTTTCCAAGTCCGCTCTCGACCGTTTGCAGTGACACAGCAAGGAACCTGGTCAGATAGGCAAAGGTAACAGCCACCAATGTGCCACTGAGGATAAGCCCCGTGGAAACATCAAAGCTTTGTCTCGCCCAGCTATCCACAGTGTTATCGAACCAGGCAAAGGGAATCATCACCCCCACCGCGATGACGGCACCAGGGATGGCATAACCCATTCCTGCCAGACGAACAGCAAAGCGGATAGGCCTGCTTGGAAACAGCCGATAACCATAGGCGAGAAACAGTGCCAGCATCAATGCTAAAAACGCTGCAATCGCGGCTAGTTTCAAGCTGTTCAACACCAGGCTCAGAAATTGTGCATCAATAACATAATCTGCCACGCTGATTGTCCAGCTGAGTAGCTGACCCGCAGGCAATAAGAAGCCGAAAAACAAAATCAAGAAACACAGCAGAAACGCCAGGAAAGCGCTCAGGCCCGTTAGTTGATATCGGCGCAGATCCTGATGGCGACGACTGGTGTGATGATAGCGAGCCTGACGCCTTGAGTATCGTTCGATGAATATCAGGGCAAACACAAAAATCATTAAGCCCGCAGCCAATTGTGCCGCTGCTGCGCTGCTGCCCATACCAAACCAGGTTCTGAAAATACCGGTTGTGAATGTGGGTACGCCGAAGAATTGAACGGTTCCGTAGTCAGCCAGGGCTTCCATCAAAGCCAGTGATAAACCCGCAATAATGGCAGGTCTTGCCAAGGGAACCGCCACCAGCCAGAAAGTTCGCCACGGTCCGTTGCCCAGTGTGCGGCTGACATCAAGCACACAGATCGACTGGCTGAGAAATGCGGCACGACTGAGCAGGTATACATAAGGATAGAGCACCAGCGTCAGCATCAGAACGGCACCGTTTAAGGTGCGAATTTCCGGAAACCAGTAATCGCCAAATCCCCAATCGAACCAGTCTCGTAATGTGCTTTGTACTGGTCCGGCAAAATCCAACATGCCGGTGTAGGTGTAGGCGATGATATAGGCAGGCATGGCCAAGGGGAGCAGCAATGCCCATTCAAACAGGCCACGTCCTGGAAATTGACACATGCTGGTCAACCAGGCGGCGCTGACACCCAGTAGCAAAGTGCCAATGGCAACTCCCAGCATCAACCACAGTGAGTTGACCACGTAATCCTTCAGCACAGTGCTTGCAAGGTGATGCCAGATGTCACCGGTCGGAACAAAAACAAAGGCCAACACAACAATCACCGGCAGCGCTAATAGCATTGCCAGTGTCAAAATGCTGATTTCCATCAGCGACCATCGGGATTTGATGCTGGATTTGTTGGCCAGCCGATCAGTATGTGAGATGTTCATTGCGTGGAGTTTTTGTCGACGCCTCGTTGTCAATTTGAAACGCCACAGAAGGCGCGAGAGATATAAGCAGCGAGCTATTCTAAATGACGGGTACAACTTGCGCATCCTGCGTGTGTGATTGGCCTGCATCCCTGCAGGCCATTTTAGAGAGAATTACCGGATGGGTCAGAGATAAATGCTGTCAGCGCCAGCCAGCTCGATCCATCAAGCGCAGCGCCTGCGCATTATTGTCGCCGAGAATGCTCATATCTAATTGATCGGCTTTGAAATCTCCCCATTGACTGAGAATTTCTCCGATTTCAATGTCATCGCGCACCGGGTATTCACCGTTGGCCTCTGCATACCATTGTTGTGCGCGGTCGCCACTGAGAAATTCAATCAAGGCAATAGCAGCATCACGATTACGAGCTGCCGCGGTCAGTCCTGCACCAGAGACATTGACGTGGGTGCCGCGATCCTGCTGATTGGGCCAGAACACTTCAATGACTTCTGCGGCCTGTCGTTCAGCAGGATCGTTATCCGTCAGCATGCTGGCGAGATAATAGGTATTGGCAATGACCAAATCACATTGCCCTGCCGCAGCTGCTTTGATTTGATCGCGATCACCACCTCTTGGCGGACGAGCAAAGTTGCTTACCAGGGCACGGGCCCATTGTTCCGTGGCTGCCTCGCCGTTCGCGGCCATCATGGCTGCAACCAGTGATTGATTGTAGACATTGCTGGATGAGCGGGTGCAGATCTTGCCTTTCCAACGAGGGTCTGCGAGATCCTCATAGCTGGAAAGTGTTGAGGGGTCGACACGACCTCGAACATACATGATCGGGCGTGCGCGCATCGACAGGCCAACCCAGTAGCCTTCTGGATCCCGATAATTTTCCGGAATATTGTGTTCAAGGGTTTCAGAAGCAAAAGTCTGAAGCAACCCTGCCTCTTTAGCGCGATGCAAGCGACCGGCATCCGTCGTCAGCAGAATATCTGCTGGTGTGTTGCGTCCCTCACTCTGCAGGCGTTGCAGCAGTTCGTCTGCGCCACCGGTCACCAGATTGACTCGAATTCCGGTTTCAACGGTGAACTCATCCAATATTGGCTTAATCAAGGCTTCAATTCTGGCCGAGTACATATTCACCTCATTAGCGTTTGCCACAAGAGGATTCAACAGTGATGACAAGCCAATAACACCAGCGGCTAGGGCTGTTTTCAACATAGACATCTGTCTCCAGAAATGTAAAAGCATCTATCTATATGATAATGAGATTGATTATTAATTTAAATAGCGGAATGAATAATTATTGGGCGCTTGATGAATTATTGATCCAAGCACTGGCCACAAGACATGTCAGCAAGCGGTAAAACTGGCACAATATCGCTCATTCACATCAAGATAGCCTGAAGCAATACACATCAGGCAGCACAACTCTGGGGTTTTGCATCATGTCAGGAAGTCTGTTTATCGTTGCCGCACCTTCGGGTGCAGGTAAAACCAGTCTTGTTCGGGCGCTGGTCAGGGATGATGACCGAACTCGTTTGTCTGTGTCGCATACCACACGAGCGCCACGAGAGGGCGAATGTGAGGGTGTTGACTACTTTTTTGTCAGTCAGCAAACCTTCGCCGAGATGCGTGATGCAGGCGCATTTTTGGAATCTGCCACGGTGTTTGACAACAGCTACGGTACTTCGGCTGAGGCTGTGAACAGTTTGCTGGCGGAAGGGTTGGACGTGATTCTGGAAATCGACTGGCAAGGCGCCCAGCAAGTCCGCAAGAATTTTGCCGACAGTATTAGCATTTTTATCTTGCCACCATCGCGCGTAACACTGGAACAAAGGCTACGTAGCCGGGGTCAGGATGATGAGGCCACTATTGCCCGTCGGATGCGCGATGCCGAGAATGAAATGTCACATTACATCGAGTTTGACTACCTGCTGGTCAACGATGTGTTTGAGGAAACCTTATCGGCATTACGCGCCGTGGTAGTTGCAAGGCGGCACAGTCTCGCAGTTCAGAAACAGCAACATGCGCTTTTGCTAAGTGAGCTGCTGGCTTAAGCCCGTCTGATTTCGTATCATTAATCGTTTAAACGACAGGAAAAATTTTATGGCCCGTACAACTGTTGAAGATTGTCTGGAAAACGTTGATAACCGTTTTCATCTGGTGTTGGTTGCATCAAAACGTGCTCGCGAAATTGCTCTGGGTGATGATCCCCTGGTGCCGGTTGATAATGATAAACCGACAGTACTTGCGCTTCGTGAGATCGCTGCTGGCCTGACAGGGCCAGAAATTCTCGACAAGGCGAACGCCCGTGAGCACGCTGAAGAGAGTTTTGTCAGCGAAGAAGAACTGCAAAGCCAAGACTGATTGCCGTGAGTGCAAAGCCATCGGTCGCCTCGGAACTGGACTTCATCCAGGAGTCCGAGCCCAAACTGACCATCGATGATTTATGTTTTGCTACCTCAAACTATCTGGAATCCAGTCAGGTCGAGTCGATTCGTCGTGCCTATCACTTTGCCGAACAGTCACACGAAGGCCAGACCCGTCGCAGCGGTGAGCGTTACATAACACATCCGCTGGCTGTGGCGCATGTACTGGCCATGATGCATATGGATTACGAATGCATCATGGCCGGCCTGTTGCACGATGTGATCGAAGATACCTCTTTCACCAAAGACGATCTGATTCGAGAATTTGGTGAGGAAGTTGCCGAGCTGGTGGAGGGTGTCACCAAGCTGGCCAAGGCGACCTTCGAAAATCGCGAGCACGCACAGGCGGAAAATCTGCGCAAAATGCTGCTGGCGATGTCCAAAGACATCCGTGTCATTATCGTCAAACTGGCTGACCGCTTGCACAACATGCGTACGTTGGGTCATCTGAGACCCGAAAAGCGTAGACGCATCGCCTATGAAACACTCGATATCTACGCGCCTATTGCCCAGAGACTGGGCATGAACCTTATGCGATGCGAGCTGGAAGACCTTGGCTTTCATGTGCTGTATCCAATCCGTTATCGGGTATTGGCCGATGCGGTGCGCAAGGCCAGAGGAAATCGCAAGGAAATTGTCAGCCAAATCACCAGTTCTATTCTCAACCGGATGGAGCAGGAAGGGCTCAGCGCCGATATCCAGGGGCGCGAAAAAAATCTTTACAGCCTCTACAAGAAAATGGTCAGCAAACAGTTGTCATTTTCAGAAGTGATGGATGTTTATGCGTTTCGCATCATTGTTGATGATGTGGATGCCTGCTACCGGATGCTGGGTGTGGTTCATAATCTTTACAAGCCGGTACAGGGCAAGTTCAAGGATTATATTGCCATTCCCAAAGCCAATGGTTATCAGTCTTTGCATACCGTTTTATTCGGCCCTTTTGGTGTGCCGATAGAAGTTCAAATCCGTTCGCGTGACATGGATCACATGGCCGAGGCGGGAGTCGCTGCGCACTGGTTATACAAGACAGGTGAGTCTGTTGGTAACACGCTTGCTCATCGCAAGGCTAGGCAATGGTTGCAAGGCATCCTGGAAATGCAGAAAGGATCAGGAGATTCGACGGAGTTTCTGGAAAATCTTCGCATTGATTTGTTTCCGGACGAAATTTATGTGTCAACGCCAAAAGGTGAAATCCTAACTTTGCCACGCGGAGCCACGGCAGTAGATTTTGCCTACGCAGTGCACTCTGATGTCGGTAACAGTTGTGTTGCTGCCAGAGTGGGTCGTCACTTGGTGCCACTCAGTACTCAGCTTGAAACTGGAGAATCGGTTGAGATTATCACCGCGCCGGGAGCGCATCCGAACCCGGCCTGGCTGAACTTTGTGGTCACACCAAAGGCACGAACCAACATTCGGCATTATCTCAAGCACCTGCAAAGTGAAGAGGCGACACAACTTGGCCAACGTCTGCTGAGTAAACATCTGACTGCGTTTTCCACTACGCTGGACAAAATCCCGCAGAAGCGGATCAAGGCGCTGGTCAAAGAGTTTGAGCTATACCATTTTGATGAGCTGTTGCGTGATATCGGGCTGGGTAACCATTCAGCATTACTGGTTGCCCAAAAGCTGTTACAAGAGGCGGCGCCAGAACGTGAAACACAACCGTTGATGATTGCCGGTACGGAGGGCATGGTGGTCAGCTTCGCACGCTGCTGTCACCCGATTCCTGGCGATCCGATTCATGGCTATGTCAGCGCCGGTCGAGGCATCATCATCCACCAACGCAGCTGCAAAAACACGACGCATCTGCGGGTGCAAAATGAAAAGTGGCTGGATGTCGCCTGGGCGCAGGATATCAAACGTGAATTCCCGGTTGATTTGATGGTGCATGTGAAAAATCAACGTGGCGTGCTGGCGACTATTGCTGCCACTGTTTCAGAGGCAGATTCCAATATCGACAATGTCATTGTTGATGAGCGTGATGGCGGTTACTCGGATCTGCGCCTGACCATCGAAGTGCAGGACAGGCAACATCTTGCACGAGTGATTCGTCGCTTGCGCCGACTAGAAATGGTTGAACGTATCAGCAGAATCAATACCTGATTTTTTCAATTTGCTGCAACGTGCAGCCGTAAAGGAGAAACTTGTTTTATGTCCCGACAAATTATTCACACCAGCGATGCACCCGAAGCGATTGGCACTTATTCGCAGGCTGTCAAAGTGGGCGATGTGGTTTACCTTTCAGGTCAAATCCCGTTGGTGCCAGACACCATGACTGTGAATGAAGGTGACTTTTCTGCTCAGGTGCGTCAGGTTTTTGATAATTTGTCAGCGGTCGCCAAAGCCTCGGGCGGTAATCTGCAAGATATCGTCAAGTTAAACATTTTCCTCACAGATTTGAGTTATTTCGGCACTGTTAACGACATCATGGCCGAATATTTCCAAAAGCCATATCCCGCTCGGGCAGCGATTGGTGTCGCAGCTCTGCCTAAAGGCGTACCAGTGGAAATGGATGCCATCATGCACATTGCTGACTGATTGACGGCTGGCGGAAAGGATGCCGCAAGTGGCCGACAATGTTCTTGCACAACCAGTGACTATGCTCAAGGGCGTGGGCAGCAAGCAAGCAGAAAAGCTGGCGAAAATAGGTATTGAGACAGTGCAGGATTGCCTGTTTCATCTCCCTCTGCGCTATCAGGACCGCACCCGGCTGATGCCTTTGGGTTCGCTGAGACCACATCAAGAAAAACTGGTGGAAGGGGTCATCCAGTTATCACAGGTAAAATTTGGTCGTCGTCGTTCTTTACTGTGTCAGATCGCGGACGGTACCGGCTCGCTGTGGTTGCGCTTTTTTCACTTTTCCAAGGCGCAGCAACAACAATTAGCCCGTGGCATGAGGATCCGTTGCTTTGGTGAAATTCGTAACGGTCCATCAGCGCTGGAAATGGTTCATCCGGAATATCGTTTACTCACCGGCACAGATCCTGTCCCGGTAGACAGTGAGCTAACGCCGGTTTATCCCACCACCGAGGGCATGCATCAGCTCTCCTTGCGTAAACTTATCGGGCAAGCACTTGCGTATTTGGAACAACAGCAAATGCCTGAATTACTTCCGGATGCGCTGCGCTTGCATGATGTTGCTCACTACAAGCTCAGTGAGGCGCTAGAGTATGTGCATCTGCCGCCGCCCGATGTCGATGTTCAACAACTGATCGACAGGCGGCACCCAGCTCAGCGCAGACTGGCCTATGAAGAATTATTGGCGCAGCAACTGAGCATGCGCAAGATCCGTATTAATACACAGCGGCATCCGGCACCCGCCATTCGTGCGGATAATCGTGCGCAAAAGGCCTTGTTAAACAGTCTGCCATTTCCGTTGACAGCAGCGCAGCAGCGCGTCATTGGCGAAATTTTGCAGGATCTGGCGCAAGATATTCCAATGCAGCGACTGGTGCAGGGCGATGTGGGGTCCGGCAAAACAGTGGTCGCTGCAATTGCTGCGGTAGCGGCGGTGACCGCTGGATATCAGGCGGTGATGATGGCCCCGACAGAGCTTTTGGCAGAACAACATTATCAAACCTTTCTGCAATGGCTTGAGCCACTTGGCATGACTGTTGGCTGGTGTGCAGGTAAGCAGACCGCATCACAACGCAAGCAGATGCTCACGGCACTGGAACAGGGAGAGATCAGTGTTGCGGTAGGCACTCATGCCTTGTTTCAGGATCAAGTGGTGTTCAATAAACTGGGGCTAGTGATTATTGATGAACAACATCGCTTTGGTGTGCATCAGCGATTGGCATTGCGAGACAAAGGGCGCCAACAAAACTCGATGCCTCATCAACTGGTGATGACCGCAACTCCGATTCCGAGAACATTGGCCATGACGGCTTATGCCGATTTGAATGTATCCGTGATAGATGAACTGCCGCCCGGACGAATACCTGTCACCACAGTATTAATCTCCGATAGCCGACGACAGGAAGTGATCGACCGGGTGCATGCTGCCTGTCAGCAGAAAAGACAGGTCTATTGGGTGTGCACCCTGATTGAAGAATCCGAGCACTTGCAATGTCAGGCTGCAGAAGATTCGGCCCGACAGCTGCAACAGGCACTGCCTGACTGCAGAATTGGACTGGTCCACGGGCGAATGAAACCTCGTGAAAAAGAACTGGTCATGCAGCAATTCAAGGCAGGTGAAATTGATTTACTGGTGGCGACTACGGTGATTGAGGTGGGTGTGGACGTACCCAATGCCAGCCTGATGATTATTGAAAATGCCGAACGCCTTGGGCTTGCTCAGTTGCATCAGCTTCGCGGTCGGGTCGGACGAGGCTCAACCCAGAGCCACTGCGTTTTAATGTATCATCCACCTCTGTCGGAAAATGGTCAGGCTCGACTGAAATGTTTGCGTGCAAGCAATGATGGCTTTGTCATCGCGCAGCGTGATTTGGAAATCCGGGGACCTGGCGAGTTATTGGGCACCAGACAGACTGGCTTGCCGCAATTCAGGGTCGCCGACTTGTTTGACGATCAGGATTTGCTGATGGCCATCGGCAGCTCGGCTGATGCCTTTCTCAGAGATTACCCGGATCAAGCCGAGCAGATGATCAAGCGCTGGTTCGGCAACAAAATTGATTTTGGACAGGTTTAACAAAAGCATGCGTGACTGGAGTCGCTGGTATTGGCCGGAGCAAATAAATATTCCGGCAAAGGTACGCCACTGGCTGGTGGATCAAGGCTCACTGACCCGACGTTTGCAGACCATCAGTCATCATGGTTTTTCCGTGGACTGGCTGGGTAGTCACTGGCAAAAACCATTGGTTGAAGAACGACGATGGCTGAGTTTGCCGCTCGAACAACTGGCCTATCAGCGACAGGTTCGCTTATTGGATGGGGACACGGCACTGGTATTTGCCAGAACCATTGTGCCGCTTGTGACTTATCTCAATAATCGACGTCGTTTCACAGCACTGGGCAACAGACCGCTGGGTGAAATGTTGTTCAACGATGTTGCTGTCCAGCGTGGCCCGATTCAGGTGGCACAATTGCGACGTGATAGCACGCTGTTTCGTGAGGCAAGTGCTCTGGATCCGGTAGCATCAGCATCGTTGTGGGCACGCCGTTCGTGTTTCTATCTGCAGGGTGAGCCACTGCTGGTCAATGAGATATTCCTGCCGGCCTTATGGAGTGTGGTTGAGTGATGAAGCAGAGTACAGTGATGGCCTATGTGCAATTGATGCGCCTTGACCGGCCCATCGGCATTTTACTGCTGTTATGGCCGACCTTGACGGCCCTGTGGATAGCCGGGCAGGGGCAACCTGACTGGCATCTGGTGATTATCTTCAGCCTGGGGGTATTGATCATGCGCTCTGCGGGCTGCGTGATTAATGACTTTGCCGATCGGAATGTTGATGGTCTGGTTGAACGCACTCGCCAGCGGCCTCTGGCAACCGGAGCATTATCAGCCAAACATGCGTTGGCCTGTTTTTTTGCTCTGTTATTGTTGGCGTTGTTTCTGGTATTGCAACTGGATTGGCTGACTATCCAACTTTCACTGGTCGCCTTACTTTTGGCAGTGATTTATCCATTTATGAAGCGCTACACCCATCTGCCACAAATTGTTTTAGGCATGGCCTTTGGCTGGGCAATCCCAATGGCTTTTGCGGCGCAGACCGGCTCAGTCCCAGCAGTGGCCTGGCTATTGTTCCTGGCAAATATTCTCTGGACAACGGTCTATGACACCTTTTACGCCATGGCTGATCGGCCTGACGATCTGAAGGTGGGGGTCAAATCGACCGCCATTTTGTTTGGTGAAGATGATCTGACCATTCTGAAGATCCTGCAGCTGAGTTTTTTAAGTGTCATGCTGCTGGTGGGGTTACAACTGCAGATGTCGCTGATTTTCTATCTGGGGCTACTGGTTGCTTTGTTGTTGTTTGCTTATCAGCAATGGATTGCCGAGGATCGGCAGCCGCGTCAGTGTGTGCAGGCATTTTTGAACAATAACTGGGTCGGCGCTGTGATTTTTGCTGCGGTGGTACTGCATTATATGTATCAGTGATCCTGAACCGTTGTTCTGCTAAAGCAATGACAAACAAACACCGATTAATAGTTCAGCGATGCCTGTTGCACATGACGATGCTGGCGGCATTGCTGTTCAGTCTGGCGGTAGCCGCTACCACTGTATATCGAACCGAAGATACCACAGGTCGCATCAGCTTTTCTGACACAGCGTCACAAGATGCAGAAGAAGTACAGCTGAGTGCTCACTCTCAACGATATCGGGTGACCGTAAAGCGGGTGATTGATGGGGATACAGTGGTACTGGATGATGACAGGCGAGTTCGTTTACTGGGCATCAACACCCCGGAAATTGCCAACCGGTATCGCGATGCCGAACCGGGAGGTGAGGCGGCAAAGCAGTGGCTTGAACAGCGACTGGCCGATGGAGTGATGTTTATAGAATACGATCAAACACAATTGGATCAGTATGGACGATTGCTGGCCTATTGTTATAACGAATCTGGCGAAATGCTCAACGAGGGCTTGCTCAGGGACGGGATGGCCATGATGACGATTTTGCCGCCCAATATGCGCCACAGCGAAGTTTTCACGGAACTGGAGCAGGCAGCACAGCGGCAGCAACTTGGTATCTGGGCAATGCCGGAGTATCAGCGTAATTCGGTGCAAATATTCAAGCAGTCGCCACCTCCCAGAGGTTGGCAGCGCCTGCTTGTCAGGCCAGTGGAAATTGTTGAACAACGCCAATCTGTGCTGTTGAGAGTCAATGACCACTTTGCTTTGCGTATCGCGGATGAGCATTTGCCTTTGTTTGATGATCTGAATAATTATCTGAACCAGGACTGGCAGGTTCAGGGCTGGTTATCACGCCGCCAGCAATCATTTTTCATGCAGCTCAGGCATCCTTCTGCGCTGACTCCCCCCTAAGACAACTGACGGCGATATTCCTTTAACCGCTGGTGATAGTTTTCTGCATCGCCATATTCGATGAAGTCGCGATAGCGTTGATGGGTGCCGAGTACGGTTCGGGCATGTTTGATCGGACAAAAATACTGTTCTGTTCTGGCCAGCACTTCCCGAATATAGCCAACCACTCCATTTCCGTAGCCACAATAGGCACAGTGCAGTCTCTCAAAAAAGTTCAGAAAGCCCAGTTTATGTCGATCTAGCACGATGTAGTCTGAGCGGCGAACGCGTTTGATACCGTACACAGGGAAGCACGTCCATTGATAGAAGGTCACCAGGATATCAATGAGTAACAATGGAATGATCATCGCGTAAATGATCGGCAGGGTGATGATATTGATCGGCCGTACCCCAAAAAACCAGCGCCACAAGCCGGTTTTTAGTTTTTTATGAGCGGCTCTGACCGAGGCTTCAAACTCCACCTTTCGGCCTTTGATTTTGAAACCGATGGTGTGTCTTTGTTGATTGAGTTCCTGGCGGAGTTCATCCTCAAGTTGCCTGATCTGCTCAAGCAGTTGTTCGATCTTGTCTCGCATTCACCTGCTCCTGTTTAAGGTCACAGGCTTACCCTACCACGGATTGATCAGTCGATTTGCTTGAGTAGTTCGTCCATGATGTCGTTCATGGTGATGAGCCCCACTAGGTCATTATCTTTCAATACCAGCAGGCGCTTGACCCTGTTTTGTCCCATCAGACTGGCAACATGCTGAACTGAAAGGCTTTCTCCCACAGAGACAACGGGTTTGACACAGACATCGTAAACATTAAGCAGATCAATATCGCCCTGTTCGGCGATGACGGTTTTGAGGATATTGGTATAGGTAATCAGCCCATAGGCATCATGCGGATTTTGCTTTTCAACTACCAGCGATTTGATGCCATGTCGTTTCATTGTGCCCATTGCCTCACGAAGTTTGGCAAACGGCGAAATGGTGACAACATTTTTAACCATGACTTCTCTGACGAGCATAATTCGGCTTCCTGTTTTAAAACACTTCGCGCAAGTGTTGTTGGAATTTTTCGATTTGAGAGGTATCAATGCCCCCCAGATGTTCCAGCGGCAGGGTAAAGACCAAGCCTTGAGAATCTTCGTTATTGGGCATCAGAATTGATTGAATCGCCTTGAGCACCTGTAGTGAAAGTCCTTTTTCGAGCACCATCAATAAGACGCTCTGACTGCCGTCGTAGGTAAGGCCAAAAAAAGTCTTTTTCTGACTGTTACTGATGCCGCGGGCACCCATCACGGTAATACCTCCAGCGCCTAGTTCCTTGGCGGCGTCGATTGCCGGTTGTTCCAGTTCCTCAGGCACAATGGCCACGAGAATTGAAAATTTCATGTTTCCACCTTTTTCCTCGATGAAACGGCTTGCATCGCGATAGCATAGAGCATGACGGTCACGATTGGAAAGATTGACGCAAAGGCAATCAAACCAAAGCCATCGATGAGTACATTACGGCCTTCGATTGCTGTAGCAAGACCGATTCCCAGTGCAGTGACCAGCGGCACAGTGACTTCGGATGTCGTGACGCCGCCCAGATCGTAAGCCAGCGCTACGATATAGTGTGGTGCCAGAACAGTCAGGATGATGACCAGTGTGTAGCCACCCATGATGTAGTAGTGCATTGATCCGCCATCAATGATTCGATGAACTCCGATAGTAATGCCGAGTGCCACGCCAATAGCCACCAGTATGCGGATGGTATTGCCGTTCAGGCGTCCTGGGGCTGCCTGCTCTGCTTGCTTACCCACTGCAATCAGAGCCGGTTCTGCCATGGTGGTGGCAAAGCCGATTAAAAAAGCAAACAGGTAAACATACCAGTAACCATCGAGGTTGATGAGCTGCTCTGCCATGCTTGAACCAATTGGGAACAGTCCCATTTTCAGGCCGACCACAAAAGCATACAGTCCGAATATCACCAGTGCGAAACCAAACAGAATCGCTTTGGGATTACTCAGTGGCCGACGCATCACCAGATACTGAAAAAACAAAATGGTGATGATAATCGGCAACACATCCCGCAACATTTCAGCCAGTTCCAGTAACATGATCAGCGGCCCTGACAGTTTGTGTGCGCTGTCTGCGGCGAGGCTGGCCAAAGCAGCAGGCTCAGGTTCAGCGCCGCTAAACACCAGAATGCCATAGAGCTGCACACTAATCATAGGTACCATCACCGCCAGAGCTACCAGTCCGAAACCATCCGTGAGTGGATTACGACCCCGAATCGATGCGGCAAGGCCAATGCCAAGTGCCGCAATCAAGGGCACAGTGACGATATTGGTAGTGACACCGCCGGAATCATAGGCAAGGCCGACGATTTCTTCCGGTGCAAAATAGGTAATCACCACAACACAGATATACCCAATGATCATGAACCAATGCAGCGGGTAGCCAAAAATGGTTCGAAAAACACCCAAAGCAACCACCAGTCCAACGGATACGGCGACTAGTAATCTCAAGGTCAGTGCATCAATGCGTCCTTCACTGATTTGTTGAGCCTGTTCAGCAACGGCTATCAGCGCCGGTTCAGCCACCACAGCAGAAAAACCGAGGGCAAAACCAAAGCTAAGCAAAATGGGAATGGAGCCACGTTTGGCGAACTGGTTGGAAAGACTTTTGCCTACCGGGAAAATACTTAATTCGAGACCCTGCAGAAACAATGCAACGCCGATAGCCACGATCAGCAAGCCAATGGCCATGCTCAGGCTGTTATCGGGCATCTGTTGAAGAACCACTAACTGGAAAAAGACCACGACGATAATAATCGGCAGCAGATTTCTCAGCGCATGCATGAAGGCATGCATGAAGTCTTTAAGGTAGGGCCCCATGCTCTTCCAGATTGAGTGACTCAGTGTTTCAAGATTCTACGCATCACAAGGAACAGCGACAAGCTCAGACCCATCAGCTCGTGCCATGCAGTCTGACTCTGTTGCGTCCCGCCAGTTTGGCAGCATAGACCGCTTGATCAGCTGCTTGAAGTAATTGTCGGGTATTTTTGATGGTGTTTGTGTTAGACAGGGTTGCCAGTCCGATTGATAAGGTCTGCTTCAGGCGGATGCCATGACCAACCTCAAATTCGATGGCTTCGATGGATTCACGAATGCGGTTAGCAATGTCGGTGGCCACTGTTTGCGTGGTATCAGCCAGCAGCGCCACAAACTCCTCCCCGCCGTAGCGAGCAATGACATCGCAGCTTCGCATACTGTCATTGAGTATTTCAGCCACTTGCTTGAGCAGAATATCGCCAGCCTGATGTCCGTATTGATCATTAACCCGCTTGAAATGATCCAGATCGATAAACAGGCAGCTGAGTGGACTGTGAGTCCGCAACGCACGGCTGACTTCTTCTTCGACCCGCTGATCAAAAAACCTGCGGTTATTGACGCCGGTAAGCGGATCTCTCAGACCTACCAGCTTGATATGTTCATGCAAACGGGCATTTTCCAGACAAGCTGAGACTACCGCAGCCAAGTGTTGCAAAAACTGAGTACCAATATTGGCCTGAAAACGTTCAGCTTTGCGGCTGCCCAGATTCAAGCTGCCAATCAGGCGTTGCTGGCGTAACAAAGGCAACAGAGCGACTGAACGAAGATTGGAATGGCCGGGAAACAAAATCTGATGCTGGAAGGGAGAGAAAGCCGTGAGCCTGGGGCGTTGTTGCAGGCTGAAGTACTGGGCAATGGTGTGATGATTGTCAGTAAACAACAGACGTTTTGGCCATCCGGGAATATTCGGGCTGGCTTCAATCAGTCGTTGAAATTCATATTCCGGGTCCAGCAGCAACAGGGTTACTTCAGTCAATTGAAAGCGGATTTTGTGTTCTTCCAGAATCAGCGCCAGCAGCTCGCCAAGTCCATTGCTGTTGAGCAAGCTAAGCTCGTATTTCTGAAAGTTCTCCTGTTTACGCTCATTGCTTTTGGCAATGCGAATGAGTGCATCCAGGCGAGCTTGAAGTGTCGCGGCATCTTGTTGCATCAAACAGCCTTGTCAGCTGGTCCATTGTTGTCGAGTCAATAATGGCTTATGGCGCGGGCGATTGTCCATACTTCTATCCGATGGCAACCCGCTTTTTGCAATGTTGCGGCGGCTTCCCTGACTGTACAGCCACTGGTTAGTACATCATCAATCAGAATCACGCTGTCTGGCGGAGGACCGATGCAGCTGAATGCATTTCGGATATTTTGTCGGCGCGCCTTGGCAGTTAACTGGCTCTGCGCCGGCGTATTGCGGCTGCGAACCAGGCAGTGAGGATTGACCGGTAACGACAAGTGATCAGATAGTCGCTTGGCGATTTCCTGAGATTGATTAAAACCTCGAAGGCGTATTTTGATCGGGTGTAGTGGCACAGGCACCAGCGTTGCCAGAGGATAATCATGCTGTACTTTTTTCGCCAGTAAATCAGCAAACAGCGAGGCAAAACCCAGTTGTTGATGATACTTGAACGCACTGATGCATCTATCGACGGGGTCCTGGTAGGTGAACAGGCTGATGCTTTTTTGTTGAGGCGGAGGATTTTTCAGGCAATCACCGCAGATAGTGTCGCTTTGCATCGGAATCGCACACAGCGGACATTGATGTGAAATTTCCGGCAAATCCGCCATACAGTCCGGACATAGCGGGCCATCGGCAGTTTCAACACCACAGAGGAAGCAGGGTACAGGCAGCAGTTTGTTGTATAATCTCGGCACAAGATGCGCCAATTGCCGAACAACGCTGTCGGAACGTAAGTGTTTGGCCATCATGCTTTAATCCATTAAAATGATGAAGAGCTCTTATGACCCAGACTATAGCAGAACCAAACGCTCCGATCCGTCACGATTGGCAGCTTGATGAAATCGAAGCCTTGTTTGATTTGCCTTTTAACGACCTGCTGTTTCGTGCCCAGACAGTTCATCGTCAGCATTTTGATGCAAATTCAGTGCAGATCAGCACCTTGCTGAGCATTAAAACCGGTGGTTGTGCCGAAGACTGTGGTTATTGTCCACAAAGTGCTCATCACCCTTCTGCGGTGAAGGCAGAACCGTTAATGCCGCTTGATAAAGTGCTCGAATCTGCCAGCCAGGCCAAGGCAACTGGTGCCAGTCGTTTTTGTATGGGCGCTGCCTGGCGAAACTTGAAAGATCGTGACCTGGAAAGAGTCGCGGCAATGGTTGAAGGGGTCAAGGACCTGGGACTGGAAACCTGTGTCACACTGGGCATGCTCGAGCAACATCAAGCCAAACGCCTGAAAGAGGCTGGCCTTGATTATTACAACCACAATCTGGACACATCGCCTGAGTTTTACGGCGATATCATCAGTACCCGCACCTATCAGGATCGCCTGGATACTCTGAGTCATGTTCGTGAAGCGGGCATTCATGTCTGTAGTGGCGGTATTGTTGGCATGGGCGAAGGCCGAAATGATCGTGCGGGACTGCTTGCCAGTCTGGCCAACTTGCCGAGTCATCCCGAAAGTGTGCCAATTAATCTGCTGGTTCAAGTTGAAGGTACGCCGCTGGACGGTATTCAAGCACTGGATCCGTTTGAGTTTGTCCGCACCATCGCCGTGGCACGCATCATGATGCCAAAATCGTTTGTTCGCCTGTCTGCAGGCCGCGAAAACATGAGCGATGAATTACAGGCCATGGCCTTTCTGGCGGGTGCTAATTCGATTTTTTATGGTGAAAAACTGCTCACCACAGATAACCCTGATACAGATCACGATCAGCAGTTGTTTGCCCGTTTGGGAATCACGCCACTGGAAGTCAACAAAGTGAGTGAACAGCACTGCTCTTCTGCCGCCTGAACCTCAGGTGGCTCAGCTTCCCTGGCACAAGCAGCTGCAACAATCCCTGCAACAACGTCGTGATGCCGGTCTCTACCGGCAAACCCGACAACGGCAGGGTGAGCAATCGGTCGAAGTCGTGGTGGACGGACAATCGTTTTTGTCTTTCACCAGCAATGATTATCTCGGTCTGGCTAGTCATTCCGAGGTTCGTGCTGCCTTTATCAAAGTCGCTTCGGAAGAGGGGGTGGGCAGTGGTGCCGCACACCTTTTAACCGGGCACAGTGTTCACCATCAACATCTGGAAGAACAGCTTGCAGCGTTTTGTCAGCAAGAAGCGGTATTGCTGTTTTCAACAGGCTATATGGCCAATATCGGCGTGATAGACGCCCTGACTGATCGCAATGATGTCGTGATTCAGGACAAGCTTAATCATGCTTCCTTACTGGATGGTGGGCGGCTTTCTGAAGCCAGACAGTGGCGTTATGCACACAATGACATGCAACAGCTACACAGGCGCTTACATCAGACCAGCGATGCGGGGCAGCGCCTGATTGTCAGTGATGGTGTTTTCAGTATGGATGGTGATCTGGCGCCCTTGCCTGAGATCATGGCGTTGGCGCAGCAACATCGCACGGCGGTGTTGATTGATGATGCACATGCCATCGGTGTTTTGGGTTCGCAGGGTCGAGGCAGTGTCGAACACTGGCAGCTCGAACCAGCCAGTTATCCGATTGTTGTCGGTACCTTTGGCAAGGCTTTTGGAACTGCGGGTGCCTTTGTAGCAGCCGATGAGGTGGTCATAGAAACGCTCAGACAACATGCACGAAGTTATGTTTATACAACGGCTCAGCCGGCGGCCATTGCTGCGGCGACTTCTGTGAGCTTGCGGTTGTTGCAAGCGGGATCATGGCGACGAGAAAAACTTCAGGCTTTGATTGAGCAATTCCGGCGCGGTGCGGAACAACTGGGTTTGCCGTTAATGGACTCACAAACCGCAATTCAACCGGTGCTGATGGACAATGAGCATCAGGCGCTGGCGGTTGGACAATCGTTGGAACAGCAGGGCATTCTTGTCGGAGTGATTCGGCCACCGACGGTCCCGGCTGGATCTGCCCGTTTGCGGATCACTTTTTCTGCTCTGCATCAGTCTGAACATGTTGATCGTCTGTTGTCGGCACTGGAACAAGCCTGTGCACATTGAGTCGCTTGGTCAGGGCCCTGATCTAGTGTTACTGCATGGCTGGAGCATGCATAGTGGCATCTGGCAGCCATTGATAGAGCCTTTGCAGCAGCAATTCAGAGTACATTTGGTCGACTTGCCGGGACATGGACAGAGCCAGTGGCAGGCGCGAGATTTGCAACTTGATGTCGTGGTTGATCAGCTGGCAGAGAGATTGAGTTTTCCGGCCATTTGGCTGGGCTGGTCAATGGGTGGCCTGATTGTTTTGCGGCTGGCACAGCGCTATCCGACACAAGTGCAGCGCCTGATATTGATGGCGGCCACGCCCCAGTTTGTGCAAACAAAAGACTGGTCGACGGCGATGCCTGCCGAGGTATTTCAGTCTTTTGCCAGCAAACTGGATGAAAATATATCGGCGACCTTGCAGCAATTTTTGCTGATTCAGGCCAAAGGCGCAGTGCATGCCCGACAACAGATTCGGCAGATTGCAGAAGATCTGGCGGCAGGACCGACACCACAAACCGGTGCCCTAAGAGAAGGTTTAGATTTGCTGTTAAACGAAAACATGCGCCCGGCCGTGCAGCAATTGCACTGTCCTGTGCAATGGATTCTGGGCAGTCGCGACAGTCTGATTCCAATCGCTGTTAAGGAACCGCTTCGGGCCTTAAACCCTTCGGCTTCTGTGCATGAGATAGACAGCGCAGGGCATGCGCCATTTGTATCTCATAGTGCAGAGTGTCTGCAGTTGATAGAGCAGTTTTGTCATGACTGATAGTCAAAGACCCCAAAAATCAGATGTTGCCAAGTCGTTTGCTGCCGCAGCCCACGACTATGATGATGTGGCGGTGTTACAAAGACAAACCGCTGATGAATTGTTAGACCGGTTATCTCTGGTCAATATTCAACCTCAAACAGTGCTGGACCTTGGCTGTGGCACCGGCAGGAATCTGAGCTTTCTGGCACAGCGTTATCCCGAGGCACAATTGTTGGCGATGGATATCGCCCCGGCAATGCTTGTCAGGGCGCGAAATAATTGGCAGCAACATCTTGGCTTTAAACGCTGGTTGCCTGGCGCATGTCGGCCGCTATTTATTGGCGCGGATGCCGAGCGCCTGCCCTTGCCGGATCAGTCGGTAGACTTGGTGTTTGCCAATCTGGCATTGCAGTGGTGTGATGTGACAAGCGTGTTTGCTGAACTTAGACGAGTGCTCAAGCCCGAGGGCTTGCTGAGCTTTACAACGCTTGGTCCAGACACCTTAAAAGAGTTGCGAACTGCTTGGGCGGCGGTTGATGAATATCCTCACATCAATGTTTTTTTGGATATGCATGATGTGGGTAGCGCCATGTCAGCGGCGGGTTTTGAAGATATTGTGCTGGATGTTGAGCATCAACAACTTGGCTATGCTACTGCCATGCAAATGATGCAAGATCTGAAATTGCTCGGTGCCAGCAATATGAATCCGGGACGTCGCAGAAGTCTCACCGGCAAGCAGCGGCTCCAGCAAGTCATCCGTGAATGTGAACAGTTTCGGAGCAATGGCCAGCTACCTGCCAGTTATGAGGTAATTTATGGACATGCTTTTGCAGGCACCTCATCTGGACGCTTTCTGGGCACCGGTGCTGAGGTATTGATTGCTGTTGAGGATATAGGCAGGCGATGAAAAAGTTAACGGGTGTGTTTGTCACGGGCACCGACACCGAAGTTGGTAAAACCCGAATCAGCGTTGGCCTGGCGGCGGCATTACAGCAACAGGGCCTATCGGTTGCGGTGATGAAACCTGTGGCCAGTGGTTGTGAGCAAACGGTGGCTGGCTTGCGTAACGAAGATGCACTGGCGCTGATGCAGCAAGCTGATGTCAAAATGCCCTACGATGTCATCAACCCTTTCGCGTTTGAACCGGCAATAGCGCCACATCTGGCGGCGATTGAACAGGCGGTTTCGATTGATATGTCGGTGATCCAAGACAACTTTCAAAAACTGTCTGATAAAGCCGACTGTGTAGTGGTTGAAGGCGCAGGTGGTTGGCTGGTGCCGATGGATGCACAGCAGACGCTGGCAGATTTGGCAGTCAGGCTGGAACTGCCCATCATCATGGTGGTCTCGATCAAACTTGGCTGTATCAATCACGCCTTGCTGACGGTTCAGGCGATCAAACATGCGGGATTACCCTTGCTCGGCTGGGTCGCCAATTGCATCGAGCCATCAGCGCAGCAAAATGAAATTATCGAGTCATTAACAAGCCGTATTGAAGCGCCTTGTCTTGGTCAGGTTCCCAGACTGGCCGAAGCTGAATCGGCTCGTGATTACCTGGATGTAAGCAGTCTGTTATCTGACTAAAAACTTTATGGAAAAAGGCGCGGCTTACCGCCGGGCTGCCACTGCGTCAGTTTGACCATCATGACCTCAAACTGCTGGCTGTGGATGATGTTTTCCAGCCAGTCCTTGACCGCAGGAAAAGGATTGTGCTGAAAAAACCATGGGCTATCGACCATGGCAAACTGTCTGATAAAAGGCGCAATGGCGATGTCAGCATAGCTGATGCGTTGCCCGACAAGTCCTGCATGTTGTTGCAACTGCGTTTCCAGTTCGGCCAAAAACAAGCAGGCCTGTTTTCGATAGAAAGCGGCATCCTGTTCTGGATAACG
This sequence comes from Methylophaga sp., assembly GCA_020831825.1. Lineage (GTDB taxonomy): Bacteria > Pseudomonadota > Gammaproteobacteria > Nitrosococcales > Methylophagaceae > Methylophaga. The sequence goes on along the minus strand of JAFIFW010000012.1, from coordinate 217,111 downwards.
ATCAGCATATTTATATCTATCCAGATAATATTTAAAGCTGCTGTCATTTTCAGCGATCAGGCGTTTGGCCTTGTTCAGTTGTTCAGCACTGAGTCCTTGGTGCCAGCCTTGGGGATCATTGGCTGACAGCGCCCATAACATGATGTCCAGACTTTCATCAATGACTTGTCCTTGAGCGGTGATTAGCACAGGTACAGTGGCTTTGGCTGAGGCGGCTAGCATGCAAGCTGGTTTGTCTTTCAGCACTATTTCGCGGATTTCGACTTGCTTGCCACTGGCGACAATCGCCAGTCGTGCTCGCATCGCATAGGGGCAGCGACGAAAGCTATAGAGAATGTCTTGCGTTACAGCTTCATGTGTCATCAAACTCAAACGCTGCTTTTTTGCGTCCTCAAAATTTCTGCCTGACGGCTTAGTGTGTGGCGAACCAGTGTATTGCGATCTTCTTCGTTCATTTCAGTAAAAGCCATACGCAGCAGATAAGCCGGTTCTTCCTTGTGGTCGCTGATGGTTTTGCAGCTGATGACTTTGGCTTGCAAATAGACGTTAACCATTGAAGGCAAAAGCTGCAAGGCTACTCTTAAAGATGTTTTGGGTGGATATTGTTGACTGTTGACTAGCGCCATACCACCAGCGCTGAGATTGACTTCACGTGCTTTGCTCATATCTGCGGGAGACAGCTTGGCCTCCAGTTGTTGCATGAGCAGATTAAGTTTTTCATCCATTAGTCGCATGGCACGGCCAATTTCGCGATCCTGATGATTAATTTTTTCGATCAGATGTCCCAGCACTGTCTGAATAGTGTTCAACTGGGCTCGCTGCTGCTGATCGCCTGTGGGCATTATCGGTTGTTCAGTCTCGGATTGTTCTGAAACATCAACAATCACGGTGTCATTGATTCTGAAAAATGCCCGTCGTTCGGCACCGGTCAGATTATTCAGGTTCATAGGTTCTCCGATGCAAAATCTGCAAGACGTGAGCGTTCACCACGCAGTAAGGTGATGTGCCCACTATGCGGCCAGTTCTTGAAGTGATCAACCACATAGGTCAAGCCCGATGTGGTTTCACTCAAATAGGGGGTATCAATTTGTGAGATGTTGCCCAAGCAGACAATCTTAGTGCCTGGACCGGCACGGGTGATCAAGGTTTTCATTTGTTTGGAGGTAAGATTTTGCGCTTCATCGATGATAATGAAGCGGTTGAGGAAAGTTCGACCTCGCATAAAGTTGAGCGAGCGAATCTTAATCCATCGCTGTAACAGATCATTAGTTGCTTGACGCCCCCAATCACCGCCCTCGGTTTTGTTGAGTACTTCCAGGTTGTCCATCAAAGCGCCCATCCAAGGTGTCATTTTTTCTTCTTCAGTGCCGGGCAGAAAACCAATATCCTCACCCACGGGCACGGTCACACGGGTCATCACAATCTCGCTGTAACGTTTGTGTTCTACAGCTTGTGTCAGGGCTGCCGCGAGTGTTAGCAAGGTTTTACCTGTACCTGCCTGTCCAAGCAAAGTGACAAAATCGACATCCGGATCCATCAACAGGTTGAAGGCAAAGTTTTGCTCGCGGTTGCGGGCTTTGATGCCCCAGATGGCATGATTGTCTCGTCGGTAGTCCCGAACCAGTTCAATGTGGGCATTGCGCTCAGATTTTTCGCGCACCACCGCTTCGATTGTCCGCTCATCTTGGCCAGAATAGATCAATTGATTGGGATACCATTCATTGACAACATCACCTTCGACTTCGTAGTAAGTTCGGCCGTCTTCTGTCCAGGATTCCAGTTTGTTCAGATCATCCCAAAAATCCTCCGGGAGTTCACTGGCACCACGATATAAAAGATCTACATCGTCAAGCACTTTGTCGTTGTAATAGTCTTCAGCACATATGCCGAGAACGGTGGCTTTGATCCTGAGATTAATGTCTTTGGAAACCAGTACTACACTGGTATTTTTTTGTGTCTGTTGCAGGTGAATGGCGACTGACAAAATAGAGTTGTCACCAGAGTGACCTGGTAGTTCCTTGGGCAGCTCATGCGGAATTTGTGCGGTCTGAAAAAACAGGCGGCCACTGGCATCGGGCATATTTTCGCTGGTGATTGTGGGAAGCGGGATACCATCGGTGATGGCATCATTATCAGGTGCCTGCAACAGCAGATCATCAAGGAAACGACTCACCTGTCGCACATTGCGCGACACCTCGGATAAACCTTTCTTACCACGGTCAAGCTCTTCAAGTACCACCATAGGCAAGTAAATGTCATGTTCGTCAAAACGAAATAGTGCGGTCGGATCATGCATCAATACGTTGGTATCAAGCACAAACAAGCTGCGGCCGGTCACTGGTCGTTTGATCATTCGGATAAGGTCCTCTTGATTTGTTGTTGAATCCTCATTTGATTATGAGCGAAGCGGGCCGAGCTGCAAAGGGGGGTATTGATTTTCTGATCGCTCTAGTCAATCGGCAAAGCAGTGCTGTAAATGGGCGACTTCATTACAAACGAAGTGTGCACGCCAGTGACACCCTCGATACGTGTCAACTTGTTAAGTAGAAATTGCTGGTAGGCATCCATATCCCGAACGATGACTTTAAGCAGGTAATCAGCGGTTTGGCCGGTGATCAGATGGCATTCCAGTACTTCCGGATACAGCGCCAGGTTTTGTTCCAGCGCAGCAAAACGTTCTGGAGTGTGTTTATCCATGCTAATCCCAATAAAAGCCATCAAGGTGAGGCCCAGCTTTCGGGCGCTAAGCAATGCAACATAGCCATCGACCAGACCGGATTCTTCCAGTTGTTTAACCCGGCGCAAGGTCGGTGACGGCGACAAACTGATGGCTTCTGCCAGCTCCTGGTTGGTGATTCGACCGTTTTTTTGCAAAAGTGTCAGAATCTGCCGGTCATATTTATCGAGTTGCTCTGGCATATCAATTCCTTGATTTAAATTTCAAAGATTAATTATTTTAATATTACTAGTTTTTACGCAATTATGTGCTTAAAAATAATAATTTTAGGGCGTTTTTGAAATTTAATTTCTCAGCTTGCGCACTATACTGTCTCACATGTCTCGAACCGGAGTGTGATGTGTCACAAGCACGTCTGGCATCAACCACACAAACTGATCACAAGTCACTTAGCGTGGTTGACCACAAGCTGAATATCCACTCAGCCTGTCAGTCCACACTCCCGGCACGGGCGGTCACTAATGGCTGCCAGCAAGACAAACCCCAAACAGACAGACTAAGGAAGCTCAGATGATTGAAAATCCCGCCAGTAAATATCGTCGATTTCAGCCGACTCAGCTCAATGATCGCCAATGGCCGGGCAAGCTGATTGACCATGCGCCCATCTGGATGAGCACAGATCTTCGTGATGGCAATCAGGCGCTGATTGATCCTATGTCGGTCGAGACCAAAATGCGTTTTTTCAAAGCGTTGGTGGAAATGGGCTTCAAAGAAATTGAGGTGGGGTTTCCATCGGCCTCGGAAACTGATTTCAATTTTGTTCGCAAACTGATTGAAGAAGCTGCGATTCCAGACGATGTAACCATTGAAGTGTTGACCCAGGCGCGTCAGGATTTGATTGAGCGAACAGTAAAATCATTGCAGGGTGCTCATCGGGCGATTGTGCATATGTACAACCCAACGGCGCCGGATTTTCGTGACATTGTCTATCGTACCGATAAAGCCGGGGTCAAGGCACTGGCAGAGCAAGGGACTCGCTGGGTCAAGCAATTCACTGCCAAGCAGCCGGACACCGAATGGGTCTATCAGTATTCTCCAGAGGCATTTTCCAGCACTGAGCTCGAGTTTGCCAAGGAAGTGTGTGACGCGGTGTCAGCCATCTGGCAGCCGACGCCTGAACGCAAGATGATTCTCAACTTGCCAGCCACCGTGGAAATGTCTACGCCCAATACCTATGCCGACCAGATTGAATGGATGCATCGGAATTTGCAGCGACGTGACAGCATTGTTTTGAGTGTACATCCACATAACGATCGCGGTACTGCGGTTGCGGCTGCCGAGTTGGCCGTGATGGCGGGTGCTGATCGGGTTGAGGGATGTTTGTTTGGTAATGGAGAGCGCACCGGTAATGTTGATTTGGTGACGCTGGCCTTGAATTTGTACTCACAAGGCATTCATCCGGGGCTGGATTTTTCCCAAATCGATCAAGTACGTCAATTGGTTGAGCAAAGCACCAAGATCCCGGTTCACCCTCGCCACCCTTATGCGGGTGAGCTGGTATTCACGGCATTTTCCGGCTCGCATCAGGATGCCATCAAAAAAGGTTTTGCAGTGCAGGAACCACAGGGCTATTGGGCAGTTCCATACTTACCGGTTGATCCGGCAGATTTGGGGCGCAGCTACGATGCCGTAGTGCGAGTCAACAGTCAGTCTGGTAAAGGCGGTGTCAGCTTTTTGTTACAACAGCAGGCGGGTTTTGAATTGCCACGTCGATTACAGATTGAGTTCAGCAAGCTTGTCCAGAAAGTCAGCGACACAAGCGGACGGGAAATTAATGGTGCTGAGATTGTGGCCTTGTTTGAGCAAGCTTACCTGCAAATTGATGCGCCTTATCGTTTTGTTGGCAGCCGGGTGCATGACAGCAGTGCTGAGCTGGCTCGAGCAGAAATCGAATTGCACTATCAGCAGCAATTATTGAGTGTGCAGGCTGAAGGTACCGGACCGGTCGATGCCGCTGCTGCTGCCTTGGCGGGTGAAATTGCACAGCCGGTCAGTGTGATTGATTATCACGAACATGGCATTGGCAGTGGCGCCGATGCTGAAGCAGTATGCTACGTTGAAATCAGGATTGGTGAGTCTGCCCCCGTGTTTGGTGTTGGGCAGGATAAAAACATCAGCCGAGCCGCCATTAAAGCCATCATCAACGGTGTTAATCGTCATAGCAACGTCATGGCTCAGGCGGCCTGATAGTGCTGTGCTGTAGCGGCGGGAGTAATGACCGCTAGTCGCGGGAAATCATTCATAAAGGTGGCTGGTGAAAATCCTTGTTTTAGCCTGATTTGTTTTTAAGTTTCTGATATTTATCGGGTATTTGTAGTTTTTTGGCTATTTGATCCTGCGCCTTTTGTTGGTTAGGGTGGTACCGAGCCTGATGCACAGACGTTCAGTTGCATCAGCCATTGACCAATAAATTTGGAGGACACCATGTTAAAACAAGGGTTTTATACAGCCGTCCTGACAGCAATGTTTGCGACGACACCGGTGCTCGCAGATAAACACGGTGCTGATAGTGCCAAGCATCCCGCTCATCAGATGGATGAGTCTGTTGCACCACAAGGCAAAGATGCTGGCAAGCACCATGGCGAGTATCAGTGGAAAGACAATAAAGATAAAGACAAACGCTACCGCAAAAATCAGGAGCACCCAGCGCATCAGATGGATGAGCGTGATGACTTGAGAGATCGAGGTATGTAATTGGCTCATCCGTTTCAGAACAAACTGCCCACGCTGTTAAGCGTGGGCTTTTTTTTGCCTGAAATTCACCCGTAAGGAAACGGCATCATTGTCGGTGATTTTTAGTTAAACTGATGCATTGACTGAATTTCGGGAGTCGCTGATGAAACGTCTGAGTGTTTTGCTGAGTGCATTGCTGATGCTGTTGTTAAGTGGCTGCGCTGGCGTTGGCAGTTTTGAAAATCCGCAAGTGAATATCACTTCCTTTGCCCTGGCGCCCGGCTCAACGGGCATGGCACCGCGTTTTGATATCGGGGTTCAAGTGGTGAATCCAAACCGAACTGCCTTACCGCTTAAAGGCATGACCTATCAGGTAGAAGTTGAAGGCAATCGCATTCTTACCGGTGCCACGCCTGATTTACCCAGGGTGCCCGGCTATGGTACGGCTGAATTTGTCATTCAGGCCAGCCCGGATCTGTTTGGCAGTGCCCGTCTGTTGAGTGAGTTGTTCTCCGGACAGAAAGACAGCCTTGGCTACAGTTTCAAGGCGCGGCTTGATGTGGGTCGTTTTGTCCCCTTTATTGATATCGAGGAAACGGGTCGTTTTGGCTTAACCAGCCAATCACCCTAGCACCACAATGCCTGCCAGCAGGCTAATGCTATCTGTTATAATCGTCTGTTTTTTCTGACTTTAACTGCCCGACAGGACAACCATTTTGACAACCGCTTTTCACCAACTGCGTAATCTGCTGCAACAGCGTATTCTGATTCTTGATGGCGGAATGGGCACGCTGATCCAGAGCTATCAACTGAACGAAGCCGATTATCGTGGCGCACGTTTTGCCGATCATCCTTGCGATCTCAAAGGCAATAACGATCTGCTGTCGCTGACCCAGCCAAAGATCATTCGCGATATTCACCACGCCTATTTTGCTGCGGGTGCTGATATCGTCGAGACCAATACCTTTAACGGCACTTCGATTGCCATGGCTGATTACCAGATGGAAGATCTGGTCTATGAGCTCAATTTTGAGTCAGCCCGGCTGGCACGAGAAGTTGCCGACAGTTTTACTGCCGAAAATTCTGACAAGCCACGCTTTGTTGCCGGTGTGCTGGGTCCCACCAACCGCACCGCCAGTATTTCGCCGGATGTGAATAATCCGGGCTTTCGTAACGTCACCTTTGATGAGCTGGTTGAAGCCTATCTTGAAGCGATTCACGGTCTGGTTGAGGGCGGTAGTGATTTGCTGCTGGTGGAAACGGTATTTGATACCTTGAATGCCAAAGCAGCCCTGTTTGCCATCGACAGCTATTATGAACAGCACGGCCAGCATCTGCCGGTGATGATTTCCGGCACCATTACCGATGCCAGTGGCCGGACCCTGTCGGGTCAGACTGCCGAGGCATTCTGGAATTCGGTATCCCATATCCAACCGTTGTCGATTGGTCTGAACTGTGCACTGGGTGCCGACCAACTGCGTCAGCATGTAGAAGAGCTGTCAGGCATTGTTACCTGCCATGTCAGTGCTCACCCCAATGCCGGTCTACCCAACGAGTTTGGTGAATATGACGAAACGCCGGAAGAAATGGCGGTGCAGATCCGTGAGTGGGCGGAGTCTGGATTTTTGAATATTGTCGGCGGTTGCTGTGGCACCACACCGGCGCATATCAAAGCCATTGCCGAGGCGGTGGCAGAGTTCAAGCCCCGAGTGGTGCCGGAAAACAAACATCATTGCCGTCTCAGTGGCCTAGAGCCGCTCAACATCACGCCGGATTCACTGTTTGTTAACGTCGGTGAACGTACCAATGTCACCGGCTCGTTGCGGTTTGCCCGTTTGATCAAGGAAGGTGATTACGACACGGCTCTGGAAGTGGCCCGACAACAGGTCGAAAACGGCGCACAGATCATCGATATCAACATGGACGAGGGCATGCTCGACTCCCAGGAGGCGATGGTCACTTTCCTGAATCTGATCGCCGCTGAACCGGATATCAGCCGGGTGCCGATCATGATCGACTCATCGAAATGGGAAGTCATCGAGGCCGGTCTGAAATGCATTCAGGGCAAGGGCATCGTTAACTCGATCAGTCTCAAGGAAGGTGAAGACAAGTTTATCGAACAGGCGAGGCTGGTGCGTCGTTATGGTGCGGCGGTCATTGTCATGGCCTTTGATGAAACTGGTCAAGCCGATACCCGGCAGCGTAAACGCGAGATTTGTACCCGTAGTTACGAAGTTCTCACAGAAAAGGTTCATTTTCCGCCGGAAGATATTATTTTCGATCCGAATATCTTTGCTGTGGCGACCGGTATCGATGAGCATAATAACTATGCCGTGGATTTTATCGAAGCCACCCATGACATCAAACAAGGCCTGCCGCATGCGCTGATCAGTGGCGGTGTTTCCAACGTGTCGTTTTCCTTCCGTGGCAATGATCCGGTGCGCGAAGCAATTCATGCGGTGTTTCTGTATCACACCATTAAGGCTGGTATGGATATGGGTATTGTTAATGCCGGTCAGTTGGCGATTTATGATGACCTGCCAGCCGAGCTGCGTGAACGGGTTGAGGACGTGGTGCTCAATCGGCGTGATGATGCTACCGATCGGCTGCTGGAAATTGCCGAAAATTACCGTGGTGGCGGTGCCGTACAAAAACAGGAAGATCTTGAATGGCGCAGCTGGCCGGTGGTCAAACGGCTGGAACATGCGCTGGTCAAGGGCGTTGCCGACTTTGTCGATGAAGATGTTGAAGCTGCCCGGCAACTGTATGATCGGCCACTTGAGGTCATCGAAGGGCCATTGATGGATGGCATGAACGTGGTTGGCGATCTGTTTGGCGAAGGCAAAATGTTCCTGCCACAGGTGGTCAAATCGGCGCGGGTCATGAAAAAAGCTGTGGCTTATCTAATGCCTTTCATAGAAGCTGAAAAAGATGACAGCACCGTCAGCAGCAGTAATGGCAAGATCCTGATGGCGACAGTTAAGGGCGATGTCCATGACATCGGCAAGAATATTGTCGGCGTGGTGTTGCAGTGCAACAATTTTGAAATCATCGATCTCGGGGTCATGGTGCCGGCGCAGACTATTCTTGACACGGCCCGCAAGGAAAATGTCGATATCATTGGTTTGTCAGGCCTAATCACGCCATCGCTGGATGAAATGGTGCATATGGCCAAGGAAATGGAGCGCCTCGGTTTTGATATGCCGCTGATGATTGGTGGTGCGACCACCTCGCTGATCCATACCGCGGTGAAAATCGACCCCAACTATCACGGCCCAGTCATATATGTAAAAGACGCCTCGCGTGCCGTCGGTGTGGCTCAGCATCTGGTCAGCAAAATCAGCCGTGATGACTTTGTCAGCAAACTGAAACAAGACTATGCAGACAAGCGGGAGCGGCATCAGGGCCGTAAAAACCAGCGACCGATGTTGTCATTGGCTGCGGCACGGGCCAATAAAAGCAAGATCGACTGGGCTGCCTATCAGCCCACATTACCCAAACAGCCGGGCATTCAGGTATTTGATGATTATCCGCTACAGGATCTGGTGGAACGTATTGACTGGACGCCGTTTTTCCAGTCGTGGGAACTGGCCGGTCGTTTCCCGCGCATTCTTGACGATGAAATTGTCGGCGAACATGCCACGCATTTATTCCACGATGCCCAGAAAATGCTCAAGCAAATCGTCGACGAGAAATGGCTGAAAGCCCGTGCTGTGATTGGGCTGTTTCCGGCCAACAGCGTTGGCGATGATGATATTGAAATCTACACCGATGACAGTCGCAGTGAGGTTTTGATGACACTGCATTCACTGCGTCAGCAGGGCGAGCGGCCACCGGGTCGGCCTAATGCGGCGCTGGCTGATTTCATCGCACCAAAAGACAGTGGTGTTCAGGATTATATCGGCGCATTTGCGGTGACTGCGGGCATCGGCATTGATGAACATGTTGAGCGTTTTGAAGAGGATCATGATGACTATCACAGCATCATGCTCAAGGCGCTGGCGGATCGACTGGCTGAAGCCTTTGCCGAACGCATGCATGAGTTGGTACGCAAGCAAATCTGGGGCTATGTGCCAGATGAACAGCTTGATAACGAAGCCTTGATTGACGAAAAATATCAGGGCATTCGTCCAGCACCGGGCTATCCGGCCTGTCCTGATCACACCGAAAAAGGCTTACTGTGGGAGTTGCTGGATGTGGAACAGCGTATAGGCATGACTCTGACCGAAAGCTATGCCATGTTGCCGACAGCAGCGGTTAGCGGCTTTTATTTTGCCCATCCGGAATCACGCTATTTCGGTCTGGGTAAAATCCAGCAGGATCAGGTTGAGGACTATGCGCAACGTAAGGGCTGGGATCTCGCTACTACCGAACGCTGGCTGGCCCCCGCTTTGTCTTATGATGGTGCCGACTGAGCCGGAGACGTGTGATGCAGGAAGATATTATCGAGTTGCAAACCCGACTGGCGTTTCAGGATACCGTGATTGAAGAATTGAATCTGGCGCTGATCAGTCAGCAAAAGCAAATCGACAAGCTGGAAATGCGTATCGAAAAAATCCTGTTGCAAATGGAAGCCATGCAACAGCCACAAACCAATCCAGGCGTTGAGCCGCCACCGCCGCATTATTGATATGACGCTGCCGTCACGTCGCTGTCTGATTCTGTCAGATCCGCAGGCTGAACACTGGCAACAAATCGAAGCCTGGTTTTTACAGCATGACGAGCAGCGGCGTTTATGGCTGGCTGTTGAAGATGACGCGGTGGCTCGAAGTCAACGCCGGGCCAAGGACTATCTGGGGCAGGAGCTGGACTTACTGGTGTTTGACGGCAGTGAGCAATTACGTGCTGACAGTCTGGCGTCGATTTTTGGTTGCCTGTGTGCCGGTGGTGTGTTGTTACTGATTTTGCCGGCCAAACTCAAGCAAAGCCGCTGGCAACAACGTCTGCAGAACATTGCCCGGCAGTGTGCTTTGGACAGTGATGCCATCCAGTGGTGGCAATCCTCACAAAAATTGCCACAACCCCAGTGCCGTCTATCCAGCCCGGCCGAGCCGGTGACGCTCGATCAGCAGCAGGCCATCACTGCTATTGAAAAGGTATTGACCGGCCACCGACGTCGCCCGCTGGTGATGACTGCAGATCGTGGTCGAGGCAAAAGTGCGGCGCTGGGCATGGCGGCAGCTCAACTGATGCAACAGGGGCGCAAATTGATTGGCCTGACGGCCCCGTCAAAGATCAGTGTTGCCAGTGTTTTTAAACATGCCCTGCAGACCTTGCCCGACGCTCAGTTACAAGCAGATACCTTGTATTGGCAGGATAGACAATTGCAGTTTTTTGCCCCGGATCGCCTGTTGGCTGAACAGCCGGTGCTGGACTTGCTGTTGGTTGACGAAGCAGCGGCCATTCCAATGCCGATGCTGACCGAAATGCTTAATCAGTATTCACGCATTGTCTTTTCCAGCACTGTGCATGGCTATGAGGGCAGTGGTCGAGGATTTGCCACACGCTTTCGACAGTGTCTGGATCAGCACGCGCCGAGTTGGCACAGCCTTAGCCTGCACACACCTATTCGCTGGGCGGCCAATGACCCGCTGGAAGCTTTCAGTTTCAGTGCATTGTTGCTGGATGCTGAGCTGGCCGAGCTTGATATGAAGACGCTGCCTGACCGCTCTGAATGGCACTTTGTTGAAATCAGCGCCGACGACTTGCTGGCCAACGAAGCTTATTGTCAGCAAATCAGTGCTTTGCTGGTACAGGCACATTATCGAACCCGGCCCAGTGATTTGCAGTTGCTGCTGGATCAACCGGACTTGCGATTGTTTGTTTTGCAGGCGAATGAACAGATTTTGGCCTGCCTGTGGCTGGTGGCCGAGGGACCTCTGAACGCTGACCTGGCCGATGCCGTTTACGCTGGCGAGCGTCGGCTTAAAGGGGAGTTATTGCCGCAAACCTTGCTGGCCCATGCCGGACTGCCCGAGGCCGGCCAATATCACTACCAGCGCATTGTGCGCATTGCCGTGCATCCAAATTTGCAGGGGCAGGGACTGGGCACAAGCTTGTTACAGCAAGTAGAAACAGAGCTGGACACAGAGCTGTTAGGCACTAGCTTTGCACTCAGTGAACCACTGCTGCGTTTCTGGCTGGCCAGCGGTTATCAGCCAGTGCGGCCGGGATTGACCGTTGATCATGTCAGTGGCCGTCAGGCCTTGGTGATGCTCAAAGCCGTATCAACCAGCGGTCAACAATTGCTGCAACAGGCGCAAACACGCCTGGCACAGCAATGGCCGTATTTGCTGTCACAATCACTACGGCAATTACCGGTAGCAGAAGTCGTGTTATTGAGTGGTCAGCTGCCGCTAAGTGATGTGCTCGTTGATCCGCTACAGCAGCAGGAAGTTGAGGTATTTGCGCTGCGCCAGCGCGGGTTGGCTTTCAGTCAATTCAGTTTGCAACGCTGGTTGTGGTCACGTCTAAATACACCGGCATTTGCGGAACTGAGCCAGGAACAGCAAGCCATATTGGTTCGCTTGTTATTGCAGCAATGGTCACAGGCCGAGCTGGTCGAAGCATTGGCAATGCCCGGTAAAAAAGCACTGCTGCAACAGTGCCGTCAGGCGGTGCAATTACTGCTCTGATATCAGATAAACAGCGCCCTGACTGTCAATTTCGGTATTCAGTTTGACCAGTGATTGACCACTGCACGGGCCGACGATGCAATAGCCTTCTTCCAGCGTGAACAGGGCACCATGCGTGCTGCACTGGAAATGAGTTTCTTCCGGCGACAAAAACACATCGGGTTGCCAGTTGAGTGGCACGCCCAGATGTGGACAGTGGTTCAGATAGGCGTGGATCTGCTTTTTCTGGCGCAGCACAATAACATCCAGCTCGCCATCAGGCAGCGCCACTTGAATGCCCTTGGTTTGATGATCGGCCAGATCTGATAATTGGCATAACCGTACTTTTTTCATATCATCAACCCGGCAAAACCCTGCTGACCACACTTGCGGCCAGCCAATTCACAGGCGATCTGTAAGGCCTGTGCGGCGGGTAGTTGGCGACTCAAAGCGTCAATCAACCCGGCATTGAAGGTATCACCGGCACCCAGTGTATCGACCAGTTGTGCCGGCAGTGTTGCCGGACTGTGCCATAGTTGTGCACTCTGTTTCAGCCAGGCACCTTGTTCACCCCAGGTGCAGCTGAACAACTGTGGGCCGCTTAGACTGTTGAGCAGCCCAGTCGCCGATTCAAAGCCACAGCTTTGAGCATAGACCTTGGACAGCATCACCACATCGGCCAGTGGTATCAGCTGTTCGATCTGCTCGCGAGGTTTTTCGATTTCCACTGACAGCGTCAGTTCCGGGCGCTTTGTTCGTGCCAGCTGCATCATGCGCAGCGTGTCATCGACATTGCGACCTTCAAAATGCAGCCAGTCAATGGCTTGCAGATCAATCCGACCAAAATCATCGAAGCTGAATTCCGGGCAGTCACGGTAATGGACAATGCTACGGCTGCCAGTGCTCATGCTTTGAGTGACATAGGAGGTGGGCATCTTGCCCTTGGCCAACTGCCTACAGGCCGAATAATCAATTTGATGCTGTTGCAGATCGGCGAGGATCAGCGGCACATCCGGTTCGTCAACCAGCACGCCACCCCATTGGCATTGATGGCCCAGTTGACTGAGCACTACCAGTGTATTGGTCGCATTGCCACCACGCCGGAACTGCTGATGTTTGGCGCGCACTTCACTGTCTTCAGCCGGGTAGTGACTGACCTGATTGATGATGTCCAGGGTGGCAATGCCGATGGCGAGAATATGAGCCATGATACTGACTGGGCAGGCTGGGCCTGCCCTGATAAAGGCTTACAGTTGGTCAAACACCTGGCCGATGGCCTGGGTGATCTGATCCATATCACCGGTGCCGGTGACACTGTGCAGCTTGCCTTGCTGCTGATAGTAGCCAATCAGCGGCGCGGTCTGCTGTTCGTAAACTTTAAGGCGGTTGCCGATGGTTTCTTCATTGTCATCCTGACGTTGGAACAGTTCGCCATTACAGGCATCACACTGGCCTTCAACCCGGGTGGGAGACAGATGTACATTGTAGATGGCGCCACAATCTTTACAGGTGCGACGACCGGTCAGGCGTTGCATCAGTTCTTCAAAAGGCACATCCAGCAGCACGACACCCTGTAACGGCTGACCCAGATCAGAGAGCATGACATCCAGCGCTTCGGCTTGCGGAATATTGCGTGGAAAGCCATCTAGAATATAGCCGTTTTGAGTATCGGCCTCGGACAAACGCTCACGAATCAGACCAATAACGATTTCATCAGAGACCAGGGCGCCAGCATCCATTGCCGATTTGGCTTGCTTGCCCAATTCAGTGCCAGCGCTGACGGCGGCTCTGAGTAGATCTCCGGTAGAGATTTGAGGAATATTAAAGCGCTTTGACAGAAAAACCCCTTGGGTACCTTTGCCCGAACCGGGTGCGCCGAGTAACACTGTTCTCATGATTGCCTCTTGATAATTCAGTTTTATTTTTGGAAGGGATGATTATTATGTTTTCAGCATGGTGGCAGTCAGACTGTCCAGTTGCAAACTGATCTGCGTCAGAATTTGCGGCACGATGTTCAGATCAAGCCCTAGCAATTGCCATGCATTTGGATCCAAAGGGGGGACATGTGCATCGCCAGCATGGCCAAACGGTACTGCGCTGACCATGATATCGGCAACATGCACAATCGCCACATCCAGTGCAGCGATTTTGGCTTCGGCAGGACAGTGATGATGACGAATGGTATCAACCAAGGATTCAGGCAAACGCCAGGCCAGGGCAAGTGCTTCACCTACTTCGCTATGATCAAACCCAATGATGCGTTGTTCAGCCTCAAAGATAGTTTCGTGGCCAAATCGGGCGCTGTTGATGGCTTCCCGGGCTAACTCAGGCAGGGATTGATACATCACCAAACTGCCAATATTGTGTAACAAGCCCGCGGTGAACAGTCTTTCCGTGCCTCGCTGGCCACAGGTATTTGCCAGTTGACGAGCGGTCATGGCGCAGGCGAGGCTGTGCCGCCAGAAACTATCCATATTAATAAGCGTACTAGGAATACCGCTGAAGGTATTTAAAACGGAGGTTGCCAGTACCAAATGATTGAGCTCGCGAGTACCGATAATGGTGATCGCTCTTGAAATGGTATTAATTTGTGATGGAAAACCATAAAACGGGCTGTTGACGATTTTCAACAGGCGAGTCGCCAGTGCCGGGTCGGTATTGATAACGCTGGCAAAGTCATCAATTGCGCTGTCTGGATCCTGAATCAAGGTATCCAGCCGAGTGTAAGTGCTGGGTGGCGATACCAGTTCCAGCGAGCGGTTTACCAGCGATGTGGCTGAAAGTGTCATTGCTTAATCGTCCGGTGTGTTGTTAGACACGGGTAGTTGAAACTCAAACAGCAACTTGATCAGGGGCTGCTGTAAGTCAGCGTGACAAAACCGTTCCAGTCTTTCTTCATGTGACTCAGTCTGTTGTTGATCCATTAGCGAAGACTCCAACTCTGGGCCATGATGTGATTGACGACACTTGCTCCAAAACGTCCTGCAAATCGGTCCAGATAGTTGGGACGTGGAGTGTAGTCAACAATATCTTCAAGACCAATGATTTCTCGCGCCACCGTGCCCGCACTGGCAAGTCCGTCAATTAAGCCCAACTCCAGTGCCTGCTCTCCGGACCAGACCAGTCCACTGAACAATTCTGTGTCACCCTTCAAGCGATCGCCACGGCCGGTTTTGACGACGTCGATGAATTGCTGATGAATGTTTTCAAGCAAGCTGCGCGCATGATCGACATCATCTTGTTGCAGGGGCAGAAACGGATCCATAAAGGACTTGTGTTGACCGGCAGTCAGCGCTCGTCTCTCAATGCCCAGCTTTTCAATGGCTTCCGTGTAGCCGAAACCATCCATCCGAACCCCGATTGAGCCCACGATGCTGGCCTTGTCAGCATAGATTTGATCGGCAGCCACGGCGATGTAGTAGCCACCGGAAGCGCAGATATCCTGAACGACTGCATAGACTGGAAAGTCAGGGCGTTCGCTCCTCAGCCGATGGAGTTCGTCATTGATAATTCCTGCCTGAACGGGACTGCCGCCGGGAGTATTGAGACGAAGAATCAGTGCCTTGGCAGAAGGGTTTTCAAAGGCTCTGCGCATACCGGTGACGATACTGTCGGCGTTGGCGTCTGCATTAGCAGCGATGACACCTTGTATTTCAACAAGCGCCGTGTGAGGTTTCTTGACCCCCAAATCTGCGGAAGGCATGGCGATTATCAGGAATGCGACTAGATAGAGCAGGAAGAAACCTTTAAAGACATAACCCCAACGGCGGCTGGCACGCTGCTCCTTGAGCGCAGCATAGGCCAGCTCCTGCAAGACACGTCTCTCCCAGCTGTCTTGCGATTGGTTGTCAGCAGAGCTTTCCTGCTGTTTGTGCTCCGGTGGAAAATCTCCGAATGTTGCCATTGCTCAGGGTTCCTGAAGTGAAGTCCGCCTACATAATAACAAAATCAGCAAGATACGCTATGCAGCCATTGTTCCGCCTCAAACAGATCTGTTACCAATGCTTTGGGTTGGCAAGCCAGTAGTTTTTCAGTCGAATGAGCACCGTGACTGATGCCGAGGCTATCGGCGCCGGCATTGTGTGCCATCTTCAAGTCAAATTCAGTATCGCCGATCATCAGTGTGTCTTTAGCGTAGACACCCAACCTGTCAAGGATGTCATGCAGCATTTCCGGGTTGGGTTTTGATCGCGACTCATCAGCACAGCGTGTCGCATGGAAGATATCAGCAAGGCCGGTGGTTGTGAGGACCTTATCAAGTCCGCGCCGGCTTTTGCCAGTAGCGACTGCAAGGAAATAGTTTTGTTCAGCGAGTTGCGACAGTAGTTCTTTGGCGTTAGCAAAAAGTGGCGACTCATACGGATGATTGAGCCAGATTTCCCGGTACTGATTGGCTAATGCCTGAACCAGGGCTGTTGAGCTGCCGGGGTAAAGGGTTTGAACGGCTTCATTAAGCCCCAGACCGATGATATGGCTGATTTGTTCATCAGTGAGCGGCGCTAACTCGAGCTTTTCTATGGCTTGTTTCATGCAGAATACAATGTGGCCTGTGGAGTCCATCAGGGTGCCGTCCCAGTCAAATACGATGAGCTGATACTGGTTCATCCGGCAGTCTCGAGATGTTGGCAAAGCGCTTCCAGTTCAGCAGGCAGTGGCGCGATTAACATCAGCGCTTCATTGCTTGCGGGATGACGGATATGCAGTTTCCAGGCATGCAGGAACATGCGCTTGAGACCTTGCGCTTTCAGTTGTTTATTGAACTGGCGATCGCCATATTTTTCGTCACCGGCTAATGGATGTCCGGAAAATGAGGCGTGGACGCGAATTTGATGTGTTCTGCCGGTAAACAGGATCGCTTCCGTCAGATCTGCCTTGTTCAGCCGACGATGCACCAGAAACTGGGTCTTGGCGTATTTGCCCGTCGGATCAATCCGCACCATGCGTTCGCCACCGTCAAGACTGTTTTTCAATAACGGCTGTTCAATGAGGGTGTCATGGTCTGCCCAGTGCCCCTTGACCAAGGTCAGATAATGTTTGTCCATCACATCATCAAGCATCTGTTGTTGCAGATTCAGCAGGCAGTCACGGCTTTTGGCGATGAGCAAACAACCGGATGTTTCACGATCCAGGCGGTGAACCAGCTCGAGGAAATCCAGCTCAGGACGGATCAGACGAAACGCTTCGATGACGCCGGTATGGATACCTGAGCCGGCATGCACCGCCAGACCCGCCGGTTTGTTCAGTACCAGTAAATGCTCATCTTCAAAAATGATGCTACTGAGCAGTTCTTGACTCAGCTTTTCGTTAACCTGTGCTTCTGGTTTTTGTTCACTCACCCTGAGTGGCGGAATTCTGACTTGATCGCCTTGCTGTAATTTGTAGGTTTGTTTGATGCGGCCCTTGTTAACTCTGACTTCCCCTTTGCGCAATGCACGATAAATCCGGCTTTTGGGGACACCTTTCTCAATATTGATCAGAAAATTATCTATGCGCTGACCCGCCTGATTGGCGTTGATGGTAATGAATTGAACTCTGGGAGCTTGAAAGGCCGACTGGTTCATGATTGCCTGTGATAAGATTAGGTTGTTGCCGATGTTCAGACAGACTGATATATTCGCACGCTGGTCTGTCGGTAAAATGAGGTCAGTATACCGACTTTTAATTCTGAAGACCTGAACAAAAATGCAACGTCGCGCCCTGGATTTAAAAGGTTGATGCGGCGGCGGGAAGAGATTTTAAGGCTGAACAGGGGTTCAGCAGATGACGGGCTTGACAAAGAGTCCTGGTGAGAACAACGGTTCCACCTCCGGGAGACAATCGAATAACGAACAAAGTTCTACCCGGCAGAGCAGTAGGTAATTAAGGAATGACACTATCGGCGCAACCATTATTTTGAGCGCCGGATAAGCCGGTATCGCGCGAAGCTGCCGGAAAACTTAAAGCGATGACCCGGCTATGGGGCTGGGCTAAAGGTATCAACATCAAGATACACAACACTTTTAATTACATTCTCACTCGTTCTGCCTGCGTAAGGTGGCTGCCGATGCGGCGTGCCTTCGATTTCTTCGGATGTGTGAACCTCAATTTGAGGTTACTGCATGAAACGAATTTTAATCAACGCCACGCACGAAGAAGAATTGCGTGTGGCGATGGTCGATGGTCAGCGATTATTTGACCTGGACATTGACACCCCCTCCAGAGAACAAAAAAAAGGCAACATCTACAAAGGAAAAATCACTCGGGTTGAACCGAGTCTTGAAGCGGTATTCGTCGATTATGGCTCTGAGCGTCAGGGCTTTCTGCCACTTAAGGAAATCGACAAAGCCTATTTTCGTGAACGCAGCGGTGAGGACAACAGCGGTCGGATTAATGTCCAGGACGTGCTTTCAGTCGGTCAGGAACTGCTAATCCAGATAGAAAAAGAAGAGCGCGGTAACAAAGGCGCTGCACTGACGACATTTATCAGCCTTGCTGGCCGCTACCTGGTATTAATGCCGAATAGTCCGCGTGCAGGTGGCATATCTCGCCGTATTGAAGGTGATGACCGCGCCGAACTTCAGGAAGCAATGCGCACACTTGAAGTTCCTGATGGCATGGGCATGATTGTTCGTACAGCGGGTGTCGGTAAACAAGCCGAAGAGCTCCAATGGGATCTTGAGTATCTGATCCAGCTCTGGACAGCGATTGATCTTGCCGCCAAAGACCGACATGCACCTTTCCTCGTCTATCAGGAAAGCAACATTATCATCCGTGCTTTGCGTGACTACTTACGCAAGGATATCGGTGAAATTCTGGTCGATTCTCCCGAGGTCTATCAAACCGGCTATGACTTCATGCGCATGGTAATGCCGCATGAACTGAGCAAGTTCAAGCTCTATCAAGACAAGGTGCCGTTGTTTACTCGTTATCAGGTTGAAAGCCAAATAGAGAGTGCATTTCGTCATGAGGTCCGCCTGCCATCAGGCGGGGCTTTGGTGATTGACCCTACCGAAGCTTTGATTTCTATCGACGTTAACTCGGCACGCGCCAATAAAGGCGGCGATATCGAAGAAACCGCCTTGAATACCAACCTGGAAGCGGCTGAAGAAATTGCCAGACAACTGCGGTTGCGTGATCTGGGTGGTCTGGTGGTCATCGACTTCATCGATATGGGCCCAAGCAGACATCAGCGAGAAGTCGAAAACCGCTTGAGAGAACATCTCAAAGCCGACAGAGCCAGAGTACAAGTTGGTCGTATTTCACGCTTCGGCTTGCTGGAAATGTCTCGTCAGCGGTTGCGACCTGCACTGGGTGAGGCTCATCAGGAAATTTGCCCACGCTGTGCCGGGCTTGGCCACGTCCGTGGTGTTGAATCTTTGGGTCTTGCTGTACTGCGACTGCTCGAAGAAGAAGCCAGCAAGGATAAAGTGACTCAGCTGGTGGTGCAGTTGCCAGTTGCCGTCGCAACTTTCATGCTCAATGAAAAACGTACCCAGCTTGAAATAATCGAGCGTCGACAGGAAGTCAAATTGTTGCTGATTCCTAACCCGCACATGGAAACGCCGCATTACGAGATTGAAAGAATCAAGGATGGTGCTGACAAACCAAGTCGCAGTCATCAGTTACTGACTTCTCCGGAAGCAGAAATACCTGCCAGCCTTAAAGATAAACCTGTGCTGGAAGTGCCTGCCGTCACTGGGATATCGCCTGCTGCGCCTGCGCCGGTGGTCGAAAAAGCCGTAGAGCCAGCTCAGGACAGAAAGCCAAACCTGCTCAAGCGTTTGCTGAGCGTACTGACAGGGCAAAACACCCAGAATCAGGACACTGCTGACAATCAGCAAAAACAGGCTGAAAGTAGTGGTGAGGCAGATTCGAAACCTCGACGTTCCCGTTCGCGCGGCAGTAACCGCAGAGGTTCTCGCGCTCGTCGCAATGAGACTGACACAGGCGACAACACCTCAACTCAGGTTTCAGAAAAGTCAGAATCTGACAGCAAAAAATCAGCGACACCGGCTCCAGCAAAACCAGAGGCAGATGATGATGCCAAAGGCCGTGCAAGTGGCCGACGCTCCCGTCGTGGTGGGCGTCGTCGTCGTGGAGGCCGTTCTGAGGGCGAGGACAGCGCAGTTAAAGAAAACAATCCGGTTGAAAAAGGCAATGTCATGCCTGCACCAGCACCGGAAGTTGACGGTAATGCCATCCCAGCGCCAGCGCCAGAAGTTGATGGCAACTACGTGCCTGCCGAGCCAGTGAGCGAGGTGGACGGCAATACTGTCAAGGAAGCGAAGCCTCGTCGTTCACTTTCAAATGGCTCTGGAAGCGGAACAAATCGGCGTCGCAGAGGCTCAACCAGCCGTTCTAATGAAGCTGCTTCGGACGCAGAGGTAGAAAAAAATCCGGCACCGGCAGATAATAGCTCACAACAAAAAGAAAATAATGTTGCGAGTGACGAGAGCCGACAAGCTGATGCGAGCGAAAAATAAATTTTTATGTGAGCACCTGCGCGCCTTGATTGGTGCGCAGGTTACTTACCATAAACATCGATGCGAGATTATTGAGCTGTTGGATGGCTGCGAACTGGTTCTCCAGGTACTAGATCCGGGCTCAAGCATTCAACCTACTCAATACGGCGAAGGGCACCGGCAGGTTCCGGTGACTTATACCCTTCAGGTGTTTGACAGTGATGGCGAGTTACACGCTGACGTCCAGGCTGCTGGCCTTGAGCAATTACTCTCCGAGCAGCTGCCTGACAATCGCTAAATCCCGTTCGGTATCCACGCCATGGCCTGTGGCGACCGCTGCCTCGGTCAGGTGAATGTGATAACCGTAGAATAATGCTCTAAGCTGTTCCAATGATTCTGCCTGTTCAGGCATGCATGGCTGCAGACTGCTATACTGGTGCAAAAATCGGCATCGGTACCCATAAAGACCTATATGACGCTTATGTGGTAGCCGATCTGGCAGTACTTCATCAGTTGCAAAATAATTTCTCAACCATGGTATTGGGGCCCGGCTGAAATAGCGTGCATAACCCTGTGCATCGGTGACGACTTTGACCACATTCGGGTCAAAAATTTCTTGTGGATCAGTTATCGGCGCATACAAAGTAGCAATCGCTGCTTCGTGATGGATCGATAAATCTTCGGCGACCTGGTTAATCAGCTCTGCTGGCAGGCAGGGTTCGTCACCCTGAACATTGATCACAATATCCTGATCGGCAAAACCTCTGAGACAAGCAACTTCTGCCAAACGATCGGTTCCTGAGGTGTGATTTGGCGACGTCATGCACACATCAGCACCAAATGCTGTTGCGGCATCGGCAATACGTTGGTCATCTGTGGCGATAATCACCGCCTGTGCTTCGCTTTCCATCGCCCGTTCATAGACGTGCTGAATCATCGGTTTGCCGGCAATATCCCTCAGAGGTTTACCGGGCAGGCGGCTGGAGGCATACCTTGCAGGGATGACAATTCGGAAAAATATCGACATCAGGCAGATTCTTCCGCAGAGAGTTCTCGAGCTTCTTCTGGCAGCATCACCGGAATATCATCTTTGATCGGGTATGCCAGTCGACATGCTGGGCACACCAATTCCTGTTCGGTTTTGTGATAGTTCAGACTGCCTTTGCAAACAGGGCAAGCCAGAATGTCGAGCAGGCGATTATCCATGGTTCAGATTCCTCAGTTTTTCGCAGATATTGTCTTTCAGCAGGGCAGGAAGATCCGCCTCGATCGGCAAATACCACATGTTGGTGGTGGCAAACGAGCGGCATTTTACCGCATCTTTCTCGGTCATCAGTATTGGACTTGAGTCGGAGAAAGTGAGATCAGATGGCTGGTAGGCATGATGATCGGCAAAGCTATGTTCTTCAAACGACAGACCTGCCTCCCTAAGCATTTGAAAAAACCGTTGTGGATGTCCAATGCCGGCCACGGCATGCAAGGGCTGTTCAGCAAATGAAGTCAGTGGTTTATGCGCTCCGCTGAGCAAATTAATGGCTGTGCTAGCTTTCAGATCCATTCGAAACGCCGATGGATAATTGCCACTGTTGCATACCAGAAAATCAACGGTTCTCAGTCTATCGACAGGTTCGCGCAAAGGGCCTGCGGGCAGTAAAAAATTATTGCCAAACATGCGTTCACCGTCAATTACGACAATTTCGATATCTCTGGCGAGTCGATAATGTTGCAGGCCATCATCAGCAATGATGACATCGCAAGACTGATTGGCCAGCAAATATTGTCCGGCTCGAAAGCGATCAGGATCCACCACCACCGGATAACCGGTGTGTTGATGAATCATCAGCGGCTCGTCACCACATTGCTCAGGCTGACTGGTGGTTTGAACTGCGAATGGAAATGGCCCCGCACCGCCATAGCCGCGACTAATAATGCCAGGACGGTAGCCCGACTCGTGGAGTTGTCTGGTCAGCCAGATTACAAAAGGGCTTTTGCCGGTGCCGCCTACATTGATATTGCCGACGATAATGACCGGAACCGGCAGCGATTTTTGCTGTATCAGTCCTGCTTGATAGCCCGAGCGACGCAAGAATAAAAGGCCTCGATAGAGCTGGCTGAGCGGCCACAATAGCATTGCAAGCAGTGATCGACGGTACCAGCGTTCACTGAGCCACTGCATAGTGGTTATCGATCCTGAAATTGCAGGCGGTGCAATTGCGCGTACTGTTGATTAAGTGCCAGCAGTTGCTGATGTGTGCCGGTTTCGATGATTTCACCATCGTGCATCACGATAATCTGGTCTGCTTTCTCGATGGTCGACAGCCGATGTGCAATCACCAGGGTGGTTCGTGACTGCATCAGGTTTTCCAATGCTGCTTGAATATGTCTTTCAGCTTCAGTATCGAGTGAGGCCGTCGCTTCATCAAGAATCAGAATCGGTGAATCTCTCAATAAAGCGCGGGCAATCGCGAGACGTTGACGCTGTCCGCCGGAGAGCAGCACACCATTTTCGCCAACTTGTGTATTCAGGCCGTCCGGCAGTTTACTGATGAAGTCCCAGGCATGAGCGGCTTTGGCGACTTCAATGATGCGAGCTTCTTCGACTGGCTCAGATTGACCGTAGCTGATGTTGTTGGCAATACTGTCGTTAAACAGAATAACCTGCTGGTTCACAAGGGAAATTTGTTTACGAAGATCGGCCAGCAATACTTCCTGGCAATCGATACCGTCAATCAGAATACGTCCTTCAGTGGGATTGTAAAAACGTGCCAAGAGACTTACCAGTGTGGTTTTACCGCTGCCTGAATGACCCACAAAAGCAATGGTTTGTCCCGGCGCTACTTTAAGGGAAATATGATTAAGCACATTGCCTTTGTTGCGATCGTAACTGAAACCAACGTTTTCATATTCAATACGTCCCTCGACCCGGCCAAGTGTTCTGCGACCCGTTTCTTGTTCTGGCTGTTCATCAATTAGTGCAAAAATACTTTCTGCTGCGGCAATACCTGCCTGCAACTTGGAGTTGACCTTGGTCAGACTCTTCAGTGGTGACAGAATCATGAACATGGCGGTGATGAAAGAGATAAAAGTACCGACAGTGATGCTTTCCAGCATTTGCGGCAGGGTTGCCAGATAAATCACCACGGCAAGTCCGAGCACTGCGATGAAAGAAATCAGTGGCTGGCTGATGGCATCGGTAGCGATTTTTTTCATGCGTTGGCGACGATTCAGTTGATTCACCTTATCGAAGCGTTTGATCTCATAAGGTTGGCTGCCAAATGTTTTGACCTCACGATGCCCATCGATGATTTCACTGGATACATGGCTGACCTCGCCCATTGAGTCCTGGATGCTTTTACTCAGGCGGCGAAAGCGACTGCTTACTTGGTAGACCATCAAACCAATAATCGGTGTGGTCAGCAGAATAATCAATGACAGAAAGCCGTTGAGATAAATCATCCAGGCCAGTAAACCGATGATAATCATTGAGTCGCGAATGATGCTCAGGATGGCATCTGTCGCGGCGCTGGCGACTTGTTCAACATCGTAAAGCAATTTGGACATTAACTGGCCCGATGAGCTTTTGTCATAAAAACTGGCGGGCAGGGTGATCAACCGGTCAAACATGTCTTCGCGCAATGATTTAATGACATTACGGGCGATCCAGCCAAGTCCGTAGTTAGTCAGAAAGTCTGAAATACCGCGAATAATGAAGATGCCAATCAGCGCAATCGGCACCAGTTTGATAATGGTGGGATCCTGTTCGACAAAACTGCCATCCATAAGCGGTTTCATCATCGCTGCCATGCCGGTCTGCGTACCGGCATAGACCACCATTGCTGCGACGACCGCGGCAAATGCCAGCCAGTAGGGTTTAACGTATTTGAGCAAGCGCCGGTAAAGTTCAAAAGCGCTCATTTCTATTGCAGATTGTTTCATGGAGTTTCGTTGATGGTTTGGCGAGTTGCCAGAGTTAATCGTGTGTAGCCTAACATTTGGGCGACATCCATGGCGGTGACAACATGCTGATATTCAGCACTGGCATCGGCGCTGATGACAATGTGCGGATCTGCCTGGTCGCCTACAACGTCTTTGAGCACTTGCCGTAATCGTTCACGGGAGAATTCGCTCAACTCCTCATCGTTAATCAGGAACTGGCCGTTGGCCTGTATCACAATATCAACGGGAGATTCTGTGGTCTCAAGTCGTTCGCCACTGGCTTCAGGCAAGTCAACTTTGAGTGAGCTTTCGCGTACAAAACTGGTGGAAACCATAAAGAACAGTAACAGCAGAAAAACCACATCAATCATCGGGGTCAGATTGACATCCGGTTCCTCAGGTTTGTTGGGCAGTAACTTCACTGGTTATTGCCTGCGTCTGGATCGAATTCTCGGTCACCGTGCAGCATTTCAATCAGTTTCATGGCTTGCTCTTCCATGCTGACCACCAGTCGATTGACCTTGCCGCGAAAGTAGCGATAAAAAATGACTGCTGGAATAGCCACGACCAAGCCTGTAGCCGTAGTGATCAAGGCTTCTGATATGCCGCCAGCTAATACTTCAGGGTTACCAACACCTTCCGTAGTGATGACTGCAAATACCTTGATCATTCCGATAACTGTTCCAAGCAAACCTATCAGTGGTGCAATGGCCGCGATGGTGCCAAGGGTATTGAGATTTCTTTCCAACTCGACGGTGACATGTCGACCGGTATCTTCAATACTTTCCTTGGTAATTTCTCGGGGACTGTTGCGGTTAATCAATCCGGCGGCCAGTATCTGGCCCAGTGGCGAGTTTTGCTGTAGCGAGACAATTCTTGCCTGATCCACCTGGTTGTAATGTAACCATTGCCAGATCTGAGTGATCAATCCGGGTGGGGCGATGCGCTTTTGCTGCAAACTCCAGAAGCGCTCTGCGATGATAGCAATGGCGATGACCGAACAGGCAAACAATGGCAGCATTAACCAGCCACCTGCCTTGAATAGCTCCAGCATAGTGTTTCAGTCCTGCAATCAGAATAATCTGCTCATGATACGTGAATTTTGTGTCATTCAGTAGCGTCAGCTGTCCACAGGCGTCTGGCATGGAGTCGCCAGCGAACAGGAGGTTGCTGCTGTCCATCAAATCGCATCAATAACGCTCCACTGTCTGCTGTGTTGAAAAGCTCAACTCCGTGATCCTGGTAGCGTTGCCTGACGATTTCATGAGGAAATTGCCAGCGATTGCGATAAGCGCTGGCGATCCAGGCGGCTTCGGGATCTACTGCCGAAATAAATGCCTCACTGGATGAGCTTCTGCTGCCATGGTGGGGTACCTGCAATACGCTGGCATTCAGTTTGGTTGACTGTGTTTGCAGCAAGAGTCTTTCAGCTCTTGACTCTATATCTCCGGTCAGTAAAACGCTGCCGTGCCGATTGCTGATTTTGAGCACACATGACATTTCGTTGGACTTTGCTTGCCAATTTTGAGGTGGGTGGAGCACCTCAAATAACACTTCATCCCATTGCCAACTTTGACCTGCATGACATCGTTTGGCATTGGTCAGTGATTCTTCTGTACCGGTGAGAATACGTTCCACCGGAATTTGTCTGATCACTGCTTCGGCTCCGCCAATATGATCATTATCACCATGACTAATCATCAGTACGTCCAGTTTGCGTGTGCCTCTAAAGTCAAGATATGGCAACACCGCAGCGTCGCCAGTATTGAAGTTGCTGCCAAAACGGGGTCCGGTATCGAAAACCAGACTATGGTTAGCAGTATGAATGACTACCGACAGACCCTGGCCGACATCCAGCATCGTCAACCAGAATTCGTCATCTGCCGGTCGGTCAGCTTGCCATAACAGCAGAGGTAACAAGCCTGTCAGGCCAAGCCAGCGTGCAGGTAAGCCTTTGGGGGACAACAACATTAAGGTTACAGCACATAACAGCAATATAATGCTAATAGGCATGTGAGGCACCTCCCAGGTCGCTATTGGACTGGCGGCCAACCAGTCCAGCCATCGCCACAAGTACTCCATCAGCCAAAGCACAAGTTTCAGTAAAAGGGTGGCAAGACTCTCGGATATAGCGAACATTACAATCGTCAATAACAGAAGTGGTACCACCAGCAAACTGACCACCGGCACTGCCAGCAGATTAGCCACCGGTGCAATCAGTGATGTTTGTTGAAAAAACAGCATTAACAGTGGAGACAAGCCGAGTGCAATCCAGAGGTGAATTTTCAACCATTGTTTTTTCAGAGCGGGTGTGTGATTGCGTGTCACAAAGATGATAATGAACACGGCTGCATAAGAAAGCCAGAACCCTGCGGACAGCACTGAAAATGGGTCAATCAAGGTCACGATAATCATGCTTAGTGCAAGCGTCTGCAAACTGAACGCTTTCCGGCCAAGTAGTAGTGACAACATCATCACCGAGATCATGACAAGTGCTCGCTGGGTTGGGATTGACAGTCCGGCTAGCAATGCATAAACCAGTGCAAACAGCACTGCTGAAACGGCACCTGCATGCATGGCCGGCATGCTGAGCAAACGTCGGCTGCTTAAAGACCACAACCAGCGGCCGATAAAAAATCCGATGCCTGCCGCGAGGCCAATATGCAATCCGGAAATCGCCAGCAGATGACTGGTGCCAGTTTTTTGCAGTATTTGCCATTGTTCTGTGGTCATTTGATCACGCAGGCCAACAGATAAACCTTGCAGCAAAGGCGTCAGTTCAGAGTTGCCTAGTTGTTGCAGTCGCTCGGCAATCTGCATGCGCAGGTGATTAACTGAATATCTGGCAGCTGTTTCCAGCAGACTATTGGCTGGATCTGGTCTGACGTAACCTGTGGCAGCGATGCCTTCCCGAAACAGCCAGCCTTCATAGTCGAAGGCGCCGGGATTTTGCATGCCGAATGGCTGTCTGAGGCGTACAGTTAATTGCCAACGCTCACCTGCGGCAGGCACAACATCGGGTATCTGATACCAGTTCAAGCGGATTTTTGAGACGGGTATTTGCTGGTCTGGTTTGAATTCAAAACGAAGACGTCGTCCTTCCCGTTGAGGGACGGATGCAATCACGCCAGTGATCTGCAGATCCTGGCCTTGCAGGTCACTGGCAAGCTGATCCGTCAGACGCAGTTGACTGTGAAAACAGGTCCAAATGACAGCAAAGGTGAAACAAAACAAGAGGGTTTGTCTGAGCCA
Source organism: Methylophaga sp. (assembly GCA_020831825.1). Taxonomy (GTDB): domain Bacteria; phylum Pseudomonadota; class Gammaproteobacteria; order Nitrosococcales; family Methylophagaceae; genus Methylophaga. The sequence goes on along the minus strand of JAFIFW010000012.1, from coordinate 189,458 downwards.
CAGGCTCAGCAATAATATGATGATCGCTGGCAAAAGCCAGATCGAATCAGGCAAAACCGCCAGCTGTAAAACTGATATACAGCCAGCAACAAAGGCAATGGCGCTTTTAATCATATATCCCTATAATGACGGCCGATTAACCATCCATGCTGAGACATCATGCCTCGCAAATTCCTGAAAAGCATCATGCCAGATCACGCAAAAATGCGCGAGCATCCGCATTTGCAGCGTTTTGGTGCCCGACTGACAGAGCCCAGGCTGTGGCATCTAAATCGTCGTTCCGTGGCGGGTGGTTTGGCGATAGGCCTGTTTCTCGGGGTAATGCCGATGATTGGTCAGATGGTCGTTGCGGCAGCACTGTGCATCTGGCTGCGTGTCAATTTGCCAATCGCAGTGATGGCTGTGTGGATTTCCAATCCATTTACGTTTGTACCGATTTTTTACACGTCTTATCGGTTGGGTGCCTGGATTCTGGAAATTCCCCCGGGGTCTTATCGCTTCAACTTGTCACTGGAATGGTTTACCGGTGAGTTTTTGCTGATCTGGAAGCCCTTATTGCTGGGCAGTTTTATCAACGGCCTACTGGCAGCGCTGGCAGGGATTATATTTGTCAGGCTGGTCTGGCGGCTGGTGGTGATTCGCAGCTGGTTGCAACGACTGCAACGTAATCGCCGCGGTGATAAATCCTAAGCGGTGTTGTTGCTTGAGCGCTAACAGCCTAAAAAGTTACAAGTCCTAGTCCGAAGTAGCCAATTCACCATCCATCAGCGTCAGTGTTTTGTCCATGCGTTTGGCCAGACCATTATCGTGAGTCACAATGACCAGTGCCGTGCCTGATTGGGCATTGAGCTCCATCATCAAGTCAAAAATTCCCTCAGCGGTTCGGTGATCCAGATTGCCGGTCGGCTCATCAGCCAGTAGGCAGGCAGGTTTTGTGATCAGCGCTCGTGCCAGTGCCGCACGTTGCCGTTCGCCGCCTGACAATTCACCCGGCTTGTGTGTCAATCGATGAGACAAGCCAACACGATTGAGCAGCTCAGCAGCTTCTTTTTGGGCAACTGACGGTTTCTGCCCGGCGATCACCAGTGGAATGGCTACATTTTCAACCGCCGTAAATTCAGGCAGCAGATGATGAAACTGATAAACAAAGCCAAGGGCCTGATTGCGCAGCTGGCTGAGCGCATTGACCGATAATTTGCTGATGGCCTGTCCCTGAATGAACACATCACCCTCGGACGGAGTGTCAAGGCCGCCAAGCAGATGTAACAAGGTGCTTTTGCCTGAACCGGAACTGCCAACGATAGCCAGTCGATCTGATGCCTGAATAGACAGATCAACTCCTTTGAGCACTTCAGTCTGTAAGCCACCGTCAACAAAGGATTTGCTCAGTGACTGGCAGGATAAGACTGTCTTATTAGTCATAACGAAGTGCCTCGGCTGGTCTTACCTGAGCTGCGCGCCAGGATGGGTAAAGAGTTGAAATAACAGACAGGATGAATGCGGCTATGGCGACGGTTGTGACGTCATCCCAGCGCAAATCAGAGGGCAGCGTGCTGATGTAATAAACATCGGCGGGCAGGAATTGATAACCGAGCATTTGCTCGATGCTGGCAATCAGGTGTTCGATGTTCAGAGCTAGTGCGACGCCGCCAATCACCCCGATTATTGTGCCGATAAGCCCGATCACAATTCCCTGAATAATAAAAATTTGCATGATGCCACTCGGCGGCATGCCCAGCGTTCTCAAAATCGCAATATCGGATTGTTTGTCGGTCACCATCATCACCAGGGTAGAAACAATGTTGAAAGCCGCTACTGCGACAATCAGCATCAGAATGACAAACATGACGGTTTTTTCGGTTTTGAGCGCGCGGAAAAAGTTGGCATGTTGAAATGTCCAGTCAGCGGCACGGTACTCTGGCGGCAGTGTTTGCATCAACTCCCGCGTCAACCTTGGGGCGGCATAGACATCACTTAACTCCAGTCTCAGGCCACTGACTTTACCTGGAATACGAAACAATACAGCAGCATCCTCGATGTTCATGATCGCCATGCTGCTGTCGTACTCATACATACCGATTTCAAATACACCGACAACATCCAGACGTTTCAGCCTTGGGATGACACCTGCCGGAGTCGGAGAGACGTGGGGGGTAATCAGGGTGATTTTGTCACCAGTGGCAACACCCATCGCAATAGCCAGATCTTTGCCAAGAATAATGCCGTAGCTGCCCGGCTGCAGATTATCCAGATGTCCCTGAATCATTTTTTCGCCGATGGTTGAAACGCGGGGCTCGAGCGCGGGGTCAACCCCACGCAACATGGTGCCGCGAACCCGACTGCCCTGACTGAGCATGGCCTGTCCTTCTACAAAAGGTGCCGAATCAACCAGATTAGGGAAGCCCTGAATGCGAGCTTGCAGTGATTGCCAGTCAGTGAGTGTTGAATCCGAACCAGTGACAATCGCGTGCGAGGTCATGCCCAGAATGCGTTCCCGTAATTCTTTTTCGAAACCATTCATCACCGATAACACTGTAATAAGTGCGGTGACACCCAGTGCCACTCCCAGCATTGAGGTGAGTGAGATAAATGAAATGAAATGATTACGGCGTTTGGCCCGCGTATAGCGGGCACCGATATAGACGCTAAGAGGTCTGAACATAAACTCGACTCAGTTGGTCAGGCGAACATGCCTGACGGTAGGTTTATTTGCTGGCTAAAACTGTTTGTGTACCGTTTTCGCTGCCCAGCAGCAGTACATCGGCCGGGCGCATCGCGAACAGGCCATTAGTCACTACGCCGACGATATCGTTCAGTGTTTTTTCCAGCTTGATAGGCTCCATGATGTCGAGGCCATGTACATCAAGAATGACGTTGCCATTGTCGGTGATCACACCTTCGCGATAGACCGGTTGTCCGCCCAGTTTGACGATTTCGCGGGCAACATAGCTTCGTGACATGGGAATGACTTCGACTGGCAGCGGGAATTTACCCAATACATCCACCAGCTTGGAGCTGTCTGCGATACAGACAAACTTGTCAGCGACAGCGGCAATGATTTTTTCGCGGGTCAGAGCACCGCCGCCGCCTTTGATCAGTTGCAGGGCATGGTTTGATTCGTCTGCGCCGTCAACATAGACAGCGACTTCGTTGACCTGATTCAGATCGAATACTTCGATACCGTAGTCTTTCAGGCGTTGTGTTGAGGCATGTGAGCTTGACACGGCACCTTCGATGCGATGTTTGATAGTCGCCAGTGCATCGATGAAATGATTAACGGTTGAACCGGTGCCTACGCCAACAACGCCGTCAGTGGTGATGTATTCAAGGGCTGCCCATGCGGCTTGTTTTTTCATTTCATCTGCATTCATCGTGGATTCCTTAAAATTCGCTAAAAAGTGACTGAATAAATGACGCAATTATAGAGATAAATCAGCGTCAATGGTAATGTAGCCTGTCCTTAACCGCTAAAAGACAGATATGAAAACACCATGTTGACCGGCTATGTAGAACGCATCCTCAAGGCCCGGGTTTACGATGTTGCCATCGAAACACCGCTGGATATCATGCCTCGCCTTTCGAAGCGGCTGCAAAATAACATTTTGCTCAAGCGTGAAGACTTGCAACCGGTGTTCTCGTTTAAGCTACGCGGCGCCTACAATCGTATGACACACTTGAGCGAATCAGAAAAACTGCAAGGTGTGGTCGCGGCTTCAGCCGGCAATCATGCCCAAGGGGTTGCACTGGCGGCCAGTCGTATGGGACTCTCTGCACTGATTGTCATGCCCAAAACAACACCGCCAATCAAGGTAGAAGCCGTGCGCAGTCTTGGCGCCGAGATTGTGCTGCATGGTAACAGCTATGACGATGCGTTTGCCTATGCGCAGAAAATTGTCGAACAGCAAAAGCGTACCTTTATCCATCCTTACGATGATCCGGAAGTGATTGCCGGTCAGGGTACCATCGCCATGGAAATCATGCGGCAACACCCGCAACCCGTAGAGGCGATTTTTGTACCAGTTGGTGGAGGCGGTTTGCTGGCAGGGATCGCAGCTTATATCAAGGCATTCTGGCCACAAATCAAAATTATCGCTGTTGAACCTGCCGATGCGGCAAGTTTAAAAGCTGCGCTGGAAGCTCAAGAACGGGTAACGCTGGACCAGGTGGGCTTGTTTGCTGATGGTACCGCTGTTCGACAAGTCGGAGTCGAGCCGTTTCGCATTGCCAGAGAAACGGTGGATGAGGTGATTCTGGTTGATAGTGATGAAATTTGCGCAGCTATCATGGATATCTTTGACGATACTCGTTCAATCGCCGAACCTTCCGGGGCGCTGGCGGTGGCGGGTGTCAAGAAATATATCGCTGAACATGGCTGTATCAGTGCAGATTTAGTGGTGATAGACAGTGGCGCCAATATAAATTTCGACAGGCTGAGACACGTTGCCGAGCGTGCTGAAATTGGCGAGCGACGTGAGGTGCTGTTTGCCGCGACGATTGACGAGCGACCCGGCAGTTTTCAGCAGTTTTGCAAGGTGCTCGGTGACCGAGGCATCACTGAATTTAACTATCGCTATGCCGATGAAACAGAGGCGCACGTGTTTGTCGGTGTCAAACTTGACGGCAGTGATGAAGAGCGACAGGCCTTATTCAATTCACTGGATAACGCCAGTTATCAGTGGGTGGACTTTACTGATAACGAAATGGCAAAGCTGCATGTCAGGTACATGGTCGGTGGTCATGCAGCAGGTGCCTGCAATGAACGACTGTTTCGTTTCGAGTTTCCAGAGCGGCCGGGTGCTTTGCTCAGATTTTTGACGCGTATCGGCAAACGTTGGAATATCAGCCTGTTCCATTACCGTAATCACGGTGCCGCCTATGGCAGAGTGCTGGTGGGTATTCAGGTCCCCGCTGACTTTGACGATGAGTTTCAGCTTTTTCTGGACGGGCTTGGCTACAGCTATCAGGATGAAACTGACAATCGTGCTTATGACCTTTTTCTGCGTTAAGCCTGGTCAGCTCAGGGGCTGATATGACTAGGATCTGACACCAGTTGGATAGTGCCGCGTACTGTCACACTGACAGTGTTGCTGCCAGCTTCCAAGGCTACAGGTGCAGAGGATTTTACCGCCATATCTGCTGACATCAGCATGCCGCGCTCCATCGCCGGTTGAGGGAAATAGTGGCCAGTGTCGACAGAAAGATTGACCAGTCGATAGCCCGGCTGGCCAAACTGCTGCTGAATCAGACTCGCTTTGTCGCGGAATTTCTGTATGGCTTCGATCATCAGTGTGTTTCGGGTATTTTCCACCAGTGAATCAGACAATTGGAATTGCAGTGAAGCGATGTTTGCCATATCTGCAATATCGCCCAGGAGCTGACTCATCGCGTGAAAATCTTTGCTGCGAAGATTGATGGTTTGAGTGACCTGCCAACTGCTGATCTTGCTGTCCCTGTAGATCGGACGGGTCTGATAAGCGGTGGTTCGTGCTTCAATATCCGGGTAAGACTTGAGCTCATCAAGGACCCAGGCGGTTTGTCGGTTGACTTCCTGACTGAGCCGGGCAGTATCGCTCCCTGAACGCATCACCTGTAACTGGGCAATCAATTCATCATTTGCGACCTCAGTTTGCGCAGTAGCGTCAAGATTGATGATTTGGTAATGCAGTGATTCTGCGATAACGACGTGACTGAATAAAAAACCTGCAAGCATGAACAGAACTTTTTTCATACCATATGCTCCTTGTGAAGTGTAGATGGCATCGTGCCACGATGTTTTGGTAGTCTGATATCGAAAAGTCAGGGCACCAGTGGTGATTTGTCATTAACATAGTCGCCTGTTGGTGACGTAAATATACTTTTACGACATACAAGCATTGCAGAATAACGTCTGTGAGTATTATACCGGCAACACGCTGGCCGGAATGCTCTGTAACGCTGTTCAACAGTGGTGGCTTGCAAATAACAAAAGCTAAAGCTAATAGACCGCACAGGCAAGTAATTTTATCCGGGGAACATCAATGAAAGCAGAACAAAAAATCCTGGCTGATGCCAGTAACTTGATCGACGCAGCCGCCGAACACTTTGTCAGTGTCGCCCGCGCAAGCATCGCTAAACGTGGCGTTTTTTTCGTTGCATTGGCAGGTGGTTCAACACCAAAAGGACTGTATCAGAAACTGGCGATGTCACCTTTTGTTGAGCAAGTTGACTGGTCCAGAGTACATCTGTTTTTTGGTGACGAGCGCTGTGTTGCGCCGACTCACGATGACAGTAACTTCAAAATGGCCCGGCTGGCTATGATTGACCACATTCCTGTTCCTGCTGAAAACGTTCACCGCGTCCCCACAGAGTTTGGTGATGCGGCCGTTGTTGCCGGTCATTACGCTGAAACAATTAAGCAAATCATGAAAGAGCAACCTTTCGATTTGGTTTTGCTTGGCTTGGGGCCTGATGGTCACATTGCTTCATTGTTCCCCGAGACACCTGCGCTGGAAGTGACCGATCACCTGGTCACCAGTCTGTTTGTTGAAAAATTCCAGTCCTGGCGGGTGACTTTGACTTACCCTGTCATTAACGCCGCAAGGCAAGTTATTGTCTTTATTGCTGGTGAAGCCAAAGCGGAAATCGTGCGTGATATCACCACTGAAGCGGTGACCGGGTTGCCAGTACAGCGCTTGGCTCCGCAAGGTGATTATTTCTGGTTTATGGATAAAGCCGCGGCAGGTCAGTAGATGTCGAAGCTTCTGGCAGCGGATCTTGGCGGCACCAAAGCCCTGTTCAGTCTGATTGACGAGCAGGGGCTGCGTCTCGAGCATAAACGCTATGAAAGTGCGTTGTTTGATAATTTTGAATCGCTGCTGGAACACTTTCTCATAGATATCGGCCTGTTTGGAAAGACATTTTCTGCGGCCTGTTTTGCGGTTGCCGGACCAGTTCAGCAGGGACATGCCAGTATCACCAATCTGCCATGGCAAATCGATGCCGCTGCACTGTCTAGCCAATTTGCGATTGACAAGTTGAGGCTGGTCAATGACTTTGCCGCGTTGGCGCACTGTATTCCATCCCTGGTTGAAGATGAATTGTTATGCCTGCAGGCCGCTGAGATGCAAGCGACAGAACCGAAGCTGGTGATTGGTGCAGGTACCGGGCTTGGCCAAGCACTACTAATTGCCGATGCTGATAGTTGGAGGGTACTGGCGACAGAGGGCGGACATATGGATTTTGCACCCAATGATCTGCTGCAGGACCGGCTGCTGACCACACTTAGAGAGCGTTTTGATCATGTATCTGTGGAACGCTTGTTATCAGGTTTGGGCCTGGTGACGTTGTACAATTTCCTACGTGATTACGAACAGCACGAGGAGGATCCGGCTTTGCGCCTGGCAATGACCGAGGGTGACCCTGCTGCAGCGATCAGTCGATTTGCCCGTGATGAACAGTCGTTGCTGGCCAGAAAAACAGTTGATTTGTTTGTCAGCCTGTTTGGTGCTCAAGCGGGTAATGCCGCACTGGCTTGTCTGCCGCGTGGTGGGGTGTATCTCGCCGGTGGAATTGCTGCAAAAAATGCGGATGCTTTTGTTGGCAGTCACTTCATCGAAGCGTTTTCAGCCAAGGGTCGAATGCGGAGATTGATGCAACAATTCCCGGTGAATCTGGTGCTGGCCCAGGACTGTGGTTTGCGAGGTGCCGAGCAGTTGGCAGTTAAAGCACTGTATAATTAAAGCATGAGCGAAAAAAATCCTGTCATTTTGATCGACGTTGAGACCAGTTATCTGGATCATGAGTCTGACCCTGCAAAGTCACGTTACTTGTTTGCCTACACGATTACTATTCGTAATCAAGGCAGTTCATCTGCACGTCTATTGTCACGTTACTGGAAGATTACCGGAGGCGATGGCCACGAACAGGAAGTGGAGGGTGATGGTGTCGTCGGTCAGCATCCTTATCTGGGACCGGCACAGTCATTCACTTACACCAGTGCGGCAATGCTTGATACACCCGTGGGCATGATGCAAGGGCACTATATGATGGTTGATGATGACGGTGAACGCTTTGAAGTGGATATTCCAGCGTTCACTCTGGCGGTGCCTAGAACACTGCACTGAGCTGGCTTTTGGCTCAGCGAGACTGTCGGATCAACGGAATACACTCGCCAAATGAACTCGGCGCGCAAATAAATCCATCAGTCCAGATCGCATTGTCCAAGCGGGTGTTTTCAAGGTTGGCATCACCCAGTTTTGCACCACGCAAGTCGGCATGGGTCAGATTAGAACCAGCAAGATTGGCATTGGTCAGATCAGCACCTTGAAGATTGGCACCTAGCAAGGATACTTCTTTAAGGCTGGCATAACTCAGATTGGCGTAACTCAAGTTGGCATAAGCGAGCTGTGCCTGATCCAGATTACTGCCCATCAAGTTACTGCCTGCGAGCTGTGTGTTGCGTAGATTGGCTCGTTGCAGATTACTTTGTGCCAGTTCGCTGTTCGATAGTAAACAATTCTCCCAGTTCACTCCAGGAATCGGTGGTGCCTGACAGTTCTGGATCATCACTTCCATCTGACTGCTTTGTTTGACGGCAAAAATTCCGGTCACCACTATTAGTAGTAACACTACGATCAGAGGCAAGATTTTGACTTTGTGTTGTTGACGTTGTTTTTGCAGAATCATCGTCCGTAATTGTCTTCGCTGAATGGTATCTTCGGGTTCAGGTGCCCGTCTTTGGGCTTTGCGCTGGCTATGTGTTGTTTTTGCTTGTTGACTGCGCCGGTCAAAACCATCTCTTTCATCCCGCTGATGATGAATGGTTTCTGGTTTTGACTGATTTGCCAACTCGGGAAACTCAACAATTGTTTGCCATTGCAGCTGATCCTCACTGATCATGTCTTCTTCTGACAAGCGGCCGGCCAAAAAATTGCTGCGGATCAGCGATAGTGTGAACGGACCACTGATAGTCTCGTTTTTGCGTGTATACCAGAGCTTATTCGGGTTGTTCATCGGCAATGCTTCAAATCCCTGCATGATTGCTATACTAGCACTGAGAACCGAAAAGGTATAAGGATGCAAGTACCTCAGTCATCATCGACGATTAATAGCTCTGATTTGCAGGATTTACCGGCCAGATTAGGCAGCCAGCTGGTCTTGGGGCAACGGCTGGAAGCGGTCGCAGTCACGGCCGCTGCCAAGGCTGAACAGGTGAAGGTTCAGATTGGTAATACCGTCATTGAATTTACCGCCGATAAAGCTGTCCAGCCTGGGCAAAAAATTCAGTTGGAAGTGGTTCAGCAAGCAGGCAGACTCGCACTGCAGATGGTTGATGCGGAGCTACCGCCGCGACCGCTTCAGCAGGGCATGCGTTTTAATGCCGAAATAGTGGCGCTTCAATCACAACAACAATTGCTGGTGGCGATAAAAGATGGCGGCGGTCAGTTGCCCGCTAAAATGCAAATTGATGTCAGTTCGCTTGGCAGGCAGTTTCAGCCTAGCCAAATGTTGCAGCTGGAAGTGGCCAAACTGCAACCCTTATCTGTTGTATTGCGTCCGGCGGTGATTGACATTGCCGCGCAAATTCGTGACTTGCAACGAATGTTATTGCCACTGGTTCAGGATCAGCGTTTATTACCTTCGACGCTGAATATGCAGCATTCTAATCGAACATTGCCTGCACCGTTGAGCGCGCCATTGACGCAGCTGATAAGTCATGTGGTCGAGCGCCAGAATTTACCGCATGCCAACGTATTAAGAGATGCACTGCAGAACTCGGGACAATTTCTGGAACAGCGTTTACAGACAGGGCAGGCGACAACTCAGGATTTTAAAGGCAATTTGATGCGATTGGCGGCAGCAGTTGAGCAGCAGTTGAGCACTAATCCTGATCGACCGAGAACAGAAAAATTATTGCGTCAGCTACCAGCAGAGATTCGAGCTGCATTGACTTCGTTTATTAGCAATAGCAGTTTGGCACAAGGCATGAGTCGCGTGCCAGAGGCAAATTTGAATTTACAGCAGATCATCACACAGCTCCAACAGGCGAGCCGTGACGCTTCAGCTGGCACAAGGCCAGACGCTGCTGCAATGACGCGTGCTATCGAAATATCTCTGATGCGTGATTTGTTGCAGGAGGTTCGAAGCCTGACAGCACGTGTGCAGCTGAATCAGTTGGCGATGGTGCGTGATCCTGAATTGCCAAGCAGTAACCCGGTCTGGTTAATGGAGTTGCCAGTGCGGGATCGACAGGAATTATCGCTGGTCAGAATGCGTATTCAGCAACAGCAGACCAACGTTGAACAGTCACAGGATATCTGGCAAGTTCAGCTAAACCTCGAAACTACTAATTCAGGGCCCATGCAGGCATTGTTGACACTGCATCAACAGCAAGTGTCCGTCACTTTGGTTGCAGAACGTCCCGAAACGGCAAAGTTGTTAACACAATATCTGGATGAATTGAGAACACGTTTGCAGACGGTCGAACTGACAGTTGGCCAACTGAACTGTCGATGTGCTCCCGTTGCACCGTTGTCTGCCATTGAGCCAGCGTCAGAAATGCATGATGCATTTGAAACATATGTGGACATTCATGTATGAGTGAATCATCAGCTTTGACACGCGCGATTGCCTTGCACTATGACGGTGACAATGCGCCTACTGTCACCGCCAGCGGTGAGGGGCGAATTGCTGAAGAAATCATTCGTATTGCCCGTGAACATAACATTCCTTTGCGGCAAGACGACCTGTTAACTGATTTGCTGAAGGATCTTCAGCTGGGGGATGAGATCCCGTCGGAGTTATATCGCGCCATTGCAGAAGTCATCGCCTATGCCTATATGGTCTCAGGCAAAGTCCCTGTATCTAAAGGAAAAACTGCTTAAGAGCAGTGAGATACACAAATGGATTTTCTGACCTGCCTGTGTCGTGAACTCAAAAAACTTTATAAACAGCATTACAAAAATCATATTAAGTATTGATTTTTAAATATAAAAGGGATACTTTCGGGCTGTAACGATTTCCCGGGCGACGCTATAAAAGCTGATCACAGACAATGAAAATTCCGAGTAACGAATTTCCAGTGCTACCTGAGCAGTCCAATGGAACTGTTCCTGATGCGCCTGTCTCTGCTGCGGATGTCGCCGACTTGCTGGACTCCAGGGTCGTTATTGCCGGAGCACGCGAGGCCGACACCGGCTATTTAAGAACGCTGTTACAACTCAGCGGGTTTACAGAAATCGATACCGCACATAGCCCAGAAGCACTGATGCTGGTGCTGAGGCACGCTATTGTTGATGATGTCTGTGACATCGACTTAATTTTGATTGATAGCTCAATGCCCGAGTTATCGGTTCGTGAGCTACGACTGACCATGGACCAGTTTGATGAGTGGCGACTGATCCCCATCATTTCTCTGACACCGGAATCCCAATGGGATCACGCGCAAGTTCTCACAGACTTGGGTTATGGGGTGACATCATTACTTTACCGTCCTCTCACAGCAGAGTCTCTTCCCCCTGCCATCATGACTGCACTTGCAGTCAAAAAAGAGCGTGATTACACCTATCAACGTCAGTTGCAGCTTCAGGATGAGTTGGCAAATCTCAAAGTGATGGAAGCCAGACTGCAGTTTTCACTCAGTCACGATGATCTGACGGGACTGGCAAACCGACGTCGATTGGAGCAGTCACTTGAAGAGAGTCTGACACAGTCGCAAAACTTCAATGTCAGCAGTGCCCTTTTCTACGTTGATCTGGATAGTTTCAAAGTGCTGAATGATGCAGAGGGCCATGAGGCAGGGGATAGTCTGCTGGTTCAGGTCGCCAATTCGCTACGGCGATTTTTTTCAGTCAAAGATACGCTGGTGCGTATCGGATCCGATGAGTTTGCGGTATTAGTTAACGATATTAACGAGAAAAACGCCGAGCAACTTGCCAATAAGTTGCACAACTTGTTTGATGGATACAGTTTTAGTTATCACGGTCATTTGTATCATCTGTCAGCCAGTATAGGCATCAAACTGATTCTCGCTGATGAGTTAAGTACTGCAGGTGAGGTGTTATCACATGCTAATCAGGCATGCTTTACAGCGAAAAAGCGTGGCCGCAACAGGGTGCATCTCTATAGTCCTCAGGATAGGGAAATGCATGCGCTGCGCCACAGTGTGGAGTGGGCACCTCGAATACGAATGGCGCTCAAACAGGAAAACTTCGTTCTGGAGTTCCAGCCGATTCATGCAGTGTCATCGGGTGAAATTAATCACTACGAGTGTTTGATTCGAATGCGAGATGATGAAGGGACGCTTTACCATCCCTCAGAGTTTATTCCGGTTGCAGAGTCGATGGGCTTGATTCATCAAATCGATTTATGGGTGGTCGATCGTGCATTTGAGTTGATGCGAACAGTGCCTGATCGTATTTCACTGGCAGTAAATCTTTCTGGCAATATCTTTCTCGATAACAGTCTATACCCGCTGGTGCAAAGAAAACTTCAGGAAACCGGCGTCAATCCAGCGAGGATGGTTTTCGAAATTACAGAAACTTCAGCAATTTCAAACTTCGAGCAAAGTAAAAAGATGGTCATAGGTCTGCGTGAACTGGGCTGCCGCTTTGCACTGGATGATTTTGGTGCCGGTTTTAATTCATACAGCTATCTCAAGTATTTCCCGGTGGATATTCTGAAAATTGATGGTGCTTTTATCACCGATTTGGAGAGTGATCCCGTTGATCAATTACTGGTTAAGTCAATGATCGACATCGCGCACAGTCTGGGCAAGGAAACCGTGGCGGAGTTTGTCGAGCGGCAGAGCACCATGGATCTGCTTCATCAATATGGTGTTGACTACATTCAGGGTTACCTTATCGGTAAACCGCAGTCACAAGTGCCGGAATAGAATTAAAGTTTGTTCCTCTCACCGTCAGAGCGACCGGTGTAATTTCAGACTCAGCACAATGCGCGAGTAGAAGCCAACTGCCCCTAGTGCAGGTCAGCCGATGATCTTGCTGGTTGACCATGCAGTCGCGTGATCAGATGGGCTTCTTCATCACTGAGATTGCAGTGTTCGATGAGTTGCTGCACGCTACCACCTTTGCGTGCCAGCCGAATGGCATGATCGTAACCGGCCTGGCTGACAATACTCAGATCCAGCGTATTCTGATGTTCACGAAGTTTATTCAGTGCTTGTTCAAAACGTAAAATCCGTTCATCACCTCCCACTGCGGCAGCACATAATGCCGACAGTTGTGATTGCAGGGCGGTAATTTTTTCTGCTTGCTGCCCTTGAATTCGCCAGAACCGTAACAGAGCAGCGCCAAACAACAAACTTATAAAAGCGGCTATAACATATATCAGCATTGGGTTGGCCCTCCGGGCGAATCATGCATATTCATCTATCAAACCGTCATGCGGTGGACGGGGCTTACGATCTGTTGTTTCATCGTCATTAATCGTCTCTTGCTTGCCCTTATCCGTGCCGGGCTTTTGACGTCTTCGACCTTCTGGTGGTACGTCAACCGTTGGCGTGGGTGTCAGAGGTAAACTTGGTGAGATCTCATCAGCCATGAAATGAACAAGCTACAGACTCGCCAGCTCCGATATTTCGTCTTCAGTAAGTAGTTTGTTGACATCGACCAGAATTAGCAGGCCTTGTTCACGGCTACAGACACCTTGAATAAAACGTGAACTGTCATCGTTACTGACATTGGGCGCTGTATCTATCTGCGACTGTCGCAGATAGACGACTTCCGCGACACAGTCGACCAGCATGCCGACCACATTGCCATTAACTTCGACAATGATGATTCTCGATGTTTCATCATCTTCCTTGCTTGGCAAGCCAAAACGCAGACGGGTATCGATGACGGTGACAACACTTCCGCGCAGGTTGATAATGCCAATAACATAATCTGGAGCACCCGGAACCGGGGCAATTTCGGTCAGACGCAGGACTTCCTGGACCTGCATGACATTGATGCCGTAGATCTCATCTTCCAGGTGATAGGTTACCCATTGCAATACCGGATCATTCCCGGCGGCGTCTTTCTTGCTCATACTTCAGTCCTTATACCGCTTGATCGCAGTGGCCGGTTTGTCAGTTTTATGACGTTTATGGGGGTCTCTTAGCATATTTCATGCCATTTATCAGGTTTTTAACAGGTCGACCAGTGCAGGAATATCCAGAATACCACACATTTTTTCCAGCACTGTGCCAGCCAGCCAGGGGCGTTTGCCTGCGATTTTACGCCATTTAATATCTTCTGGATGCAAGGTGATTACTTCACTAACGGCATGACAGGCAATCGCCCAGCGACCATCGTCTATCAATACCATATAGGCAGGTGTTGCCGAGCGTTGTCGCATTTCTGCCGGTAAAACAATATGGCCGGGATCAACCACCTGCGTATGTAATCTGTCAGCACTCAACAAACCCAGATACCAGTCTGGTTTTCCGGGCAGGCGAGGAAGTTCTGTGTCTGGCCATTCTCGAATTCCACAGAGCTGCTGTAGCGGTATCGCCAGTTGCAGACCGTGAATGTCCATCAGTAATGCCTGAAAAGGTTGCGAGCGCCAATCTTCCGCAACAGTATCTTGGGCTGGCTCATCAGTATCAAGTTGTGTTTCCTGAATTGGCGGCGCTATTTGAGTGATTTCTGACGGCGATTCATCAAACATATCTCTCAGATAGACAGCCAGTGCCTCTTGCTGGTCGACAATCGGATGTTCAGGCATGACTGAGATCCGCTTGTTGCTTGGTCAACAGTGCTTGTAAAAGTTCGGCGTAGGCGAGTGTTCCTTTAGCCTGAGGGTTCAGGGCTGGCAGAGGGGTGCCGGCCTTGCTCGCATCACGAAATTGCGTATCCACTGGAATCATGCCTTGCCATATCTGATCCGGGTATTGTTCTCTGAGCATGCGTAAAGTCTGCGTTGAAGCACGGGTGCGACGATCAAACATGGTGGGGATGATTAAATGTGGCAATGGCTGGCTGCGAGAATGGTTGATCATGGTCAGCGTGTGCAGCATGTGTTCAAGTCCCTTCAACGCAAGAAATTCTGTTTGCACGGGAATTAATAACTGATCACAAGCTGCTAATGCATTAATCATCAACACACCAAGCATGGGCGGACAATCAATCAAGACATGTTCAAAACGATCACTCAAGTGTGCCAGCGTTTTACGGATGACCAGCCCCTTGCCACTCTGTACGCCGAGTTGTCGATCCAGTGTTGCCATGGCGGTCGCGGCAGGTAACAGGTAAATATTTTCCTGAGAGGTTTTTTTCAGCGTCTGGAAGATTGCACTGTTCGGGCTTTCATCGAGTTTTTGAAACAGAGTGTAGATGCTGTGGTCGAGCGTGTCTGGATCGAATCCAAAGCAGGTGGTCATTGAGCCGTGAGGATCCATGTCCAGCACCAGCGTGGGCTTGCCTTGCTGTGCCAACAGACTGGCAAGCGTCATAACCGTGGTAGTTTTACCGACACCGCCTTTCTGGTTGGCAATTGCCCAGACCGTCATGGCTGAACCTCCGGTTCAATCAGCGGCGAAATGTCGGGTGTGCCTGGTTCGAGTAAGGGTATTTGAATTCGTTCTTCAGCTTCAGCTTGCGGACTGGAAAAAGCATCCAGACTGCGTCGACTGTCACGACTGCCGAGAATTACCAGTACCACACGGCGATTTTTTTGCCGGCCTTGCTCAGTTGCATTATCAGCAATCGGATGATGCTCACCATAACCAATTGCCGACATTCTGTCAGGCTCGATACCATAACGTTCCAATAAGTGAACTACACTGGCCGCCCGGGCAGCTGAAAGCTCCCAGTTTGAAGGAAAGCGTGGTGTGTTGATGGGCTGGTTATCAGTAAATCCTTCGACTTGTACGGGGTTGGCTGTCGCCACAAGCACTTCGGCGATTTGGCCGATGACGGGCACTGCTTGCGTATCCAGTCTTGCTTCACCACTGCCAAACAATAAACTGGATTTGATATCCAGTTCGATCCAGTCTTCTCCGACATTCAGGCTGATGTCATCATTATCAATCAAATCAGCCAGAGCACTCTCAAGTTGTTGAGATATTTCGCCGATACTGCGAACAGTTTCCGGCACAGGTGGGGGGGGATATTGCGGCAGTTCGGGTAATTCAATCTCAAATACGGGTAAGTCGGGTACGCCTGGCTGTGCGACGAGTTCGCCTTCACCCCGGCTGATCTCACCCACCTGAATTGGGGAGGCGCTTCGTGTTGGTTGAGAAAACACACTTTCAAGTGTTTCAGACAATACCCGGTATTTGCCTTCATTGACTGATGAGATTGAGTACATCACAACAAAAAACGCAAACAATAAAGTAATAAAGTCGGCATAGGAGACCAGCCAACGTTCATGGTTTTCGTGTTCTGGTTCCCGCTTTCTGCGTGCCATGGCAACTAGTCCAGATAGGCCTGCAATCGGCTTTCAATATTTCTCGGGTTATCTCCGTCGGCAACACCAATCAGTCCGTCAATCAGCATCATTTGCATTTGACTGCGTCGCAAGACCAGTGTTTTGAGTTTATTACCCACCGGTAAAAAAAACAGATTGGCAAAACCAACACCATAGATAGTGGCGACAAATGCGACGGCAATGCCTGAACCGAGTGACGATGGATCGGCGAGGTTTCCCATGACATGAATCAAACCAAGTACGGCACCAATAATACCGATGGTGGGCGAATAACCTCCCATGGCTTCATAGACTTTTGCAGCCTGCATATCGCTGTGTTCAATTAAATCCAGATCGGTTTCCATGATTTCACGAATGATCTCTGCCTCTGCGCCATCCGCGATCAGTTGTAACCCTTTTTGGGTGAACAGATCGCGCTCTTCTAGTGCCATAGTTTCAAGACGGAGCAAGCCTTCACGTCTGGCGACCTGATTCCATTCCAGAATTTTGCCAAGTATTCTTTCCGGCGATAGTTGGGGAGGGCGGAAGATCCATTTGAACATTTTCATCGCACGGATGAAGGTGTTGAGTGGGGTTTGTAGCATCACTGCGCCAAGCGTGCCGCCCAGCACGATAAGTAACGCAACAGCATTTAGAATAGTGTTGATATGGCCGCCTTCAAGATACTGACCCATCAGTATCGCGCCGAAGCCAATTAATAACCCTGTGATGCTGAGAATATCCATATCAGCCCATTGCTGCCAATTGTTGACCGATGTCATCGAGACCTAGGATTTTGTCAGCAATACCCGCTTTGGCGACCGCCATCGGCATACCATAAATTGTACTGGTTGCTTGATCTTGTGCCCAAACAGTGGCTCCGAGTCCGTGTAGTTCCATGCAGCCATCTCGACCATCTGAGCCCATGCCGGTCAAGATGATAGCCAACGTATTGGCAGGAGAGATCCTGGCCAGAGAGTGCAGTGTCATATCGATGCAGGGCCTGTATGTCTGAGTGGCCTGGCCAGCTTCCACATTGAGAAACAGGCGTTCAGCACGACCTTTGAATAGCGTCTGTTGCCCTCCTGGCGCAAGGTAGGCCACCCCGGCTTGCATCGCATCGCCCTCTTTGGCTTCCTTGACGGTGATAGCACACTGAGCATTAAGACGTTCTGCAAAAGAGGGGGTGAAGCTGGCAGGCATGTGCTGCACCAACAAAATGGGTAAGGAGAAGTTTGAGGGTAATCGACTGAGAATTCGCTGTAAAGCAACCGGACCACCGGTAGAGGTGCCAATGACGATCTGTTTAATGATGTCACGACTACCGGCTGGCACTTTGCGTGTTGCGGGGGCTTCTGCATCTGTCTTCTCTGGTTGGCGCGCCGCTAGAAAGCCTTTGGCGACATTGTGAATCCGATCTCGCAGAACTTTTTGTGCTGCCAGCTTATCACTGGACAGATCTTCAAAACGCTTGGGTAAATAATCCATTGCGCCAGCATCCAGGGCATCAAGTGTTGCCTTGGCGCCTTCTGTGGTCCAGGTTGAGAGCATCAGAATCGGTGTTGGCCGCATTTTCATGATCTTGCGCACAGCGGCGATACCGTCCATGACTGGCATTTCCATATCCATGGTAATGACATCAGGTCTGAGAAGACTGGTCTGTGAAATCGCTTCTTCTCCATTAGCCGCAGTTGCAATGACCTTCATCCGAGGGTCAGCGTCTATGATTTCAGTAAGCCGCCGACGAAAAAATGCTGAATCATCTACGATTAAAACTTTGACTGTCACGCTGTTCCTCAATAACCACGGTGGGCATAGGTACTCATTAATTCAGGAAAGTCGAGGATGAGCGCAATACGACCATCGCCGGTTATAGTGGCTCCTGCCAGCCCCTTGGTACCATGTAACAGGGCGCCCAGCGGTTTGATGACCACTTCCTCCTGGCCAATCAGTTGGTCAACGACAAACCCTACTTTTTGAGTACCTACATTGACGATAACTACGTGCTGTAAGTCTTTTTCGCCAGTGGATTGGTATGCTTTGACAAGCCATTTACTGAGATAGAATAACGGCAAAGCCTTGTTGCGTACCATAATGGTTTGCTGTCCATCGACCGTATTGGTTTTATTGAGGTCGAGATGAAAGATTTCATTCACGCTCACTAATGGGAATGCAAAAATCTGCTGCCCCAGCATGACCATCAGAGTAGGCATGATTGCCAGTGTCAAAGGCACCTTAATCGACAGCGTGGTGCCTTTACCAATCTCAGAGTTGATATCAATGACACCATTGAGTTTGGAGATGCTGGTTTTGACCACATCCATGCCAACACCGCGGCCAGAGATGTCGGATATTTCCTGTTTCATGGAAAAGCCGGGCGCAAAAATCAGGGCAAAGCACTCTGACTCAGTCAATCTTGAAGCAGTGTCCTGATCCATCATGCCTTTTTCGACAGCCTTGCGACGTAACACATCGGGATTCATTCCAGCGCCATCATCGGCAATCGTTAGTAGGATGTGATCACCTTCCTGGGCTGCTGCCAGCACTATATGACCCTGACGGGATTTGCCAGCAGCCTCACGAACATCCGGCATTTCGATGCCGTGGTCAACCGCGTTTCTGACCAAATGCACCAATGGATCAGCAAGCGCCTCGACCAGGTTTTTATCAAGATCTGTTTCTTCACCCTGTAGCTCCAGGTTGATGTCTTTTTTCAGACTGCGCGCCAAATCTCTTACAACACGGGGAAAACGGCCAAATACTTTTTTGATGGGTTGCATGCGGGTTTTCATTACCGCAGTTTGCAAATCTCCGGTCACCACCGCCAGGTTGTTGACGGCCTTGGCCATTTCTTCATCTTGAAATGCGGCTTCCAGGGTGTTGATTCTGTTACGTACCAGAACCAGTTCACCGACCATGTTCATAATTTCATCCAGTCGGCTGGTATCAACACGAACACTGGTTTCAGCGGTTGCGGGTGCCGCTTTTGCCGGCGCCGGAGCGGCAGCTTTTGCCGCAGGCGTGTCGCTTTTGGCTCTCGGTGCCGGCTCTGGTGCAGTGGCCTCTGCATTGGCAGGTTCTGGTGCTGGTGAGGCTACGGGAGGTTTTGGTGCGACGGGCGGAGGTGGCGTTACTTCACTCTTGTTTGGAGCTGTTTTTTTCTTGCCTTGCAGTTCGTCAAGCAGTGCTTCGAATTCTTCTTCAGTGATATCGTCACTATCCGAGGCGGTGGTAGTCTCTGAATTAGCGCTGCTGTCGTCGTTGTCTGATTTTGCCCCAGGTGGTGCACCACCATGCAGTTGATCCAGCAGGGCTTCAAATTCGTCGTCTGTAATGTCGTCACTGGCCGGTGCTGACGGGGTGGCTTCCGTCTCTGGTTCGGGCTCCGGTTCTGGTTCTTTAGCAACGACCTCAGTCGACGGGGTGAAATCAGGATCCAGATACGCTGCCAGCTGCTCAAGGATTTGCGGATCTGCCGGGGTAGGATATTCGCCAGCCTTTAGCTCGGCAAACATGCTGTTCAGGCTGTCGAGCACTTTCAGGAAGGTATCCATCATATCTGCGTCAACAACACGCTCGCCCTGACGCAGCAGATTGAACACATCTTCACCCTTGTGGCAAAGATTCACCATGGCCTCCAGGCTGAGGAAGCCCGCACCGCCTTTAATGGTGTGAAAGCCACGAAAGATAGCATTAAGCAGGTCTGTATCCTGTGGCGCATTTTCCAGTGTCACCAGTTGTTCGTTGAGGCCATCCAGAATTTCTTCTGCCTCAACCATAAAGTCCTGCAAAATTTCATCGTCTGTGTCTAACGCCATGGCGATTTCCTCTAGAAGCCGAGACTCGACAGCAAGTCATCAACATCATCCTGGTTTTTCATCACATTGGGGTTATCTTTGGCGTTAATTTGTGGGCCTTCGGCCTTGATGGGATTGTGGTCTTTTTTCCGTTCAGCATTAAAGTCTGCATGCTGACCGGCGACTTTGACCAGTCTCACCAGATTGTCTTCCACTTCTTCGACCAGACTGATCACTTGCTTGAGAACCTGTCCGGTTAAGTCCTGAAAGCCTTGAGCCAGCGTCATTTCAGAGAGATTCTGATGAATGTTGTCAGCATGAGCTTTGACCACAGGCAAATACGCTTCGATTTCCCGACTCAGCGCCCGAAATTCCTCGACGCTCATCTCTCTCATGCGAAATCGGTGCCAACTCTTATCAATTAAATCGGCATTGAGTTTTAGTTCATTGGCCAGAGGCAGTGTTTGATCGATATAACCGAGAGTTTTGTGGGCGGCTTCTTCGGTAGTTTGTATAACGTAATTGAGACGGTTGCGGGTGTTGGGCATATCATTCTGGGTCAAATCGACCAGCCGCGGATCGACATTGAAGTTGCTTAATGCCTCGTGAAGTTCACGGGTCATTTTGCCGATTTCCTGAAACAGTTCGCTCTCGCGAGCGATGCTGAGTATGGCTAGCTGACTTTGAATCTGTGCTGCGTCATCCTGTTCAATGGCAGTGACCAGTGCCTTTGCTGCTTCGAGTTGAGCATTTTTGTCGATATGTTCCATGAAGCCTCTATTGCGCTTGTTGCGCATTTATTCGTTCAAAGATTTTTTCGATTTTCTCTTTCAATGTCGCTGCGGTGAAAGGTTTTACGATGTAGCCATTGACGCCTGCCTGAGCGGCTTCGATGATCTGCTCGCGTTTGGTTTCGGCAGTGACCATCAGCACCGGCAGCGTCGACAGTTTTTCATCAGCGCGAACGGTCTTCAGTAAGTCAATGCCTTGCATGCCTGGCATATTCCAATCGGTGACCAGAAAGTCGATAGTACCGGTTTTCAGAATCGGCAGAGCCGTTAACCCGTCGTCTGCTTCAACGGTATTGTTGAAACCAAGATCTCTCAGTAGATTCTTGATAATCCGTCGCATTGTGGAAAAGTCATCCACAATCAGGATTTTCATGTTCTTGTCCAATGTAAACCTCCCATGGTCAGCTTAACCAGTCTTTTAATTTAGCGCGAAGCCGAATAACGGTCTGGCTGTGAATCTGACTGATTCTTGACTCACTCACGCCCAGTACTTCGCCGATTTCTTTAAGATTCAACTCTTCATTATAGTACAGGCTCATCACTAACCGTTCTCGTTCTGGCAGGCCATCGATAGCTTGAGCCAGCGCCTGCTGAAACGTTGTGCTTTCCACATCTTCATCGGGTTGTGCTGGAATGCTGCTGATAGGCTGCGCCGATGATTCATCATTGTCACTGAAATCAGACAGGCTGAAGATTTGATGACCGGCCGCTTCGTGCAATTGCTGGTGATACTCATCCAGATTGATGCCCAAAGCCTGGGCGATTTCGGTGTCCTGTGCATGACGGCCGTTCTGTTGTTCCAGCGAGTGGATGACTTCAGCAATTTCGCGTGCTTTGCGATGAACCGAACGGGGTGCCCAGTCATTGCGTCGAATTTCATCGAGCATAGCGCCGCGAATGCGAATACCTGCATAAGTTTCAAAGCTGGCACCCTGAGAAGCTTTATATTGCTGGGCTGCATCAAGCAGACCGATCATGCCTGCCTGAATCAAATCATCGACATCGACCGTATGTGGCAACCGTGCAATCAGGTGATAGGCAATACGTTTTACCAGCCCCGCGTGTTGCTGTATCAGCTCGTTTTGCGTTAGTCCGAGTGTCTCAGTGGTATACATGGATACCCCGTTCATCTCACGCTGATTCCAGGCTGGCCTGAATCAAGCGTTCGACAAAAAACTCCATATGACCACGCGGTTGCTTGAGCACTGGCCAGTGCTCGATCTTCTTGGCTAAGTGCATAAATGCCATCGCAGATTTGCTCCGTGGGATGAATTCAACCACCGAACGTTGTTTTTTGACGGCACGGCGTAAATCTTCGTCGAAAGGCACAATGCCCATGAAATCCAGCGTGACATCAAGGAAGCGGTCACAAACCAGCGCAATCTTGTCGAACAGTTCACGGCCTTCCTGAACACTGCGACACATATTGGCGATGATATGAAACCGTTCAACCTTGTGATCACGGCTCAGTAGTTTGATCAGCGCGTAGGCATCGGTGATGGAAGCCGGTTCATCACAGACCACAACAATCACTTCCTGCGCTGCACGGGTGAAACTGACCACACTGTCGGCGATGCCTGCGGCACTGTCGATAAGCAGCACGTCGATATGCTGTTCAAGTTCACTGAAAGCCTGAATCATTCCGGCATGTTCCGCAGGAGTCAATTCAGCCATTCGTTGCACACCGGAGGTCGCGGGGATTATTTTCAGCCCGGATGGACCCTCTATCATGATTTCACGAAGGGTTTTTGAGCCTTCGAGAACATTGAGCAGATTGTATTGTGGATGCAGGCCAAGCATGACATCGATATTGGCAAGTCCCAGATCTGCATCCAAAAGGACGACTTCCTTGCCTTGACTGGCCATTGCCACGCCTAGATTGACAGTTACATTGGTTTTGCCGACGCCCCCCTTACCACTGGCAATCGCAATGACTTTTACTGGTCGTGGAGGCTGCGTCAGTTTTCGCAGGCCAGCAGCCTGATCCTGGGGTGTTTCAGCCATAGGCGGCAAAGCCTCCATGCCCGGAAATGAAGGATTCTTCCGGTTGTTGTTCGTTGTTGAGCAGTTCACTGGCCTGATGTACCAGTGTATTAGGTCGTGCCAGACTCAGATCTTCAGGCACTTGTTGGCCGTGTCCAGTATAGGCTAGCGGCAGTCGGTGTTGGATCAATGCGGAGATTGCTGCTCCGAGGCTACTGGCTTCGTCGATTTTGGTCATGATGCAAGCGTGCAGTCCCAAGTGTGAGAATGCCTTGATAATATCATTGATAGCCGCTGCCTGAGTGGTTGCCGACAGTGTCAGCAGTGTTTTGATGCGTGGCGATTGCTGTTGCAATAATGCAAACTTTTGGGCCAGTTGCATATCTCTCGGGTTCATTCCCGCAGTATCTATCAGGATAAAGCGACGATCAAGCAAGTCATTCAGCGCATCAGAGAGTTCATCATGACTTCTGGCGACGCGAACAGGGACGCCGAGTATGCGCGCATAACTGCGCAACTGCTCCTGTCCACCAATGCGATAGCAGTCGGTGGTGATCAAGGCTACATTGCGAGCACCGTGTTTCAATGCGCAGCGAGCGGCCAATTTGGCGATGGTGGTGGTTTTGCCGACACCTGTCGGACCGACCAGAGCGAAGATACCGCCTGTGCTGATGATGTCATCGTTTTGTATATCAATCTGAGCAGCCAGTTTGCCTAGAGATTGACGCCATGCAACTTCCAGGTCTTCAACAGGATTGGCAGTCAGTTGACGTGCCAGTTGCATATCAACGCCCATGCGAAGATAGCGCTGAATCAGTTCCATCTGTGTGGGACTTTGTCTGGCAAGGTCTTTCCATGTCAGATCCGATAACTGGTTTTGCAACATATCTCTCAAACCGGCGATTTCCTTGCGCATCTGAACCAAGGTGGGTTCCTGTGACCAGATGTTTTCCTTGAAGGGGGCCATAGTTCTT
Organism: Methylophaga sp.; assembly: GCA_020831825.1. Lineage (GTDB taxonomy): Bacteria > Pseudomonadota > Gammaproteobacteria > Nitrosococcales > Methylophagaceae > Methylophaga. The sequence continues at coordinate 165,524 of JAFIFW010000012.1, read as the reverse complement.
GGTGGCGCGGCAGGATTGATTTCAACCGTGGGTTGTTCTCTCCGTGACTGATAATCTGCCGCCTGAGCATGTTGACGAAACTGTGATTCATCGTAATCTGTGGCGGCAACGATTTCTATTCCGCCATCCACACGCGTGTTGGACAGAATGACCGCATCAGGGCCCAGAACCTCTCTGACTTCTCGGATTGCCTGACGGACATCAGCAGCCTGGAAACGTTTGATTTTCATGTTTCAATCCTCAATTCTAACGACCCACATTGGCAACAATTCTGATTTGCTTGTCGTCGGGTATTTCGTTGTATGACAACACATGCAATCCCGGTATGGCATGTCTGATAAAGCGAGCTATCCAGGATCTCAGGCCAGCCTGTACAACCAGAATGGCAGCTTCCCCCGACATTTCCTGACGTTGAGTAGCCTCCTGAAGATTTCGGTGCATATTTTCAGCCAGCCCGGGTTCAAGACTGGCGCCACCTTCACCTGAAGCCTGCAGTGTTTTTAGCAATATCTGTTCCAGCTCAGGGTCGAGGGTGATGATAGGCATATCCGGTTGGGTGCCATTGATATGTTGGACAATGGAGTGACTTAGTGCCATTCGAGTCGCTGCAGTGATGGCTTCAGGGTCAGGATTACGGACAGCCTGCTCGGAAATCGCTTCGGTGATGGTGCGGATATCACGGATAGGAATATTTTCCACCAGCAGGTTTTGCAGAACTTTCTGTACAGTGCCCAGGGGTACAAGATCAGGCACCAGTCCCTCAACCAGTTTGGGCGCGACTTTGGCCAGGTTATCGAGAAGATGCTGTACTTCCTCACGGCCCAGCAGATCATGTGCATAATTCTGCAAAATCTTGCTTAAGTGCGTGGCAATGACGGTGTCGACATCCACCACGGTGTAGCCTTGTGCCTGGGCATTTTCACGCTGACTCGGTTCAATCCATACGGCATCCAGACCAAAGGCCGGATCTTTGCCTTGAATACCATTCAGTTCGCCAAACACTTGGCCGGGATTAATCGCCATCATTCTGTCGGGGTAGACCTCCGCCTGACCGAATGTGACACCAAACAGAGTGATCTGATAAGCGGTAGGAGCGAGGTCCAGGTTGTCACGTATATGCACTGGCGGGATCAGAAACCCCATTTCCTGGGAGATTTTTTTGCGTATGCCTTTGATTCTATTCATCAACTGCCCCCCCTGATTTTTATCTACCAGGGGTATCAATCGATAGCCAACTTCCAGACCTACTGGATCAACCGGGCTCAAGTCCTCCCAACTTAATTCTTTTTGCTCACGAGGTGAGGCCGCGGCTGGCGCCGTGGCTGCTGCAACTTCGGCTTCAGTGGCGGCTTTTTGACGTTGATGCATTAACCAGGCTCCACCTCCGCCAGCCCCTGCCAGCAGCAGAAATGGCAGATTGGGCATGCCGGGGATCAAACCCATGCCGCCAACGATGCCGGAGGTGAGTGCCAGTGTTTTGGGGTTACTGAATAACTGACCTACAATTTGCTCACCCATGTCCTGTTCTTTGGTCGAGCGCGTGATCAACAAGCCTGCTGCTGAGGCCAGTAACAGCGATGGAATCTGGGCGACCAGACCATCACCAATGGTCAGCAAAGTATAGTTATGCGCGGCCTGGGCAAAGGTCAGATCATGTTGAACAACACCGATAATGAAGCCACCGATGATATTAATCAGCAGGATCAAAATACCGGCAATGGCATCGCCACGAACAAATTTACTGGCACCATCCATGGAGCCATAGAAGTCTGATTCCTGCATGATTTCATCACGCCGCAGTCGAGCTTCATCCTGAGTAATCAAGCCGGCATTCAGATCTGCGTCAATAGCCATTTGCTTACCAGGCATGGAGTCAAGAGTGAAACGAGCACTGACTTCAGCGATACGGGTGGCACCCTTGGTAACAACCACAAAGTTGATAATGACCAGAATGGCAAACACAACAAAACCAACGGTGTAGTTTCCGCCGATAACAAATTCACCAAAGGATTCAATGACCTGGCCTGCTGCTGCAGTACCTGTGTGTCCCTCAAGCAGGACGATACGGGTCGAGGCGACGTTCAAGGCCAGACGTAGCAATGTCGCGATCAGCAAGATGCTGGGAAAAGCGGCAAAATGCAGCGGTTTCATCACGTAGATGCTGGCGAGCACGATGGTCAGGGACAATGCGATATTAAAGCTGAACAACATGTCCAGCATAAATGGAGGCAGAGGCACCACCACCATGGCCAGCAAGGCAACAACAAGCATGGGCGTGGCTATGTGGCCGTTCAATACTTTCTTGAAACGGCCAATAACAGCATTGTTTTCCATCTACGCTCAGTCTCTTTTCAGTTCATCAGGTATTGGCAATTGCTCGGTATCCAGCTTCGGTTTGTTGCCACCACGACTGCGGTAGCGACGAAGCTGAAATACAAATGCCAGTACCTGGGCTACTGCAATATATAGACCAGATGGAATTTCCTCACCGATTTCGGTGCTGTAATAAACGGCCCGGGTCAGCGGTGGCGCTGATACTACGGGCACTTGATGCTGATCCGCAATCAGCCTGATTTGTTGTGCTACCAGATCAGCGCCTTTGGCGACCAGGACCGGAGCACCGTTTTTTGACTGATCATAGCGAAGCGCGACAGCGTAATGTGTCGGGTTGGTAATGACTACATCGGCATTGGGCACGTCCTGCATCATGCGTTGTTGTGATAGCTGAATTTGCATTCTGCGAATTCGGCCTTTCACTTCCGGACTGCCGTCAGTCTCCTTATGCTCATCTTTGACTTCCTGCTTGGTCATGCGTAACTGTCTGATGTGATTCCATTTCTGGAAAGGCACATCAATCATCGCAATGATAATCAAGCTGGAACAAATCAGTAGAAATACCCAGAGGATCAACGATGCCAGCTCGGTCATCGCGACATTTACTTCCTGCTTGCCAAGCGTCAATAATTGGGCGCGCAGCCCCCATAAAATAAAGGTGGCAATACCGCCCACCAACAGAAATTTTCCCAGCGCCTTGGCCAGTTCGATTAATCCCTGTGGGCCGAAAATTCGCTTCAAGCCTTTGATTGGGTCCAGCTTTTCAGGTTTGGGTGCCATTGCCTGACCGGAAAAATTCCAGCCACCCATCATGGCGGGAGCTGCCAACGCTGCAATGAGTGTCACCGCAAGAAACATTCCCAGATCAAATGCCACTATACTGACACCCAACCATAGCTGATTGACCAACATGCCGGTGTCAAAAGCCAGGCTACGACTGAAACTGAAAGAAACCTGCATCACTTCAGTCAGACTATGAAGTAACCGCTCACCTATAAACATCATGGCAACGGCACTAGCGATTAACACTACTACCGTGGTTAGTTCACGTGATCGGGGAACCTGGCCCTTTTGCTTCGCGTCATCAAGACGCTTGGCGGAGGGCTGTTCCGTTTTTTCCTGACCACTGTTTTCTTCAGCCATCGTTTTGCACCAGTAATCTGGCCATTTGCAGCATTTCGTCGGACATGCCGACCAGATGGCCTGCGACATTGGGCAGTGTCACCAGGATGATGGCGAAGCCGAGAATGATGGTCATAGGGAAACCAATCGAAAAAGGACTGATTTGTGGCGCTGCTCGAGACAAAATACCAAAGGCAAGATTGACCATCATCAAAGAGCCAATCGCTGGCAAGGCCACAATAATAGCTGCGGCATACATCCAGCTGGCCAGAGAGGCCACATCACGAAAAGATTCAATCGCAATGCCGCTACTTGCAACCGGCATCACCGTGAAACTCTCGTGTAATACCATGAGTAGTATCAGATGACCGTCAATCGCCAGAAACAGCAAGCTGACAAAGATTAGGTAAAACTGACTGATCACCGGTACGGTCATGCCGTTTTGCGGATCAATCATCGAGGCAAAGCCCAAGCCCATCTGCATGGCGATAATTTGTCCACCGATAATGAAAGCGTTAAACATCATCTGCAGCATGAAGCCCATGCAAAAACCAATCAGCAGTTGTTGCGCGACCAGTAGTACACCCTCACCACTCCATGGTGTGACGCTGGGCATAGGCGTGTTGATTGTAGGCACCATGACCATGCTGATAGCGATAGCTATTAACAAGCGGCTGCGTAGATTGACGAAGTTACTACTGAAAATAGGGGCGGCGGTGACCAGGCCGGCAATACGAAAAAATGGCCAGAGATAGCTGCCAATCAAGCCGGTAATTTCAGCCAGTGACAGCGTCATGTCAACCGATCAGAAATGGAATATCTTCGAACAAACGAAGGGTGTAACTGATCACCAGATTGAGCATCCAAGGACCGGCCATCATCAGCACCAGAATAGTAATCAAAAGCTTGGGTATAAAAGTCAGTGTTTGCTCATTGATAGAGGTGGCGGCCTGAAACATGCTGACCAACAAGCCAATGAACAGTGCAGGCAGCAGGATTAAAGCGATCAGGATGGTGATCACCTCAAGGGTTTGTTGCATCACAGTAAGGACAGTTTCAGGCGTCATGGCTAGATATAAAAACTCGAGGCCAGGGTGCCCATCAGCAGTGCCCAGCCATCAATCAACACAAACAACATCAGTTTGAACGGCAAGGAAATCAACATGGGCGACAACATCATCATGCCCATGGCCATCAGTACTGATGCAACGACCAGATCAATTATCAAAAACGGAATGAAGATTAGAAAACCTATCTGAAAAGCGGTTTTCAATTCGCTGGTGACAAATGCCGGCAGTAATAGACTGAATGGAACATCCTCTGCGCTTTGTAAATCTTCATAGCCGCCGATCTCTGCAAACAGTGCCAGATCACTTTCGCGTGTTTGCGCCAGCATGAAATCACGAAACGGCTCGCTGACTTGTTCAATCGCCTGAGTGGCCGATACTTCTCCATCCAGATAGGGCCGGACACCATTGTCATAGGCAGCACTGAACACCGGATGCATGATGAATATTGTCAAAAACAGCGCCAGACCAATCAGGATCTGATTGGATGGGGTCGACTGAACCCCCATGGCCTGACGTAATATTGCCAGCACAATAATAATTCGAGTGAATGAGGTCATCATCAACAGAGCAGCTGGCAATAGCGTTAATACCGTCATTAACGCCAGAATTTGCAATGTCAGTGAATAACTCTGTTGGCCGTCTTCGCCAGTGGTGATGGTCAATGCCGGGATTCCGGTTTCGGCCATGGCCGGCAAAGGCAGCAACAAAGACAGCAACAACAATAAACGAATCATGATGAGGCCTTTTGTTGTTGCATGATTTTGCGAAGACGTTCTGCAAAGCCAGACTCAGCAGTCGGATCAGACGGAGTGTCCAAAGGTTTATCCAGCACCAGCAGGGTATTGATCTGTTGTTGGCTGACTCCGAGCATCACTTGTTGCTGACCGACCTGCACCACAACGGCACGTTCACGTGGTCCCAGCGACAATGAGGCTACTACACGCATTTGCCCATTGCCCATTCCATAAAAATGACTGCTTCGACGCAGCAAGAAAGCCATCAGCGCAATTACGCCCAATACCAGAAACAGGCCCATCAGGGTCTGAAGCAGACTGGCCGTTGATAATGGACTGCTGGCCAGTTGTCTGGCAGGCTCAGATTTGGTTGCTGTCTCGGCTGCCTGTGTAAGCACAGGTATTAGTAACAAAACCGGTGAGATGAGGCTGATACTGCGTTTCATCGTAACTTCTTGATGCGTTCAGCTGCACTGATGACATCGGTCAGCCGAATGCCAAACTTGTCATTGACCACGACCACCTCACCATGCGCAATCAGTGTGTCGTTGACCAGTACGTCCATCGGTTCACCGGCCAGTCTATCCAGCTCCACGACTGAGCCCTGACTCAACTGCAGCAGGTTGCGGATGTTGATTTTGGTGCGGCCTATCTCCATTGAGATGGTGACAGGGATATCCAGCACCATGTCCAGATCCACATCAGTGCGTGGTTTGGAATCATCATCAAGCTTGGCAACTGGTGCCGGATTCGCCTGAGTTTGTGTGCTTTGCTCTGACTCAGCCTGTTCTGCCAAGGCTTCAGCCCATGGATCTGCATCAGATTCACTGTCAGGAGTTTGTTCTTCGAGAGCAGCGGCCCACTCATCGGCCAGTAACTGATCGTCTTGTTTTGTATCTTCGCTCATTGTTTCTTGGCCTTTGCTTTTAACTGATAGTTGGGAGTTGTGTCCTTGGGATGCTCAATTACACTGACGATTTTCAGAGCCACCTTATCGTTGTGTTCACCAAAAGTGGCTCTGAACATGGGGACTTTCTCTACCATTGCCGTGACGGTTTTGGGCATATCAATTGGAATGATGTCACCCACTTTGAGATCTCTTACCTGCCGCAGCGTCAATTCTTTTTCGGCGAGCACGGCTGACATTTCAACATCTGCCTGCATGATCTCCTCACGCATCGATCGCCCCCATCTGCCATCATCAGCACTGCGATCACTTTGCAGGCCGGTATCCAGCAACTCACGGATGGGTTCCAGCATCGAGTAGGGCAATGTGACATGCAGAGCACCACCCCCACCGTCCAGCTCGATGTGGAAAGTGGAGATCACTACCACCTCACTGGGGCTGACAATATTGGCAAACTGCGGGTTGACTTCATGACTGACAAATTCGAAGTTAACGGGCATCACAGGTGACCATGCCTCGGTCAAGTCGCGGAAACACAATTGCAGCACCATGTGAATGACACGTAATTCAGTGGCGGTGAATTCACGTCCCTCAATACGCGCCTGAAAACGACCTTCGCCGCCAAAATAGTTGTCGAGCAGGGTGAACACCAGTTTAGGTTCGAATACCACAAGACCGGTGCCGCGCAATGGATGCAGGTGAATCAGGTTGAGGCTGGTGGGTACAAACAGCGTGTGAACGTATTCAGAAAACTTCATTACCTGAACACCACTGACTGAAATTTCAGCTGAGCGACGCAGCATGTTGAACAAGTTGATTCGAAGATAACGACCAAAACGTTCGTTGATCATTTCCAGCGTTGGCATTCGGCCACGAATGATTCGCTCTTCGTTGCCAAAATCATATTGTCTAGGGGTGCTGCTATCGGTAGTCGACTCTTCCTTGGTTTCCAGCTCACCGTCACCCAGTCCATTGAGCAAGGCATCAACTTCATCTTGGGAGAGTATGTCGTGAACAGCCATGGTTATTGCATGATGAGGCTGGTGAACAGCACGGCTTCTATACCGTCCTGTATGCCAGACTCAGTTCTTAGGAATTCATTAATCAGCTCAAGCGATGCTTGTTGCAGCGCCTGAGTCCCTTGAGTTGTGTTCAGATCGTCATAATTTTGACTGTAGAACAGCAGCAAAAGCTCATGTTGCAGAGCCGGTTCATGGTGAACAAAAGCGTCAATCACTTTTTGAGTACGCGTCATGACTTTCACTCGGATTTGCAGGTATCTGACAGCACTGTTGCTTTGGTCGGCAAAATTAACAACAAAAGGACTATTTATGCTGTGATAGATGGCTGGACCTCGCACTGGCGTTGTCTCAGCATCACTATTACCTGATAGCAGGAAGTAGCCCGCGCCGCCAGCAACCAGCAACAGAACCATCGCTGCAATCACGATGAGCATTAAGCGTGATTTCTTTTTGGGTTCTACCAGTTCAATATCGTCTTTTTGTTCAGCCATGTGTCATGTGCATCCATGAAGTTATTAAGTGATTAGCAATTAATGTGCCTGTTTATTGCCATATAAAGCTGGGGAAGTAGACCTGGTCGATGTTATCGCGGCCCAGCTCTTGCTGAATAATGTTGCGAATAACGGCCAGTGCCTCGGCCTGAAGTTGTTGCCTGCCCTCGACAGAACTCACGGTGTCCATGCTTTGTTCGGAAAACAATACCCGCAGGCCATCCTGAATCATCGGCTGGTTTTGTTCGACTGCCTGAATGACACGGGCATCATCCGACCGGATAGCCACACGAATCTGCAAATAGCGGGCACGTTGAGAACTTTGCCTGAGGAAGTTAATAGTGAATGGTTCTTCGAGCGTGAAATAAATCGCTGAACTGGTGTTTGCATGAGCAAAATGACTGGTGGATAGCATCAGTAACAAGCAGACAATACTGGTAAACAGGCACAGTTGCATTTTCATTGCTTGGTATACTCCGTGATTTTTGTATTGGCAGTTAGCGTGTCACCAGATTATGACAAGCTTGCCCATCGGGTAAAAGGGGAGATGACTTGAATAAACCACAGAAGCAGGATGAGACCAACAAAGCTTCAGGCTCGGATCGTTTGCTGACATTGCCTCAGTATCTGATTCCGCAGCACTTTTTGTCTATGATCATGCACCGATTGACCCAGTCAAAACGGCCTTGGCTCAAGCAGCGACTAATTCACCTTGTGGCCAGTAAATATCAGGTCGATATGGCTGAAGCGGCAAATCCGGACCTCGACAGCTATCCCAGTTTTAATGCCTTTTTTACCCGGAGTCTGAAATCTGGCAGTCGTCCGCTGGAGGGTGATAACTCAGTTTTGGCGTCGCCAGTTGACGGAGTCATAAGTCAGCTGGGTGCCATCACGAACGATCAACTGATACAGGTTAAGGGGCGCCATTATCGGCTTAATGATCTGCTGGCGGGTGATGAAGCCTTGAGCCAGCAGTTCACCGAGGGACAGTTTGCAACCATTTATCTGTCACCACGTGACTATCACCGAATTCATATGCCACTGTCAGGTCGTTTGCTGCAGATGACGTATATCCCCGGCAAATTATTCTCGGTCAACCCGCGCACCGTGCGAACAGTTCCGGACTTGTTTGCCCGAAATGAACGGCTAGTGACGGTATTCGAGACTGCCCAAGGGCCAATGGTGGTGATTCTGGTAGGGGCAATATTTGTTGGCAGCATGGAAACGGTCTGGAGCGGTCAGATAACGCCACCATACGGCCACACTATCAGACATTGGCATTACGACAAGGATCATCTGATTCAGCTTGAAAAAGGTCAGGAAATGGGCCGCTTCAATATGGGATCAACGGTGATTATTCTGCTGCCGAAACAGGCGAAAAGCTTTGCCTCAAAGTGGCAGGCAGGCACAGCGGTGAAAATGGGCCAGGCACTCACCTGATTTAACAAGATCAACACAATCCCAGGGTGTAAACAAAAAACCCCGCAGTCAATGCTGCGGGTTTTTTGTGGATTGTATTAACCGAATTACAGGTTATTACGCCAGACGTGGCAGGGATCATCCATCAGTGTCGAGACAGCATCGGGTCCCCAAGTGCCAGCAGGGTAGGTATGAACAAAGTCTTTATCCTGTGCCCATTTTTCCAAAATCGGGTCAACCGCTTTCCATGCCAGATTTACCTCGTCAGAGCGCAGAAACAATGAACGATCCCCTTGAATGGCATCAAGTATCAGGGCCTCATAGGCATCGAGTTTGTGTTTTTTGTCTTCTGACTCAACGGTTTCCAGTGCGACGGTGTGCGCCTTGATTTCCAGTCCTGGCTCCTTGGCTTGCAATTCGATACGCAACGTATTGTCCGGTTGAAGTCCCATCACAATCCAATTGGCGTGACTGTCGCCAATTTTGGTGTCCTTGAACAACTCAAGTGGCGGCTTTTTGAAGCGAATTGCGATCATGGCTTTCGATTCCGGCATGCACTTACCCGTGCGCAGATAGAAAGGAACACCACGCCAGCGCCAGTTATCGATGTAAATTTTCATCGCAGCGAAGGTTTCAGTGACGCTGTCTTTAGGCACTTCTTCATCTTCAAGATAGCCCGGGATCTTCTGACCATTCACTTCACCACCAGAATACTGACCACGAAACGCATGTTGCTCTACCATGTCATGCGTAATCGGGCGAATCGATTTCAGTACTTTGACTTTCTCGTCACGCAGTGACTCGTCATCCAGATCGGCTGGCGGTTCCATGGCAACCAGTGCCATGACTTGCAGCAGGTGACTTTGGATCATGTCACGCAGAGCGCCGGAGCCATCGTAATAGCCGGCACGACCACCCACACCTTGTTGTTCAGCGTGAGTGATCTGCACATGGTCGATGTATTTGTGATTCCAAAGTGGTTCAAGCAAGAGGTTAGCAAAGCGGAATACAAAGATATTCTGAACGGTACCTTTACCCAGATAGTGATCAATCCGGTAGGTTTGTCGTTCGGTGAAATTCTTGCGCAGAATCTGCTCAAGTTGTTCAGCGCTTTTCTGGTCATAACCAAACGGTTTTTCCACCACCAGATGACGCCAGCCATCTTGTTCGTTGTTAAGGCCGACCTCAGCCAGCTGGTCACCTACTACACCAAATAATGAGGGGCTGATCGACAGGTAGAACACGATATTGCTTGAAAAACCGTTCTCAGGTTTTTTCAGCAAATCAGCCATTGCCTTGTAGTCTTCAGGGGTGTTGATGTCATGCTTGAAAAAGCTGACCCGAGCCAAAAATCTTTCCAGTACTGAGCTATCCAAGCCACCACGTGCTTTGGCTGAAACATATTCGGTGACTTGTTCGAGCCACTCGGCCTGTGGCATTTCTCTTCGGCCAAGGCAGATGATTTTTGTTTCTGCGTTAAGACGCTGCTCAGCATCCAGGTGATATAGAGCAGGTAACAGTTTCTTTTTAGACAGGTCGCCAGTGGCACCAAAGATAATAATTGTGCAGGTTTGCATGTTTTCTCCCGTAGCAGGCTGTGGCACAGCCCGTGACCAGATATAATTGTTGGATTGTACAATTTTTGGGAGAGTCTCGTGGGAAAAATTCTTTTTGCCAGCAGTGAGGTGCATCCATTGATGAAATCGGGCGGTCTGGCAGATGTTTCCGCTAGCTTACCGGTTGCGCTGCATCAAAACGGCGAAGATATCAGAATACTGATGCCTGCATATCGCCATACTCTGGCACAGATCAATGATGTAAAAGAAGTGGCATCACTCAAACTGGATGGTTATCACCAGCCAGTGACCTTGTTGGAAACGCGCTTACCGGATACCAACGTGGTGCTATGGCTGCTGCACTCACCCCATCATTTTGACCGTGATGGCGGTCCATACAGTCAGCCAGATGGTCGTGACTGGCATGATAACGCGGCACGATTTGCATTGCTTTCCAGAACCATTGTGGCAATCGCTTGCAATGAAGCTGGACTGAACTGGCAACCAGATATTGTTCATTGTAACGATTGGCAAACCGGCCTGGGCCCCGCCTTGTTGAGTCAAAGAGTGAACAGGCCAAAAACAGTATTCACTGTTCACAACCTTGCCTACCAGGGCTTGTTTTCCAGAGAAACATTTGAAGCGCTGGATCTTCCAGAAACACTTTGGCAAATGGATGGTCTTGAATTCTATGGACTACTGTCCTTCATGAAGGGGGGGTTAATGTTTGCCGATCACGTCACCACGGTCAGTCCGACTTATGCTCAGGAAATTTGCCATTATGAATTTGGCTATGGTCTTGAGGGATTGCTTCAATTGCGTGCTGAACAAGGACGACTGACAGGGATTTTGAATGGTATTGACACCCAGCAGTGGCATCCCGCTAAAGACCCTTATCTGAGCAAAAACTACAGCAGTGCGACGCTTCGCAACAAAAGTGCCAACAAGTCGGCTTTGCAGCAACGCATGTACCTGCCCGAAAGATCGGAAGCGTTGTTGCTGGGACTGATCAGCCGTTTGGTGCCACAGAAAGGCATTGATCTCACCATAGCAGCGATGAATAGTCTGTTGAGCAACGGTGCCGATATTCAACTGGTTTGTCTTGGCAGTGGAGAGCCTGGCTTTGAACAGGAACTGAGAGTGCTGCGCGCAAGGTATCCTGATAAGGTAGCTGTCAACATCGGCTATGACGAAGCTCTGTCACACCAGATCGAAGCCGGAGTGGATGTGTTTTTGATGCCTTCTCGTTTTGAGCCGTGTGGTCTCAACCAGATGTATAGCCTTCGCTATGGCAGCTTGCCAGTAGTTCGTCGTACCGGTGGTCTGGCAGATACCGTTGTTGATGCCACTGAAGAAAACCTTAAGGATTCAACAGCCACCGGCTTTGTCTTCGAGCAAGCCAGTGTGGAATCACTGACAGAAACGTTGCAACGTGTTCTGGAGTTGTACCAGCATCCGCGAAAATGGCGACGCATGATGCTCACTGCAATGGCGCAGGATTTTAGTTGGCACATCAGTGCCAAGGCTTATCAAAGTCTCTACCAAACACTCAACGGAAATTGATTATGACTTCAAGTCAGACACCTCGGACCGTTTCAGTGTTCGATACGGTTGCGTCCTTGCCATTGCTGAATGACAAGGACCTGCGCACACATGTTCGTTTTCTGGTTAATCTGCTCGGTGAGGTGATTGAGGAACGTTCAGGAACCCGCCTGTTCCAGACAATAGAAACCTTGCGAAAGGGATTCATCAGGCTGCGTAAGGAACATGACTCTTTGCTCAAAGATCAGCTGATCGCCGTCATCAATCAACTGGATGACGATACGCTGCGTGACGTGATTCGTGCATTCAATATCTACTTCAGCCTGGTCAACACTGCAGAAGAGGCCTTCCACCATCATAACCGCCAGATACAGCTTAGAAATGGCGGCGATTTATGGAGTGGTTCATTTCTTGACACGCTTCAACTTTTGAAAAGTGAAGGTGTGACGCTTGAGCAGCTACAGCAATTGCTCAACACCCTGAATTTCATGCCAGTGTTTACCGCGCACCCGACCGAATCAAAACGACGCACCGTGATGGAGATTCTGCGTCGCGTGTTTTTGCTGGATGCTCAATTGACCAATAAACCACTGACAGCTTTTGATGAAATGCGGACTCGTGCCGAACTCAAGCGACAGATCCAGCTTCTGTGGGTGACCGATGAGGTTCGTCCGATTAAACCCAGTGTTCGCGATGAGGTCAAAAACGGCCTGTATTACTTCAATGTCAGTTTGTTTGATGCAGTGCCCAAATGTTATCGAAATCTTGGTAATGCTATTCGCAGGGTCTATGGCGATGAGTTGGCCGCCAATCCACACTTTCAGATCCCACAGTTCATTAGATTTGGGTCTTGGATAGGGGGTGATCGCGATGGCAATCCATTTGTCACCGCTGAGACGACTGAAATGGCGGTTATGCTGCAGCAGCGAAACGTGCTACGCCGTTATTTGGATGATGTCACTAAATTGATGTTCCTGCTGACACAGTCCGAGCCGCTATCTGAGATCAGCGAGGCTTTGGCTGCCGATATTTCGGCCTGTGAGCAGCGCTTCAGCGATGCCTTTGCGACCAATCAACAGCGGTTTGTCAAGGAACCCTACCGACGCAAACTTTACATGATGCGCTTCAGGTTGGAAGACAACCTGCGCCTGATGCAGCAGTATTTCAAACCTGAACAGTATGTCGAATCATTGGGTGTTGCTTATCAGAGCGAAGCCGAGTTTTTGGCCGATCTGCAACTGATTCATGACTCAATGCATCATCATGGCGACGCAGATTTGGCCGCCGCAGAATTGACCGATTTACTTCGTCTGGTCGAGACTTTTGGTTTTTGTCTTTATCAGCTGGATGTTCGTCAGGAATCCAATCGCCATAGTGCCACCGTTGCCGAACTATTACAGGCAGGCGGACTGAGCGACAACTATTTGCAACTGGATGAATCGGCAAGACAAGCGCTACTGAGTAATTACTTGCGCTCACAACAGCGCGTCGCAATTGATTCATCGGCGCTGACCGCTGAAACACGGGAAACCCTGGCCGTGTTTGAATTGATGGCTCGCATGCAACGGAATGTCAGTCCACGTGTGTTTGGAAGTTATGTGATTTCCATGACCCATGAGGCCAGTCACATTCTGGAAGTGCTCTGGTTGGCTCAGCAATCCGGGCTTGCTGGCTATGACCAGGGGCAGGCGTTTTGTCAGTTACGTGTTGCACCACTGTTTGAAACCATTGACGACCTGATGCGTATTGAACCGGTGATGACTGCATTGTTGGAAAATCCGGTTTATCGAGAGATGCTGGGGGCTTCCGGGGATTTGCAGGAAGTCATGCTGGGCTATTCTGACTCGTGTAAGGATGGCGGTATTCTGGCATCGGGATGGAATCTGTTTCTGGCACAGCGCACCATCAGTACTCTGGCGCGTCAGCATGGAATTCAATGTCGCATGTTCCACGGACGTGGCGGGACTATTGGCCGTGGTGGTGGTCCAACGCATGACGCGATCCTGGCTCAACCCGCAGGTTCGGTACATGGCCAGATCAAGTTCACAGAGCAAGGTGAGGTGCTGTCGTTCAAATACGGTAATACCGAAACAGCCGCCTATGAGCTGGGAATGGGCATCAGTGCCTTGATCAAAGCCAGCCGTGGTCTGGTCACTGAACGTCCGGTGGTCAATGATGAATATGTGTCGATTATGCACTCATTGGCAGAGACCGGAGAACAGACATATCGCCAGCTGACAGAGCAAACCCCCGGTTTTCTCGACTTCTTTTACGAAGCCTGTCCGGTCGGCGAAATCAGCATGATGAATATTGGTTCGCGGCCTTCCCACCGCAAAGCCGGGGATCGGTCAATAAAATCCGTCAGAGCCATAGGCTGGGTTTTTGCCTGGGCGCAGTCACGTTTTACTTTACCTGCCTGGTATGGCATAGGAACCGCATTATCGCGTTGGGTGGAAGAAGAACCAGAGCGACTGGTGCAACTGCAACAGATGTACCGTGACTGGCCGTTCTTTCGAGCCTTGCTCAGTAATACTCAGATGTCGTTGTCTAAAGCCGACATGGGCATTGCCGCCAATTATGCGGAGTTATGTCAACAAAGACTGACCACTGGACATGTGTATGCGCTGATCTTCAGCGAATATCAGCAAACGGTTCGGCAGGTGCTATCACTGGTTGAGTCTGATGTGCTGATTAGTGAAAACCCGGTTTTGGCACTGTCACTGCGCCGCAGGCAACCTTATCTTGATCCACTGAATCACATTCAGTTGATGTTGATTAAGCGTTATCGCGAGTCGATAGATGATGCCGATCAGCTATCGCGTTGGCAGGATCCGCTGATGCGCACCATCAGTGCTATCTCAGCCGGTATGCGAAATACCGGCTGATTTCAGCGTCAGTCTTGCGGAATATCCGTGGCTGGTGGCTGACGTAACGCTTTGCTGACATAACGTGTTTTGGTTTCGCGTTTTTTCATCAGCGCGCGATTGGCTTTGCCTTTAGCCGCCAGTCCTTTGAGTTTGCGAACGGGCAGCTGTGCCTGCATGTGAAACTCAATACGCTCGAGGTTTTGGTGGTCATGTGGCTCAACCAGATTGATGGCAGTGCCATGCTGTGCGCCACGTCCAGTTCGGCCAACCCGGTGGATGTAGGTATCGCCGCGATAAGGGATATCGTAGTTGATGACATGGCTGACATCGGGCAGATCCAGTCCGCGTGCCGCCACATCGGTGGCGACGGTGATCTTGATTTGACCCTCGCGAAATTTACGAATGCGCTGTCTGCGCTGAGCCAGATCAAAATCACCATGCAGTACCTGGGCTGACAGGTTTTGTGATTGCAGCCACTCGGTCAATTCTTCTGCACGTTCACGTTTGTTACAGAACACCAGTGCACGCTGGCACTCCGCTGACTTGAGCACTGTGGTCAGTAACAACTGCTTGTGTTCATGATTGTCGGCCAGATAAACATAATGACTAATCCGATCGGTCTGCGCATTGGCCGCATGCAGCTGGATGTGCTCTGGATCTTTGAGCACATTATCGGCAAACAGCTTGATGCCGTGGCCAGAGAGTGTTGCTGAGAAAAGGCAGCATTGAAAGCGATGTTCGATGCTTGCAAGTGACATCATCACATCAGGGCCTTGTCCCATATCCAGCATCCGGTCAGCTTCGTCGATCACCACCAGTTCAATCTGCTGAAGGTCCACGGCTTTGTTTTCGACCATGCTCAGCAAACGACCCGGAGTGGCAATCAGCACATCACATGACTGATTGAGCAAATCGTGCTGGCGTCCGACATTAATGCCGCCGGTCAACATCACGATTTTAGGTCTGATTTCGCGGCCCAATAATTCGATCACATGCTGAATTTGATGGGCCAGCTCTCTGGTTGGCGCCAATATCAGCACGCTGGCCGCTGACGATTCAGACTTCTCATCAAGCAGACGCTGCAAGATGGGTAAAACAAACGCGGCGGTTTTTCCGGTGCCGGTGGCGGCACCCGCCAGAACATCTCTGCCAGCAAATATTGGTGGAATCGCTGCGGCTTGAATGGGGGTGGGCGTGACATAACCTGCACCAGTCACGGCTTTGAGCAGTATGTCGTCTAGGAATAAATCATCAAAAGTCATTGTGGAATCACATCAAGGTCGCTGTTACAGCGAGAATTTCATAGGCGGTTAATCAGAAAAATCATAACAGTGCAGAGGCAAAAAATCTCTGATTTTCAACCTGCCCTGATCATGGCCGAACTCAATGAGGCTCAGGCATAAAGCACCAGCAGACTGCCCATCACCATCACCAGACAAGCCATCAGTCGGGTTCTAAAATGTGCCTCGCGAAAGATTCTGGCCCCCAGAAACACCTGTAACACCATGCTCAGCTGAAACAGGGCCAGCGCATAGGCTATCAACATTTTTGACAATAACAGCAAAGTGGTGAACTGCATGACCAGAATCAGTATGGCTAATCCAAGCAACGCATAGCGCTGCTGACTAAAGTGAATAGTGTCATTGCGCCACGAATGGGGGGAAAAAATCTGATAGACAAGCACTGCCAGGGGCAGACCAAACAGGCACCAGAAAACAGTTGTTGCCAGCGCACCACCGCTGACGACGGCATTTTTCAACGGTAAAGTGCCAATGGAAAACAGTGCAATCGACAGGAAGCGGTATTGCACGCCTCGGTCACTGAGTAACTGCCAGATCCTGTTGCCCGAGGTTATGCTGCTGGCGGGTATCAGCAAAAAGCTGCCAGCGATGATAATCAGCACGCCAGTCAATCCTTGCAGGTTGGGGATTTCATTGAGCAGCAGCATTGCCAGCAGCATTGAGATCACCACTTTATAGGCGTTGAGTGGCCCGAATACCGATAAATCAGTACGTGATAAGGACATTACCAAAAAAAGTGTGCCGGCCATGTCCAGCATGGCGGCCAGAATGATGTTCAGCCAAAACGTGCTATCGAGCGAGGCACTGGGTAGCCACCAGAGCAGAGGCAGGCAGAACAGTGTCAATAAGCCATAGCTGCTCATGACAATAAATAGCGGGTGCAATTTATTGTTGGCTAATTGTTTCTGAAATACATTGGCAACCGCAGCAGAACCAATCCGCGCAAGGACCAGCAAAAGCTCCATGCAGATTAATCAGTGTCTGCAAGGGCAGACTGATAGTTCATGGTGAAAGGGTTGACGGTATAGACGTTGTAGACACTGCTTTGGTCATGGTGATCTATCGCGATCACCGCAAAATCATCCTTGCGGGCACCCATTTCCATACCCGGTGTGCCGACTGGCATTTCTGGTACTGAAAGCGCTTTGATAGAGGAGGGGGCATCACGAATCAGGCGCTTGATATCGTCGGCAGGCACATGGCCTTCAATCAAATATCCATTGATCACAGCGGTATGACATGAGGCCACATGCAATGGCAGGCCAAGTTCCTGCTTGACTGAGAACATGTCATCTCTGAGTTCATCAATGACGCTGAATTGATGCTGTTCGAGATGATCGATCCATTTGTGACAGCAAACACAGTCAGAGCTTCGGTAAACGATAATTTCTGCAGGCTGTTCAAGCTCAATCGTGGCTGATTGCCAGTCGGACGCCAGAAGCTGAACTGGCAGAGCAAATAAAAAAATAACGGTGGTAATCAGCAGTTTCATTAGAGGTATTCAACCATGATGTCTGGGTCATTGCCGTGTTGTTCGACGTAATCAAGTGCGGCCAACATTGCTTTTTCATCGCCGGGTTTTACTGATTCCGGTAATAATTGAACATCGATGCCCTGTGCGGTCAACTGCGCGATCTCATCTGGCTGCAACAGGTCAGGATTGAGCCACAGCGACGCTTGTTGTTCCAACAGGGCTGCCTGGATGGAATCGTAGCCTTCTCGACTGAAGATCAGATAAATCATTTTTTCAGATTCAGGAAAGCACTTTCAGAGATGTTTGACCAATCCTCATCAGCTTCCATAAATGCCTGGTAGGCTTCATAGACTCGCTTAAATCTTGGATTCTTTTCAGCTTCTTCCTGCAGAGCTTCATCGGTCAGCGCATGCAGTTTTTGCAATACTTCGTGCGGAAAAGACAGTATTTCAATGTCCTGCCGTTCACGTAACTCGGCGAGTGCTGCCATGTTGTGAAATTCCATTTCGGCATGGCTGCGGGTGTTTTCGGCCATGGCGGCAGTGCGAACCAGCGCCTGCAAGTCACTTGGCAGGCTATCCCAGGCGTGTTTGTTGATCATTAATTCCAACACTGGACCAGGTTCCTGCCAGCCTGGGTAGTAGTAAAACTTGGCAGCCCGATGCAACCCAAGCCGTAAATCATGATACGGGGCTATCCATTCAGCAGCATCAATGTTGTTGCGTTCCAGTGCCATATAAACTTCACTGCCCGCTAACAGCACCGGATTTCCGCCTGCCCTCGCAAAAACTTTGCCTCCGAGTCCTGGAATACGCATTTTCAGACCTTGCAGGTCTTCAATCGAGTTGATTTTTTTATTGAACCAGCCGCCCATTTGAAAACCGGTGTTGCCGATGGGCATTGGCACAATATTGAACGGCTCATAGACTTCTTCCCAAAGCTCCAGTCCACCACCGTGATACAACCAGGCATTCATGCCTCGCGCGGTCATGCCAAACGGAACAGTTGAGAAAAACTGTGCTTCGGGAACCTTGCCTGCCCAGTAATAAGCACTGCTGTGGCCCATTTCGATGGTGCCCTGTGAGACCGCATCAAAGGTTTGCAAGGCTGGAATGAGTTCACCACCGGCATAGACACGAATATCAAGCCTGCCGTTGGACATCACACGCAGATTCTCGGCAAAGCGCTCAGCACCCTCCTGCAACACCGGGAATCCGGGCGGCCAGGCGGTGACCATTTTCCAGCGATAAACTTTGCTCATGTCGATGTCATCATCAAAAGCACTCGTGCCAGGAGCACCACAGGCGGTCAGGCCGAGCGTCGAGATAACGCCGAGTGCCATGATAAAAAAGTATCGTTTAAACAGGGTTTTCAACATTGACAGTATCCTGCAATCATAAAAATTCGAGCTTGGCATAAGCCAGTACCAACCACTTGGTGCCAGCATGTTTGAAATTTACCTGAACGCGAGCATGGCTGCCCGTGCCTTCACTGTCAATAATAACGCCAGGGCCAAACTTGGTGTGCATGACCTGTTGTCCCTGATGAATGTCGTTCAGACTATTGTCAGTGTTCGCCTTGGCTGCGAGGCCTGGCTGGCTGGAATGCTGACGGGCTCTGACTTCGTGAAGATGTTCAGTCGGTATTTCACTGATGAACCGTGACGGTCGCTGCAGCATTTCCTGACCATACAGGAAACGGTTTTCGGTATAGAGCAATGTCAGTCGCTGTCGGGCACGGGTCATGCCGACATAGCAAAGGCGGCGCTCTTCGGCCAGTCTTGCCGGGTCATCAATGGACTTTTGCCCCGGAAACAAACCTTCTTCCATGCCAGGCATGAACACCAGTGGAAATTCGAGGCCTTTGGCTGAGTGTAAGGTCATCAGCTGTACACAGTCGTCCCATTTATTTCCCTGATTTTCACCTGCTTCCAGCGCTGCATGTGACAGGAAGGCATCCAGTGGTGTCATCGCCTCTGCCTCTTCAGGTGCCGTGAATTCCCGGGTTGCGTTGATAAGCTCATCAAGGTTCTCGATTCGCCCCTGCCCTTTTTCTGAACTGTCCTTGCCAAAAAAGCTTCTCAAGCCGGACTCGTCAATCACTAATGTGGTGAGTTCGTGCAAGGTAATCGACGAATCGACAGGTGTCAGTGAGTCCACCAGCGTGAGAAATTGATTCAATGCATTGGCCGCTCTGGCTGGTAAACGTTTTTCCTGAAGCATTTCTGTGGCTGCTTGCCACAGTGAAAGATTGAGCTCTCGGGCATGTTGCCGACATTGCCCCATGGTGGCCGCGCCAATGCCTCGAGTCGGTGTGTTGACGACGCGTTCAAAGGCAGCATCGTCGAGTCGATTGGCAATCAAACGTAAATAGGCCAACACGTCTTTGATTTCGGCGCGTTCAAAAAAGCGCAGTCCGCCATAGACCCGATAGGGCATATTGGCTTGCAGCAGTGCTTCTTCAATCACCCTTGATTGTGCGTTGGAGCGATACAGGACGGCTGTTTCACAGCGTTGTCCGCCGTGTTGCACCCATTCTGCAATTTGCTGAACAATAAAAGCTGCTTCATCACGTTCGTTGTAGGCGTGATAGAGCTGAACCTTTTCACCATCGGCATCTTCGGTCCAGAGTGCCTTGCCAAGACGTTCGCGATTGTTGGCGATGACCGCATTGGCCGCGGCAAGAATATTGCCGGAAGAACGGTAGTTTTGTTCGAGCCGAATGGTGTCTGCGTCAGGGTAGTCCTGATGGAATTTCTGAATATTTTCGATGCGGGCACCACGCCAGCCATAAATCGACTGATCGTCATCCCCAACAATAAACAAATGACCGCTGTCACCCGCCAGTAAGCGCAGCCAGGCGTATTGAATCGTGTTGGTGTCTTGAAATTCGTCAACCAGTATCTGTCGAAAACGTTGCTGATAAATGGCCAGAATATCGGGCCGTTTCAGCCAGAGTTCGTGACAGCGTAGCAGCAGTTCTGCAAAGTCCACCACGCCTGCTCGCTGGCAGCTCGATTCATAAGCCGCGTAGATGGCAAGCATCTTTTGCGAGTAGGGATCATGGCCGGCCTGAATATGCCTGGCACGCAGTCCTTCATCCTTTTGTGCATTGATAAACCACTGGGCCTGCTTGGCGGGCCATTGCTGTTCATCAAGATCCATGGCGCGAATCACTCGTTTGAGCATGCGCAGCTGATCATCTGAATCCAGAATCTGAAAGCTCTGAGGTAAATCTACATCTTGCCAGTGGGCACGCAGTAGTCGGTGAGCTAGCCCATGAAAGGTGCCAACCCACATGCCGCCGATCGGGTAACCCAGCATATTTTCAATTCGGCCACGCATCTCTGCGGCAGCTTTATTGGTAAATGTGACGGCAAGAATGTTGGCAGGCGCAAAGCCCTCAGCTTGAATCAACCAGGCGATTCTATGGACCAAAACACGTGTTTTACCACTGCCTGCACCCGCTAGAATACGAGCGTGGCCCGGTGGCGCTGCCACTGCCTGTCGTTGTGGCTTATTCAGATCATCGAGTAGTTCAGAAACATCCATCGGGCAGGTAATTATTCGCGATTGAGAGAAGGCATTGTATCGACAGGATCATGTGCTTATGTCAGATCTAGGGAACATAGACCCGACCGAGTCAAAAAAATCACAGACCTGGATATAAGAACAGGTCGGCAGACGTGTTGCCGACCTGTGAAGGAGATCAGATGTTGCTGTCCAGAAAGGCAGCAAGTTGGGATTTGGTTAATGCACCGACTTTCGTGGCTTCAACCTCACCATCTTTGAACAGCATCAGCGTTGGAATGCCACGAATGCCATAACGAGGTGGGGTATCAGGGTTCTCGTCGATGTTCAGCTTGCAAACTTTCAGTTTGCCTGTGTATTCAGCACCAATTTCCTCGAGCACCGGGGCGATCATCTTGCACGGGCCGCACCATTCAGCCCAGTAGTCAACCAGTACTGGCAAGTCAGATTGCAATACTTGACTGTCAAAGTCGCCATCAGTCACGTTGGTGACATTTTCGCTCATTTTTTATCTCCAGTGGTATATAAAGTACGGGGCCGTTATACTCACGGCGACCCATAGTGGCTATCATTTTTTCCTATCAGTAACGGTAATGCAAGTATTTCTATGACAACACACCTGACCGGACAGAGATTTTCTGAGCTGCCGCTTCATTCTGATTTGCAGCAAGGTCTTGCGCATGCCGGCTTTGAGTTTTGTACACCCATCCAAGCTCAAACGCTTCCCATGCTGTTGGCGGGCCGTGATGTCGCAGGTCAGGCCCAGACCGGAACCGGAAAAACCATTGCATTTCTGCTGGCGACATTTCAGCGACTTTTGGATGATAGCTCTGAACCGCAAAAACAACCCAGAGCCTTGATATTGGCCCCAACGCGTGAATTGGCCATTCAAATTGCCAAAGATGCTGAAATCCTCAACTCAAGTGCCGGGTTGCGAATTGCGCTGGCGCACGGCGGTAAGGATTATCAGCGTCAGCGAGATCAGATCGCTCAGGGCTGCGATATCTTGATCGGTACTCCGGGGCGATTGTTGGACTATCACCGGCAACATGTATTCAGCCTTAAGCAGATTCAGGCCATCGTATTGGATGAAGCGGATCGAATGTTTGATCTGGGCTTTATCAAGGACATTCGATATTTTCTGCGTCGTGTTCCCAACCCCAGCCAGCGACTCGGCATGTTGTTTTCAGCAACACTCAGCTATCGGGTGACCGAGCTGGCCTATGAGCATATGAACAACCCAGAAAAAATTCGGGTTGAGCCGGAAAAAATGCTCGGAGATCGCATCGAAGAATGGGTCTATTACCCGGCCAATGAAGAAAAAATCCCCCTGTTGCTGGCATTAACCAAGCGTATTCAGCCGCTGCGCTCGATTGTGTTTGTAAACACCAAGCATATTGCCGAAAAGGTCTGGGGCTATCTTGAAGGTAATGGCTACAAGGCTGCATTATTGTCTGGTGATGTGCCACAGAAAAAACGTGAACGGTTGTTGCAGCACTTTCAGGACGGGGATTTTCCCTTCCTGGTTGCTACTGATGTGGCGGCAAGGGGCTTGCATATTCCCGAGGTGAGTCATGTATTCAACTACGATTTGCCTCAGGATCCAGAGGATTATGTGCATCGAACCGGGCGAACGGCGCGTGCTGGTGCCAGTGGTGTTGCTATCAGCTTTGCCTGCGAAGAATACGTATTTTCACTTCCCGATATCGAGAGTTACATCAAACACAAACTTCCGGTAGCCGCCAGTAGTGATGAACAGCTTGAAACTCCTTTGCCTGCGGTAAAGCCAGAGAAGCACCGGCCGCCAAGAAATGGTCGCGACACGCAGGCAAACAGTAAGAAACGTCGACCTCGCAGAAGTCGAACGTCAGCAGATAAAGCCAATCTGACGGATGCAGATCAACAATAATCCAGTATTTCTGCCTGCGACAGTTGCCGGGGTCAATGATAAACAGACGGCAGCCAAGCTTCCTGTTGTGTATCAGCCGGAAGCAGTCTCAAAAACACCTTTAGCTACCGAGACCCGAAGCACTACGTCGGTGGTCAATGCCATCACCGATGAATCATCTGCCCGTGAAGCAAGATTTGTTCGGGCTTTTGCCACAGTGTCAGCACAACAATCCGCCAGTACAAATAACCCTTTGCCATCGGCGGTTAAACAATATGTTCAAGTGGCCAGCATGCCATTGGAGATTAATAATTCAGGGAGGATTGTCGATGAATCGGTTTAGTCTGTTGCTGATTTTTTTATTTATTGCAACGGGCTGCGCAATGCAGGGTGGTCACAGTGGCAGCGGCGCTCAGCAGAGTTCATCGCCTCTGGCTCGATTTGCCAAAAGTGATATCGATGAAGTGATAGAAATCCATCAACAAAGGTTGATGAGTGATCTGAAATTGATGATGTACAAGCTTTATTTACGCAACCCATCACAGCGTCATGATCGTGATATTAGAGATACGCGCGAGAGCGTCGACAGAATTTTTGCCAAACGCTTTGATCATGTTTTTCCCGGGTTAGAAATGGCTGATCCGACTGATTTGATTCGGTTATCACTGGAGCCCAGTTACGAAGGTGATCGTGTGCTGGCTTTTACTGTCGGTTTGCGAAGGATGCTGATGGCGTCTTATGACAATCGGACCGAGTTCTATTATCTGACTCAGGCCGATGAACAAAAGCTTTACAATAGCGCTCGCAATATAGAAATCGCTGCCTGGTTACTGGCCGAGCGACGTGATGCCGATGGTCGTTTGTTGTTATTGAGTGACAGCTTGCAGGATGAGCAGCGTAATTTGAGTTATCAGCGCCTGTTCGGCCAGATGATAGCGACGCAGGATAATCTGGCCGAGATTATCTCGCACAAGACCGGGCGCTTGATTAAAACGGTGGTTGTCAAAACAGCCACAGTAATGTTTTTACCAATATAAGCCGCAATTAGCTGCCAAGCATTCTGTGACCCGCAGCATGCTGAATCAGCAAGTTTTTTAATGTCTGCTGCTTTTGTAATTGAGACATGCCGAAGATGCGCAACTTGGAGAATCCCGGTAGCTGGCAGCCAAACAGTCGATGAAAGCCATCCATGCTTAACTGCATCAACAGATTATCAGCCCGACGACGTCTTTGATATTTGCCAAGCGTATGCAGACTGCCTAGCTGGCGCTCGGATTGAGCTGCCTGATTAACAACCTCCGCCAGCGCTTGTGCATCCAGCAAACCAATGTTCACCCCTTGTCCTGCCAGTGGATGTATGGTGTGAGCAGCATCACCGACCAGAGCCAAACCCGGCTGAACATAGCGTTCACTATGGCGAAGTTTCAGAGGAAAAGCCGCGCGCGCACTGATGACACTGACTTTGCCGAGCTGACTATCGAGATTTTTTTCCAGCAGGGCAGAAAACTCAGATTCGGAGAGTTCGAGCATTTGTTCGGCTTGCGCGGTGGGCAAGCTCCAGACGATGGAACATTGGTGTGGATCTCTCAGCGGCAAAAAAGCCAGCGGGCCACTCGGCATAAACTTCTGCCGGGCCGTCATTTGATGAGACTGTGCTGTCTGTACCGAACAAACTAATCCTGATTGATGGTAATCCCAGCCACGACTTTGAATGCCCGCCCAATCGCGAATCTCAGATTGTGCTCCATCTGCGGCAACAAAGAGTTTAGCGGTGAGTTTCAGTTCATCCTGTATAGTCAGCACATTGTGTTCAAATGTGTTCGGGACAGCAGGGCAGTAGACAGTGATATCGGGATGTTGCAGGCAAAGCTGCATGGCCGAGTTTTGGATGGTATCGTTTTCTACAATGTGCCCCAACCAGGCCAAACCGGAGTCGGCAGCTTCGAATTCCAGCAAGCTGTCCGTTTTCTCCCAGACAGACATACGCTGATAAGGGCCGATTTTTTGTGGATCCAGTTGTTGCCATACGCCAATCGATTCGAGGATTTGCTGGCTATACAGATTGATGGCGCTGACGCGAGGCGGGTCGTTTGATTTCGAAGCAGTGTGCGGGGCTTTTTCGACAACAGCGACTTTCAGTGCGTTGTGTTTGGCCAGTAACAGAGCCAGCGAAGCACCTACCATGCCGCCACCAACAATGACGATATCGAATTGCTCTGTCACAGTGGCAGTCCTCTGCTAAGCTTGGCTTGGCGGCCAGCTAATCCCATACTGGTATTTGCCAGACAACGTTTTAATGGCGGCAGCATGTTAAGCAGGCTTAGCGCCGAGGCTCGCGCGTGGCCGAGTATTGGATTGTGATTGCTGAAAATTTTCACCAGTCGGTCGGTATTGTTGATGACCTTGTCCTGATCCGGCTGTCGTTGTTGTTGATAGTCATGTAGCAGACGTGCATCTCCGCAATCACCGGTATGTTCGGCCAGCATTTCGGCTAACACGGCGACATCTCGTAGACCCAGATTAAATCCCTGCCCGGCAACCGGGTGAACACTGTGTGCAGCATTGCCAATCAGAACTGTTCTGGGTTGCACAGGCGCATCAACGCTCATAAGACTCAGTGGATAATGCTGCCGCTCGCCGATTTGCAGAAATTTACCCAGTCGATAACCAAAGCGCTGCTGTAGGCTTTGCAGGAACCGTTCATCATCCATGGCCATAATGGAGTCAACGTCAGCATCTTTGACTGTCCATACCAGGCTCATTCGTTGTTGAGTCATGGGCAGTAATGCGATGGGACCAGTATCGGTAAAGCGTTCAAAAGCTCGGTGATTGTGTGGCCTTTCACAAACAATATTGCCGGTGATGGCCGTTTGTCCGTAACGGGTCTGTTGTATTCCCAGATCAAGCAATTGCCTGATGTGTGAGAACTGGCCATCCGCAGCAACCACTAGTTTTGCACTAAGCTGACGTTGATTATCAAGTCTGATGTTTACTTGATGGAGGTTTGTTTCAAGCGCGATGACGCTGTTAGGACAAAACAGACTCAGTGATGGGCTTGCCAGCAGATGTTTGTTAAGCACCTGCCCCATGGCCTTGGCTGTGATGACTTGGCCCAGCGCCGGCACAGCTAGCTCTGCAGCCGATAGTCGGGTAACTCCAAAATGGCCTTTGTCTGAAATATGGATGTCGAGGATCTCGCAGGCATATTGTGCAAGGTCAGGCCAGAGCTGCAATGTTTGCAATATGCGTTGAGATCCATAAGCCAGCGCGATGCCGCGATCATCAAAGCCGGGCTGTCCATCTGTTTGCAGTGCGCCTGACTCAACCAGCGCCACCTGCAGCGAAGTCTGCTGCAGTGCCAGCGCAAGTGTTGCTCCGACGAATCCACCGCCAACGATGACAACATCAAACTCTGTGGTATTCATGGTTTTATCTCAGGCACCGGCCATGACTGCTTCAATCTCATCAATTTCTTTCGGGGCACCTGAGGTAAGCACTTCATGCCCCTCTTTGGTGACCAGCACGTCGTCTTCAATGCGAATACCCGTGAAGTGCCATTTGCTGTCGATATGATCTGGATTTCGAATATACAAACCTGGCTCAATAGTGAGCACCATGCCGGGTTCCAGCATTCGCCATTCACCGCCGACTTTATAGTCACCCACGTCATGCACATCCATTCCAAGCCAGTGTCCGGTTCTGTGCATGTAAAAATCACGGTAAGCTTCCTGTTCGACAAGCTGTGCATGATTGCCCTTGAGCAATCCAAAATCGATAAGTCCCTGGGTGAGAATATCGACCGCCACTTCGTGAGGCTGATTCCAGTGATTGCCTGGTTTCACTGCTGCGATGGCTGCTTTTTGAGCTTCCAGAACAACCGTGTAAAGATCCCGCTGTGGCTTGGTGAATGTACCATTAACCGGAAAAGTCCTGGTGATGTCTGCTGCATAGCACTGGTATTCTGCGCCAGCATCGATCAGCAGTAAGTCATTGTTTTTGAGTTTTTTGTTGTTTTCGATGTAGTGCAAGATACAACCATTTTCACCACCACCCACAATTGATGGATAGGCAGGAGAGCGGCAACCGTGACGCATGAACTCATGGATGAGTTCAGCCTCTACTTCATATTCCCAGCGGCCAGGTCGGGTGAATTGCATCGCCCGGATGTGGGCTGCCACGGAAGCATCCGCTGCCTGTTTCATGGCTTTGATTTCCTGACTGCTTTTGAACAGTCTCAATTCATTGAGGCAGTGTTCCAGTTCGATGATTTCTGTTGGAGAATGCTTGCCACTGCGTGAAGCCTGACGCAGATGATTCAGCCAGTTTACTATTCGCTGGTCAAAAGCAGGCTGACTGCCCATGGTGTAATAGACTTTTTCCTTGTTTTCCATCAGCCCCGGCAAAATATCGTCAAGATCGGTGATGGGGTATGAATCATCCGCAGCAAAATTGCTGACAGCACCTTCCTGGCCCGCGCGATAGCCGTCCCAGATTTCCTTGCTCAAGTCACGTTCGCGGCAAAATAGCAGAAACTCACCATGTGCTCTTCCAGGCATCAGCACAATCACTGATTCTGGTTCATCAAAGCCGCTCAGATAGAAAAAATTACTGTCACTGCGATAAGGATAATCCACATCTCGATTGCGGGGAACAACAGGTGAGTTGGGCAGAATGGCAATAGAGTCAGGACCCATGATTTCCATGAGGCGTGCTCTGCGTCGACGGTATTCCGGTTTAGTCATTTTGGGCCTAGTGTTCAGTGATGATTTGTGTGGGATCTTCGGGTTGAAGTTCGCTATACAGCACAAATAATCCCATGCGCAAATATTCGGTCAGTTCCTCAAAGTTGGCTTCATCTTCTTCAGCATTACTCAGGTCTTCATCTGCGATTTGGCTGATTTTGATGACGTCAACGATATATTCCTGACTATCTGCGGACAGATCAGTTTCATCGGTCAGACCGGAAGTGCCAAGGCCATAAATCAATCCCTGGCACCAGTCGGCCATGGCGATCAGTCTGGACGCCAGTGGAGAACTATCTTCCGGGAAAGCCAGTTTGAAGTCGTATTCCGGGCTGTTAAGTGCCTGAATTGTCTGATCAAACAGTTGTGTCAGTGCACTGATCTCTTCTTCCCCAGGGTGGAAATCCTCGAATAACTGGCGAAACCAGTCGGTACGATTTGCCTTGGCATCCATGCACAGCAATCCACATAAGGCACCTTGTAGTTCTGCCTGGGTAGATGGGCCATCACCTGCCATGTTCTCGGGGGACAGTGAGGGAAAATACAGTTCGGACATTGCTCTGACACCTGAAATAGAAAAACATATTATGACAGTTGTTGACCCGCTCCATGAGCCCCGTCTATAGTTAGTCATTATTTTCGCACAGCTTTGAACGCATATTAATGGATAAAAACGCGATCCAACAATTGGAACAGCAAGTAGATGAAATGTTGCGAGCAAGTCGTCGGTTGCGCGAGGAAAACATGTTGCTCCGATCGCAACAGGCCGCCTGGCTGAGCGAGAGAGCTCAGTTGCTGGAAAAAACGGATACGGCACGTCGGCGTATTGAAAAAATGGTCAGTCGCCTCAAAGAGCTGGATAACGAATTATGAGTGTGCCGGTTGTAGTCAGTATTCTTGGCAAGGAGTACCAGGTTGCCTGTCCTGAGGAAGAACGAGAAGCTCTGATCGCCTCAGCGCGAATGGTTCATCAGAACATGGAAAAAATCCGGGCTACGGGTAAGGTGGTTGGTCTGGATCGCGTTGCGGTGATGGCGGCGCTGAATTTGGCGCATGAACTGCTCACATTGCAGCAGGACGAAGGTCAGGATATCGAAAAAATAAACAACAAGATCGTGCAACTCAAGGAACGGGTCAGTGCTTTTCTTGATGAAGATCGACAGTTGGAGCTCTAAAAACCGTTACAAGTACCGCTTGTGATCAGGTATCATATAACTAACCCTGCGGTGCTCGACAGCGTACATCGTGTGTCTTGAGCCGATAAGCAAATGCTAAGGAGATCAGCACTGAATCGGGAGTGCAAGCCCGCTTGACGGGAAGCCCAAAGATTCACCATGGTTTCCACTTGAACCTGATGGTTCAAGAACCCCGTTCGCATCGACACTGTGGGGCCTTTATTCAATTTGGCTGGTTTTAATCAGACTCTCAGCATGACATCACGAAGCTGATTGTAATCATGGGCCACGTCCACACTTCGCACAAAAGCCTCAAAAAAAGCCCGCGCACGCCGGCATAGCCGATCAATATCGTTGGATGTCATTTCATTGCCGAACAGTTGATGCGCATTACTGATCTCAGCAATTTGCTGTTTGGTCAGATGCTGAAAGCCCATTTCCCAATGCGGAAACATTCTTGAATCGATAGCTTCTGCGCACAATTCAATGAGATTGTTGTGTCTGGAATCAATCTTGACGGTGTTGTAGATGTACTCGACGCTTATCTTTTTACCTTCAAGCAATTAAATAAAACGGTCATTGTGATGGAGCAGATAGCCGGTGATATTGAAATGAGCATTTTTGAAGCGGCATTTGTCCAGCAATCTGTCCAAATTCTCAATACTCATGTTCGGACTTGCTGAGCTGATGTACATGATTTTGTATAACTGTTGCTGGTCCATGGAGTCCCTCACTACTGAAATCGAGAAACGTGGACAATCCACACTGACGAACTGTATCAGCTGAGCCAGTGATGTGTATCCTTGGCTTGAGTTACCGATTATGGGTAAGTCTCAAGCATTTCTGGCCAAACTTCAAGCGCTTATGCAGAGGGCGTTTGCGTTTAGAAACTGATTGAAGTTGCTGATGACTCAGGTTTGGCCGATAGCTGTTGGGTGAGTTTAGTTTTCAGGTAGTCCTGTTGCTCGTTAGTCAGGGCTTTACCGTCACTGGTGGTGATGAAAAATACATCTTCCACCTGATCACCAAGCGTAGTCATTTTGGCGTTGATAAGTTGAATATCAAGCGCCAGCAATACTTGCGCGACAGCCGACAACAATCCAGGACGATCGTGCGTATACAGCTCAAGCACTGAGTGGTTCTGCTCTGGATTATCAGCCAGTTTGATCACCGGTTCTGTGCGAAACAGCTGACTGGTTCTGGGAATTCGTTGCGGTTGATAGCCAGGGTGAGGTGAATTGTCAGCGAGTTGTTTGAGCAAAGCGTCAGTGATGTCTTGCATACGCTGCGCAGGCGCATGAATAACAAAAGTATTCAAGGCATTACCATCCCGAGTGGTGTTGATCTTTGCATCGAGGATGTTAATTTGCAATTGCTCAAGGCAGGCGGTCATGTCAGCGAACAGTCTGCTTCGATCAGGACTGAAAATAAACAACTCCAGGGTATCGGTTGTTCCATGCGGGCGGATGGCTACCAGTGTGGATGAGGCGGACTGTGCCAGTCGTTGATTGGTGTGCCAGACAATTTCATCCACAGAATGACGAAGAAAATAATCCAGGCTGTAGGGCTGCCATAGCTGGCTGAGTTGCGCCTGGGCACACCCGGCATCAACCAGTTCCTGCATTGCTTGCTGGTATTTTTTGTAGCTTTTCTCCCGAGTGCTTTTGGCTTGGGCTTCAGTGTGTTCCAGCCACTGGCGCGTACTGTGGTAGAGGCGTTTTAGCAAGGAGTCGCGCCAACTGTTCCAAAGATTGTTATTGGTAGCGCGAATATCGGCAACGGTGAGCAGGTAGAGATAGTTGAGTCGCTCGGTTGTTTGAACTAGTTCTGCGAATACTTTGACAACCTCAGGATCTTCGATGTCCTGACGTTGCGCCGTTGAAGACATAGCGAGATGATGACGCACCAGAAAACTGACGATAGTTGTGTCGTAGTCACTCAGAGCATGTCGCTTGCAGAACTGTTGGGCATCAATGACTCCCAGCACGCTGTGATCGCCGCCACGACCTTTGGCAATATCGTGGTAAATGCCTGCAATATAGAGCAGTTCGGGTTTCGGAAGTTGATAGAAGACTTCACTGCACAGTGGAAATTCGTTACTCAGATCCGGAATTGAGAAGCGTCGCAGATTTCGCACCAGAAACAGTGTGTGTTCGTCAACGGTATAGGCATGAAACAAGTCATGCTGCATTTGACCTACGATGCGGCCAAACTCTGGCAGATAGGCTCCGAGAACGCCAAGTTGGTTCATGCGACGAAACTCATGACTCACCCCGTTGGGTTGCCGCACCAGTTCCATGAACAGGCTTCGGTTTTTGATATCTTCTCGGAAGCGAGCATCAATGAGATGCAAATGCGCATGTATCTGGCGAATGGTAGCGGCTCGAATCCCCTTCAACTCAGGGTGCTGTTGCAGAATCAGGAACACCTCAAGCAATGCGTAAGGGTAATAGGCAAAAATACCGGCATTGATGGTTTCGAGGTAACCATTGTGAGCCTGAAAGCGGCGATTGATAGTGGAGATTTGTCGAGCTTCATTTGCCAGAATGATGTTTTCTTCAAATAGCTGCAGTAGTAGTGCGTTCATCTGGCCGATCGCTCTGGCGCAGAGGTAGTAGTCCTTCATGAAGTGTTCTACAGCGCGACGGTTTTCAGTTTCGGTGTAGCCGAGCTGCCTTGACAGTTCGCGCTGATAATCGATCATCAGCTTTTCCTGTTTGCGGCCAGCAAGATGATGTAAAGCAAAACGCACTTTCCACAGAAATAGCTGAGCGTTATGCAATGCATCAAACTCGCTTTGAGCGAGGAAGCCCTTTTGTCTCAGTCCCTCCAGATCCTTAACCCCAAAATGTTGTTGAGCGACCCATTGAATAACCTGAATATCTCTGAGGCCACCTGGAGATTCCTTGATATTCGGTTCAAGATTATTGGCGGTATCGTTGTACTTCTGATGTCGTTGCCACTGCTCTTGGCGTTTGCGTTCAAAAAATAGCTGGGTATCCCATGTTTTGTTGGAAACGGTGATCTGTAACAAGTCCTGGAACAATGCCTGATCACCACACAGGTAGCGAGTTTCGAGCAGGTTGGTGGCGATGGTGATATCCAGCTCGGCCTGATGGCGACATTCGGCCAGCGTTCTCACACTGTGACCAATTTCCAGGCCAGTGTCCCAGAGTTGGGTTAGAAAGGATGACAAGCCTTCTGGCGGTTGCTCGCTGACACTCTCATCGAGCAGGATGAGCAGATCGATATCTGACCACGGCAATAGTTCATGACGCCCATATCCACCAACAGCTATCAGCGTAACAGGCAAGGTTGGGTCAATGTTGTCTTGCCAGATTCTCTGCAGCACTTCGTCAACATAGTCAGCTTGCAGGCGAACCAGCGTTGCAATATCGGCTTGATTCTCAAAAAACATGGTTTTGAGTGACTGTTGTGCTGCTTTCAACAGTGAACGATAACTCTGTGTTTCTTCAGTACGGAAATGCCAGATAGAGTCAGCCGTGTCTGTGCTCATTTAGTCTTGTTCTTCCTGCCTCAGAGTTAAAATTTCAACACCATCATCAGTTACCAGAACCGTATGCTCCCATTGGGCAGATAATGAGCGATCCTTGGTGACTACGGTCCAGCCATCAGGCAGCTGTCTGACATGTCGTTTACCAGCGTTGATCATGGGTTCGATGGTAAAGGTCATACCTGCCCTCAGTTCCATGCCTGTGCCAGGTGTGCCGTAGTGCAAGACTTGTGGTTCTTCGTGAAAGACCTTACCGATGCCATGACCACAGTATTCTCTGACCACTGAGAAGTTTTCTTTCTCGGCATGTTGCTGGATGGCATGGCCGATATCGCCGAGGCGAACACCGGGTTTGACCATTTCGATGCCCAGCATCATTGCTTCGTGGGCAACCCTACATAGTCTCTTGGCCAGAATAGAAGTTTCGCCAATATGAAACATTTTGCTGGTATCGCCGTGATAGCCGTCCTTGATCACGGTGATGTCGATATTGATGATATCGCCGTCTTTAAGTTTTTTATCGCCAGGAATGCCATGACAGATGACGTGGTTCACGGAGGTGCAAATCGACTTTGGAAAACCGTGATAGTTGAGTGGTGCTGGAATGGCATCCTGTACGTTCACGATGTATTCGTGACAGATCTGATTCAGCTCGTCAGTGGTGATTCCTGCTTTGACATGAGGACCGATCATGGTGAGCACCTCAGCAGCCAGTTTGCCTGCTGTGCGCATTTTTTTTATTTCATCGGCAGATTTGATGGTAACAGCCATTCGAGATTCTGATTCCTGGGAGTGGGTTGTTGTATAGTCAGCGAATAGTGTGCCGTAATTCCCGTGCTATCTCCAGTCAGCAATCTCACTATTTGCGCAATTGAATCAGCAGCTTTGTTTTGTCTGGCTTTTGTGGAATAATATGCGCGCCTTTAACACAGGCAAAAACACACGTGTGCCGACACAGTTGCCGGGGTGCTCTCAGTCATTGACTGCAGGGTCGGGAGCTGGGGTACACGGAGGCTAAACCCCAACTTAATTACACAGGTAAATAACCATGGCTAAAGTTTCTATGCGCCAAATGCTTGAAGCAGGCGTACATTTCGGTCACCAAACTCGTTACTGGAACCCCAAAATGGGTCCCTTCATTTTTGGCAAGCGTAACAACATCCACATCGTCAATCTTGAACACAGCCTGCCGATGTTCAACGACGCTCTCAACTTCGTCAGCAAACTGGCTTCCAAAAAAGGCCGTATTCTGTTTGTAGGCACCAAAAGAGCTGCTCAAGATGCGATTCGTGAAGATGCAGAACGCGCAGGTATGCCATACGTCAACCGTCGCTGGTTGGGTGGCATGCTGACTAACTTTCAAACAGTTCGTCAGTCAATCAAGCGCCTTGAAGCTATTCAGGCCATGATCGAGTCTGGCAAAACCGAAGGTTTGAAAAAGAAAGAAATTCTCAACCTGACCCGTGAGCAGGAAAAACTCGAAAAAAGCATTGGCGGCATCAAAAAAATGGGTGGTCTGCCAGACGCATTGTTTGTGATCGATGTTGACCATGAGCGTATTGCTATCCAGGAAGCCAACAAACTGGGTATCCCAGTCATTGCAGTAGTCGATACCAACAGCAACCCTGACGGTGTTGAATATGTTATTCCTGGTAACGACGACTCAATGCGTGCAATTCGTTTGTACACCGCGCACATTGCAGACGCCATCATTGAAGGTCGTGCTTCTGTGACCACTGCTGATGCAGGCGAAGAGTTTGTTGAAGTTGCCGAAGAAACTGCGGCAGCGGCGGAATAACAACAGAACTTGAACGAACAGGCTCGCTGCTTTGGCGGGCCTGTGTCGTATGTGTGGCAGGCAAATTGCTGCACTCACCGGTAAATTTCAGAATACAGGGTAAAAAAATGTCAATTACTGCAGCTTTAGTAAAAGAACTGCGCGAGCGAACCGGCTCCGGCATGATGGAATGCAAAAAAGCATTGGTTGAAGCAAATGGAGACATCGACGCAGCAATCGAAGCGATGCGTAAAGCGGGTCTGGCAAAAGCAGACAAGAAAGCTGACCGCGTCGCAGCCGAGGGCATTATCGCTATCGAAAGCAACGATAGCAACACCGCAGCGGTCATGCTTGAAGTCAACTCGGAAACCGACTTTGTCGCCAAGGCCGACGACTTTGTAAACTTTGTCGCACAACTTGCAAAAAAAGTCCTCGAAGCCAAGCCTGCTGACCTGGCAGCCTTGCTTGCACTGCCGCTGAACAACAATGGTGATACGGTGGATTCGGTTCGTCAGTCACTTATCGCTAAGATTGGTGAAAACATACAGGTGCGTCGTTTTGTACTGCTTGAAGCAGACAATGGCATCATCGGAACCTATCGTCACGGTGACCGTATCGGCACCATGGTCAAACTGACTGGCAATGATCTGGATCTGGCGCGTGACTTGGCTATGCATGTTGCTGCCAGCCGCCCACAAGCGGTTTCTGCCGATCAAATTTCAGATGACCTGCTGGCTAAAGAGCGTGATATTGTGGCGACACAAGCACGTGACAGTGGCAAACCAGAAGCAATCGTCGAAAAAATGATCGAAGGTCGCATGAGCAAGTTTGTCAACGAAATCAGTTTGCTCGGCCAGGCATTTGTCAAAGACCCGGACATTACTGTTGAAAAACTGGTCAAGCAAGCCAACGCAACGGTTGAAACATTTGAATGTTTCGAAGTGGGTGAGGGTATCGAGAAGAAAGTTGATAACTTTGCTGAAGAGGTTATGGCTCAGGCACGGGGTAACTAAAAGATGACAGAGGCGGGTGGTAAACCGGTTTACAAGCGTGTACTGCTGAAACTCAGTGGTGAAGCGCTTATGGGGGATGCGGAATACGGTATCCAGCCGGAAGTCATCGCCCGCTTTGCAAAAGAAATATCCGAGCTCAACGCTCAAGGTGTTGAGCTCGGTATTGTCATCGGCGGTGGTAATATTTTTCGTGGCGCAGGTCTGGCGGCCAGCGGCATGGACCGCGTCAGTGCCGATCATATGGGCATGCTGGCTACAGTGTTGAATGCGCTTGCGCTACAAGATGCACTGGAACGTAATGGTACCTTTTGTCGAGTAATGTCTGCCATTCGCATTCACGAAGTCTGTGAGGATTATTTGAGACGTCGTGCAATACGACATCTTGAAAAAGGTCGAGTGGTCATTTTTGCTGCTGGAACGGGCAACCCATTCTTCACAACCGATTCTGCGGCAAGTCTTAGAGCGGTTGAAATAGGCGCTGAGTTGATGCTGAAGGCGACACAGGTTGACGGTGTCTATGATTCAGACCCACGCAAGAATCCAGATGCAAAACGCTATGAGACTTTGAGTTACGATGAGGTGATCAATAATCGCCTTGCGGTCATGGATACCACCGCAGTCGTGATGTGTCAGGAACAAAAGATGCCGCTTCGCGTGTTTGATGTGCATCAGCCTGGCAATCTGACAGGGATAATTTACGGCAAGAATGTCGGTACTTTGGTGAAACAGGACTGATCATGATTGAAGATATCAAAAAAGACGCAGCGGATCGGATGCAAAAGAGTGTCGCTGCCTTGAACACGGCGCTGGCAAAAATTCGTGCAGGTCGTGCACACACCAGTTTGCTGGATCATGTCACGGTGCCTTACTACGGTTCAGATGTGCCTCTGAGCCAGGTGGCCAGTGTTGGCATTGAAGATTCCAGAACGATCACGGTCACACCTTGGGAAAAAAACATGGTTGCCGTCATTGAAAAGGCCATCATGACTTCTGATTTGGGCGTTAACCCCAACAGTGCCGGTATGACCATTCGTATTCCGATTCCACCTCTGACTGAGGAACGTCGTCGTGACTTGGTCAAAGTGGCTAAATCCGAAGCAGAAAATGCGCGGGTTGCGGTGCGTAATATCCGCCGAGATGCCAATGGCAGCCTGAAAGATTTGCTCAAGGAAAAAGAAATCTCCGAAGACGAGCAACGTGGCGCAGAGGATGCAATTCAAAAGCTGACTGACGCTGTGATTAAACAAATTGACGAAGTGCTTGCTGAAAAAGAAACGGATTTGATGGCGGTCTAGTTGACTTCTCATCGTTCAGCCAAGCCGATGAAGGAACAATCGCGCCCAATTCCCTCGCATATCGCCATTATCATGGATGGCAATGGTCGCTGGGCAAAAAAAAGATTACAGCCCCGCTTTATGGGGCATCGGGCGGGCGTCAGATCAGTCGAGAGTATTGTCAGGCACTGTGTGGCATCCGGTGTCAAAGTGCTCAGTCTGTTTGCCTTCAGTAGTGAAAACTGGCGTCGTCCAGGCAAAGAAGTTGAGTTGTTGATGGATTTGTTCAGCAGGGCACTGACAGAGCAAGTCAAGCGACTTCACGACAACAATATCAAGTTGCAGATCATCGGCAGCACCGCCCAATTTTCCAGCACACTCCAAAAACAAATCCACGATGCGCAGGCCATGACAGCCAACAATACTGGCTTGGTGTTGAATATTGCTGCCAACTACGGCGGACGATGGGATATTACAGAGGCCGTCAAACGGCTGTCGCAACAAGTTCTGTTCGGTGAGTTATCAATCGAAGACATCACCGAAAAGCGGGTGGAGCAACAACTCACTACCGCGCAACTTCCTGAGCCAGATCTATTTATTCGAACCGGAGGCGAACAGCGTATAAGTAATTTTTTACTGTGGCAGCTGGCCTATACCGAATTGTATTTCACTGACACATTGTGGCCTGAGTTTTCAGTTAAAGAACTGGATCTGGCAATAGATTCATTTGGCAAAAGAGAACGTCGTTTTGGAAGAACGTCAGAACAGGTTCAGGAGCAATCAGATGCTTAAGCAACGACTACTGACAGCAGCGGTGCTGATCCCTCTGGTCGTGTTGGCAATTTTGAAATTACCAACAATCGCGCTGATGGGGCTGCTGGCAGTGATTGTGATGCTGACAGCGTGGGAGTGGCTTCAGGTCGTTGGCTTTCAATCAGTTTTTGCCAAGGTGCTGGCGACGGTTGTCTGGCTGATTATTGCGGCCTTTCAAAGTTCTTTATTCTTCCCTATCGAACCGGGATTGATTGCTGGAGGCATGCTCTGGCTGGCGTTAACCCTGCTTGTAGTGCTTTATGCTCACAAACCTTTGCCAAAGCTTGGTCAGCAATTATTTGCCAGCCAATGGTTTGGTCTTGTAATGGCTTGGCTGGTGCTCGCTGTATTTTTTTACTCAGCAGTCTGGCTGCATGGTCGTCATGGTGGCGAATGGTTGTTACTGCATGTATTGGTACTGGTATGGCTTGCCGATACCGGTGGTTACTTTGCCGGCAAGCGTTGGGGCAAACGTAAACTGGCCACTCACATCAGTCCCAACAAAACCTGGGAAGGGGTTGCGGGTGCGCTGATGCTGGTTACTCTTTGGTCGTTTGCCGCCTGGCAGTTTGGCTTGAATGATGGCATTAGCTTATTACATTGGTGGCTGCTGGCAGTGATGACCGCATTGTTTTCTATCGCTGGTGATTTGTTCGAGAGCTTGTTCAAACGTGCTCATGCAATCAAGGACAGTGGTCAGTTACTACCAGGGCATGGTGGACTGTGGGATCGCCTGGATAGTTTGCTGGCTGCGGTGCCCGTGTTTGCCGCAATGCTGGTGTTATTGGGATTGTAAAGATGCGTCGAGCTGTCACCATTTTGGGATCAACAGGTTCCATCGGCCTGAGTACGCTCGATGTGCTGTCACGCCATCCCGAGCAATATGAAGTGTACGCACTTGCTGCCAACCGTTCGGTTGATAGCCTGTTCAAACAATGCCTGACGTTTGAGCCGCGATATGCAGTACTGCTTGATAATGAGGCAGCGGAGCAACTGCAAGCTACGATAAAACAGGTCGGATTAGCCACAGAAGTATTGTCTGGTGAAGCTGCACTGGAACAGGTTGCTGCCGATAGTGCCGTAGATACCGTGGTTGCTGCGATTGTCGGAGCGGCAGGTTTGTTGCCAACACTGGCAGCCGCGCGCGCGGGCAAACGTATTTTGCTGGCAAATAAAGAGGCGCTGGTAATGAGTGGTGCTTTGTTCATGCATGAGGTCGAGCAGCACGGTGCTATATTGTTGCCTGTCGACAGTGAACATAATGCGATATGGCAATGCATGCCAGTGGCAGAAACTCAGCGTTATCACTTTGCTGACAAGGGTATCCGGCGGATCATCCTCACCGCATCGGGCGGACCCTTCCGCGACAGTGATTTGTCTGAACTGGAACACGTGACACCTGCTCAGGCAGTTGCTCATCCAAACTGGTCAATGGGTCAGAAAATTTCTGTAGATTCAGCCACCATGATGAACAAGGGGCTGGAAGTCATTGAAGCTCACTGGTTATTTGGACTGCCAAGTGCACAGATAGAGGTGATCCTGCATAGACAAAGCATTATCCACTCCATGGTGGATTACGACGATGGTTCGGTGCTTGCCCAGATGGGCAACCCTGACATGCGTACACCAATCGCCAATACGCTGGCTTGGCCTGAACGAATTGACTCTGGCGTCGAGCCACTGGATCTGGTCAAGGCAGGGCAGCTTGATTTCATGGCGGCTGATTTTGAGAGATTTCCCTGTCTAGCGCTGGCCTATCGAGCAATGGAGATTGGCGGCACCGCGACGGCGATTCTGAATGCGGCTAATGAAGTTGCTGTTGAGGCCTTCTTACAGGAAAAAATAAAATTCACACAAATCGCGGTGATTATTGAATCGGTGATGAATGAATTGCCGGTCTCAAAGGCGGATAATTTGACACAGATTCTGGCAGATGATGCCGCCGCCAGAGTATTGGCCCATGAATATGTGAATCGTTTATGCAGTCGTTGATTTTTTTCATTATCGCGCTGGGTATTTTGGTCACTGTTCATGAGTTTGGCCATTTCTGGGTGGCACGACGCTGTGGTGTCAAAGTGCTGCGATTTTCAGTTGGATTTGGTCGACCG
This sequence comes from Methylophaga sp., assembly GCA_020831825.1. Lineage (GTDB taxonomy): Bacteria > Pseudomonadota > Gammaproteobacteria > Nitrosococcales > Methylophagaceae > Methylophaga. Next base: position 125,851 of record JAFIFW010000012.1, on the reverse strand, counting down.
CTCTGGCGTAGAGTTGGCAAGGACGGAACAGAGTATGTGATCGCTGTTTTGCCTCTCGGTGGCTATGTGAAAATGCTTGATGAGCGAGAAGGTGCGGTGCCTGAAAACCTGCTGCATCAGTCATTCAACCGTCAGTCGCTGGCTAATCGTGTTGCGATTGTTTCGGCAGGACCTCTGGCAAACCTGATTTTTGCGGTGTTTGCCTACTGGTTGATGATGGTGATTGGCATTCCCGGGCTGAAAGCTATCATCGGAGAAGTCACAGAAGGCACCCCCGCCTATCATGCCTCGTTCAATCCGGGCGATGAAATTGTCAGCATCAATGGCAAGCCGGCACCTACCTGGAATGCGGTCTATCAGCGCCTATTACCAGAGGCAGAAAAGGCGTCAACCGTTAGCGTGGAGGTAAAATCCGGAGGTAGCAGTGAACAGCGACAACTGAGCCTGCCCGAGCTCTCTCTGAACGAAGCAGCAGAGTTATTTCAGCGAGTAGGTTTTAGACCTTATCGGCCAGCCATGGATCCGGTTATTGGTGAAGTGGTGTCTGGCGGTGCAGCTGATCGCGCAGGCATCCGACCGGGTGACCGTCTGTTATCAGCGGATGACCAGGTTCTGGAAGGATGGGAAGACTGGGTCAGGCTGATACGTGACAGTGCAAACTCTGATTTGCAGATTGTGCTTGAGAGGAATGGGCAGACGTTTGAATTGCAGATGACACCCGCTGAGTCAGCAGAGGGATATGGACTTGCCGGTATCGCGATTGACCCACAACAACAGAGATTGCCGGACGAGCTCGTTGCTGAGTTGCGATATGGGCCGTTGGCGGCGATTCCCGCTGCCTTTGCCCAAACCTGGCAGTTTATTTCTGCAACAGGCCGTAGCCTCTGGGGCATGGTCACTGGTTCAGTCTCACGTGATAATCTAGGTGGCCCGATTACTATCGCTCAATTTGCCGGAAGTTCTGCTCAACAGGGAACTATAGCTTTTATAGGTTTTCTGGCTATGATCAGCATTAGTCTTGGCATACTCAATCTGCTGCCTATTCCTGTGCTTGATGGCGGACATTTGATGATGTACCTGATCGAGTGGATAAGAGGGAAACCGCTGTCTGAACATGCTCAGATGCAAGCGCATAAAGTAGGGTTGATGCTGCTACTGCTGCTGATGTTTTTCGCGTTTTTTAATGACTTGTCGAGACTGTTTGGATAATGGAACCATTGCAGGTAAACTTACCCTTTCGTCGGCCTATTGAGTTGCAAGTATAACAATGAAAAAACTTCTCCCATTTCTGGCTTTCTGGTTGCTGTCTTCGCTTGCATTTGCTGAACCATTTATCATTGAAGACATCAGGGTCGAGGGTCTGCAACGTATTTCAGCAGGTACCGTGTTTAACTATCTGCCGGTTAGAGTGGGAGAGGAGCTGACAGAGAATGATGCTCGCGGCATCATCCGCGCATTGTTTAAGTCAAAATACTTCAGTGACGTTCAATTGGAACGTCAGGACGGTATTTTGGTGATCAAGGTGGCAGAGCGACCAGCAATTTCCAGTATTGAATTTGTCGGCAACAAGGATATCGACAGTAATGAACTGCTTCGTTCATTGCGCCAGATTGGTTTTGCCGAAGGGCAAGTGTTCGAACAAGCGATGCTGGAACGCGTTGAACTGGAATTGCAGAGACAATATTTCAGCCGAGGTAAATATGGTATTCAGATTGATTCACAGGTCACCCCACTGACACGAAACAGGGTTGGTATCAGAATCACCATGACCGAGGGTGCGGTTGCCACTATCGGCAGTATCAATATCGTTGGTAATTCTGCTTTCACTCAAAAAGAACTGCTGGACCAAATTGAATCCACCACGGGAGGCTGGTTTTCACGTATCACACGCAATAATCAGTATTCTCGCCAGAGACTGTCAGCTGATCTAGAAACACTTCGGTCATTTTATTTGGATCGCGGTTTTGTAGATTTTTCCATTGAATCGACACAGGTCACTATCAGTGATGACAAGAAACAGATCTTCATCACAATTAACATCACAGAAGGTGAGCGATACAGAATCAACGAAGTTCGCCTTGCCGGCCACCTGATCGTCCCGGAAGAAGAACTATTTGCATTGATGACTATTCGACAGGATGCGGTGTTTTCGTTACGTGAAATTACCCGAAGCACCGAAAATCTGACTAACCGTCTCGGAAATGATGGTTACGCCTTCGCTAACGTTAATGCTGTTCCTGAAGTCGACCAGGAAAATCGTGAAGTTAACCTGACTTTTTTCGTTGATCCTGGTCGTCGCGCCTATGTCCGTCGCATCAATATCACAGGCAACAGTAAAACTCGTGACGAGGTAGTTCGGCAGGAAATGCGCCAACAGGAATCTGCCTGGATATCCACACAACAGGTTGAACGTTCCAGAACTCGAGTGGCTCGCCTTGGTTATTTTGAAGATGTCAACGTTGAGACGATTCCCGTTGCAGGCACTTCCGATCAGGTTGATCTGAATGTCAGTGTGACCGAGATGGCTTCTGGGAGTTTGTCAGCCGGTATCGGTTATTCTCAGGCAGAGGGTATTATCTTTAATGCTAATGTTTCTCAGCGTAACTTTTTGGGTAGTGGTAAACATATCCGCTTTGGCTTCAACAATAGCCGTGTCAATACGCAGTATAGCTTTGGTTATACCAATCCTTACGCAACGGTTGATGGAATCAGTCAGGGTTTTAACGCGTTTTATCGTAAAACTGATGCCTTCGAGGCGAACCTTGCCCGTTTCACCACTGATACCTTCGGCGGGGACGTGAATTTCGGTCTGCCGATCTCTGAGACAAACCGCATTTTCGTCGGTTTTGGTTATGAAAATACTGATCTTTCATTGCCAAGTCAGGCGAGCGGAAACCGTATCCAGCGCTACCAAGATTTCGTTGATAAAGAAGGCAACCGCTTTCATTCGTGGCTGGTGACCTTGGGTTGGTCAAGTGATACACGAGACAGTGCCATCATGCCGACACGTGGTTTGGAGCAGACATTTACTGCAGAGCTGGCAACGCCATTAGGCTCACTGGAATACTACAAACTGCGTTATAACACCAGCTGGTTTTATCCACTGTCAGATACCTACACGTTTTCTTTAAGAGGTGAGTTGGGTTATGGCGATGCTTATGGCAGCACCGATGAATTCCCATTCTTCCAGAATTTCTATGCGGGCGGTATCCGAAGTGTTCGTGGTTTCCGGGCAAACACACTGGGTCGCAGGGTGTTTGACGACCGTGGCAATGATTTGCCGATTGGCGGTAATATGCTGGTAACAGGCAGTGCCGAGATCATTTTCCCAGTACCTTTTGTTGGCAGTAATCTGCGTTCAGTTCGTCTAAGTGCTTTTACTGATGTCGGCAACGTCTACGATATCAGAGAAAGTTTCGAAGCCGATTTGCTGAGATATTCAGCTGGTTTATCAGCCATCTGGATTTCGCCGTTCGGAGCAATGGCCTTCAGTGTGGCCAAGCCATTACGTAAGCAAAGTGGTGACGAAACTGAAGTCTTTCAGTTTACTCTGGGTACTGCGTTCTAAATTCTTTAAGTGGAGCTAAGTGTGAAGAATATTAAAATTATCGGTCTGCTGTTTGCTTTATTTGTTGCCGGAACACATCCGCTGCATGCTGCCGGTATCAAAGTCGGTGTGGTCAATGCTAGTGTGGTGTTGGAACAGTCACCACAAAGAAGTCAGGCGCTGGCGCGTTTGGAAAGAGAGTTCTCTAGTCGAAGCCGTGCGCTTAATGACAGAGAGAAATCAATTATGGATACGCAGCAAAAATTGAATCGTGACAGTGCGATTTTGAGTTCTGAAGATATTCAGGCACTGGAAAGAAAGCTGGTTAGTGAGCGGCGTGAACTCAATCGCATGCAAGATGAGTTTGCTGAAGATTTTTCGATTCGCAGAAATGAAGAACTTCGTAAGCTGGAAGAAGAAGTGGCCCAAGCGATTATTGACCTTGCAATCAGGGATTCCTACGACCTTGTGCTGTATCAAGGCGTTATTTTTGCGAATGAAAGCATCGACATGACAGACAAAGTGCTGGAAGAGCTGAAACGCAAGGCTAACTAAGAGGTTTTGATGAGTTGGACACTTTCCGAGCTGGCCAAGCATGTTGGTGCTGAAATTCGTGGGGATTCCAAATATCTGATCGATGGCGTGGCAACACTGACTGCTGCATCAGCATCCAAAATCAGCTTTCTCGCTAACAGCAAGTACCGAAAGTTTTTAAGCCAATGCCAGGCAGGTGCTGTGCTGGTTACAGAGGCAGATGCGGCAGCTGTTGAAGGTAATGCACTGGTAGTCAAAGAGCCCTATGTTGCCTACGCTAAAATTGCCAGCTTATTGTTTCCTGTCAAGCATCTACCGGCGGGCGTTCACCCGACGGCCTGGCTGGATCCGAGAAGTCATGTTGATAACAGTGCTCATATTGGTGCCCACGTTTTTATCGACGCCGATGTTACGGTTGCTGAAAACGTTGAGATAGGACCTGGATGCGTCATTCAGCAAGGTGTCAGCATCGGTGCAGGCTGCCGTTTGGTTGCCAATGTGACACTCTGTCACGGTGTGAGCATCGGAAATCGCGTAATACTGCATCCCGGAGTGGTGATTGGTGCCGATGGCTTTGGCATCGCTAATGATAACGGCCGTTGGATCAACGTCCCGCAACTTGGCAGTGTCGAAATTGGCAACGATGTGGAAATCGGTGCCAACACGACCATTGACCGTGGTGCAATTGAAAATACCGTGATCGGAGATGGTGTGAAGCTTGATAACCAGATTCAGGTGGGCCACAACTGTCGTATTGGAGACAATACGGTGATAGCGGGATGTGTCGGCATTGCTGGCAGCACACAGATTGGCGCTGATTGTGCAATTGGTGGCGGTGCTGGACTGGGTGGGCATTTGAGCATCGCCGATGGTGTGCAGCTGACTGGGATGACCATGGTGACAAAGTCCATCACAGAGGCAGGTGTCTATTCTTCAGGTATTCCTGCTGAACCGGCCAAACAATGGCACAAGAATGTTGTCCGATATCGACAGATGGAATCACTCCACCAGCGTGTCAGAGAACTTGAGCAATTGCTGAGTAGCCAGGACTGACTGCATTTTTCTGTGCTTTACCGCCGGGGCGGGTCACAGTAATATGGCAGCGCTAAACTGAACTCCTTTCGAAGGACAAGAGATTGAACACCATCGATATACATGAAATCCAGCGCCTTTTGCCGCACCGCTATCCTTTTTTGCTGATCGATAGAGTGATTGAATTTACTCCAGGTGAGCATCTGGTAGGCATCAAGAATGTAACGTTTAACGAGCCACACTTTACAGGACATTTCCCTCAACGGGTGATCATGCCAGGTGTGTTGATTCTTGAAGCACTGGCACAAGCCACAGGTCTGTTGGCATTTAAGACAGCGGATGCGATTCGTTCTGATGAAGCCCTGTATTATCTTGCTGGCATCGATAACGCTCGTTTCAAAAGACCTGTTGAGCCAGGTGATCAGCTTAAGCTTGAAGTCAAATTAATCAAGAATAAACGAAATCTGTGGAAATTCAGCGGTGAAGCCAGTGTTGACGGCGAGATCGTTGTCAGCGCTGATATCATGTGCGTCAATCAAGAAATGCCAAAGTGATCCACCCAACAGCTATTATCGACCCATCTGCGAAACTCGCTGAGGATGTCTCAGTCGGGCCTTACACGATCATCGGTGCCGATGTTGAGATTGGACCTGGCTGTGAGATCTCCTCACATGTCGTCATAAAAGGCCCTACCACCATTGGCCGTAATAATCGGATTTTTCAGTTTTCGTCGATAGGCGAGGAACCTCAGGATAAGAAATTCCATGGTGAGCCGACGCGACTCGAAATTGGCGACAATAATCTGATTCGTGAGTCAGTCACTATCAACCGTGGCACGGTAGGTGGTGGCGGTGTTACCAGAGTCGGCAATGATAACTGGATTATGGCTTATGTGCACATCGCCCATGATTGTATCATTGGCAATCAAAATATCTTTGCCAACAATGCCTCGCTGGCAGGGCATGTAACGATTGATGATCAGGTCATTCTGGGCGGTTTCAGTCTCGTCAGTCAGTTCAACCATATAGGTTCTCACGCCTTTACAGCCATGGGCAGTGTTATTTCCAGAAACATTCCGCCTTACGTGCTTGTCTCTGGCCACATGGCTGAGCCAGTAGGTGTCAATGTCGAAGGGTTGCGACGCAGACAGTTCAGTACAATACAGATTCGCAATATTCGCCAAGCATACAAGTTGATTTACCGAGCTGGATTGAGAGTTGAAGATTCAATCGAAAAGATTGCTCATCTGGAGCAGGAAAACGATGAATTGGACATGCTCATACAATTTCTCAAGCAACAAAAGGGCGGCATCATTCGTTGATGCCGTCAGACGATTAAAATTCAGGAGTAACGATGGATATTTACGCATCGGATGAAGAAAAAGCAGAAGAAATCAAACGATGGTGGCGAGAAAACGGCCTGTCAGTATTGATGGCTGTGTTGTTAGGTATCGGGGCATTTTTTGGCGGTCGTACCTGGCTTAACTACCAACAGATGCAGTCGCACAATGCTGCCAATATCTATCAGCAGGTGGTGGTATTGCTGGCAGAGGATCGTCTTGAAGAAGCCGAAATGGGTGCACAGGAGCTCATCAGTAATTTCAGACGCACACCCTATGCCAGTTTTGCTGCTGTAGAAGTTGCGGCAAAAGCGTCTGACGATGGCGACCTAGCGATGGCACAACAGTACCTTCAATGGGCTGCGGATAACGCAAAGCCAGAAGGTTATGCTGAGATTGCCAGGCTGCGACTGGCACGTCTGAAGTTATCCGAAGGCGATTATCAGGCTGCACTGGATATTGTTTCCCAAGCTAACTTAGACAGCTTTGCATCGCTTTATCACGAACTTGAAGGTGATATTCATGTGGTGATGGGCAATAAGCAACAGGCTCAACAGGCTTACCAGACAGCATTGTCATTGTTGGCTTTGGGTGAGCCTCGTCAGAATATTCTGGAAATGAAACTTGAAGATGTGGCTGTAGCAAATGAAAGCTAATTGGTTTCATGGCATAGCAATTGCCATTTTATTGTCCGGTTTGACAGCTTGCGGAACAGTCAGAAACTTTTTTGCGGAAGAGGTTTATGAGGCTCCGCCTGCAGAATTAACTGAATTTGAAGCCGAGATCGAGCCGAGAGTGATTTGGTCAACCAGCACGGGGGCCGGTGTCGGAGATGACTACTCGCTCAATCAGATCTGGATTAACGATGGCAAGGTCTTTTCAGTGGACCATACGGGCGTAGTCAGCAGTCATGCGGTAGATTCAGGTCGACGTTTATGGCGAGTAAACCTTCGGGTACCCGTTGTCACTGGTATTGGTGGTGGAGAGGGCATGGTTCTGGTGGGGACTCAAAGAGGCGAAATTATTGCCCTGACACCAGAAAAAGGCGAGATCCTGTGGCGTCGCACACTCACCAGTGAAGTGCTGGCTCCACCGACCGCTGCCAACGGCATTATTGCTGTCAGAACTGCAGATGGCCGAGTCAGTGGTCTTGCCGCTGAATCTGGAAACGTACTTTGGACACATCAACGTGCCGTTCCGTTACTGAGCTTGCGAGGTGTCAGTGCCCCGGTAATTGCGGGTAATGTCGTTATTGCCGGTTTTGACAATGGCAGGTTAGTTGCGCTTGCCAGTCGAGATGGGAGCATTGTTTGGGAAAATACCCTGGCAGTGCCCAGTGGCAGAACGGAGCTTGAGCGCCTAGTTGATATAGATGGTGACCCCAAAGTCATCAACGATATCGTTTATGCCGTATCGCATCAAGGTAATGTCGCAGCTATTTCGCTTCCTACAGGTCAGAATTACTGGACACGAGAAATGTCCTCTCGCAGAGGACTCGATGCTGTTTATGGTGAAGCTGTTTATGTCAGTGATGATACTGGATATGTCTGGGCCATTCAGGACGGCTCTGGTGATTCACTGTGGCGACAAACCCGACTACTGAGACGAAATCTGACAGCGCCAGTTGTTGCTGGTGATTATGTCGTGGTCGGTGATCTGGAAGGTTATCTTCACTGGATCGCAAGAGACGATGGCCGTTTTGTTGCAAGACAGCAAATCAGTCGACGTTCAGCAATTCGAAGCCAGCCGCAAGTTGTTGATGGTGTGCTTTATGTATCTGTGACTGACGGCACAGTTGCTGCGATTAGGATTCCCTAGTCCCAATGAAGCCTGTAGTTGCCTTGGTAGGTAGTCCAAATGTCGGCAAGTCGACCCTGTTTAATCGATTAACGCGCACCAGAAATGCGCTGGTTGCTGATTATGCAGGACTGACCCGTGATCGCATCTATGGCAATGTAGATGAAGAGAATAATCGCTTTATCCTGATCGACACTGGCGGTCTGACAGAGCAGACTGACAATATGGCTGAGTTGATGCGCAAGCAGGCTCGCTTGGCGATTGACTCGGCAGATTTGATTCTGTTTGTTGTCGATGGCCGAGCAGGAATGAGTGCAGCAGATCAAAGTATCGCGAGCATGCTCAGGCAGGACGGCAAAGATGTCTTGTTGGTCATCAACAAAACTGAAGGCGAGCACAGGGATATAGTCGCGGCCGAGTTTTTTGCACTGGGCCTGGATACGCCACAGGTTATTTCGGCTACTCAGGGGCGTGGCATCAGTGAGCTGTTACAGCGCATCAGCGCCAAAATACCCTCAGTCACTCATGAAACTTCAGAACTTGAAGCCAATGATGATGAAATTCGGCTGGCGGTGCTGGGCAGACCGAATGTTGGTAAATCGACACTGATTAACCGTTTGCTGGGTGAAGAACGGGTCGTTGCTTTTGACGAGCCAGGAACCACCAGAGACAGCATCCACATTCCATTTGAGAAAGATGGTGTTCAGTACACACTGATTGACACGGCGGGTGTCAGGCGCCGCTCCAGAGTTTCAGAAACCCTGGAAAAGTTCAGTATCCTCAAAACGCTGCAGGCGCTCGAAGATGCCAATGTCGTGATGTTGGTGTTAGATGCTCATGAGGGCATTGTCGATCAGGATTTGCACCTTGCCGGATTGATCGTTGAGAGTGGTCGGGCATTGGTTATTGCGGTCAATAAATGGGATGGACTGGACAAAACAGAACGTGAATGGGTGGCCGCCAATATTGAAAGACGGCTGCCATTTTTGTCATATGCCAAAACACACTTTATCTCTGCATTACATGGCAGTGGTGTGGGGCTGTTACTGCAATCAGTTCGCTTGGCGTATCAATCTGCCATGATCAAACCCCCGACTTCCAGATTGACCCGAATTCTTGAAGATGCCGTAGCGGACCATCCGCCGCCTCTGGTGCATGGTCGCCGCATCAAATATCGTTACGCGCACCTTGGTGGTAAAAACCCGCCCAGAATTATCATTCACGGCAATCAGACCGAAGCGACACCAGACAGCTATCGTCGCTACCTGGAGAATTTCTTCAGAAAATCACTAAGGCTTGATGGTACTCCGGTGATGATTGAATTCAAAACAGGCGATAACCCTTTCCGCGAGCGACGGGGCATTTCACCTGCTGCGGCAGTTAAAAAGCCTGCTGCAAAAACGCGTCCACCAAGACGCAAATTATCGCCCAAGAAGCAGCGTTAAACAGCGCCTTTCCTTTAGAAAAGATCCTGTTCTTCATCCATAAGATTTTCCAAAGCTTGCAAGCGAGAGCGCACGTGTTGTCGCTGAGAGAGCTTTTGTTGTGCGGCTGCAGGCAAATCGGTAAACAGAATGATGCCTTTGTCGATCAGCGTTTCAATCAAGTCTTCCAATACCCGTATCATGGCGGCATCACTACTGCTCAGAATGGTTCTAGCTGAATCTGATTGGGCTGATTCTCCCAGGAAAGCAATAAGCTCTGATGAATTGAGTGAGAGGAACTCATTAGCATCCGCTTGAGGGCTGTCAAAAATTTGCAGGATCTTGCCTGTCGAATCTCGCTTTACATATGCCATCTATGCGGTCCATGGATTGTTTAATGAGTACTTGTTAGCTAATGTAGATGCGTAACTGTTTACAGTAAAGTAAAAAACTGTGAAACTCATCACATTTTGCATGGAGTCATCACCTAGGCAATGGACAGTGGGCAGGATAACAATTTGAACAGCCAGCATTCATGGCAGGCAGAGAATGGTATCCACACTGAGGACGATCCGTTACTGGTGTGTCTGACGATTCTGTCGAAAATGCTCAATAAGCCCCATAGTGCAGAGTCATTAGTCGCGGGTTTGCCACTGGTTGACAATAAACTGACCCCGGCCTTATTTAGTCGAGCATCAGAGCGTGCCGGGCTGCGCTCCAAAGTTGTCAAACGACCACTGAAGAAAATCTCCAATCTGGTTCTGCCGGCAGTGTTACTTCTAAGTAACACGACAGCATGCATTTTACTTGAGACAAAAGGCGAAACCGCCAGAGTGATTTTTCCGGAGACCGACGGTGCTGAGACTGAAATTCCATTGAAGCAGCTGGCTGAGGAATATAGCGGTTATGCCATCTTTATCAAACCAGCTCAGCAGTTCGACAAGCGTACCCAAGACAGTGTAATTCCAAGAACAAGCCATTGGTTCTGGGGCACCATCATGCGCTTCTGGCCGATATATAGTGAAGTGTTTGTGGCTTCAATTCTGGTCAATATATTTGCTTTGGCGTCACCATTGTTCATTATGAATGTCTATGACCGTGTGGTGCCCAATCATGCCCTTGAAACATTGTGGGTGCTGGCAATTGGCGTGGGCACCGTGTTCACTTTTGAGCTGCTGCTTCGAACACTGAGAGGTTACTTCATTGATAGCGCCGGTAAAAAAGCCGATGTTATTTTATCGGCAACGATTTTTGAGCGAGTATTAGGCATCAAGATGTCGGCGCGTTCGAATTCTGTTGGGGCATTCGCCAACAATTTGCATGAATTTGAATCGTTTCGGGACTTTTTTACTTCAGCGACCTTGACTACGCTGATCGATCTGCCTTTTGCGTTTCTCTTTATTCTGGTTATCTGGATGCTGGCCGGTGATCTTGCATATATTCCTCTCGCAGCGATCCCGTTGACCATTCTGATCAGTGTAATTTTTCAAATTCCGCTTGGCAGGGTGATTCGGCAATTATTCAGACACTCAGGGCAGAAGAGTGCGACCTTGATTGAGACGCTGACAGGGTTGGAAACCATTAAAAGCCTAGGGGCGGAAACACCGATGCAGCGCAAATGGGAGCAAAATATCGGTTTCATTGCCAGGTTCAGCCAGCGGGCGCGCTTGTTATCGTCGACTGCGGTCAATCTGACAACCTTCATTCAACAAATGACGACCATTGCCGTGGTTGTTTATGGGGTCTATTTGATCACCGAAAACCAGATTACCATGGGGGCATTGATTGCCAGCACTATTCTGACAGGCAGGGCTCTTGCCCCGATGGGACAGCTGGCTGGAATACTAGGGCGTTATCATCAATCAAAAGCAGCTTTGCACTCGCTCAACTCCCTGATGAATCTTCCTGTAGAAAGACCCAATGGCAGAGAATTTCTGCATCGGGAAGCCTTCAAAGGTGGACTGCAATTCAAAGAAGTGACTTTCCGTTATCCGGAGCAGCCGATTGATGCCCTGAGCAATGTTTCGTTTCGTATTGAGCCGGGTGAAAAAGTCGCTATTATTGGTCGTATTGGTTCTGGAAAGAGTTCAATTGAAAAACTTATACTCGGTCTGTACGAGCCCAATGCAGGAGCCGTCTTGCTTGATGGCACTGATCTGAGACAGATTGATCCTGTGGATCTGCGGCGATGTGTTGGTTACGCACCACAGGATGTTGTCTTGTTCTATGGCAGTGTTCGCGACAATATCGCTATTGGCTCTCCCCATGCAGACGATCAGGCAATACTCAGGGCGGCGGATCTTGCTGGCGTGACGGAGTTTGTCAATCGGCATCCGTCCGGGTTTGATATGCAGGTGGGTGAGCGAGGTGAAGGACTTTCAGGAGGACAACGGCAAAGTATTGCTGTCGCCAGAGCCCTGTTGATGGATCCACCCGTTCTGGTAATGGATGAACCTACCAACGCAATGGATAACAGTACTGAAGAACGTTTTAAATCAAAACTGACGGAAGTGATTGAAAATAAAACACTGTTATTGGTGACGCACCGAGCCTCCTTGCTGAGCCTGGTGGACAGAATTATCGTTATGGATCAGGGAAAACTGGTGGCCGATGGGCCAAGAGAACAAATCATGACTGCACTGAAGAGCGGCCATATTCGGGTATCCAAGGGGTAATCAGATGGCCTGGTTCAGACGCAGTCATCCTGATGATGTGGAATTTATGTCCGAGGTCAGTGCGGCGACAATGGAATCGACCCACAGTGCCGGACATCTTCTGCTGTTTGTCACCCTGATTTTTTTCATCTTTGCAGGCTGGTGGGCTAGTGTGACCGAGCTGGATGAGGTTACAAGAGGTGAAGGGCGAGTAGTGCCATCAAGCCGCTTACAGGTTATTCAGAATCTTGAAGGCGGTATTGTAGCTGAAATTACCGTTGCCGAGGGTCAACTGGTAGAGCAGGGAGAAGTGTTGCTGCGTATTGACGACACTCGATTTGCCTCATCCTTCAGGGAGAGTCAACTGAAGTACTGGGAGTTGTTATCCAGGACAACGCGATTGGAAGCTGAGGCGGAGGGAATCCCCTTGGTTCTGCCAGAGGAGCTGGTCATGGCACAGCCTTCACTGGCTGCCAATGAGCAGGCTTTGTATCGTTCAAGACAAGTTGAACTCAATGATACTATTCAGGTGTTACAGCAACAAATACATCAACGTAATCAAGAGCTGGTCGAACGTCAGGCAAGACAGGAGCAGCTAACGCGCAGTTATGAGCTGAGCAAGCGTGAACTGGACATGTCTGAACCATTAGTTGCGCAAGGCGTGCTGTCTGAAGTTGAACTGTTGAGATTACGAAGAGTTGTCAACGATCTTGAGGGGGAAATGGAAGCTAACCGATTGGCGATTCCGCGAATTCGCTCAGCGTTGAATGAGGTTCGTCAAAAGATTGAAGAGACAAATTCACGATTCCGAGCCAATGCCGGCAATGAACTCAGTGAAGTGCGTGCAGAACTGGCCAGAACCCAGGAATCGATTCTGGCTCTTGAAGATCGTGTGACTCGAACCAATGTCCGAGCGCCACTGAGAGGTACGATAAAGCAACTCAAGGTCAGCACGGTCGGTGGTGTGGTACAACCTGGAATGGATCTGGTTGAAATTGTACCTGTCGAAGATAACCTGCTGATTGAGGCGCAAATAAGACCAGCGGACATTGCCTTTTTGAGACCGGGTCTGAATGCCATGATTAAATTCACAGCCTATGATTTCTCGATTTTTGGAGGTCTACCTGCGACCCTCGAGCGCATCAGTGCCGACACAATCACCAATGACCGAGATGAAAGCTTTTATCTCATTTACCTGCGAACAGATAAAAATTATATTGAACGCAACAGCGAGCAACTTGAAATTATTCCCGGTATGACGGTGGCAGTAGACATTATGACGGGCAAGAAAACGGTCCTGGATTATTTGATGAAGCCAATCCTCAAGGCCAAAAACGAAGCACTGAGGGAGCGATGAGTGAGCATGACAATTGGATTCTTACGTGACTGAAAAAGCATCATTATTTCAGATAATGCCAGATTCGCTATTACAGCAGATGGCAGAGGTAGACAGTTTTGCCCAGTACTATGAGACGGTCAGTTTTGAGTCAATTGATAGCCTGCTTCGAGAGATTGATAGTGAACCCGCATTGCTGCTCTGCCATCAAGAGTCCATCGGAAATGGTCAGAAAAAGTTGCTGAATGAAGTGCGGAGTGTCAGTCCTAACACTCGAGTATTAGTGATCGGCGAAAAGCAATCAATGCAAGTTCAAATTGAAGCGCTCAAGCAAGGAGCCCGTGGTTACTTTGACCAAACCATGTCAGTCAGCAAATTGCATGAAGCCTTACAGCTACTTCTCAGGGGAGAAGTATGGGTTGAACGGCATGTCATTTCCGGGCTGATTGATGATATTTGTCTCAAGCCACAAGTGGATAAAGAAAAAATTCAGGCTGTGAAAACATTGTCGCCCAAAGAGCTTGAAGTTGCTGAGCTGGTGAGTCATGGCGCGACCAACAAGATGATTGCCCGGAGAATGGATATCACGGAGCGAACCGTCAAGGCCCATCTCACAGCAATATTTCAAAAACTTGGAATTGCCGATCGACTATCTTTAGCGATATTATTTAGAGATTTACGATAGAAATGTCATGCGATTCTCTAATTTTACAAATGTGCTATGCTCGATTTGAAATAAAATAGACCCTCCGGAGTCACATCATGCTTGCTACTTATACTCTACCCTTGCTGCTTTCCATGCAGTCTGTCTCTGCAGATACGCTTCAAGAAGCGGTTAGCAATACCATAGCCACAAATCCATCTGTACTGGCAGCGGCCAACGAGCGCGAGGCTGTCAGGCAAGAGATTAGTCAGGCAAGAGCAGGTTATTTGCCGTCTGTAGATTTAGCCATAGGCACAGGTTGGGAGAGAACCAATAATCCGAGTACCAATGGCAGTGTCAGCCGAAATCGTGACGAAGCCAGCATACAATTGAGACAAATGCTGTTCGACGGGCTTGCCACACCGAATGAAGTCAAACGTCATACCGCACGCACGGATTCGCGCTCCTATGGCGTATTCAGCGTCGCTGAAAATACCGCACTTGATGCAGTGCTTGCCTATCACAATGTATTGCGACAGCAGACACTGGTGGAGCTTGCTCAAACTAACCTTGAGGCGCATCAACGCACCCATGACCAGATCACGCTCAGAAGCGAGCGAGGTGTTGGCCGCGGTGCAGACATGGAACAAAGTTTGAGCCGATTGGCACTGGCTCAAACTAATCTGGTTGCAGAACAAAGTAATCTTCGCGACGCTGAAACTGCATATCTGAGAGTTGTTGGTGTTGCTCCAAGTTCATTGTCTTTACCTGAATCCCCTGTCGCCATGATTCCTAACAGTGTGGATGAAGCAGTTAATCAGGCGATTAACAACCATCCAACACTCAAAGCTGCCTCATCTGATGTCGAATCAGCTCATGCCCAACACGCCACGGCACGTTCTCCATTCATGCCCAGACTGGATCTGGAAGTTCGCAGTCGCCATGATCACAATATCGACGGTGCAAGAGGTAGAGACAAGGATATGCAGGCAATGCTTCGTCTTCGTTACAACCTGTTAAGTGGTGGACGTGACTCCGCCAGACGCCAGGAAACTGCCTATCTTATCAACCAGGCTGCTGAAATTCGCAACAACACTCATCGTCAGGTTGAAGAAAGCGTTCGATTGTCATGGAATGCCATGGAAAATGCCAACAGCCAGCTGAGCTTTCTTCGTCAGCACGTAGAGGCGGCAGAAAAATCACGTGATGCCTATCAGCAACAATTCAATCTGGGTCAACGTACACTCCTTGATTTGCTGGATTCCGAGAACGAAGTATTTCGGGCGCGTATCGCCTACACCAACGCACAATTTGATCAGCTTTACTCGCATTATCGAATTATGAACAGTATGGGAATGTTGCTGGAAAGTCTGAATGTTCCTGCGCCCGACACGGCAAGGGCTATTGGTGCTTTGAATCAGAACTGAATTACTGTTTTATTCAACAGCCACGGTTTATAGGGTCGTGGCTTTTTTATGGCCTGAAGCATGACTGAGTTTCGATGTATGTCCGGGTTCATGTTATTATGGTCGGCCCATTTCAGGGGTTTTAAGAAGGTTTCATGAGCAAGCAATCATCCTTTACTTACGAAGAGCTATTGCAATGCGGACACGGCGAGATGTTCGGTCCCGGCAATGCTCAACTTCCTGTCCCCAACATGCTGATGATGGATCGCATCACCCATATAGCCAATACTGACGGTGCCTATGGTAAAGGTGAAATCATTGCCGAACTTGATATCAAACCAGACCTTTGGTTTTTTGATTGCCACTTCCCCGGTGACCCCGTGATGCCGGGATGTTTGGGACTGGACGCAATGTGGCAGCTGGTGGGCTTTTTTCTGGCGTGGGATGGAAATCCCGGAAGAGGTCGTGCTCTGGGAGCTGGAGAAGTCAAATTTACTGGCCAGGTATTACCCACAGCAAAAAAAGTCACTTACCGGATTGATCTGAAGCGTGTTATCGCTCGCAAACTAGTGTTGGCAATTGCTGATGGCACAGTGTCTGTTGATGGCAGAGATATCTACACCGCCAAAGATTTGCGGGTAGGTCTGTTTACTTCTACTGATGATTTTTAGGATATCGTTATGAGACGTGTGGTCGTTACCGGCCTCGGGATCACTTCCTGTTTGGGGCTCGATGCACAAACTGTTACAGAATCGCTGCGACTAGGCCGTTCAGGCATAGGATTCAAACAAACCTACGCAGACATGGGCTTTCGCAGTCATGTTGCCGGAACGGTAAATGTCGATCTGAAAGAGCATATTGACCGCAAGGTTCTGCGCTTTATGGGCGATGCCGCGGGCTATGCCTTTATTTCCATGCAGCAGGCGATTGCCGACGCTGGCCTGACTGAAGCAGATGTTTCCAACCCTCGCACGGGTCTGGTGATGGGCTCTGGCGGTGCTTCATCCTCGAATCAGGTGGAAGCTGCAGATGTGCTCAGAGAGAAAGGTTTGAAGAGAATCGGACCTTACCGGGTGACTCAGGTCATGGGCAGTACGACTTCTGCTTGTCTTGCTACGCCATTCAAAATCAAAGGTGTTAACTACTCGATGTCTTCAGCTTGCGCTACCAGCGCGCACTGCATAGGCAACGCGATGGAGCAGATTCAACTGGGTAAACAGGACATTGTGTTTGCTGGTGGTGCTGAAGAAGAACACTGGTCAATGAGCTCACTGTTCGACGCGATGGGTGCGCTGTCAACCAGATATAACGAGTCGCCTGAGAAAGCTTCACGGGCCTATGATGCTGAGCGTGATGGCTTTGTTATCGCCGGTGGTGGCGGTGTTCTGGTCTTGGAAGAATACGAACATGCCAAAGCTCGTGGTGCAAAAATATACGCAGAATTAACCGGTTACGCCGCAACTTCTGATGGCTACGACATGGTAGCGCCGTCAGGTGAAGGGGCGGAAAGATGTATGAAACTGGCCATGTCGACGATGCGTGCCGATAGTATTGATTACATCAATGCCCATGGCACCAGTACACCAGTAGGCGACTTGGCCGAATTATCAGCCATCAAAAAAACCTTTGCTGGAAAACAGCTGCCTTGGATTGGCTCGACTAAATCACTTTCAGGCCATTCACTGGGTGCAGCTGGGGTGCAGGAAGCGATCTACAGCTTGTTAATGATGCAGGAAGACTTTATTGCCGCTTCTGCTAACATCGATACACTGGATCCAGAAGCAGCAGATATGCCGATTGTGTTACAACGACGCGATAGCGCCAATTTGCAAGCAGTTTTGTCAAACAGCTTCGGATTTGGTGGAACCAACGCCTGTCTTGTATTCGAGAAGCTCGCCGACTAAATCAAAAAAGCCACTGAAAAGTGGCTTTTTTTATTGTTCCAGATCGGCGTCGGTGATCGGACCACGCTTACCTGATAATGCTTCCTGCATTAGTCCGACCAAGCGTTGTTTCTTGTCCTTGTCATCGAGATGAGCCGAACTGAAAGTTATGCCAAAACGATCTGCATACTGCTTGACCATTGCCAGCAAAATGCTTTCATCCATCACCATATTCTCCGGGGTCTTATACAATCCGGCATTATAGCCCGATAGCGTATGAGATAGTTCTAACATGCAAAGATTGTTTTATCAGATCACAGGTAGTGGTCGACCCTTGCTGATTGTGCATGGCCTGTTTGGTTCATCAGATAATTGGCGTGCGGTCACCAAGGCCTTGTCAGACAAACGGCAGATTATTGCTGTGGATTTGAGAAATCACGGACGCTCTTTTCACCATCAGGATCAACATTACCCGCAGATGGCTGAAGATATTGAGCGCGTTGTTGATGAGTTGGGGATTGAGGAAATCGATCTGCTAGGGCATTCAATTGGTGGCAAGGTTGCCATGCAATTTGCCAGGCAACATACCCACAGGGTCAGGCAAATGGTAGTGGTGGATATTGCGCCGAGACAATATCCGGATAAGCACAGCTGGATATTTAAAAGTCTGTTGTCACTTAACCTTGATCAGTACCAGCAGAGAAGCCAGCTTGATGATGTATTGGCCAGTGACATCAAAGATGCTGCTGTGCGACAGTTTCTGTTGATGAACGTGAAAAAGAATGACCAGGGTAGCTTACGCTGGCGGATTAACTTGCAGGCCTTGTTCTGCAACTATGCAGCGCTTCTCAGTAGTGTCGAGCCTGAGCAGGCGCTGGATGTGAAAAGCTGTTTTATTGCTGGCGGTCGTTCTGATTATATTTCAGAGGCTGACAAGCAGTTAATCCGTCAATGTTTCCCTGATTCGGAATTCACAGTCATTGACGAGGCTGGACACTGGGTGCATGCCGAAGCCCCCAAAGCTTTTTGCCAGGTAGTGGAGCAATTTCTGGATGATTGATAAAGACTTGCTAGAACAATTAATCGCGTTTCGCCGCGAACGCGATTGGGAGCAGTTTCATCGTCCCAAGGATTTGGCAATTTCCCTTTCCATTGAGGCTGCCGAGTTACTGGAGTGGTTTCAATGGCGCACTGATGATGAAATCAACCAGATGCTCTGTTCTGAAAAACGACAGCAGCTGGAAGATGAAATTGCCGATGTTGCTGTTTATCTCACCTATTTGATCCATGATCTGCAGATTGATCTGGATGCGGTAATTGCCAACAAGCTGAAAAAAAATGCGACTAAGTATCCGGTTGAGAAAGTCAGGGGACGGGCAGACAAGTACAACGAATATTCATAATTTACAGATAACGACACAAGGATGAACTTCTGGTTTTGCTGATGATCAAAGAGCAGTAAATCAGTGTATTTCTTAATATTTCTATCTATCGACAACCATTGGACAGATTGGCATGAGTGCAGTTGTATTTTTGATTCAGTGCAAGGACCAGAAGGGCTTACTTGCTGGCATTAGTAGTTTTTTTGCTGAGCGTGGCTTTAACATTCTGCATTGCCAGCAGTACACCGATGTTGAGCAAGGTCAGTACTTTATGCGACTCAAGCTCGAAGATCACGGCGACATGCCCAGATCCGCCCTGGAACAGGAGTTTGCAGTTTTTGCCAGTCAACTAGGACTGGTCTGGTCGGTGCGCTACACCAATGTGCCATACCGAGTGGCCCTGCTTGTCACCAAGGCATCTCATTGTCCTTATGATTTGCTGCTCAGGGAGCTGGAAGGGGAGCTTAAATGCGATATTCCGATAATCATCGGCAACCATGCTGATCTTGAGTCAATGGCGAAACAGTTCAACAAACCTTTCTATCATCTGCCCATTTCTCCTGAAACCAAACAAGCTCAAGAGCAACAGATTAAACACCTGCTTGCCGAATATCAGATTGATCTGGTTGTGATGGCGCGTTACATGCAAATTCTTTCAGAGCAATTTGTTGAAGAATTCCGGGGAAGAGTGATCAATATCCATCATGGGTTCCTGCCGGCATTTCAAGGTGCAAAACCCTATCATCAAGCGTATGAGCGCGGCGTTAAACTGATCGGTGCCACGGCGCACTATGCGACGGCCGAGCTGGACGAAGGCCCCATCATCGAACAGGATGTAGAAAGAGTCATGCACGACAATAGCCCCGAAGATCTGGTGATGATTGGCAAAGATATCGAGCGATTAGTTCTGGCAAGAGCCGTCAAGGCACATATCGAGCACAGAATTATTATCAGTGGCCGTCGCACTATCGTGTTTTCTGAGGGCGCATAAGCCTTTCGAACTAACTTTTTGTAGATAACTGAGGTAGCAATGACAGCACAGTCTGCACGCGTAATTCTGATAACTGGTGCCACAGCGGGCTTTGGTGAGGCGTGTGCCCGCCAGTTTGCAGCGGCCGGTTGGCGTTTAATTTTGACCGGCAGACGTTTGGAAAAACTGCAGCAACTGCAGTCAGAGCTGGGAGGCGCTGAGCAAACCCATATTGAAGCTTTAGATATCAGCAATCGTAGCGCCTGTGAAGCGATGCTCGAACGCTTGCCTGAGGGCTTTGCCGATGTCGATGTGTTGCTCAATAACGCCGGACTGGCTCTGGGGTTGGAACCTGCCTGGCAAACCAGCCTGGATGATTGGGATCGTATGGTCGATACCAACATCAAAGGCTTGATGTATATGACACGATTGATTCTGCCGACAATGCAAGCGCGAGCCACTGGCTATATCATCAATATCGGGTCTATTGCCGGCAACTGGCCATACCCCGGAGGTAATGTGTATTGTGCCAGTAAAGCCTTTGTCAGACAGTTTTCACTGGCGCTTCGGGCAGACCTGTTGGGCACAGCAATTCGTGTCACCAATATTGAGCCAGGTAATGCCGAAACTGAATTTTCGATGATTCGATTCAAGCAGGATAGCTCGCGAGCGCAGAGTGTCTATCGCGATACTGTGGCTTTATCAGCAAAGGATATTGCTGATACCGTCTGGTGGCTGGTCAATACACCGGCGCATGTGAATGTGACCACTATGGAAATCATGCCAACTCAGCAGGCGACCGGACCGCTTGCCATCTTCCGAGCGGAACAGTAGTCACACCCGCCGACAATGTTAGTAAAGCAGTGTGGTTGGATCAGGGTGAGGTGTTTTGCTTTTCAGCAGTCTGTAGGCAATGACACAGCGCACAATCAACCAAACCGCCTGAGTGAGCAGTATCAGGTACCCGACCATACCCGTTGATATGGTCAGCCAGCCGGCACTCAGCAGTAACAAGGTCAGCCAGCCGGCACTCAGCAGTAACAAGGTGATCCAGAAAGTACGAATCTGAAATTCGTAATGGGATTTGAGCCAATCAGGCGCCTCTGCTTTGTGGGTATAGGCGACGACGACACCAATCAGCGGCAGCAAGTAGATGATAATGCCTGCCATATAGAAGATGTAGACCAGTCGAGCAGTATTACTTTCGTCATTGGCATCAAAGAAGCTCATCAAGATATCCTTGTTTAAATAGTGTTTTTAATGTAGCAGATAGTGACGAGTTTCCAAACTCTCAAAAAAAGACCCGGCAGAACCGGGTCTTTGATTTTCATACTCAAGCTGTATCAGCCACCAAAACTAAAGCGTACGCCAGCGAACAGGCTGCGGCCGATGATGGGGGCTTCATCTTTGAAGAAGCTGGTATGACGACGACCATCTTCATCGAGCAAGTTGCGTCCTGCAAAATACAGCTCAGCGCCCTTGAGTTCAGCAGGTTTCCATGAAACATCAAAGGAAACCAGGTTATAACCGCTGGTGCTGTCCTCTACACTGGCAGTCTTGTTTTGCTTGAACACACGTTGATAATCCAGACTTAGGTTGACGTTGTTATAGCTGGTATCAAAGCCCAGGCCCATGCGCATCGGTGAAATTCGCGGTAGGTTGCCACCACTGGTGAATTTCGCCCGCACGTAGTCTGCAGACAAACGCATACTGACAGGCATGGGGCCTTCAACCAAATCTGCAATTGCAGCAAATTCAGCACCATAGAAACGCGCATTAGCCTGCTCATTGGTGACAAATTGTGCTCTACCACCCGATCCACCAGCAACCCCGCCTCTACTGACTATCACGGGATTACCCGTGCCATCGTCATACGACTCCAGATAAATGAAGTTGCGTGCATGGTTATAAAAAATGCTGGCATCGTAACGGAAGCGACCTTCATGCCGATCGAAGCCGATTTCGAAGTTGGTGTAGGTTTCTTTACTCAAACCTGGGTCACCGACTTCAAAGGTACCAGCGGCTGCGTGTCTGCCAAAGGCATACAGTTGCTCTGCTGAAGGCGCACGCTGTGAACGCGTTAATGAGAAGCGCAGATGATGTGCTGGGTCTACGTCAATAATGGTACCGGCGGACAGACTGTACTGCGTGTAGTTTTTAGAGCTGAGATCGGCAGCTGGCGATGTTTCACCACTATAGCCAGGCACGCCACTGATATTGATACCTTGTCCCAAATCAGCAGTACCAGGATCATAGTCAACATGCTCGACACGGGCCGCTAATTCAACTCTACCAAAACTGGTTGGTCTTTCTTGCAAAGTAAACAAGCCATAGGATTTTGAGTCGACCGGGCGGATGATATAAAAGGAACGATTTGGACGTGGGTCTTCAGCTCTCAGTTTACTGTCATTGAAATCAAGGCCAACGACGCCTTGCCATAAACCAACCGGATTGTGGACAAGCTCAAGCCTCAAATCTGTCTCTCTATTTCTAAAATCGCCTTCGACCTTACGCTCGTCAAAAACACCACCTTCAAACTCTGACGCAATCTCTCGTTGGCGATAGCGAGTATGCGCGATTTTCAGACGTGCGGTCTCAATACCTGGCAGAGGGTTGTTCAGTTCAGAACGGAGATCAAAACGATCTTGCCTAATGGGGATAAACTCCAGTTCTCCATCACCATCGCTATCCAGAAAAGCCGGAACATTGTATTCGGTTTCATAAAAGCTATAACCGATACCGATATTGCCCCAATCATCTCTATAGAGTGCGGTTAAAGCGTGTGAATTATTTTCAACTGAACTGTTTTCCAACTTGCCGCGGCGACTGGTTCTGTCATCTTTGTCCTGATAGCCTTTGATATCAAAATCACTGGTTCTTCTGGCGCTGATATCAGCTCTAAAAATCAGGTTTTCAGATACGGGTAAATCAAGACCCAGACGACCATTACGATCATTACCATTTTCACCATAAGACAAATCGCCTTCAACGCGAGGTGCATCACCAAACTCAGGGTTGAAGCGATTAGATCTCACGTTGATGACACCACCGGCAGCGCCGCTGCCGTAGAGTAGTGTTGCTGGTCCACGAAACACTTCGATCTGTGAAGCACGGCTTGGATCTATCGCCGTGGCATGATCTGCGCCTTCACCTGATAGATCAGCAGTGCTTAAACCGTCTTCGAGAACTTTGACTCGCGATCCCTGTAATCCACGAATGACAGGTCGACCCACGCCGGGACCGAAGTCTGAATTGGTCACACCAGGCAATCCTTCCAGCGTGTCTCCCAAAGTCCCTGCGCGTCGACGCTCCAGCTCGTCACCCGCCAACACGGTCACAGGTTGCACAATTTCATCCGCGGTACGATTACCGAGCGGATCTGAGGTTACTATTAGACGTTGAAAATCAACATTTTCGTCGGCTGTGACAGAAAAAGCCACAGGAGACAGCGCCGCTGCAATCAGCAACGCCAAAGGTTTTTTGGCATACATAGGTACGTCCTCTTAAAACTGAATTCTCTGATGCCTAACGGCATCGACAACTGAACAACTGGTTCAGGAGAAAACAGGCGGCGCACGAATACCGTATTGGTAGCTGACCAGCCGATGAAGCTGACTGGCTGATGTTGTGAGATTAAGGAAGCTATGAGCTTGCCTGATCGAAGGAACAAGCCCGGGTGTTGATGCAAGTGGCGATTGCTGACTAACAAAAATAAGTCGATCACACTCAGCGGTGTGATCGTGAAATGCATGTTCTGCATCGTGCCAGACTGCCAATGATTGAGCCAGCAGCACGATAGCTGCCAGTAGCAAAATCAGGCGAATTTGGCGTTTGAGTAGCATCAGGCCTATTTGACCAGAAGTTCTGCCAACAACTGTTGGTAGATGTCAGACAAAGTATCGAGATCCTTGATTGCAACACACTCGTTTATTTGATGAATGGTTGCGTTGAGCGGGCCCAGTTCAATCACCTGAGCGCCGGTCGGGGCAATAAAGCGGCCATCCGATGTACCGCCAGAAGTTGATAATTCAGTCTCGCGTCCGGTCACATCCAGAACGGCTGCCTTGACCGCCTCCAGTAATTTACCGCTAGCGGTGCGGAAAGGTTGTCCGGACAACACCCAGTCAATGCTGAACTGTAATTGATGTTTATGCAGTATGGCTTCAACACGCTCTCGCAGTTGTTGATCAGTGACTTCAGTTGAGAAACGGAAGTTGAAAATCATTTCGACCGTACCGGGAATGATATTGGTAGCACCGGTGCCGCTGTTCAGATTGGACACCTGAAAACTGGTGGGTGGGAAGTCGGCATTGCCCTCATCCCATACTTCCGAGCACAACTCGGTCAGTGCCGGTGCCAGCAGATGGACCGGATTTGCTGCCAGATGCGGGTAGGCGATGTGGCCTTGTTTACCTTGTACGGTCAGGTAGCCATTGAGCGATCCACGACGACCATTTTTCACCACATCGGCGATGTGTTCACTGCTGGTGGGTTCACCCACCACACACCAGTCAATATGTTCACTTCGCTGTTGCAGGGTTTCTATCACTTTGACGGTGCCGTTGACAGCGGGACCTTCTTCATCACTGGTCAATAAAAAAGCAATGCTGCCTTGATGATCAGGATGTTGTGCTACGAAGCGTTCACAGGCGGTAATCATGGCGGCGATACTGCCTTTCATATCAGCAGCGCCACGACCATAGAGCATGCCATCATGAATTTCTGCTGCGAAAGGCGCAGATTGCCATTTATCCAGTGGGCCTGTTGGCACAACATCGGTGTGGCCAGCAAATACAAACAACGGGCCAGCATGACCGCGGCGCAGCCACAAATTATCAACATCAGCGAAGCGCAGATGTTCAGCCTTGAACCCATATTGAGCCAGTCTGCCAGCAATCATCAACTGACAGTCCTTATCTTCAGGCGTGACGCTGTCTCGGCGGATAAGGTCCTGGGTTAATGCGACTGTGCTGGAAATCTCAGTGTCCATAGTGTTCCTGGAATAGACTTTCGTTAAAGCCGATAGTGCATTGTCCATTGACCTCGACAACCGGACGTTTGATCAAGGTCGGCTGGCGAAGCATCAAGGCAATTGCTGCTGTCTGGTCGAGGTCTTGCTTGTCGGCATTGTCAAGCTGACGCCAGGTGGTGCCACGTTTGTTCAGCAAATCATCCCAACTGACTGACTGCAGCCATTGCTGAAGATGTTCAGTGGTCAGACCGTCGTTGCGAACATCATGAAACTGATAGTCAATCTTGTGATCATCCAACCAGCGGCGGGCCTTTTTGACGGTGTCGCAGTTCTTTATGCCGTAAACAATCATGGCCTTGCTCTAGTGGAAAAATTTCAGCTTCAGTCTGGCCGCGTATTCTAGACTAAAGGATATGATGTATCAATTCGTCCAGACTGATAGCTGCGTAGAAAAATAGGCGGCGGGACTGTGTTTTAGTCTCCGTCGCCCGCACGATTAGATATCACGCAACAGTTCGTTGATGCCGACTTTGCCACGCGTTTTTTCATCTACCTGTTTGACAATTACAGCGCAGTAGAGGCTGTAGCTGCCGTCTTTGGATGGCAGGTTGCCAGAGACCACCACTGATCCGGCTGGAATCCGACCATAGCTGATTTCACCGGTCATACGGTTGAAGATCTTGGTGCTTTGACCGATGTAAACGCCCATTGAAATCACCGAGCCCTCTTCAACGATAACGCCTTCAACGACTTCTGAGCGTGCGCCGATAAAGCAGTTGTCTTCGATAATGGTAGGACCTGCTTGAAGCGGTTCAAGCACACCACCGATGCCAACGCCACCAGACAGATGGACGTTTTTACCGATTTGCGCACAGCTACCGACAGTGGCCCAGGTATCCACCATAGTGCCTGAGTCAACGTAAGCACCGATATTGACATAAGACGGCATCAAAACAGCGCCAGGTGCGATATAAGAACCACGACGAACTGCAGCAGGAGGCACAACACGAACACCGGCTTTATTGAAATCGTCTTCACTGTAGCTGGCAAATTTTGGCTCAACTTTATCGAAATAGTTGGTTTCACCGCCTGCCATCAAGCGATTGTCATTGAGACGAAAGGACAGCAAAACAGCTTTTTTCAGCCACTGATTCACGACCCAGTCACCGTTTTGTTTTTCGGCAACACGTGCCGTGCCGTTATCCAGCAAGGCCAGCGCTTCGTTGACAGCATTGCGGACTTCGGCATCTGCATTTGCCGGTGTGATCTCTGCCCTGCGCTCAAAGGCAGATTCAATGATCGCTTGTAGATTATTCATTGGGTTCTCCAGGTACGTTAGATGATAGGTTTTCTATGAGTTGTCGAATTCTTGTTGCAGCCTCAATACAGTCTTCCAGAGGCGCGACTAAAGCCATGCGTATCCGGTGTGAACCGGGATTGCCTGTTTCAGTGTCGCGTGCCAGATAACTCCCCGGCAGCACTGTCACATTGAATTGCTCGAATAGTTGACGACTGAACTCATCATCGGCTATCGGTGTTTCCGCCCACAGGTAGAATCCTGCAGCCGGTTTTGTCACAGACATGACTGGCGAGAGAATTGCCAGCACAGCATCAAATTTTTGCCGATACAGCTCCCGGTTATACTCGACATGCGCTTCGTCCTGCCAGGCGACAATTGAGGCCGCTTGTGTTGCTGGGGGCATGGAACAGCCATGATAGGTGCGATAACGCAGAAACTGTTTGAGGATACGCGCATCACCCGCGACAAAGCCGCTACGCAGGCCCGGCGCATTTGAACGTTTTGACAGGCTGTGAAAGGCGACACAACGGCTTAAATCAGTAAAGCCCGCTGCGATAGCAGCTTGTAACAGCCCGACTGGTGGTTCATTTTCATCGAGATATATCTCTGAGTAACACTCATCGGCAGCGATGACAAAGTCGTATTGCTGTGCCAGTGAAATCAATAAGCCAAGCGTATCAATGTCAATGACTGCCCCTGTCGGATTACCGGGACTGCACAGGTAAAGCAGCTGGCAGCGTCGCCAGACGGCAGGCGGTACGCTGGCAAAATCGGGGACAAAGTCATTGTCAGCGGTGCAGTTCAGAAGATAGGGTTCAGCGCCTGCAAGAATCGCAGCGCCTTCGTAGATTTGATAAAAAGGGTTGGGCATGACCACGGTGGGCCTTTCTGCAGAACGATCGATGACCGCCTGAGCAAAGGCGAACAAGGCCTCACGCGTACCATTGACCGGCAAAACCTGAGTCATTGGATCAATATGGCCTCCAAGGTGGAAGCGTTGATCGAGCCATTGGGCGATAGCATGTCGCAGTTCAATCGTGCCTGCTGTGGTTGGATAAACTGACAGGCCGTGCAAATGAGAGATCACCGCTTCGGTAATAAAACCAGGTGTCGCATGTTTGGGTTCGCCAATCGACAATGCGATGTGGGTAAGTGATTCAGGTGGCACACAACCTTGTTTCAACCTGGCCAGCTTCTCAAATGGATAGGGATGCAATGCGGCAAGCTCTGGATTCATAAC
Organism: Methylophaga sp.; assembly: GCA_020831825.1. Classification (GTDB taxonomy): domain Bacteria; phylum Pseudomonadota; class Gammaproteobacteria; order Nitrosococcales; family Methylophagaceae; genus Methylophaga. Next base: position 98,392 of record JAFIFW010000012.1, on the reverse strand, counting down.
GGTCTTGGATTGAAAAAAATTCCCTCATTATAACGGCTCAGGCGTGACTCGTGTTATAAGCTTTGGCCATGATTCAAATTTCACAACGCGCAGAATATCCTTTGGCAATCGCCGGAATTCTATACTCCTCAGCGATGTGGGGACTGATCTGGTATCCCATGCGACTATTTGAGGCCGCAGGAATGTCAGTGGTCTGGGTAACCCTGATAATGTACCTGACAGCTGCAATGATCAGCCTTCCGTCTTTATGGAAGTATAAAAAGACATGGCAACAGATGCCTGTAGAACTGTTATGGCTGATGTTGATCGCAGGCATTACCAATCTGACTTTCCTGGTCGCCTTGATTGAGGGCGATGTCATGCGGGTTATGCTTTTATTCTTTCTGTCGCCGGTTTGGACCATTTTGATTGGACGCTGGTGGTTGGGAGAACAGTTATCTCAGCGCGCCGTTGTATTGATGTTGTTAGCCATGGCGGGGACCGTGATGATGCTCTGGCATCCTGACTTTGGTCTGCCCTGGCCGCGTGGTCTGGGCGATTGGCTGGGGCTGATTGCGGGGTTATGTTTTTCTATTAACAACGTGCTGAGCCGAAAACTGGCCGCTGTACCTATGCCACTGAAAATCTCGGCAGTGTTCTGGGGCGTGGTGCTGATCGCCACACTGGTGTTGATCGGGCAATCTATTGAACTTCCTGTTGTCAATACATCAGTATGGTTTTGGAGCGTTTTTTGTGGGCTGATTATCCTGTCGATGACCGTCAGCGTGCTGTATGGTCTTGCCAGAATGCCGGTGTATCGTTCGGCAGTGATCATCTTGTTTGAACTCGTGGTTGCGGCCTTTGCTGCGTGGTTATTGATAGGCGAAGTCATGTCGGTTCGTGAGTGGATAGGCGGCAGTTTCATATTTGCAGCCGCTTACGGAGTTGCGATACTGGACAGACGCGCCAGCGCAGCTCGCCGGAGCTCAGTTTGACAGAATCCCTGTAGCTGCCATTTGAGTGAGTCGGTCATTGACAGCCACAAGCGCATTCAATAAACATCATGCCAATCAATTATCAAGGACACTGTAATCATGATTAAATCAATCGCCCATGCCAGTTTTCTGGTTGCGGATGTAAAAAAGTCCGTCGACTTTTATTGCAACGTACTGGAGATACCACTGAACCCAAATCGTCCCAACTTTCCGTTCGATGGGGCATGGCTGGATATTGGCGCCAATGGTCAGCAAATACATTTGATGCAGCTACCCAATCCTGACAGCAATGAGGGCAGACCTGCCCATGGCGGTCGTGATCGTCACATCGCTCTTGTGGTTGAGGATCTGGAAAAGCTGGCGGTCAAATTAGAAGCCGCAGGCATTGAATTTTCCCGTAGCAAATCTGGTCGCGCCGCTTTTTTCTGTCGCGATCCAGATGGCAATGCGCTGGAGTTTTCGGAAGATTTTACCCCGCCAAAAGCATGATTTCAGTGACTTGCAGATAAGATCAATGACTTGCAGAGTTACTCACATTTTCTGTGGATAACTCTGTGGTTAATTGTTTAGAAAAACGCTAAGTCATTCATCTGTAACATACAGTCTTGGAATGGTTAAAAAATGTACAGACGAATAAACAATATAAAAAACAATTAGTTAGGTGTTGAATTTTTGTTTTCAATGACTTAGCGGCACTTCTTGTCACAAGTTTGTAATGATGCTGGCTAATGTTGGATAACTTGCTTGTCTGAGTGTGCTTTTCTATACAATCAACGTGCCAACGCTGGTTGTAAATGATCATCCAGAGTGAATTCCTCACTGCCAGTCGCGGGCTGACGTTGCAGCTCAAGCCCCTTGAAATCAAATAATTCGCCATCGGCCAACTGGGAGGGCGAAATGTTTTGCAGGCTGCGGAAAATATTTTCCAGTCGTCCAGGGTGTTGTTTTTCCCAGCCTTGCAGCATGTCTTTGATGACCTGACGTTGCAGGTTTTCTTGTGAGCCGCACAAGTTACAGGGAATGATCGGAAACTGCCGTGCATCGGCATAGCGTTGAATATCAGACTCGCGCGCGTAAGCCAGTGGGCGAATCACAATATTGGTTTTGTCGTCACTGAGCAGTTTGGGCGGCATGGCTTTGATTTTGCTGCCGTAGAACATGTTCAGAAACAGTGTTTCGATAATATCGTCCCGATGATGACCCAAGGCAATTTTTGTGATGCCATTTTCTCTGGCAAAACCGTAAAGTGAACCACGACGCAGCCGTGAACAAATGCCGCAGGTGGTTTTACCCTCGGGCACTACTTCCTTGACGATGCTATAGGTGTCTTTCTCGATAATATGAAACGGCACGCCGATACTGGTCAGATATTCTGGCAATACGTGTTCCGGGAAACCAGGCTGCTTCTGATCAAGATTCACCGCGATTAATTCAAAACTGATTGGCGCGTGGTCTCTGAGATTGAGCAGGATATCCAGCATGGTGTAGCTATCCTTGCCGCCGGATAGACAGACCATTACCTTGTCGCCATCTTCAATCATGTTGAAGTCAGCAATCGCCTGACCGACCTGACGCCGCAGTCGTTTTCGGAGTTTGTTAAGCTCAAATGCATGTTTGTTGTGTGCTTCAGTCATTTAGATCAGACCTGTGAAAGGCTGGATAAGCACTTCGCTGCCAGCGGCAATGCCATCGCAGTAATCATCCAGCAAAATAAAACAATTTGCGGTATTCATTGAGCGCAGGATGCCTGAGCCTTGATCGCCGGAGTGACTGACTTCAATCGATCCCGCAGCGCCTGTTCGCATGACGCCACGCTGAAACTCAAAGCGTCCCGGTCTTTTTCGAATGTCATTGACGGCTATAGCCTTGATCAACAGTGGTTCCTGAATGGGCTCACCGGCCAGTTGCTGAAGGGCGGGCAAGACAAACTGGTAAAAAGTCACCATGACTGAAACCGGGTTTCCGGGCAGTCCAAAAAACACTGCGTCACCCACATGGCCAAAGGTCAGGGGCCTGCCAGGTTTCATGGCAATTTTCCAGAAGTTGACCTGCCCCAGTTCCGTCAGAATTTCTTTGACATAATCAGCATCACCGACAGACACGCCGCCAGAAGTGATAATGACATCTGCTTCGGTTGAGGCTTGCAGCAAAGCTGCTCGGAGCGCATCTTTGTCATCGGCAACGACACCCATATCACGAATGTCTGCGCCAAAGCGTTGCAACATGCCAAACAGGGTATAGCGATTGCTGTCATAGATTTGGCCGGGCGCCAATGGCTGACCAAGTGATTTCAGTTCATCGCCGGTCGAAAAAAACGCAATACGTGGCCGACGTCTAACCCGAAGTTCGGCCATACCGAGCGAAGCGATAAGGCCCAGGTCCGCAGGTGTAAGACGCCTGCCTTGTTCGACAACGACATCGCCAATTTGAAGATCTTCACCGGCATAACGAACATTTTGTCCAGCTCGAACGCCTTCATGCATTTTGACCGACAAGCCGTTGACTTCACATCGCTCCTGCATCACTACCGTGTCACAGGCCACTGGAACGACCGCTCCGGTCATGATTCTGACGCACTGTCCTGCTGTCAGGCTGCCAGAAAAAGGTTGGCCTGCGTAGGCGTGACCTGCAAGTTGGAAGCTGTGTATTCCGGCGAGCCAGTCACGACTGTGAATGGCATAGCCATCCATCGCCGAATTGTGGTGTGGAGGTACTTGAACAGGCGAGTAAATTGTCTCATGCAACACTTCACCTAATGCTTCTTTCAGCGCACAGCTGCGCCAGCTGTTAATCGGCGTGATGACAGCCATAATCTGTGCCCGGGCAGACTGAACATCCAGTTTGATTGCTTCAACTGGATCCTGGCAGCTGGGCTGGGGGCTAAATTCCGTCATGCGGTCTCCATTGACTGCTTTTGAGTTCGACAAAACTCAACAACAAAATCTGCGATCTGTGTCAGGTTGTTCAAATCCAGCACTGGCAGCTCGAGGGGAAGATTGGCTGGTTGATCAGTGGCAAAAGCGATAACCGAAGGATCCTCACGATACAACAACGGCTTGCCGAGCTCAGGGCGATGTAGTTCAATCTTGGCAAATTGTTCTTTTTTGAATCCTTCAACCAGCACCAGATCCAGATGCCGCTGATCAAGACGCGATAAACACTCAGCTAACACGGGCTCATCCCGCCGATCAGCATGTGTGTGCATGAGTGCCAATAAACGACGTGAAGCAACGACCACCTGACTGGCACCTGCTTCACGCATTCGGTAACTGTCTTTTCCCGGCACATCGATATCAAAGCGATGATGCGCGTGTTTGACCACTGCAAGCCGAAGCCCGCGGGCATTGAGTTCTGGAATCAACTTCACCAGCAAACTGGTTTTGCCAGTACCACTAAAGGCGGCAAACCCCAAAAGTGGCAGTGGAAACTCTACTGGTCTGTACTCGGTAATATCTTCAGGGTGATTGAAGTTAATAAAACATTCTTGCTGGTCGCTGAAATCAACTTCAACAAGTCGGTGGCGCTGCATCCACAGATCGATTTTGCGTTCGCCAGAAGCCAGCCAGGCTTGTAAATCTGCTTGCAGTCGCGTTGACATCAACGAAAACACCGGTTGTAGGCGCTTTCCATCATGGGCGACCGCAATATCAGCCTGATGCAATAGAAGACTTTCCAGCAGGCGCCGGCGCAACTGCGTACTGATGTGTGGACAATCACAAGGTACTGTCAAAATATAGTCAGTCTCGGCTTGTTTCATGCCGGCGAGCATTCCGCTTAAAGGACCTTGATAGCCGTCAAGCAAATCGGTAATTACCGGATACTCGAATTGCTGATATTGCTGATGACTTCGGTTAGCATTGATGATAATCGACTCAACTTGAGGCGCCAGTCTGTCAATTATGTGCTTGACCAAGGGCTGTTGTTGATAATTCAGCAGACCTTTGTCCTGACCGCCCATGCGTCGCCCCTGACCTCCAGCCAGCACAATACCGGTCACTCCAGGAAAAACTGCACACGTCATGAATATTCGCTGTAAGATAAAAATATCTGAATTTGCGGAATAAAACTAATGATTTCACCGCATCTGTATCTGCTTATTATACTGCTAAATCAAGCGACTGTATGGGCTTCTGAGCTGGATATTCTGGTAGTGGGGCTGTTTCGAGATTTTGCAGTGGTTGAAATCAATCAACAACGGCACACGTTGGCACTGAACCAGTCAAGTCCGGAGGGCGTGACGCTGATTAGTGCAGACAGTAATCGTGCCGTGCTTGATATCAATGGTCAACAACGAGAATTTGAATTGGGTGGCCAGATCGGTGGCACATTTAGCCCGCCGCAGCAGGTCACTGTAAGTGTCTGGCCACACAATGGCTTGTATTCCACTACAGGCTCAATTAACGGGTTCAGTGTCGACATGCTGGTGGATACTGGTGCCAGCGCCATTGCGATGAATGCCGCCACAGCAAGACGACTCGGATTGGATTATCTGAATGCTCCCCGAGTAGGAGTCAGAACAGCTTCAGGTGAGGAATTGGCCTATGAAGTTCGTCTGGAACGCGTCGAGCTTGGTGAAATTCGCCGTTACAACGTCAGGGCAATTGTCATTGATGGGCCGCAACCCCAACAGACACTATTAGGGATGAGCTTTCTGGATACCCTGGAAATCAGACGCGAAGGAGACAGACTGGAATTACTGCAGCGTTTTTAATGCACCGAATCAAACAAAAAAAAGCCGAGAGAGCGTTGCGTGCTCTCGGCTTTTTTTGAGTTGGCCTTAAATCAGTCGAAGCCTTTACTTATCAGAGCATAAGCTGAGTGATTGTGAATCGACTCAAAGTTTTCAGATTCGACAATATAGGCTTTGATTCGATCATCAGCATTCAGTCTGGCTGCCACATCACGCACCATATCTTCGACAAATTTTGGGTTATCGTAGGCATGTTCGGTGACGTATTTTTCATCAGGACGTTTTAGCAGACCGTAGATTTGGCATGAGGCCTCTTCTTCGACCAGATCAATCAAATCTTCAATCCAGATAAAGCTGTCGGTTTTCACAGTCAATGTCACATGTGAACGCTGGTTGTGCGCGCCATAATCGGAAATGTTTTTGGAGCATGGGCACAGACTGGTTACGGGCACAATGACTTTAACCGTCATGCTGGTTTTCTGGTGGTTGATTTCACCAATAAAACTCACCTGATAGTCCATCAGGCTGCGGACCTTTGAAATTGGTGCTTCCTTGTTTACAAAATACGGGAAGCTCATTTCAATATAGCCGGACTCCGCATCCAGACGCTCGGTCATTTCACCGAGCATTTCATGGAATGATTTAACCGTAATTTCGCGTTCGTGCTGGTTGAGGATCTCAACAAAACGAGACATGTGCGTGCCTTTGAACTCGTGGGGCAGGTTCACATACATGTTGAAGTTGGCAATGGTGTGTTGTTCACCGGTAGTGCGATCACTGACCACGACTGGATGGCGAATATCCTTGATGCCTACTTTATCAATAGCGATGTGACGTTTGTCCTTGATGTTCTGGACATCTTCAATTTCGCCAGCGGCGACAGGTTTGGTCTGTTCGGTCATGGTGTTGGTGTTTCCTCACTGTATTTGACACAGGCGCGGTCGGTTTCCCAGACCGTGACGCCTGACACTCTGGCTGTGTCTGTGTTCAGGGTGCTGCTCAGTCGCTGATAAAAGAATCGGGCAATGTTTTCTGCTGTCGGATTGATTTCATCAAACGGCGGAATATCATTCAGATAGCGATGATCCAGCGTTTTTGCCAATTCACGGGTCGCGGTTTTCATGGTTTTGAAATCCATGCCCATGCCATGCTGATTGAGCGCTGTCGCGGTCACTTCGACTTCAAGCTTCCAATTGTGGCCGTGCATACGCTTGCAATCCCCTGGGTAGTCTCTCAGGGTGTGGGCAGAAGCGAAGTCAGCCAGAATTTTTAATGTATAGAGTGCGCTCATAATGTTGACTATTATACTCGGGAACTATGCTGGGTAACAGGCTATTATGACGCAAAAAACCGATTGATGGTATCGACCAATCCGTTTGAATCCAGCCCACAATCGGCCAGCATTTGCTGATGTTCACCATGTTCGACATAGCGATCCGGCAAGCCCAGCATGCGAATATCAATGCTGTGGCCGACTTGTCGCAGATATTCGTTTACCGCACTACCTGCGCCGCCCATCAGGGCATTTTCTTCGATGGTGACCAGCAGTTGATATTGCTCGGCAAGCTGGTCAATCAGTGCTGTGTCCAGCGGCTTGATAAAACGCATATTGATGACGGTAGCATCAAGTATCTCTGCCGCCTGCAGTGCTGGCGTCAACATGCTGCCAAACGCCAGGATGGCTGTTTTTTTGCCTTCGCGAACGAGCGCCGCTTTGCCGATTTCGAGTGTTTCCAGTTGTGTGGAGATCTGACTGCCCGGTCCACCACCTCGGGGATATCGAACTGCGGCAGGTCCTTGGTGATGGAAGCCGGTGGTTAACATTTGCCTGCATTCGTTTTCATCGGCAGGAGCCATGACCAGCATATTGGGAATGCAACGCAGGTAACTGAGATCAAAACTACCGGCATGGGTTGGGCCATCGGCACCGACCAGACCGCCGCGGTCAATGGCAAATAGCACCGGCAAATTCTGAATGGCAACATCGTGGATCAACTGATCATAAGCGCGCTGCAGGAAGGTAGAGTATATAGCGACGACCGGTTTTTTGCCTTCACAGGCAATACCTGCTGCCAGCGTGACGGCATGTTGCTCGGCAATGCCGACATCAAAATATCTATCCGGAAACTGTTCAGCAAAGGCGTTGAGTCCAGACCCCTCACACATGGCAGGCGTGATGCCAACCAGCGCTTCGGATTCACTGGCCATGTCACACAGCCAATTGCCAAACACCTGGGTGTAGGTGGGGCCTGATTTTTTGCTGTTGGCCGGGCTGACGCCGTGATATTTGCATGGTTGTTGCTCGGCCGGCTCATAGCCTTTGCCTTTTTTGGTCACGATGTGCAGGAATTGAGGACCTTTGCGCATTCGCAAGTTGGTCAGTGTGGCTATCAGTGTGTCCAGATCATGCCCATCAATCGGGCCGATATAGTTAAAGCCCATTTCCTCGAACAAAGTACCGGGAACGACCATGCCTTTCATATGCTCTTCAGCACGTCTGGCAATTTCCCAGGCGGGCGGAATCATTTCCAGGACTTTCTTACTGCCCTCACGCGCAGACGCGTAGAACTTACCGGATAACAGACGTGCCAGGTAGTTGGCCATACCGCCGACATTTTTCGAAATCGACATTTCGTTATCATTAAGTATGACCAGCAGATTGGTATCCAGATCACCGGCATGTGCCAGAGCTTCATAAGCCTGTCCTGCGGTGAGCGCGCCATCGCCAATAATAGCAACGCTGTGGCGATCTTCACCATTCATTTGTGTGGCCAGTGCCATTCCTAATGCAGCGCTGATAGAGGTGCTTGAATGACCAACCCCAAAAGTGTCGTATTCACTTTCGCTGCGCTTGGGAAAACCTGACAAGCCATCAGGCTGACGCATGGTATGCATCAAGTCGCGCCTGCCGGTGATGATTTTATGTGTATAGCTCTGATGACCCACATCCCAGACAAGGCGATCATAGGGCGTGTCAAACACATAGTGCAGTGCCAGTGTCAGCTCTACTACACCAAGATTGGAGGAGATATGACCACCTGTTTGCTGCACACTCTCGATGATCAACTGACGGATTTCCGAGGCCAGAGGTTGCAGTTGTTTGCGCTCAAGCGCTCGCAAGTCTTCCGGACTGTTAATCTGTTTGAGTAAGGAGGTCTTGCTGTCCATAGCCTCTAGTGCGCTCGCTGGATGACGTAATGTGCAATGGCGACCAGAGCACGGCTGTCGATGGCCAAAGATTCAACCGCCGAGATGGCTTCAGCTATCAAGTCCTGTGCTTTTTGTCGGGCTTGTTCGAGCCCGATCAGCGACGGATAAGTCGGTTTGTTGAGTGCGATATCAGCGCCTTGGGTTTTTCCCAGTGTCTGTGTGTCAGCCGTCACATCTAGCACATCATCCTGCACTTGAAATGCCAGTCCAATGGCAGCAGCATAGCGATCAAGAGATTCAGCCTGAGTTGCATCATAGTTATCAGAGGCCTGAGCACCCAAGGCCACCGCGGCTCGGATAAGCGCACCGGTTTTTAATTGATGCATTGTTTGCAGGGCGTTTAAATCCAGTGTTTTACCAACGGACTCTAGATCAATGGCTTGGCCACCGGCCATACCAAAAGCGCCTGCGGCCCGAGCGAGTGTTTTCACCATGCGGGCTTGTTTGACCGGAGCAATTTCGTCATCACAAAGTGTTTCAAAAGCCAGGGTTTGCAGCGCGTCACCGACCAGTAATGCAGTGGCGTCGTCATACGCTTTATGGCAAGTGGGGCGGCCCCGGCGCAAGTCGTCGTTATCCATGATTGGCATATCATCATGTACCAGAGAATATGCGTGAATCATTTCGACCGCAGCCGCAGCGGCATTTAGTGTTGTGACAGGTGCGGCGAGTGCTTGACCTGTAGCGTAAACCAGCAGAGCGCGAAAGCGTTTGCCGCCGTCCAGTGTTGAGTAACGCATTGCTGAGAGTAGACGAGGGGACGTCAGACTATCCCTGTCGGCCAGTCTTTGTTGCAAGGCGAGTTCGACTTGTTGCTGGTGCTGAAGCATCCAGTCGTTGAGCGCAAAAATCTGTGTCACGTGTCGTCGTTTTCTGTTTCAAAGTCCACCAGACTGGCTTGGCCGGCCTGCTGCATCAGAAGCTGTACTTTTTGTTCTGCTGCCTGCAGGGCTTCCTGGCAGTCGCGACTCAGAAGTACACCGCGTTCGTAGAGTTTGAGTGATTCTTCGAGGCTAATATCGCCTTTTTCCAGTCGCTCAACCAGTGTTTCGAGTTCAGCGACCGCGGCTTCATAGTCAAGTTTTTTGCGTTTCGCCACCATGTCAGGCCCGCTAAAGAAATTCCTTAATACGCCATTATATGTGAATCAACAGACCATTGCCTGCTGGATTGTTTTTTTAATTGTGTTTAGGCTGTCGTGTTTTGATCAGTTTTGCACGGATCCATGCCAAACATTATTCGCGGTTTTCATAATCTGCCATCCACCACCGGTAACGGCTGCGTGGCTACCATTGGTAATTTTGATGGTGTGCACCTGGGACATCAGGCTGTGCTGAATCAGCTGGCGATGAAAGCAGATATGCTGCACTTACCTGCGGTTGTCATCACATTTGAACCGCAGCCATTCGAATATTTTGTCCCTGAAAAAGCGCCGGCTCGACTGACCCGTTTCAGAGAAAAAGTGGAAGCTTTGCGTGCCTATTCAATCAGACACTTGTGTGTGTTGCGGTTCAATAGGCAACTTGCCGATATGTCGGCTGAAATGTTTATTCAGCGATTGTTGGTAGAGGGCTTGCAAGTACGCTATCTGGTGGTGGGTGATGACTTTCGTTTTGGCAAGGGCCGCATGGGCGATTTTGCGCTGCTGCAACAAGCCGGGCGCGCCCATGGCTTTCAAGTGGTGAATATGCACACTTTTGCTGTAGATCAGATGCGAGTCAGTAGTACACGTATTCGTGAAGCACTCAATCAGGGCGATTTGGGACTTGCAGAAAAATTACTGGGTCGGCCTTATCGCATGAGTGGCCGTGTGGCACATGGTGATAAACGAGGAAGGCAATTGGGCTTCCCGACGGCGAATATTTATCTGCATCGTCACAAGGTGCCGCTGAGTGGTGTTTATGCCGTTCAGTTATTCGGTATTGATGAAGAGCCCGTCAATGGCGTTGCCAATATCGGTGTGCGGCCCACCATTGGTGGAGGTAAAGCTTTACTGGAAGTGCATCTGTTTGATTTTAATAGAGAAATATACGGTGCACATGTCCAGGTGTATTTTCTGTGCAAATTGCGTGATGAAGGCAAATTCAGTTCGCTGGAACAGTTGAGTCAGCAAATTCGCAAAGATGCGCAGCAGGCGTGTGACTATTTTGATATGTAGGGTCTAAAAGACTTTCACAACCATCATTGCTGACGGCTATTCAAAGATTGGCATCTAAGGTATTCATAGTAGTAGCGCCATCAGTAAAACTAATGCCAGAATACCCAGCGTCATCATGGCCTTACTCATCATCGAACCGGAGCTTTTTTGTATTGCGCAATCGTGTTCAACTTGGTTGTTGAGATATTCCGCGATCAGCTGTTGTGCCTGCTCAAAATCTGCTTCATCCAGCAAATAAACTTTCACAAAATCGCTTGCCGGAAGTTCGCCAACCGCGCCTTGCAGAAAAAAACCATTCACCTCGGTTTGCAGACCGGCATTTTCCAGCATGCCTGCGACAATATGCGCCTCACTGATGTCATTGGCTTCGAATATCAGCTTCATCCGTTGGCAATCTGATCTTCAATCGCTTCAAAACGGGCAATCATTCTGCCGGTGTTGTCATAAAGTTGGAGATGCTGTCCGGTAATTCGCCAGCCACGAACTTGTTCAAGCGCCAGATGTATTGCCTGAGCGGTTTCCATGCCGCTGGGGCAGGCCATCATGGTGCTGGCAACCTGACGAAAGCGTAGTTGTTGATCGTTGAGTACATAAGCCCCCATCAGACGGTTGCAGCCGTCAGAGCCAGACATGCGACGTTCAGCCCGATCCAGAATGATGTGCGCTTCCTGATTGCTTTGTTCAGGAATGATCGGCGTGTTGTCCAGACGAGTCAGTTTCCAGTAGGTGTTTTCAAGTACGGCGGTTTTCCCTTGCTGGCCGCAGGTTTCTCCTGGCCAGATGCCATGAACTTCATTGAGTTTCAGTGCCAGCTGCGGGTTTGTATTGTTGGCATCTGCTGTTTGAGTCAACGTAGCATTGAGTGTGACCAGTAACTGCTGAGCGGGGTGAGCGCGCATTTCCATATAGGCGCGTTGCAATGGCGTATGGTCATCTTCTAGTTTCACCGGCCAGCGTTGACCAGTGATGCATTCTGTAAACAGCCCTGCGCCAGCCATAAAGCGGTAGTTACCGCGCAGTTCTAGCTCCGCATCGAGCTGTTCGAACTGTTGCTTACGGGTGAGTTGGTAACTCAACAAACTATCAATATCGCGTCCATCAGGGTCTTGTAGCGTCAAAGTGGCGGCATCAATTGCACGAAATCGCAGCAGATCCTGTTCGCTGTGTAATTGCAATTGTTGATTGGTAGAGATGCTCCAGCGTCCCAGCTGATAATCCACTTCATCACGTTCCATATATTCACGGCGTAGCAGATACCAACGGTCATCCATCAAATTCAATTGATGTTCTATCCCTGGACAATCGGCGCAGGGAAGCGTGCCCGCAAAACTTGCGGGCAGACTTTCAATGACTTTTCCAAGCGGATGACTTTCAACGGCTGAATCGGTCTGATCCTGCTGACAACCTTGCAGAAACAACGCGAGTATCATCAGAATTGGCAAGCAATAGCGCATCAGTGACTCCAGTAATGGCGACAATTACTGTGCTTTGACATGATTACTAGCGATGATACTCACCCTCGCGTTCCGGTTGGTAAATAATTTCCTCAATTCTGACCTGCATGACACGGCCGTCACTGCCGGGCCATTCGATTTCATCGCCCTGACGCAAGCCCAACAAGGCACTGCCGACAGGGGCGAGGATGGAGATCTTGTTACCGGAGTCATCCATGTCTTTCGGGTAAACCAGTGTCAAACAGAAATCATCCTTCGATGATGACACATGAAAACGAACGGTTGAATTCATGGTGACAACATCATTGGGCATTTCAGTGGATGGCAGAATTTCAGCGCGATCAAGCTCTGCCTCCAATGCTTCTCGAGCTGAAAACTCTTTTTCGGGCAGTGATGCGAGCAATTTATCCAGTCGATCGGCATCTTGTTCCGACACAATGATATTGGGCTTTGTTGCCATGGCAGGACTCCAAATGTCGTAAATAGTGTCCGAATAGTACCGTGGCAATCGGCTGAAAAGATTGTCTGGGGATATCGGGCACGGAAATGTTGTTACAGAAGATCAGCAGTCACACCAAATGTGACTCACTGTATGGCTATCATGCCATATTCGTCATCGGGATTTAAGCGGCTATAGTGATTGTTTGATAAACGTCTCGAATTCATTGCGGTTGCAAGAATTCAGGACATAAAAAAACCGCCCGAAGGCGGTTTTTTTGTCACAGCGGTTGTGTCAGGCTTTGGTCAGTGCGGCTGACAGCTTGCCTGAGAGCATGGCAAAAACTGCGCCGAGAACGCTTGAAACAATGACCAATAACACCGGATTGGTCATGTCCAGTGCGGTTACCGAACCTGCATTTGCTGTTTGCAAGGCATAAGCTGCGGTTGCTGCATAGCCATAGACATTGGCGGGCACTACCGACAACAGATCAAAGCGGGCGACAAACACCAGAAAAAATACGGTCACACCGATATAGACCGCCGGACCAAATACACCGGGCAGAAATAGAGGGTTAAGGTTCACCAGTAATAATGCGATACCGGCCAAAACTGCGCCATAAGCCATACCTACAATAGTTTTCTGCAAGGCTGGTGTATCTGCACCAGTGTGAAAATAGCAGGCCCAAGCCAGAAAACCGGCCCAAACCAGAACGAACCCAGAGAGTGGACCCAGAGCCAAAAACGCCCAGACCGCACCCAGTATAGCAATGCTTGTCGATAATGCAGTGAGCTGAGACATACAGTTTAACTTTGACATACATTTCTCCCGTTGCTTTTTATTGGTTGTGAATGCATGCCAGCATGGTGCGAATAATTATAAGAATATCAGTTAGCTAGCACGCCCGAGCGATACTAGACCTAAAATTATGCTGCTGTAAACCTATTTGCCCAAAATTGGTGCAAATTTATAATGTGATGATTATTGGCAGGCAAACCAGACGTTTATGGATAAGGAATTGACTGGTCTAGTGATGATTGAAGCAGAAGGATGAAAAATCACCGGTTGATAAGGAGCATGCGCAACCGGGAACTGCCGCCGGCTTCCAATGCAGTGCTTGATGGACATGTTATTGGCGAGGTTGCAATATCATGAACTGATTGGGTTCACCGACGACATAAATGCGTCGATCATTATCAACGGCAACGCCTTCCGGTTGTCTGAGCCAGGCGGTCAAGCCAAGATTCCCGCGGCGCAGGCTGAGTCTTGAAAACTCACGACCCTGCATGTCGATAACATGCAGACTGTCGGATGACTCGCTTAATATCAGTAGCTTGTCTGTTTCTCCGGGCAGGCTGGAAATTCCGGCGAAATCACGCACATTCAGTTGAATTTCTTGGATTTCAGAAAAATCTTGTCTGCCATTATCAGTATCAACCGGGCCTTGCCAGATGGTGGGAGGATTCTCAATGGCAGCAATCAGGCCGAATTGATCCATAAAAGCTACACCTTCGATACCTGCGTTGCGTTTGTCTTTTTCTGCAATATTGATCACGGTTGAATTGGAATGATGAAGTACGGTGGTGTCATCATTAATTTCTACCAGCACCAGGTTGTAACGCTGTTCTTCGGCAATGACAAACAGATTGTCTTTGATGTGTGCAATCGACTCAGTATCCCTAAAACCACTGAGTTCGATGGTACGTAACAGTTCGCCTTGCTTACTGAGGACATGCACTTTTCGGGGTTTGTTGGTGACGGCAAACAGTGTGTCAGAGTCAGCGTGATAGGTCAGTCCAGAGAGGTTTGAGCGAATACCGTTGATGCGAATGGGTTGACCTACCAGCTCATATTGTTGCAAATCCCATCGCTCGCTTATGCCATCTAAAGGTGAATCATCAGGATGATGCCAGATCAGCCAGCCCATCAGACTTGTCACAACAAGCAGCACAAAAATCAGCGAGTTTCTTGCAATTCGGGACATCAGTATGAACACGGCATAGATTCAAAACGGCGATTATTGCCAGCGCAACTTAACTGAAACTTAATCTTCTGTTCAGCAGGCTTTATTCAGGTTCAGTCTGCGTTAAAACAACATCGTCCATGACAACATCATGAGGAAGGTCAGACCAATAGTGATCGGCAGTGTTCCAACACTCGAGAACTTGTTTATCGTTCGTTCAACGTGTCGCCAGCCATCCAGCTTCAATCGAATGACCCACTGTGGCACCGGAAAATGAATCAAGAAGTAGCGAAGCCTGAGTGACAGCCATCTGCCCGCAAACAGTTTTGCTTTGAACGATGTTTTCAGTGAAAGTTTGCTGGCGACAGCCGAGATGACTATCGCCAGTATGATGGGCCAGAGCAGGCCTGTTAGTGCCTGTAGTTGCAAGGTTTGTGTCAGCTGAAGAAGAAACTCATCGACCATCAGGGGGATGACTATTGGCGCCAGACTCAGCACAAGCCAGCTTGATAACGCGACTGCCTCTGGCGCTCCGGCTTTTTTGCTGATGTTTTGTTGTGACTGCTTCATCAACAATAACGTTCGAATCAGTAGCAGTGCTGTGGCCATTGAACCAATGCTGAGTAATGGCAAACTGAGCGCGAACATTGAATCTGAAACTGCATCCTTGAACAGATATTTAACACTGGCACCTGTTGTGAGTGGCAGACCCGCCAGTGCCAGTGCCGGCAGTGTCATCAAGCCCCAATGCCAAAGCGACAACCGTCTGGATGATGCCAAGCCTGCGCCCATGAACAAGGCCGCCTTGGCAACAGCATGATGCAGGCCATACATCGCCAGTAAGATGATAAGCGATGAAGTGGCATCACCGGTCATCCAGAACATGGCAATAATCATCAGCAGGTAGCCCATTTGGCTCACAGATGAAAAGGCCAGAACGGTTTTGGCCTGTTGTTGTAATAAACCGGCAACAACTGCGTAGAAAGCTCCGAACAGGCCAATGAAAAACACTACTGGGCCAAGAGCCACCGTTGTGGGCGTATCAGCAGGGATAAATTGCCAAATTCCCAGAATACCCGCCTTGAGCATGGCGCCTGATAACACCGCACTGGCCGCCGCAGGGGCAACTGGGTGGGCTAATGGTAACCATAGATGTAGAGGCCAAAACCCCGCCTTGAGACCAAAGCCTGTAAGCAAGCAAATAGCTGTCAGCCAGCCAATGGGTTGTTGCCAGTCACTGAAACTCAATAATCCGCCTGTCTCATGAACTCGCAATATCAAGCCCGCATAGATTAGCATTTCGCCTAGCACTGCCAACTGTAAATAAAGCCTGCCTGCCTGACGGGGCAAGGAGCCGGGTTGATGGGCCACCAGACCATACGCAGCCAGACTCATTAGAGTAAAGCCGACATAAAAGCTGGCCGGATCCAATGCGATCACCAGTAACAAATTGCCCGTCATCGACCATAACCAGAAGCTCCAGAAGCGCAGCCGGTGAACATCGTTGCGTTGTGTCACCGAGGCAAACAGACTGGCTATAGACCAGAGCACAATGCTCAAAATCAGAAAATAATGATTGACCGGCGAATCGATACCAAGTGCTGCGCCAGGCCAGAGCATTGGCAACTCAATGTTTGCAGGGCCATACCACAACAAGAACAAACCCGGCAACGGCGCCAGCCAGATCCAGTTGCTGACTGAAGGCCAGCGCATCATCAGCAACCAGAACAATAGTGGGATCAGTGGGATATGCCACCAGTCAAGCATCATGGTGCAAACTCCCGAGCGACAATCAGTTGTGCCCAGGCCAGCGGGCTGAAGTCACTACCGGCAAGAATGCCTGTCACTATCGCCAGCAGGGCAGTGAACAGGGTCGGCCAGAGCAGCATCCAGTGGGTTTCATTCCAGACAGATGCTGGTCGCTTGGCTTGGGGGTGAGCTGCCCACTCAACAGCAGGCTTGGCAAACCAGCCACGATATAAAAGTGGCAGAAAATAGGCGGCATTGAGCAGGCCGGAACAAACAAATACCCACAATATCCAGGACTGGCCTGTTTCCAAAGCACCCAATCCGAGATACCACTTACTGATAAAGCCTGCGATAGGTGGCACGCCAATCATGCCTAAAGCGCCAATAGTAAAGGCGGCCATGGTCAGTGGCATCCGTTGCCCAAGGCCGTTCATCTCGCGAATATGATGAATGTTCAGCGTCTCCGCAAAATTACCGGCACAAAAGAACAAAGTAATTTTCATGAGCCCTTGATGGACCAGATGAACCAGAGCGCCGATAGCAGCGATAGGGCCGAGCATGGCAACACCCAGTGTGATGTACGACACCTGACTGACGGTGGAATAGGCCAGCCTTTTCTTTATCTCGGTTTGTTGAAGGGCTCGAATCGAACCATAAATGATGGTTGCAGCGGCCAGTATCATCAGCCCCTCAGTCAACTGAAGTAATGACAGTGTTTCAATGCCGTAAACATCATAAACCAGCCGGATAATGCCAAATGCGCCGGCTTTGACCACGGCAACCGCATGTAACAAAGCGCTTACCGGTGCCGGAGCGACCATGGCTTGAGGTAGCCAGCCATGCACAGGTAGCAATGCTGCCTTGACGCCCAGCCCCAGCACCATCAGAACAAACGCCAGCGTTAAGCCAGCCTGATGTTGATCGACCAGTGGTGACAGATACCCCCCCGGAATAAAGTCGGGCGTCCCGGCCAGAGCATGCAGTAATGCAACCCCCATCAACACCAGAACGCCGCCACTGACGGTATAGGCCAGATAGACTTTGCCGGCACGAATCGCTGCGTCTGTGCCCCGATGTACGACCAATGGGAAAGTCGCCAGTGTCAGTAATTCGTAAAACACCAGAAACGTCACCAGATTGCCCGCCAATGCCAGACCGACGGTGGCGCTGACACACAGACTGAAGTAGCCGAAAAACCTGGAGCGAAACGCAGAGCCTTCAAGATAGCCGATGGCATATATCGTCGTCGCCAGCCATAACACCGAAGACAGTGCGACAAACTGCAGCGACAACGCATCTCCCTGCAAAATCAGATCGGCACCCGGTAAGAACGTGATATTGAAGCTGAACTGCTGACCTTGACTGACCCCGTGCAACATCCAGCCAACCAGCAATAATTTGCTGAAAACACCGGCTAGATTCAGTGTGATACGCAGGCGATGTTGTGATTCCTTGAGACTAAAAATCAGTAAACCGGGGATCAGTGAACTAAGCACAATGGCAACGGGTAAAATGGTTTGAATATCAGTCATCATGCGCTGAAGACATCCATTAACTGTAGCAGTGGCTCAGAGAATAGCGCCATCAACCAGACCAGAATGGCCGGCAATAACGCCAGCCATTGTGCTGACTTACCGTGTTCAGTTGCTGTTGCCGACACAGACGATTGGCGAAAGCCCTGACTGACCACTCGAAATACGTAGGCAGCACTGAGCAAGGTGGCGATGATCACCAGCAAGGCCCAGGGCCAGTGTGCAGGTTCAATCAACATAGGTTGAATCAGCAGCCACTTGGCAATAAAGCCTCCGCTGGGTGGCAGGCCAATCAGGCTTCCACCTGCCACCGCAAAGGCAAACAATGCCACCGGCATGGTCAATGTCATGCCGCGCAGACTGTTCAGCCGTTTTTTGCCGGTCGAAGCCTGAATTTCCCCCGCCGCGAGGAACATGGAAGTTTTCGCCAGTGCATGTGCCACCACAAACAACCAAAGTGCCGCCTGCAAATCATTCAATTGCCAATGAAGCAGCAGGCCGAGTGCCAGCAGGCCATAACCAAGCTGTGCGACCGTGGAGTAGGCAACCAGTGTTTTCAGATGTGGCGTGCGGCAAGCTGACCAGCCGCCAATCATCAATGCGCCGCCCCCCAGCAAGGCCAGCCAGAATCCCATTGGCACGGCCAGTTCGCTTGGCGCCACCCGACTCCATAACAACCACAAAATGAACAAAGGTGCCTTGACCACCAAGGCTGATAACAAGGCGCTGACCGGTGTCGGCGCACTGGAGTGGGCCGCTGGTAGCCATAAATGTAATGGCCATAATGCGGCTTTCAGCATCAGACCGGCTGAGATCAGCAGCAGGGCAGTTTGTGTCACCCGATCTGCCTCGGTCAGCGTTGCCAGCAGCGCAATATCCAGAGTGCCGTACTGTCCATAGAGCATCACCACACCGAGTAGATAGGTGAGTGATGCAAACAGTGATAGCAGTAAATAAT
Source organism: Methylophaga sp. (assembly GCA_020831825.1). Taxonomy (GTDB): domain Bacteria; phylum Pseudomonadota; class Gammaproteobacteria; order Nitrosococcales; family Methylophagaceae; genus Methylophaga. The sequence goes on along the minus strand of JAFIFW010000012.1, from coordinate 79,265 downwards.
CCAGCGCTGCCCGAAGCGCCTTATGTCCGGCCAATGTCACCAGTGACACTGCGGCAAGCCCCAGCAGTTCGAGCGTGACATACCAGTTGAACAAATCCATGGATAGCCACAAGGCAACCAGACTGCCGTGTAGCAATAGCGCCAGCGGCCAAAAAGCCTGCTTGATCGACTGACAGTGATGGCTGCTGGCGGCAAAGCAGACAACGATGAGATGAATGACAGCGGTAGTGACAATCAAGAGTGCGTTGACGGGCATCAGTTGAAAACGAATCGCCAGCGGACTCTCCCAGCCGCCCAGATTGAGCGATTGAGGGCCCGAATCGATTACAGACAGCAGTGCCATCATTGCCGCCAGCAAACTGACAATGCTGGCAACGATGACCAGCCAGCTTTGTTGCTGTGGCCGCCACATCAACACCAGCATTGCCGCAAAAAAGGGCACAACCATACTGACCAGGGCTGCATTCATCAGCGTTTTTCCTGCTGGCTGGCAACTGCCAGTCTGAGTGCAAAAGCGGTTGCACTAACCGCAACGACCAGACCTGTCACCACCAAGGCATGCAAGACCGGGTCAGTGCTGGTTTCTCTGCGAGCCAGGGTGACCATCACCAAAAATACGCCACTGCCCATGATATTCAGCGATATGATGCGCCGGATGGGGTCTGAATTACGCCACAAGCCATATAACCCCGTCAGCCAGAGTATGCCGCCACTGGCTAGAAACAACTGTAATGACAAAGTCATGAGGCTGCTTCCTGTTGACCTGTGACCAACCAGGCCAGTGTTACAGCGATGGAGATGGTTGCCAGAAACTCAATGATGAATATCAAGCTGGCGGAATAGCTTGCCGGATAATCAAGCCAGCCTTGGCCCAACCAGGCGGTCAAGCAGGCGATGATCAGAAAAAATCCGGCACCGCACAACACGGAGCATCTTAGCCAGGCGTGTTGCCAGCTCAGGCCGGGTATTACATGGTTCAGTCTGAGAACAATCAAACCTGCTGCCAGCAAGGCGCCTGATTGAAAAGCACCGCCGGGTCCGCTACTGCCTCTCCATAGCAGATAACCACCAATGACAATGGTCAGCGGTGCCAGATATCGACCCCAGGCATTCAAAAGTGGCCAGGGGTAAGCGATTTTCAGGGATGGTAAACGAAGCTGTTGCATTCCGAGCAGGGCCAGCAGCAACACCACTAATTCCAGCAGCGTATCCCAGGCCCTGAAATTGAGCAGCACGGCAGTCACAGGATGTGTCACACCGCTGTCCGCCATTGCTTGTTCAGCCACGGCGACCAGACTTTCTGGTGAGTCTGCCAATGGTATTAAAGACAGCACCAGCCATACCATCGCTGCCAGACTAAAGCCAACAGCCAGCCATGAACGATGGGAGTTTTGTAGATGTTTTTTCGGGGCCAGATTGGCATAAGCGGCCATCAGTAGCACTCCGGTAATGCCTGCACCAATCGCGGCTTCTGCCAGTGCGAGATCAGGCGCACCCAGTCGAGCCCAGGTGATTGACAAGATCAGGCCAAAAGCTATGAACAGAATGATGCTGTCATACAGCCGTTTGACTTCAACCACAGCCACAGCAAGGCTCAGCAGCACCAGGCACAGTATCAGGTCCAGAATCAGTTCACTTGCCGCCATCGGAGCTGTCCTTGTCTGATTGCAGTTGGTAGCGAGCCAGTAGTTGGCAGGCGGTCGCACTGGAAGCCATGACCAGTAACCAGATAAACAACATGAGCAACACGGTGAACAGCTGATCAGCACGAAGGCTCAAGCCCAGAATGACCAGCCCTAGACCGAGTGTGTCGGCTTTGGTCAAGGCATGCAGGCGACTGTAAACATCAGGGAAACGCAGCAGGCCAACAGTACCAATCACAAAGAATGCACCGCCCAGCCACAGCAACAATATGCTCAACGCCTCAATCATCGTATTTCCTGAGAAATTGCACCAAGGCAGCGGAAACCAGTGCGGCCAGCAATGCCAGGATCAGTGCAGCATCCATCAGCGCTGGTGAGGCAAGTGTTTGCGAGAGTATCAGCAGTATTGCGGTGCCAGTGGTGCCGGAGAGTTGTATGACCAGTAGACGATCCACGTGGCTAGGGCCTATTACTACCCGCACTAGTCCTATCAAGATGCTGGCCATCAGCAAACCAATTAATATCATCATGGCTGACCGCCTGTCAGCAGTCTGGTCAGATGTTCTTCAAGATGCGAGATGACGCCAGCCCAGTCTTGCCCCTGATCCAGCACATGAACATGCAATTTGCCCTGTTGGTAATGAGAGGCGAGCGTACCCGGTAGCAATCCCGTGAGAGCCGATAACAATAAGCGAACCTGTTCGTCAGTTGTTTTCAAGGGATAACTTACCCATGCTGGATTGAGGGGGACTTTAGGATGGACGGCTCTTCGAGCCACATCCCAGGCGCCCAGCCATAGTTCAACCAGAAAAAACACTATGAAAGCGGGAAGAGCCGATAGTCGGATGAACCATCGAGAGGTGTTGATTCTGACACTGACCCACGCTGCAAACACGGCCAGTAATAAGCCAAACCATGGCGCTTCTCCCGCTGCCAGTATCAACCAAAGCAGAAAATAGGCAACGCACCAGATTGCTCCTGTTTGCAGTTTTCTCCAGAGGTTTGCTTTGCCAGAGTTCACAGGATTCCTTCTTCTTTCAATGGCCGACATATTAGTCAAACAGAATCGCAGCCTCAAGATGTTTCCAAAAGTCGATTCGGTCAAATTGAAAATTGACCGTGATTTTAATGTGTATCGTGCCCAAGCTGTTGTACACTTAAATCAAAATGATGTAGCACTAAGGATGCTTAGACAAGAGACAGGTGCATGACAGCAGAAGAACTTGAAGCCAGGCTGCAGCAGTGGAAGCATAAATATTTCGAAGCTATCGCACGTGAAGAGCTTCAGCAGCATTATCTCAACACCCTCGAGCGTGCCTTGGGGCGACTGGCTCTGCTTGCAGAAGGACTGGATCCGGTTCTTGATCAGCAATTAAAAAATCTTCGCCATGAATTACGAGGCAATCGCGACAGCGATCGCATCTCTGTAATTCTGGAAAAAATTCAGACGCTGATTCAGCAGGATACTTCCGAACAGAACTCAATCAAGACCAGCTCGGCATTGATGCTGGAGCTGTTGGACGCTGTTAACTTTCCCCCACACTTGAGTAAGGAAGCTGCCACACTGGCAAAAGCCATTAAGGTGACTTCTGATAAACACCAGTTGGCAGGTTACCAGAGTCAGTGGCTTGAATTAATAAATTCTGCAGTGGGTTCGGCGGCATCTGGCAACACTGATGCCAAGCGATTCTGGCAACGATTATTGTCATTCCAGCCACGTAAAGATCATCTCAAGATGTGCCAAGGCGTGCTATTCGGATTGCTGGAAAAACTACATTTGCCAGAGCAGTTCAGCGAAGACTTGCTGGAAATTCGTGTCGCTGTAGAACGGCATATGACCAGTGAAAACCTGCCGTTCATCGTCGATACTCTGGCGAGTCTTGTCAACAGTCTTGGCCGTGAGGCAGAGCTGCAAAAGCTTGAATATCGTGCCTTTTTGACCAGTCTCACCGACAAAATTAATCAGCTGGACATGATCCTGCTGGAGAATGCCAACGAAGAAGCTGAGGCATATCAGCATCAGTCGACGCTCGGTGAACAGCTCAATGCCAGTTTGGATGAGATGCGTCGGGATATTATCAATGATTCTCGCGATGCCTATCAACTCAAGTCGATGATCAATCTAAAACTGACATCACTATGTGAGTTGTTTGACGATTATCGCCATGCGGATGAGTCAAGACACACAAAGTCTTTGCACCAAATCAGTAAATTGAAAGCAGAAATGGCACTGCTGGAGGATGAAGCGCAGCGATTACGCGATGGCATCAGGAAAGCCCAGGAGTCGATGCGTAAGGATGCACTCACCGGCATCTGGAATCGCCAGGCCATGATGGAAATGCTCGAACAGGAATATGTCCGCTGGAAACGCTATCAAAACCCACTGACGTTGGTGATATGGGATATTGATAACTTCAAGCAAATCAACGATGAATATGGGCACATGGCGGGCGATAAAATTCTTAAGGAGTTTGCCAATATCCTGACCGAATCAACCCGCAGTGCAGATTTTGTTGCTCGTTACGGTGGGGAAGAATTCGTTGGAATTTTCCCTGAAACAGATTTGACTATGGGCACTCAGTTGGCCAACAAGATACGTGAAAAAATCAAGGAAGCTCGTTTTGTCTATGAGGGCAATCCGGTGCCAGTCACTGTTTCGGCCGGTGTGGCAAGTTTTGTTGAAAATGACAGTGCCGATGATGTGTTCAAACGAGCGGATCAGGGGTTGTATCAAGCCAAGAAGCTGGGCCGGGATAATTGCGTATCCATTGAATAATTGGGGCTGGCTTAAATTCGATGAATCGCAATATGCAGGAAAAAATCGAACTGGAGCACGAGGCCGCCAAGCTTTTTATGCGCCTGTTTGAAAAGCAGACGGGCATTCATATGCGCCATATCTGGCACAACGAACCACAACAACCTGACGTTTCCTGTTATTTTGACCATCAGCGTCTTGATATCGAAATCGCACATATATACGGCAGCGAAGAAGAAGCGCGGTTGATTCTCGGAAAGTCTGCCAGTCTGCGAACGCTTGAAGTGCTGCATGAGTTGATGAATATTCCAGCCGAACAGCGTTTGCTTAGCGCACTCAATGCCATCCTCGAAAGCAAATCGCACAAGCGCTATCACAGTGAACGGGTCTGGTTGGTGTTGCGCAATGCCAACCCGTTATGGACCCGTCAGGAGATAGAAGTCAATAGACATCTGGTTAGCATTCCCGAGGCCCATCCTTTTGAGCAGATCTGGGTGGTGGGCGATATGCGAGGTGAGTCGGGAATCGTGCAGTTATATCCCGAGCCTGACTAATGCTTGTTGATTATTCATCGTCGCCAGTTAAAACCTCAGTGACTAATCATCGAATTATTGTCTGAAAGAGCAGCAAGCCCTAGCGCTTCGGTTTGGCTTTAGCCGCGGTTGTTTTCTTGCTGGCGGCAGGTTTCTTGGGGACATCTTCTTCAAAACCGCTACGCAGATAATGTGTCTCCGGGTCATAGCTGGTTTTCAGGTCGTCCTTGATGGTGCCTTCCCAGAGTGGCACACCTACAAAGTAGCTTGCGCGTCCTATCACATGCGCCGCGACCGGTGCTGTCACTATTATAAAAGCAATAACTGCCAATGCCCGAGTTACCACGGCGACTTCAGCAAAATAAAATGCGACAGCGATCATGATTAATGCAGTACCCAGCGCACCGGACTTGGTGGTTGCGTGCATCCTTGTAGGAAGGTCTGGCAGACGAATGATGCCGATAGCGGCCAGCAACATTAATGCAGCTCCTATCAAGAGTAAGGCTGAAACCAAAATTTCAGTCATCACGCGGACCTCCTCGCTCCAAGAATCGTGCAAAACCAATAGCCGCCAAAAATGCTGTTAATGCCAATACAATCGCAACATCGAGAAAACTCGACACACCGGTATAGATGGCATGAACCCCCACCATACCCGCCACGATAGATGCCACCAGTTCAAGCGCTACTACCCGATCAGGTAATGATGGCCCTTTGGCGAGACGTATAAAGCCTAGTAGTAATGCTACAGAGAGCATCAAATAAACCAGATTGATCACATAAGCGCTCACTTGCTTCTCCTCAGCGCAATACTTCGAGCAATCTTCGCTCGACTTCATTTAATTCAGCCAGCAGTTTTTTTTCATCCTGCAGAAACATTGCGTGAATAAACAACACTCGATTATCGTTGGATACGTCCAGACTCAGTGTGCCTGGTGTCAGCGATATAAAGTTGGCCACCATGGTGATTTCAAATTCTGTTTTCGCTGACAGCGGGTAAGCAATGACGCCCGGCTGCATATGCCATGGCGGAGTCAAAATATCAAAAGCAACCTTAAGATTCGCCTTGACCAGCTCCAGGATAAAAAAGCCCATAAATCTCAAGACTCTCGGGATACGTTGTGCATACCCCCTGATGGCAGGTAATTGTGTTTGAGCAATTGCCAGAACAGCGTAGCCAAGGGCAAAACCAAAAGTGAAGTTCAGGCCGCCAAAATTGCCGGTGAGTGCCACCCAGGCCAGAGCAAGCAGGATATTCCAGAAAAAGCCAATCATGGTGATACTCCCAGAACTGCCTCGATATAGCCTGCGGGATTCATTAGTTGGCCTGCCGCATCACTTGCAAGTTCATAGATGGGCTGACCATTGAGACCGATGAACAACGTACATAGTGTTAACCCGACTAGAGGCAACAGCATAATCCACATTTGTGGATCCTTCTCTTTTCCTGTCAGCGCACTGGTGTCGGTTCCTTCTGGAACCGGTTTCCAGAAAACTTCTGCCCAGATCTTAATCATTGAGTATAAAGTCAGCAGGCCTACCAGCAGCGCAACGGCAGTGACCACCCAGGCTTCTACCTCAATACCGGCACGAATGATAATGAACTTGGCAAAGAAACCTGACAATGGTGGCAAGCCAGCAAGTGAAAGTGCAGGCACCAAAAACAGCACAGCCAATCCAGGACGATGTTTGTAAACGCCGCCGAGTTTTTTCAAGTCATAGCTGCCAAGTAATCGATAAACGACACCACTAACCAGGAATAGGTTTGTCTTCACAATGATGTGATGCATGATGTAGAACACGCCACCAATGATGGCCAGCGGAGTGTAAAGCGCAAGTCCCAAGAGCATATAGCCGATCTGGCTGATGATATGAAATGACAGAATTCTTCTGAATTCGAATTGCGCAGCCGCACCGAGAACCCCGGTGAGCATGGTCAGAGCCGCTGCCCACAACAAGATGTCGTGCGTGTAGGAAACATCACCGGTAAACATCAGTGTGAACACACGGTATAGCGCATAGACACCGACTTTGGTCAGCAAACCGGCAAACAATGCCGATACTGCAATCAACGGTGTGTGATATGACGCCGGTAGCCAGAAAAACAATGGAAACGCGGCCGCTTTGATACCAAAGGAAATCATGAACATCAGGGCAACCACATTGACCATACCGGTGTGTTCAACCTGAGACAGCTTGTAACCAATATCGGCCATGTTCAGTGTACCGACCATGCCGTAGAGCAGGCCGATTGCCGACAAGAAAATGGCAGATGAAAACAGGTTCAGCGTGACATATTTGATGGCGCCTTCCATTTGAGAACGTTCACCGCCGAGTGTGAGCAGGGCGAACGATGCCAGTAGCATCACTTCAAACCAGACAAACAGATTGAAAATATCGCCAGACAGGAATGAACCGGAAACACCGGCCAGTAACAGGTGCATAAGTGGATAATAGCCAAAGCGCTCATGCCGATCAGGTGTGGCCACCATGGAATAAATCGCAATTGCCAGACCTATAATGCCGGTCAAGACGATCATAATCGCGCTGAGCAGGTCGGCAATAACGGTGATACCAAAGGGTGCCGGCCAGTTACCCATTTGCATCACGACATAGCCATGTTCTCGAGTACTATCAAGCAGCCACAATCCGGCAGCGAGTAGCGCAAATGAGGCAAATAATGTAATCCAGCGTTGATAGCGTTGAGAGCGCCAAAAGGCCAGTGTCAGAGCGCCAGCGAGTAACGGGATGAGAATGGGTAAAACAACTTCCGGGCTCAAGTGTCGGTATCCTTCATCTGGTCCAGATCATCATTGCCGACCACTTCGTAGGCTCTGTGAATGAGTACAACTGCAAACGCCAGAACACCAAAGGCAATCACAATTGCCGTCAAAATAAGTGCCTGAGGGAGTGGATCAGCAATCGGGCCGAGCGGTGCCGTGGCACCTTCAGGGATTAAAGGCGGAGCGCCACGAGTCATGCCTGCAGCGGCAAAAATCAGCAGATTTGCAGCATTACTCAGAATGATAAGGCCAATCACAAGTTTGACGATTGAGCGGCGCAACATCATATATATGGCTGAGGCAAACAGAATACCAACCACATAGGCCATTAAAGTTTCCATCAGCATGTCTCCTTCAGTGACTGGGTCATTCTTCGGCCTCTGTAAGTGACATCACTATAGTGAGGATGGTCCCAAGCACGGCAAAATAGACGCCGATATCAAAAATCAGCACCGTTGAAAGCTTGATTTCCGAGCCAGCCAGTGTAAATTCCCACCACTGAGCCGTCAGAAATGGTTCACCGTAAAGTAACCCCGGAAACATGGCTGCCAGTCCAAGCAACAGGCCAATGGCAAGCAGGTCGTGCGGTTCGACCCTTAAGATATTTCTTGTCGCGGGGACACCGTGCGCAAATAGGTATAGGACAAAAGCGGCTGATGCCACCAGCCCTGCGATAAAGCCGCCGCCGGGCTCATCATGCCCTCGCAACAGCAAAAACACCGAAAAAATCAGCTGCAAAGGCAACAGAAAAAGTGCTGCTGTATGCAGAATCAGTGTGTTGGTTTTCATGATTTTTTTGTTGTCTTCGATCATGAGCTTTTCTCCGCGCGCAGTTTGAGCATTGAGTACACACCCAGTGCTGCAATTGCCAGAACAAAGATTTCACCCAGCGTATCCAGAGAACGGAAATCGACCAGAATCACATTGACGATATTGCGGCCCTTGGCTTCTGGATAACTGGCTTCCACGAAGAAAGCTGAAATCGTTTCGAAGTACTGTGTATCAATGGCGGCCAAAAGCAACAGGGTCATCAGCACGCCCATCGAAATCGCCACACTTGCATCGCGTATGACTTCGAATCGTGTTGAGTAATGAGAGAATCCAGGCAATCTGAATAACACTAGAATCAGCAAAATAACTGTCAGTGTTTCAACTAGTACCTGGGTGATGCCCAGATCAGGTGCACTGAAGTGAATGAATATCAGAGCCACCGTGAAACCAAGTACGCCCATACTGGCAACAGCGCCCAGCCGTGAGCGAGTCTGGATCGCATAGAGTACTGAAAAGACCATCAGTAGCGCGATAACCCATTCATAGAAGGCGACATCACCCGCTTGCAGTGTCAGTTTGAATCCGTACTGGCTGAGCAGCGTATAACCAACCAAAATGACCGTGGTCATAATCATCACGATCATATAGTTACCCATCTTGCCGTTTTGTAATACGCGGGTTTGCCAATCGGCACTGAACACAATGCCATCCATAAATTTGAAATAACCGACTTCAGGTCCAAAGCGGCTCAATTGTCGGGTCAGTGTGCCGATGTGGTGTCGGTTACCTGACCAGAAGTGATACAAGGCGATACCTCCCAGCAGGCTGATAACTGACAGTAGTAATGGCAGGTTAAAGCCATGCCAGAGTGCCAGATAGAAGTCGAAAGGCTCACTGGAGATTGAATTAACGGTGGCGGTCAAAATTCCAATATCAGGCAAAAACGGCATCAGGCCGAACAACAAAGATAAGGATGCCAGCACCACCGGGCCTGCCAGCATGCCGATGGGACCCTCATGTGGCGCTTTGGGTGTGGCTTTTAATTCACCGTAGAATGGTTTGATGGCAATCACTGCAGCGATTGCCGTCACCAACATTGCCGAAAGCAGTGCCACCACCAGTAAAAAATTGCTGTAAAGCTCGGTGCTGAGTACAGCTTCAAACAGCGCCTCCTTGGCGATAAAACCAAACAGTGGCGGCAAGCCTGCCAGCGACAATGCTGCAATCAGTGCCGCAGTTGCAGTGACCGGCATTGCCTTGTGCAAGCCACCCAGTCGTGTCAGATCTTTGGTGCCTGCTTCGTGGTCGATAACACCAGCAATCATGAACAAAGCCGCTTTGTACATCGAGTGTGCCAGCAGGAAACTGGCAAAGGCAATCAGCGCGTACGGTGTGCCGATACCAATCAGCACGGTCAGCGTACCAAGTGCCATCACGGTGGAGTAGGCGAGGACTTTTTTCACATCTGTTGCGCTGTAAGCCAGATAAGCACCCACGAACATTGTGATAGCGCCAAACAGGCTTAATGATGCCGACCAGAGCCAGTGTTCAGCCAGCGCCGGATTCAATCTGGCCAACAAATAAATGCCGGCTTTGACCATGGTGGCAGAGTGCAGATAGGCAGAAACCGGGGTAGGCGCTGCCATCGCGTTCGGTAACCAGAAATGAAAAGGAAACTGAGCAGATTTTGTGAAGCAACCGATCAAGATGAGCACAATCATGCCCACGCTCAGGCTACTGGTGAGCAGCGCATCACCTGAATTGAGCAGTTCCGAAATTTGATAACTGCCACCCAGTGTACCCAGCATGATAAGTCCAGCCATCAAAGCCAGGCCACCGCCAACAGTTACGAATAGCCCCTGTAGTGCAGATTTGCGGGCATACTCGTCTTCGTGGTCAAAACCAATCAGCATGTAGGAGGTGATGCTGGTCAATTCCCAGAACACAAACAGGCTAATCAGGTTGTCTGATAGCACCAGTCCCAACATTGAAGCCATGAAGGCCAGCATGATCACAAAGAATCTGCCGAGGTCTTTGTGACCCTTAAGGTAACTGCCCGCGTAGATAATGATAAATGTACCGATAAAGCTGATGAGCAGGGCAAACAGAAGTGAAAGTCCATCCAGCAAAAAGCTCAGATTGATGTCCATGCCCGGCAGCCAGATCCAGTTCTGAATGATGACTTCGCCACGACTGATTTCTGGCAGGAAGCTGGCGAAATAAATGGCCAGTGATAAAGGCAGCAGGCTCAGAATCCAGCCACTGCGGTCGCCTGCCAGGCGCTGCACCCATGGTGCAAACATGGCCAGGATAAATCCTGATAAGACGGCGTATAGCATTGGTTCTGGTCACTCCATTTTAAAAACACGCACTGTCTTATCCAGTCAGAAAGTGCTGGTCAGTGTTTATAGTTGCGCCGACTGTCAGACGGCATCAAGGGATTGATTTGAGCATCAGAATAATGGACAGAGAAGCCGCACGCAAGAAAATCAGTGCTGATAGGTTGCCTTGGAGTCATTAAAAATATAGACAAAAAAACATGAAGTTGTACTTTGATATTTGAGCTGGTTGCTCTGGATGTTATTTACCTCTGGCTCCATGTATCAGCTACATCAATTGGAGTTCGGGTCTAATTTGCGCTGATAAACTTGTCCGCATGCGCCATGCTTTGCAGTCTTAATCCCGCTTATTTTCCAGAGGCCGATCGCCGTTTGCCATAGTTCATACAGAGGCATATCAGCATCAAACAGCTGGTGTTCAAGCCCCAGAAACTCAAACGCTTGAATCAGCTGTTGATTGATATTGCTCAGTGACAATGCAGGTGCATGATTTTGTTTGCTGAGTTTCAGGCCAGATGCATCTCTGGCAACAGGTATGTGAGCATATATTGGTGTGTGATAGCCAAGTAATTGCTGGAGAAAAATCTGACGTGTTGTTGAGTCCAAAAGATCTGCGCCTCGAACCACATCAGTTACCCCCTGTTCGGCATCATCAATCACCACAGCCAGCTGATAAGCAAAGAAACCATCAGCCCTTTTCAATACAAAGTCGCCAACATTCGCCGCAAGATCGTGACATATTCTGCCTTGGAGCTGATCGGTGAAACAGATTTCCTGATGGTCGACTCGCAGTCGCCATGCACGGGGCTGTTTGCCATTCTTTAATCCTTCTCGGCAAAAACCCGGATAGACAGGTCCGTCAAGTCCGACCCTTGCGCAGGCAATAATCTCTCGCCGTGAACAGCCACAGGGGTAGACCAGACCCGCATATTTCAGTTGCTCCAATACATCCTGATAGAAGTCACTTCGTTGACTTTGCCAAAGAATCTCACCGTCCCATTCAAAGCCAAAGACTTGTAATGTCTGCAAAATCGCATCAGCAGCGCCTGCCTGTTCACGTGACTTGTCTATATCTTCCATCCGCACCAGCCATTTGCCTTCCTTGCTTCTGGCATCAAGATAACTCGCACAGGCTGCGACCAGTGAGCCAAAATGCAAGGGACCAGTAGGTGAGGGCGCGAATCGGCCGATAAGAGTCAAATCAGAAGTCATACCTTGTGTTGCTATAGATAAATGACAGAATGTATCAATATCAGTGAGTGTTTCCCAGTCGAGATTCAAGTCAACATGCAAGCAGATTATTTATTCGTTTATGGCAGTTTACGTAGTACAGCCAGTCATCATCATTTGCTGGCAAATCATTGCCAATATATTGGCAATGCCTCAGCACGCGGGTTGCTGTTTCAGGTAGCGGACTATCCAGGCTTGGTGATGACCGATGATTCGGCCTCCTCGGTGATCGGGGAGTTGTATCAGCTTCATGATCTCAGTGTGTGGGCTGCGCTTGATTATTATGAGGGTTGTTCTGACCGTTTCCCGGAGCCTTATGAATTTGTCAGGCAAATTCATAAGGTCACGTTGGAGCAGGGGGATGAGGTCAATGCCTGGATCTATGTATATAATTTTCCATTTCAGGATTTGCCAGTCATTTCTTCAGGAGACTTTCTTTCCAGCAGTGAATGAATTGTTGCAGTGAAACCGTATCAGCCTATCAGCGCATGATAGAGCGGAATGCCGATGAGTACGTTGAACGGGAAGGTGAGTCCAAGCGCTGCCAGCATTGCCAGTCCGATATCTGCTCTGGGGATAGCATTGCGAATGGCCACGGGTGCTGCAATATAGGATGCGCTGGCGGTTAGGCTGGCAAGAATAACGATTGAACCGTTTGGCAACCCCAGCAATTTACCGGTGAACAGGCCTATCAATCCTAGCAGGCTCGGTGCAATCAGCGCGAATAATACCACCCGAATTTTGTCTCTGGACAGTTTGCTCAATGCATCGGCTGCGACCAGGCCCATTTCAAGAAGAAACAAAGCGAGAATGCCCTTAAAGGCACTGGTGTAGAGCACTGTGACTTCAGAGCCGTTTCTTGGACCATACATAAAGCCAATAATCACGCCTCCTACCAACAGGATGACGCCACGATTGGTCAAGGCTTCATGCAGCATTGCACTGGGCGAACTTTGGATACCTTCACTGCTAAAACGACGATAGAGCAAAAGGGCAACCACAATCGCAGGTAATTCCAACAAGACCAGATAGAGTGTTTCCTGACCGCCAATGAGGAGTTGCTGGCTTTCAACATAGGCTAATGCCACAGCAAATGTGCCGGCACTCACAGACCCATAGTGTGCTGCAAAGCTGGCACTGTCAGCCAGACTCAGCCGAACAATTTTCAACAGCAATGGGAACAGAATGAGCGGAATCATCACGCCGAGCATGGCGACGGCGGCCAGCTCGGGTACTAATGACCAACTGAGATTTCCATGCAGTGCCATGCCACCCTTGAGACCAATAGTCAACATCAGCAATAAGCTGAGGACGTCATAAGCCTCCCTGGGGATGGTCAGATCGGATTTGACGACTCCCGCCAGTAATCCGAGCAGGAAAAACATCACAACTATATCTGGCATTTTCAGGGTTCCCAGTTTGTAACGTGGTGCACTGTAGCGATTTATAGGCGTTAGAACAAGCCATATTGTCGCATGTTTGCGATACTCAATCGGGTAATTTTCTGTATTCTGATGTGAGTAAAACAGCAGACAAGGTGTTCAATTCAGCCGGTGTTGCATGGATTTGATGAAATGATCGGCACTGCTCAGCGCAGTGCCGATCCTGTGTGAGGTGATTGCCCCTTTTGATGTTTGGCTGCGTTGGCTCGCACTTGAACTGCCTCGTGGTAAGGCTGGGTAGAAAGTGATTTTTGACAAGTTTTGGGGATAAAAACAATGAATCAAACACTGCAAGCACATTACTTTCAACATGTCCCGTTTGAAGGACCGGCGGCGATTAAAGATTGGCTGAATCAGCAAAATTATCAGGTCAGCAGTAGCCATTTTTATACTGACTGGCAGTTGCCAAGAGTTGAGGACATCGATTTGCTGGTAGTGATGGGCGGACCGATGAGCATCAATGATGAAGTTCAATATCCTTGGTTGGTCGCTGAAAAGCAGTTTATCCGTGAAATGATTGCGGCAGGTAAGCCGATACTCGGCATTTGTTTGGGCGCTCAGCTGATTGCTTCGGCAATGGGGGCGCGTGTCTATGCCAATACACAAAAAGAAATAGGCTGGTGGCCTGTGACTGCCGTTGATGCTGATAGTGCTGTGTTCGATTTTCCACCATCATTAAGCGTATTTCACTGGCATGGTGAAACCTTTGATTTACCAGACGGCGCACAGTTGTTGGCTTGTAGCGCAGCCTGTACCAATCAAGCCTTTCAATTGGGTCATAACGTCATTGGCTTACAGTTTCATTTGGAGTCAACCCAGAGCTCAGTTCAAGCCATCATTGAACATTGCCGCGATGAGTTACAGGCAGATCGCTGGGTACAAACAGAACAACAAATGCTGGCAGGATTGATGAAGTACACAACGGAAAATCATCAGACCTTGCATCAAATTCTGAATTATCTGACCAGAGCCTGATTTCGATAATGGATGGCGCGTCTTTTTTGTCGCCAGCGCAAGAAGCCACTTGCCAGTAGTATCGTCGGAAGAAATCCTGACAAGGCAATCACGGTTCGACCGGCTAACCCAAAAGCTTCACCACTGTGTAAGGGATGCAGCCAGTTCATGAAGGTGTTGCCAGCACCTGCTTTGTTGGGATCGGACCTATGCAGAGTCTCGCCTGTGTAGGGATCAATCCATAACAGAGTTTTCGGAAAACGTCGTCCGGGCTCAGACACCTGCTGCATTCGGACAAAAAATACCTCATCTGAATCGCCTGGTGTTTGAATCCAGCGCATTCTGGCTTCTGGAAATGCAGCTTCGGCGATTTTCTGAATCTCGTCCAGCGATAAAACGGCTTCTGACCGCGCCGTGACGCGAGGCGAAGGATGCTGCTCAAGTGGTGATAACTGATTAATCAGCGGAGTGAACCATTGTGGTTGTGCCAGCATGACGCCAGTGATAATGATGACCAGTAATAACAGACTGCTGTAGATGGCTGTGAGGGTGTGAATGTCATAGACCTTGCGGGCAAAACCATGCCTTAAACGTGTTTTCAGCGCTGATTTGAGACGTTGTTTTGACGGCCACCACAGAATCATTCCGCTGGTGATTGATATCAGTAGCAACAGCCCAATGATGGCGACCAGCAAGATGCCGTTGCTGCCGAGTAACAAACTATAGTGCAAGTTATAAATCCAGGTGACGGCGTAATCGCCCCAGAAACGCTCATTGATGATTTGCTGAGTGTAGGGATTAACCGCCACCATCAAGGGGGTAAAGCCCTGACCAGCAGTTTCTTCGGGATTGTAATATCTGGCAGTGATGGCGTAGTCAGCATGCGCCGGCAATTCCAGTCGCCAGGCATTGGGCCGATGAGGATGTGCGGCCTGAAGTTTTTCCAGCACTGTCTGCAGTTGATACTCACTGGATTCAGCAGGCACCTCAACCACCAGTTCTGGATTCAGCCACCGATCAAGTTCGGGATAAAAAGCCAGAATACTGCCTGTCAGACCGAGCAATGCAAAGATCATGCCAATGGTTAAGCCTAACCATAGGTGAATATTCAGCCAAAGACGTCTATAAGAGAGCGGAACGGTCAAAGGCCGTCACTCATGAGCAATCGTAGAAAATTCATTCAGTTCTCAGATGTCAAAGGCAGCAATCAGTGGTGCATGATCAGACAGGTTAGTCCAGCTGGCTCTTGGTGGCCGCTCACAGAGCTTGGCTTCCAGACCGCGATAGTAGATGCGATCCATTTTCAAAACGGGCAACCATGCCGGGTAGGTACGCGCATACCGATTATGCATGGCTCTGTAGGCTTCTCGGAGATCCAGTCTTCGGGCAAAGTGTTTTTCGGCCTGACCACGCCAGTCATTAAAGTCACCGGCAACAATCAATGGGGCATCATGTGGCACATGTGAATCTATCCGCTCACATAAGGTGACAAATTGACGCCGGCGTTCAATACCGAGCAATCCTAGATGGATGCAGATGATGTGTAGTTGCTGATCGCTGCCCGGGACTTCAATAACCCCATGCAATAAACTGCGGCTGGCCCAGCTGAATGGCGAAACATTGATGTTTTCCCACTGAATCAGTGGATATTTGCTGAGAATAGCGTTGCCATGATGGCCGACGTTGTAAACGGCATTTTTGGCATAGGCAACATGAGGCCAGACATCTTTAGCCAGAAACTCGGAATGACAACAATCCGGCCAATGCATCTGTGTCTCTTGGTGTCCGGTATGTTCGCCCTGGATTTCCTGTAACAGCATAATGTCAGCATCGGTCTGTACCAGTGCCTCACGCATCTCGTGCAGAATGAACTGCCGATTGCCGGTGTTAAAGCCTTTATGCAGGTTGTAGGTCAGTATTCGTAGCTGCTGTTTTTGCATGTCGTTCCGGATTGGTAATGACAAAAAACTGTTTCTGCCTGATGCTGTTGTGGCTGATCCAAATATATCTGACAAACCAGAACGCCATCTTACTGCTGACCACGAAGTTTGCGCCAGATCCTCCGAACAGCCTTGCGACCAAACCGGCGTTTGAAACTGACCTTGAAATCGTAAATATAGAACGGGAGCAAGTTTCTGAAAGTCAGTTTTTGCGGTTTGAAGCGCTGGCTGAAATAGATGCCGAGCAATTGATGTCTGCCGGGCCAATGCAACTTGTTACAGATACGTGCTAAATCAGACAGACAATATTTGAATGCAATGCCTTTGTTGAAAAAGCGTGCCCGGTTGATATCCACCAGCGTGAACTCAAGCCTGGAGTCGGCGTGTTTTTTCACCAGAATATTGCCACCGGCCAGATCCCTGAACCAAATACCACGACCGTGCAAATGTAGTAAAAAAGTCGCCAGTTGCTGATAGGCATTCTTGTCACTGATTCCGTCAAACTCGGTGTGTCCTTCGGCAAAGGCGGACAGCATTTCCCGAGCTGTAAAGTCGTAATCAACGCGCTCACAAATGAAGTAGTTATTGAGCTGGGATTCGTCACCGACTTTTTCAAAATATGCGATGGGCTTGGCGGTGGGCACGTTGCGACGCAGCATTTCTCCGGCTGCGTTCCAGCTTCTGTGAGCCTTGGAAGGTTTATGCCGATCCAGTAAGTGCTTGTGCGGATGCATTTTCAGTGGTTTTTTGACAACCACTTGTTCGCCGTCAATGCCAGACACTTTCCAGATGGCATTACGTGCTTTACGCAACAGGCATTGTTCATCGGCAGCCGGAAGGTTATCTGGATGCAACTGTGCGCGGATGTGTTCGGCTTCCTCGGCACTATTGGCGACGATCATGCCGCGCCAGTCAGCGTCCTTAACGACAAAATACTGTTTGTCCGGCCAATGTCTGTAAATGTGTTCAACTCGGGCTGGCAAGTGATCAATGTTGATTGGCTGAGTGGTGATCCAGCGAAGATACACTGGCACTTCGGTGATCAGATCCGGCAATTGTGACAAGGCTTCACCATCACGGCTGAAGCAAGCGGCTGTCGCCAGATCTGCTTCTGAATACAAGTCACTCAAGGCGACGGCCTGACCATTCACCGTCCATGCGGCATGAATCAGATGCTGATCTCGCTGGAACACATGTATCTCAATCTGATCGGCTGTTTGCAATGGCCCCAGATAAACGCTGCCTGGGATCAGGCGATTAAATGCCTGCATTGCCTGAAAAGCAGGCCGGACTCTGAAATCAGTCACCTGGCCTGACACACTCCGATAGTGAGTGATGCGTTCCAGTGCTGGATAGCTGCCAGTACCATCATCAATCAGACCTTCACGGGCACAAATCAGCGGTCCCCAGTTGACCTGATCAAACGCGCCAGAAGCAGCCAGCAGAATAAAATAGCGTGACAGGTAATCAGCCTGCTTTTGTTCACTATTGAGCAGTAGGCGTTCAATGCGCGGCAAAGTCCAGAAGGCCGCAGGAGTGACCATCTTTTTGACCCCGAAGTGGTCATTGATTTTCCGCAGCAGACGCGCTTTTTTGACCAGGTTGAATCGGAGTCGGGTAGCCAGTTGGATACCCAAAATTCGGTGATCAAAGCGTTCCGGTTCAGTGACCCGTTCGCTGAACAGGTTGTTGGTATGAATATCCGGCAATTGACCAAGCGCACGAAACTCTTTGAGCATGGCGATGTTATACAGCGGCTCAAAGTCAGAAATATTCGGCCCTGCTATCGTAATGCCCTGTGCCGACAAGCAGCGCCAGGCAATATCCCAGGCATTAAAAAAACTTTGTGTATCGTAGCCCGCCCAACGGCGACGATTGCAGGTTGCGCCAATTTCCACAGCTGCGACCTGCTTGCCATAGCGACTGGTTATCATGTTGATAAAGTCTTGCCAGCGCTCTTGTGCGGCTTGTTGTTTCATTTGCTGTGCTTCACGAAACGGCTGCACCAGACTCAGCAGCACCTTGACCTCGGTGTTGAGCAATCGCTCCAGTAAACGTGCGACAGCGCCATCTTCATCGCCATAGGTGAAATCAAGTCGGACTTGTTTCAGTTTGAGTACCCGAATCGCTTCCAGCACGACTTCATCGGTTGCCGGATCATCATTGGTGGTCACACCGACACCGACAAAGTCTTCGGGAATTTGATGGCCACCATGCGGGATATGACCATTGCGGAAAGACAAGCCGCCAGTGAGGGCATAGGGTAGGGCATGTCTGAGCAGACGGCCATTCATAACAGGGCCGTTTTCTGGCAAAGCGGTGTTTTCAGTCGACGATGGCGGCTGGTTCATTCAGATCAATCCAGTAGTCATGATGGCGCGGAGGTTTTTAGTGTTTGACCGCAGATTTATTGCGTCTAAACAAGGCTTTGAGTTTGGCACTCAGTTTGTGAAAAAAACGATGTTTGCTGCTGGCTTTTTCGCTGGTCAAAAAGTTGATTTGAATCGAACGGCGGGTGCCTTCATAACTGGGATAGCCATGCCAGCAATTATCAGTCACTTTAAACGCTACCAGCGATCCCGGCCCCGGCGTGATTTCAGCGACATAATCATCCATGTTCTCACCATCTCGCAGCATACGCAGTCGGCCGCTTGAAGCAGTCCACTCATCATTGAGATAAATCAAAATGGTGACCAGCTTGGTTTTGGAGTCCGTATGAATGCGGCCGTCTTTTTTTCGTGAATAGCCGCGAAGGGTCATCATCATCGGCAAATCCATGACATCTACTGCAAATTTGTCACGAATGATCTGACGAAATTCCGGGCTGTCGATCGATTGCAGAAACTGCTGGAATCGAGGACTGACTTCAACATCATCCACATTGAAACTGCCACCATCCTTGATGCTGGGGAAATCTTGCAGAATCTCGGCAAGCTGCGTGTCGTCGATACTGCGTTCAACGCTGAAAAAAGGAAACGGATCATTCTGAACCGGCGCTGAACGCAGGGATTCAATATTTAATACAGTGCTCATGGAAGGCCTCAACGCTGCCAGTTTGGGTCATCAGAAAATATACGCACCATGATAATACAACCACTGATATTGTGCTTTTGCTTATTCAGATGTCTCCTGAGAAACATGACTTCTGGCGCCGCAGTTACCACGGACAGGTAACGGTCGGGCAATCAGGCGTGGCTTGCTGGTCATCCAATGCTCGCATGGTTTGATGGGTTGATTGCAGGTGAGGGTTGTCAGGCGCAACGGCCAGACCACAGGCTGCAGCTGTGCGAGCCTGCTGCGGACATTGCAATGCTTTGAGGACATGGGCACGGTTGTTCCACAGGTCGGCCTGCAATGGATTTTGTGCCAGTGCTCTGGCAAACACGTCATCTGCGGCGCGGTAATCTGATTGCTCGAACAACAGATTGGTCAAAGCAATCGTTGAGCTTGACGATGTAGGCCATTGCTGATGGGCAGTCTGATAAGCGGTCAGCGCGGCTTCAGTCTGGCCGGTTTGTTGCAAATCATAGGCACTGCGCAACCAGTTTGCTTCGTTAACAGTGGCGGGTAGTTGATGAGGGTCGACAATCACCAGTCCCCAATAGTCGGTTCTGGCCCAGGTGCGCTCGAAGGTGGCAAGGGGTGTTGTCATGCGTTTGGTTTCAGCTGAACGCAGGATGACATTTTGCTGGTTAAGATCAAAACCAACCACCACAGCGTAATGCCAGAAAGGCATCCAGTTATAGCCAAGGTTTTGCATCACCAGCACCGGGTTGCCAGCCTCAACCTCGCTGAATAAATCGCTCATTGATGGATTGATTGGATAAGTAATCAAACCTTGTCGGCGAGCGGCTGCCGTCATTTCAATTTGCAGGCTGCCTTTACGCTCTGGCACATAGACCTGCTCGGTCAGTTCATCGGGACTGATTTCAATATCTCGAAAATTCAGCACAGTTGCCAAGGCCGCTGGGCCGCATTGATACTCGGTTTGGGGAAAAAAGGGCACATCAAAAAGCTCGATGTGTGGCTCGGTATGATCGAGCTGCATCAGTTGCTGTGTCTGCGGCGTGTGGTTACAGCCTGATAGCAACAGCATCAGCAAAACAAAAAAAACACCCAGCCGTCGCTGGGTGTTGGTGGTCAAAAATACTGTGGTCATTATCTCACTGGGCGAACGAACGAGAAGATGTTGGTCGCACCAATCGCATCAGTAATGACAAAGACGACAAAGATGATAACAACGACACTCAGAACACCGGCACCGGCAGGTAGATCGGCCAGTCTTTGATTCAGTTCGGCAACTTCCAGATCAGTCATGCTGTTGACACGCTCTGCAGCTTGTTCAGCCGAGACGCCCATTGCCAGCAGTTGTGATTGCACATCTTCGCGATCCAGCAAAGCAATCAGCTGAGCACGGTCATACTGGCTTTGTTCTACGGCAATTACATCAGGCGTTGAAATCATCGCGGCTTGAAGTGGCAAGGTGGTGGTGCCGAAGAAAGCAAGAATCATAATCCAGCTTGTCAGTTTGCGTTTCATAAATCACCCTTAATTGTTGAGGTTAAAAAAATGGTTTCAGTTGGCAAGCAGGCTTGCCATATTCACTCAGCTGGTGCGTTCAAGTATGCAGTCTGAGTGCATTTGATGTTGTGTGATGGTTCAAAAATAGCATTCATCGGCCAGTTTGAAAAGTATAAATATTATAAAGATCATTTTTTAACTTGTTGAAAACTATGTTTATTGTGTGGTTTATTTTTGGCCATTGTTGAATTTTCATGAACAAACGTGGCTGTTTGCTTGTCGGCTTATGGCATGAGTGTTGCGTATTTTTGTTGTGCCGGCCTTGCTTGAATCGGGCGGTTTGCAAATTCCGCGCAATCTGTTCATTGTGAAAGCGCAATTGTTTTGAATCCAGAACAGTAGCCACCAACGCTGTTCAAACCGGGGAGGGACCATGTCAGATGTCTGGCAGAAAACCATCACCACCGCACAAAAAATCCGACGTGAGCTTCATTCCGAACCCGAGCTGGGTTGGCAGGAGTTCAAGACTGCGAGCCGAATTCGCGATTATCTGAGCACCCTGAATATCAACTGGCGCCCCTGTGCAGGCACAGGCACGCTGGCCATTCTCAACGCTGAGGCCAAAGGGCCACATATAGCCTTGCGTGGTGATATTGATGCCTTGCCGATTCAGGAAGACACCCAGAAAAGCTGGACATCTCGGCAAAGTGGCTGCATGCATGCCTGTGGTCATGATGGACACACCGCAACCTTGTTGGCGGCTGCCAGTTGGCTGAAATTCCACGAACACAGTTTGCCTGGTCCGGTAACGCTCATTTTTCAGCCCGCAGAAGAGGGCGGTCACGGGGCCAGAGAAATGATTAACAACGGCGCGCTGGACGGCGTCGATAAAATTTTTGGCTGGCATAACTGGCCAGCAATTCCTTTCGGTCAATTGCTGTGTCCAGAGGGTTTGGTGATGTGTGGTAACGGCACTTTTCAAATACACCTCACGGGACAAGGTGGACATGCCAGCCAGCCGGAGTTATGTCGAGATCCGGTGCTGGCGGCCAGTGCGATTACCTTGAATCTGCAACAGATCATCAGTCGCAGACTGGCACCACAGCAAACCGCCGTGGTCAGTGTGACTTCTATTGATGCGCCCAGTGCGGCTACCGTGATTCCACAAAATGCCATGCTGGGGGGCAGCATTCGTGTGCCAGACCGGGTCACTCGTGATGAGGTGAATCGGCTGATTACCGAGATCAGCCAACAAACAGCACTGACTTATGGCGTTGCAGCGGATGTGCATATCAGCCCTCGCTATGACGCGACTATCAACCATGCTGTCGAAGCCATGCAAGTGCGTCAGGCCTGGCAGTCGCTTCATGGTGAGCAATCCATTGACAGCCTGACGACTGTGCCGATCATGGCCTCAGAAGATTTCAGTTATTACCTGCAGGAAATTCCCGGCGCCTTTGCGCTGATTGGCAGTGATGATGGCCCCGATCACCAGTCACCCTGTCACAGCCCGCATTACGATTTCAATGATCGACTGATCCCGCTGGTCAGTTGTCTGTTTTCGCGCCTGGTTGGCGCACCTGTTCCGGAGGAAGCATTCCCCGACACCGCTTGATTTTCAGAGGAGAAGCCAATGAGCATATTCGAGCAACGAGAGTCCGCCATCAAAGCCTACTGCCGGGTCTACCCGACCGTGTTTGATAAAGCAGATAACGCGAGGCAAACCGACGAAAACGGCAAGCAATATATCGACTTTTTTGCAGGGGCCGGAGTACTCAACTTTGGTCATAACAACCAACGCATGACTGCTGCTGTGGTGGATTATCTGCAATCAGGTGGCGTGATTCACAGCCTGGACATGCATACCACCGCCAAACGTCGTTACATGGAGCACTTTACCGAGACCATTCTAAAACCTCGCAACATGACACATCGTTTGCAGTTTATGGGGCCGACGGGCACCAACTCGGTTGAAGCTGCCATGAAACTGGCTCGCAGAGCTACTGGACGTCAGGATATTGTGGCATTCAGTCATGGCTTTCATGGCATGACGCTGGGAGCCTTGAGTGCCACGGCCAATCAATATTTCCGAAATGCTGCTGGCGTGCCGCTCAACCATGTCAAGCACTTTGCTTTTGGTTGTGACAAGCCTTGCCCCGGCTGCGAACTGGGGTGCGGCATGAAGAGCATTGATCAGCTCAGAGCCATCTATACCGACAGCTCCAGTGGTATCGCACCGCCTGCGGCGTTTTTACTGGAGACCATTCAGGCCGAAGGCGGCGTGAAAGTGGCCGATAAAGCCTGGATTCAGGCACTGGCACAATTGGCAAAAGAAGTCGATTCATTGCTGATTGTTGATGATATTCAGGTGGGCATGGGCCGCACAGGATCTTTCTTCAGCTTTGATGATTTGGATATTGACCCAGACATCGTCTGCCTTGCCAAAGGCATTGGCGGTCTTGGCACACCCATGGCGATGAATCTGGTCAAACCTGAGTTCGATGATCACTGGTCACCGGGTGAGCATACCGGCACATTCCGTGGGCAAAACCTGTCTTTTGTCGCTGGAGACGTCGCACTGGACTACTTTGATGATGATGCGCTGATGGACAAGGTGCGTCAGGACGGCGAAACCGTGCTGAAAAAATTGCAGCCGCTGGCCGAGCAGCATGATGCCATCAATATCACCGGCAAAGGCATGATTGTCGGTCTGGATGTGGGCGATGGCGATCTGGCCAAAAAAATCGTCGCCGAGTGTTTTGACCAAGGATTGTTGATTGCCAGCTGTGGCACCGGCGGCCGGGTGGTCAAACTGATTCCGCCGCTGACCATTCCTGATGAAGATTTGCAGCAGGGTCTGGATATTCTCGCCAAGGTCACTGGCAGCGTGATGCAAATGGAGGCCGCGGCATGAGAGAACGCAATGATATGACCTTCCCGTTTGAGGAATACGAACGACGACTGAGCGAACTGCGTCAACGCATTGCCGAACGGCACATGGACGCCGTGGTGATTTCCGATCCGGAAAACATCATGTATCTCACCGATTATCAGACCACAGGGTATTCGTTTTTTCAGGCATTGGTGGTGCCGTTGGAAGATGAGCCGTTCATGATCACCCGAAAACTGGAAGAATCGAATGTGATTCACCGGACCTGGGTGGACATCACCCGGCCGTATCCAGACACCGGTGATGCGATTCAGATGCTGGTGGATGCGCTACGTGAATTTGGTCTGGATAAAAAACGCATTGGCTATGAGCGTAATAGTTATTTCTTCCCTGCCTACCATCAGGACTGCATTCACACCACGCTGACCGAAGGCAAGCTGCTGGACTGTTTTGGCATCGTCGAAGAAGGCCGAGTGTGCAAATCGCCAATGGAAATCGCCCTGATGCAAAATGCTGCACGTGCGACCGAAGCGGGTATGCAGGCAGGTATTGAAGCTTGCAAAGCCGGCGCTACTGAAAATGAAATCGGCGCAGCTGTCAGTGCTGCCATGTTCATGGCCGGTGGCGAACCGCCAGCTGTGATGCCTTATGTAACTTCAGGTCCACGCACCATGATTGGTCATGCGACTTGGGAAGGTCGAATTGTGCAGCCGGGTGAACATGTGTTTCTGGAAGTAGGTGGCTGTTACCGTCGTTATCACACGGCAATGATGCGCACCGTTGTGCTGGGTGAGTTATCACCCTCGATGTACAAGGCACAGGAAACCATGAAAATGGCGCTGGACGCGGTGCACAGCAAATTTCAACCGGGCATGACGGTATCCGATGCGGACAACCTGATTCGCAATATCATCACCAAAAATGATATCGGTGCCCGATTGGTGACACGTTCCGGTTATTCCATCGGCATTGCATTCCCACCCAGTTGGGATGAAGGTTACATCGTCAGCCTGAAACAAGGCGAATCGAACGTGCTCAAGCCCGGCATGACCTTTCATATCATCCCTTGGATGTGGGGCGTGGATGGCGACAAAACCTGCGGTATTTCCGACACCATCCATATCACCGAAGATGGTTGTGAATCATTTTTTACCCTGGATCGTGATTTTGTGGTTAAGCCAGAAGAGGGTCAGCAGAAGCTGATCTCGCTCGATACCGCCAAGTCAGCCAAAAAATCCACCGCCGCAAAAACAACTGCAAGCTAAGAGGTAGTTATGCTCACAGCAACAGATCCCTGCACAGGAAAAAAACTAGGTGATATCCCATCATTAAAGCGAAGCGAACTGTTCGACCGCATAGGCGAGGCATATTCGGCTGCCCCTGCATGGCGCACCATGAGCTTTGAATATCGGGCACAGATGCTCAAAGCAGTGGCAAAACAACTGCGAGCCGAAAAACAGCGCTTGGCTGAGCTGATGGCCACCGAGATGGGAAAGCCCATCAAGGAAGGGCTGGCTGAGGTTGAAAAAGCCGCTTTTTGTGCCGAACACTATGCAGATAATGCCGAGGGCTATCTGACCAGAGAAGAGCTGGATTCAGACGCGTCGTTAAGTTATGTCTGTTATCCGCCACTTGGCACAATACTTGGCATTTTGCCGTGGAATGCGCCGGTCTGGCTGGCTTTTCGTTTTCTGGCACCCGCCTTGATGGCAGGCAATACCTGCGTGATGAAACATGATCCCAATGTGCCCTTCACCGCAGCCGCTATTGCCGATGCTTTTGTTAAAGCCGGTGTGCCCGACAACATTATGGTCAATCTGCCAGTTGAAACTTCACTGGTGGAGCTGGCCATTGAAGATCAGCGTATTGCCGCCGTTTCTTTCACCGGATCCAGTGGCGCAGGCAGCAAAGTGGCCGCCAAAGCCGGTAGCGTGATCAAACCCTGTGTACTGGAATTAGGCGGTAGCGACCCATGCATTGTGCTGGCCGATGCCGATTTGGAGCGCGCAGCCGATATTGCCGTGCTGTCCAGAATCATTAATGCCGGACAGTCCTGCATTGCTGCCAAACGCATTATTGTTGAGGCTTCAATTTATGACAGCTTTATCGCCAAATTGAAAAGACGTCTGGCCAAATTGCAACTGGGCGACCCATTATCAGAAGAAACTGATATTGGCCCGATTGCCCGCAAGGATCTGCAGCTCAACCTGCATCGACAAGTGCAAGACACCGTTGCCGCAGGCGCCAAATGTTTGCTGGGTGGCGATTTGCCAGAACAGGAGGGTTTTTTCTATCCGGTAACCCTGCTCACCGATGTTACTCCCACCATGACGGCTTTCAGAGAAGAAACCTTTGGCCCGGTGATGGCGGTTATTAAGGCAAATGATGCCGAGCATGCACTGGAACTGGCGAACGATACCGAGTATGGACTGGGTGCTGCCGTGTGGACCAACAATGCCGGCCTGGCAGAACGAATGGCCATGCAACTCGAAGCAGGCCAGGTCGCCATTAACGGCATTGTGAAAACTGATCCACGACTACCCAGTGGCGGCATCAAAGCCTCCGGTTTTGGCCGTGAGTTAGGACCACACGGTATCCGTGAGTTTGTAAACGCCAAGCAAATCTGGATTAAGTAGCACGCGTTCTGCCATAACACCCTCATTCCCGCGTAGGCGGAAATATTAGGATGCTCAGGTGCGTAAGTTAAGGTAATAAAAGGTCATTCCCGCATGCGCGGGAATCTGAATTCAGAGAGAACGGTGCTGCAGATTCCGCAAAAACGCCGAGCGTTTTCCGGAATGACGGGCGAAGACAGAGAGTATGTTCGAGGCACGACTAGCGTAGGTTGCGGCTGAGCCAAAGCGAAGCCCAACAATCACAGCCGCCACTCTATCCGAACCGTCATTCCCGCGTATGCGAGAATCTGAATTCAGAAAGAACGTCGCAGCAGATACCAAACAAGCGCCAGTTTCCCCACCCAGAAACACAAACCATTGTCTTTTAAAAGAAAAAATTCGGAATTATCCTCAACATCGAGAGTCGCAATTCAGGCCGGTTAATCACTTTTCACAAACCGCTTGTCTCGATTTTATAAACCTGAAAATGATTGGAGGTATTATGGATATCATCAGCTTGATGATCTTTTTGGCGATTGGTGCGCTGGCTGGACAAATCCTCAAAGGGCGCGGTGATATTGCTTTACCTCATCAGCATTATCAAAAGAGTCTAAAGCCGTTCCGTGTGTTGAGAACAATCTGACAAGGTCTATTTCCAGAAGCCATCGAAGGGGAGTGTTTGATGAACAATCGCTTCACACGCAGACAAGGGCTCAAGTTGCTCGGTGTCGGTCTGGCCGCGTCAATGTTGCCGTCATGGTCGCTACTGGCGGCAAGCAATCAAAACCGCTTGTACAAACGCTACTCAAGCAGTGACAAAACACTGCCAGTGATTGGCCTGGGCACCTGGCGTACCTTTAACGTCGGCAGTGATCCACAATTGATGAATGCACGCGCCGAAGTGGTCAAAGCCTTTTTCGAGCTTGGCGGCGGCATGATTGATTCATCCCCCATGTACGGCTCTGCGCCGGATGTGATGGGACATGCTTTAAATAAACTGGGCACGCCCGACACGTTGTTTTCCGCAGAAAAAGTCTGGAGCCCCGCGGGTGGCTCAGCACATCAACAGGTCGCTGAATTAAAGTCACGCTGGCAACTCGACTATTTTGATTTGGTGCAGGTGCACAACCTGACGGATTGGCAAGAACATCTGGCGGCGCTTATGAAAATGAAAGCCGAGGGGCGAATCGGTTATGTCGGTATCACTACCTCACATGGCCGACGTCATCAGGATTTTGAGCAGATCATGGCATCGGAAGCTATCGACTTTGTGCAGCTCAGTTACAGCATCAATCAACGTGCCGTGGAAAACCGACTGCTACCATTGGCACAGGAAAAAGGCATTGCGGTCATTGCCAATCGGCCATTTGAGGGCGGGCGTTTGATTCAGGATCTAAAACGGCGAAACACAGCCTTGCCCGAATGGGCAGAGGCCGAATGCGGCTGCACCAGCTGGGCCGAGTTTTTATTGAAATTTATCGTCAGTCACCCAGCCGTTACCTGCGCTATTCCAGCTACCACGCGAGTCGAACATCTGCGGGAAAATATGCGTGCCGGACTAAGCCCCATGCCTTCGGCCAGCACCCGAGAAAAAATGGTGCGTTATATCGAATCGCTATGAACGACTGGTCCAGCTATCAGTTGCAGGATTTTATTCCCTTCAGCGTCGATATTTACCTGCGCCTGCTGGAGCGCCTCAATGAAAACTTCTGGCCGCTGCAAATCCTGACATTGGCGTTGGGTATCGCCGCACTGTGGTTGGTTGCTAGACATCACAGCCGATGGCTATGCCTGCTGCTGGCGCTCATCTGGGCTTTTGTCGGCTATGGCTTTTTTATCCAGCACTATGCCGAACTCAACTGGGCTGGTGGCAATATCGGCTATTTTTTCTTTACCCAGAGTTTTTTGTTGTTATTGGTGGCGTTCAGCGGTGCCAGTGTCGATAAATCAATAGTTAAACAACACGTACTTACCAACTTGTCAGTCGTCATCGGCTGGGCCATTGGGCTTGCAGGCTTAATCGCCCTGCCATTGTTATCTGTGATGATCGGTCACACATGGACACAAGCAGAAATCTTCGGCATTCACGCCGATCCAACTGCCATCACTTCATTGGGGTTTGTCTTGATACTATTCAGCGGCTGGAGACTCTGGCTGCTGGCATTGATTCCAGCACTGTGGCTGTTAATTTCAGCACTTACCTGGACAGTACTCGGCACCTCGTGGAGTCTTGTATTGTTCAGTGTATTGGCAACCGTACTGCTCGGATTGCTTTGTAAAAGCGTTGGCGGTTGGATGGTGAAGCAGGATCAATTTATATGAAGCTCGATTTTAACTGGTCACGTTTAGAGTCTTTAACTGCGCTGGAGCTTCATCAGATCATCAAAGCCCGCGAATCAGTGTTTGTGGTCGAGCAACTCTGCCCCTATCAGGAGACCGATGATTTGGATCTGCACGCCTGGCATCTAACCGTTTCCGTTGAGGGTGAAATAGCCGCTTATGCCAGAGTGATAGCGCCGGGGTCTAGAGATAGCCAGCCATCAATCGGCCGTGTGATGACTGTTAAAAAATTCCGGGGCAAACAGGTTGGCCGGGCGCTGATGCAAGAAGCCATTAGGTTCACAGAGCAAACATTTCCAGGTGATGATATCAAAGTCTCCGCACAGGTTTATCTGCAAATGTTCTATGAATCATTGGGCTTTTGTGTCGCCAGCGTGCCCTATGATGAAGACGGTATTGCCCATATTGATATGGTCAAGCAGGTCAGACGATTGCCCAAGTCGTACAAGCAGTACAATCGTTAAACTGCGGGCTGGGGGGCTAAGCCATGGACACCAAATAAGGCTCTTCAACAAAAACGAATCAAAGGGCAGCAACTTGATCAGCTTCTGTTTGATTTTCCCCTTAAGCTATCTAGTTCTTGATACATAACACCTTACTTGATATCCGTATTTAATGTATCAGTCTGTTGCTCGGCATCTTCTGGGTGTTCGATATCCGGCCGATGTTCTTCTACCCATTCATCATCCTGGCGTGGGTCCATTTCAGCAAGTACATCACCCGAGGTAACAGGCACGGCGACGTAGACATTCATATGGTCATCGGCGATTTGATCGTTCATCAACGAGTAGCGACCTAGAGCCAGTGCGAACAGTGCCAGCACAAGAAAGAACGCTGCTGCCGAGAAGCCGAGTACAAAGCCCAACAGCAGTGGTGCCATAAATGAGCCAAAACCATAGGAAAAAAGCAGGGTACGGCTGATTTCGACCAGGTCTTTGTTTTCATCAAACTCATCATTGGCGCGGGCGACACTGAGTGGGTAAATGCTGAACAGGCTCATGCCCAATAAAAAGCCCAGCAGGTAGAGCAGGGTGACGCTCTCATGCCAGATCCATGGCAACGTCAGCATCAGCATCAATACGCCGACGCTGAAAAAACCGGCCCATGCCAGCATTTTCTGACGTCCCAGTCGATCAGAGAGCATGCCGACCGGCATTTGTGCGACGAGTCCTCCCAGGATGGTGATCGCCATAAACACCGAAACCACCTTCGGTTGGTCAAACAGGTTCAACACATACAGTGGCAGCATGGTGTAAAACGCACCAACAAACACGCCACCGACAAAACTGCCCACCAATGCCAGCGGTGCGATAGAGAATAGTTTAGGCATGCTGTAGCGTTCAAACGGTTTTAACACCGGTTGTGTAATGCGGGTAATGGCGACCAGCACCAGCGACCATAGCACCAGAATTGAGCCAAGAATGAAGATGGTATTGGCTGGCATTTCCAGTACAAGTAATAACTGGCCCACTGCCAGCGCCAGGAAGAATACGATGGTGTAGATGGCGAGTATTTTGCCGCGCTCATCGGTAGTGCTTTTTTCATTGAGCCAGCTTTCCAGGACGATCAACATGGCATAAAAGGCAAAGCCGGAGATTAGACGCAAGGCAGACCAGAACCACGGGTTAAACCAAAGTGCATGCCCGAGAAAAGCCATGACCATAATTGCTGAAAATGCTGAAAAACTGCGAGCATGGCCGACGTTGATAATCAGTTTTTGGCTGAAAATTGCGGCCAACATAGCGCCCAGAAAAAAGGCGGCACTGATCAAACCGATAATGCCTTCGGACAGGCCTTGTTGTTTCAGAAAGATGCCGATAAACGTCATCAACAAGCCGTAACCCGTGGCCAGCAGAGAGATAGAGAAAAATAATGAAGAGATGGGCAATAAGGTTTTCTTAAAAAACATGCGGCTTCCTGAAACAAAAATATGCTGCGTAAGAACACAGCACGAAAACTATTGTATTGCTATAGTCGTGGTTAGTACAAAATCAGGGCAGTAACAGGAGAGGTCTTGCTTGTGTTCCGATAACTAGCTGAAGACAACTCAACGCTGCGCTTTCAACAACCACTGATCCAACTGGTTGGCAAAAGCTTGTCGATCACGCTGATTGAGTGCGGATGGGCCAGTCATGGCTTCACCGCTGGAACGCATGGTTTCCATAAAGTCACGCATGGTCAGTCGGGCTTGAATATTGGCAGTGGTGTATAACTCGCCGCGCGGATTAAGTGCGGTCGCACCGTTGTCAATGACTGCTGCAGCCAGTGGAATATCGGCAGTGATCACCAGATCGCCTTTTTCAACGCGCTGGGCAATCAGATTGTCGGCTTCATCAAAGCCATGTTGCACCTGAATGAACCGGATATTGCTGGCGGGCGGTACTTTGACATTGTGGTTGGCGACCAGTGTTAACTGGATGCCGGTGCGTTGGGCGGCCCGAAACAGAATCTCTTTAATGACGCCGGGACAGGCATCGGCATCGACCCAGATACTGGCGCTGTTATCTGTATTCAATTCAATCCGGACCTTTGTGGAGTTGAGGTGGGCGTTTCAGTTGTTTGACCTGAATATGCAGCGCTGCTTCAGCCAACAATAACAACAGGACGCCGATGTACAAAATACCAGTCTGGATCCTGTGAAGAAGTCGCATATAAGAAGTTCGGTACTTTATACGCGACAACCTAATTCACCAACCTGAAAAACAGCGAAGATGAACAAAATCCTTGAGGGTTATTGCAATTTAGTTTCAAGGATGAAAATCAAGGCGTCAGAATTAAACGGAAATTATCTACCGGATTGCATAAATAAAATTGTGGTTAGTCTTGCAGTAGATATAGCGTTAGAGTTGATAATGTCTACCGCAAGCCGCTGTGGCTGGTTCGCCGTGCAATGCTAGTCTGGAGCAATAGGCGTGTGAGTAATGTAACAAAAACTTATCAGCTTCTTTGTTCGCAATCGGCACGGAATGAGACAATACAGCGGATCGCAAATCATACCTAAAAATATCCGGCACAACTCTTGTCTGTTTAGACTGATGTGTTGAACCGGATATTTTTGATGGTGGCACAAGATTTCGCGACCTGGAGCAGCCTTATCTCAGATCTGAAATCATGTAGTCAACAGCAGCTTTGACTTCGTCGTCAGACAGGTCAGGACGACCTCCGCGAGCTGGCATCATGTTGAGTCCATTGATGGCGTTTGCGTAAACGGTTTCAATTCCTTGTTCCAATCGAGGTGCCCAATCAGCTTCATTGTGGTTTCTTGGTGAATCCATCATGCCGGTTGCGTGGCAGACGGCACAAACACTCTCAACGATTTGCTGGCCTCGGTTGACTTGCATGTCTTCAACAGGCGCTTCTTCTGCAACGGGCGCTTCGCCAACATGCACTTGAGCCACCGGTTGCAATCTTTCAGCAATCGCCTGCTCATCCATGCTTTCTGGAGGCAAAGCATTGTCAGCGAGTGCTTTCATGTTATTCAAGACCACTGCTACAACGCCGGCGACGATGAAGAAAATGACGATGCTGCCAATAAGAAACTTGCCTGAACTGTTGTTTGCCATCTCTAACCTCGTTTTAGTTTGAATAATAACCTTACATTGTATAAGGGACTGTGCATCTAAGGAAGTTCTAAACGATCATTTCTCGAGTTGAAGCTCCAAGCATACAAGCTGACCAAGCTGATTGTCAGCGGCTATATGAAACGCCGCACCATGTTGTCAGCTTTTTGTGGGCTTAGGGGGCTCGTTCAAAACTCCAAATCTTGCAAATATCTTAGTCACTCATTGAGGACAGCGCAATTTTGCCAATAGTTCTGCCGCTCAAAAGTTGTTTGTGTGCCCGTTCAATGGTGTCCACTGTCATTGCACCCAAGTGAGTTGTCATCGTTGGTTTCAGCTGACCCTGATCCAGTGCGGCTGAAACCTGAGTGAGAATATCCTGCTGGGTAGTGATGTCGTCAGTTTTCATCATCGGACGGGTAAACATAAACTCCCAGACAACGCCAGCGCTCTTGTTTTTTAGTGGTTCCAGCATTAGGGCACGCTGATTGGTGACCGTCAAACATATAAGTCCCTGGGGGGCTATTAGTTCACACATCATTGCAAAGTAATGATCGGTTTCATTCAGACACAGAATGTAATCTGGCGCAGCAATATTCAGTGCCTGATAGTCATTGATCAGGTGATCGCCATGTCGAATGATGTGATCGGCACCCATTTGTCGACACCACGCTTCAGATTCAGGCCGTGAAGCCGTTGCAATCACCTCTAATCCTGCCATGACTTTGGCAATCTGAATTGCAATGGAACCGACCCCTCCGGCACCGCCAATAATCAGCAGACGCTTGCCTTGATCCGTTTCCGGGTGAATTTTGAGTCGGGAAAACAGAGACTCCCAGGCTGTGATTGCAGTCAGCGGAATGGCAGCAGACTGCTCAGGGCTGATTGACTGCGGGGCAGGACCTACAATACGTTCATCGACCAGTTGATGTGAGGCATAACATCCGGGTCGGCTGATGTCTCCGGCATAAAAAACTCGATCACCTGCTTTAAAGTGCTGACATGCTGGCCCAGCGGCGACAACACTGCCACAGGCATCCCAACCAATGATTCGGGGGGATTCTTGTTGATCGCCCAGGCTGGCGCGGACTTTGGTATCTACCGGATTGACTGCGATAGCTTCAATAGCCACCAGCAGGTCATGGCCGTGGGGAATCGGCGTGGGAATTTCAATTCGTTCTGGACTGTGTTGTGCATTATAAAATGCGAAGGCCTGCATAACAAATAACCTCACTCATTGATGTGGTGACAGACAGCTGAGCATAGTGGTGAAGCTTTCAGCGTTGCTTTGACAATTGTCTCAGGCGATCCAGATAAGCAATCTCATCCGGCGCTGTTTGATCACGTTGTGCCCGCCAGAGCGTTTCTGCCAGACAGTCTATCATCTGGTGCATCACCAGATGTTCATCGGTCGTTTTAGTCAGCAGTTCCTGATAACAACGACGAATGCCCACAGGGCGATCAGTCATGATTTGTTCCTGCAGAGCGATATGCAGGCCCATATGCAAGTAGGGATTGGTGTGCCCGAGTTCTGGCGGAAACTCCTGAGAGGATTCTTCGGCGCTGTCCAGCAGAGCGTGATATTCGGGATGTAATTGAATGACGCTGGCAATTTGTTGTTCCAGCGGCGTCATTGATGGAGCGTCATTTTGCATTTTTTGCCAGACCAGATGATAAGCCTGACGTAGCTGATGCCGATCCTGATTAAACATGGTCATGTTTGTGTCGACGTTTGAACTCATCACAACAGGCGGTGACGACACATTTGTCGCAATGCGGTTTTCTGGCAGTACAAACATAACGACCATGCAAAATCAGCCAGTGATGTGCATCAAGTTTGAATTCGTCGGGCACTACCTTCATCAGCTTGTCTTCGACAGCGCGAACGGTCTTGCCTTTAGCCAGCCCGGTTCGATTTGCCAGTCGAAAAATATGAGTGTCAACGGCAATGACAGGCTGCTTAAATACGGTATTCAAAATGACATTGGCAGTTTTGCGGCCAACACCAGGCAGCGATTCCAGTGCTTCCCTGTCTGCGGGCACTTCGCCTTGATAGTTATCAAGCAGAATCTGGCAGGTTTTGATGACATTCTCGGCCTTGCTGTTAAACAGGCCAATGGTTTTGATGTAGCTTTTCAGCCCATCAAGCCCCAGATCAAGAATCTGCTGCGGTGTGTTGGCGACCGGGTAGAGTTTGTCAGTGGCTTTGTTGACACTCAAATCAGTCGCTTGCGCTGAGAGAATGACCGCAATCAGTAACTCAAAAGGTGATTGATAGTTCAGCTCTGTTGTTGGCGCAGGGTTTTGTGCACGAAGGGCAGCAAAAAATGCCTGCCTTTGCTGCTGATTCATGATCAGGCTGTCGCGGCTTCGGTTGCGGCCTTGCTTAGTTTGGCCTGACGACGATTGACACGTGCATCAATGGTATTTTTCAAGGCAACGATCAAACCCAAGCCGATAAAAGCACCTGGCGGCAACATGGCCATCAGAAAGCCGCGATAGTCTTCAAAAATGACGATCTGAAAGCCGCGCGCTGCTTCGCCAAACATTAATTCGGCCTGGCTGAGCAGGGTTCCCTGGCCGACCAGTTCACGCATGCCTCCCAGCAAGACCAGTACCGCTGTAAAGCCAATGCCCATCATGAAACCATCTACCAGCGACGGTGCTACCGGGTTACGTGAAGCATAGGCTTCGGCACGGCCGATAATCGCGCAGTTGGTGACGATCAGCGGAATGAAAATACCGAGGATAAGATAAAGCTCGTGAAACCATGCACTCATTGAGAGTTCGATGATAGTCACGATTGAGGCGATAACCATGACAAACACCGGCAAGCGCGCTTCATCAGGAATATGATTACGTAGCAGTGAAATCAAGCCGTTTGATGCCACCAGCGTCAAAATGGTCGCCAGTCCCAGACCCAGTCCGTTAATCATGGTGTTGGTGACTGCCAGCAATGGACATAACCCCAACAGCTGAACCAGTGCTGGATTGTTTTTCCAAAGACCTTCGTAGCTGAGTTGTCGATAGACGCTCATCAAGCTGGCTCCTCATGAATCATGAACAAACGGTCGCGATGTTCCTCAAAGTAGATCAGGGCTTGCTGTACAGCGCCCACTACCGCGCGTGGTGTGATGGTTGCGCCGGTGAATTGATCAAAACTGCCACCATCGCGTTTGACCTTCCAGCGAACAGCTGGCGGGTTTTCCAGAGACAGTCCTGAGAATTGCAAAATCCAGTCATCGCGTCGCTCGTCAATTTTGTCTCCAAGTCCTGGCGTTTCTTTGTGAGCTACGACGCGAACACCGGACACGGTGCCATCATGGTAAATGCCGACCAGCATGTGGATGGAGCCACTGTAGCCATTGGGGGCTACCACATTTAAAACGGCTGCAACCGGAGTCTCGCCGAGGCGGGCACGGTAAACCGTGGTGGACTCGGTAGTACCAAGTGCGGCTGTGGCAGGCAAGGTGAGTGTGTCGGTCAGAATGTCGTTATCGAAGCTTTGTTCTGGCACCACGGCAGCAATAGCACGCAAAGTCGCCTGACGTTGATTTTCAACGATACGCTCACGAGTTTGTGTTTCTGTTAAGGCTACCAGCACCGTTGCAGTGATAGCAAAAATCGCCAGTAGCAGTCCGACACGCAGCGCCGGGTTTTCGGGCAGTCGTATCATCTATCTGGCTCCGTAAACACGCGGCTGGGTGTAGTAATCAATCAGCGGCACCAGCATATTCATCAAAATCACCGCAAAAGCAACACCATCCGGGTAGCCGCCCCAGACCCGAATAACAAAGGTCAGCAAGCCAACGCCGGCACCGAAGATCAATCGTCCTTTCAGTGTGGTCGAGCCCGAGACCGGATCCGTAGCAATAAAAAACGCGCCGATCATGGTAGCACCACTAAACAGGTGGAACATTGGCGTTCCGGTCAGTTCAGGTGCTATCAGCTGAAAAATACCGCTAATGACAAACAATGTGCCAATCATGGCAACGGGCACATGCCAGCTGATCACTCGCTTGTATATCAGGTAAATACCTCCAAGCAGAAACCAGAAGTTCACCCATTCCCAGCCTTTGCCACTGAACATGCCAAACAGTGGCTGGTTCATGATGACTTCGGGGGGCCTGAGTTGGCTGATTTGGGTTTTCATGGCATCGAGCGGGGTCGCGCCGGACAGGGTATCCATTGTCAGTGCACCAGGTAATTGTCCAGTGAACACGTAGCTGATGGCCATCATTAGATCAACAGGTTGCTGCGACATACTGGCGACCGGCAACCAGGTGGTCATCTCAACTGGAAATGACAACAGCAATAGTACATAACCGACCATTGCCGGGTTAAAAGGGTTGTAGCCCAGCCCGCCGTATAGATGTTTGGCAAAGACAATGGCAAAAACCACACCCACAGTGGTCAACCACCAAGGTGACAGCGGGGGGATTGCCAGCGCCAGTAAGACGGCGGTTACCACGGCACTTCCGTCACTGAGGAAAGGTTTTACCGGGCGCTCCCTGATTCTCAGCATCAGGGCTTCAGTTGCCAGCGCCACGGCTACCGCCAGCGTAATATTGACCAGCACGCCATAGCCGAAGAAATAAACCATGGCGACAACGGCAGGTACCAGCGCCAGCAATACCTGCATCATTTGCAATGTGACGTGATTGGCACCCGCAAGGTAAGGTGGACTCAGCCGGAATATCGACATTGTGATTAGTTATCCTCTTTGACAGCGGCGGCTTCGGTCGTGGATTCTGCCTCGGTATTTTCAGCTTTTTTCTGTGCCGCCTTGCTTGCTGCCAGCGCTGCTTTGCGTTGTTTTTGGCGTTCTTCTTTTTCCACGCGTTCGCGTTCCTGACGCGCCAGACGGTTTTCATGGCGCTCTCGCGCAATATCCGATTTTCGACGTTCGCGTTCCTGATTCATGATTTCCGTTTTGGCAAAGCGGAAATATGACACCAGTGGAATTTTGCTCGGACAGACATAATCGCAACAGCCGCATTCAATGCAGTCGAATAAATTGTATTCTTCGGTTTTGTCGAATTCTTTTGACCGTGAATACCAATACAGCTGTTGGGGTAACAGGCTTGCCGGGCATGCAACAGCACATTCGCCACAACGAATGCAGGGTAGTGGCTGACTGGCGATTGCCACTTCATCAACACCCGCCAGAATGCAATTACTTGTTTTGGTGATGGGCAAATCGTCACCGGACAGGTTATAACCCATCATTGGTCCGCCCATGATAAACGGCTCGTCCGGCTGCCTCTTGGTTTCACAGAACTCAAGCAATTCACGAATTGGCGTGCCGAACAGGGTTTCAAAGTTACCGGCATGTGTGACATCAGTGCCGGTGACAGTCACGATGCGCGATAATAGTGGTTCGCCATGTCGAATGGCACGACCTACAGCATAGGCCGTCCCAGGGTTGTGGCAAACAATACCGATATCAATCGGCAGGCCCTTACTGGGGACTTCTTTGCCCGTGATGACCTGTATCAGCTGTTTCTCTCCACCCGTTGGATACTTGGTAGGAATAATCACGATACGGGTGGTTTCACTCAGTGCCTTGTTGGCGGTCAGGGCGAAGCGCATTGCCGAAATTGACTCAGGCTTGTTATCTTCAATCGCGATGACACATTCCTTGGCTCGCAAGGCAAACATCATGATTTCAATGCCTTCAATGATGCCAGCGGCACGTTCACGCATGATCATGTCATCACAGGTGATGTATGGCTCACATTCGGCGCCATTAATCAGTAGAGTCTCAACATGATGTCGAACACCCGGGTTGAGTTTGATAAAGCTTGGGAAACCAGCGCCTCCCAAGCCTACAATGCCTGCTTCGCGAACACGCTGACGAATCTCATGTGAGGACAAACTGCGAAAGTCCGGCACTGGATTACGTTCGATCCAGCGATCTTCGCCATCGGTTTCGATCATGACACAGGGGGCGGTCAAACCAGATGGATGAGGCACCTGATGGTCGGCGATTGCTTTGATGACACCGGACGTTGGCGCATGCAGGCAGACCGAGACATGACCTTCGGCCCGAGCAATTCTCTGACCTTTCAGGACTTTTTCACCAACTTCAACGATAGGCACTGCCGCCTCACCGATATGCTGCTGTAAGGGCAGAACCAGGCGTTTGCTGATCGGCATTCTGCGAATTGGTAATTGTGTTGAACGTTTTTTGTGGCCGGGCAGTTTCAGGCCACCCGGGAATGACCCCAGTTGCTGCTGTGTCATGCCTGCTCTTCCTCAATTTTTTCCTGCAAGGTGATATGTTCCGGATCCGGCCAGCGCCAGGTCGTAGGGTTGGGTGTAGTTCGAACCATGTCAATACAATCAACCGGGCAAGGTGCTATACACAGCTCACAACCGGTGCACTCATCGGCAATCACGGTGTGCATATGTTTTGCGGCGCCAAGAATGGCATCAACAGGGCACGCCTGAATACACAATGTGCAACCAATGCAGCGGTCTTCATCAATGACAGCCAGCATTTTGGGTTTTTCTGTACCGACTTCTTCGTCCAGCGGTTTGGGTTCGACATCCAATAAATCTGCCAAGGCAAGAATGGTGGCTTCACCGCCCGGTGGGCAGCGGTTGATGTCTGCTTCACCAGCTGCTATTGCTTCGGCATATGGGCGACAACCGGCATAGCTGCATTGGCCGCATTGGGTTTGAGGCAGCAGTTTGTCGATTTGTTCGACAATCGGATCACCTTCAACTTTGAATTTGACTGAGGCATAGCCAAGCAACAGGCCGAAAATGAGCGCAAGCAGAGTCAGTGCGAGAATGGCGGTCAACATCGTTTATACCTTGACTAATCCGGCAAAGCCCATGAATGCCATGGACATTAGCCCCGCAGTTACCAGACCAATAGCAGCTCCTTGAAAGGGAGTCGGAACATCTGCAGCAGCCAGGCGTTCACGCATTGCTGCAAAGATTACCAGTACCAATGAAAAACCAATCGCGGCACCAAAACCATAGATGGCTGACTCCAGAAAACCATGTTGTTCCTGAACATTAAGCAGGGCGACACCAAGCACGGCACAGTTGGTGGTGATCAACGGCAGAAAAATACCCAAAACCTGATAAAGCATTGGACTGGTTTTATGAACGACCATTTCGGTAAATTGCACGACCACCGCGATTACAAAAATAAAGCTGATGGTTCTGAGAAATTCGATACCCAGAGGGCTCAACAGAAATTCATTGATGAGATAGCTGCTGATTGACGAAAGCGTCAGCACAAAAGTGGTTGCCAGCGCCATGCCCATGGCGGTTTCCAGTTTGCGAGAAACGCCCATGAATGGGCACAAGCCAAGGAACTTCACCAGAACGATGTTGTTCACCAGGATAGTGCTGATCAGAATCAGGGCGTAGTCTGTCATTCAATAACCTACTGTTTTTATCAGGAATTTATTTTGGCAAGATCTCAGCCTTGCCTTGGCCAAAATTTTAATGAGTAATTATAGCTCAACACGGCCCCTTAAGTAAGTGACTGTGCGCTTTGAAACATTTTGCCGATAGGTTGACAGAGCTTACCGGACAAGCTTGGACTGAAGCTGGTTGAAAAATATCCCGACCGGGGATACTAAAGACCCGTTTTGAGTCTTCTGCTACGAACGGATGAGGCCAGTTCGTTTAGCAACACATCAGTGTTGTCCCAGGCCATGCAGGCATCGGTAATACTTTGCCCATAAACCAGAGGCTTACCCGTTTCTGCATTTTGTCTGCCAGCGACGAGATGGCTTTCCAGCATGACCCCGATGATACGAGACTCGCCTTCGCCAATCTGACGGCCCACTGCTCGGCAAACATCTTCCTGTTGCAGGTGATTTTTGCCGCTGTTGGCATGACTGCAATCGACCATGATGCGCACAGACTGACCACTACGTTCGATGACTTCCGCCGCTTCGTTAATACTCTCCACATCATAATTCGGTGTTCTGCCACCTCGGAGAATCACATGACAATCATCGTTGCCTTTGGTTGAAAATATAGCTGAATGCCCTGCCTTGGTCAGGGACATGAAATGGTGTGGCTTGGAAGCCGACAGGCAGGCGTCGACAGCTATTTGCAGACCGCCATCAGTTGCATTCTTGAAGCCGACCGGGCAGGACAGACCAGAAGCCAGCTCACGATGCGCCTGACTTTCAGTG
Organism: Methylophaga sp.; assembly: GCA_020831825.1. Classification (GTDB taxonomy): domain Bacteria; phylum Pseudomonadota; class Gammaproteobacteria; order Nitrosococcales; family Methylophagaceae; genus Methylophaga. The sequence goes on along the minus strand of JAFIFW010000012.1, from coordinate 38,781 downwards.
GTTCTGGCGCCAATGGCACCCCAGGAGATCAGGTCTGAAATGTATTGCGGGCTGATCAGATCCAGATATTCTGTGCCTGCAGGAATTCCCATCTCGGCCAGATCCAGCAACAGCCTGCGCGCAATGTGCAGACCATCGTTGATTTTAAAACTTCCATCGAGATAAGGGTCGTTGATCAGGCCTTTCCAGCCCACCACAGAGCGTGGTTTTTCAAAATACACCCTCATGATGATGCACAGATCATCCTTGAGAGATTCCATTACCGGTTTGAGTCGGTTCGCATATTCACGAGCTGCTTTGGGGTCATGAATAGAACAGGGACCAACAATGACAACCAGTCGATCATCACGATGATGGAGAATCTCTTTGATCGCATGGCGAGCGTTGAACACTGTTTCAGAAGCCTGATCAGTGATAGGCAGCTCTTGATGCAGCTGTGCGGGTGGAATGACTTCCTGTATGCCAGTGATCCGCAAATCATCAGTGCTGTAACGCATTACCGTCCCAATTATCTATGTCGAATAAAAAATAGCCCCATAGTTTACCCTTTTGGTGGGGCGGGCGCTATCGGTGACAGTGAGGCTTGTTTAAGCTTACTTCAAGACCGACTGGTGAAATCCTTCCGAGGCTTCCCTGACCAGATCAAACACATGCTCAAAACCATTCTGACCACCGTAGTAGGGATCCGGCACATCGGTTTCGTGACGATCAGGGGCAAAATCCAGAAACAGTTTGACTTTGTGCTGGTGTTCGCCAGGGCAGGCACTTAGCAGAATATCGAGATTGTCAGTGTCCATTGCCAGAATGTGATCAAACTCATCAAAGTCACTTTGTTTGAACTTGCGTGCACGGATGAAAGACAGATCGACTCCGCGTTGACGTGCCGTATGCTGGGCTCTGGCATCAGGTGGTTCGCCGACATGGTAGGCATGAGTGCCTGCTGAATCAACATGAAATCGTTCAGCTGTGCCCAGGTCCTTGATCAAATTGACAAAAACTCCCTCAGCAGTGGGCGATCGACAAATATTACCCATGCAGACGAATAGTACCTTGATTTGGCTCATTAAAATCTAACCTCTTAGCTTTAACCCAGTTCAGCCAATAGCTGTGCGATCATTGATTCGGCTTGTCCCAGGTAGCCGCCGCCGAACAGATTGACGTGATTGATGATGTGATAAAGATTATAAAGTGTTTTACGGCTTTGATAGCCGGCATCAAGCGGATAATGACTCTGATAGGCGGCCCTGAAATCACCACCAAATCCGCCAAAAAGTTCGGTCATCGCAATATCAGTTTCGCGGTCGCCATAATAACAAGCCGGGTCAAAAATCACCGGATTCCCCTCGGCATCAGCCGCGGCATTGCCACCCCATAAATCGCCATGCAGCAATGACGGCTGTGGTTGATAGCTGACAAAAAATTTCGGCAGTTCCTCAATCAGCCGTTGCCCCTGATCACGCAAACGACCACCAAACCCTTTGCCAGCAGCTAACTGTAACTGCTTGCCCAGACGGTGTTGCTGCCAGAAACTGACCCATTCATGTTCCTGTGTGTTGATCTGTGGTGTGCTGCCAATGGTGTTGTTAATGTGCCAGCCAAAAAAAGGCTGCGCGATGGCGTGAAGCGCTGCTAATTGTTCGCCAAGTTGTGCTGAGGCGGTACCTCGCAGACTGCCCAGCTCGATATATTCAAGCACCAGATAGCTGTGTTGGTGATTACTGCCGTGGCAGATAACTTCCGGCACTTTGACACAATGTTGTGCGGCCATTTCACTTAAGCCCATGGCTTCTGCTTCAAACATGTCGGCCAGATGGGGTGAATTGACTTTTACAAACAGATCGACATCATCAGTTTGCACTCGGTAGGCGCTGTTGATGCAGCCACCGCCGATACTGCTGATTCGTTCCGGTATGAAGTCATTCCCGGTGACCTCTGAAATATGTTGAGTAATGGCATTCAAGTCAGTCATAAGCGTTTCCTGTCTCGATTGAAGCTGCGGCTACCGAAATATCATACTGCTTTTGCGTTGCCAGCATTTTTCAGCGCTCGTTTAAGTGTTAAGCTTGATTTTTTATTGTGCCAGCAGGTCGGAGGACACTGTCAATGTCTACAGAAATCCACAACCCCGCGATGAATCCCAAACAGAGAGTTGCCGAACATGCAGCGAGTTTTATCGAAAACGGAATGATTGTTGGGCTTGGAACAGGGTCAACGGCAAATTATTTTATCGATGTCTTGGCGTTGCGCCAGCAGCAAGGATTGGAAATTCAAACGACTGCAAGTTCTGCAATCAGTGCTATCAGAGCACGGCAGGCGGGTTTGACGGTGTTAGCCATCGAACAGCTAAGTCACCTGGATGTGTACATCGATGGCGCTGATGAAGTCACTGAAGATTTGCAGTTGCTGAAAGGGCGAGGGCAGGATCTGGTGACTGAAAAACTGCTGGCCAGTCATGCGGACAGTTTTTTTGTACTGGTAGATGAGTCGAAGATGGTCACGCAGATTGGTCAGCAATATGCTATTCCCATCGAAGTGTTGCCTAACGCCTGGCAACTGGTCATGCAATCATTGCAACAACAAGGCGCCAGTGGTGAACTGAGGCGAAACAGTGCAGGTGATAATGTGGCAGTGACAGCGGCGGGTAATCTGGTGCTAGATATGCGTTTTTCTGGCATTGATACCCCCGGATTAAATCACCTGCTGGATACGCATCCGGGCATTGTCGAGCATGGCATATTTTACGATCTGGCCAGTGCAGTGTTTATTGCTGACTCATCCGAGGTGCACGAACGCTGGCGGTAAAGCCGGTGCGTTTGCACCGGCTTGCCAAGGTCTATCGTTTCAATTCGTCAAGAATAGTCTCAGCGCTGGACTTACCGAACTCTCCAGATCCTTCAACGCCCAGATATTTGACAACACCGTTGTCAACGATCATCGCAAATCGGAAGGCCCGAACGCCCATGCCGCCCCCGGTCAAATCCCGGTCAAGCCCCATTGCCTTAACAAATTCTGCGCTGCCATCAGCAAGCATTCGAACTTTTCCATTTACGCCTAGATGTTTGCCCCAAGCTGCCATGACAAAGGCATCATTGACGGCGAGACAGCAGATTTCATCAGCGCCTGCTGCCTTGATGGCATCAGCATGTTTGATAAAGCCTGGTAAGTGTTGAGCAGAGCACAGTGGTGTGAAGGCTCCCGGGACTGCAAATATCACAACCTTTTTGCCGTTGGTTAAAGCTGAAACCTCAACGGGTTGTGGACTCAATGGACAGCCGGTATCGCTATCAAACTCGTGGCACTCCGCAAGTTTTCCTTCAGGCAATTTTTGTCCAACTTCGATGGTCATGGTCAGTTCCTTGTATGCGGTTTGTGGATGAACGCTTAGCATAAGGCAAACAAACGTTTATAAAAACACTGTAATCACGTGGTTATGGCAATTTGGCGCTTTATCGCCAGAGCCTTTATGATGGCACTCTGTGTTTTTTTGACAAGTCAGGGGTAAAAGCATGTCCAAACAAATCCGCTGGGGAATACTTGGCGCCGCCAGAGTCAACGAGCGCCTTTTGCCTGCAATTTTGCAGGCAGATAATGCTGAGTTGGTCGCGGTTGCCAGCAGAAGACCGGGAGCGGCAGCGGAGTTATTGCAATCGCTTGCACCTGACCGCACCGACATCACCGCTTTGGATGACCCGCTGGCATTGTTGATGAGAGAGGATATTGATGCCGTGTATCTGCCAATGGCCAACGAGGAACATGCACACTGGGCCTTGCGAGCGATTAAGGCCAACAAGCACGTGTTGATAGAAAAACCCATGGCACTCAGTGTGTCTGATATTGACGCTATTCAGGGATTGGCCGACAAAGCCAATGTTAAAGTCATGGAAGGCTTTATGTATCGTTTTCACCCCCAACACGAGGCGGTACGGCAGATTATCGACAGTGGTGCTATCGGTGAAGTAAGAATGGTCAGAAGCTGTTTTTCCTTTCCAATGAAAGCGGCACGAATGTATCGGATTTTCAGAGGCATCGCTAACGGCGGCGGTGCAATGTGGGATATTGGTCCCTACGCAATTCACACTGCACGGCTGTGGTTTGACCAAGAGCCTGAGTCTGTGATGGCTATGGCAAAACTCAATGAGCATGGTGCTGATGTCAGCCTGGCGGGCATGTTTGATTTCTCAGATGGGCGCTATGCTCAGTTTGAAATCAGCTTTGAACATGCAAGGCGCAGCGAATATGAGATTATCGGCACACTGGGCGGCATCAAATGCAATATCGTTTGGCAGCATGCTGCTGACAAGCCGGTGGTTTCCTGGTGGACCGATGCCGGACAACAGGAGCAGCTGGAGTTAACTGCTGCCGATCATTTTGTGCTGGAGATTGAGCATTTTTCGAACTGCATTTTGAACGATACAACACCCTTGCTCAGTCTTGCGGATGCCAGAGCCAACTGCGCTGCCATTGAAGCTGCATTAAAGTCGGTGGCCGAAGGGCGACGGGTCAGCGTCAATGGCTAACGGTTCAGACTCTAAAGTCCGTCAGATGCTAGGGCAGTGGCAACGGCGCTGGCAGAAAAGCCAGACAGGCAATATTCTGGCTCGATTACTTGCCTGGATCATTCTAGGTATTGCCATGTTGATGAGTCTGTTTTTGTTGATATTTCTATTGATGATCAGCTGGTTGCTGATACCGGTGATGATTTATCGATCGCGCCGACGCGCTGCTGCGATGCGAAGTGGTTTTAACTCCCAACAAGCGCAAAACAGGGCTCACGTGATAGAGGGAGAGCTTGTGCACAAAGAAGATGCCGACAGGGATGCTAACCGCGGAAAATATTGACGATCAGACTCATTACCACACTGACAATGACCATTGAGGTCAACGGGATGAAAGTTCGACCTCGCTCGGTTTCAATATTGATGTCACCGGGTAGTTTGCCAAACCAGCTAAACAACCAGGGTGCCAGATGCCACAGAACACCTGCTAGCACCAGCATACTTCCTATTAAAATCAGTGTTTTGGCCATGTTTGAAGCGCTTTATGTTAGACATTATTGCCGGGGCCGTGGATGGGTTACAGGTGGGGCAGCGATGCCTGTTGAACAGGCCCTAGTCTATTCCCTCAGCCTCATTCTGAAAAGTGCTCTCGAGCATATTCTACGCGCTGACTTGGGGTCATTCTATTTTTTTTGCCGAGCGCTTCAATTTGACGAAGTCTTGGTAATAATCCTCGGCCATTAGCCATCTGAATGGTCAAACCTGGACGCGCATTCAGTTCCAGCAACATTGGTCCCTGAAAACGATCCAGCACCACGTCAGTGCCGAGGTAACCTAGCCCAGACATTTCATAACAAGACACTGATAATTCCAGCAAGGTTTGCCAGTGCGGTACTTTCAGATTCATCAGATTGAGACCAGTGTCAGGATGTAGCAGTATTGGCTTGTCGAACTGTACAGCTCGCAGAGCGTGACCATCGCCGATATCCAGGCCAACACCCACGGCACCTTGGTGCAAGTTAGCCTTGCCATTGGAATCCGAGGTGGAGAGTCGCATCATTGCCATGATCGGAAAGCCTTGGAACACGATCACACGGGTATCAGGTACACCTTCGTAACTGAAGCCGCTGAAGCAATCGTCAAAGTTAATCAGAGCTTCAATAATTGCAACGTCTGCCTTGCCACCCAAAGAAAATAGCCCGGCCAGTATGTTGGTGACGTGGCGTTCCAAATCGCCGATAGCGGCAATCGAGCCATTGGAACGGTGATAACCCCCATCATCTTGCCCGGTAATGACCAGAATGCCTTTGCCACCTGAACCATTGGCAGGTTTGATACAAAAGCCTGCGCAATCAGCAACGATTCCTGCAAGGTCGCGAACTTCATGCTGTTCACGAATAACACCAATAAGCTCGGGTACAGTGACGCCGGCCTCGAGGGCTATTTGTTTAGTTTTGAGCTTGTCATCGACCAGCGGAAACAAGTGTCTCGGGTTATAGCGGCTGATATAGGAGATATTGCGCCGATTCATACCCAGCACACCCATGCGCGATAGTCTGACCGGATGTGCGTAACGCTCAGACAATCTTTGCCACCAAGTTTGTTTTTTGATGACTTCGCTCACTTGTGATCATCTCGCAGCATGGGGCGGAATCGTTTCAGTTCCAGTAGACGATAGCCGGTGTAGTTACCAATGAGCATCACCAGCGCCATCAACATCAACTGAATACCCAGGAAGTTAAAGGTCAGATGGCGGATAACTTCATTATTCATGGCAAGGAAAGCCACAATCGCTACTAGTAACGACCCACCACCTTGTACCAGTACTTCATGTGGTCCTTCCTCTTCCCAGAGAATCGACATACGTTCAATGGTCCAGGCGAGAATGATCATTGGGAAGAAGGTGATTTTCATACCTTCGGTCAGACCGAACTGATATGCCATGATAGAGAATATGGCGATCATGCCGATGACGATAATGATCACCGCCGATATTCGGGCGACCAGTAGCAGGTTCAGGTAGGAGAGATAGGAACGCAACAGCAGGCCTGTACCCACAATTAACAAAAATCCTATCAGGCCGGTCACAAGACTGGTTTGAATAAATGCCAGGGCAATCAGCACCGGCATAAAGGTACCGGAAGTCTTGATACCAATCAGAATGCGCATCAACACCACCATCAGCACACCAACAGGAATTAGCAAGATGTTTTTGAACAAGGCCTGTTCTTCCAGCGGCAGGCTGTACAGCGAGAAGTTGAGTAGCTGATTGTCAGCAAACTTTTGACTCAGTGCGATGTTAAACGGCTGCTCCTGTTGAATCATCGAAAAACTGACATTGGAGTTGCTGCCACCCATCAGTTCCAGAATTGGGCCAGAGTGATATTGCCAGAGTAGCAGGTTATGCGGCTGCCCCTGCACACCGGTTTCAGGATGAAATAACTCGTAGTCCTCACCGTCAAAGACTTGAATATATTCAGTGAGTTGCTGACGCCTGCGGCCATCTTCCAGAAACAGGCCATGTACTCGTCTTGCGGGCACACCAGCTTGTTGGAGCAGTTGAACCGTCCACAGCGATTTGCTTTTTTGCTGCGCCAGTAACTCGGCTTTTTGTCGCTGATTACCAAATTCGGCAATCAGTTCGCGTGCCAACGTGTAAGGCGTTGCCGAGCGTTCAACCGCCCTCTCTAGAATTTGGTTGGCAGCCGTAGCAAACGGTTCTTGTTCAACATTGACTCGAATGGCCGGAGGGCGCACGGGTAACGAAGGAATGGCATACGGGTCGACCAACATATCAACCCGGTAGTATAGCTGTTGATTACCCTTGGCTCTGCGAATTGACCACTCCGCGCGCATGGCACCATCACGCTCAACAAAGGACAAGCCATAACCCGGACTTGCAGCCGTCTGATTGAGCTGCGTGAATCCCGGTTGTGTTGAGGGGATCGCCAAAGATGCCAGTACTTCCTCACCATGCGCAACAAAGTCCACTCTGGCCTCAATTGACCAGGTTTGGCGTTGTTCACCGGGCAGCCAGGGAATATCGAATGTGATGTGCCGGTGTATTGAAAGGGCTGCACCGGCAAGAAACAACAGGCCGACCAGTAAATAAAACGGGAAACGCGATGCCATCAATGACTCCGGAATTAATCAGATTCAGGCGCAGATTTTGCCGGTGCCTGTTGGACATTTTGGAGTAGCTGCGGTTTGGGTTGTGCATGTTTTTTGGCGACATCTACCACTGCTATATCTCGAATAAACTCACGTCCCAGCAAAATTGGATAAGTTAAGTGACTTCGATCAGTCAGCGTGAATTCTGCTCGTTCGGTCAGCTCACCGATACGGATGATCAAGCTGACAACTGGTCGGCGATCAGCGCCCTCTGCTGATGATTGACGAATTTTTGCATAGCGAACCAGCGGCGCTTCAATGTCATAGCTGGTATCGGATTCTTCTTCTGGCAAAATCGAAAAACGCACCCAGTTTTTGCCATCACGCTCAGTGACCACAATGTCTCTGGCATGCATCGATGAAGTTGTAGCGCCAGTATCCACACGCGCTTTGAATACCCGATTAAGTGTTTCGACCCAAATCCATTCCACTTCGCCCAGCACGACTTTGTCACCCAGTTTGGGCGGTGGTGGTGGCGGACATTGTTGCGGCTCTGCTGGGGTCATCACAATGACAGGCTCTGGCGGTGTGTCCAGTCGCTGGTTGATCAACTGAATCTGCTCCAGAATCTGTTGCTGATCTGTTTGCAGAGCCAGAACGCCGGTTGCCTGACGTTCGACTGTTTGTTCTATCGCCGCACATTGTTCAGCAATACTGGCACTCAGGCGTTGTTCCGAGTCTGCAAGGGTTGACTCGACTTCTTCCAGGGTAACAACAGGACGTATCTCGTTTTGTTGGACGCAAGCAGAGATCAGACCACTGAACAGCAGTACTAATGGCAAAGTTTTATTAGTCATGTTTTCCTGTATTCAAAGAGGTGGTTAACCAGGCAATCGCAAAGTCTAACAAAAGCGATGATGTGCCGAATGACATTTATGAGCGTTTAAGCAGCAGGTGAATGTAACGTCCCATGTCACGATAGACCGGCATTCTGCAAAAACGTGCCTCAACTGCGAAAATCTGTTCTGGATCGCTGTTTTTCAAGGCATCCTGATTCAGATAGTCATGAAACACCCTGACACCGCTATGAGCCTGCACTTCGAAGCCTAATTGTCCGATAAATTCCATTACTTCGTGAGGATATAACGGGTTGGGTGGACTCAGCTTGTGACCTTTACCGATGTATTCATCGTCAAGTATTGGTTGCAGCCGCCAACCGCCTCTTAATACATTCTGATAGACCATGGCATTGCGGTTATAGAACAGCAAGGACAGGTAACCACCGTGTTTTACTCGTTCGGCAATCTGTTCAAGACCCTCATAGGGTGCTGCCAGCCATTCCAGAACAGCATGGCACAGCACCAGATCAAACGGACCTTCATTGATCGAGAGTTGTTGTAACGATTGATGCAGGAAGCGGGCGGGTAATTGTGCCTGCTGAAATGATTCACGCGCGATGTCCAGCATCCTGGCTGAAATGTCCGAGCAGGTGATTTGATGACCTTGTTCAGCCAGCCACAGACTGATCTGCGCCTGACCACAGCCTGCGTCCCAGACGTCAAGTGTTTGGCTGGCAGTGACCGCAGACAAGTCCTGTTTAAGTATCTTCAGACGCCACTCTCCCTTGGCCGTGGCGTAAATACGCGTCGAAAAGCGTTCTGTCAGATCGTCGAAATTACGATCTTCACTGCTCATGACTGGCTGCTAAGCAAGGTATCCAACAGTTGATCCAGCGTTTGAATGCGGTCACTGGATTCTGGCATGAATTCGGTGAAGCGCAGTTTGTCTTGCCCATCCAGTTTGAATTTGGCAGGTTGTTGCTGAATCAGCTGAATAATCGTCATCGGGTCGATATTGGGCGACTCTTCGAAGATAATCCGGCCACCTTGTTCATAAACATCAATCTTGCGAATTCCTGCGGCCTTGGCCTTGAGACGCAATTCATGCACTGCAAAAAGCGTCTTCACCTGCTCGGGCAGCAAGCCAAACCTGTCGACCATTTCCACTTGCAGATCGTAGAGGGATTCCTGATCCGGTGCGGCGGAGATGCGTTTGTAAAGCACCAGCCGGGTATGGACATCCGGTAAGTAATCCGATGGGATCAGCGCCGGAGTGTGCAAATCGATTTCGATAAAGTGACGCTGGCTGTCGAGCTCAGGCGTCTTGCCCATGCGCAATGCGGTGACTGCGCGCTCGAGCAATTCGTTGTAGAGCGAAAAGCCAATCTCTTGCATTTGACCGCTTTGCTCATCACCCAGTAACTCGCCGGCGCCACGAATTTCCATATCATGAGTGGCCAGTGTGAAGCCGGTGCCCAGATCTTCAATCGATTCGATGGCTTCTAGTCGTTTCACGGCATCCTGCGTCATGGAGTTATGCGGCGGAACCAGCAGATAAGCATAAGCACGATGGTGCGAACGTCCGACTCGACCTCGGATTTGATAGAGCTGCGCCAAACCGAGTTTGTCTGCCCGGTCGATAAAAATGGTATTGGCACTCGGTACATCAATGCCGGTTTCGATAATCGTGGTACACACCAGCACATTAAAGCGCTGATGATAGAAGTCGAGCATCACCTGTTCCAGCTGTCGTTCGCGCATTTGACCATGGGCAACAGCAACCTTGGCTTCAGGCATTAACAGCTCGATTTCTCTGGCCACTCGCTCGATATCGTCGACCTTGTTGTGCAGGAAATACACCTGACCGCCGCGCTTGATCTCACGCAGCATGCCTTCACGGACTCGCTCTGCATCCCACTGTAAAACAAAGGTCTTGATTGCCAATCGACGTGCTGGTGCCGTGGCGATGATCGACAGATCACGAATACCGGAAATTGACATGTTGAGGGTGCGCGGAATCGGCGTGGCGGTGAGTGTCAGCACGTCGATTTGGCTACGATACTTTTTCAGTTGCTCTTTTTGAGTGACACCAAAGCGGTGCTCTTCATCAAGAATGAACAAGCCCAGTCGTTTCGGTTGAATATCTTGTTGCAGCAGTTTGTGTGTACCAATGATGATATCTGCCTGACCTTCGCTGATAGCTGCTTTGACGGTATCTAATTGTTTCTTTGAACGAAAACGCGACAACACTTCAACACGAACCGGCCAGTCGGCAAAACGATCCTTGAAGTTTTCGTAATGCTGCTGTGCCAGCAAGGTGGTGGGCACCAGCACCATGACCTGCTTGCCTGACTGCACTGCCAAAAACGCAGCACGCATCGCGACCTCTGTTTTACCAAAACCGACATCGCCACAGACCAGTCGATCCATGGGCTTGTCGGATTGCATGTCGGTGATGACAGCATCAATCGCGTCTTGCTGATCGGGTGTGGTTTCAAATGGGAATGCTTCAGAAAATGCCTGATATTGCTCATCTGGCGCTGCAACAGGTGGTTTTTTGTTGGCAGCGCGCTTGGCATAAATATCCAGTAGTTCGGCCGCAACATCACGGGCTTTTTCGGCCGCCCTGCGACGTGCTTTTTCCCATTGACCACTGCCCAGTTTGTGCAGGGGCGCCAGTTCAGGAGCGGCACCACTGTATCGACTGATCAGATCCAGCGAGGCCACCGGCACATAGAGTTTGTCCTTATTGGCATATTCCAGCGTGACATATTCAGCGGTTACGTCACCCACATCCAGTGTCTGCAAGCCGAGATAACGACCGACACCGTGATCTTCATGGACTACAGCAGCCCCGATGGTCAACTCTGCCAGATTACGAATGATGGCATCACTGTCACGTTTTTTGCGTTGACGTTGCCGACGCTGCATTGCCTGTTGACCAAACAACTGGGTTTCTGCGATGACGGCAATTTGATGTTGCTCACTGACCAGACCCTGTTCTACTGGGGCGACGGTAATTGCCAGTGGGCTGTTGTCATCCAGAAAAGCCTGCCAGTTATCGACCTGCTTGACAGTGATTTGCTGACGACGCAGCAAATCAAGCAGGGTTTCCCGGCGCCCGGCAGATTCGGCAGCAAACAGAATTCGACCTTTGAATCCTTCGATAAAGCTTTCTAGCGCTGCGCAGGGCTTGTCTTGGCGGGAGTTGATGGTCAGTGGAGGGGGAGCAATGGTCTGATAGTTGTGATGACCCTGTGACTCGCTGAGTTGAAAGTTCTGACAATGCAACTGTGCAAAGGATTTGAACTGGTTGAACAGCTCTGGAACAGCGATGAACATTTTTTCTGGGGGCAGCAGCGGCCGCTCTGGATCGACCTTGTGCTGTCGATAACGTTCGCTGATTTCGGTCCAGAATATTTCAGCGGCATCGTGTGGCTGGTTGATCGGTACCAGCAAGCTGTTTTCTGGCAGGTAATCCAGTAAACATGAGGTTTCTTCAAAAAACAGTGGCAGGTAATATTCAATGCCGCCGGGCAGATTACCGGCGCTGACTTCGCGATAAATCAGACTGCGTTGAGGGTCACCATCAAATTGCAGGCCGAACTGGCGTCGAAACAGGCTGATGCTTTTTTCATCAAGTGGAAATTCTCTGGCGGGTAATAACTCAACGCCATCGATGCTCTCGTTAGAGCGTTGACTTTCCGGGTCAAAGGTTCTCAGTGTGTCGATTTCATCATCAAACAGATCAATGCGGTAGGGTTGTTTAGCCCCCATCGGGAACATGTCGATGATGGCACCACGAACAGCAAACTCACCGTGCTCCATGACTTGAGAGACGCTACGGTAACCGGCTTTTTCCAGTCTGAGGCGCCACTGTTCGATATCGAACTGTTCGCCGGTTTGCAGCCTGAGTGTGCCGGCTTCCAGAAATGAGGCCGGGGCAATGCGGTGCATCAGCGTCGCAATCGGCACTAATAATACGCCTCGGCGAAATGTCGGCAGCTGATGCAGCGTTTGCAGTCGTTCGGAAATGATGTCCTGGTGCGGTGAAAAGCTGTCGTAGGGCAGTGTTTCCCAATCAGGAAAGTGCAATATCGGCAGTGAACTATCGGCAAGATAGAAGCGGATTTCATTTTCCAGCCGCTGTGCCGTCGCCATATCGGCGGTGATGACCAGCAGCGGTCCCTCGTGTTGTACGGCAGCATTTGCCAGTAACAAACCCTGGGCACTGCCATAAAGCTGTCCAGTGTGAAGATGGCTTTTGGCAGAGACGGGTAGTTTGGGTTTGAACAGGTCGGCGCTGTTTGAGGGCATGATGTTGTCAGAAAAAATCACTATTTTCCCACAAAACCGGGCTGACAGACATGCCTAGTCATCAATCAGCCCCAGCGTAGAAAGACTCAGGGCTTTTTAATAATACCCATACAAAAATAACGGATAGTGCTATGATCAAATTTTTTTGCAAAGGCGCAGGGAAATGGCAATAAAAAGAACCGAAAATGTCGTTTTACTCAAAGTCATCGGAACGTGTGAACTTTTGGTGGCATTGGCGATGTTTTATTTCTACGGCGACAAGATACCCGCCGTGATTGGCGGTGTCATTTTGCTTGGTTTGTCCGCCAACAGTTTCTATCAGGCGCATAAGTGCTATCAGAACCAATACTCGCCAAAGCGGAATGACGACGCGTGAGATTGATGCTTGAGTGACTTTAGCTTTGCGGTCATGATCTGTAGCCTGAACACCTCACCAATCATAGACTGCAAGCAATGTCTGATAATCCGCAAGACAAACAACCGCCCTTTGATGCGGCTGAATATCTCAAAACGCTGACCGGCCGTCCCGGCGTCTATCAGATGATTGATGCCGAGGGTGTGGTGCTCTACGTCGGCAAGGCAAAAAATCTCAAAAAACGTGTCTCCAGTTATTTTAGAAAAACCGGACTGACATCAAAAACCACCGTGATGGTAGCGCAGATAGCCGCCATTGAAACCACGGTGACACACACCGAAAACGAAGCCTTGATTCTGGAAAACAACCTGATCAAGGCCTTGATGCCACGCTATAACATCCTGCTGCGTGATGACAAAACCTACCCATATTTGCTCATTTCAGCGGATGCCTTTCCGCGCCTGAGTGTGCATCGTGGCGCCAAACGGGTGCAGGGAAAATATTTTGGCCCTTATCCCAGTGCAGGTGCGGTGCGAGAGAGTCTAAGTCTGTTGCAAAAGCTTTTCCCGGTGCGTCAATGTGAAGACAGTTATTATCAGAATCGCAGCCGACCTTGCCTGCAGTATCAGATAAAACGCTGCACAGCACCTTGTGTGGGTTTGATTTCTGCCGAGGACTATCAAAAAGATGTTCAACACACGGTGTTGTTTCTAGAAGGCAAGAATCAGCAGGTGATGGATGAACTCAGTCAACAGATGCAGGAAGCTTCTGTCACATTGCAGTTTGAGCAGGCGGCGGCCATTCGCGACAAGATCATCGCACTGCGCCGGGTTCAGGAAAGGCAATATGTCAGCAGCATGCAGGGCGATCTGGATGTCTTGGCGGCTATCGTGCGTGATGGCATGGCGGTGGTGGAAGTGTGTTTTATCCGTGGTGGACGCAACCTGGGCAGTAAAAGCTATTTCCCGAAAGGCTCTGCTGACAGCAGTCCGGAAGCATTGCTGGCGGCATTTATTCCGCAATACTATCTGGGCAAGGATGTGCCGGTCGAGATACTGCTCAGCCATGAGGCTGACGATTTGAGTCTGCTGCAATCCGTTTTGCAGAGTGAGTCTGGCCACAAGGTCAGTCTGCGCAAACCACAGCGCGGTCATGCAACGCGCTGGTTAAAAATGGCGCTGACTAATGCCGATATCAGCCTGAGCCAGCGGCTAAGCAGTCGTGCGAATTTGCTGCAACGTTTTGAAGCGCTGCAAGAAGCGCTTGAGCTGGATGAACTGCCAAAACGGCTTGAATGTTTTGATATCAGCCACACTCGAGGTGAAAAGACAGTGGCTTCATGTGTGGTTTTTGGGCTTGAAGGGGCGATCAAGAGCGACTATCGAAAGTTCAATATCGAGGGGATCACGCCTGGCGATGACTATGCCGCGATGAATCAAGCACTCTCGCGCCGTTTTACTCGTCTGCAAAATGGTGAAGGCAAACGCCCGGATTTATTACTGATTGATGGTGGTAAAGGCCAGATTCGTGAAGCTCAGGAAGTATTGGCAGAACTGAATCTGAGTGATCTGCCGATTTTAGGCATTGCCAAGGGACCAGAGCGCCGGCCTGGAGAAGAAACCCTGTTTCTGGTTGGCCGAGCGGGGGAGGTGACGCTGGCGGCGGATTCACCGGCATTGCATTTGTTACAGCAGGTGCGCGATGAGGCTCACCGGTTTGCGATTACCGGTCACAGGCAACGGCGAGCGAAGGCCAGACAGACTTCTTCGCTGGAGGATATTCCGGGACTTGGGCCAAAACGACGTCAGAAGATTCTGCAACAATTCGGCGGTTTGCAGGAAGTCAAGCGAGCAGGTGTCGAAGACCTTGCCAGAGTAGAAGGCATTAGCGAGTCACTGGCCAGAAAAATTTATGATGTTTTTCATGCCGATGCACCCCATTAACTGGCGAGGGTGCTAACATGAAACCATCTTTCAGGATGAAGCGAAACCCATGTTAAACGTGCCTAACTTACTCAGTATGCTGCGAATTTTCCTGATTCCAGTGCTGATTCTTTTGTTTCTTCTGCCACACGACAGTGCCGCGTTTTGGGCAACAGTGATATTTCTGGTCGCCGCTGTGACTGATTGGTTTGATGGCTATTTGGCGCGCCGTTTGAATCAATCTTCATCTTTTGGAGCATTTATCGACCCGGTCGCAGACAAACTGATTGTGGTGGTAGCTCTGATACTGATTCTTTTCAAAAACCCGCAGTGGCTGATCTTGTTACCAATCATAGTGATTGTCGGCAGAGAAATTACGGTCTCTGCCCTGCGAGAGTGGATGGCAGAACTCGGTGCTAGAAATGTTGTGAAAGTTTCCAACATGGGTAAGTGGAAAACCACCTTTCAGATGATTGCCATCGCCTGTTTGATTTTCAGTGACAGCCTGTTCGGTTTACCGGTGTTTGAGCTGGGATTGGTTCTACTTTACGTCGCTGCCATTCTGACTCTATGGTCCATGCTAATCTATCTCAGAGCCGCATGGCCGATGTTGATGGATAAGGGTTGACATAAAAATTTAACTGCCTATAATGCACGACTTCCTCAGCGGGAATAGCTCAGCTGGTAGAGCGCAACCTTGCCAAGGTTGAGGTCGCGAGTTCGAACCTCGTTTCCCGCTCCAGATACAAAAAGCCGCGGTCAGTATGCGTTACTATCGCGGCTTTTTAGTCTCAAAACAGAGCACACACCCCGGCTGGGTGGCAGAGTGGTTATGCAGCGGACTGCAACTCCGTGTACGCCGGTTCGATTCCGACCCCAGCCTCCATTTTACTGTCCCATAAAACACCATAAACTCCTAAAAGCCAGATACATCAATGCTTTTGGCGTTATGTTGTTTCTCATATAGTCCCATCAAATATCTCGACATACCACCAAACTTGGTGGTAATTTCGATGGTAACTCCATAACCAGTGGTGGTAACTATGGCGCTTACCGATATTCAAATCCGCAATGCAAAGCCTGAGGCCAAGCAATACAAGCTTTCGGCTGGTAAAGGTCTATATCTGATCGTTTCTCCTAATGGTGGTAAATGGTGGCGAGTACGTTATCGCTATGCAGGCAAGCAAAAAGAGTTGTCAGTAGGGACCTATCCGGAGGTATCACTTAAACAAGCAACTCAGCGGCGGGATGAGATCCGCAAGACGGTCATAGATGGTTTAGACCCGCTTCACGAGCGAAAGATCGACAAACTAAGTAAGCGCAGTGCCGCTGAAAACAGTTTCGAGGCTGTAACAAGAGAATGGCATTCAAAATTCAAAAACAAGTGGTCATTAGGACATGCTGCACGGACATTGACTCGGTTTGAGAAGGACGTTTTCCCCTGGATAGGTGCGAGAGAGATCAACAAGATCACTGCGCCAGAGCTACTTACCGTTCTTCATAGAGTAGAAAGTCGAGGAGCGTTGGATACGGCTCACAGGATTCAGCAGCAGTGTGGTCAAGTTTTTCGTTATGCCATAGCAACAGGCAGGGCCGAGCGCGACTTATCGGTAGATCTTCGTGGAGCACTTCCACCCGTTCGAACCAAACATCATGCATCAATTACGGACCCCAAACAAATTGGAGGCCTGCTTCGCGCGATTCAAGACTATTCTGGCTCTTTTGTGACTCGTTGTGCTCTTGGTCTTGCACCGTATCTGTTCGTCAGGCCTGGCGAATTGAGAATGGCAGAATGGCAGGAGTTCGATTTGGACAGTGCTGAATGGCGAATCCCCTCACATAAGATGAAAATGCGTACCGTGCATATTGTTCCACTGTCGCAGCAGGCTATGAGCATCTTGCTTGAACTGCAGCCTTTGACCGGAGGGGGGAAGTATTTATTCCCATCTAGCCGAACAAAAGCACGGCCAATGTCTGAAAATACAATCAATGCTGCATTACGTCGTATGGGGTTCAGCAAGGATGAAATGACAGGTCATGGCTTTCGAAGCATGGCTTCCACGCTTCTCAATGAGCAGGGGTGGCATAAGGATGCGATTGAAAGACAGTTAGCACACAGTGAGCGTGATGGAGTCAGGGCTGCATATAACTACGCTGAATACTTGCCAGAAAGAAAAAGAATGATGCAGGCGTGGGCAGATTACCTAGATGGATTGTCTGCAGGTGCTGAGATCATCTCAATCAAAAAATCTTTTGAGCGATGACTCACTCTAGCAAACAGGGAAAATCAGATGGACGCTATTGATGTTACAGCCATAAAAACACTCTATGCACTGCTTGAAGAAGGATACTCAGTACACAAAATGGTCGATGCTCTGGAATCAGGCCATGTCAGGTGTTATGACGATTTTGGTCGACACATCAGTCCAAGGCAAGATGATGTCAGGAAAATAACTGACGCTATTCGAGAATATCTACATTTCGATGATATCAAGCGTAGAGGTGGTCAAAATATACCTCCTGAGTGCGCCGAATATTTTAGAGGTTATCAGCAAGTATTGTGCGGCAATATCATAGACTTTTTGCGCGCTCCAGTATTAGCTAGATCATGGCTTGATAGTAACTATGTGGATCTACCAGGTTACGGAACACCACTCAGTGATGCAGCGCGATTGACTCGTGAATCCGGGAAGAACCAAAAAAAGCAGGCTGAAAAGCTCAAAGCCAGGGAGCTGGCAACGCCAATCATTCAGAGAGGAGCGATGCGGCATAATGATATTGCAAGACATCTCACTGAAATGACGGATGCGGACGGGCGAAAAATTTTTGATCTACTCAGTCAAGCGCAGCTGATCAGCATCATAAAAGACTTATGCAGAGAACTCGGACGAGAGGATTTGATAAGAGGGATAACAAAGAAATGAACATTCTTTGAATGTCCGTCACGGATATCAAATGCTCTACCCCCCCCCAGTTCCACCCCTGCTTTTATCAAACTACCCAGGTAAACCGTCATCACTGGGTAGATTGTCTCCTGCGGCATCTATAGATTTCAGGTTGTACAACAACTAAGGATATCGGAGATGCAAAAACAACAAATCTTACGGATGAGACAAGTTACACCACTGGTCGGCCTGTCTCGATCTTCAATATATCGTCTTATTCAAGCAGACAAGTTCCCCAAGCCTATACCACTGAGAAGTATTCGTGGCGTTGGATGGCGACTTACTGATATTGAACAATGGATCGAAAAAGAACTTTCACCACAGGAGGGCAGGTGATGCAACAGAGCAAAAGAGGGATTTATGTCAGGCTCAGCAAGCAGGTTATCACAATGCTCAAGCAGGAAGCGGATGATTGTGGAGTCACCATTACAGAGCTTGTACGCACTGCTGTTATTGAAAAGATTGAGCGTGATTACGGAATTACACTGCGTAACTAAAAACTAACCCGCTGGGCGGCGGGCAGTCTGTAAAGCTTTATACATCAATGGCTTATACAGAAATTATAAGTTTTTTAGTTGCGTGACGCAATACAAAAGGAATTAAAATGCGAACAGCAACACTACAGCCAGACTTGGCCGAGGCCAAACGGCATCTTGATCTTCTGGACCGTGAGAGCAGTGAGTTTTTGTTGACAGCTTTCGATGACAACAAGGATCGTGCTCCATTACCTCCCCGTGCGTTCTACGATATTCCCAGTAAAAAATTTCAGGAATTACAGCGCCTTAATGAGTCGGGTTATGGGATTTTTGTAACGGTCAATAAAACCCTGTCTCACAAGCGAACTGATGCGGATATTTCTGAGTATCGCGCTGTATGGATAGAAAACGATACTGGCAACATCATAGATACTCCAATCAAACCCAGTTTTGTCGTTGAATCTTCCCCTGGCAAGACCCACCGGTACTTTCTTGTTGAGGGCCTAACTTATTTCCAACGAATAGCACTGCAGCAAAAACTCGTGGATGAGTTTGACTCCGATCCTGCCGCGACTGACGCTCCAAGAGTATTGAGGCTGGCCGGTTTTCATCATGTCAAAGTTTCTCTGAATAAAGGCTTGACTGGTACGCCTCACAAAGTCCGTATTATTGAGGAGAATGATGCACGGCCACTACCTGCATCTGAATTAATGGATCTGTTCGGACTACCTTTTCATTTAGCGGGATTAGTCAGGTGCTCAGGCCAAGTAGCCGAAAAATACGCCAAGCTTGTCGGTGATTTAAGCATAGCTTACGAGAAAATTATTAAGGATCAGGATAAAGAAAAGTTCATAAATATTATCCAGAACATTAGGCACTGTATGGGTATTGGTGACACTAAGAGTCACCCTGAACTATCTCTTGAGCGCCTGGATGAAATTCTTGATGAGGTGAGCCCTTGAACACGCAATCAATGGCTAAAAAGGTCCTGGAAGCTATTCAGTCAGACTTTAATAAACTAATACCAGAGCAGCGAAAGAGACACACATACATTGCTGCAAATGATGACGACATAGATAAATGGTGGCCAGAACACAGACTCGAGGAAGTACGCATAGCACTGCAGTTTTTGGATGCTGATGACCGAGATATTTGGATCAAAGCGGGTATGGCGCTAAAAGCATGGGCAGGAAGTGATGGGTTGAAGTTATGGAATGACTGGTCAAAAAATTCGAATAAATACAAAGCTGAAGAAATTCCAAAAGTATGGGGTTCATTTCAACCTGAATCAGTTGATATCGGAACGGTTTTTCATTTGGCACAGGAGGATTTGAATGCGCTGTTGCCGTCTCATTTGAGTCGCGAAGAGATGAAAGCATTTGTGGAAGAATATGAGCTAAACAACTGCCCTCAGTTGCTCTCAATTGTCCATGCTGCTGTTGTCCCGTTACAAAAACAAGATGGCTTTGCATTAATTCCAGCGAACGAATTAACTGCAGTACCCCACAAGCCAGACTGGTTAATTCGGGATATGTTTGAGAAAGATACCCTCATCAACGTTTTTGGCCCTCCAGCCTCCTATAAATCATTCATGGCATTAGATATGGCTTTTTGCATAGCAAATGGGATTAATTGGCATGGCAAAGAGGTTTCAAGTGGGGCTGTTGTCTATATTGCAGGGGAGGGGCGAGCTGGATTGGGACGTAGGTTAAAAGCATTGGAAAACTATTATGGAACAGAAACAAATCAGCTCTTCACTTCTACAGGGTCAGCCGAGCTTATGTCAGCAGACAACATTCAAGAAGTTATGGATGCAATCAATGCAATTTGCCCAGACCCCAAACTCGTTATTTTCGATACGCTGCATCGAAATATGGGGGAGGGGGATGAAAACAGTGCATCAGACATGGCCAAACTGCTTAAAAATATAGATGCGTTGAGATATACGACGGGAGCGGCAATCATGCTTGTTCACCATACTGGTCACAGTGATACGGGGCGCGCGCGTGGTTCGTCATCTATTCGTGCTGCAATGGATGTCGAATATACAATCAAGAAAAACGGCTCTAGCCTTGAGCTGAGTTGCACCAAGTCAAAAGATAATGATGAGCCGATGGGGATGCATTTTGCTGTAAAGCAGATCGACACGGGCTGGATTGATGAGAATGGCGTGTCTATTTCGAGTCTGGTTCTTGAGTTGGCCTCGGGGGATGATGGGATAAAGCTTTCTGAATATGAACAATCAGCATTAAATATCCTAACCTTTCTTGTAGGGAGTAGTGTGGGCACAGTTGTCACCCTCGAGACCTGGCGATTACATTGTTTTCAGCAATGGGAGGTGGAGGAACATAAACCGAATAGGGACACATTGAAAAAACGATTCCTTCGTTCGCGAAAGGCACTGGAAGAAAAGGGACATATAGAACTGAAGGAAGGTGAGGTGTTAGTCAAAGAAAATAAATAACACTGAATACGGGACGGACACGGACACCCTTAGGGGTGTGTCCGATGTGTCCTACCGATTATTTCAGGGGTGCGGTGGACAAGGGAGCCCCCGTACTGATGTCCCGTAAAAACCAAAACTTATTGCAAAGTGTTGATATGTCTTGCTTTCGGGCTAAGGACATAACTTGGGACATGATGAGGGACATCTCGATCGGGGATGTCCGCATGGGGACTTTCGGTGAACGTCCCAGACAAATAGTTTTTCAGCACTGCAAATAATTGTTGTGCTCAACCATCAACCAGATACGCTCAAGATGGGCAATATTAAAAGGATTTTTTTGATGATGAATAACAAGGATGATCCGCTTGCTTTTGAAAATGTTATACCCGATGCATCAGGCCGTTTTAGGCTTGTGCGGATTAGTTTCCCTTATGACTTGGATCATAGCGTCTATGAACGCTTCACTGAGGTGTTCGAGATTATTGGTTGGAAATACATAGATTGGATCATGGTACCGGTAATCATTGGCTATGACGCTGAAGATGATCCATGGAGCATTGCCAAGACTGGAGCTTTGCTCAACACTCAAACAGGAGAGCTGTCACTGGTCACCAATCCGCAAAGAAGATTTGAAAGCATGGATAAGTATCTGGATGTAGTGACTCAGAGTTGGAGTGCGCACTACAAAATCGTTCCCTCGGCAGGGATATCACCACATCCCAGGCCTTAGACAGGTTGAAGAGTCGGTAGATATTTTCAAGAAACTGACTGGTGTGATTTAACCACTTTTAGAGGCCATCCGAAGAACGACATAAAAATAACCGCTAGGGGCTTAGCAAGGTGTTAACTGGCATCAGAGGTGATTCACTGAAAACAGGAGCGTTTATGAAGTCAACACTTTGTAAACGCTACTGTTTTTTCTAGCCCCTATTGTCTTTGACGTTACTACCATCGAGCTAGGTATAAACTGCTAGAAAGTCATAAATTTCACCGGTTTGGATGATGTTGATTAAGGGTTTCAGAAAATTTGTGTATGCTGGCCCTGTATGAATCTGCTGTACCCTCACCTATCAAGCAACGGGTGGCAAGCTGAGTTTTTACCGAGATAGTCGGCCAAGGATGAAATCAAAAATGCTACTTGATAACAAAAAGAACGGTTTCGTCGGTGAAACATTGGAGAGACTTATCAGTGACAAGTCCACCTTGTCTATGCTCACCAATGAACTGACGCTGTATGGTCTTGAGGCTTTGCGCAGTAGGTTAGAGTGCTCACAACAGATCAGATTACTGCTATCAGCAACAATGAAAAATGCACAGCAGCAAACGATCATGGCCTCAATTGCTGGTAATGAATATGAGCGTCGCCAGATTAACCAGCTCAGACAAAGCGCCCTAGCAAGAGCTTGTGCTGAAATACTGAAACAAAAATCTGAAGTTAGAGCGCTCAAACAGCAGAACATGGTCAATCAAAACCTGTTTCATATTGAAACAGTGGATAGACAGGCAGCGATACAGGGCAGCTCTGGTTTGAGTCTTTCAGGACTCGGCTTAACTACATCGACTAGGTTTGAAATGAACACGCTGATTGAGGACGCAGACAGCAGTTCAGCACTAAAAGACTGGTTTAATAGTATCTGGCAAGACGCTAGTGCAACCGAAGACCTCAAAGAATCACTTCTTCAGCAGTTAGAAACCTTGAGTCGGGATAATGCACCGGAGTTTCTCTATTTCTTGACACTCTTCCATTTGTTCAATGACCTGCTAGAAGAGCTGGATGAAGATAGCATCATCAAGAGTAAGACCGGCTTCAAAGACACTGTTGTCTGGAACAAACTATACAAATTCCAGAAGGATGGTGTTCTTGGTGCTATCGACAAGCTGGAAAAATACAATGGCTGCATTATCGCCGATAGTGTGGGTCTGGGTAAGACCTTCGAAGCACTGGCAGTCATCAAATACTACGAGCTGCGCAATGACCGGGTATTGGTGCTGGCACCAAAAAAACTACGTGAAAACTGGACGATTTACACAGTTAACGACAAGCTCAATACGCTCGCCAGTGACCGTTTTAACTTCGATGTGCTCAACCACACGGATCTGACCCGTACTAATGGCAAGTCAGGTGAGATTAACCTGGAGACAGTCAACTGGGCGAACTATGACCTGGTGGTCATCGATGAATCTCACAACTTCCGTAACAATGCCAACAATGCAAAATCAGATCTGACCCGCTACGGCAGGCTGATGCAAGACATCATCAAGTCTGGGGTTAAAACTAGGGTACTGATGCTGTCAGCAACCCCCGTTAACAATCGCATGAATGACCTGAAAAATCAGGTCGCTTTCATCACAGAAGCAAAAGATGATGCCTTACAGGAACATGGCATTACCAGCATAGAGCAGACACTAAAAAAAGCACAGACCCGATTCAACCAGTGGCTGGACCTTGATCCAGAAGAGCGCACAGTTGAATCACTTCTGAGCAGTATGAATTTCGACTACTTCAAGCTGCTGGATATGTTGACGATTGCGCGCTCTCGCAGACACATCGAAAAATATTACAACCTGGATGAGATAGGGGCCTTCCCTGAAAGACTTCAGCCTCAAAACATCAAGGCGGATATTGATACCAATCATGAGTTTCCAGCGTTAAAGGAAATCAACAAGATCATCAGACGCATGAATCTGAGTGCTTATGCGCCATTGAAATACGTGAAGTTGGAGAAACGCGAGGAATACAGCAAAAAGTACGACAAACACTTGCAGGGCGGCTCAGTATTCAAACAAGTCGACCGTGAGCAAAGCCTCATCCATTTGATGCGCATTAACATTCTTAAGCGCATGGAAAGCTCCATCAACTCTTTTTCACTGACATTGGAGAAGCTGCTCAACCAGGTTGAGACTCTGCTGGAACGCATCGATGCCCATGACAGTGAAGCATTTGATGATATGAATATCGGTGACATTGAAATTGATGATCCCGAATACGATAGCTTGCTGATTGGTCGTAAGGTAAAGGTGCTCCTCAATGACATCGACGATGTCAAATGGCGACAGGATCTGGAAGATGACAGAGAAAAGCTCATCTCCCTGTTGGAATATGCCAAGCAAGTCGATCCGGAGCGGGATGCAAAGCTCGCTGACTTGAAGCGCCTCATCAGCCACAAGGTGAATAACCCGTTAAACCCGGGCAACAGAAAACTCATTATCTTTACTGCTTTTTCAGATACGGCTGATTATCTGTACAAACATCTTGCCAGCTGGGTAAATGAAGAACATGACCTACATAGCGCGCTTGTGACCGGTGATACTCAGCCACGCTGCACACTTTCAAATGTCAGGCGTGAGCTCAACAGCATTCTGACGAACTTTTCACCGGTTTCTAAAGATAGGGCACAAGTGGACAGCAACGCTGATACGGAAATCGATCTGCTCATCGCCACGGACTGTATTTCAGAAGGTCAAAACCTCCAGGATTGTGACTTTCTCATCAACTATGACATCCACTGGAACCCGGTTCGCATCATTCAACGCTTTGGCCGTATCGATCGCCTGGGTTCAAAAAACAAGGCCATCCAACTGGTCAACTTCTGGCCGAATATGGAGCTGGATGAATACATCAACCTTGAGGCAAGGGTCAGTGGCCGGATGGTGCTGCTGGATATTTCCGCCACCGGTGAAGAAAACGTCATAGACAATGACGGCAAGAAGCAGATGAACGATCTGGAGTACCGCCGTAAACAACTGGAACAGCTGCAAAACAACGTGGTTGACCTGGAAGACATGTCGGGTGGCGTCTCCATCACCGATCTCACGTTGAATGATTTCCGCATGGATTTGACGGAATACATGAAAACGGAATTGCCCAAACTGGAGTCAGCTCCAAAAGGCCTTTTCGCTGTCAGTTCACTCCATGCTGTTTTGGAAAATGAATTGCCACCCGGGGTGATCTTCTGTCTTCGAAACCTAAACCCCGATGATCGGCATGACTACAGCTACCCACTAAAACCCCATTATCTGGTTTACGTCAGTGATGATGGTGAGGTCGTTTATCCGTTTACCCAAACGAAAAAAATATTGGACGTGTTGAAGAAGCATGGTATTGGCTATCACTACCCGGACAAGCAAGTTATAGCTGCATTCAACCAGGCGACCAACTATGGCGATGAAATGTCACATTACCAGACACTTTTGAAGATAGCGATTGACAGCATCATTGGTGAAGAGCAGGTTAAAGGTCTGGAAAGCCTGTTTCAGCGTGGTGGTACACAACTGGCGAAACAGCACAGTCGCGGCCATGATGACTTTGAAGTCATCAGCTTTATCGTGCTCAAAAGCCAATGAGCATAGAAGAATTTATTGATCAACTTGGCTTGCCTGAGGCGAGTAAGGTTGATAGCAAGGTCTTCAAACGCTTGTTCTATGAGCATGGGGAACTGAAAAGCGTCGATAAAAAACTTTTCAGCGATGATGTGGATGAAATCATCATTCGTTACACCTTGACCCCAGAAACTATCCCAATCAGAGATTATCAAGATGATGATCGGGTGTATGACGAAATTGCAGTGATGCAAGTGAAACTTCGCCGCGACAAACCAGCAAAACGCATTGCCGAGATTATCCAAAGAAGCATTCCCTATCCGCTCATCATCCTATTCAACCATGATCAGTCGATAATGTTGAATCTAGCGGACAAACGGCTGAACAAAGCGGATAGCAGTAAGTTGGTCATTGAAAGCATGCTGCATAGCCCATGGCTGGACTTAAGTGCGGCTCCAGAGTTTGCCAAAAATTTTCTACAAGGCTTTTCCATTCGCCAGTGTCGGTTTGGTAATCTGTATCAGTTCTACCAGGACTGGATGCAAGCGGTATTGAACCTGAATGCCAGCCAGTATGTGAAAAAAGACATCAAGGACAAGCCTGCAGATTACGAGACTCAGCACAAGGCACTGCAAGCTATCGACACCGCCAATGAAAAAATCAATGAGTTACGCAGCAAACTCAAATCAGCAAACCAACTGAATGAAAAAATGCAGCTCAATGTGCAAATCAAAGCACAGCAACAAAAGATCGAACAATTAAAACAACAGTTATAGGAAGCATCATGTTGGAAAATTTTGACCCGGAAACCAATGGCGAAAGTAAAGATATTGTGGCCGACAATATCGCCCAGCTAAAACATCTGTTCCCGGAGGTGTTTGCCGAAGACAAGATTGATTTCACAGCCTTGCAAGCGGCGCTGGGCAAATATATTGAAACCAGCGACGAGCGCTATAACTTCACTTGGCATGGCAAGGCGCAGGCCCGCCGCATTGCGCAAACGCCATCCACCGGCACGCTGCGCCCCTGTAAGGAAGAAAGCAAAGACTGGGACACCACCCAAAACCTATTTATCGAAGGCGATAATCTGGAAGTCCTGAAGCTGCTGCAAAAGTCCTATCACAAGCAGGTCAAGATGATCTATATCGACCCGCCCTACAACACCGGTAAGGAATTCATCTATCCCGACAATTATCAGGATAATCTCGACACCTATCTTGAATACACTGGCCAGAAGGACAGCGAAGGCCGCAAGTTCGGCACCAATGCCGAAACATCAGGCCGCTATCACACCAATTGGCTGAATATGATGTATCCACGTTTAAAGCTTGCTAGAAATTTGTTACGTGATGATGGGGTAATATTCATTTCGATTGATGATGAGGAACAATCCAATCTGAAAAAATTGTGTGATGAGATTTTTGGTGAAGAAAATTACATTAATACAGTTTCAATCAATATGAAAAACATTGCTGGAGCATCAGGTGGTGGAGAAGATAAACGGTTAAAGAAAAATATTGAGTACTTGCACATCTATACAAAAAATTATGATGAGTTTCCTTCCTTTGAAAATGTTTTTGATCATGTCTTAATTTCGGAGCTTGTAGAGCAATATCGAGATGATGGTAAAAGTTGGAAATACACCAGTATCTTGGTTCAAGAAGGCGAGAAGGTTTATATCGGATCAACAGTTGATGGAGATGGTAATGAAATCAAGATTTTCAAGAGAATTAATCCAATTATAAAATCTGTAAATCAGGTTATGAGAGATGAATCTCTGACAGAAGACGAAGTCTATTCAAAATATTCAAAACAAATATTTCAGACTGCAATGCCGCAGAGCTCTATTCGCCCTAGAGTGATGGATAAAGCCAAGGAGTTAGGTTCTACTGAAGATTTACACTCTATTGAATACGTACCAAAAACAGGAAGAAATAAGGGAGTTGTATACGAGCAGTTTTATAAAGGTGATAGCTTCAGGTTATTTGCCTGGCTTAGGGATGTCTCTGAAGAAATTGATGGTCAGCTATATAAGAAAGAGATGCAAGGTACTTACTGGGACTTTGCCAGTGAAACAAAGAACCTATCTAAAGAGGGAAGCATTGCTTTTCCAAATGGAAAAAAACCGCTCAAGATGCTTAAAAGACTGCTAAAAATTCAGGGTAACAAGAACAGTATTGTTTTGGACTTTTTTGCTGGTTCAGCTTCTATGGCTCATGCAGTATTAGATGAAAATGTAGAGGATAGTGGTGATAGAAGATTTATCATGGTCCAACTTCCTGAAAAATGTGATGAGAAGTCCGACCTATACAAGGAAGGTTTTAGGAACATAGCTGATGTTGGCAAGGAGCGAATTAATCGAGCAATTACCAAGCTAAAAAAAGATAACCCGGATTACACAGGGGATTTAGGTTATAAGGTTTTCAAACTTGACTCTTCAAACATAAAACTCTGGGATGCCGATTTTGGGCGGCTCGAAGATGACCTTTATAGCAGTGTAGATAATATCAAGGAAGATCGTTCTTCTGAGGATGTCTTATTTGAATTATTACTTAAATATGGCATTGATCTGACTATTCCAATTGAAAATCACACTATTGGGGGTAAGAAGGTTTACTCCATTGGTTTAGGTGCATTGCTTATATGCCTTGATGATGACATTACGCTTGAGGTTGTTGAAGGTATCGGTAAGCTCAAAGAAGAGCTCCAGCCCGAAACTGTCCATGTTGTACTCAAGGATGCCGGCTTAAAAGATGATGTGGTTAAAACCAATACCATCCAACTTTTGAAGCGTTATAACATCAATGATGTGAAAACACTTTAATCGGGGAGGGTAAGGATGAAAATTCAGTTTAACCCTGATTTGCAGTATCAGCATGAAGCAGTGAATGCGGTCGTTAGTGTCTTTGAAGGGCAGCAACGTAAGCAAGATAATTTTTCAGTGGCATTGGTTGAAACTATTCAACCAGACTTATTGAGTGAACAGTCTGATCTTGGTATTGGTAACCGTATAGAACTACTGGACGATGAGCTACTGGAAAATGTCCACAAGGTGCAATTGGAAAATGGTCTGAAACAGTCACCAGCTCCTTTAAGCTCAAGAGACTTCACCATTGAGATGGAGACAGGCACGGGAAAAACTTATGTCTATCTTCGAACTATTTTTGAGCTGAATAAGGCCTATGGCTTTACCAAGTTCATCATAGTTGTGCCATCACTAGCGATTAAAGAGGGCGTGCAAAAATCGCTGGAGATTACCGAGTCACATTTCAAAGAGCAGTACGAGAATGTGCCTTATGACTACTTCACCTACGATTCTTCCAAGTTGGGTGAAGTCAGGGCTTTTGCAACGAATGATGCCATTCAGATCATGGTCATCAATATTGATGCCTTCCGTCGAGCCTTCACCAATCCCGACAATGAGACGGCGGCAAATATTATCCATCGTTCACACGATAAATTGAGCGGGATTAAACCGATTGAATTTATCCAATCAACCAATCCTATTGTCATCATTGACGAACCGCAAAGCGTGGATAGCACTGCCAATTCCAAAAAGGCAATCGAGTCACTCAATCCTCTATGCACACTGCGTTATTCCGCTACGCACAAAGACAAATTCAACTTGCTATACAAGCTGGACTCCATCGCAGCCTATGAGCAGAAATTGGTTAAGCAGATTGAGGTGGCATCCATCCAGGTACAAGACAGCCACAACATGGCGTATATGCGTCTGGTATCGGTCAATATTAAAGATCACACGGCCAGATTGGAGATAGATGAAAGTCGAAATGGTTCGACTAAGCGAACAATCAAAAAGGTGAAGTCTGGTACTGACCTGCTTGAGATTTCTGGTGGCCGAAGTGTTTACGATGGCTATGTTGTCAATGAGGTTTATTGTGAGCCAGGTAATGAATATGTCGACTTTACTAGTCAGCCAGAGGTATTGAAGTTAAACGATACTATTGGTGGCGCTGATAAGGACTATTACAAACGGCTGCAGATTCGTAAGACCATTGAAGAGCATCTGGAAAAAGAGCTCCGTATGAGACAAATGGGCATTAAGGTGCTCAGCTTGTTCTTTATCGACAAAGTCGCGAATTACCGTCAATACGACGATGAAGGCAACGCAATAAAAGGCAAATACGCGCAGTGGTTTGAAGAGGAGTATGCCGACCTTATCAAGAGGCCTAAGTACCACAGCTTGTTTGAAGAGGCAGACCTGGAAACACTGCCTGAAGAAGTCCACGATGGATACTTCTCTGTTGATAAGTCAGGCAGAAATAAAGGCCAGTTTAAAGATACTTCAGGTGAAACACAGGCGGATGAAAGTGCTTACCAGCTCATCATGCGAGATAAAGAAAAGCTGCTGAGCTTTGAGTCAAAGCTGAAATTCATCTTCTCTCATTCAACCCTCAAGGAAGGCTGGGATAATCCAAATGTATTTCAGATCTGCACCTTGAATGAGACTGCTTCTGTCATTAAGAAACGCCAGGAAATAGGGCGGGGGCTTCGTATCGCTGTTAATCAGGACGGCGAGCGCGTATATGGCTTTGACGTGAACACCCTCACCGTTATGGCTAACGAATCCTACGAGGACTTTGTCTCCCAACTCCAGAAAGAGATTGAAGAAGAGGAAGGGATTAAATTCGGTGTCGTTGAAAGCCATTACTTTGCCAACATCGTTGTGGAAAGTGATGGTCATAAACACGTTTACTTAGGCGTTAAGACCTCTGAAAACATCTGGGATCATCTCAAGGATCAGGACTACATTGATAGTAAAGGTCATATCCAAGATAAGCTCAAACAGGCTCTGAAAGATAATAATGTCAGCTTGCCGGAAGATGTGGCCGAGCACAGTGAGCAAGTCACAGCTGCATTGAAGCGGGTTGCAGGCAATCTCAACATTAAAAATGCCGATGATAAGAAGCCTGTTCACCTGAATAAGGAGGTTTACCTCAGTGATGAGTTCAAGGCATTGTGGGAGCGTATCAAGTTCAAGACAACCTACAGAGTCGACTTTGATGTTGATGCATTGATTGATGCCTGTGCCAATGAAATTAAAGATCGATTGGTGGTGGGTAAAACCAAATACATCTACGAGGCCAATAAGGTCAAAGTGGCACAGTCAGGCCTGGAGATAGGTGAGAGTAAAAATGCTGCCTATGTCTACGATGCTAAAGACTTCAAGCTGCCGGATATTGTGAGTTTCTTACAAAATGACACACACCTGACACGACGTACTATTGTTGAAATCCTGGTCAGAAGTGGACGGCTGCAAGACTTCAAAAATAACCCACAGAAGTTTATGGATGAGGCTGCTGCTTTCATAAAACGCCAAATGCAGCAATTCATTGTTGATGGCATCAAGTATGAAAAGATTGGCGATGACTTCTTCTATGCTCAAAGCATGTTCGATGATGAAGAGCTCTTTGGTTATCTGAATAAGAATATGCTTGAAGCTAAGAAATCTGTTTATGAGCACGTCGTCTATGATTCAGATGTCGAGGCGCAATTTGCCCAGGCATTTGAGAAAAACACAGCTATTAAGCTCTATGCCAAGCTGCCTGGCTGGTTCAAAGTGGACACACCATTAGGCAGCTACAATCCAGACTGGGCGGTACTGGTGGAGGCAGAGGGTAAGGATAAGGTCTACTTTGTGGTTGAGACTAAAGGCAGCTTATTTACAGATGCCCTTCGGCCAACTGAAGAAGCCAAAATCAAGTGCGGTAGGAAGCACTTTGAGGCAATGGAAAATGATGTTGAGTTTGCCTTAGCTAGTACCTTCGATAGTTTTATGGATAAGGTGTTGTGAGCCTGACTAGGTAGTCTGAGTAGTTCGCCTGGTTTTCAGAGAGTAGCCTAGCCTTGGTAATTGAAGAAACAGGATGATTGACGATGAGTAGTGAAATCACACCAGGCGACAAGGTCAGAATCAAGGCCAACCCTGGACGTGTTGGCAGAGTCGGCAAAGAAACTGATGGACCACCACACCGACTGCGAGTACTGGTGAGTTTTCACGATGGTGAGGAAGAGTTCATTCTCATCAAGTCGCTTGAAAAGGTTGAGGCTCGCGCACTGGGCCCATTTGACATGGTTAAATCTGGCCGCTATGGCAGAGTCAAAGACCTTCGCGGAACCATCACCTTTCACCGTCTGAGTGGCAAGCTGGCCAATCTAATATACAGTCTTAATACCACCAATACTGAGTTTCTCGCCTATCAGTTCAAACCGGTGCTGCAGTTTCTGGATTCGCCGTCTAACGGCATTTTAATCGCTGATGAAGTAGGTCTAGGCAAGACTATAGAGGCGGGTTTAATTTGGACTGAGCTGCGTGCTCGGATCGATGCAAAAAGGTTGCTAGTCATCTGTCCAGCGATGTTGTGCGAAAAATGGCAGGCCGAACTTTCTAATCGGTTTGGTGTGAATGCGGACATCATCGATGCGGCAAATTTGACCACACAACTGAAATTGATCAAGTCGAGACCGTTTCATGCCTTTGCTTTGATCGCGAGTATTCAAGGACTTAGGCCCCCACGCAATTGGAATGAGAAAGATTCTGCCACTGCCAAACTTGCCAGACTGCTTGATAGTGCGGAGGGTGATGAACACCTGCTCGACCTGTTGATAGTCGATGAAGCTCATTACCTCAGAAACAAAAGCACCGCCTCTAATGAACTTGTTCGATTGCTTAGGCCAGTTTCACAAAGCCTGATCTTGCTCTCTGCAACGCCGATCCAGTTGCGAAATACGGATCTCTTCAATCTGCTCAATCTTTTGGATGAAGATGCATTTCAGTATGAAAATGCATTTGAGCGCTCTCTTAGGGCTAATGCACCGATCATTGAATTGCGAGATCGAGTGCTTGCTGAGAAAGTCAGTCATGATGAATTCCTTCACGCACTAAGTTTTGCCAGGTCTAGACGTGTTTTTGACGATAATGCTCAGCTTGACTTTCTGATAGAAAATCCCCCAACAGAAGATACGCTCAACTCACCTCGGGGGCGATCTGAAATTGCGGACCAGCTCGATAATATCAACCCACTGACCAAGGCAGTTACACGAACACTGAAACGTGATGTTCAAGAGTTACGTGTGCAACGAGAGCCAGTGACAATTCGGATTGATATGCACCCGGAAGAACGGCGCTTTTATGACCTGATTACCAAGGCTGTGCAGGACTATTGTAGTTTTATGGATGTGTCGACAGGTTTTTTGTTGACGATTCCACAACGCCAGATGTCGAGTTGCATGGCGTCAGCCGCGATGGGGTGGAGAAACAAAAGTGCTGAAACTCCAGAGGAAATTGATACAGAAGCTTATGAAATTTACGGTGATGTTGCCGAGAACTCTCAACAAAATAATAATGGACCGTTAATTAGTGCTCTGGTCGACATAGCATGCAGTGACGAGTATTTCAGGCAGCTTTATACGGTAGATAGTAAATACATTAAACTCAGAAATGAGCTTAAGCGTTACTGGTCTGCAAATCCCGGACAAAAAGTTGTCCTTTTTTCTTTCTATAAAAAAACCCTCCACTATCTTCAAAGACGATTGGAAAAGGATGGTATTGATTCGATTGTCTTGCATGGTGGTATGGATAAGCAGTCATTGCTTGAAGAATTTAGAGATGAGCGAGAACCGCATATCTTGTTGTCTTCAGAAGTTGCCTCAGAAGGGGTGGATTTACAGTTTTCAAGCCTGTTGATTAACTACGATCTTCCATGGAACCCAGCAAAAATCGAGCAACGCATAGGGCGAATTGATCGAATCGGGCAAAAAGCAGACAAGATTCTCATTTGGAATTTTATCTACTCCAATACCATAGATGAGCGTATCTATGATCGCTTGCTTGAGCGGCTCGATATTTTCAGACGTGCATTAGGTAGCATGGAGGCGCTGTTGGGTGAGGAAATATTGAAGTTGAGCTTTGAATTGTTGAGTCACCGCTTGAGTCCAGAACAGGAGAAAGCTCGTATCGATCGTGCAAGAGTGGCTATTGAAACAATTAATAGGCAGCAAATACAGTTGGAAGAGCAAGCGGCGAATTTGATCGCTCATGGCGACTTCATTCAGAACAAAGTCCGCGTGGCAAGAGACTTGGGACGCTACATTCGTAATGAAGATTTATTGGCTTATGTTAAGGACTTTCTGGAGGGCGAGTATCCAGGCACTAGACTTATCCAGGCTGATGAAAACGAGAATGACTATACGCTTGAACTCTCTGTTCAGGCTCGCCTTGCCTTAGGTGCGTTTATCGATAACCGACATTTGCAGGGGACTACGCGTATTCTTGTGCAGAATCCTGCCTGCATCATTTTTGATAATGTTCATGTACAGAAAAATCATAAGTATGAATGTGTTTCCCAAGCTCATCCCTTGGTTCGCTTCGTCTCTGAGCAACGCAAGAGAACAGAAATCAATTCAGCATATAGCCCTGTTTCCGCAGTGCAGCTTCAGGATGACCATCTGCAGGGTGTCAGCAAGGGTGTGTATGTTTATGTCGTGATGCGCTGGTCCGTGACGGGTGCAAGAACAATAGAGCGCCTTGAGTACATGCTTAAAAATATTGAGGATAATCTAGTCATCGAAAGTGAAGAGGCGGAATACATTGTCAATACCTGTGCTCTCGAGGGGGACGACTGGTTGGGAGCCACTTCAGTTTTAGAGCATGCCAAAGTGGCGGATGTTCTGGATGAATGTAATATCAGGCTGGAAGAGCGATTTAATGCTTTTTATCAAGCTCAACAGCGTGAAAATCGGGACCGTGTCAATCTCATGGTCAGTACCCTTGAGCAACATCTGAAAAGACAAAGTGACAAGATAAAGGAACGAGTATCGAATTATCAGAGTCATGGCA
Source organism: Methylophaga sp. (assembly GCA_020831825.1). GTDB lineage: Bacteria > Pseudomonadota > Gammaproteobacteria > Nitrosococcales > Methylophagaceae > Methylophaga. The sequence goes on along the minus strand of JAFIFW010000012.1, from coordinate 4,694 downwards.
ATGATAAACAGAAAAAGATGATACCTGCCGAAAAGGGTAAATTGGAAAAGCTCCGAATGAGGCTGACTGGCAAGATAGACGAGTTACGCCTGAAACAGGCGGTACAGTCAGATCATAAGGTGGTTTCGTCTGGAGTAATAAGGATTATCTAACTCAGCTGGGGAGAGCATCTTATGGCAGGGTCGATGAAAGAGCTTTTAGAAAAAGCCTTTGCAGAAAAAGGTCTGACAGTGCCAACTGCCAATGAGTCGGCGGTGAAACAGGTCCCTTCGCGTTTCAGTAAAAAACGAAAGCATAACCAAACACCACAGCCCCGTTCGCCCCAAACTAAACGAATTCCACGCTCACCTGCAGGCTCTAAAGCCAAAATGCAAGTTCCAGAGAAGCAAAACGCTGAAAAAGCCATCGATATTTCTTGCTACAGCAACACCCAAAAGCCCAAGCCCCCTTCTCAGGGAAAATCGCTGAAAATCAGTATCAGTAAAGCCGCCAAGGTATCGATCCCGGATAACTTATCTGATCGACGATTACCGTTATCGAAATGCGTTGAATACGGACAAGTCACACAGTGTTGCGAGGGTGCTGAAGTCCAAGATGAACGTGAAGTGGTGATTGGTCTCGATTTTGGCACATCCAGTGTTAAAGCGGTTGTCGGAGATCGCGGATTAGGTAAGGCGTTTGCAGTCCCATTTTACGAGGCGAGTGACATTGACGCGTACCTATTACCTTCACGCCTATATCTGTCTGACGGAAAGTTTGCGTTGTTTGGCAAAGATCAACCTGCATATCGTGATCTCAAACTTTCCCTTATCGCTCACCCAACAGAAAAGTGCTACCAAATACCGGTCATCGGATATATCAGCTTGGTTCTGCAGCATATTCGTGGGTGGTTATATAAGGAACACGCTGAAATTTATAGTACATGCCAGATTGTCTGGACATTGAGTATTGGTTTGCCCGCTGAATATCACCTGGAAAACGAGTTACTCTTTGCATTTCAGCAAGTGGCGAACATCTCGTGGGAAGTGTCTTTAAGCGAAGGCGAAGTCACTGAGGAGTTAATCAATAAGGTCTATACAGAATACCAACGAACCGGTCAACAGGGCATAAAGACTGCGCCTGTGGATGATTGTGAGATAAGGATTGTCCCAGAAATCGCAGCACAAATTTATGGCTTCGTTAATTCCAGCAAGTTCAACGATAGAGACAAAAACTTCTATCTAATGGTCGATGTCGGTGCGGGCTCCGTTGACTCATCCCTTTTTCATGTAAATCGAGGTCGAGGTGGAAAATGGAGCTTTGAGTTTTATACGTCTGTTGTTGCGCCCAATGGCGTTATGAATTTGCACCGAGAGAGGGTGAACTGGTGGCTTAAACAACTTAGCGGTTTGAATAACACTCAGAATTTAGTGCAAGAATTGAGACAACTGAAATACCCAACCGACTGGGTATCACCACTCCCATTAAGCTTTGAGCAGTACCTTTCAGGCGTGGAGCTCGAGTATGGAGATGAGCACAATCCTGATCTACTGTTTTTTAATGTTCGTCTATTAAAGCAGGTCCGTGGTGAAACCTACTCTGTCGCAAAGAAAAAGAATCTCATCGGTGAACACGACCTCAAACATATTCCGGCCTTTTACTGTGGGGGAGGCATGCAAATACCTCTTTACCGAGACTTAAGAGAAAAATTAAAACGGCATCCAAACTGCAGCTGGATGAAAGCTGAGCCAAGAACTATTGAGCTACCCGAGGATATGGAAGCCCCCGGAGTTGAACGTAAAAATTATCACCGATTGAGCGTCGCTTATGGATTGAGTTTTCTCAATGTGAAAGAAGTAACACAAATAAAGCCGTTTGTGGAGCCAATAGAGAGCACAGAGTTTTCGTGGCGGGACAACTACATCGACAAGGATATGTGTTAGAAGCCGCTGGTAGAGACTGTAAAAAATTCTATGTAACCTGAAATTGAGGGTGTTGAGGGTGTTCAAAACTGAATCACCCCGGCTTTGCCGGAGGGAGCATTACTTGGAGTGACGCCACAGTGCAGGAGTTTACGCAAACTCATAAAATTCAGGGGGGGGGAGCGTATCAAAAAATCGAAGAAATTTTCTAATTCGGGTGTAAAAAGGTGGTTTTATTTCTAACTAACTGAATAATTTAGCAAAATTACGGACTGCAACTCCGTGTACGCCGGTTCGATTCCGACCCCAGCCTCCATTTAAAAAACCAATAAAAACAAATACTTAAAGCGCTTTGGCGCTTTTTTTGTGCCCGCTATTTTGGACGTTTCATCCCCTCATTTCCGCTCTTGCCACCCCAAATAAGGTGGGAAAACCACCCGTAAACGGACAGTATACGCGTGTACTTTGGTGGCGGAGGGTACAGATATGGCGACCAAATTATTCCAGAATGGAAAATGTCGATATATTTAAAAACAATAATTTATCGACGTTCTTCGTCAATTTTCAGCTTCGAAAATGAAGCCGATGGCGATGCCTAATGTGGCTGAACTGGGAGATCTGCTCTCAAAGGGATCGTTCCGTTGGAGTTTCGCTAAGGCGGTGGTATGGAAATCAGGCTGCATTAACTTATTCGGAACTTCGTCAGCGCAAACTTTCTCAAGGATGATGACTGCAAGTTCATGCGGATCCACTCTCAGCGCCCAACCGCTGTTGATGTTGGTAGGATCACCTACAAATGGGCAGAGCCATCGCTGAAGTATCTCAAACAGAACAGAAAGCTTACGTCAATCGCTAACACATGTGCAGAAATGCAGCTTTCCTTTGCCGGTCTTGACCTTCGTGCTATCAGTGACCCACTTGGTCTCAGGTTCTAGTTACCGCTTGAGTCAACAAAAAAGTAAGCATAGAGTAGAAAGTGAATAAAGTTATCAGAGCAAAATGTGGGTTGCGGTCAGGACTTTCAAAACATGAAAAAAACAATCACTACGGTCAGCACAATTATCTTTTTCTACCTGCCGGTGCCGGCCTTAGCGCTTGGCTCACCGACACAAACTATGGAGTATAGTCATTGCAGTCGGTGGGACTCTGTATCAGGCATGTGTCGCTGGTGGGTTCGTCCCGACTCCCCTCTACTCAACCATCATTATTCATCTCCTCATTTCTGGGGACGAACCATCAGAAGAACGCCCTCTGATGTCAGGATAAATTCAAGAGGCAGAGCATATCGTTATGACTCTTCTAGTAATAGATACAGGAGGGCACCCGAGTGGGACTAGCATAGTGTAATCCCCCCAGCGCCTTATGAAGACGTTGCTCATTGTAGTACTTGTACCACGTCTCTAACTGTCATCTAGCCTCATCCAGTGTCCGGAGTTGGTTGCCCACTACATAATTGAGCTTGTAATTGAGCTTGCTTTAATTAGTTTTTCAAAGATTAAAGAACTTGAATCCAAGGAAGTATTTAATTATGAGAATACCCGCTAGACTTCTGCTTATGGCCTTGACGATAGTATTTCTGATAGGAAATGCCACTCACTTGTTTGCCGATACTCCCTGGCAGGCTGAAGTCACAATAGAAGAAGCGGTTGAAATTAGTTGGCACCTTGAGGGGGCTAGGTCTTATGAAATAACACTGGGTGATGGCCGTACTTTTCGGCCTCGCGGCAGTCAGCATCAATTCGCAAAATCTGATGTCGTAGACCTTGGGAGATTAAGAATTAACGGACTACCGTTTGGCTCGAGTCAGTCAATTGGGCAGGCTGAGATTGTCGATGTGAAAGAGCTAGGTCAACGCCTCGTTGTTCGCTGGAGAGATGAAATGGTCACCTGCCCGACGATAGGTTTCAGCATTGCCAGAATGGGCGACTACCCCCCATTGCTAATGAGCTATCATGTTCCAAGAGTTAGTCAGCCAGTTTTATCTACCTATGTTCTTTCCGAGGAACCAACATATGTCCATCAGATAGTTATAGCTGATTACGATAATCATTCTAGCAACAATCGATGTAATGCCGGGGCATCACTTGAGCTTATGCATCAGGTAGATGAAGAGCTTCGTGTTTTTAAGACCAGCAACCAGGTTAAGTCGATTTGGCCCAGATCAGGGACAGACCTCAACGCTCTGGCGCAATCTTCAGATATTCTTGATAGAGCACGTGAACTCCGTGACGTCGGTTACTGCGCCAAGGTAAGCGATGTGGATATGTTTTTACGTCGTGAGTATAGAGAGAACTTTGAGTCTGATGTTATCGCCTCAGATGTTGATTTTATTCATGATTTACATTTACACGAGACCCTTGCCTGGTTAGTTTCTGACTCGCCTGAGGCAAGAATATCAACATTAACAGCCATGATAGGCGTTACAGGATCTGAACGAATAGAAAATATTAGTCCTGGTTTGCTTGACCTTCGAGAACACTTGACGCCCTCTGTAAGAAACAAAATATCTCAGGCACTTAACGAGTATGAAGACGAATTCAACAAGGTGGATCCTAGTATCTCTGAACGCATGAGAACATTCTTGACTGATGACATGTTTTTGTGTCAAACCTATCTCATTAGTAAGGGGGCTCGCACGCCAGTCAATCATTATGGGCTTCCTACAAATTTACGGACACATAGTTAAGCCCGTATAGCCTTTTTCAAATTCTACCGGACTAATTCCACCTAATGTCGAATGACGGCGTTTCGGATTATAAAACCGCTCAATGTAATCGAACACGTCGGCCCGAA